>NZ_JXAG01000036.1 GCF_000814905.1 Enterobacter sp. Bisph1
AGTTGGTAGAGCGCACCCTTGGTAAGGGTGAGGTCCCCAGTTCGACTCTGGGTATCAGCACCAGTTATAACGGTTAAAGTTCGGCATTTAAAAAGAATTTGCCTGGCGGCACTAGCGCGGTGGTCCCACCTGACCCCATGCCGAACTCAGAAGTGAAACGYCGTAGCGCCGATGGTAGTGTGGGGTCTCCCCATGCGAGAGTAGGGAACTGCCAGGCATCAAATAAAGCAAAAGGCCCAGTCGAAAGACTGGGCCTTTTGCTTTTCTACTCTCCAGCAATACAAACCACCGGTAACGTACGTGCACATTCACTAGCGGTAATTCGCCACCTAAAAGTCAAAAACCTTAAAAGACAAAGCAGTAACAAAAGCGATAAAAAAAGCCACTCCGAAGAGTGGCCCTGAATAGCGTTAAGGATCAATGAATAACCTGAGAGAGAAATGCGCGGGTACGTTCTGATTTCGGGTGCGCAAAGAACTCATCCGGCGCGGCCTGCTCAACGATTTCACCGCGATCCATAAAGATCACCCGGTCGGCAACGGTGCGTGCGAAACCCATTTCGTGGGTAACGCAGAGCATGGTCATCCCGGACTGCGCAAGGCCGATCATGGTATCCAGCACCTCTTTCACCATCTCCGGATCCAGCGCTGACGTTGGCTCATCAAATAACATGATCTTCGGTTTCATACACAGTGAACGGGCGATCGCCACACGCTGCTGCTGACCACCGGAGATTTGTCCGGGAAACTTATGGGCATGTTCGGCAATGCGCACACGCTCAAGATAGTGCATCGCCAGCGCTTCAGCCTCCTTCTTCGGCATCTTGCGTACCCAGATCGGGGCCAGCGTACAGTTTTGCAAAACCGTCAGATGGGGGAACAAGTTGAAATGCTGGAACACCATTCCCACTTCCTGACGGATCTTTTCGATATTGCGGATATCTTCGTTAAGCTCAATTCCATCAACGACAATCCGCCCCTGCTGATGCTCTTCGAGATGATTAATACAGCGGATGGTTGTCGATTTTCCGGAGCCGGATGGCCCGCAAAGCACGATACGTTCGCCCTGTTTCACATCAAGGTTAATATCCTTCAGGACATGAAACTGCCCGTACCACTTGTTCACATTTTCGAGCGTAATCATCGCGTCGCCAGTTTGCATAGTTGTATTACTCATGGGGATCCTCAGTGCGGTGTACGCCCGGTGTTAAAGCGCTTCTCCAGATGCTGGCTATAGCGCGACATGCTAAAACAGAATATCCAGTAAATTAAAGCAGCGAAAACATAGCCTTCCGTAGACATGCCAAGCCATGCGGGATCGACCGTGGCCTGCTGCACGCTGCTGAAAAGATCAAACAGGCCGATAATGATCACAAGGCTGGTGTCTTTAAACAGAGCAATAATGGTATTCACCAGCCCCGGGATCACCATCTTCAATGCCTGGGGTAAGATCACCAGACCTTGAGTTTTCCAGTACCCCAGCGCCAATGATTCTGCCGCTTCATATTGCCCCTTCGGTAGCGCCTGCAAGCCGCCACGAACTACTTCAGCAACGTAGGCCGACTGGAACAAAATTACCCCAACCAGCGCACGAATCAGCTTATCGATGCTGGTCCCTTCCGACATAAACAGCGGCAGCATTACCGACGACATAAACAGGACGGTAATCAGCGGGACACCGCGCCAGAATTCGATGAAAATCACCGATAACACGCGAACCACCGGCATTTTCGACCGTCGGCCCAGTGCCAGCAAAATCCCCAGCGGCAGCGCACCGGCAATACCCACCGAGGCAATAATTAACGTCAGCGTTAAACCGCCCCACTGACGGGTTTCAACACGTTCCAGCCCAAGAAACCCGCCAAACAGTAACCACCACACCACAATCGGGTAGATCACAGCCCAACAGGCAATGTAACGCCCGCGGCGCGGCAACCCTTTCCAGAACATCGGAACGATAGAAAGCAGACCTATAATCAGCGCCAGATTAATGCGCCAGCGCTGATCGTGCGGGTAAAGGCCATACATAAACTGGCCAAAACGTTCGTGGATAAATACCCAGCAGGCACCGGCTTTTGTACAATCGGCGCGGGTAGAACCTACCCAGTTCGCCTGGAATAGCGTCCAGTCGAGCAGCGGCGGTAGCAGTTCGTACATCAGCCACAGGCTAAACAGGGTTAGCAGCGAGTTTGACCAACTGGAAAACAGGTTTTTTCGTACCCAAAGCACGGCGCCATTGCTGCCTGCAGGCGTTGGGCGCGTGGCGGGAGACAGAATCGCTTTTGTCATCAGAGTTCCTTAGCGCTCAACCAGGGCAATACGGCGGTTATAGATGTTCATCAGCAGCGAAATAGAGAGGCTGATCAGCAAGTAAACCGACATAGTAATAGCGATAGTCTCAATTGCCTGGCCGGTCTGATTAAGCACCGTCCCGGCAAATAGCGACACCATATCCGGGTAACCAATCGCTGCTGCCAGCGACGAGTTTTTGGCGATATTTAAATACTGGCTGGTTAAGGGCGGAATAATCACTCGCAGCGCCTGGGGGATAATGACCTGTCGCAGCGTGACGGGATGAGGCAGGCCAAGAGATCGCGCGGCCTCATGTTGACCATAGGGCACCGACTGAATACCTGAACGGATAATCTCGGCAATAAACGCGGACGTGTAGACCGACAGGGCAAGCGTGAGCGCGGCAAGTTCAGGGATCAGCACCATTCCGCCCTGGAAGTTGAAACCGCGTAAATGTGGAATCTCCCAGTGCAGCGCTGCACCAAATATCCAGTGCGCCAGCAAGGGTAAGCCAATAATCAGCCCGAGGGCGGCAGGCCATGTACGGCGCAGCTGACCGGTTTTCATCTGGTGGGCTTTATTAAAGCGAAACAGACCGATGATAGTCACCACAGCGACAACGATCGCCCCGACAAACGCCAGCGCGCCTTCGCCCATTTGCGGGGAGGGGATATACAATCCGCGGTTACTCAAAAACACCAGTTCCATTGCGCTAACGGCCTGGCGAGGGCCCGGCAGGTTGCGCAGCACAGCAAAATACCAGAAGAAAATCTGTAGCAGCGGCGGGATATTACGAAACGTTTCGATATAGATAGTCGATAACTTCCGCAGCAGCCAGTTTTCCGATAGCCGTGCAAGCCCAAGAAAAAACCCCAGGAAGGAGGCGAATACAATACACAGCGCAGAAACCAGCAGGGTATTGAGCAAGCCAACAACGAACACGCGACCGTACGTGTCGCCTTGCTCATAATCAATCAGATGTTGAACAATGCCGAAACCTGCCGCGCGATCGAGAAAGGCAAAGCCGGAGGTAATTCCACGGTTGTTCAGGTTAGTAATCGTATTGTGTATCAAATAAATCGCGACGACGACCACGGCGATAATCGCAATTATTTGAAACAGCCAGGCACGAACCGCAGGGTTAGAAAGGGAGAGCGAGCCTTTCACGGTTGGGCGGCGATGGGACATAGAGAAAACCTCAGTAACCAGGACTCTGGGCTGGGCGCTACACACGCGTAGCGCCCGTTACAGCACTTACGGATTAGCGCACTGGCGGAGCGTATTGAATGCCGCCGTTATTCCAGAGATTATTCTGGCCGCGCTTAATTTTCAGCGGGCTTTCTGAACCGACGTTGCGTTCAAAAATTTCTGAATAGTTACCGACTTTCTTAATGATGTTATAAGCCCATTTATTATCGAGTTTCAGATCTTTACCAAAATCACCCTCTTTACCTAACAAATGTGCCATATCCGGTGTAGCAGGATTTGCGGCTTTCTCGTCGACGTTCTTCGAATTAACGCCCATCTCTTCGGCGTTCAGCATGGCAAACAGCGTCCAGCGAACAATCGAGAACCACTCTTCATCGCCACGGCGAACTACCGGGCCCAGCGGCTCTTTCGAGATCACTTCCGGCAGCACAATCCACTCAGCCGGATTACTCAACTTGATACGCAGCGCATACAGCTGCGACTGGTCAGAAGCGAGGGTATCGCAACGCCCGGATTCCAGCGCTTTTGCAGACTCATCGGAACGGTCAAATGTCACCGGGGTATATTTCATGTTGTTGGATTTGAAGTAATCCGCCACGTTTAGCTCGGTATCGGTACCCGCCTGAATACAGACGGTTGCGCCGTCCAGCTCTTTCGCGCTTTTCAGGCCCGCTTTGTTATGTGTCAGGAAGCCGATGCCGTCGTAATAGGTTACGCCGGTGAATGACAGGCCCATACCGCCGTCACGGGAAGAGGTCCAGGTGGTGTTGCGGGAAAGCATATCCACTTCGCCAGACTGCAGCGCGGTGAAACGCTCTTTGGCGGTAAGCGGGGTATATTTTACTTTCGTGTCGTCACCAAATACGGCGGCGGCAACACCACGGCATACATCCACGTCAATACCGGTGAATTTACCGTTCGCGTCCGCGTAGGAAAAGCCAGGCAGGCCGTCGCTGATACCGCATTGTACGAAACCTTTCTTTTTAACGGCATCCAGCGTTGTTCCCGCATGCGCCTGGTTTGCGACAGCAAACAGTACGCCGGCAGCGGCCAGGCTGGCGATCATCATCTTTTTCATAATGCATCCTGTGTGGCGAAAATTTATCGTTATAGAAGGCGTTCGGGAAACGCCTGAACCTGTCTGTGGCGATGGCCATACTCTTTAAAGCAAAGGGAGTGCCAGTTTTGCGCATGGCTATATTTGGCAGCCGGCGGCGCAATATTCAGAGTGTAGACAGGAAAAAATAAAACCATTGCCCCTTGTTGGTGCAAAAATACAACCTGCGCCACAAAATGGAGCAAAAAGATCGCCGCCATGACGTCGTTTAATCAATAAGTTGCCGCCGTGAATATAAGCAATATATTGAACGCGATAACATTGTGAAATGGGTCACGCAATAAAACGGAAGTGTTAAAATGAAGAGCGTCAAAAGAAGGATAAAACGTGTTTATTTTTAATTTTGCCCGTCTGCAGGGCCAAAATTTTACTTATGCTAAATTCACTGCACTTTAATAAAGCAAAAGCGCGGCGAACCGCGCTTTTAAAACGCTTCGCTATTTGGTCAGCGCGACAATACCCAGCGTCAGACCGGCCAACGCCGCTGCGCCGCCGGCAATAGCACCCGCAGTTTCCCAGTTATCCTGAGTCGTGCCTTTCATGCAGGTATTGGTATGTACCAGCCGACCCTGATCATCGTATACCGGGACACAAGGAGAATCGTGGGCACAACCGGCAAGAAAAGCCGAAAGCAATACTACGGACATGAACTTATTCATACTCTTACCTCGAAATAATAACGATCCCCGATATCAATAATGGCGATAGCTGGTCAGAATCGATAGGCGATATTTTATCATTCGCCGTCAGGGTTTCTTGCGGTGAATAATCTCAAAGTATGTGGTTTGTAAAAATGATGGAGATAAGGCAACTACACAGGATAGAAAATGCAGAAAAGATGGAGAGTAAAATAAAAAACGGCGGGCCCATTTACTAAGCCATTGATTAAATGAAAAAGTCTGTGATGATTATTTTTACAAGAATAATCTTATTTATCTCCGGGGTAAACTAAAAGCGTCCGTAGACGCTTTATTTACATGTTTATTCTTCAGGGAAGAGGCTCAGAAACCGCCAGACTTTCTCCATAAGCGGTAATAGACTCTGCGCTTACCGGTTTGCCAAGCAGATATCCCTGAAGCGTATTACAGCCCAGCTCGGTGAGAAACGTTTGTTGTTCCACGGTTTCTACGCCTTCCGCCACCACTTTCAGATTCAGCGTTTTTGCCAGCGCTACAATAGCCGACACAATGGTGGCATCTTCGCCCTCTTTACTCAATTCCCGGACAAAGGCGCGATCGATCTTTAACTCGCAGGCCGGTAGGCGTTTCAGGTAGAGCAGACTGGAGTAGCCGGTACCAAAATCATCAATCGAAGCCTGCACGCCCGCATTCGTTAGCTGTGTCAGCACGCGCACGCTCTCATCAGGATTGTTCATTGCGGTGGTTTCCGTCACTTCCAGAATCAAATTTTGCGGCGGCACGTCATGTTTTTTCAGCGCCTGAAGAATCGTTTGCACCAACGAACTCTGTTCAAACTGCAGGGTAGAAAGATTGACCGCAATTGACCACTCAAGATAGCCCATGCTGCGCCAGACGCTGAGCTGGCGGCAGGCTTCATCCACCACCCAATTCCCCAGCGGCACAATCAGGCCGGTTTTCTCCGCCAGCGGTAGAAAAACATCCGGCGATAACACACCTTTCGAAGGATGATGCCAGCGAAGCAGCGCTTCAAAGCCGATAACCGGTCCCGACGGCGCGTTAAATTTGGGCTGGTAGACCAGCCGGAACTCCTGGCGCTCCAGCGCCATCCATAAGTCGTTCAGCAGCTGTAGCTGGGTTTGCGCCAGCGCGTTCATTGATGGCTGAAAGAAGTGATAACCGTTACGACCCATATGTTTGGTGTGGTACATCGCCGCATCGGCATTGAACATCATTTCGCGCTCGTTCTTGCCATCGTGGGGATAGATAGCAATACCGACGCTCAACGTCACCATTACGTCATAGGGATCGATAGTGAAGGGTTTATCAATTGCCCGCACCAGCGAACTGGCAAGGGTCGCCGCTTCGTCCGGTGCGCTGATTTCTGCCAGCAGGACGAACTCATCCCCGCCAATGCGCGCTAAGGTATATTGCCCTTTTAATTTCTGCGTCAAACGTTCGGTGACGGCGACCAACAACTTATCGCCGACATCGTGGCCCCAGGCGTCATTAACCGTCTTGAAGCCATCCAGGTCCATAAACATCAGCGCAAAGTAGCTTCCTTCGCGGTTAGCTTTATTAATGGCCTGTTCAAGGCGATCTTCCAGCAAGACGCGGTTTGGCAAGCGCGTTAACGTATCGTGTAAAGCCAGCCGCGCCAGTTCGCGGTTCGCCGCCGCCAGAGACGTTGCCAGCAGCGAAGTTTGTGCCTGCAGGCGCGCATCAAACATCGAGACCAGTAACGTAATGCCCAGCACCGAAAAGGCCATCATGCCAACCAGCACCGCCAGCCAATTATTGTTAAAGCCGTTGTGGCCTGTTAGATGCTGGTGGGGGATATGGGCCGCCATCATGCCGGTATAGTGCATGCCGGCAATAGCCAAACCCATTAATATCGCGGCGCCAAAGCGTCTAAACGCCACTTCGGTGGCTTGATGACGCAGACGGAAAGTGAGCCACAGTGCGGCAAAGGAGGCAACCAGCGCAATCACTACCGACAAAGCGACCCAGTAGAGATCCCACACAACCGATGGCGAGACCTGAAGCGCCGCCATCCCGGTATAGTGCATCGCGGTAATGCCCAATCCCATCACCACCGCGCCCGGTATCAGCCGCCGCAGATGTAAAGAGGGGGCGCTGACCAGCCAAAGCGCGAACAGCGACGAGCCGATAGCGATAGCCAATGAAAGTGCGGTGAGCAGCGGTTCGTAGCGCATGTTCATTGACATGTTCATCGCCAGCATGCCGATGAAGTGCATCGCCCAAATGCCGATACCCATCGCGACGCCGCCGCCGCTAAGCCAGATCCATGATGAGACGCCGCTATTGGTGGAAACACGGCCTGCCATATTCAGGGCAGTATAAGAAGCCAGAATGGCTACAACAAAAGAAACAACGACAAGGATATAGTCGTATTGGCTATCCAGCATGGTGTCATCAACTCATTCACTTAGGGCGTTACGCATTGCTACGATCGGACTGGCGAAAAGGGCTGAGACATTAGCATCGAATGAAGATGGCTCAAAATGATTTAAATCCCCGCTATATCGAGGGTGATAGCTGCGATTTCGCGATTTTTCGCGACAAGCAATCACTTACAGGACATCGCAGTTAACTAATTTGAGCGGATTTACGGAATCCATATTGCGGCATTTATCGATTTCGGTAGTGAGATACTCAATCCAGAACATGATTAAGCTATCCAGCATCAGAACCGACAGGGCAAAAGCGACCAGCCACCAATATTTTCGAATCATTCCGTATCTCCCTTACTTGCAACCATTTGTTGGAAATATACACGAAACCGTTTCTCTTAAAAGTCAGGGAAAGGGAGGGTTTTTAGCGTCATTTCCGGCAATAAAAAAGGCGCTTTCCCATGCCGGTTAGCGCCTTTTTATCAATACAACTCACCGATTCAAAATCAGTTCATGCCGTATTTTTTCAGTTTTTTACGCAGCGTACCGCGGTTGATGCCCATCATCAGCGCCGCGCGGGTCTGATTACCACGGGTGTATTGCATCACCATGTCCAACAGTGGCTGTTCTACTTCAGCCAGTACCAGCTCATACAGGTCATTAACATCCTGACCGTTCAGTTGAGCAAAATAGTTCTTCAGTGCCTGTTTTACCGAGTCACGGAGCGGTTTTTGGGTTACCTGATCCTGAGAGTTAACGGTAGAAACGGTCAGTACGTCAGAATTTACGCGTTGTTCGAACATAGTTCTGTCAGCTCTTTATTTCTGTTTACGCAAAATTTTCGAAGTATGCCTCCAACGCCTCCAGCTGTTCGCTGGCATTCTCAATGGCGTTGAATGTGCGCCGAAACTGGTCATCTGGAGCATGCTCCTGGAGATACCAGGAGACGTGTTTACGTGCGATTCGGTAACCTTTTGCGTGACCATAAAAGTCATGCAGTTCCCGAACGTGCGCGCAAAGCAAGCGCTTAACCTCTGCCAAAGGCAGCGGAGCCAGCAGCTCCCCAGTGTCCAGATAATGCTGGATTTCCCGGAAGATCCAGGGTCTTCCCTGAGCTGCGCGGCCTATCATCAGGGCATCCGCCCCCGTATAGTCGAGCACAGCTCTGGCTTTAAGCGGGTCAGTAATGTCGCCATTCGCGATAATCGGAATGGAAACTTTCTGCTTAACTGCCCGAATAGTGTCGTACTCAGCATCTCCGTTGAACAAACAGGCGCGGGTGCGTCCATGAATGGTCAGAGCCTGGATACCACACTCTTCAGCCAGTTGGGCAATCTCTACGCAGTTACGGTGTTCAGGAGCCCAACCCGTGCGAATCTTCAGCGTGACAGGAACTTCCACTGCGTTAACCACCGCGGTCAGGATAGACTTCACCAGATCCGGGTATTGCAACAGGGCGGAACCTGCAAGCTTGCGATTCACCTTTTTAGCCGGGCAGCCCATATTGATATCAATAATCTGGGCGCCGCTTTCCACGTTAATGCGTGCGGCTTGAGCCATTTCATCCGGGTCGCTGCCGGCAATTTGCACGGTGCGAATACCGGGTTCATCGATGTGCACCATCCGCAGTCGGGACTTGTCGCTTTCCCACACCTGTGGGTTAGAAGACATCATCTCGGATACGGTTAAACCGGCTCCCATCTCGTAGCACAACGTCCGGAATGGTCTGTCAGTAATGCCAGCCATGGGCGCTGCGATCAGGCGATTTCTGAGCTGGTGGTGTCCGATGCGCATGAGTTAAGAAATGACCATACTGTGACTGCAAGGCGGCGTATATTACGCATTTTTCGCATCAGATGAAAGGCCAAACTTTGAGCAATCCTCTGTTGTAGATCAAGGAATAGCCAGTACGCGCCACTATGTAAGTCATTAATTCATATTTTTCATGCGGTTATGCAAAAGGTAAAAATTTCACATTACGCATAAATTCACGCAAGTTATCGTTTTTTGACAGTCAATAAGCGCCTGAACTGCTGATTTTTCACACAAAATAGCTGGTTTTTGCGAAGCGGCTCGCAATTTTCCACCCGGCATTTTTGCTGCTATGTGGCCGTTCAGCGCGCAGGTACGGCAAAGCGCGGCCCGCTGGCCGCGTTAAATATTACTTTTTCTGACCGGTAATCCGGCACCACTCTTCTTTCTCAACCACCGGATCGAGCGTAAAGAGCGGCGCGTAGGCTTCACAGACGCTGTCAGCCTGGCTGGCAAGGATACCGGAAAGCCCCAGTAAACCGCCTGCAACGGGCAGTACGCTGATTAACGGTGCCAGTTCGCGTAAAGGGCCAGCAAGGATATTGGCGACCACCACATCGGCTTTCATCGCCGCGGGTTGGTCTTGCGGCAGATAGAGTTCAAGACGCTCGGAAACGCCGTTGCGTTCGGCGTTGTCGCTGCTGGCCTGGATGGCCTGCGGATCGATATCGATCCCGATCGCTTTTGCGGCGCCCAGTTTCAACGCGGCGATGGCGAGGATCCCGGATCCGCAGCCAAAGTCGATCACCGTTTTACCTGCCAGATCCAGCCCATCGAGCCACTGCAGGCACAGCGAGGTGGTTGGATGGGTACCGGTACCGAATGCCAGGCCCGGATCAAGCATTACGTTCACCGCATTGGCATCCGGCACGTCGCGCCAGCTTGGGCAGATCCACAGGCGTTCGCCAAAGCGCATCGGGTGGAAGTTATCCATCCATTCGCGCTCCCAATCTTTATCCTCAAGCTGTTCAATCTTATGGGCGAAACCTTCCCCCAAAAGCGGGTGAGCGGCAAGCTGGGCAACCACGTCCGCCATCTCCGTTTCCGCGTCGAACAGACCGATAACATCAGTATCACCCCACAGGCGCGTTTCACCCGGCAGCGGCTCAAACACCGGCGTATCGTGGGTATCCTGAAAAGTAATGGATACCGCGCCCGCTTCCATCAGAGCATCGCTCAGATCTTCCGCATTCGCGCCGGTGGTGTTCAATTTCAATTGGATCCATGGCATGACGTAACTCTTTATTCATTAACAGAAAGGGTCGAAGCCTGCGGCGCGGGGCGACCGAAACGGTTCCCGACGACAAAGGCCAGCAAACTAAACAGTAGCGAGGGCACAATTGGATGGAAGCCCATGTACTGAATACTAAAGGTGGCGAGCACGGCATACAGCGCGCCGCCGACAATCATCGCGCTGAGCGCACCGGCGGCATTGGCGCGTTCCCAGTACAGGCCCAGCACCAGCGGCCATAAGAACACCGCTTCCAGCCCGCCAAAGGCCAGCAGGTTTAGCCAGATGATCATCTCCGGAGGACGCCATGCTGCCAGCATCATTAAGATGCCGAGCACCAGCGTGGTAACGGTGGAAATACGCTTTAAACGTGGCTCATGACGAATTTTAGTCGGCTGCGCGCTTAACCACAGATCTTTGATGATGGTGGCAGAGGCTTGCAGCAGATGTGCATTGACGTTTGACATGATCGCGGCCATCGGCGCGGCGAGGAACAGACCTGCGGCCCACGGCGGCAGCACCTCCACCATCAGCGTCGGGATCACCTGATCCGGCACGGAGAGATTCGGCAGCACGGCGCGGCCGAGTGCGCCCGCAAGATGCATTCCCAGCATTAACAGCGCGATGACGATGGTGCCGATAATAATGCCGCGGTGCACCGATTTACTGTCTTTATAGGAAATACAGCGAACGGCAGTGTGCGGCAAACCAACCACGCCAAAACAGACCAGCACCCAAAACGAGGTCATAAATGCCGGGGTGAGAAAATCGTTCGCGCCGTGCGGGCTGACCAGTTTCGGGTCGATATGCTGCAGTGTTTCCACGGCATTGTGTAAACCGCCTGCTGCATGGATCACCCCGACCAGTAATACCAGCGTACCCACCAACATCACCATGCCCTGCATTGTGTCGTTCAACACGCTGGCGCGGAAACCGCCAAACGCCGTGTAGAGCGCAATGGTAATGCCAAAGATCAGCAGCCCGGATTCGTACTTGATACCGGCCGCCGTTTCCAGCAGGCGCGCGCCGCCAATAAACTGCACGGCAATAGCGCCGACAAATGCCACCAGCAGGCTAATACTTGCAATCCACACCACCGCGCGGCTTTGATAGCGTGCCATTAGCATGTCATTTAGCGTAATGGCGTTATAGCGACGTGCCAGAATGGCGAATTTCTTGCCAAGAATGCCCAGCGACAGCCAAATAGTCGGCACCTGGATCATCGCCAGCAGTACCCAGCCAAGGCCGAACTTATACGCGGCACCTGGTCCGCCAATAAACGAACTCGCGCTGACATAGGTCGCCGTTAGGGTCATTGCCAGCACGAAGCCGCCCATTGAACGGCTACCGAGGAAGTATTCACTCAGGAACGTGCCGCTGCTGCGCTGACGCATCGCGTAGAAAGAGAGGCCGAAAACGACGATTAAATAGACAATCAGCACGGCGATAATTTCATTTTGCATCGCTATCCTCCAGGGAGATATCGCGGAAGATAAAGCGCACCATCGCCCAGCAGAGCAACACAAACACCAGCGGTGTGAGAAGACAGGCCAGCTCAAACCAGCGCGGCAGGCCGGTAAAGCCCTGTTCAGAGCCAGGAAAGTAAGCGCACACTAACCATGCGGCAAGATAGAGAAGGGTCAGCCACAGCGCCCAGCGGGCTTCTTTGTGAGCCTGAACAAAACGGTTGTCCATTTTTGTCCCTTGTAGATGAAGAAAGCGGGGATTGTACCCTAAGGCCATCTTGAGGAGAGAGAAAAACAAAAAAGGCCGGAATATCCGGCCTTTTTGAACAGATGCAGATTATTTTTCCTGCAAACCGAGTTTTTTCTCCAGATAGTGGATGTTGGTACCACCATGATGGAAATTTTCGTCGCTCATAATACGCATCTGCAGATCAACATTGGTTTTGATACCGTCGATAATCAGCTCCTGCAACGCATTTTTCATGCGCGCAATGGCCACATCGCGGCTCTCGCCGTAGCAGATAAGCTTGCCGATCATGGAATCGTAATACGGCGGTACGGTGTAACCGGCGTAGATATGCGATTCCCAACGCACGCCAAAGCCGCCAGGCGCGTGGAAGCGCGTGATTTTGCCCGGGCTTGGCAGGAAGGTGTTCGGATCTTCGGCGTTAATACGGCATTCCACCGCATGGCCTTTCACTACCACTTCATCTTGCGTAATGGACAGCGGCTGACCTGCGGCAATGCGCAGCTGCTCTTTAATCAGGTCGACGCCGGTGATCATTTCGGTCACCGGGTGTTCAACCTGAATACGGGTGTTCATCTCGATAAAGTAGAACTCACCGTTTTCGAACAGGAACTCAAACGTACCCGCACCGCGATAGCCGATATCAACACAGGCTTTCGCGCAACGCTCGCCAATATAGCGACGCAGTTCCGGCGTAATACCCGGTGCCGGCGCTTCTTCAACCACTTTCTGGTGACGACGCTGCATGGAACAGTCGCGCTCTGCCAGATAGATAGCGTTGCCCTGACCATCAGCCAGTACCTGGATCTCGACGTGACGAGGATTTTCCAGGTATTTCTCCATGTACACCATGTCGTTGTTGAAAGCGGCTTTCGCTTCCGCACGGGTCATGCTGATGGACTGCGCCAGGTCGGCATCTTTACGCACGACGCGCATACCGCGACCGCCGCCGCCGCCGGAGGCTTTGATGATAACCGGGTAACCAATGCGTTTAGCATGGGCACGGTTCGCATCCATATCATCGCCCAGCGGGCCGTCTGAACCCGGAACGGTCGGTACGCCGGCTTTCTTCATCGCGGTAATGGCCGACACTTTATCGCCCATCAGGCGGATGGTGTCTGCGCGCGGACCGATAAAGATAAAGCCGGAGCGCTCAACCTGCTCAGCGAAGTTGGCATTCTCAGAGAGGAAGCCGTAACCCGGGTGAATCGCCACCGCGCCGGTAATTTCGGCGGCAGAGATGATTGCCGGGATATTCAGATAGCTTTTTACCGATGGCGCAGGACCGATACATACGGTCTCGTCCGCCAGCAGTACGTGTTTTAAATCGCGGTCCGCAGTGGAGTGCACAGCGACGGTCTTAATGCCCAGCTCTTTGCAGGCACGAAGAATACGCAGTGCAATCTCGCCGCGGTTGGCGATAACAATTTTATCCAGCATGTGCGCCTCGTTTACTCGATGACGACCAGCGGCTCGTCAAATTCAACCGGTTGGCCACTTTCAACCAGAATGGCTTTCACCACGCCTGCTTTATCGGCTTCAATCTGGTTCATCATTTTCATGGCTTCAACGATGCACAGGGTATCGCCCACGTTAACTTTCTGGCCGATTTCGATAAACGCTTTCGCTTCCGGGCTCGGTGTGCGATAGAAGGTTCCGACCATCGGGGAACGTACGATGTGACCACTGATTTCCGCTGCAGCTGCAGGGGCTTCCAGCGCTGCGGCAGGTGCGACAGCGTTAGACAGGGCGGGTTGCTGTTGCATCATCGGCGCAGCATAAGCCTGCTGCATCATCGGGAAACCAACATTCGGCGCGCTGCGGCTGATGCGCACAGACTCTTCGCCTTCAGAAATTTCCAGTTCGGAGATGCCTGATTCTTCAACCAGCTCGATCAGTTTCTTAATCTTACGAATATCCATGAGTGGGTTCCGTACTCTTGTTTAGTGTGATTGTGACAGGCGTTTTACCGCCGTCTGTAAAGCGTATGAATAACCTTCCGCCCCCAGCCCGCAAATAACGCCGACGGCGATATCCGAAAGATAGGAGTGGTGACGGAACGGCTCCCGCGCATGCACGTTGGAAAGATGGATCTCGATAAACGGGATATCCACCGCCAACAATGCGTCGCGGATGGCGACACTGGTGTGCGTAAACGCGGCCGGATTAATCAGGATGAAGTCAGTAACGTCTTTAGCCTGATGAATACGGTCGATGAGTGCGTACTCCGCGTTTGACTGAAAATGCGCCAGTTCCACATGCAGCGCAGCCGCTTCGGCGCTTAAACCATTAACAATTTCGTTAAGGGTTAGCGTGCCGTACTTCTCCGGCTCACGGGTGCCGAGCATGTTTAGATTCGGTCCGTTCAAAAGTAGTATGTGGAACTTGTCAGCCATTATGCCGCTATCTCCAGCGATTTTCGGGTAAAAGACAAAATATACCTTCGTTTCGCAGTTGTCACCTTTTCAGAGGCGAAAAACCCCTGTCAGGAAAACCGAAGTGGCACATTATAACGATTTCGTAGCAATTGGCAGCTAAATACTGGTCTTATCAGAGAAGATTATCAACCCGCTCCAGCAAACTTGCGGCAATTAACGGAAGTTACGCACATAATGCGGAGTTAATGCCACCAATGGCGAAACTTCTTATATCGACACGCCAGCAGCACAATCGCGACGGCTGCATACAGGATGGGCTGCGGTGACAAAATTTTGACGGACCAAAGGTAGTGAATCGGCGCGAGGATCGCTACCAGATAGACGAAATTGTGCAGTTGTTGCCAGCGTCTACCCAGTTTACGCTGCGCCCACTGCGTAGACGTCGCCGCCAGCGCCAGCAGAATCAACCAGCTTATCGCGCCCAGGGTTAAATAGGGACGACTAACCAACTCCTGGCCTAACAAGGAGAGATTATTGATGCCAAGCTCCAGCAGGGTATAGCTGGTCAGATGCAGCGTGGCCCAGGCAAAGCACCAAAGCCCCAGCAAGCGGCGGGTGCGGATCAACAACGGTTGTTTGCCGTAACGGGCGAGCGGCGTTATCAGCAGGCTGGCGAGGAGAAATTTTAGCGCCATTCTGCCGGTAAAATGCTGGATATCTTTTGCCGGGTCGGCGCTGAAATAACCCTGGCTTGCCGCCCAGAAGAGCCAAAGAAAAGGCAGCAGGCCCGCCAGATGTAATGCAACCTTTAACCAGGTCACCTGTTTAGCCGTTAAGCGCACTTAGAAATTCTCCCGTAGATCCAGCCCGTGATAAAGCGAGGCTACCTCTTCAGCGTAGCCATTAAACAGCAGCGTCGGCTGACGTTTCACATCCAGCGCGCCACCGGAGCCGATAAACCGTTCCGTCGCCTGCGACCAGCGTGGATGATCGACATGAGGATTCACATTGGCGTAAAAACCATATTCGTTAGGTGCGCCGAGGTTCCAGGTTGTCGGCGGTCGTTTGCTGGTCAGCTTAATGCTCACTATCGATTTAATGCCTTTAAAACCATATTTCCACGGTACGGTCAGGCGAATTGGCGCGCCATTTTGCGGCGGCAAGGCTTTGCCGTACACACCCACCGTTAACAGCGTCAGCGGATGCATCGCTTCATCTATACGCAGTGCTTCCACGTAGGGATATTGCAGACCGCCGCCAATGAACCGATCTTTTTGCCCCGGCATCTCATCAGGGGAGTAAAGCGTCTGGAACGCGACATATTTCGCGTTGCTGGTGGGTTCAACCAGCGCCAGCAATTTATGCAACGGGAAACCTATCCACGGAACCACCATCGACCAGGCTTCAACACAACGCATGCGGTAGATACGCTCTTCCAGCGGGAAGCGCGAGGTAAGCGCTGCGTGATCGAGGGTTAACGGTTTCGCCACTTCGCCTTCAATGGTTAAGGTCCAGGGATCGGTTTTCATGCTGCCGGCATTGGCGGCAGGATCGGCCTTATCCAGGCCAAATTCATAAAAGTTGTTATAGCCGGTGACCTTCTCTTCCGGCGTCAGCGGAAGTTGTGCTTTC
Organism: Enterobacter sp. Bisph1; assembly: GCF_000814905.1. Classification (GTDB taxonomy): domain Bacteria; phylum Pseudomonadota; class Gammaproteobacteria; order Enterobacterales; family Enterobacteriaceae; genus Kosakonia. Next base: position 16,436 of record NZ_JXAG01000036.1, read on the forward strand.
CACTGTGCCGGTTGGGTAAAATCGAGAGGCTTGCCGGAAGGCGCTTTGGGACGATCGTGGCCTTTAAACCAGTCCAGCAGATCCGCCTGCGCAGCGGAGGAAAGCGTTAGCGCCGACGCGCCAATGCCCAGCATTTTTAGCACCTGTCGGCGCTGCAACATAAAGACAGATTCGGCAGTCACATCGGCTTCGGTCAGTTTCTTCTTCATTGCAATCTCCGGTGGTTTCAGGCCAAGCATGCTGTAAGCGTAGCGTGAGCGCGAGTAAGAGTGTGTTACCAAACATTGTAAATAAACCGGTTAAAAACATTTTTCAGGATTATTGATCGTTGGCAAAAAATTTCTGAGGACTATACTCGCTGGGATGAAACGCAGGACCAGTTTTCCTCTGCCGCCTGTAAGCTATCCCGGGACGCGGGTAGAGATAAAAGTTAGCACTCACTTCGATGGCTTTACCCAGAGCGGTAGCCTGTCGTTCTTTTTACCAGCGGAGTTAGCACAGGGATGCGATTAACGACGAAATTCTCAGCTTTTGTAACTCTGCTCATGGTACTGGCGGTTTTCGTCACCCTGATTGGTTGTTCGCTGAGCTTCTATAATGCCATTCAAAATAAGGTCGCTAATCGCGTGCAGGCGGTAGCGGCGATTATCGATACGCGACTTATCAGCACGCCCCTTACGCGGCTCCCCCCACAGCTCAATGAGCTTATGGTGCCGGTAGATATCATCGCGATAGAGATAAAACAGGGGCAAAAAACCCTGCTTAGCTATACCCATAAGGCCAGCTATCGTCCTGCGGGCAGCAATTATCAATATCGGGAACTTCACGTCCCGTCTCTGAAACTCCCGGGTTTTAATTTCACGCTGATCTATCAGGATCCGATGGCGAGTTACGTTCATTCGCTGCTGACGACCGCGCCGCTGACGGTGGCCATCGGCTTTTTGATCATAGCTCTCTTTCTTTCGGTGCGTTGGTTACGGCGGCAGCTCTCCGGACAGGAGTTACTGGAGACGCGGGCGACGCGGATCCTCAACGGCGAGCGCGGGCCGCAGGTACGCGGCAGCATTTACGAGTGGCCATCGCGTACCAGCAGCGCGCTGGATATGCTGTTAACGGATATACAGTTCGCCAGCGATCAGCGTAGCCGTATGGATACGCTGATTCGTTCCTATGCGGCGCAGGACAAGCGTACCGGGTTAAACAATCGCCTGTTTTTTGATAACCAGTTAGCTACCTTGCTGGAAGATCAGGAGAAAGTCGGTTCCCACGGCGTGGTAATGATGATTCGCCTGCCGGACTTTGATCTGCTCCACGATAGTGGAGGAACCCCTGCCGAAGAGTATCTCTTTACGTTAATTAATCTGCTTTCTACCTTTATTATGCGTTACCCCGGCGCGTTGCTGGCGCGCTATCACCGCAGCGACTTTGCCGTGCTGCTGCCGCATCGCACCTTAAAGGAAGCGGAAAGCATTGCCGGACAGATCCTGAAAGCGGTGGACGGTTTACCCCCTAATAAAATGCTGACGCGTGAAGATATTATGCATATTGGTATCTGTGCCTGGCGTAGCGGACAATCCTGTGTGCAGGTGATGGAGCATGCAGAGGCTGCCACACGCAACGCGGTGCTGCAGGGCGGAAACAGCTGGACAGTCTATGATGACACGCTCCCGGAGCAAGGGCGCGGAAACGTGCGCTGGCGAACGCTTATCGAACAGATGCTCAGCCGTGGCGGGCCGCGCGCCTATCAGAAACCGGCGATCAACCGTGACGGACAAGTTCACCATCGCGAAATGGTCTTTCGCGTTTTCGACGGCGAGCAAGAAGTGCTGGCTGAAGAGTATATGCCGATGGTGCTGCAATTTGGCCTTGCTGAAGAGTATGACCGCTTACAGATAACGCGTCTGATCGCCTTTATTGGTTTCTGGCCCGACGAAAATCTGGCGTTACAGATATCCGTAGAGTCGTTAATCCGTCCGCGTTTTCAGCGCTGGCTGCGTGATACCTTAATGCAGTGCGAAAAATCTCAACGTAAACGGATTATTTTTGAACTTGCAGAGGCAGATGTCTGTCAACATATCAGCCGGTTACATTCGGTGGTGCGTTTAATTAACGCTTTAGGCGCGCGAGTCGCGGTAAATCAAGCGGGCCTGACGTTAGTGAGCACCAGTTGGATTAAAGCGTTGGATGTTGAATTATTAAAGCTGCATCCGGGTCTGGTCAGGAACATTGAAAAGCGCACCGAGAACCAACTGCTGGTGCAAAGCCTCGTGGAAGCGTGCAAAGGCACGAAAACACGCGTTTTCGCGACGGGCGTTCGCTCCCGAGGTGAATGGCAGATGCTGGTTGAACGGGGCGTTGTGGGTGGACAGGGCGATTTTATCTCGCCTTCCCAACCGCTCGATAGCAATGTGAAAAAATATTCGCAAAGATATTCGGTTTGAACTGCTGTTTGAGTCGTTTTCACGTAGAATAACGCGCGCTGCCGTATTTGGGGGTGTGCCTGCCTGCCCGCTGGATTATCGCAGTACGAAAAGCCGGTTTGTCCTTTAAGATGCTGCAAATGCAACATACTGGAAGTTGAGCTTTTTTAACTTCCTGGCGAATTCATGTCGTTTTGCAACAAAGGAAACAAACTGCACTAATTTTCACCGTAGCAGACGGTTCTTACGCCTTGTCGCTGCTGCGTGTGGTTGGTAAAGTAAGCGGATTTTGTTTCCGCCCCAGCTTTCAGGATTATCCCTTAGTATGTTGAAAAAATTTCGTGGCATGTTTTCCAATGACCTGTCCATTGACCTGGGTACCGCGAATACCCTGATATATGTAAAAGGACAAGGCATCGTACTGAATGAGCCTTCCGTCGTGGCCATTCGCCAGGATCGTGCCGGTTCACCAAAAAGTGTAGCCGCAGTCGGTCACGAAGCGAAACAGATGCTTGGCCGTACGCCGGGCAATATCGCTGCTATCCGACCGATGAAAGACGGCGTTATCGCTGACTTCTTCGTCACCGAAAAAATGCTGCAGCACTTTATCAAGCAGGTGCACAGCAACAGCTTTATGCGTCCAAGCCCGCGCGTGCTGGTGTGTGTACCGGTGGGTGCGACTCAGGTTGAACGCCGCGCTATTCGTGAATCTGCGCAGGGCGCGGGTGCTCGTGAAGTCTTTCTAATCGAAGAACCGATGGCCGCCGCGATTGGCGCAGGTTTGCCGGTTTCAGAAGCGACGGGCTCAATGGTGGTCGATATCGGTGGTGGTACCACGGAAGTTGCCGTTATCTCCCTCAATGGCGTGGTTTACTCCTCTTCTGTTCGTATCGGCGGTGACCGCTTCGATGAAGCGATCATTAATTATGTGCGTCGTAACTACGGCTCGCTGATTGGTGAAGCGACCGCAGAACGTATCAAACACGAAATCGGCTCAGCTTACCCGGGCGATGAAGTGCGTGAAATCGAAGTACGCGGCCGTAACCTGGCAGAAGGTGTTCCGCGTGGCTTCACCCTGAACTCCAACGAAATTCTGGAAGCGCTGCAGGAACCGCTGACCGGCATCGTCAGCGCGGTAATGGTTGCGCTGGAACAGTGCCCGCCGGAGCTGGCTTCTGATATCTCCGAGCGCGGTATGGTATTGACCGGTGGTGGCGCGCTGCTGCGTAACCTCGATCGCCTGTTGATGGAAGAAACGGGTATTCCAGTTGTAGTTGCAGAAGATCCACTGACTTGCGTAGCGCGCGGCGGCGGCAAGGCGCTGGAAATGATCGATATGCACGGCGGCGACTTGTTCAGCGAAGAGTAGTCCGCGCCAGATGCGAGGCGCGTTGCCGCTTCGCATCTGTCTGGCCTGAGAATACGCAAAGCCTATGAAGCCAATTTTTAGCCGTGGCCCGTCACTGCAGATTCGCCTTTTTCTGGCGGTTGTGGTGGCGCTCGGAGTTATTATTGCCGACAGCCGCCTCGGTACGTTCAGTCAAATCAGAACGTACATGGATACTGCCGTCAGCCCCTTCTATTTTATTTCCAACGGTCCCCGCGAACTATTAGATAACGTTTCTCAAACGCTGGCCTCGCGCGATCAGCTTGAGCTTGAAAACCGGGCGCTGCGTCAGGAACTGCTGTTGAAAAACAGCGAGATTTTGATGTTAGGGCAGTACAAACAGGAGAACGCGCGTCTGCGTGAACTGTTGGGATCGCCGCTGCGTCAGGATGAGCAGAAAATGGTCACCCAGGTCATCTCCACGGTTAACGATCCCTACAGCGATCAGGTGGTCATCGATAAAGGCAGCGCCAACGGTGTTTATGAAGGCCAGCCGGTGATCAGCGATAAAGGCGTTGTCGGCCAGGTGGTTGCGGTGGCGAAGCTGACCAGCCGCGTACTGTTGATTTGCGATGCCACTCACGCGCTGCCGATTCAGGTGTTGCGTAACGATATTCGCGTCATCGCTGCCGGTAATGGCTGCACCGACGACTTACAGCTGGAACATTTGCCGGCTAATACCGATATTCGTGTCGGTGATGTGCTGGTGACATCGGGCCTCGGCGGACGTTTCCCGGAAGGGTATCCGGTTGCGGTGGTCTCATCGGTGAAGCTGGATACACAGCGTGCTTATACCGTGATTCAGGCACGCCCGACGGCTGGTCTGCAACGTTTACGTTATCTGCTGCTGCTGTGGGGCGCAGATCGTAACGGGACTAACCCAAGAACTCCGGAAGATGTGCATCGTGTCGCCAACGAACGTCTGCTGCAGATGATGCCGCAGGTACTGCCTTCTCCTGATGCGATGGGGCCGCCTGCGCCGATGCCTGCTCCGGCGACCGGCATTTCGCAGCCGCCGCCGCAGACCTCTGCGGGAGGGCACTAGTGGCAAGTTATCGTAGCCAGGGGCGCTGGGTTATCTGGCTCTCCTTTTTAATTGCCCTGCTGCTTCAAATTATGCCCTGGCCGGATGACATTATTGTCTACCGGCCAAACTGGGTATTACTCATTCTGCTGTACTGGATCCTCGCGCTGCCGCATCGCGTAAATGTTGGCACGGGTTTCGTGATGGGTGCCATACTGGATCTCATTAGCGGATCTACCCTCGGCGTACGCGCGCTTTCATTAAGCATCGTCGCCTATCTGGTCGCACTGAAATTTCAGTTGTTCCGTAATCTGGCGCTCTGGCAACAAGCGCTGGTGGTGATGCTGTTGTCGCTGGCGACAGAAGTGATTGTCTTTTGGGCCGAGTTTCTGGTGATTAACGTTTCGTTTAAGCCGGAAATTTTCTGGAGCAGCCTGGTGAATGGCGTGCTCTGGCCGTGGCTTTTCCTGTTAATGCGCAAGATCCGCCAGCAGTTCGCGGTGCAATAAGGCTTCTATGACAGATATCTGGCTTGCTTCCGGTTCTCCCCGTCGCCAGGAGTTGCTGACGCAGCTCGGCGTCTCATTTGAGCGTATTGTTCCCGGCATTGAGGAGCAGCGCCAGCCGCAAGAAAGCGCCCGCCAGTACGTTTTGCGGTTAGCGCGTGAAAAAGCGCAGGCGGGCGTGGCGATGGCGACGCGCGATCTGCCGGTGCTGGGCGCCGACACGATTGTGTTATTTAATGGCGAAGTGCTTGAAAAACCGAAAGACTCCTCGCATGCTGCCAGTATGCTGCGCCTGCTTTCCGGACAAACTCATCAGGTTATGACCGCGGTCGCGCTGGCGGATAGCCAACATCTGCTCGATTGTCTCGTGGAAACAGAGGTCACTTTCCGCGTGTTATCGGAAAAGGATATTGCCGATTACGTTGCCAGCACAGAACCGCTGGATAAAGCGGGTGCGTACGGTATTCAGGGCCTGGGTGGCTGTTTCGTGAGAAAAATAAACGGTAGTTATCATGCCGTTGTGGGTTTACCGCTGGTAGAAACCTGGGAATTGCTGAGCAATTTTAACGCATTACGCGAGGGAAAAGATAATCATGACGGCTGAATTGTTGGTCAACGTTACCCCATCGGAAACACGCGTCGCTTATATTGACGGCGGCATCCTGCAGGAAATTCATATCGAGCGCGAAGCACGGCGCGGGATAGTAGGCAATATCTACAAAGGTCGGGTCAGCCGGGTACTTCCCGGAATGCAGGCGGCTTTTGTAGATATTGGTCTGGAAAAGGCGGCGTTCCTGCACGCCTCCGACATTATGCCGCACACCGAATGCGTCGCCGGGGAAGAGCAGAAAAACTTCACCGTCCGCGATATCTCCGAACTCGTCCGTCAGGGACAGGATTTAATGGTGCAGGTGGTGAAAGATCCCCTCGGCACTAAAGGCGCTCGCCTGACCACGGATATCACGCTGCCCTCCCGTTACCTGGTGTTTATGCCCGGCGCTTCTCATGTTGGCGTCTCACAGCGTATCGAGAGTGAAGCCGAGCGTGAACGTTTAAAGCAGGTGGTCGCGGCGTACTGCGATGAGCAGGGCGGTTTTATTATTCGTACGGCGGCGGAAGGCGTGTGCGAAGAGGATCTTGCTGCTGATGCGGCGTATCTCAAACGCGTCTGGACGAAAGTGATGGAGCGTAAGAAGCGCCAACAGTCCCGCTATAAGCTGTACGGCGAGCTGGCGCTGGCGCAGCGCGTCCTGCGCGACTTCGCCGATGCCCACCTGGATCGCATTCGTGTCGACTCGCGACTGACCTTTGAAGCGCTGCTTGAGTTTACCGCCGAGTATATTCCGGAGATGACCAGCAAGCTTGAGCACTACAGCGGACGCCAGCCGATTTTCGATCTCTTTGATGTCGAGAACGAAATTCAGCGCGCGCTGGAGCGTAAAGTGGAGCTGAAGTCCGGCGGTTATCTCATCATTGATCAAACGGAAGCGATGACCACCGTCGATATCAATACCGGCGCGTTTGTCGGCCATCGCAACCTCGACGACACTATCTTTAATACCAACATTGAAGCCACACAGGCCATCGCTCGCCAGCTGCGCTTGCGCAACCTTGGCGGCATTATCATTATCGATTTTATCGACATGAATAATGAAGATCACCGCCGCCGCGTGCTGCACTCGCTGGAACAGGCGCTGAGCAAAGATCGGGTTAAAACCAGTATTAATGGTTTCTCCCAGCTTGGCCTGGTAGAGATGACGCGCAAGCGGACGCGCGAAAGCGTGGAACATGTGCTTTGTAATGAATGCCCCACTTGTCATGGCCGCGGTACTGTAAAAACCGTGGAAACCGTGTGCTATGAAATCATGCGCGAGATCGTTCGCGTGCATCATGCCTACGATTCCGATCGTTTCCTGGTCTATGCTTCACCGTCGGTGGCGGAAGCCCTGAAAGGTGAAGAGTCACACGCGCTGGCGGAGGTGGAAATCTTCGTGGGCAAGCAGGTTAAAGTGCAAATCGAGCCGCTCTATAATCAGGAGCAGTTCGACGTAGTAATGATGTAATTCGCAGCGTGCGACGACACGCGCGAGTCTGGGTTTAGTTGACAAGGAGAGAGGCGTGAGGCGACTGCCGGGGATTTTGCTGCTTACAGGGGCGACGCTGGTTGTGATAGCGGCGCTGCTGGTAAGCGGGCTGCGCCTTGTGCTGCCCCACCTGGACCGCTGGCGTGGGGACATTCTGTCGCAAATCTCCGCGCAAGCCGGCGTGCCTGTCTCAGCAAGCCAAATTCAGGCGCGCTGGGAAAGCTTCGGTCCCGATCTTGATGTTCGCGATATCAAAGTGACCCTCTCCGACGGCGGCGATCTGTCGATAAAACGCGTGACGCTGGCGCTGGATGTCTGGCAAAGCCTGCTGCACATGCGCTGGCAGTTTCGTAATCTCACCTTTTACCAACTGGTTGCCCACAGCAATACCCCGCTGCAGCGTAATGATAGCGGTGAATCCATCACCCGGGATCGCATTAGCGATCTATTCTTGCGCCAGTTCGATCACTTCGATCTGCGCGACAGTCGTATCAGCTTTTTGACCCTCTCCGGGCAGCGGGCCGAACTGGCGATCCCGCAGCTTACGTGGCTCAACGGCAGCGATCGCCACCGTGCGGAGGGGCAGGTTAGCCTGTCGAGCCTGACCGGGCAGCACGGTATTATGCAGGTGCGGATGGATTTGCGCGACGACAATGGCCTGCTGAACAACGGCCGTGTGTGGTTGCAGGCGGACGATATCGATGTCAAACCGTGGCTCGGTAAATGGATGCAGGATAAGGTTGCGCTCAATTCTGCCCGCTTTAGCCTTGAAGGCTGGATGACGCTGAATAAAGGCGAGATCGAAAGCGGCGATGTGTGGCTGAAAAAAGGCGGTGCCAGCTGGCAGGGAAATAACACCGAACATCGCATGACGGTGGATAACCTCACGGCGCATGTCTCGCGCCAGCAGCAGGGCTGGCAATTCGATGTACCGGTTACGCGCATTGCAATTGATAACCATCCGTGGCCGCAGGGCGCGCTCAGCTTCGCCTGGGTCCCGGCGCAGGAAGCGGGCGGGCCTAAAGACCTGCGCAGCGACGAGCTGCGCGTGCGCGCGAGCAATCTTGAACTCAGCGGTTTAGAAGGTCTGCTGCCGATTGCGCAGAAGATTTCGCCGGAGTTGTACGACATCTGGCATACCATGCAGCCGCGCGGCAAGCTGAATAAACTGGCGCTGGATATTCCCCTGCAGGCGACGGATAAAACGCGCTTCCAGGCCCAGTGGCAGGATATTGCCTGGCAACAGTGGAAATTGTTACCAGGTGTCGAACACCTTAGCGGAACCCTTGCCGGCAGCATGGAAAACGGGCGTTTAACCGCCGCCATCGCCGAGGCGAAGATGCCTTATAAAACGGTTTTCCCCGCGCCGCTGGAGATCGAAAAGGGCGATGCCGTACTGAACTGGCAGCAAAACGAACAGGGTTTTCAGCTTGATGGGCACAATATAGATATTCAGGCCACAGCCCTGCGCGCCCGCGGTGATTTTCGCTATCTGCAACCCAAAGACGACGAACCCTGGCTGGGGATTCTGGCGGGGATTAACGTTACTGATGCCGGGCAGGCCTGGCGTTACTTCCCGGAAAATTTGATGGGCAAGGAGCTGGTCTCCTACCTTAGCGCGGCCATCAAAGGCGGGCAGACGCAAAACGCCACCCTGCTGTTTGGCGGCGATCCGAAGCTTTTCCCGTTCAAGCATAACGAAGGGCAGTTTGAAGTTTTCGTGCCGCTGCGTAATGCGACCTTTGCTTTCCAGCCCGACTGGCCCGCGTTGCAAAACCTCGACATCGATCTGGACTTCCTCAATGACGGCTTGTGGATGAAGAGCAATAAGGTGGCGCTGGGCGGCGTAACCGCCAGCAATCTTGCTGCCACCATCCCGGATTATGTCAAAGAGAAGCTGGTGATTGATGCGGACATTAACGGGCCAGGCAAAGCCGTAGGGCCCTATTTTAAAGAGACGCCGCTAGATGATTCCCTCGGCAGCGCGCTGGATGAACTGCAGGTCGACGGCGATGTCAGCGCTCACTTACATCTGGATATCCCGCTGGATGGCAAGCCGACCGTCGCTAAAGGTGATGTGACCCTTAACAATAACAGCCTGTTTATCAAGCCGCTTAACAGCACCTTAAAGAATCTTAGCGGCAAATTTAGCTTCAATAACGGGACGTTGAAAAGCGAACCGCTGCAGGCCAGCTGGTTTAACCAACCCGTGAATATCGATTTTTCCACCACCGAAGGGGAGAAAGCCTATCAGGTAGCGGTGAATCTCAACGGTAACTGGCAACCGGCGCGCACCGGCGTACTGCCCGCACAGCTAAATGAAGCGCTGCGCGGCAGTATCGGCTGGAAAGGTGATGTCGACGTTGAACTGCCGCACCGGGGTGGAACAACCTATAAGGTAAATCTTGAGGGTGATTTAAGTCATCTTGCCAGCACCTTGCCGCCGCCGCTGGATAAACCCGCAGGAAAAGCACTGCCGGTAAAAGTGAATGTCGATGGAGATCTGCACAGTTTCGCGCTAACGGGTAACGCTGGCGGCAATAACCACTTTAATAGTCGCTGGCTGCTGGGTAATAAACTGACGCTCGATCGCGGGATCTGGACGTCAGACAGCCGTACGCTGCCGCCGCTACCTGAGCAGGCCGGGCTTGAGCTGAATTTACCGCCAATGAACGGTGCCCAGTGGCTGGGGCTGTTCAAACAGGGCGTGGCGAACAACGTTAGCAGCACAACTTCGTTCCCGCAGAGCATTACGCTGCGTACGCCAGCGTTAACCCTCGGCGGACAACAGTGGAATAACCTGAGCATCGTTTCGCAGCCGCAGAGCGCGGGCATGAAAATCGAAGCGCAGGGGCGGGAAATCAGCGGGATGTTGACGACACACGATCATGCACCGTGGCAGGCGGCGATTCGTTATCTCTACTACAACCCATCAAGCGCGGCACCGGATGAGAACGATATTTCATCTCCTTCCACGTTGTTGCGCGGGCAAACACGGATCGATTTTTCCGGTTGGCCAGATCTGCAGCTGCGCTGTGCAGAGTGCTGGCTCTGGGGACAAAAATATGGCCGCATTGACGGTGATTTTGCCATCCAGGGCGACACGCTGACGCTGGAAAAAGGGCTTGTTGATAGCGGCATTGCTCGCCTCACCGCCGACGGTGAATGGGTTAACCGCGAGGGGGCGGAGCGCACCTCGCTTAAAGGCCAGTTGCGTGGGGATAAAATTGATTCGGCGATGGGCTTTTTTGGCGTGCCGACGCCGGTTCGCGACGCATCGTTTGATGTTAATTATGACCTGCACTGGCGCAGCGCGCCGTGGCAACCGCAGGAAGAGTCCCTTAACGGCATTCTGCGCACCCGTCTTGGCAAAGGCAAAATCACCGATATCAGCACCGGCCACGCCGGACAGCTGCTGCGTCTGTTCAGCGTCGATTCGCTGCTGCGTAAGCTGCGTTTAGACTTTAGCGACACCTTCAGCAGCGAGGGTTTCTGGTTTGATTCGATTCGCAGTACCGCATGGATCAAAGATGGCTTATTGCATACGGACGATACGCTGGTGGACGGGCTGGAAGCGGATATCGCTATCAAAGGTTCCGTTAATCTGGTGCGCCGCGAACTGGATGTCGAAGCCGTAGTGGCACCGGAAATCTCAGCAACCGTCGGCGTGGCGGCGGCGTTTGCCGTTAACCCAATTGTCGGCGCGGCGGTATTCGCCGCCAGTAAAGTTCTGGGGCCGCTGTGGAACAAAGTTTCGATTCTGCGCTACCGCATTACCGGTCCGGTTGACCAGCCACAAATCAATGAAGTCCTGCGCCAGCCGCGTACGGATAAAAAGCAATGATTTGACGGCATCGGCGAATTGCCTCAAGCTCCTTTATATCGCACCTTTATTGCCCGAAGTGGCGGCAACGACGAGAAAAAATGATGAGTCTTAATCTGGTAAGTGAACAACTACTGGCAGCGAATGGCCTGAATCATCAGGATCTGTTCGCTATTCTCGGTCAACTGACCGCACGTCGTCTTGATTACGGCGATCTCTATTTCCAGTCGAGCTATCACGAATCCTGGGTTTTAGAAGACAGCATCATTAAAGACGGCTCTTACAATATCGACCAGGGCGTGGGTGTTCGCGCAATTAGCGGTGAGAAAACCGGTTTTGCTTACGCCGACCAAATCAGCCTGCTGGCGCTGGAGCAGAGCGCACAAGCCGCGCGAACCATCGTACGTGACGAAGGTGATGGTAAGGTTAAAACCTTAGGCGCGATTGAGCATCAAAGCCTCTATACCAGCATCGATCCGCTGCAGAGTATGAGCCGTGAAGAGAAGCTCGATATTCTGCGTCGCGTGGATAAAACGGCGCGCGCCGAAGATAAGCGCGTGCAGGAAGTCACCGCCAGCCTGACCGGCGTGTATGAGCTGATTCTGGTGGCGGCAACGGACGGTACGTTGGCGGCGGATGTGCGCCCCTTAGTGCGCCTTTCCGTCAGCGTGCAGGTGGAAGATGATGGCAAACGCGAGCGCGGCTCCAGCGGCGGCGGCGGTCGTTTCGGCTACGACTGGTTCCTGCAGGCTGAAGACGGCGATGTGCGTGCCGATGCGTGGGCGAAAGAAGCGGTGCGCATGGCGCTGGTCAATCTTTCTGCGGTCGCCGCACCTGCGGGCACGCTGCCGGTCGTATTAGGCGCGGGCTGGCCGGGCGTGCTGCTGCATGAGGCGGTCGGACACGGGCTGGAAGGGGACTTCAACCGCCGTGGCACCTCCGTATTCAGCGGCCAGATGGGCCAACTGGTAGCCTCAGAACTTTGTACCGTTGTCGACGATGGTGCGATTAACGATCGTCGCGGATCCGTGGCGATTGATGATGAAGGGACTCCGGGCCAGTACAATGTGCTGATCGAAAACGGCGTACTGAAAGGCTATATGCAGGACAAGATGAACGCGCGTCTGATGGGCGTGAAGCCAACCGGTAACGGGCGTCGTGAATCCTATGCCCATCTGCCGATGCCGCGCATGACCAACACTTATATGCTGGCGGGCAAATCTACGCCGCAAGAGATTATTGAATCCGTCGAATACGGTATCTATGCGCCGAACTTTGGTGGCGGCCAGGTAGATATCACTTCCGGCAAATTCGTATTCTCCACTTCCGAAGCCTACCTGATTGAAAAAGGGAAAGTGACGAAAGCGGTGAAGGGCGCAACGCTGATTGGTTCCGGCATCGAAGCGATGCAGCAGATCTCAATGGTCGGTAACGATCTCAAGCTTGATAACGGCGTCGGCGTCTGCGGCAAAGAGGGGCAGAGTCTGCCGGTAGGTGTGGGTCAACCGACCTTGAAAGTGGATAACCTGACCGTCGGCGGTACCGCTTAAACTCTTCTCACCCTCTTCGCCAGAAGAGGGTGAATCTCTTACACGCTGCGTCCCTGCATTCCCTGATATACCTTCGCCACGCCAATAAAGTAATCCGTCAGATAGTTAATACAGACCTGCACTTTCAACGGCAGCTTATCCTTTTCGGTGTAAAGAGCGTAAACCGGGCGCGGATCCGACTGGTAGCGCGGGAGCAGGATCTCAAGCTGGCCGCTGTTGATCTCGTCGATTACCCACATCAACGGCACGAAGGCGATCCCGGCGCCCGCTGTCAGCCAGCGCGTCAGCGTCATCGGATCGTTGGTCACAAAGCGCCCCTGCGGGATCAAGCGCGTGGCGATGCCTTCCGGTGCAACAAGTTCAAACTCATTGTCCGGGCGCACGCTATATTCAAGCCACGAGTGATTGACCATATCGGCGGGCTTTTCGGGGACACCAAACTGGGCGAGATAGCTTTTGGCTGCGCATACCACCATCGGCATGGCGCCAAGACGGCGGGAAAAGAGGCTGGAGTCCTGCAAAGTACCGACGCGGATCACCAGGTCCAGCCCGTCGGCAATCAGATCCGGCGCGGGAATACCCGTTACCAGGTTGACCGACAGGCCAGGATGCTCTTTCAGCATGTCGGCGGTCATTTTTGCCAGCACATTTTGCGCCATGGTTGAAGAACTGCCGATGCGCAGCGTACCGATCGGCGTATTGTTAAAGGCGTAAAGCTGTTCATGAACATCCTGCACTTCATGCAGCATCCGACGGCAGCCCTGGTAGTAAATCTTGCCCGCTTCCGTAAGCCCCAGGCTGCGCGTGCTGCGGTTTAGCAGCTTTACCTGTAGTTCATCTTCTAACTTTGCGACCGTCTGGCTAATCGAGGAAACACTCATTTGTAACTGTCGGGCGGCGGCGGTAAACGAACCCAATTCCACCACTCTGGCAAACACCGACATGCGCTTTAGTCGTTCCATTATTCACTCTGGGTTAAAAGTGATTTAGATCACATAATATAGATAACAGCATAACAGTTACGTTAATATACTATCCATTAAGAAAATTCACGTCACTCTCGCCTGGCTCTCCTTGCCCCTTACTTCTGCGGTGACGTTATAAAGAACTTTCATCTGCACGCGCTCTTATCAAGGTCAACATGAGTCTGTTTCCCGTTATCGTGGTGTTCGGTTTGTCGTTCCCACCGATTTTTTTCGAGTTAATTTTGTCACTGGCGATCTTTTGGCTGGTGCGCAGAGTGCTGATCCCCACCGGGATTTATGACTTTGTCTGGCATCCTGCGTTGTTTAACACCGCGCTGTATTGCTGCCTTTTTTATCTGCTGTCGCGCCTGTTTGTTTGAGGTAGAAGTGAAAACACTAACAAGAAATCTCTTTCGCACCGCTATCACCGTGGTGCTGGTTATCCTCGCGTTCATCGCTATCTTCCGCGCCTGGGTTTACTACACTGAGTCGCCGTGGACGCGCGATGCGCGTTTTAGCGCCGACGTTGTCGCCATCGCGCCGGACGTCACCGGCCTGGTCACTGCCGTAAATGTCCATGACAACCAACTGGTTAAACAAGGCGATGTGCTGTTCACTATCGATCAACCGCGTTATCAAAAAGCGCTGGCTGAAGATGAAGCCGATGTCGCCTATTACGAAGCGCTGGTGGCGGAAAAACGCCGTGAAGCCGGGCGGCGTAATCAGCTCGGTATTCAGGCCATGTCGCGCGAACAGATTGACCAGGCGAACAATACTCTGCAAACGGAACTGCAGCAGTTAGCCAAATCGCAAGCTACCCGCGATCTGGCGAAGCTCGATCTGGAGCGCACCATTATTCGCGCTCCAGCTGACGGTTGGGTTACTAACCTCAACGTCTATGCCGGTGAGTTTATTACCCGCGGTTCCACGGCGGTGGCGTTGGTCAAGCACAATACTTTCTACGTGCTGGCGTATATGGAAGAGACGAAGCTGGAAGGCGTGCGGCCGGGCTATCGTGTGGAAATTACCCCGCTTGGCAGCAACCAGGTGTTGAAAGGCGCGGTAGATAGCGTCGCCGCAGGGGTAACGAACGCCAGCAGCAGCAACGGCAGCAAAGGGATGGCGACAGTCGATTCCAACCTTGAATGGGTGCGGCTGGCGCAGCGCGTGCCGGTGCGTATTCGACTCGACAAACAGCCGGGCAACCTGTGGCCTGCGGGCACTACCGCGACGGTGGTGGTCACGGGTCAGGCCGATCGTGATGAAAGTCAGGACTCCTTTGTGCGCAAAATAGTGCATCGACTGCGTGAGCTGGGGTAAAGGCTATGGGGCTGTTTACAATTGCCAGCCAGCATTTGCGCTTTGCTTTCAAGTTGGCCTTTGCGGTGGTGCTGGCGCTGTTTGTCGGCTTTCACTTTCAGCTTGAAACCCCGCGTTGGGCCGTGCTGACTGCGGCCATTGTCGCGGCGGGCCCGGCTTTCGCCGCCGGGGGCGAACCCTATTCCGGGGCGATTCGTTACCGCGGCATGCTGCGTATTGTCGGCACCTTTATCGGCTGTATCGCCGGGCTGACAATTATCATCATGCTGATCCGCACGCCGCTGCTAATGCTGATGGTGTGCTGTATCTGGGCCGGTTTTTGTACCTGGGTTTCGTCGCTGGTGCGCGTTGAGAACTCTTATGCCTGGGGGCTGGCGGGTTATACGGCATTAATTATCGCCGTTACCATCCAGGTCGATCCGGTGCTGGCCCCACAATATGCCGTTGAGCGCTGTAGTGAAATCGTGATGGGTATTCTCTGCGCTATTGTTGCCGATCTGCTCTTCTCCCCACGCTCCGTGAAACAGGAAATTGACCGCGAACTGGATAGCCTGCTGCTTGCCCACTATCAACTGATGCAGCTGTGCATTAAGCATGGCGATAGCGAAGAGGTGGATAAAGCCTGGGCCGCGCTGGTGCGCCGTACCGCCGCGCTTGATGGTATGCGCAGCAACCTGAAAATTGAGTCGTCCCGCTGGGGACGTGCCAACCGCCGTCTTAAAGCTATTAATACCTTATCGCTGACGCTTATTACACAAGCGTGTGAAACCTATCTTATCCAGAACACGCGCCCGGAGTTGGTTACAGATACGTTTCGCGAGCTGTTCGAGGAGCCTGTCGAAACTGTGCAGGAGATGCATAAGCAGCTGAAAAGAATGCGGCGGGTGATTGCCTGGACCGGCGAGCGGGAAACGCCGGTCACTATTTATAGCTGGGTGGGTGCGGCAACACGCTATCTGCTGTTAAAACGCGGCGTTATCGGCAACACGAAAATCAGCGCCGTCGAAGAAGACGTGTTGCAGGGCGAAGTGGAGGTCAGAGCGGAATCGGCCGAGCGCCACCATGCTATGGTTAACTTCTGGCGAACCACGCTGTCATGCATGCTGGGCACGCTGTTCTGGCTGTGGACCGGCTGGACATCGGGTAGCGGCACGATGGTGATGATCGCGGTGGTCACCTCGCTGGCGATGCGTTTGCCCAACCCCAAAATGGTGGCGAAAGACTTTATCTACGGCATGCTGTGGGCGCTGCCGATTGGATCGTTTTATTACCTTGTGGTGCTGCCTTCTACGCAACAAAGCATGCTGCTGCTCTGTATTAGCCTTGCGGTGCTGGCTTTCTTCATCGGGATTGAGGTGCAAAAGCGCCGGCTGGGATCAATGGCAACGCTTGCGGGCACGATAAATGTTCTGGTGCTGGATAATCCGATGACCTTTAAATTCAGCCTGTTCCTCGACAGTGCGCTGGGACAACTGGTTGGGGTGATCCTCGCCATGGTCGTGCTATTGCTGATACGCGATAACACGCAGGCACAAACCGGGCGCATGCTGCTTAACCAGTTTGTCTCCGCCGCGGTTTCGGCGATGACCACTAATACGGCGCGGCGCAAAGAGAACCACTTGCCCGCCCTCTATCAACAGCTCTTTTTGTTGCTGAATAAATTTCCCGGAGATGTGGCGAAGTTCCGCCTCGCTCTGACGTTGATCATTGCTCACCAGCGACTGCGCGATGCGCCGGTGCCCGTCAATGACGATCTTTCGGCGTTCCACCGCCAGCTACGGCGCACGGCTTCGCAAGTGATTGCTGCGGGTAGCGACACCAAACGTCGTCGGTATTTCACCCAGTTACTGGAAGAACTGGATATCTATCAGCATAAACTGCATCACTGGAACGCGCCGCCGCAGGTGACGGAACCGGTTCACCGGTTAACGGGCATGCTGCATAAATACCAGCATGCGCTCACCAGCAGTTAATGCAAAACCGACGCCCGAAGCGTCGGTTTTTTTATGGCTATACTTTGTAAAAGCTTTTAAAAACTGACGAGTGGGAGAAGTAATGACAACGCAGGCACTGCAGGACAATACGCTATTCCAGACCGGCTATTTCGTTGACGGTGTCTGGAAAACACTGGATACCACTTTCGATGTGTTGAATCCGGCTACCGGTGAAACCATCGCCAAAGTCGCCAAAGCCGGCAAGCGCGAGACCGAAGAAGCGATTGCCGCCGCCACGCGCGCCTTTCCCGCGTGGCGGGCAACCACCGCTAAACAGCGCTCCGCTATTTTGTATCGCTGGTATGAACTGATTATTGAGAACAAAAGCTGGCTGGCAAGGCTGATGACCAGCGAACAGGGCAAGCCGGTAAAAGAGGCCGAAGGCGAAGTGGAGTACGCTGCCAGCTTTATTCAATGGTTCGCGGAGCAGGCGAAACGCGCTAACGGTGAAATTATCCCACCGGTTAAACCCGGCTCGCGCATCCTGGCGACCCGTGAACCCGTGGGTGTGGTCGCGGCGATAACGCCATGGAACTTCCCGATGGCGATGCTGACGCGCAAGCTCGGGCCCGCGCTGGCTGCTGGCTGTACCGGCGTGATTAAACCGGCGAATAACACGCCCCTGAGCGCTTTTGCGCTTCTGGCGCTGGCGAAAAAAGCCGGCGTGCCGGACGGTGTACTGAACGCGGTCGCCGGGAACACGTCAGAAATTAGCGATGCGATTATGGCCAGCCATGAGGTGCGTAAAATCTCCTTTACCGGTTCAACGGCGGTGGGGAAAACCCTGGTGCGCAACGCGGCGGAAACCATGAAGAAAGTATCGATGGAGCTGGGCGGCAACGCGCCTTATATCGTTTTTGATGATGCCGATATTGATGCCGCCGTGCAGGGCGCAGTGGCGAATAAATTCCGTAACGCCGGGCAAGTTTGCGTCAGCGTTAACCGCTTCTTTATTCACGAATCTGTCTATGACACGTTTACACAAAAACTCGCCGACGCCGTCAGTGCGTTGAAAGTCGGCAACGGGCTTGAAGAGGGCGTAGTGGTCGGGCCGCTGATTGAGCCATCGGCAGTGGATAAAGTGCGCGAGCATGTGGATGATGCGGTGGCGAAAGGGGCAAAAGTGTTAGCCGGCGGCAAGGCGCACAGCCTGGGTGGTAATTTCTGGCAGCCCACGGTGCTGGGGAACTGCAGCGATGGTATGAAACTGGCTCAGGAGGAGACTTTCGGCCCGGTAGCCGCCTGTTTCCGTTTTACCAGCGAAGAGGAAGTGGTGAAACGGGCTAATGCGACGCCATTTGGTCTGGCGGCCTATTTCTACACCCAAAACTTACAGCGGGTTTTCCGCGTTTCGCAGGCGCTGGAAAGCGGCATGATCGGGATTAACGAATGTGCGGTATCCACGGAACTGGGGCCGTTCGGCGGGGTGAAGGAGTCGGGGCTTGGGCGGGAAGGTTCTGTGCTGGGTCTGGAAGAGTTTCTGCAAGTAAAAACTCTGCACCTTGGGGGATTGTAATCAGGCGGGCGGCGTTTGCCGCTCCGTTGGACTAATGGACATGAATATCTATACCTTCGATTTTAAAAATATTGACGACCAAAATGCTTTTTACAGCGAGTTTTGCCACCGGTTCGCGCTGCAGCGCGAGAAAATTCACGATCTGGATTCCCTTTGGGACACGGTGATGGCTGGGGCGTTGCCCCTGCCGCTGGAGATTGAATTTATTCATCTGCCAGAGAAAAAACGTCGGCTCTTTGGCGCGCTTATTTTACTGTTTGATGAGGCGGAAGAGGAGCTGGAAGGGGAACTGCGTTTTAACGTCCGCTGAATGAAGGTAAAAAAAAGCCCCTGATGGCCAGGGGCAAGTCGTCGGACAAGACGACGAGGGTTTATTTATACATTTCAGCGGTAATGTGGGTGCTATCACCCGTACGCGCTTCGATAATACGGTAGCTGCTGGCACCTGCCCGATCGGCTTTATCAGAGATCTCCTGACGGATGTCCATAGGTACACCCGCTTTTTGAGAAACGGTAATATTACCCATAGATTGCAGGTTACTGGCCTGATCGTTCGTTACAAGCGTTGCAGCACCGGCAGCAAAAGAAACCAGCGATGCAAAGCCAAGGGATGCGATGATGAGATTACGTTTCATTGTTTGTCTCCTTTAAGAGCGGCTCAACGGCGAGATGGAGTGAAGGGCTATTTTTATGCCTGAGCCGTTGAGTAACGATTCATAGGGTTTTCGGTAAAACTTATTTGTACAGTTCAGCCGTTGCGTGCCACTGGTCGCCGCTGCGCGCTTCGATAATGCGATAGGCTGATGCGCCTTTTTCTTCCGCTTTTTTGCTCAGCTGTGCGTTCATGTCCATCGGAGAAGCGTTAACGCGACCAATGGAGACGGTACCCAGCGACTCGCGGGATTGTGCCTGGTCGGCGTTAATAGAATCTGCAGCGAAAGCGCCAAATGACAGTGCTGAAAGAACGCTCAGTGTTGCGACAGTTGATTTAATATTCATTTCTCTTACCTCGTCGTATTCTTTTCTTTAATTTTTCGCAGGATCGTTTTTAGTGATCTGCATCACAAAATCAAGTATACACTAATCACCCAAAAAATTAATACCAGGCTAATTATAACCATATATAAAGCAAATAAGTGGAGCAGGCTTTTATTCCAAAAAGGCATAAAAGGAGGAGTGTTGCGGCAGAATTAAGTACGCATAGGTAAGCAATTCAGTAGGTTATGATGATTTGATTTTTTGTGCGGTAGTATGCCCTGCGAAAGGTTTAACAAACCATGGATCGCACTAACTGCTAACTTTTCGGCAGGGGAAAAATCGACGTTTTGGGTAAATAACCGAACATCCCCCCGCGACCGAAGCCGGGGGGAAGGGGCGGATTAGAGCTCTTGTTCGAACAGCACCAGAATGGCTTCGTACAGATCTTTCACCGTGAAGCCTTTCGCCGGGGTGGTGAAAATCGTGTCATCGCCGGCGATGGTGCCAAGGATGCCTTCGGCCTTGCCCAGCGAGTCCAGCAGGCGTGCAATCAGCTGTGCAGCGCCGGGGCTGGTATGGATAACCACCACCGCATCGTTGTAATCAATATCCAGCACCAAATTTTTCAGCGGGCTGGAGGTAGTAGGCACGCCCAGTTCAATTGGCAGGCAGTAGACCATTTCCATCTTCGCATTGCGGGTGCGTACCGCACCGAATTTGGTCAGCATGCGCGAGACTTTAGACTGATTGATATTGTCGAAGCCCTCTTCTTGCAGAGCCTGAACAATTTCGCCTTGAGAACTGAATTTCTCTTCTTTAAGCAGCGCTTTGAACGCTTTGATTAATTCTTCTTGTTTTGCCGAGCTTCGCATAAGTCACCCGTAATATGGCCGTGAAAACAACATTATTATGCATATTGATGAATTTTTATGCAAACAATCTCGCGAGGAAAAGTTGAAAACTGCTGAGAAGTCGCGAAGTTTAACAAATCCTGGGCGCAAGCACAGCCACATGTGTCCTGGTTCGCAAATAAGATTAAAAAGTAAATTAAATGTTATAAAGTTGATGTTATTTTGGTGAATAACCCAGCTATATTATAAACTCTGAGTGTTAGTTGCTTAGATTGCCGATCTGACGGTCATATCTACCCTTTATAAAATCGTAACAGTGGGCTGTGCCGCACTATTTTGGCGCGCTTATTGTCATAATTACCAGGGTGGATTAAGGTCGCCGCAACGGAGTAACGAAATATTTAGCTAACCATAATAAGGAGTTTAGGATGAAAGTCGCAGTCCTCGGCGCGGCCGGCGGTATCGGTCAAGCGCTCGCCCTACTACTGAAAACACAACTGCCTTCAGGTTCAGAACTCTCCCTCTACGATATCGCACCTGTGACCCCCGGGGTTGCTGTTGACCTCAGCCACATCCCTACCGCAGTGAATATCAAAGGATTCTCCGGCGACGATGCAACGCCTGCGCTGGAAGGTGCGGATGTGGTGCTGATTTCTGCTGGGGTGGCGCGTAAACCGGGTATGGATCGCTCCGACCTGTTTAACGTTAACGCCGGTATCGTCAAAAACCTGGTCGCTCAGGTGGCAAAAACCGCACCGAAAGCCTGTATCGGCATTATCACCAACCCGGTAAACACGACGGTGGCGATTGCCGCAGAAGTGCTGAAAAAAGCCGGCGTTTACGATAAGAACAAACTATTCGGCGTCACCACGCTGGACATCATTCGCTCGAATACCTTCGTGGCGGAACTGAAAGGCAAACAGCCTACGGATATCGAAGTTCCGGTTATCGGCGGTCACTCAGGCGTGACAATCCTTCCGCTGTTGTCGCAGATCCCAGGCGTGACTTTCAGCGAGCAGGAAGTGGCCGATCTGACCAAACGTATTCAGAATGCCGGTACCGAAGTGGTGGAAGCCAAAGCCGGTGGCGGGTCTGCGACGCTGTCTATGGGCCAGGCCGCCGCGCGTTTCGGTTTATCGCTGGTGCGTGCGATGCAGGGCGAGAAAGGCATTGTTGAATGTGCCTATGTTGAAGGCGACGGCGAATACGCGCGTTTCTTCTCACAGCCGCTGCTGCTGGGTCAAAATGGTATCGAAGAGCGTCATGCTATCGGTAAGCTCAGCGCCTATGAACAGCAGGCGCTGGAAGGCATGCTGGACACGCTGAAAAAAGACATTGAGTTGGGTGTCGATTTCGTCAATCGTTAAGCCTGATTAGCCTGCTGCGCAGGAAAAAAAACCGGAGCCTGCTATTGCTCCGGTTTTTTTATGCCGGTCAGTTGGTGGCCGGATATTCCTGAATGGTGACCTTGAAGGTGAGTTTCTTATCGTCACGCATCACTTCGACCGGGATGTCGGAGCCGGGGCGAATTTCCGCGACCTGATCCATGGTCTCAAGAGCAGAAACGGCAGGTTTACCGTTCACCGAGGTGATCACATCATTGACCTGCATGCCCGCGCGCGCTGCCGGGCCGCCAGGCGAAACTTCGTTGACGACAATCCCCTGAATCGGATCGATACCGCCGCCCTGCGTATGCAACGGGGCTATCTCCCGGCCGCCAATACCGATATAACCACGGATGACGCGACCGTCACGGATAAGCTTATCCATAATTTTGGTGGCCAGCTGGAAGGGGATGGCGAAGCCAATCCCTTCCGGCGTTTCGCCGTCGTTACTTTTATCAAACGAAAGGGTATTAATCCCCATCAGTTCACCCAGCGAATTTACCAGCGCGCCGCCGGAGTTACCGTGGTTAATGGAGGCATCAGTCTGGAGAAAGTTTTGTCGCCCGCTGGGGTTCAGGCCAATACGGCCGGTGGCGCTAATAATACCCTGGGTGGTCGTTTGGCCCAGGTTGTACGGGTTACCGATCGCCAGCACCACATCGCCGATATGCGGCGTGCGTTTGGTGTTGATCGGGATCACCGGAAGACCGCCGTTGGCGTTGATCTTCAGTACCGCCAGATCCGTCAGCGTATCCGAGCCAACCAGTAACGCTTCAAACACCCGGCCATCCTGCAGCGCAACGATGATTTGGTCGGCATCGTTGATCACATGCTTGTTGGTGATGATATAGCCACGTTGATCCATGATAACGCCGGATCCGAGGGTGCGAATTTCGAGGCGATCGTGCGTGGAGCTATTCAGGCTACGGTTATAGACGTTCACTACCGCAGGCGCAGCGCGACGAACCGCCGGATTGTAACTGGCTGGCGTTTCATCGGCGCTGTCAATATGCGGCGTCGCGAGCGGAATATTTTTACGCAGCGAAGGCATGGCGGCGATGATCAATCCACCAACAACCAAACCGATTGCTACGGAACGTAAAAGCTTCACATACATGATGGGATAGTCATTAAAAGAAGTGCGCCAAGCATAACATGAGTTTTCCGGACATCACACGTAAGGTGATGCCCGGCGTGAGAAGGGCCTAGCGCAGCAGGAGGTAGATGCTGTCGTTGCCACGCATGATATGCAGTGCCATGACGGCAGGCTTCGCTTCCAGCACTTTGCGCATTTCCGCAATCGACTGTACGCGATCCCGATTGACGCCAATGATCACATCATCTTTATGCAGACCGGCCTGCGCTGCGGCGCTACCTTTCTCTACATTACCCACGATAATGCCTTTGGTGCCGTCTTTAAGCTGGCCGTCGCTGAACTCTGCGCCCTGCAGTGAAGGCGAGATCAGCTCGGCGCTGGCGGACGATGAGGTGCTTTTATCAAGGGTCACGTCGACATCCAACGGTTTACCGTCGCGCAGCAGACCCAGCTTAACTTTCGAGCCTGGTTCCGTGGTGGCGATACGCGAACGCAGTTCGGCGAAGCTGCTCAGCGGCTTGCCGTTCAGGCTAACAATCACATCGCCTGATTTAATCCCCGCTTTCGCCGAGCCAGAGTTCGGCAGCACTTCGCTGACAAACGCGCCGCGCTGCACGTTCAGATTAAAAGCTTTGGCGATATCCGCGCTCATTTCCATGCCTTTAATACCCAGCAGGCCGCGTTTGATTTCGCCAAACTGAATCAGCTGACGGGAAAGGGTTTGCGCCATATTGCTTGGGATAGCAAAGCCGATACCGACGCTGCCGCCGGCGGGGGCGAGAATGGCGGTGTTAATACCAATCAACTCGCCGTTGAGATTGAGCAGCGCGCCGCCGGAGTTTCCGCGATTGATAGAGGCATCGGTCTGGATAAAGTTCTCCAGCCCTTCAAGATTCAGGCCGCTGCGGCCCAACGCCGAGACAATCCCCGATGTGGCGGTTTGGCCAAGGCCGAAGGGATTGCCTACCGCCACAACGAAATCGCCAACGCGCAGCTGATCGGAATCGGCGACGGCAATCTGCGTCAGGTTGCTGGCGTTTTGTAACTGCAGCAGGGCAATGTCGCTCTGATCGTCACCACCAATTAATTTGGCATCAAATTCACGCCCGTCATTTAACTGCACGCTGATTTTCTGCGCCTGGTTAATAACGTGGTTATTGGTCAGCACGTAGCCTTTGGCGGCGTCGATAATCACCCCGGAACCGAGGCCTTCAAACGGCTGTGGCTGCTGTGCCTGTGGCTGATCCGGTGCCTCTTCGCCGAAGAATTTTTTCAGCTCTTCGGGGACTTTTTGACCCTGCACCGCCGTACCTTCTACCTGCACGCTAACCACTGCCGGCAACACCTTTTCCAGCACCGGCGCAAGGCTGGGCAGCGCGCCCTGGCCGGGAACCTGTGACGGCATTGCCGCAACGCTTTGAAAGGGGGCCGAGAGAGTTAACCCGACACTTAACGCCAATGCACTCAACAGCTGGGTTTGCTTCTTCATTGATCCTGGCTCTCGTAACCTGAAGTGGAAGGAATGACGCCACAAAGACAATTTGATGTTATTGAAATTTCAACCGGGTAACAATGAGGCGGTGACTAAATAATCGCTGTGATGCTAAAGAAGGGACGGGCGCCACGAGCACGCCCGCAAAAAATATGAGATACGGTCGATTATTTGCGGCCGGCAGCGCCGCGCAGCAGACCGGAAGCGCCTTCTGAATAGTCGCGCGGGATCTGCACCGGCGCCTGATCGTTACCGGCTTCAGACTCGGCCAGACGGTTGCGGAACGGGTTCTCTTCCGCCGACATTTCCGGCAGCAAGCTGCTCGAACTCTTCGCCATATGCTGATACAGCTGGCGGTAATCGTGAGCCATGTTATCCAGCAGCTCAGCGCTCTGGGCAAAGTGGCTTACCAACTCTTCGCGGTACTCTTCAAGCTCCGCTTTATTCTTCTCAAGTTCGTACTGCAAGGCCTGTTGTTGGCGCAATTTACGGTTTCCGAAACGCATACCCACGGCACCAATGATAATGCCGACAACCAAACCAATTAGCGCGTATTCCCAGGTCATGAACATCTCCCGTTGTTATTAATTTCCGTAGGGTGTTGGGCTACAAGCTCCTGCCTGCGCCTGATTGTGCCACTATAACCGCTAATTGTGCAGAAGTGGAATCCTGACGCAGCATCGCGTAGTGTAGAACGGCCTTTTTTTCGTCAACCCTGTGGGGGCGGATCGATTTTCAAGGAATAACAATCACACCATGCAGAGCCTTTCCCCAACATCGCGATATTTAAATGCCCTGAACGAGGGTAGCCATCAACCGGATGATGTGCAAAAAGAAGCTGTCTCACGCTTAGACACTATTTACCAGCAGCTGATCGCCCACCGCGAACCCGCCGCGCCGCAAAGCGGCTTGCTAGCAACTTTTAGCAAACTGCTCGGTAAACGCGAGCCCAAAGAGGTCGCACCCGTGCGTGGCCTTTATATGTGGGGCGGCGTGGGCCGGGGTAAAACCTGGCTAATGGATATGTTTTATCAAAGCCTGCCCGGCGAGCGTAAACAGCGTCTGCATTTTCACCGCTTTATGCTGCGGGTGCACGAAGAGTTGACCCAATTGCAAGGGCACAGCGATCCGCTGGAGATTGTAGCGGACCGGTTTAAAGCCGAAACCGACGTGCTCTGTTTTGACGAGTTCTTTGTGGCGGATATTACCGACGCCATGCTGCTTGGTGGGCTGATGAAAGCGCTGTTTGCCCGCGGCATTACGCTGGTGGCAACGTCGAATATTCCCCCTGATGAACTCTATCGCAACGGGTTACAACGGGCGCGCTTCTTACCGGCTATCGATGCCATTAAGCAGTTCTGTGACATCATGAATGTTGATGCCGGTGTCGATTATCGCCTGCGTACGCTCACCCAGGCGCACCTGTGGTTAACGCCGTTAGATACTGAAACGACATCAAAGATGGATAAGCTGTGGCTGGCGCTGGCGGGTGCGGCACGAAAGAACGCACCGGCGCTGGAAGTTAACCACCGCCCGCTGCCAACGCTGGGAGTGGAAAACCAGACGCTGGCGGTATCGTTCGCCACGCTGTGTGTGGATGCGCGCAGCCAGCATGATTACATTGCGCTCTCGCGGCTTTTCCATACGGTGATGTTGTTTGATGTTCCGGTGATGACGCCACTGATGGAGAGCGAAGCCCGGCGCTTTATCGCGCTGGTGGACGAGTTCTACGAGCGCCACGTTAAGCTGGTGATCAGCGCCGCTGCGCCGCTGCATGATATCTATAAAGGTGAGCGGCTGAAGTTTGAATTCCAGCGCTGCTTGTCGCGCCTGCAGGAGATGCAGAGCGAAGAGTATTTGAAGCGCGCACATATGCCTTAACCCGCCGCTCTGCTCTTTGTGCAGCATGCATGCCCCGCGACAAAACCTGCCTCAAATCACGAAAAGGGGTCGATCTTTGACCCCGACTTCTCTATAATCCTGCGACCCCACGTTACAAGAAGGTTTTTTTCCCGAAACTTTCTCTGTGCTGGCATAGGCTATTCGAAGGGGTAGGTTTGCCGGACTTTGTCGTGTGAGCCTCAACTGACTAAACGTTTGGGTGTTCACCAACGTGTAACTAATTATTTGGGTAAGCTTTTAATGAAAACTTTTACAGCTAAACCAGAAACCGTAAAACGCGACTGGTATGTTGTTGACGCGACCGGTAAAACTCTGGGCCGTCTGGCTTCCGAACTGGCTCGTCGCCTGCGCGGTAAGCACAAAGCGGAATACACTCCGCACGTTGATACTGGTGATTACATCATCGTTCTGAACGCAGAAAAAGTTGCTGTAACCGGCAACAAGCGTGAAGACAAAATGTATTACCACCACACCGGCCACATCGGTGGTATCAAAGAAGCGACCTTTGAAGAGATGATTGCCCGCCGTCCTGAGCGTGTGATTGAAATCGCGGTTAAAGGCATGCTGCCAAAAGGCCCGCTGGGTCGTGCTATGTACCGTAAACTGAAAGTTTACGCTGGCAACGAGCACAACCACGCGGCACAGCAACCGCAAGTTCTTGACATCTAATCGGGATTATAGGCAATGGCTGAAAATCAATACTACGGCACTGGTCGCCGCAAAAGCTCCGCCGCTCGCGTGTTTATTAAACCGGGCAACGGTAAAATCGTTATCAACCAGCGTTCTCTGGAACAGTACTTCGGACGTGAAACTGCCCGCATGGTAGTTCGCCAGCCGCTGGAACTGGTTGATATGGTAGAAAAACTGGATCTGTACATCACCGTTAAAGGTGGTGGTATCTCCGGTCAGGCAGGTGCGATCCGTCACGGTATCACCCGCGCTCTGATGGAGTACGACGAATCCCTGCGTTCCGAACTGCGTAAAGCTGGCTTCGTCACTCGTGACGCGCGTCAGGTTGAACGTAAAAAAGTCGGTCTGCGCAAAGCACGTCGTCGTCCGCAGTTCTCCAAACGTTAATTGCTTTCTGCTTCGGCAGAACAATTGGCGAAAAACCCGGTGCGAGCCGGGTTTTTTTATGGATAAAAATCGTTTTATCCACAGCAATTCATTGATTATTTCTTCTTTTTCAGCATTTCCAGAATCCCCTCACCACAAAGCCTGCAAAATCTGGTAAACTATCATCCAATTTTCTGCCCAAATGGCTGGGATTGTTCATTTTTTGTTTGTTGTTGAACGAGAGTGACAGTACGCGCGGGTAGTTAACTCAACATCTGACCGGTCGATTAAGTCCGGTAGCAGTAAATTCTGAATATACCTGGAGGTTTTCATGGCTGTCGCTGCCAACAAACGTTCGGTAATGACGCTGTTTTCTGGTCCTGTGGACATCTATAGCCATCAGGTCCGAATCGTGCTGGCCGAAAAAGGTGTCAGCTTCGAAATTGAGCACGTGGAAAAGGATAATCCTCCTCAGGATCTGATTGACCTCAACCCGAATCAAAGCGTACCGACATTAGTAGATCGTGAACTCACTCTGTGGGAATCACGCATTATCATGGAATATCTGGACGAGCGCTTCCCGCACCCGCCGCTGATGCCGGTTTATCCGGTGGCGCGCGGTGAGAGCCGTCTGTACATGCACCGCATTGAAAAGGACTGGTATTCGCTGATGAATATCATCCAGAACAATAGCGGCGCGCAGGCTGACGCGGCGCGTAAGCAGCTGCGTGAAGAGCTGTTGGCGATTGGCCCGCTGTTTACCCAGAAACCTTATTTCCTGAACGACGAGTTCAGCCTGGTGGATTGCTACCTCGCTCCGCTGCTGTGGCGTCTGCCGGTACTGGGCATTGAACTGAGTGGTACCGGTGCGAAAGAGCTGAAAGGGTATATGACGCGCGTTTTCGAGCGTGATTCCTTCCTCGCTTCTCTGACAGAAGCCGAGCGCGAAATGCGCCTGGGCCGGGGTTAATTGCATGGATTTGTCACAACTGTCTCCACGCCGCCCGTATTTACTGCGGGCTTTCTACGAATGGCTGCTGGATAACCAGCTGACGCCGCATCTGGTAGTTGATGTGACGTTGCCGGGCGTACGCGTGCCGATGGAATATGCACGTGACGGGCAAATCGTATTGAACATTGCACCGCGCGCGGTAGGCAATCTGGAGCTGGCGAACGACGAAGTGCGTTTCAACGCGCGTTTCGGCGGCGTTCCGCGTCAGGTTGAAGTGCCGATGGCCGCTGTGCTGGCGATATATGCCCGTGAAAACGGTGCCGGAACGATGTTCGAACCGGAAGCCGCGTACGATGAAGAGGCCGTCAGCCGTAACGATGACGACAACGATTCAGTGCAGGAAAACGAGACGGTAATGTCGGTTATCGACGGTGATAAACCCGATCATACGGACGATCAGGATAACAGCCCTGATGACGATCCGCCGCCGCGCGGTGGGCGTCCATCGCTGCGTGTGGTGAAATAATTAAACAGGCCCGATGGGCCTGTTTTGCTTTCTGCCCCTTTTCGCTACCTTAAATTTCCTATGTTATGATGAATTGTTCTCCCCTTTCGGCACTGGACTGCTATGAAACCAATTGATCTCAAAGCTGAAAACTCAACGGACACTTTAGGTCGCGCGCTGCGACGTCGTCCGCTTGCGCGTAAAAAGCTCTCCGATATGGTGGAAGAAGAGTTGGAGCAAATGATCCGTCGTCAGGAGTTTGCCCAGGGTGAGCCGTTACCTTCCGAGCGTGAACTGATGGAGTTCTTTAACGTCGGCCGCCCATCGGTGCGTGAAGCGCTGGCCGCGTTAAAGCGCAAAGGTCTGGTGCAGATTAACAACGGTGAACGTGCGCGTGTCTCGATGCCCTCAGCCGATACCATCATCAGTGAACTCTCCGGCATGGCAAAAGATTTCCTGACCCAGCCCGGTGGTATTGCCCATTTCGAGCAGCTGCGTTTGTTCTTCGAATCCAGCCTGGTGCGCTATGCCGCCGAATTTGCCAGCGACGAGCAGATCGATCGCCTGACAAAAGCCCTGGAGATCAATAGCCAGTCGCTGGATGATAACGCGCTATTTATTCGATCCGATGTCGATTTTCATCGTGTGCTAGCAGAGATCCCCGGTAATCCGATCTTTAATGCTGTCCACGTCGCGCTGCTTGACTGGCTGATTGCTGCCAGACCTAAAGTCGCGGATGACGCGCTTTATAAGCACAACGAAGTAAGCTACCGGCAGCATATTGCGATCGTTGACGCGATCCGCCGCCGCGATCCCGACGAAGCCGATCGCGCCTTACAGAGTCATCTCAATAGCGTATCCGCGACCTGGCACGCCTTCGGCAAGCCCTCAAAAGCAAAAAAATAACGATCCTTTAGTGAGATAGATCGCAATATAAGCCTTCTGTAGTGACCTGCTGCTTAATTGCTCTGGTATAACAGGTATAAAGGTATATCGTTATAACAAACAAATGAGCAACTGAGGTATCTATGGCAACGCAATTACGCGGCGTAATGGCCGCACTCCTGACGCCGTTTAACGCGCAGCAGCAGCTTGATAAAGCGAGCCTGCGCCGTCTGGTGCAATTCAATATTGCCCAGGGCATCGATGGTCTGTACGTCGGCGGTTCAACGGGTGAAGCCTTTGTGCAAAGCCTTGCTGAACGTGAGCAGGTAATGGAGATCGTCGCGGAAGAGGCGAAAGGGAAGATCGCGTTAATCGCCCACGTTGGCTGTGTCAGCACGGTGGAAAGCCAACAGCTGGCAACGTCAGCCTCCCGCTTCGGCTTCGATGCGGTTTCCGCCGTCACCCCGTTTTATTACCCCTTTAGCTTCGAAGAACATTGTGATCACTACCGTGCAATCATTGATTCTGCCGACGGTTTGCCGATGGTGGTCTACAACATTCCGGCATTGAGCGGCGTAAAACTTACGCTCGATCAAATCAATACCCTCGTAACGCTCCCGGGCGTGGGCGCGCTGAAGCAAACCTCTGGCGATCTCTTCCAGATGGAGCAGATCCGCCGCGCGCATCCGGATCTGGTGCTCTACAACGGTTACGATGAGATCTTTGCCTCTGGTTTGCTGGCGGGGGCAGATGGTGGGATTGGCAGCACCTATAACATCATGGGCTGGCGCTATCAGGCCATCGCCCAGGCGATTCGTGAAGGGGATAACGCGCGCGCGCAGCAGTTACAAAGTGAGTGCAACAAGGTTATCGATCTACTGATCAAAACCGGTGTGTTCCGCGGCCTGAAAACGGTACTGCACTATATGGATGTGGTCGCCGTGCCCCTTTGCCGTAAGCCATTTTCTCCCGTTGATGAAAAATTCCTGCCTGCGCTGAAAGCCCTGGCGGAGCAGTTAATGGCGGAAAAACCTTAACGCATTGCCGGATGGCGCTTGCTTATCCGGCTACAACCCTTTTCGGGAGAGTGTCATGAGTGTGACGACCCAAAGCATCCCGTGGTACCGCCATCTTAGCCGCCCACAGTGGCGAGCTTTCTCTGCCGCCTGGCTGGGATATCTGCTCGATGGCTTCGATTTTGTGCTCATTGCCTTAGTTCTGACTGAAATTAAAAGCGAATTTGCCTTAACCACCGTGGAAGCGGCCAGCCTGATCTCGGCGGCTTTTATCTCCCGCTGGTTCGGTGGCTTGCTGCTTGGAGCCATGGGCGATCGCTATGGACGTAAGCTGGCGATGATCACCAGTATCGTGCTGTTCTCCGTTGGCACCCTGGCCTGCGGGTTTGCGCCTGGCTATGTCACTCTCTTTATCGCCCGCATGGTAATTGGCATGGGGATGGCGGGTGAATACGGATCCAGTGCTACCTATGTCATAGAGAGTTGGCCGAAGCACCTGCGCAATAAAGCGAGTGGATTTTTGATCTCAGGTTTCTCCGTCGGTGCCGTGGCGGCCGCGCAGGTTTACAGCCTTGTCGTTCCCGTCTGGGGCTGGCGTGCGCTGTTTTTTATCGGCATTTTGCCGATTGTGTTTGCCCTCTGGTTGCGTAAAAACATCCCGGAAGCGGAAGACTGGAAAGCGAAGCACGCAGATAGAGCACCGGTTCGAACGATGGTGGATATCCTCTACAGAGGTAAATACCGCGCCCTCAATATTCTGATGACGCTGTTTGCCGGTACGGCTTTGTGGTTCTGTTTTGCCGGTGAACTGAATAATGCAGGGCTGGTAGTGATTCTCGGCCTGTTATGCGCCGTCGTTTTTATCAGCTTTATGGTGCAAAGCAGCGGCAAGCGCTGGCCTACCGGTGTGACGCTGATGGTTGTGGTGCTGTTTGCCTTCCTCTATTCATGGCCGATTCAGGCGTTATTACCCACTTACCTTAAAACGGAACTGGCCTATGACCCGTCAACGGTAGCCCGTGTGCTGTTTTTCAGCGGCTTCGGTGCGGCAGTAGGCTGCTGCGTGGGCGGCTTCCTTGGCGACTGGCTGGGCACGCGCAAAGCCTACGTCTGTAGCCTGCTGGCCTCGCAACTGTTGATTATTCCCGTATTTGCGATCGGTGGCGCAAATGTCTGGGTGCTGGGTTTACTACTCTTTTTCCAGCAGATGCTGGGGCAGGGGATCTCCGGCATCTTACCCAAACTCATCGGCGGTTATTTCGATACCGACCAGCGTGCTGCCGGATTGGGCTTCACCTATAACGTCGGGGCGCTGGGTGGCGCAATCGCCCCGGTAGTCGGCGCTTTGCTATCGCGGGACATGGCGCTGGGCACGGCACTGGGTTCGCTCTCCTTTGGCCTGACGTTTGTGGTGATCCTGCTCATCGGTCTGGACATGCCGTCTCGCGTGCAGCGCTGGATCAGACCTGAAGCGCTGCGCACTCATGATGCCATCGACGGCAAACCATTCAGTGGTGCAGTGCCATTCAGGGCGGATAAAAGCGGCCTGATTAAACACAAGGGATAAGCTGATGTCATTGATTGAAACCTTAAGTCACAAGATTACAACCACCGGTGCCTTGATCGTCTCATGTCAGCCGGTGCCGGGAAGCCCGCTCGACAAGCCGGATATTATCGCCGCGATGGCGCTGGCGGCAGAGCAGGCTGATGCGCTGGCGGTGCGCATTGAGGGCATCGCTAACCTCCGCGCTGCGCGTGCGCTGCTCTCAATTCCGCTTATCGGCATCGTTAAACGCGATCTGCCCGACTCACCGGTGCGCATTACCCCTTTTCTACAGGATGTCGACGATCTGGTGCAGGCGGGTGCGGATATTATTGCTTTCGATGGCACCGATCGCCTTCGTCCCGCCACCCGTGAAGCCATTGTGTCCCGGATCCATCATCACGGACGACTGGCGATGGCGGACTGTTCTTCACTGGAAGATGGCGTTTATTGTCAGCGCCTTGGGGCCGAATTTATTGGTTCGACGCTCTCCGGCTACCTGACGGCGCAGACGCCGAAGCAACCCGATCTGGCTCTGGTGCAGGCCCTCAACGAGGCGGGCTGTCGGGTGATTGCCGAAGGGCGCTATAACTCACCCGCGCTGGCGGCAGAAGCGATGCGTCATGGCGCATGGGCCGTCACGGTAGGCTCGGCCATTACCCGCCTTGAACATATCTGCCAGTGGTTTAATGAGGCTATGCGCGAGGTGCAAGATGACGACGCTGGCCATTGATATCGGTGGCACCAAGTTAGCGGCGGCGCAGGTTGCGGGGCAAACGATCATAGCTCGTCGTGAATGTCCAACCCCCGCCAGTCGAACACCGCGGGCGCTGCAGCAGGCATTGCAATCGCTGATTGCGCCGCTGATGGAAGAGGCTCAGCGGGTCGCAGTGGCGTCGACCGGCATTCTGAATAATGGCATCCTGACGGCGATTAACCCCGCCAATCTGGGCGGGCTGGCGCAGTTTCCGTTGGTCGGGTTTCTCTCTGAGATCACTCATCTGCCGGTAATGGCGATAAACGACGCGCAGGCCGCTGCCTGGGCAGAATTCTGCGCACTGCCCACCGCTGGCGATATGGTGTTTCTGACGGTTTCAACCGGCGTGGGCGGCGGCGTGGTGCTCAATGGCAAATTGCAGATGGGCAATGGCGGGCTGGCCGGGCATCTTGGTCACACGCTGGCCGATCCTGCCGGGCCCCTGTGTGGCTGCGGTCGAAGAGGCTGCGTTGAGGCCATCGCATCCGGGCGCGGCATTGCCGCTCAGGCGCGCGGCGAGCTGGCTGGACTGGATGCAAAAGCGATCTTCAGCCTTGCCGCACAAGGCGCGATACAGGCCCGCGAATTAGTGGCGCAGTCTGCCCAGACCCTGGCACGTCTTATCGCCGATGTTAAAGCCGTTACCGACTGTCAAAGCGTGGTGATTGGCGGCAGCGTTGGGCTGGCTGAAGGCTATTTAGCGCAGGTTGCGAACTTTCTCTCGCGCGAACCGCAGGTATATCAGGTGGCGCTGCGGGCAGCCCATTATCGCCATGATGCCGGGCTATTAGGTGCGGCGTTGTTAGCACAAGGAGACGTCTCATGATGTTGGCAGAGTTACAATCACTGGCGTCGTCAGGCCTGCCAGCAGCCCTGGTCAATGCGCTTAGTCTTGCCCTCGCGGCACGGCCAGAAGAACGAACACCGGGTCAGTATGCCTTGCAGGGTGAAGAAATCTTTATGAACGTGATGCAGTTTGCCACGCAAGAGCCGGAGCAGAAGAAGGCGGAGCTGCACGAGCAATTTATTGATATTCAACTGCTGTTAGCCGGAGAAGAGCGCATTCTGTTTGGCGTTGCGGGTTCCGCACGGGAGTGTGAGCAAATGCATTATGCCGAGGATTAC
Organism: Enterobacter sp. Bisph1; assembly: GCF_000814905.1. Taxonomy (GTDB): domain Bacteria; phylum Pseudomonadota; class Gammaproteobacteria; order Enterobacterales; family Enterobacteriaceae; genus Kosakonia. The sequence goes on from NZ_JXAG01000036.1 coordinate 50,568, forward strand.
CAGCTGTGCCGCGCTATTGAGGGCGAGCAATCCATCGTACTCAAACCCGGGATGCTGGCGGTATTTATGCCCGGAGAGCCGCATAAACCAGGTTGCGCGGTGGAATCGGCAGGGGAGATTAAAAAAGCGGTGGTAAAAGTTCGCGCCAGCTTGCTGAGAGCATAAAAAAAGCCGGAGGGTGTTGCCCATCCGGCTTTTTTCTTACACTTCGAGGTAGTTCAGAATACCGTCCGCCGCTTTACGGCCTTCGGCAATCGCCGTGACCACCAAATCGGAGCCGCGAACGATATCGCCGCCGGCAAAGATTTTTGGATTGCTGGTCTGGAAGGCATTGTCGCTGCCTTCCGGTGCGATAACGCGGCCCTGGGAATCGAGCTCAACGCTGTGTTTCGCCAGCCACTCCATGCTGTGGGGACGGAAGCCAAAGGCCATCACCACCGCATCCGCCGGCACTACATGTTCGGAACCGGCGACGATTTCCGCACGACGACGGCCTTTCGCATCCGGGGCACCCATTTCAGTACGTGCCATCTTCACGCCGCACACTTTGCCGTTGGCATTCACTTCAACGCCCAGCGGCTGCACATTGAACTGAAACTCCACGCCCTCTTCGCGCGCGTTTTTCACTTCGCGTTTCGAGCCCGGCATATTCTCTTCGTCACGGCGATAGGCACAGATAACGTGGGTCGCGCCCTGGCGAATGGAGGTGCGTACACAGTCCATCGCCGTATCGCCGCCGCCCAGCACCACCACACGCTTGCCTTCCATACTGATATACGGCTCATCCGGCGTTTCGCCGAAGCCCATAATCTGTTTGGTATTGGCAATCAGGAACGGCAGCGCGTCGAATACGCCCTGTGCGTCTTCATTTTCCAGCCCGCCGCGCATCGACTGATAGGTCCCGACGCCGAGGAATACGGCATCGTACTCTTTCAGCAGATCATCGATCTGTACGTCGCGGCCCACTTCGGTATTCAGTTTGAACTCAATCCCCATGCCGGTGAAGATTTCACGGCGACGCGTCATCACCTCTTTTTCCAGCTTGAAAGCCGGAATGCCAAAGGTGAGCAGGCCGCCAATTTCCGGATGGCGGTCAAAAACCACCGCTTTAACGCCGTTACGGGTCAGCACATCGGCACAGGCGAGGCCCGCCGGGCCAGCGCCAATAATTGCCACGCGCTTATTGGTCTGTTTAACGCCCGTCAGATCCGGGCGCCAGCCCATCTCAAACGCTTTATCATTGATATAGCGTTCGATATTGCCGATGGTCACCGCGCCAAACTCATCGTTCAGCGTACAGGAGCCTTCACACAGCCGGTCCTGTGGGCAAACGCGGCCGCACACTTCCGGCAGGGTATTGGTCTGGTGCGACAGTTCGGCCGCTTCAAAAATACGCCCTTCATTCGCCAGCTTCAGCCAGTTCGGGATGTAGTTATGTACCGGACATTTCCACTCACAGTAAGGGTTGCCGCAGGAGAGGCAGCGATCTGCCTGCGCTTTGGCCTGGCCTTCTGAAAACGGCTCATAGATTTCAACAAATTCAATTTTACGGATCTTCAGCGCTTTCTTCGGCGGATCAACACGCTGCAAGTCGATAAACTGGTATACGTTCTGACTCATTGCTACCCCTTACTGCGCCTGCACACGCAGCTCTGCTGCGCTACGACTACGGTGACCCAACAGTGCTTTCACATCGCTGGACTTCGGCTTAACCAGTGCGAATTTGCTTGAGAAGGCTGGCCAGTTCGCCAGAATCTCTTCGCCGCGCTGAGAACCGGTATGCTGCACATGCTCGGTAATCAAACCGCGCAGGTGCTCTTCATGGATCGCGAGGTCATCGACGCTCAGCACTTCCACCAGTTCCGGGTTGACGCGTTTACGGAATTCACCGTCTTCGTCCAGTACATAGGCGAAGCCGCCCGTCATCCCCGCGCCAAAGTTAACGCCGGTTTTGCCTAACACGCAGACAATCCCGCCGGTCATATATTCACACCCGTTGTCGCCAATGCCTTCCACCACGGTGATAGCACCGGAGTTACGCACCGCGAAACGCTCGCCCGCGCGGCCAGCGGCATATAAACGCCCACCGGTTGCGCCATACAGACAGGTATTGCCGATAATGCTCGCTTCATGGCTACGAAATGCGGAGCCCACCGGCGGACGCACCGCCAACAGACCGCCAGCCATCCCTTTACCCACATAGTCATTCGCATCGCCAGTGAGATATAGCTCCACGCCGCCCGCGTTCCACACGCCGAAGCTTTGGCCTGCGGTACCGCTGAAGTGGGCCTTGATCGGATCCGAGGCTAAGCCTTGATCGCCGTGCGCCTGAGCAATATAGCCAGAGAGCAGCGCGCCCACAGAACGGTCGGTGTTGCGGATATCAAACCAGAAGGTTTTGCTCTGCTTCGCATCAACATAGGGTTTAGCCTGTTGCAGCAGCTGCGCGTTCAGCACGCCATTATCAAACGGCGGGTTGTTTTCCGTGCAGTACAGCGCTTTACCCGGATGCGGCTCTGCCGTCTCCAGCAGTTTGGTTAAATCGAGTTTCTGCTGTTTGGCAGTAAACCCGTCCAGCTCTTTGAGCAGATCGGTACGGCCAATCAGATCCACCAGACGTTTCACGCCCAGTTGCGCCATCAGTTCACGGGTTTCGCGGGCAATAAATTCAAAGTAGTTAGTCACTTTGAACGGCAGGCCATGATAGTGATTTTTACGCAGCTTCTCATCCTGGGTGGCCACGCCGGTTGCGCAGTTGTTCAGATGGCAAATACGCAGATATTTACAGCCCAGCGCCACCATCGGGCCGGTACCGAAACCAAAGCTTTCCGCACCCAGGATCGCCGCTTTGATAATGTCCTGGCCGGTTTTCAGGCCGCCGTCCACCTGCAAACGGATTTTATGACGCAGACCGTTAGCCACCAGCGCCTGCTGGGTTTCCACCAGACCCAGCTCCCACGGACAACCGGCATATTTCACCGACGACAGCGGGCTGGCACCGGTACCGCCGTCATAACCGGCAATGGTGATCAGGTCCGCGTACGCTTTTGCCACACCGGTGGCGATAGTACCGACGCCCGGTTCGGAGACCAGCTTGACGGAGATCATCGCTTTCGGGTTGACCTGTTTCAGGTCAAAAATCAGCTGCGCCAGATCTTCGATAGAGTAAATATCATGATGCGGCGGCGGGGAGATCAGCGTTACGCCAGGGACGGAATAGCGCAGTCTGGCGATGTACGGTGTGACTTTATCGCCCGGCAACTGGCCGCCTTCGCCTGGTTTTGCTCCCTGCGCCACTTTAATCTGAATCACGTCGGCATTAACCAGATAGGCAGGCGTTACGCCGAAACGACCGGAGGCCACCTGTTTGATACGTGACACTTTATTGGTGCCATAGCGCGCCGGATCTTCGCCGCCTTCACCGGAGTTAGAGAAGCCGCCGAGGCTGTTCATCGCTTCGGCCAGCGCTTCGTGAGCTTCCGGGCTCAGCGCGCCGATTGACATCGCGGCGGTATCGAAGCGTTTAAACAACTCCGTTGCCGGTTCGACATCTTTAATATCGATCGCTTCGTTACCCGGGGTAATCGCCAGCAGATCGCGCAGCGTTGCCGCCGGGCGCTCATTCACCAGCTTCGCGTATTGCTGATAATCGCTGTATTCACCGCTCTGTACCGCCTGCTGCAACGTGCGCACCACATCCGGGTTGTAAGCGTGATATTCGCCGCCGTGGACATACTTCAGCAAGCCGCCTTGATCCAGCGGTTTACGCGCCAGCCAGGCACGTTTGGACAGATTCAGCAGATCCTGCTGGAAGTCAGCAAACCCGGCACCGCCAATACGGCTAACCACGCCCTGGAAGCACAGCCCGGAGACTTCGTCATGCAGACCAACGGCTTCAAACAGCTTAGAGCAGCGATAGGAGGCGATAGTCGAGATGCCCATTTTGGACATGATCTTATACAGCCCTTTATTGATGCCGTTACGGTAGTTCAGCATCACCGCGCGGTAATTCTTCTCGATAGCCTTGGTGTCTACCAGTTTCGCCAGCGTTTCATACGCCAGATAAGGGTAGATTGCCGTCGCGCCGAAGCCCAGCAGCACTGCGAAGTGATGCGGATCGCGGGCGCTTGCGGTTTCGACAATAATGTTGGCGTCGCAGCGCAGGCTCTTATCCACCAGCCGCGTCTGGATCGCGCCCACCGCCATCGGTGCCGGAACCGGCAGACGGTTTTTGGCGATGTTACGATCGGAAAGTACCAGCAGTACCGTGCCGTTACGTACCATCTGCTCGGCTTTGTCGCACAGCCCTTTAATGGTCTCTTCCAGCGTCGTTTCCGTGGTATCGAAAGTGATATCCAGCGTATCGGCGCGGTAGTGTTCCTCGGTCATCGTCGTGAGCTGTTTGAAATCGGAGTAGAGCAGAATCGGCGATTTAAAGCTTAAACGGTGCGCCTGGCCTTCCGCTTCGCAGAAGACGTTCATTTCACGACCGATGCTGGTGGCCAGCGACATCACATGGGCTTCACGCAGCGGATCGATGGGCGGGTTGGTCACCTGCGCAAACTGCTGGCGGAAGTAGTCATAAATAATACGCGGCTGGCTGGAGAGTACGGCGAAAGGCGTATCGTCGCCCATCGAACCGACGGCTTCCTGACCATTTTCGCCCAGCACACGAATCACTGAATCCAGCTCTTCGAAGCTGTAATTAAACTGTTTCTGGTAGCTCGACAGCAGATCGTCATCCATTTCGCGAGTGCCGACTTCTTCATCGGGCAGATCTTCGAACGGTACCAGACGGCGAACGTTTTTCTCCATCCACTCTTTGTAGGGATGGCGGCTTTTCAGATCGTCATCGGTTTCTGCGGAGTGCAAAATGCGCCCGCCTCGGGTATCGATAACCATCAATTCGCCGGGGCCAACGCGGCCTTTTTCGACCACTTCATCCGGCTGATAATCCCAGATGCCCACTTCAGAGGCGCAGGTGATCAGCTTGTCTTTAGTGATGACGTAGCGTGCCGGACGCAGACCGTTACGGTCGAGGTTACAGGCGGCGAAGCGGCCATCGGACATTACGATGCCCGCCGGGCCGTCCCACGGCTCCATATGCATGGAGTTAAAGTCAAAGAAGCTACGCAGATCCGGATCCATTTCTGGATTGTTCTGCCAGGCTGGCGGCACCAGCAAACGCATGGCGCGCACGATATCCATCCCGCCCGCCAGCAGCAGTTCCAGCATGTTATCCATGGAACTGGAGTCGGAGCCGGTTTCGTTGACGAACGGTGCGGCATCATGGAGATCGGGAATAAGCGGCGTCTGGAATTTATAAGTACGCGCGCGCGCCCATTGGCGGTTACCGGTAATGGTGTTGATCTCACCGTTGTGCGCCAGATAGCGGAACGGCTGCGCCAGCGGCCAGCGCGGTACGGTGTTAGTAGAAAAGCGCTGGTGGAACAGGCAAATGGCCGATTCCAGACGCAGGTCCGCCAGGTCCAGGTAGAAGCGCGGCAAATCCGCCGGCATACAGAGACCTTTATAGATGTTCACCAGATTAGAGAGGCTACAAACATAAAACTCTTTATCTTCCTGCAGGCGCTTTTCAATGCGGCGACGGGCGATAAACAGGCGACGCTCCATATCGCGCGGACGCCAGCCCGCAGGGGCGTTAACAAAAATTTGCTCAATACGAGGCAGCGAGGAGAGGGCGATTTCACCGAGTACCCCTTCGTTGGTTGGCACGTCGCGCCAGCCGACAATCGACAGGGTTTCACGTTGAAGTTCTTCTTCAACAATGCGGCGTGACGCGCTGGCTTTGTCAGGGTCCTGATTAAGGAATAGCATGCCAACGGCGTAGTTTTTTGCTAAGCGCCAGCCGCGCTCTTCCGCAACGATACGGAAGAAGCGATCGGGTTTTTGCAGCAGCAGACCGCAGCCATCGCCGGTTTTACCGTCGGCGAGGATCGCGCCGCGGTGCTGCATTCGGGCCAGTGCGTGAATAGCAGTACGCACTACCTTGTGGCTAGGTTCGCCTTCTATGTGGGCGATCAGGCCGAAACCACAGTTATCTCTCTCAAGAGATTTATCGTACAACATATCAGTGAACCTCCCCAGGCTCTACGAGAGCCCCTCCCGATCGTTACGCACAGGCGTAAAAAGAGCATGGCGACGGGGCAATTGCCTCGCATGTCGCCCTCTCTAATTTCCTTTTCGCATCGATTCACAAGTGTTGAGGACTTGCTTAAGAGGGAATCTCAATTACTGCATAAATATGATGAGCAGACTGCTCATCCAGAAAGCTTCCAGCGGATTCCCAACTTATCGGGAATCCGTACCCAGGTCAAATGCCGAGCTTATTTATACAAAAATGTGCTAAAACACGTTTATCCAATTGATAAATAATATTATTTAATGTTTTTTACATTCTATGAGCGTCGCGTTAAGCGGCAGTCAACTGTGATCTGACTCACTATCTAAAAGCACTGTTTCTGATGTTCTATTCTGAACAGGGATTTTATAGCAGTGTTTTATTCTGCTGCGACCGCTGGCTCTGCATCAACGCACTGTTTTTCAATAACGCCTGTATTTCTGCAAATTAACGCTGCGCCATAAGCAAAAGTAATTGCCCGGAAGGTGAATGAAATTGCGATTATATTGACTGATTATGCAATGGATAAAAGCCTTCCCGGGCGATTGATCCAGGTCATCGCCGATGAAAGCTAAAAGTGGCAGGCTACGCCCTTTCCTCAGGGCGGCCATTCAGATTATGCAGTTACAGAAATTAGTCAATATGTTTGGTGGGGATCTTGCGCGCCGCTATGGCGAAAAGGTTCATAAACTGACATTGCATGGCGGTTTTAGCTGCCCTAACCGCGATGGCACCATTGGCCGCGGCGGCTGCACCTTCTGCAATGTCGCCTCCTTCGCTGATGAAGCGCAGCAGCATCAATCCATTGCCGCACAGCTCGCCCATCAGGCGCAACGGGTGAACCGTGCCCGGCGTTATCTCGCTTATTTCCAGGCCTATACCAGTACCTGGGCGGAGGTGCAGGTGCTGCGCTCGATGTACCAGCAGGCGGTGAGCGAGGCCAATATTGTTGGGCTGTGTGTCGGCACGCGACCGGATTGCGTTCCGCCAGCGGTGCTGGATCTGCTCAGTGAATACCGCGAGCAGGGCTACGAAGTGTGGCTGGAGCTGGGGCTACAAACCGCCCACGATAAAACCCTGCATCGCATTAATCGCGGGCACGATTTCGCCTGTTACCAACAGACGGCACAGCAAGCCCGTCAACGCGGTCTGAAAGTGTGCACGCACCTGATTGTCGGCTTGCCCGGCGAGGAGCAAACCGCATGCCTTGAGACGATACAGCGCGTTGTAGAGTCTGGCGTTGACGGCATCAAGCTTCATCCGCTGCATATTGTTACCGGCAGTATTATGGCGAAGGCCTGGCAAGCGGGGCGGCTGAACGGCATCGAACTGGACCAGTACACCGTTATTGCCGGGGAGATGATCCGCCATACGCCGCCGGAAGTGATTTTTCATCGCGTATCCGCCAGCGCACGCCGCCCGACCCTGCTGGCACCGCTATGGTGTGAAAACCGCTGGACCGGCATGGTCGAGCTGGATCGCTATCTTTCAGCGCAGGGGGCGCAAGGTTCAGCCCTGGGACGCAGCTGGCAATTACCGCTCTGAAGAAACCGCTGAAAGGCTAATTATCCCAGCATTTTTCGCACAAGCTTCAACGCCTTGCTCAGAATTGAGTATTATTGAGCGGACTTGTTCGAGGAAACCTCTATGAAGCAAATCCGTTTACTGGCGCAATATTATGTCGACCTGATGATGAAGCTGGGCCTTGTGCGCTTCTCCTTACTGCTTGCGCTGGCGCTGGTGGTTCTGGCGATCGTAGTGCAGATGGCCGTTACCATGGTGTTACAAGGGCAGGTGGAGCGCATTGATGTGATCCGTTCCATCTTTTTTGGCCTGCTTATCACGCCCTGGGCGGTTTATTTTCTCTCGGTGGTGGTTGAACAGCTCGAAGAGTCGCGCCAGCGCTTGTCGCGTCTGGTGGAAAAACTGGAAGAGATGCGCGAGCGCGATCTGAAGCTTAACGTGAAGCTGAAAGATAATATTACGCAGCTTAACCAGGAGATTAGCGACCGTGAGAAAGCGGAAGCGGAGCGCCAGGCCACCTTTGAACAGTTAAAAATAGAGATGCAGGAGCGCGAGCAGACGCAAATCCAGCTCGAACAACAATCCTCTTTTCTGCGCTCCTTCCTCGACGCCTCGCCGGATCTGGTGTTTTACCGTAACGAAGATAAAGAGTTCTCCGGCTGTAACCGGGCAATGGAGCTGCTGACCGGTAAGAGCGAGAAGCAGCTTATCCATCTCAAGCCTCAGGATGTCTATTCGCCGGAGGCGGCGGAGAAAGTGAACGAGACCGATGAAAAGGTCTTTCGCCACAACGTTTCGTTGACCTACGAACAGTGGCTCGATTACCCGGACGGGCGCAAAGCCTGTTTTGAAATCCGCAAAGTGCCCTATTACGATCGCGTCGGTAAACGCCACGGGCTGATGGGCTTTGGCCGCGATATCACCGAGCGCAAACGCTATCAGGATGCGCTGGAGCGCGCCAGCCGGGATAAAACCACCTTTATCTCCACCATTAGCCATGAACTGCGTACGCCGCTAAACGGCATCGTTGGGCTGAGCCGTATTCTGCTCGACACCGAGTTAACGGATGAGCAAGAAAAATACCTGAAAACCATCCACGTTTCTGCCGTCACTCTTGGCAATATCTTCAACGATATTATCGATATGGATAAGATGGAGCGGCGTAAAGTGCAGCTGGATAATCAGCCTGTCGACTTCACGGGCTTCCTGGCCGATCTGGAGAACCTTTCGGCGCTACAGGCGCACCAGAAAGGGCTGCGCTTTATCCTCGAACCGGCGCGGCCGCTGCCGCATCAGGTAATTACTGACGGTACGCGCCTGCGACAGATCTTGTGGAACCTTATCAGCAACGCCGTCAAATTTACCCGTGAAGGGCAGGTGGTGGTGCGCGTGCGTTACGGCAAAGACGAGATGCTCCACTTCGAAGTGCAGGATTCCGGCATCGGTATTCCTCGCGATGAACAGGACAAAATCTTCGCCATGTATTACCAGGTGAAAGATAGCCATGGCGGTAAACCGGCGACGGGTACCGGGATTGGCCTTGCGGTTTCACGCCGGCTGGCAAAAAACATGGGCGGCGATATTACGGTGAGCAGCGAACCCGGCGCGGGCTCGTTGTTTACGCTGACCATTCACGCGCCGGCGGTAGCGGAAGAGGTTGAAGACGCGTTTGAAGATGATGATATGCCGCTTCCGGCACTGCATGTGCTGTTGGTGGAAGATATCGAACTGAACGTTATTGTCGCCCGTTCGGTGCTGGAAAAACTGGGCAGCAGCGTCGATGTGGCCATGACCGGCACCGCCGCGCTGGAGATGTTTACGCCGGGAGAATATGACCTCGTGTTGCTGGATATTCAGTTGCCCGACATGACCGGGCTGGATATCTCGCGCGAGTTGACCACTCGCTACGCGCGTGAAGATCTCCCCCCGCTGGTGGCGTTGACCGCCAACGTGCTGAAAGACAAGCAGGAATATCTCGATGCGGGCATGGATGATGTATTAAGTAAACCGCTGGCGGTCCCGGCATTAACTGCCATGATTAAAAAGTTCTGGGATGCGAGTGAAGAGGAGGAGGAATCCGTGACAACCATCGACAACAGTAAAGCGCAAGCGCTGCTTGATACCGCCATGCTTGAGCAATATATCGATCTGGTCGGGCCGAAGCTGATCACCGATGGGCTTGAGGTATTTGAAAAGATGATGCCGGGCTATTTGAGCGTGCTCGAATCAAACCTGACCGCGCGCGATCAAAAAGGGATCGTGGAAGAGGGCCATAAAATCAAGGGCGCGGCAGGCTCTGTCGGGCTGCGCCATTTACAACAGTTGGGACAGCAGATTCAATCTCCCGACCTTCCTGCGTGGTGGGATAACGTCGGCGATTGGGTTGAAGAGATGAAGCAGGAGTGGCGTAACGATGTGGCGGTATTAAAAGCCTGGGTAGCGGACGCTGGAAAAAAATGACCCCGGATAAACCGGGGTGCGCGAATACTGCGCCAACACCAGGGAAACTGTGGCTGCGCCGTAATAATTGTTTTTTGCCAGGGCGTAGCTTCAAAAATTCGACCACACGCACATAAGATAGCAAATCTTAAAGAGATTGTTACATCAATCAGTGAAATGTGTGAAGCAAGACTCCCTTATCGAAATTTTTAATTATTGTCAGTAAGTTGCATAAAGGATGAGCAAAATGAAAAAAGTCGGGGTTATCTTAAGCGGCGCGGGCGTTTATGACGGAAGTGAAATTCATGAGGCGGTGATTACGCTATTAGCGATTGCCCGCCATGGCGCGCTGGCCGTTTGTTTTGCCCCTGACAAGCCGCAGAGCGATGTCATCAATCATCTAACGGGCGAGCCCCTCAACGAGCGCCGTAATGTGCTTTATGAGTCTGCCCGTATCGCCCGCGGCCATGTACAGCCGCTGGGGAGCGCATCAGCCAACGATCTGGATGCACTGATTGTGCCGGGTGGTTTTGGCGCAGCAAAAAACCTGAGTAATTTCGCCGACAAGGGCAGTGACTGTCACGTTGACGAAGAGTTGAAGAAACTGGTGCTGGAGATGCACCAGGCCGGTAAACCTCTCGGTTTTATGTGCATCGCACCGGCGATGTTGCCAAAAATTTTCGATTTCCCGCTGCGTCTGACTATCGGTACCGATATTGATACAGCCGACGTGCTGGAAGAGATGGGGGCGCAACATGTACCTTGTCCGGTCGACGATATCGTGATCGATGAAGAGCACAAAGTGGTGACCACGCCCGCGTATATGCTGGCTGAGGATATCGCTCAGGCGGCGACGGGGATTGAAAAGCTGGTGGCGCGCGTTATGGTGCTGGCTGAATGAGAAAAGGGTTTCGCGGCCCGCTGAAGGCCACGCTTAAGCGTATTTTCCTGCGCACGATTTTGGGGCTGGCAATTTTTTGGGGTGGCAGCATTGTGCTGTTCAGTTTTCTGCCGGTGCCATTTTCTGCGGTGATGGTGGAGCGCCAGCTTGGGGCGTGGTTGAGCGGTGACTTTAGCTATGTTGCGCACTCAGACTGGGTCAGCATGGATGATATCTCACCGTGGATGGCCCTTGCGGTGGTGGCAGCGGAAGATCAGCGTTTTCCCGATCACTGGGGGCTGGATGTCAGCGCCATTCAGAAAGCGCTTTCCCACAACGAACGCCATGAAAATCGGATTCGCGGTGCATCGACCCTTTCGCAGCAGACGGTAAAAAATCTACTGTTATGGGACGGTAAAAGCTGGCTGCGTAAAGGGCTGGAAGCCGGGTTGACGCTTGGGATGGAAACGGTATGGACCAAGCGGCGCATCCTGACGGTATATCTGAATATCGCGGAGTTTGGTGATGGGGTATTTGGTGTCGAAGAGGCTTCGCAGCGCTATTTTCATAAACCGGCGAGCCGTTTAACCATGTCGGAAGCGGCGCTGCTGGCGGCGGTGTTGCCAAACCCGATTCGTTTTCAGGCCGCCGCGCCGTCTGGCTATGTACGTAGCCGCCAGGCGTGGATCTCACGCCAGATGCGGCAACTCGGCGGGGAAGGGTTTTTAGAGCGCAACAACCTGCGCTGAGTTAATCTTCGTCAAACCCGGCGTTAAACAAGGCAATCACCGCGGCCAGCGCCTCTTCTTCCTGCGGGCCGCTGGCTTCTACTTCAATTTGCCGCCCTTTTGCCGAATCCAGCATTAGCAACGCAATCACGCTGCTGGCTTCTGCCTCGGTGCCTTCATCGTTGCGCAGCAGCACTTCCGCATCGAAGCCTTGTACCAGTTCAAACAGTTTCATCGCCGGGCGCGCATGCATTCCCAGCTTGTTGGTGATCTCAACGGTTTGTTTTACGGTCATGTTTTGCGTTTTTCCAGCGTACGGTGACGGGATTGAACATTTTTACCGCGCGAGCGGAAATAATCCGCTAACTGTTCGGCGACGTAAACGGAGCGGTGTTTACCCCCGGTACAACCAATCGCCACCGTCAGGTAACTACGGTTGTTGGTCTCCAGCATCGGCAGCCACAGCTCGAGGTAGCTGCGCGTCTGGTAGATAAAGTTGTGCACTTCCGTATGCCGGTCGAGGAACGCGGCAACGGGTTTGTCGAGGCCGGTCATCGGACGCAGTTTCGGATCCCAGTGCGGGTTCGGTAAGAAACGCACGTCAAACACGTAATCCGCATCGATAGGAATACCGTGTTTGAAACCAAAGGATTCGAAAACCATGGTCAGCTCGCGCTCACGCTTGCCGAGCAAACGCGTACGCAGCATTTCCGCCAGTTCATGCACGGACATTTCCGAGGTGTCGACAATCAGATCGGCGCGGGAGCGCAGCGGCTCCAGCAGATTGCTCTCTGCATCGATTGCGCTTTCAAGGGAGAGGTTTTTGCTGGACAGCGGATGCAGCCGACGCGTATCGCTATAGCGGCGAATCAGCGTGTTACGATCGGCATCGAGAAACAATAGCTGCGGAGAAAAACTATCCGGCAGATTGCTCATCGCCTGTTCAAAAATTTCCGGCGACTCCGGCATATTACGTACATCAATACTGACGGCGGCGGAGGTCTGGCGTTCGGCAAGTGTTTGCGCCAGCTCCGGCAATAGCACAACCGGCAGGTTGTCTACGCAGTAAAAACCCATATCCTCCAGGGCGCGCAGGGCGACGGATTTCCCTGAACCCGAACGACCACTGACGATCATCAGGACCATGAACCAGTTCTCCTCAGTCCGACTGATAAAAGGGCTTCCTTCCCGTTACGCATCGTCGCTTTCGCCTTCCGTCTGCGTGATGAGCTGATACAGCTCTTCATCACTTTGCGCGCTGCGCAGGCGCCGACAAATGGTCTTGTCCGCCAGACGCTTAGCGACCAGCGAGAGCGTATGCAGATGCGTTTTGGTTTGATCCGCCGGCACTAACAGTGCAAACAGCAGGTCGACAGGCTGATTATCGATAGCGTCGAAGGCAATGGGCGTTTCGAGCTGCACGAAAACGCCAACGGCGCGAAGCGTGTCTTCTTCAAGCTTGCCATGAGGAATAGCGATACCGTTACCAATGCCGGTACTGCCCATTTTCTCACGCGTAAGAATCGCTTCAAAGACGACTTGTGGCGGTAAGCCTAACTGTTTTGCCGCCAGTTCACTGATTATCTCCAGAGCGCGTTTTTTACTCTGGCAGTGAACGCCGCTACGGGTACATTCCTGGTTAAGGACATTGCTCAATTGAAGAGCGGAATCGTTATTCATCATAATTTCACCTAAGCGACGCCAGAGCCAGCACCCTACCGGGTTACGGGAGGGTGCAACGCGCCAGACGGACGCTCGGACAATTAGTGTTGTTTCAGTTTATCTTTATGCTTCGTGAGCTGCCGCGCCAGTTTATCAATCAAACTGTCGATAGCAGCATACATATCCTGCCCTTCCGCACTGGCATGCAGTTCACCACCATTAACATGGAGTGTCGCATCCGAGGTGTGAGTCACTTTCTCCACTTTTAACACAATATAGACCTGATTGATCCTGTCGAAATAGTGTTCAAGTTTGGCGAATTTCGTGGTCACAAATTCACGCAGAGCATCGGTGATCTCAACGTTTTGTCCTGTGATGTTCAGCTGCATAGTGTCTTCCTTATCGGTTGGGTCAAACCAGCTGTTTACGCTGATTAGACGGCGGAATGGATAAAGATTCTCGATACTTCGCAACGGTACGCCGTGCCACCATGATTCCCTGATCGGAAAGCAGGGTCGTCAGTTTACTGTCGCTCAGCGGTTTTGCAGGGTTTTCTGCGGCGATTAATTTCTTCACTAGCGCGCGGATAGCCGTAGAGGAGGCTTCGCCACCGCCTTCGGTATTCACATGGCTTGAAAAGAAATACTTTAGTTCAAAAATGCCGCGAGGACTGTGCAGGTACTTCTGGGTCGTAACACGAGAGATGGTCGACTCGTGCATCTCGACGGCCTGGGCGATATCGGCCAGCACCATCGGTTTCATAAATTCTTCGCCTTGCTCAAAGAAAGCCTGCTGCTGTTCAACGATGCAGCGGCTTACGCGCAATAGTGTGTCGTTGCGGCTCTCCAGACTTTTGATCAACCACTTCGCTTCTTGCAAATTGCTGCGGATAAACTGGCTGTCGGCATCATTACGCGCGCCGCCGCCCATTGCGGCATAATGCTGGTTGATTTGCAGACGTGGAATGCTGTCGGAGTTCAGCTCGACCATCCAGTGACCGTTGTGCTTGCGCACCAGCACATCCGGAATCACATATTCTGGTTCGCTGGTCTGTATCGACTGGCCAGGACGCGGATCCAACGACTGGATCAGATTCACCGCCTCTTTCAGCACCTCTTCTTTCAGGCGCGTTACGCGCATCAGGGTACGGAAATCATGATTGGCGAGCAGATCGAGATGTTCGCGAATGATAAGCCTGGCTTCTTCGCACCATGGCGTATCTTTGACAAACTGCGAGAGCTGGATCAGCAGGCAATCGCGCAGATCGCGCGCGGCGACGCCAACGGGATCAAAACGCTGAATGCGTTTTAGCACCGCTTCGACCTCATCAAGCCCGACCTCATCGTTGCCCATGCTCTCCAGCACCTCTTCCAGCGAAACGGTAAGATAACCGGTTTCGTCAACGGCATCGACAATAGACGTTGCGATAGCACGGTCGGTGTCCGAGAAGGGCGTAAGCCCCACTTGCCACATCAGATAGTCCTGTAAAGACTGCGTGGTTTCGCCCTGGTAAACAGGCAGTTCATCATCGATATAATCGCTGCTGCTGCCGGAAGGAGTGCCTGCGGTATAGATTTCATCCCAGCTGGCATCCAGCGGCAGCTCATCCGGCATCTCTTTTTGTTCAAGCGCGTCAACGCTATCCAGACCGTCATTTTCCTCAGACGGCTGGCTTTCGACTTCTTCGTGAAGATCGGTTTGTTCCAGCAGCGGGTTACTATCCAGCGCCTGCTGAAGTTCCTGCTGCAGTTCCAACGTGGACAACTGCAGCAGACGGATGGCCTGTTGCAGTTGTGGCGTCATGGCTAGCTGTTGGCTGAGCCGTAGTTGCAAACCTTGCTTCATATTCAGAGCAGCACTCTCCGACAAAAAACGTCAATAAACCCTACCCTATCAGAGTCTGAAGTCTTCCCCAAGATACACGCGCTTAACCTGTTCGTCCTCAAGGATTTGCTGCGGGGTGCCATGGGCAATCAGATGCCCCTGGCTAACAATGTAAGCGCGCTCGCACACCGCCAGGGTTTCACGGACGTTATGGTCAGTAATCAACACGCCTAACCCGCTGTCACGCAGGTGTTCAATGATACGTTTAATATCGATAACGGAAATCGGGTCAACGCCCGCAAAGGGTTCATCAAGCAGAATGAATTTTGGATTTGCCGCCAGCGCTCGGGCAATTTCCACGCGGCGACGTTCACCGCCGGAGAGAGATTGACCCATATTGTCGCGCAGATGTTCGATATGGAACTCTTCCATCAGCTCAATGGCGCGATCTTCACGCTGCTCCGGCGTAAGATCGTCACGGATTTGCAGCACCGCCATCAGGTTGTCATAGACGCTGAGGCGGCGGAAAATCGAGGCTTCCTGCGGCAGATAACCAATCCCGCGGCGCGCGCGCGCATGCAGGGGCAGCAGGCTGATATCTTCATCATCAATAATAATATTGCCAGCGTCACGAGAGACAATGCCGACAACCATATAGAAAGTGGTGGTTTTCCCTGCGCCGTTAGGACCAAGCAGCCCGACGATTTCGCCAGAGTTGACGGTCAGACTAACATCCTCAACGACGCGGCGGCCTTTATAAGCCTTGGCGAGATTCTTTGCGGTTAATGTTGCCATAACGGATTAATTACTCTTTTTTGGCGCCGGAGCCGGGGTTTGTTTGTTGTTTTTATCCTGCAACTGCGAAGGCACCAGCACGGTGGTGACGCGTTTGCCTTTATCGCTGAATGCCTGCATTTTTTGCTCTTTCACCAGATAGGTAATTTTGTCACCGGTGATATTGCTATCCAGCTGTTCGAGATAGGCATTGCCGGTCAGCACAACGAAATCGTTTTCCAGTTCGTAATGCATCTTTGAGGAGTGGCCTTTAACGGGTTTGCCATTGTCCTGCATCTGGTAAAACGTGGCCGGATTGCCGTAACCGTCAATGATCTCTTTGCCCTGCTGGCCACCCGGGCGGGTGACCACGACTTTATCGGCATTGATTTTAATCGTTCCCTGGGTGACCACGACGTTGCCGGTGAAGGTCACGACGTTACCCTGCATATCCAGCGACTGTTGATCGGAGTCGATGTGGATTGGCTGATCCGTATCACCGGTCACGGCGAGTGCCGGAAGCGCGGCGGCCAAAAGCGTAGTGGCCAATACAAGATTAAGGCTGCGTTTGTTTGTTTTGAATTTCATAGGAGCTTCTAACCTTTTCAATCAGCTCGGCGTTTTTGCTGCGTAAATTGCCGCGCATTTTCAGGCCGGTGGAATTAAATGTTGTGCCGTATAACGTGACCTGATCGTCCGAGGCAACATCCTGTGTCACCAGGTTGATCCGGGCGTTATCCGTGGTGATTTTTCGCAGTTGGGCATCCGCCGTCAGTGCGTTGACTTCAACATGTCCATAGAGATAAAGCATTTTGTCATCGGTCAGCTTCGCTTTATCTGACTTTATCGACCAGGTGGGGATCTTATTCTCGTCGAAAGTTGTCAGTAGCGGCTGCGTGAACCAACTTACGCCTTCTGCAGAAAAGTACTCTACGTTCTGCGCAATCAATCGGTAGTTCAGTGCCCCTTCCGGGCTATAAACCACGGTATCCGTGTGTTGGCTTTTGTAAGTCGGATCGGCATTGTTGTTCGCCACCGGACCCGCGTTATCCTGAGAAGTGAGGTTGATACCTATCAATATCAAGGCGGCTAGCGCCAGTAAAATGATCGCCCAACGTCTGGTTTTACTCATAGCGATTGCCCTTTGGCCTCATCCAGCTTGCCCTGCGCCAGCAGCAACAAATCACAGACTTCACGCACCGCGCCTCGTCCGCCATCAATATGCGTAACGTAATCGACACGAGATAGCAGTAACGGGTGAGCATCTGCGACGGCGACGCTTAAACCGATTTCCGCCATCACTGGCCAGTCGATCAAATCATCACCAATATAAGCCACCTGATCCGGCGTGAGCGCAAGCTTTGCCAGTAACTCACGGTAAGCGAGCAGCTTATCCGACTGACCCTGATACAAATGCTTAATCTTCAGGGTCTCGCAGCGATCTTCCACTAGTTTAGCCTTTCGGCCGGTAATGATGGCAACTTCAATGTCGGAAGTGAGTGCACAGCGAATTCCATAGCCATCGCGTACGTTGAACGCCTTTAGCTCTTCGCCGTTGTTGCCCATATAGATGAGCCCATCGGAGAGCACGCCGTCCACGTCGAGAATCAACAGGCGTATTTTTTCCGCTTTTGCCATAACTTGCGTGCTTACCGGCCCATAACAGGTAGCAAGCGACGCGCCAGCATTACTCATTCTTATGTCCTTCTTTACACTACGCCAGCGCGCAGGAGATCATGCATATGTAACACACCGAGTAACTGGTCGCCATCAGCAACCAGTACGGAAGTAATGTGGCGGGATTGCATCAGATTAAGCGCATCCACCGCCAGCGTGTTGGGACGTACGCGCACGCCGCCGGGGGTCATCACATCGGCAATGCCCATCTGGCGGACATCGCCGCCCATATCAAACACGCGGCGCAGGTCACCGTCGGTGAAGATGCCTTCAATCTTCATCAGGTCGTCGCAGATCACCGTCATGCCCAGATTTTTACGCGTAATTTCCAGCAACGCATCGCGCAGGCTGGCCTCTTTGCTGACATGAGGGATCTCGTCGCCAGTGTGCATGATGTCATTTACGCGTAACAATAGTTTGCGTCCCAGTGCGCCGCCTGGGTGGGATAAGGCAAAATCTTCTGCGGTAAAACCGCGCGCTTTCAACAGCGCCACCGCCAGTGCATCACCCATCACCAGCGCGGCCGTGGTGCTGGAAGTGGGTGCCAGACCCAGCGGACACGCCTCTTTTGGAACCTTGACGCACAGATGAATATCGGCGGCGCGCGCCATAGTGCTTTCAGGACGGCTGGTCAGGCAAATAAGCGAGACTTTCAATCGTTTCAGCACCGGGATGAGCGCGAGGATTTCGTTGGATTCACCGGAGTTGGACAGGGCAATCACCACATCCTGCGGGCTGACCATGCCCAGATCGCCATGGGCCGCTTCGCCTGGATGAACGAAGAAAGAGGGGGTGCCGGTGCTGGCAAAGGTGGCCGCCATCTTTCTACCGATGTGACCCGATTTGCCCATGCCCATCACCACCACTTTCCCGGCGCAATAGAATATTTTTTCGCACGCCTGAGTGAAGTCATCATTGATGTACTGATCCAGCTCAGCGAGGCCTTCACGTTCAATCTCCAGGACATCTTTACCTGCTTGTTGAAAGTCAAAACCCGACTGCAACTCTATTTGCGACATAATGCGTATCCGATTATCCAGTCAAAAGCGGCGACAGCCAGTAGAGCAGCGCCAGCCACACGATAAATCCACCCAGTAACAGTGCGCCAATACCTTTGCTGATTTGCTTACGCCGCCAGCAAATAAGGGCGAAAAGGGCACTGACCAGCACCATCACACCATAATCGCGCGTAAAGGCGAGTGGGTTAAAATCCCCCGGCGCTATCAGCGCTGGCAAACCCAACACCAGCGCAATATTAAAGATGTTGGAACCGATGATATTACCAATGGCGATATCATCTTCACCCTTGCGCGCGCCTGCTATCGCCGTCGCCAGCTCGGGCAGGCCGGTGCCAATCGCAATCACCGTCAGGCCGATGGTGAGCTCGCTGATAGCAAAGTAATTGGCTACCACCGTTGCGTTATCCACCACCATGCGTGTCGACATCGGCATAATGATAAGCGCAATGCCCAGCCAGAGAAACGCCACAGAGAGGCTACCCTCACGGGGCAGTTCGGCCAACTGCTCACGGGTCAGGCTATCGTTACCCTGGCGTTCGGCCAGGCGGGCGATTTTAACAATGAACACCAGCCATAGCACGGCTAATAACAGTAAAAAAATGCCGTCAAAGCGGCTGAGCTGCCCATTGTACAGCACAACGCCCGCCAGTAGACTGGCCACTAAGGTTAGTGGCAATTCGCGACGCAGAATATCGGAATTCACGGTAAATGGGTGCAAAAGGGCGGCAGCCCCGAGAATCAGCAAAATATTGGTAATGTTTGAGCCGATTGCGGTGCCAATAGCCAGATCCAACTGGCCGTGCATCGACGCCGCAACGGAGGTGATTATCTCAGGCAGCGATGTGCCAATGCTCACCACGGTCATACCGATGAGTAACGGCGGCACGCCTAATGTTCGACAGAGAATCGAAGCAGCAAATACCAAACGATCGGCACTGTAGACCACCAAAAGTAAACCAATTATTAATAGCGCCGTCGCTAAAAGCATCTAACGTCCTTTCTTCAGGTATACTTCCGCCGGCCCGCAGGCTGCTATGCCGGGTAAAACCGGAAATTGGGCGTAGCGTAATGATTCCTAATTTTGACTTTATGCGGCTCAAAAGTAAAACAAATGCCTGCTTTCGCTAATCCCGGTAGGTAATATTCTGTAAAAATGTTCGGTTCGTGATGTTATCAAGCGTCATGCTTGTGGCCGACGAGGCTTATAAGGAAGAGAAGATGAGCCAGACTTTGGCGAATTTGGTCGATGTTCGTGGCGTCAGTTTCTCCCGCGGCAGCCGCCCAATTTTTGACAATATTTCACTAACGGTGCCACGCGGTAAAATTACCGCCATTATGGGGCCGTCCGGAATCGGTAAAACGACGCTGCTGCGTTTGATTGGTGGGCAGATCCCGCCCGATCGCGGTGAGATTTTATTCGATGGCGAAAACATACCGGCGATGAACCGTTCGCGTCTGTTTACCGTGCGCAAAAGAATGAGCATGCTGTTTCAGTCTGGCGCGTTGTTTACCGACCTGAACGTTTTTGACAATGTGGCCTATCCTCTGCGTGAACACACCTCTCTTCCTGAACCGTTGTTGCGCAGCACGGTGATGATGAAGCTGGAAGCGGTTGGGCTACGCGGCGCGGCGAATTTAATGCCGTCAGAGCTTTCAGGCGGTATGGCGCGGCGTGCGGCGCTGGCGCGCGCCATTGCCCTTGAGCCCGATCTCATTATGTTCGATGAGCCCTTTGTCGGACAGGATCCCATTACTATGGGCGTTCTGGTGAAGCTGATTTCTGAACTTAACAGCGCGCTCGGCGTCACCTGTATCGTTGTCTCCCACGATGTTCCGGAGGTGCTGAGCATTGCGGATTATGCCTATATTGTGGCCGACAGGAAAATTGTCGCGCACGGTAGCGCACAAGGGCTGCAGGAGAATTGCGATCCGCGCGTGCGTCAGTTCCTTGATGGTATTGCCGATGGTCCCGTTCCGTTCCGCTATCCTGCGGGCGATTATCAGTCCGACTTATTAGAATCAGGGAGTTAAGACGCACATGCTGTTAAATGCACTGGCATCCCTTGGGCATCGCGGTATCAAAACCATCGCGACGTTCGGACGCGCCGGTTTGATGCTCTTCAATGCGGTGGTGGGCAAGCCCGAATTCCGCAAACATACGCCGCTGCTGATTCGCCAGCTTTATAATGTTGGCGTGTTGTCGATGCTCATTATTATTGTTTCTGGCGTCTTTATTGGTATGGTGCTCGGCCTGCAGGGTTATCTGGTGCTGACCACCTACAGCGCGGAAACCAGCCTCGGTATGCTGGTAGCGCTGTCGCTGCTGCGCGAACTTGGGCCGGTTGTCGCCGCGCTGTTATTCGCCGGTCGCGCGGGCTCCGCACTGACCGCTGAAATTGGCTTAATGCGTGCCACCGAGCAGCTTTCCAGTCTTGAAATGATGGCGGTTGACCCACTGCGACGCGTTATTGCGCCGCGTTTTTGGGCCGGCGTCATCTCGCTGCCGCTGTTGACCATTATCTTTGTTGCCGTTGGTATTTGGGGCGGCTCGCTGGTGGGCGTTAACTGGAAAGGGATTGATAGCGGCTTTTTTTGGACTGCCATGCAAAATGCCGTCAACTGGCGGATGGATTTAGTTAACTGTCTGATTAAAAGCGTGGTGTTTGCTATCACGGTAACCTGGATTGCCTTGTTCAACGGCTACGATGCGATCCCGACTTCCGCCGGGATCAGCCGGGCGACAACACGCACCGTTGTGCACTCTTCGCTGGCCGTGCTTGGCCTTGATTTTGTGCTCACTGCACTGATGTTTGGGAATTGAGTTCATGCAAACGAAAAAAAGTGAAATTTGGGTCGGTATTTTCCTTCTGCTGGCGATGCTGGCAGCGCTCTTTATCTGCCTGAAAGCGGCGGATGTCGCCTCAATGCGTACTGAGCCGACTTATCGCATCTATGCCACCTTTGACAATATCGGCGGCCTGAAAGCGCGTTCGCCGGTGCGGATTGGCGGTGTGGTGATTGGCCGGGTTGCTGATATCTCTCTCGATCCGAAAACGTATCTGCCGCGTGTCGCGCTGGATATAGAAGAACGCTATAACCAGATCCCGGACACCAGTTCGCTGGCCATTCGCACTTCCGGGCTATTGGGTGAACAATTTTTGGCATTAAACGTTGGCTTTGACGATCCTGAGATGGGAACTTCTATGCTTAAAGAAGGGAGCACCATTCAGGACACGAAATCCGCCATGGTGCTTGAGGATCTTATCGGACAATTCCTTTACAACAGTAAAGGCAGCGACAATAAGAATTCAGGCGATGCGGCAAAGCACAACGAAGGAAATACTCAAGCCATACCGTCTGCTGACCAGACGAATTAATGAGGAGAAGTGACGCATGTTTAAACGTCTGTTAATGGTTGCCCTGTTGGTGATTGCGCCGTTGGGCGCCGCTGTAGCTGCAGACCAAAGTAACCCTTATGCCGCCATGAAAGACGCGGCTCAGAAAACCTTCGATCGGCTCAAAAATGAGCAGCCAAAAATCCACGCCAACCCGGATTATCTGCGTGATGTGGTAGATCAAGAACTGCTGCCCTACGTGCAGGTGAAATACGCCGGTGCGCTGGTGCTGGGACGCTATTATAAAGAAGCGACGCCTGCGCAGCGCGAAGCCTATTTCGCTGCGTTTCGTGAATACCTGAAACAGGCCTATGGCCAGGCGTTGGCCATGTATCACGGTCAGACTTACCAGATTGCCCCTGAGCAGCCGCTGGGTGATGCGACGATTGTGCCGATCCGCGTGACCATCGTCGATGCTAATGGCCGTCCGCCGGTACGCCTGGATTTTCAGTGGCGTAAAAACACGCAGAGCGGTAGCTGGCAGGCCTATGACATGATTGCCGAAGGTGTCAGCATGATCACCACGAAACAGAACGAGTGGAGCGATCTGTTGCGCACCAAAGGGATCGACGGTTTAACCGCCGAACTGCAAACTATCTCTCGGCAGAAAATTACCCTCGACGAGAAAAAGAAATGACAACCCGCTTAAGCTGGTCGCGCGACGGGGAACACCTGAAACTACTGGGTGAACTCGATCAGGATATTATCAATCCGCTTTGGAATGCACGCGTGGAGGCGATGAGCGGCGTGAGCTGTATTGACTTACACGACGTGACTCGCGTTGATACCGCTGGCATCGCGCTGTTGATTCACCTTATCGCGCAGGGAAAAAAGCAGGGCAACCAGGTTGTGCTTACGGGGGTGAGCGATAATGTGTCCACCCTTGCAGCACTCTATAATTTGCCGCAGGATCTCTTGCCGCACTAATTTTTTCAATGCGTTACTACTTAAAGCCCCGTCCTTAAAAATGATGGGGCTTTTTTGCTTGTTTAAGCCTGCGTGACTTTCCTCTAATATGTGTGACTGTTTTCACTATTAGATGATATTTACACCCATGGAAAATCATGAAATTCAGACGGTGCTGATGAACGCACTCTCTCTCCAGGAAGCCCACGTCACTGGCGATGGCAGTCACTTTCAGGTTGTCGCTGTGGGTGAGATTTTTGACGGTATGAGTCGGGTCAAAAAGCAACAGACCATTTATGCACCGCTGATGGAATACATCGCCGATAACCGCATTCATGCCCTGTCGATCAAAGCTTACACTCCGGCGGAGTGGGCACGGGATCGCAAACTCAACGGCTTTTGAGCGCAGGGGTAAACCCACTGCGCGTGTGAATTCTTAACAGAGATCAGATTAATGGATAAGTTTCGTGTACAGGGGCCGACGCGTCTCCAGGGCGAAGTGACAATTTCAGGCGCGAAAAACGCCGCGCTGCCCATTCTTTTTGCCGCCTTGCTGGCAGAGGAACCGGTTGAAATTCGTAACGTTCCGAAACTGAAAGATATTGATACCACCATCAAGCTGCTTAGCCAGCTGGGTATGAAGGTGGAGCGTAACGGATCCGTATGGATCGATGCCAGTAACGTTGATGTTTTCTGCGCCCCTTACGACCTGGTAAAAACCATGCGCGCCTCTATTTGGGCGCTGGGGCCGCTGGTTGCCCGTTTTGGTGAAGGACAAGTTTCCTTGCCCGGCGGCTGTGCTATCGGCGCGCGTCCAGTGGATCTGCATATTACCGGCCTTGAACAACTGGGCGCAGAGATCAAGCTGGAAGAAGGGTATGTCAAAGCCTCCGTTAACGGGCGCTTGAAAGGCGCGCATATCGTGATGGATAAAGTGAGCGTTGGCGCGACGGTGACCATTATGTCCGCCGCGACGCTGGCTGAAGGCACGACCATTATCGAAAACGCCGCTCGTGAGCCTGAAATCGTTGATACGGCGAACTTCCTTAATACGCTGGGTGCGAAAATCAGCGGTATGGGAACCGATCGTATTACCATTGAAGGGGTTAAGCGTCTGGGCGGCGGTGTTTACCGCGTGCTGCCGGATCGTATTGAAACCGGAACCTTCCTCGTTGCGGCGACGATCTCTGGCGGAAAAATTGTCTGCCGTAACGCCCAGCCGGATACGCTGGATGCGGTGCTGGCTAAACTGCGCGATGCGGGTGCCGATATTGAAGTGGGTGAAGACTGGATTAGCCTGGATATGCACGGCAAGCGTCCTAAAGCCGTAAACGTGCGTACGGCACCGCATCCTGGTTTCCCAACCGACATGCAGGCACAGTTCACCCTGTTGAACCTGGTAGCGGAAGGAACGGGGATTATCACCGAAACCATTTTCGAAAACCGCTTTATGCATATCCCTGAACTAATTCGTATGGGGGCGCATGCCGAGATCGAAAGCAATACGGCGATCTGCCATGGCGTAGAGAAACTCTCCGGCGCACAGGTGATGGCAACGGATTTACGCGCATCTGCAAGCCTGGTGCTGGCGGGATGCATTGCGGAAGGAACCACCATCGTCGATCGTATTTATCATATTGACCGTGGCTATGAAGGTATTGAAGATAAACTCAGCGCGCTAGGTGCCAATATCGAGCGCGTAAAAGGCGAATAAGCCTGGGTGTTTAATCGCATAAAGGGAGCCTCGGCTCCCTTTTTCTATCATCCGCTTTAGCAAGTGAAGGGAGTTGTTCTTTTCATTAACGCTGATTTTCCTCCCTTTTTTTCCTGATAAGCTTCGTTTTATCGATAAATTCATGGGTGACAGGATCATAATAGCGCGACGGCCAGATAACCCAGGGATCGGTGCCCAGCGCACGGGCAATGATCAATTCACCTTTCGGCCAGGAGCGAGTCAATGCGTTAGCGAGGGTGGATGAACTTAGCCCGTTTTTTCGTGATTCTGCGGCCAGCGATGTCCCTTTTTTACGCAGCCCGGCAATGATATCCGCCTGGTGCCAGTCCAATAATTTTTTTTCCATAACATCTCCCTGGTAGAAATAGGTGTCAAATTTTACGTCAACAACGCTATTAACTATACGCATCCAGGAGCGTTTGTTCTTAAATGCTCATGTGATATTTTGCGTTTTAGGATTTTGCCAGGGATTGATATTACAGGATATTTTTCTTAAATTTGCTGTTTTGTTAGAGCTTATTGGAACTTTCCCGCGGCATTGCGCGGGAAGCTGGAAAGATTAACGATCGCGCTGAACGGCGATATGAGCAAGACCGATCAATGCTTCCCGCCACGGTGAATCCGGCAGCACTTGTAGAGCGGCAATCGCTTTATCGGCTTCTTCTTCCGCACGGCTTCGCGTCCATTCGAGAGAGCCGCAAGCCGCCATTGCTTCCAGAACAGGTTCCAGAAGATGCCGCCCGTTTCCTTGCTCAATCGCTTCACGGATCATCTGCGCTTGCTCGGGGGTGCCATTATGCATGGCATGCAACAAAGGCAGCGTGGGTTTGCCCTCGTTCAGGTCATCGCCGGTGTTTTTGCCCAGCGTTTCGCCGTCTGCGCTGTAATCCAGTAGATCATCGATAAGCTGGAAGGCGGTGCCCAGATAGCGGCCATAATCCTGCAACGCTTTTTCCTGCGCTTCGCTACAGCCCGCCAGCAGGCCGGAGCACTGCGCCGCTGCTTCAAACAGGCGAGCGGTTTTGCTGTAAATGACACGCATATAATTTTCTTCAGTGATGTCTGGGTCGTTGACGTTCATCAACTGCAAAACTTCACCTTCAGCAATGACGTTTACCGCCGATGACATCACTTCCAGCACTTTCAGCGAGCCGAGACTGGTCATCATCTGAAACGCGCGGGTATAGATAAAATCCCCGACCAGTACACTGGCGGCATTGCCAAACGCCGCGTTAGCGGTCGCTTTACCGCGGCGCATGTCGGATTCATCTACGACGTCGTCGTGAAGAAGTGTGGCGGTATGAATAAATTCGATTAGGGCGGCAATGGTGACATGGGAATGGCCTTCATAGCCAACAGCACGCGCTGCCAGTACGGCAATCATCGGACGGATGCGTTTGCCGCCGCCGCTTACGATGTAATAACCCAACTGATTGATCAACTGAACATCCGAGTTGAGTTGTTGCAGAATCGTCGCGTTTACACCCGCCATATCCTGCGCGGTTAACTCATTGATTTTTTCTAAATTCATCGCAAAAGCCGGGCTTCGAGTCCTGTTTACCACATAGAAAAATGGGATAACAAAGGGTTACGGGTTAGAATAGTATTGTTGATTGTACTGAAAAAATGCGCCAGATAAACGTTACCTTACGCGTTGTGTTTTTTTTCTGCATGGAGTGACGATCACTCTTGTCAAAGGGCTGCAACTTGCGTAATATTCGCGCCCTATTATGAATATTTTTAGCGCACTCTGAATTGATCAGGATAGGTGCGTGGAAGCGGAGTTTTATATGTACGCGGTTTTCCAAAGTGGTGGTAAACAACACCGAGTAAGCGAAGGTCAGACCGTTCGCCTGGAAAAGCTGGACATCGCAACTGGCGAATCTGTTGAATTCGCTGAAGTGCTGATGATCGCAAACGGTGAAGAAGTCAAAATCGGCGTTCCTTTCGTTGATGGCGGCGTAATCAAAGCTGAAGTTGTTGCTCACGGTCGTGGCGAGAAAGTTAAAATCGTTAAGTTTCGTCGTCGTAAACACTATCGTAAGCAGCAAGGCCACCGTCAGTGGTTCACTGATGTGAAAATTACTGGCATCAGCGCCTAAGACCTGAGGAGTAGATTAAATGGCACATAAAAAGGCTGGCGGCTCAACTCGTAACGGTCGCGATTCAGAAGCTAAACGTCTGGGCGTTAAACGCTTCGGCGGTGAAGCAGTTCTCGCAGGTAGCATCATCGTTCGTCAACGTGGTACCAAATTCCACGCTGGCCCGAACGTAGGTTGCGGCCGTGACCACACTCTGTTCGCTTTGACTGACGGTAAAGTTAAGTTCGAAGTTAAAGGCCCGAAAAACCGTAAATTCATCAGCATCGTTGCTGAATAAGTTTTTCGCGTCCCGGTAACGGAAGAAAGCCCCGCAACACGTTGCGGGGCTTTTTACATTAGAAGTCCGGAAAATTGTGGCAGGGCATACGGGTATGAAACAGCAGGCAGGCATCGGCATTGTGCTGGCGCTCACCACGGCGATGTGCTGGGGAGCGTTACCTATCGCAATGAAGCAGGTGCTGGAAGTGATGGAACCGCCAACGGTGGTTTTTTATCGCTTTCTGATGGCGACTATCGGCCTTGGTATGATTCTCGGTTGGAAAAGAAAGCTGCCCTCGCTGCATATCTTTCGCAAGCCGCGCTGGTTGGTTTTATTGGCTATTGCCACCGGCGGGTTGTTCGGCAATTTCATTCTTTTCAGTTCGTCTCTGCAATATGTCAGCCCGACGGCATCGCAGGTCATCGGCCAACTTTCCCCGGTCGGTATGATGATTGCCAGCGTCGTTATTCTGAAAGAGAAAATGCGCGGCACGCAGATTATCGGTGCGGTGATGCTGATCTGCGGCCTGCTGTTGTTTTTTAATACCAGCCTGGTGGAAATTTTTACCCGGTTAACGGATTACACCTGGGGCGTGATTTTTGGCGTCGGTGCAGCGACGGTGTGGGTGAGTTACGGCGTTGCGCAAAAAGTATTATTGCGGCGATTGGCCTCTCAGCAGATCCTCTTTTTGCTGTACACTTTGTGTACGATTGCGTTATTGCCGTTGGCGAAGCCCGCCGTGCTGTTTCAGTTGAGCGACTGGCAGCTGGCCTGCTTAATCTTTTGTGGATTAAATACGCTGGTGGGATATGGCGCGCTGGCGGAAGCGATGGCCCGCTGGCAGGCGGCGCAGGTGAGCGCATTAATCACGCTGACGCCGCTCTTTACGCTATTTTTTTCAGATCTATTATCAATGGCCTGGCCCGATGTTTTCGCCAGACCGATGTTAAACCTTGTCGGTTATCTCGGTGCGTTTGTCGTGGTTGCGGGCGCGATGTTTTCCGCGATTGGTCATCGTCTTATCAGACGCAATCGCGAAGTGGTCGCCACTGTGCCCCGCTCAGGCGAATGAGTTACGGAGAGTAAAATGAAGTTTGTAGATGAAGCTACGATTCTGGTTGTAGCAGGCGATGGCGGTAACGGCTGTGTCAGTTTCCGCCGTGAAAAGTATATCCCGCGAGGCGGCCCTGACGGCGGCGACGGCGGCGACGGCGGCGATGTCTGGCTGGAAGCGGACGAAAACCTTAACACTCTGATTGATTACCGCTTTGAAAAATCTTTCCGTGCGGAGCGCGGTCAGAATGGCCAGAGCCGCGACTGTACCGGGAAACGCGGAAAAGATATTACCGTGAAAGTCCCTGTCGGTACCCGCGTTATCGACCAGGGCACCGGCGAAACTATGGGCGATATGACTAAACACGGTCAGCGTCTGATGGTCGCAAAAGGTGGCTGGCACGGTTTGGGCAACACCCGCTTTAAATCCTCGGTTAACCGTACCCCGCGGCAGAAAACCATGGGTACGCCGGGCGATAAGCGTGATTTGCAGCTGGAGCTGATGCTGCTGGCTGACGTCGGCATGCTGGGGATGCCGAATGCCGGTAAATCGACATTTATTCGCGCGGTCTCAGCGGCAAAACCAAAAGTGGCGGATTATCCGTTTACGACGCTGGTACCAAGCCTTGGCGTTGTCCGTATGGATAACGAAAAGAGCTTTGTGGTTGCCGATATTCCGGGGTTGATCGAAGGCGCGGCTGATGGCGCAGGCCTTGGGATCCGCTTCCTGAAACATCTGGAACGCTGCCGCGTACTGCTGCACCTGATCGATATCGATCCGATCGATGGTTCCGATCCGGCGGAAAACGCCCGCGTTATTGTTGGCGAACTGGAAAAATACAGCGAGAAACTGGCTGCTAAGCCGCGCTGGCTGGTGTTCAACAAGATCGATTTGATGGACAAAGCTGAGGCAGAAGCGAAAGCGAAAGCGATTGCCGAGGCGTTGGGCTGGGAAGATAAGTTCTACCTGATCTCCGCCGCCAGCCAGCAGGGCGTAAAAGACCTGTGCTGGGACGTGATGACCTTTATCATCGAAAACCCCATTTCGCAGGCGCAGGAAGAGCAGCAGCCTGAGAAAGTCGAATTCATGTGGGATGATTATCATCGTCAGCAGCTTGAAGAAGCTGAAGTGGTTGAAGACGATGAAGAGTGGGATGACGACTGGGACGAAGACGACGAAGAAGGCGTTGAGTTCATCTATAAGCGCTAATCGCTGCGATTTCTCTGCATAAACGGGGAAATATTGTTTATAAAATGCCGGGTCAGCTGATGCTACCCGGCATTTTTTATTAGTTGTTCTGATAGATGTCTTTGTACAAACGGCTTTCGAAACGTACCAGCGGAATACGGCGATTACGCTGATCCGCCGGTTCAACGGCGTAGCCGGAAAGATATTGCACAAAAGCCATGCGCTGACCGCTGGCGGTAGTGATAAAGCCTGCCAGGTTATAAACACCCTGCAGCGAGCCGGTTTTTGCCGAAACTTTGCCGTCGACGCCCGCTTCGTGCAGACCTGCGCGATACTGCAGGGAGCCATCGTAGCCTGCCAGCGGCAGCATGGAGATAAAATTGAGCTCGGTATCGTGCTGGGCAATGTATTGCAGTACCTGAATCATCGTTGCCGGTGCCAGAAGGTTATGCCGGGACAGGCCAGAACCATCGGCGATGATCGTATTGCCAAGATCGATTCCCGCCTGTTGACGCAGGATCTGCCGTACCGCATCGGAGCCTGCTCGCCAGGTTCCCGGTACGCCAAAACGCGCATGACCAATCATACGAAACACGGTATCTGCGATCATATTGTCTGACTTTTTCAGCATCTGCTTCAACAGGTCGTGGAGCGGTGCCGACTGCTTACTGGCGATCACCGTACCCGCCTGGTTTTCCTGGGTTTGACGCAACAGCGTGCCGCTGTAGGAGATACCGGCAGTATTCAGTTCTGCTTTCAGAATCGCCCCTGCGTAGCTCGCGCCATCCTGAATGGCAAAGGCCAGCGGCAGCGGATCGGCACGCTGTGGCAGGCAGCCGGTTAAGGTAAAGCGGTTTAAATCGCCGGGCACCACATCCAGTTCGCAATACTGCGCCTCGGAAGATCCGCGGGCCAGCGTGCGCACCTGGCTGAACATATTTACCGGGTAATAGTTCGCGATACGGATATAAGCGAGATCGCCGGGTTTTTGCGCGCTATAGAGCGAAATAGAGAAGCAGTTGCGATCGACAATCGCGGCGGCAGGCGGCGCGCTAAAGCACTGGGTCATATCGTTCCACGGCCAGCCTGGCGCTTTATCATGGCTGGCAAAAATGGAGGTATCAATAAGCACATTGCCCTCGATTTTCTGCACGCCTGACTTTTTCAGCGCGGCAACCATATTGCGAATATCCTGACGTTTTAACGTCGGATCGCCGCCAAATCGTGCAATTAAGTCACCTTTCAGGCTACCGTTTTCGACAGTGCCTTTACTTTCCAGCGTGGTGGTAAAGCGAAAGTCCGGCCCCAGTTGCAGCAGCGCAGCCAACGCGGTAATCACTTTCTGCGTACTGGCCGGCAAAGCCATCTGTTTACCGTGATAATCGATCTCAGGTGCCGGCGCACCCACTTTCTGCACCATGAGCGCCAGGTTCGTACCATCCGGCAGTTGGTTGATGTATTCATCAACATTCGCGGCCTGAGCGTTCAGGGCTATACTTGTGGTCAATCCGATGATAAAGCTGGAAAATCGCATAATCTCGCGCTAGGAAGCTGAAAACAAGCCGTCATACTACGGCGCAACGACCCGGAAAGTAAACGATGACCCTTAGTGAACTTCCGGGTAAAATACGTATCAAATTGAAAAATTGCGCTGACCTGGGGCTTTGTCTCCGGGTCAGTTTTCTTTTGCTTCTGCCCGGCGGCATTTGCCCGTTTACGGGGGAGGTCGTTCAGATGGGGTGGGTTACCGCTCCCTACAGGTATGTTTAAGAGGTATAACAATGCAAGCTATTCCGATGACCCTACGTGGTGCCGAAAAACTGCGCGAAGAACTGGAGTTTCTGAAATCCGTTCGTCGTCCTGAAATCATCGCTGCTATTGCCGACGCCCGCGAGCATGGCGATCTGAAAGAGAACGCGGAATATCATGCAGCGCGCGAGCAGCAAGGTTTCTGCGAAGGCCGTATCAAAGATATCGAAGCGAAACTCTCTAATGCGCAGGTTATCGACATCTCTAAACTGCCAAAAAGCGGCCGGGTGATTTTTGGTTCTACCGTCACCGTTTTGAACCTCGATAACGACGAAGAGCAGACTTACCGTATTGTTGGCGATGATGAAGCCGACTTTAAACAGAACCTCATTTCCGTCAACTCGCCCATCGCTCGCGGCCTGGTGGGAAAAGAACAGGATGATGTGGTGGTGATTCGCACCCCCGGCGGCGACGTGGAATACGAAATTATCAAAGTTGAATATCTTTGATGGCGGTTGCTGCATTCATTGTTGACGATTTGTAAAGAAAAGAAAAAGGCCGCGTTGCGGCCTTTTATGAATTCCGGGAGCGTGGCATTTTGCACCTCTGCTGGCGGAAACCCCTCGTTTTACACAGATTTTGTGTTCAATTCAGGATATCCTTAGCGTGGCAGCGAAATTTTACGCTCCGCGGTTGGGCGATAAAGTACCAGCGTTTTACCGATGACCTGTACGTTACAGGCGCCGGTTTCGCGAACGATAGCTTCCACAATCAAGGTCTTAGTTTCTCTGTCTTCAGAGGCGATCTTCACCTTGATAAGTTCATGGTGCTCTAACGCTTGTTCAATCTCGGCCAGTACCCCTTCGGTCAAACCATTATTGCCAAGCATAACTACCGGCTTGAGCGGATGTGCCAGACCTTTCAGGTGCTGTTTTTGTTTAGTACTCAGATTCATCGTATATTTTGCTTACGTTGGGATTGAAAACGGGTCATTCTACCGCCATCTCCACTGTATCGCCAAATTGCGTGTCGAAATTTTCTCGATGCCGTCGATGAACCCGGATGGAAAGTTAAATGACAGGTAAAAAGCGTTCTGCCAGCTCAAGCCGCTGGCTTCAGGAACACTTTAGCGATAAATATGTTCAACAGGCGCAGAAAAAAGGGTTGCGTTCCCGTGCCTGGTTTAAACTTGATGAAATACAGCAAAGTGACAAACTCTTTAAGCCGGGTATGACCGTTGTCGATCTGGGCGCAGCGCCCGGCGGATGGTCGCAGTATGCGGTCACGCAGATTGGTGGAAACGGACGCATTATCGCATGCGATCTTTTACCGATGGATCCAATCGTTGGTGTGGACTTCCTTCAGGGCGATTTTCGTGATGAATTAGTTCTGAAAGCGTTACTGGAGCGTGTTGGCGACAGTAAAGTTCAGGTTGTCATGTCCGATATGGCGCCGAATATGAGCGGCACGCCGGCGGTTGATATACCCCGTTCCATGTATCTGGTGGAACTGGCGCTTGAAATGTGCCGTGATGTGCTGGCACCGGGCGGTAGTTTTTTAGTGAAAGTGTTCCAGGGCGAAGGTTTCGATGAGTACCTCACGGAAATTCGTTCTATGTTTACGAAGGTTAAAGTGCGTAAACCGGACTCTTCGC
Organism: Enterobacter sp. Bisph1; assembly: GCF_000814905.1. Taxonomy (GTDB): domain Bacteria; phylum Pseudomonadota; class Gammaproteobacteria; order Enterobacterales; family Enterobacteriaceae; genus Kosakonia. Next base: position 83,279 of record NZ_JXAG01000036.1, read on the forward strand.
GTGCACGTTCACGTGAAGTGTATATTGTAGCGACCGGGCGAAAATGATACCCCGTCGATTTCGGCCTTTGGTTTGAAAGAGATGGGATATGTTGTATCCTGACGCTGTTTTTAACACAGTTGTAATATGAGGTTAATCCCTTGAGTGACATGGCGAAAAACCTAATTCTCTGGCTGGTCATTGCCGTCGTGCTGATGTCAGTATTCCAGAGCTTTGGGCCCAGCGAGTCGAATAGCCGTAAGGTGGATTACTCTACCTTCCTGCAAGAGGTAAACCAGGACCAGGTTCGCGAAGCGCGTATCAATGGACGTGAGATCAACGTTACCAAGAAAGATAGTAACCGTTATACGACTTACATCCCGGTCAGCGATCCCAAACTGCTCGACAACCTGCTGACGAAAGGCGTCAAGGTTGTAGGCGAGCCGCCGGAAGAGCCGAGCCTGCTGGCGAATATCTTCATCTCCTGGTTCCCGATGCTGCTGCTGATTGGGGTCTGGATCTTCTTTATGCGCCAAATGCAGGGCGGCGGTGGCAAAGGTGCCATGTCGTTCGGCAAGAGCAAGGCGCGTATGCTCACGGAAGATCAGATCAAAACCACTTTCGCTGATGTTGCGGGTTGTGACGAAGCAAAAGAAGAAGTTGCCGAACTGGTTGAGTATCTGCGTGAGCCGAGCCGTTTCCAGAAGCTGGGCGGTAAAATCCCGAAAGGCGTGCTGATGGTGGGTCCTCCGGGTACCGGTAAAACGCTGCTGGCGAAAGCAATCGCCGGTGAAGCGAAGGTGCCTTTCTTCACCATTTCCGGTTCTGACTTTGTTGAAATGTTCGTCGGTGTCGGTGCGTCTCGCGTACGTGACATGTTCGAGCAGGCCAAGAAAGCCGCGCCGTGCATTATCTTTATCGATGAAATCGACGCCGTAGGTCGCCAGCGTGGCGCTGGTCTTGGCGGCGGTCACGATGAACGTGAACAGACGCTTAACCAGATGTTGGTTGAAATGGATGGTTTCGAAGGTAACGAAGGCATTATCGTTATCGCGGCGACTAACCGTCCCGACGTGCTGGATCCAGCGCTGCTGCGTCCAGGCCGCTTTGACCGACAGGTCGTTGTTGGTCTGCCGGACGTGCGTGGTCGTGAGCAGATCCTGAAAGTGCATATGCGTCGCGTTCCGCTGTCGCCGGATATCGATGCTGCAATCATTGCGCGCGGTACGCCGGGCTTCTCCGGTGCCGATTTGGCCAACCTGGTCAACGAAGCTGCGCTGTTTGCTGCTCGCGGTAACAAACGCGTCGTATCGATGGTTGAGTTTGAAAAAGCGAAAGACAAAATCATGATGGGCGCTGAGCGCCGCTCCATGGTGATGACGGAAGCACAGAAAGAATCCACCGCCTATCACGAAGCAGGTCACGCGATTATCGGTCGCCTGGTACCGGAACACGATCCGGTGCATAAAGTGACGATTATTCCCCGCGGCCGTGCATTGGGCGTGACATTCTTCCTGCCGGAAGGCGATGCGATTAGCGCCAGCCGTCAGAAACTCGAAAGCCAGATCTCAACGCTGTATGGCGGTCGTCTGGCAGAAGAGATTATCTACGGTACAGAACATGTTTCTACCGGCGCGTCGAACGATATCAAAGTCGCGACCAACCTGGCGCGTAACATGGTTACCCAGTGGGGCTTCTCGGAAAAATTAGGTCCGCTGCTGTATGCCGAAGAAGAGGGCGAAGTGTTCCTTGGTCGTTCGGTGGCAAAAGCGAAACATATGTCCGATGAAACCGCGCGTATCATCGACCAGGAAGTGAAAGCGCTGATTGAACGTAACTACAATCGTGCACGCCAACTGCTCAATGAGAACATGGACATTCTTCATGCGATGAAAGATGCGTTGATGAAGTATGAAACCATCGATGCGCCGCAGATTGATGACCTGATGTCTCGTCGTGATGTTCGTCCCCCAGCAGGTTGGGAAGAACCTGGCGCGAATAATTCTGACAGCAATGGTACGCCTCGCGCGCCGCGTCCGGTTGATGAACCGCGTACGCCGAACCCGGGCAATACGATGTCAGAACAGCTGAGCGACAAATAAGCCTTCGCTGTTGAAGATTTGCTATTAATAGAAACCCCGGGGCTTGCTCCGGGGTTTTTCTTTAATTTATTACGGCCTTAACCTCAGGGAAATTAGTCATGAAACTCCATGCCCAGGGCTCATTACTTGATCTGTCTCATCCCCATGTTATGGGGATCCTCAATGTCACACCGGACTCTTTTTCCGATGGCGGCGCGCATAACACATTGATCGAAGCGGTAAAGCACGCGAACCTGATGATTAATGCCGGGGCGACAATTATCGATATCGGTGGCGAATCAACGCGCCCTGGCGCTGCGGATGTCAGCGTAGAAGAGGAGCTTCAACGGGTCATTCCGGTGGTTGAAGCTATCGCGCAGCGTTTCGAGGTTTGGATTTCCGTCGATACGTCTAAACCTGAGGTGATCCGCGAATCGGCGCGAGTAGGCGCGCATATTATTAACGATATCCGTTCCTTAACCGAACCGGGCGCGCTGGAAGCTGCGGCGCAAACCGGGCTGCCGGTTTGCCTGATGCATATGCAGGGACAACCTAAAACCATGCAGGAAGCGCCAAAATATGATGACGTTTTCGCTGACGTGAACCGCTTTTTTAGCGAGCAGATAGCGCGTTGCGAACGGGCTGGTATCGCAAAAGAGAAATTGCTGCTCGACCCGGGATTCGGTTTCGGTAAAAATCTCTCCCATAATTATACTTTGCTTGCCCGCCTGGCTGAGTTGCACCATTTTGGCTTACCCTTATTGGTCGGCATGTCGCGTAAAACGATGATAGGTCAACTTCTTAATGTCGGTCCGTCCGAACGATTAAGCGGTAGCCTGGCTTGTGCAGTAATTGCGGCTATGCAGGGTGCGCAGATTATTCGTGTTCATGATGTAAAAGAAACTATAGAAGCGATGCGGGTCGTAGAAGCCACGCTGTCAGCGAAGGAAAACAAACGCTATGAGTAGTCGTAAATATTTTGGTACCGACGGTATTCGCGGCCGCGTCGGCGACGCGCCTATCACTCCAGAATTCGTGCTCAAACTGGGCTGGGCTGCGGGCAAAGTACTGGCGCGCCACGGTTCACGTAAAATCATCATCGGCAAAGACACCCGTATTTCAGGTTATATGCTGGAATCCGCCCTCGAAGCAGGGCTTGCGGCAGCCGGGCTTTCTGCCTCCTTCACCGGACCAATGCCGACGCCTGCGGTCGCCTATCTCACACGAACCTTCCGGGCCGAAGCTGGCATCGTCATCTCCGCTTCCCATAACCCGTTCTATGACAACGGCATCAAATTTTTCTCCATCGACGGCACGAAACTACCGGATGCGGTAGAAGAAGCGATTGAAGCCGAGATGGAAAAAGAGCTGACCTGCGTGGATTCAGCAGAACTCGGTAAAGCCAGCCGTATTGTGGATGCCGCAGGACGCTATATTGAGTTTTGCAAAGCCACCTTCCCGAATGAGCTCAGCCTTAACGGGTTAAAAATCGTCGTCGACTGCGCCAATGGTGCGACGTACCACATTGCGCCGAACGTTTTTCGCGAGCTAGGCGCGAAGGTAATCGCTATGGGCTGTGAGCCAGATGGCGTAAACATTAATGAAAAATGTGGCGCTACGGACGTGGCTGCGCTGCAGCAACGCGTTTTGGCCGAGAAAGCCGACCTCGGCGTTGCCTTTGATGGCGATGGCGATCGCGTCATTATGGTCGACAATGAAGGCAATAAGGTCGATGGCGATCAGATCATGTATATCATCGCCCGCGAAGGGTTGCGCCAGGGGCAGCTGCGCGGCGGCGCGGTGGGCACGTTGATGAGCAATATGGGCCTTGAGTTAGCATTGAAGCAGCTGGGGATTCCCTTTGCTCGTGCGAAAGTGGGCGACCGCTACGTGCTGGAAAAAATGCAGGAAAAAGGCTGGCGTATCGGTGCGGAAAACTCTGGCCACGTCATCCTGCTGGATAAAACCACCACCGGCGACGGTATTGTGGCGGGTCTGCAAGTTGTGGCGGCAATGGTGCGTAACCATATGTCGCTGCATGATTTATGCAGCGGGATGAAGATGTTCCCGCAGGTGCTGGTGAATGTGCGCTTTACGGCAGGCATCGGCGATCCGCTGGAAGATGAGACGGTAAAAGCAGTGATGGCCGAAGTAGAAGCGACGCTGGGTAGCCGTGGGCGTGTGCTGTTGCGTAAATCCGGCACCGAGCCATTAATCCGCGTCATGGTAGAAGGCGAAGATGAAGCTCAGGTCACTGCGCTGGCAAATCGCATTGCCGATGCGGTTAAAGCCGTAAAATAGTGCGTTAAGTACCTAAAAAGGCGGCTTTTGCCGCCTTTTTAACCGTCCAGTAGCGTGTTTTGCTGTTTTTTTCCTCACTTGATAAAATGCGCTGAAATTGCCCTTGCGAAGGTCATTCGCTTTGGTTAGTATTCACACCCGCTTCAGTGGGAAAGCAAGAAACATCCCGCTTATATTGGTTTGAAGCATTGGCTGCGGCAAAACCGCAAGGAACAGGTTGATTATGTACGAAGCTCTTTTAGTTATTTTCCTTATTGTAGCGCTGGCTCTTGTGGGTCTGATTATGCTGCAGCAAGGTAAAGGCGCTGATATGGGAGCCTCCTTTGGCGCTGGCGCGTCCGGTACGCTGTTTGGTTCAAGTGGTTCTGGTAACTTCATGACCCGTGCAACAGCTGTGCTGGCAACACTGTTCTTTATTATTAGCCTTGTGCTGGGCAACATTAACAGCAATAAAACCAATAAAGGAAGCGAGTGGGATAACCTGAGCGCACCGGCGAAGAGTGAACAAACTCAGCCAGCAGCTCCGGCGCAGCCAAGCAGCGATATCCCGCACTAAGCAGTAAGTCGTGCCGAGGTGGTGGAATTGGTAGACACGCTACCTTGAGGTGGTAGTGCCCGATTGGGCTTACGGGTTCAAGTCCCGTCCTCGGTACCAATATTCCGAAAAAAAGACATCGTAAGATGTCTTTTTTTTTGCCTGTTATTTATGACGTCCACCACATCTCCCCGCGCATTGGCTCATTTTTTATCGCCACTGAAACTAAAGTAGTAGCTTTTGCTGGGTGACAGCCTGCCGTTGGCGCTATGACTGTTATCGACTGCGTAATCGTGGCGTAAAAGATTAGCCGCTGCGGGTGCGTCGAATAATGGGGAACGGTGAAAAGCGTGAAACGACAGGAAAGGGAGAATATCCGTACCTGCATGCAGGTACGGATGGGTAAAGCGGGTTACTTTTTCTCGTTGTGTTCAAGGTTTTCAACCTGCGGCAGGCCAGTGCCCGCGGAGGTTGAAAGTAAACCCGTTTGCATATAGTTAACCAGCTTCTCGCGGGTATCGGTAATATCCAGATTACGCATGGTCAGCTGGCCGATACGATCGTCCGGAGAGAAGACGGACTCGCCTTTTTCCATCGTCAGACGCTCTGCTTTATAGGTCAGATTGTCGGAAACGGTATTGAGGATTGAGTAATCGTTGCCGCGACGCAGTTCCAGCGTGACTTCACCGGTAATAGCACTCGCCACCCAACGTTGCAGTGAGTCGCGCAGCATCAGCGCTTGCGGATCGAACCAACGGCCCTGATAGAGCAAACGACCAAGCTGACGACCATGAGCGTGATATTGTTCGATGGTGTCTTCGTTATGAATCCCCGTCAGCAGACGCTCGTAAGCGATATGCAGCAACGCCATCCCCGGCGCTTCATAAATACCGCGGCTTTTCGCTTCGATAATACGGTTTTCAATCTGGTCGCTCATTCCCAAACCGTGACGGCCGCCGATACGGTTGGCTTCCAGCATCAGTTCAACATCATCCGCGAAGGTTTGACCATTCAGCGCCACCGGGTGACCGCGCTCAAAACGTACGGTGACTTCTTCCGCCTGGATTTTGACGTTCTCATCCCAGAACTTCACGCCCATAATTGGGTTAACGATTTTCACGCTGGAGTTAAGAAATTCCAGATCCTTCGCTTCGTGCGTCGCGCCCAGCATATTGGAGTCTGTGGAATAGGCTTTTTCCGCCGACATTTTATAGTCAAAGCCGGAAGCAACCATAAATTCGGACATTTCCTGACGACCGCCCAGCTCATCAATAAAATCGGTATCCAGCCACGGCTTATAGATTTGCAGCTCGGCGTTGGTCAGCAGGCCGTAGCGATAAAAACGCTCAATATCGTTGCCTTTATAGGTGCTGCCGTCGCCCCAGATATTTACACCGTCCTCTTTCATCGCCGCGACCAGCATCGTACCGGTCACTGCCCGGCCCAGCGGCGTGGTATTGAAATAGGTCAAACCACCGGTGGTGTTATGAAAAGCGCCGCACTGAATGGCCGCTATGCCTTCGGCGACCAGCTGTTTACGGCAGTCGATCAGGCGGGCATTTTCCGCACCGTACTCTTTTGCACGACGGGGAATCGCGTCATAGTCATCCTCGTCTGGCTGGCCCAGATTCGCCGTGTAGGCATAAGGAACTGCGCCTTTTTGGCGCATCCACAGCAGCGCTGCGCTAGTGTCCAGGCCGCCGGAGAAAGCGATGCCGATACGTTGCCCGGTGGGAAGATGCTTGAGAATCGTCGTCATAAAAAAATCCCTGCTTGATAGACCGATGGTGAAAGACTTAACAGCCACGCCATGCTTACTGTGCCATCCGACCAAACAATTAGTGAATGGTTATGCAAAATAAATGAGTTTTCATTTAATCATCTTTTAGCGATAACGAAAAGAGAAGAGTGCAATTTTCATTGCGTGAGTGAGGTCTAAAGCTGAATACCTGAGTAAAATAATACGCAATTAAATTGCATACGTCAGGGCGCACAGGAAGCTAAGCTTCCGTGGTTGACAGAACGGTATGTTTTTCAATATACTGCAGGTCGATTTTACGTCCCGTCTCTCGGTACCAAATCCCAGCATTATTTGCAAATTTGCACTCAAGCGAGTAAAATTTGCCACGTTTCAGGCGCGGGGTGGAGCAGCCTGGTAGCTCGTCGGGCTCATAACCCGAAGGTCGTCGGTTCAAATCCGGCCCCCGCAACCACTTTCCCTAAGTGTTCTTTTTCAAATATACTATGAGGACTTAACGCCTTCGTAGCTGGATTTGAAAAAAATACTTTGGAAGGTTTCTCCAGGCCGCAGTTGCGGCTATAGGGTTCAGTTATTCAAAGCCCCGATTTATCGGGGTTTTTTGTTATCTGAGTACGAAATAACTGGGCTTTACGCCCTTTTTTTATGTCTTGGGGGTGGACTTGTCCACATTAGAGCAAAAATTAACAGACATGATTACGGCGCCGGTTGAAGCACTGGGCTATGAACTGGTCGGCATCGAGTTTGTGCGCGGGCGCACATCTACACTGCGCATCTATATTGATAGTGAAGATGGCATCAACGTTGATGATTGCGCTGATGTCAGCCACCAGGTCAGTGCGGTACTGGACGTAGAAGATCCGATTACCGTGGCTTACAACCTGGAAGTTTCCTCACCAGGTCTTGAGCGTCCTCTGTTTACGGCTGAGCACTATGCACGCTTTAAGGGCGACGAAGTTTCGCTGGTTCTGCGTATGGCGGTTCAGAATCGCCGTAAGTGGCAGGGCATCATTAAAGAGGTGGATGGCGAGATGATCACCGTTACGGTCGAAGGTAAAGATGAAGTGTTCGCATTGAGTAATATTCAAAAAGCGAACCTGGTCCCCCACTTTTAACAGTCTGAATTTGAGGTGAAAGGCCCCCGATGAACAAAGAAATTTTGGCTGTTGTTGAAGCTGTTTCTAACGAAAAGTCGCTTCCGCGTGAAAAAATCTTTGAAGCGCTGGAAAGTGCTCTGGCTACGGCAACCAAGAAAAAATACGAACAAGAGATTGATGTTCGCGTAAGCATCGATCGTAAAAGCGGTGATTTTGACACATTCCGTCGCTGGCTGATTGTTGAAGAAGTGACTCAGCCAACGCGTGAAATCACGCTCGAAGCAGCGCGTTACGAAGATGAAAGCCTGAACCTTGACGATTTTGTTGAAGATCAGATCGAATCCGTAACCTTTGACCGTATCACCACCCAGACCGCGAAGCAGGTTATCGTACAGAAAGTACGTGAAGCTGAGCGCGCGATGGTGGTCGATCAGTTCCGCGAGCATGAAGGCGAAATCATCACCGGCGTGGTGAAGAAAGTAAACCGCGACAACATTACTCTGGATCTCGGCAGCAATGCTGAAGCCGTGATTCTGCGTGAAGATATGCTGCCGCGCGAAAACTTCCGTCCCGGCGACCGTATCCGCGGCGTGCTGTACGCCGTGCGTCCTGAAGCGCGCGGTGCGCAACTGTTCGTGACCCGTTCCAAACCGGAAATGCTGATCGAACTGTTCCGCATTGAGGTTCCGGAAATCGGCGAAGAAGTGATTGAGATTAAAGCCGCCGCCCGCGATCCGGGTTCTCGCGCTAAAATCGCCGTGAAGACCAACGACAAGCGTATCGATCCGGTCGGCGCGTGCGTGGGTATGCGCGGTGCGCGCGTACAGGCGGTTTCGACTGAACTCGGCGGTGAGCGCATTGACATCGTGTTGTGGGATGATAACCCGGCACAGTTCGTCATTAATGCGATGGCACCGGCTGACGTTGCTTCTATCGTGGTGGATGAAGACAAGCACACCATGGATATTGCAGTGGAATCAGGCAACCTGGCGCAGGCGATCGGTCGTAATGGCCAGAACGTGCGCCTCGCATCTCAGCTGAGCGGTTGGGAACTCAACGTGATGACCGTTGAGGATCTGCAGTCCAAGCATCAGGCTGAGGCTCATGCGGCGATTGATACCTTTACCCGTTACCTGGACATTGACGAAGATTTTGCCACCGTTCTGGTCGAAGAAGGTTTCTCTACGCTGGAAGAACTGGCCTATGTGCCAATCAAAGAGCTGCTGGAAATCGATGGTCTGGATGAAGATACCGTCGAAGCCCTGCGCGATCGTGCAAAAAACGCGCTGACCACTCTGGCGCTGGCGCAGGAAGAAAGCCTCGGTAATAAACAACCGGCTGAAGACCTGCTTAACCTGGAAGGTCTGGATCGCGCACTGGCTTTCAAACTGGCTGCTCGTGGTGTTTGTACGCTGGAAGACCTCGCTGAGCAAGGCGTCGATGACCTGAGTGATATCGAAGGGTTAACTGACGAAAAAGCGGGTGAGCTCATCATGGCCGCACGTAATATTTGCTGGTTTGGTGACGAAGCGTAATAAACTGTAGCAGGAAGGAACAGCATGACAGATGTAACCGTAAAAACGCTGGCCGATGAGATTCAAACCTCTGTGGACCGCCTGGTACAGCAATTTGCTGATGCAGGGATCCGCAAGTCCGCTGAAGACTCAGTGACGGCACAAGAAAAGCAGACGCTGTTAGCGCATTTGAACCGTGAACACGGTTCTACGCCTGACAAGCTGACACTGCAGCGCAAAACGCGCAGCACATTAAATATTCAGGGCACCGGTGGTAAAAGTAAGTCGGTGCAGATCGAAGTCCGTAAAAAACGCACCTTTGTAAAACGCGATCCACAAGAGGCTGAACGTCTCGCTGCGGAAGAAGAGGCGATGCGTGAAGCGGAAGAGAAGGCCCGTCGTGAAGCAGAGGAAGCCGCTGAGCGCGAAGCCGAGGAAAAAGCGAAACGTGAAGCCGAAGCCCGAGCAAAACGTGAAGCTGAAGAAAAGGCTAAACGCGATAATGCTGAAAATGCAAAACGCGGAGCTGCGGAAAATAGCAAAGTGAGCAATCAACAATCTGACGAAATGACCAGGACAGCCCAGGCGGAAAAAGCCCGTCGTGAATCCGAAGCGCAAGAACTGAAGCGCAAAGCGGAAGAAGAGGCTCGTCGTAAACTGGAAGAAAGCGCGCGTCGCGTAGCGGAAGAAGCTCGTCGTATGGCAGAACAGAATGAAAACGGCTGGGTAGCACCCGTCGTGGAAGAAGAAACGACCGGCGATTATCACGTCACCACATCCCAGCATGCACGCCAGGCTGAAGATGACAACGATCGTGAAGTTGAAGGCGGTCGCGGTCGCGGTCGTACGGCAAAAGCTGCCGCACGCCCGAAAAAAGGCAATAAACACTCTGAAAGCAAAGCTGACCGTGAAGAAGCGCGTGCAGCGGTTCGCGGTGGTAAAGGCGGCCGTCAGCGCAAAGGTTCTGCTCTGCAACAGGGCTTCCAGAAGCCTGCTCAGGCGGTTAACCGTGACGTTATCATCGGCGAAACCCTGACCGTTGGCGAACTGGCGAACAAGATGGCGGTAAAAGGCTCTCAGGTCATCAAAGCGATGATGAAGCTGGGCGCAATGGCCACCATCAACCAGGTTATCGACCAGGAAACGGCACAGCTGGTTGCTGAAGAGATGGGCCACAAAGTTATCCTGCGTCGTGAAAACGAGCTGGAAGAAGCGGTAATGAGCGACCGTGACACCGGCGCTGCGGCTGAACCGCGCGCACCGGTAGTGACCATTATGGGTCACGTTGACCACGGTAAAACCTCTCTGCTTGACTACATTCGTTCGACGAAAGTGGCCTCTGGCGAAGCGGGCGGCATTACCCAGCACATTGGTGCTTACCACGTTGAAACCGACAACGGCATGATCACCTTCCTGGATACCCCTGGCCACGCCGCGTTTACCGCAATGCGTGCCCGTGGTGCTCAGGCAACGGATATCGTGGTTCTGGTAGTGGCAGCGGACGATGGCGTGATGCCGCAGACTATCGAAGCTATTCAGCACGCGAAAGCGGCGAAGGTGCCGGTAGTGGTCGCCGTGAACAAAATCGATAAACCAGAAGCCGATCCGGATCGTGTTAAAAACGAACTGTCCCAGTACGGCATCATTCCGGAAGAGTGGGGCGGCGAAAGCCAGTTCGTTCACGTTTCCGCGAAAGCCGGTACCGGTATCGACGAACTGCTGGACGCGATTCTGCTGCAGGCCGAAGTTCTGGAACTGAACGCTGTGCGTAACGGTATGGCGAGCGGCGTGGTTATCGAATCCTTCCTTGATAAAGGTCGTGGTCCGGTGGCTTCCGTGCTGGTTCGTGAAGGTACGCTGCATAAAGGCGATATCGTTCTCTGTGGCTTCGAATATGGCCGCGTGCGTGCGATGCGTGACGAATTAGGTCGCGAAGTGACCGAAGCAGGCCCGTCTATTCCGGTTGAAATCCTCGGTCTGTCCGGCGTGCCGGCTGCAGGCGACGAAGCAACCGTCGTTCGTGACGAGAAGAAAGCTCGTGAAGTTGCACTGTATCGTCAGGGCAAATTCCGCGAAGTTAAACTGGCGCGTCAGCAGAAATCCAAACTGGAAAACATGTTTGCTAACATGACCGAAGGCGAAGTTCACGAAGTGAACATCGTACTGAAGGCCGACGTTCAGGGTTCTGTCGAAGCGATCTCCGATTCTCTGCTGAAACTGTCTACTGAAGAAGTGAAAGTGAAGATCGTGGGTTCCGGCGTAGGTGGTATCACCGAAACCGACGCGACGCTGGCTGCCGCATCCAACGCGATTCTGGTTGGCTTTAACGTACGTGCCGACGCTTCTGCGCGTCGCGTGATCGAAGCGGAAGGTCTGGATCTGCGTTATTACTCCGTCATCTATAACCTGATTGACGAAGTGAAAGCGGCAATGAGCGGCATGCTCTCTCCGGAACTGAAACAGCAGATCATCGGTCTGGCAGAAGTTCGCGATGTGTTCAAATCGCCGAAATTCGGTGCGATCGCGGGCTGTATGGTTACCGAAGGTGTGGTTAAACGCCACAACCCGATCCGCGTACTGCGCGACAACGTGGTTATCTATGAAGGCGAGCTGGAATCACTGCGCCGCTTCAAAGATGACGTCAACGAAGTCCGTAACGGCATGGAATGTGGTATCGGCGTGAAAAACTACAATGATGTCCGTACTGGCGACATGATTGAAGTCTTCGAAATCATCGAGATCCAACGTTCTATCGAGTAATTCGCGCGCTTATTCGGGTCGCTGTCAGGCCCAAATAGCAGGTGAATGAAGATTGCTGGCCGGGTTCGCTTGTGCGCCTCCCGGCAAGAAATATCAAAAGGGGCTACGGCCCCTTTTTAGTCTGGAGAATTATTATGGCGAAAGAATTTGGTCGCCCGCAGCGCGTATCTCAGGAACTGCAAAAAGAGATTGCGATTATCCTGCAGCGCGAAATTAAAGACCCGCGTCTGGGTATGATGACCACCGTTTCCGGTGTTGAAGTCTCCCGCGATCTGGCCTATGCCAAAGTGTTTGTCACTTTCCTCAACGATAAAGATGAAGCCTCCGTGAAAGCGGGCATCAAAGCGTTGCAGGATGCATCAGGTTTTATTCGCAGCCTGCTGGGTAAAGCGATGCGTTTGCGTATTGTGCCGGAACTGACCTTCTTCTATGACAATTCATTGGTAGAAGGGATGCGTATGTCTAACCTGGTGACCAGCGTGGTGAAGCACGATGACGAACGTCGTGTCAATCCGGACGACAGCAAGGAGGACTAATGAGTCGTCCTCGTCGTCGCGGTCGCGACGTGCATGGCGTGCTGCTGCTGGATAAACAGCAGGGCGCGTCGAGCAACGATGTATTGCAGAAGGTAAAACGCCTGTATAACGCCAATCGCGCCGGACACACCGGTGCGCTGGATCCGCTGGCCACCGGCATGCTGCCGATTTGTCTTGGGGAAGCGACAAAGTTCTCCCAATATTTGCTGGATTCAGACAAGCGTTATCGGGTTATTGCCCGTCTTGGGCAGCGTACCGATACCTCCGATGCGGATGGCCAGGTTGTCGAAGAGCGTCCGGTGACGTTTAGCGCCGATCAACTGGCCAGCGCGCTGCAGAGTTTTCGCGGCGAAACGCAGCAAGTACCGTCGATGTATTCCGCCCTTAAGTATCAGGGAAAGAAGCTCTACGAGTATGCGCGCCAGGGCATTGACGTGCCGCGTGAAGCACGGCCGATCACCGTCTATGAACTGCTGTTTATCCGCCATCAAGGCGATGAACTTGAGCTGGAAATTCACTGTTCGAAAGGCACTTACATTCGCACTATCATTGATGATCTGGGCGAGAAGTTGGGCTGCGGCGCACATGTTATCTACCTGCGCCGCCTGGCAGTGAGTAAGTACCCCGTTGAACGAATGGTGACCCTTGAACAACTGCGCGAGCTGGTTGAGCAGGCCGAGCAACAGGATATCCCGGCGGCACAGCTGCTGGATCCGTTACTGATGCCGATGGACAGCCCGGCGTCGGATTTCCCGGTGGTTAATATTCCGTCGGTTGTCGCGGCGTATTTCAAAAATGGCCAGCCGGTACGCGCCTCTGCGGTACCGAAATCGGGACTTGTTCGCGTGACGGAAGGCGAAGAGGCGAAATTTATCGGCATGGGTGAAATGGATGATGAAGGGCGCGTTGCGCCGCGTCGTCTGGTCGTCGAGTATCCTGCGCAATAACGGGCTTACCTTGCGGGAAACCGCGACTGCGAGTAGAATATTGCCGCTTGACGCCGGGCTATGTTGTTAACATCTCCCGGCGTTAATCCTGAGGCCGCTGAATTAGAGATTGGCGACCTTTCATTTTTTTATCACTGGAGTTCAAAATGTCTCTAAGCGTTGAAGCTAAAGCAAAAATCGTTTCCGAGTTTGGTCGTGGTACTAACGACAGCGGTTCTACCGAAGTTCAGGTTGCACTGCTGACTGCTCAGATCAACCACCTGCAGGGCCACTTTGCAGAGCACAAAAAAGATCACCACAGCCGTCGTGGTCTGCTGCGTATGGTTTCTCAGCGTCGTAAACTGCTCGACTACCTGAAACGTAAAGACGTTGCACGCTACACCGCGCTCATCGAGCGTCTGGGTCTGCGTCGCTAAGTCTGGCGAGTTTCAAGAAGGGGCCTACAAGGCCCCTTTTTTCAACCAGGCGGCAGCAATGTGCATTAAACTAATGTATTGTTGCCAGATATGATCTTCACTGCAGAGGTTCGCGCGGCTAATGAGAGGCTTTATCCGCAGGGGCGGGTTAGGGTTGTCATTAGTCGCGAGGATGCATGAAGATTCGGTTCATGGTCAGCATGCCTTCGGGATGCTGACTTTCATTAAGAAAGGACAGAACTTTGCTGAATCCGATCGTTCGTAAATTCCAGTATGGTCAACATACCGTCACGCTGGAAACCGGTATGATGGCGCGTCAGGCTACTGCTGCCGTAATGGTAAGCATGGATGACACCGCCGTGTTTGTGACCGTTGTAGGTCAGAAAAAAGCTAAACCCGGCCAGGACTTCTTCCCCCTGACCGTTAACTATCAAGAGCGTACCTACGCTGCAGGTAAAATCCCGGGTGGTTTCTTCCGTCGTGAAGGCCGTCCGAGCGAAGGCGAAACCCTGATCGCGCGTCTGATTGACCGCCCGGTTCGCCCGCTGTTCCCGGAAGGTTTCGTGAACGAAGTGCAGGTTATCGCTACCGTCGTTTCCGTTAACCCGCAGGTTAACCCTGATATCGTGGCGATGATCGGTGCTTCTGCCGCTCTCTCCCTGTCTGGTATTCCGTTCAACGGCCCAATTGGTGCCGCACGCGTGGGTTACATCAACGACCAGTACGTACTGAACCCGACCCAGGAAGAGCTGAAAAACAGTAAGCTGGACCTGGTTGTTGCCGGTACCGAAGCGGCCGTGCTGATGGTGGAATCCGAAGCGGAACTGCTGAGTGAAGATCAGATGCTGGGCGCCGTGGTGTTTGGCCACGACCAGCAGCAGATTGTTATCCAGAACATCAACGATCTGGTCAAAGAAGCGGGTAAACCGCGTTGGGACTGGCAGCCGGAAGCGGTAAACGAAGCGCTGAACGCGCGCGTTGCTGCGCTGGCAGAATCACGTCTGAGCGATGCTTACCGCATTACTGACAAACAAGAGCGTTATGCTCAGGTTGACGTGATCAAATCTGAAACCATCGCAACGCTGGTGGCCGAAGATGAAAGCCTGGATGCTAACGAGCTGGGCGAAATTCTGCACGCTATCGAGAAAAATGTTGTTCGTAGCCGCGTACTGGCTGGCGAACCGCGTATCGATGGTCGCGAAAAAGATATGATCCGTGGTCTGGACGTTCGTACCGGCGTGCTGCCGCGTACTCACGGTTCCGCACTGTTCACCCGTGGTGAAACTCAGGCGCTGGTTACCGCAACGCTGGGTACCGCACGCGATGCGCAGAACATCGACGAACTGATGGGCGAACGCACTGACTCCTTCCTGTTCCATTACAACTTCCCTCCGTACTCCGTAGGGGAAACCGGAATGGTAGGTTCGCCGAAACGCCGTGAAATTGGTCATGGTCGCCTGGCGAAACGCGGCGTGCTGGCAGTAATGCCGGATGCAGAAAAATTCCCGTACACCGTACGTGTGGTTTCTGAAATCACCGAATCTAACGGTTCTTCTTCCATGGCTTCCGTTTGCGGCGCGTCTCTGGCGCTGATGGATGCGGGCGTTCCGGTGAAAGCCGCCGTTGCGGGTATCGCGATGGGCCTGGTGAAAGAAGGCGACAACTTTGTCGTTCTGTCTGACATTCTGGGCGACGAAGATCACCTGGGTGATATGGACTTCAAAGTAGCGGGTTCCCGCGAAGGTATCTCTGCCCTGCAGATGGATATCAAAATTGAAGGCATCACCAAAGAGATCATGCAGGTTGCGCTGAATCAGGCGAAAGGCGCCCGTCTGCATATCCTGGGCGTTATGGAGCAGGCGATTAACGCGCCGCGTGGCGATATCTCTGAATTCGCACCGCGTATCCATACCATCAAAATCAACCCGGACAAGATCAAAGACGTTATCGGTAAAGGCGGCTCCGTTATTCGTGCGCTGACCGAAGAAACCGGCACCACCATTGAGATCGAAGACGACGGTACCGTGAAAATCGCTGCGACCGATGGCGATAAAGCGAAACATGCGATCCGTCGAATTGAAGAGATCACTGCTGAGATCGAAGTGGGCCGTATCTATAGCGGTAAAGTGACCCGTATCGTAGACTTTGGCGCATTTGTTGCCATCGGCGGCGGTAAAGAAGGTCTGGTGCATATTTCTCAGATCGCGGATAAACGCGTTGAGAAAGTGACCGATTACCTGCAGATGGGCCAGGAAGTTCCGGTGAAAGTCCTGGAAGTCGATCGTCAGGGCCGTATCCGTCTGAGCATTAAAGAAGCGACTGAGCAAACTCAGCCTGCTGAAGCGTCAGAAGCGCCACAAGCAGAGCAGGGCGAGTAAGGTTGCCTTTGCCCTCCGCGTAAGCGGAGGGCTTATTAGCAGGCAGGACGCCATGTTTGCAGCCGGGGGACAGGACGTTCATCCAATTGTTGTCTTCGGGAGTGGGAAATGAAGCCTTTTTTGCGCTGGTGTTTCGTTGCGACAGCTTTAACGCTGGCAGGATGCAGCAACTCTGCCTGGCGTAAGAGCGAAGTCCTCGCGGTGCCATTGCAACCGACTTTGCAGCAGGAAGTGATTCTGGCACGCATGGAACAAATTCTTGCCAGTCGGGCTTTAACCGATGATGAACGCGCACAGCTTTTATATGAGCGCGGAGTATTGTATGATAGCCTCGGTTTGAGAGCTTTAGCGCGAAATGATTTTTCACAAGCGCTGGCAATCCGACCTGATATGCCGGAAGTATTCAACTACTTAGGCATTTATTTAACGCAGGCAGGCAATTTTGATGCTGCCTATGAAGCGTTTGATTCTGTACTTGAGCTTGATCCAACTTACAACTACGCGCACTTGAATCGCGGGATCGCATTACATTACGGCGGTCGCGACAAGTTAGCGCAAGATGATCTGCTAGCGTTTTATCAAGACGATCCTAATGATCCTTTCCGTAGCCTGTGGCTTTACATCGTTGAGCGTAAGCTTGATGAGAAGCGGGCGAAAGAAGCGTTAAAACAGCGCTTCGATAAATCGGACAAGGAACAGTGGGGATGGAACATTGTCGAGTTCTACCTCGGCGACATTAGCGAAGCAACGCTGATGGATCGCCTGAAGGCAGACGCAACGGATAACACCTCGCTCGCTGAGCATCTCAGTGAAACCAACTTCTATTTAGGTAAGTACTACCTAAGTCTGGGGGATAAGGACAGCGCCACGGCACTGTTCAAACTAACGGTTGCTAACAACGTCCATAATTTTGTTGAGCACCGTTACGCATTGTTGGAATTAGCGCTCTTGGGCCAGGAACATAACGACCTGGCAGAATCGGACCAGCAATAGCTGACGAACATATCAGCCCGTAATCTTTTTTTGATTGCAATCACCTTCGCGGGTGAGGGCTTCATTGTTCGTTAATCAACCTACTTTGAGCCGGTTCACACTTTTCAATGAAAATTGCTAATTTTTTTCACGATGAGTTATGTAGACTGGCCGCCAATGACATAGAGGCACTTGTACTACATGGCTGAATTCGAAACCACTTTTGCAGATCTGGGCCTGAAGGCTCCTATCCTTGAAGCTCTTAACGATCTCGGTTACGAAAAACCATCTCCGATCCAGGCTGAGTGCATTCCGCACCTGCTTTCTGGTCGTGACGTACTGGGCATGGCCCAGACTGGTAGCGGTAAAACCGCGGCGTTTTCTCTGCCGCTGTTACATAACATTGATTCGGAACTGCGTGCGCCGCAGATCCTTGTGCTTGCACCGACCCGCGAACTGGCGGTTCAGGTTGCTGAAGCAATGACAGATTTCTCTAAACATATGCGTGGCGTAAACGTTGTGGCCCTGTACGGTGGCCAGCGTTATGACGTGCAGTTACGTGCTCTGCGTCAGGGGCCTCAGATCGTCGTCGGTACGCCGGGTCGTCTGCTGGATCACCTGAAACGCGGTACGCTGGATCTCTCTCGCCTGAGCGGTCTGGTGCTGGATGAAGCCGACGAAATGCTGCGCATGGGCTTTATCGAAGACGTAGAAACCATTATGGCGCAGATCCCGGAAGGTCATCAGACTGCTCTGTTCTCTGCCACCATGCCGGAAGCGATTCGTCGTATCACCCGTCGCTTTATGAAAGAGCCGCAGGAAGTCCGCATTCAATCAAGCGTGACAACCCGTCCGGACATCAGCCAGAGCTACTGGACTGTATTCGGCATGCGCAAAAACGAAGCGCTGGTTCGTTTCCTTGAAGCGGAAGATTTTGACGCGGCGATCATCTTCGTTCGTACCAAAAATGCAACGCTGGAAGTGGCAGAAGCGCTGGAGCGCAGCGGCTATAACAGTGCCGCGCTGAACGGCGATATGAACCAGGCTCTGCGTGAGCAGACGCTGGAGCGTTTGAAAGACGGTCGTCTGGATATCCTGATTGCAACGGACGTTGCGGCTCGTGGTCTGGACGTTGAACGTATCAGCCTGGTCGTGAACTACGATATCCCGATGGATTCCGAATCCTACGTTCACCGTATCGGCCGTACCGGTCGTGCGGGTCGCGCTGGCCGCGCGCTGCTGTTCGTTGAGAACCGCGAGCGTCGTCTGCTGCGTAACATCGAACGTACAATGAAACTGACTATTCCGGAAGTAGAACTGCCGAACGCAGAACTGCTGGGCCAACGCCGTCTGGAAAAATTCGCCGCTAAAGTTCAGCAGCAGCTGGAAAGCAGCGATCTGGATCAGTACCGCGCGCTGCTGGCAAAAATCCAGCCTTCTGCTGAAGAAGAGATGGATATTGAAACGCTGGCCGCTGCACTGCTGAAAATGGCGCAGGGCGAACGTCCGCTGATTCTGCCGCCGGATGCGCCGATGCGTCCGCGTCGCGAATTCCGCGAGCGTGATGAGCGTTTCGAACGTCGTGACCGCAACGATCGCGGTGACCGTAACGATCGTGGTCCGCGTGCCGAGCGCGCTGGCGAAGAGCGTCCGCGTCGCGAACGTCGTGACGTTGGCGAAATGGAACTGTACCGCATTGAAGTTGGCCGTGATGACGGCGTTGAAGTGCGTCATATCGTTGGCGCTATCGCTAACGAAGGCGACATCAGCAGCCGTTACATTGGTAACATCAAGCTGTTCGCGTCCCACTCCACTATCGAGCTGCCGAAAGGCATGCCGGGCGAAGTTCTGCAGCACTTCACCCGCACGCGTATTCTGAACAAACCGATGAATATGCAGCTGCTGGGCGATGCACAGCCGCGTGAGCGTAGCGAACGTCGCGGTGGTGGCGCAGGTGCCGGTGCCGGCGGTGAACGTCGCGGTGGTTTCGGTGGCGAACGTCGTGAAGGTGGTCGTGGCGAAGGTCGTCGTTTTAGCGGCGAGCGTCAGGAAGGTCGTAGCTTCGGTGGCGAACGTCGCGCACCGCGCCGCGACGATAGCGCTCCGCGTCGCCGTAACGATGCCTAATCTGCGTCACGCACTGTAAAGAAATAGATACAGCCCCGATCGAAAAGATTGGGGCTTTTTTTATCCGTAATGTACTCCTGTACTGGTACAATGCAGCAGCCTGAACAAACCGGCATAGACCCTCACAGGAGAATTATTCAGATGTCGACACTGACAACCACACAAGCGTCCCCTTCGCTGTTCGGCGGAGTGGTGATTATCGGCGGCACAATAATCGGCGCAGGAATGTTTTCCCTGCCGGTAGTGATGTCCGGTGCGTGGTTCTTCTGGTCGCTGCTGGCGCTCGTTTTTACCTGGTTTTGCATGCTGCATTCCGGATTAATGATCCTCGAAGCAAACCTGAATTACCGTAGCGGCGCAAGCTTCGATACCATTACTAAAGACCTGCTCGGTAAAGGCTGGAACCTGGTCAACGGTGTTTCAATTGCCTTCGTGCTCTATATCCTCACTTATGCGTATATTTCGGCCAGCGGCTCGATTTTGCATCATACCTTTGCCGAGCTATCGCTGGATGTTTCGCCGCGGCTGGCAGGGCTTGCTTTCGCGCTGCTGGTGGCCTTTATTGTCTGGCTCTCGACCCATGCCGTCAGCAGGATGACCGCGATTGTGCTGGGCGCAAAAATCATTACCTTCTTTCTGACCTTTGGCAGCCTGTTAGGCCATGTCGAGCCCGCGACGCTGTTTAACGTGGCGCAACCAGAGACGTCGTATACGCCCTATCTGTTAATGACATTGCCGTTCTGTCTGGCGTCTTTTGGTTATCACGGCAACGTTCCTAGTCTGGTGAAGTATTACGGTAAAGATCCGCGCACCATTATTCGCTGCCTGGTCTACGGTACGCTGCTGGCGCTCGGGCTGTATGTTATTTGGCTGCTGGTGACAATGGGCAACATCCCGCGCGCGGAGTTTATTGGCATCGCTGAGAAGGGCGGCAATATAGATGTGCTGGTGCAGGCTCTTGGCGGCGTGCTGAACAGCCGCAGTCTGGATCTGCTGCTGGTGGTATTCTCGAATTTTGCCGTGGCCAGCTCCTTCCTCGGCGTTACGTTGGGGCTGTTTGATTACCTGGCCGATCTGTGCAAATTCGATGATGCCCCGTTAGGGCGCTTTAAAACCGCACTGCTGACCTTTGTGCCGCCGATTATCGGTGGTCTGCTGTGGCCGAACGGTTTTCTCTACGCTATAGGATATGCCGGGCTGGCGGCAACGATATGGGCGGCGATTGTACCGGCGCTGCTGGCGAGAGAATCACGCAAGCGCTTTGGCAGCCCAGCGTTTCGTGTGTGGGGCGGCAAGCCCATGATCGTGCTGATCCTGCTGTTCGGCATCGGTAACGCCGTGGTACATCTGCTGTCGAGCTTTGATCTTCTGCCTGTGTACCGCTAACTTTTTCGCCCCCCTTCGGCTTGAAGAGGGGCGAGACTTACCTAACCGAACAGTTCCTCTTTCACTTGCATCGCCAGCTCAAACGAGTAGAGCCGTGCCTGCTGATCGAAAATTTGCCCGTTAACCATCATTTCATCGGCCTCGGTTTCCCGCAGAATAGATTGCAGGCCGTGACTCACTTTCGCTTTATCACCCACCAGCGACATGCTCAGCGCCTGTTGTACGCCGTACTGTTCCGACGGTGACCAGAACTGATCCATATTCGGGATCGGTGGCGGCAGCTGCGCGGTCTCGCCGCGGCGAAGCTTCACAAACGCCTGCTGCATGGAGGTAAAGAGGAATTCCGCATCGCGATTGCTGTCGGCGGCGACAATATTGATACACACCATGGCATAGGGTTTTTCCAGCCGCGCCGAGGGCTTGAAGTGGGTGCGATAGAGATGCAACGCCTGCAGCAGCATATCCGGTGCGAAGTGTGACGCGAAGGCAAACGGCAAGCCCAGCTGCGCCGCCAACTGGGCGCTATAAAGGCTAGAGCCTAATAGCCAGACGGGGATCTTTTCCCCGTAGCCCGGTACCGGACGCACGTGCGGGTTAGGATCGCGGGCGTCGAACCAGTCCACCAGCTCAGCGACATCACGCGGGAAATTGTCGATATCGCCGCTCATATGGCGACGCAGTGCCATCATCGTGCGCTGGTCGCTCCCCGGCGCGCGGCCAAGGCCCAAATCGATGCGTCCGGGATAGAGGGTATTCAGGGTGCCGAACTGTTCGGCAATCACCAGCGGCGAGTGGTTTGGCAGCATCACGCCGCCGGAACCTAAATGCAGCGTTTGCGTATTAGCCGCAAGGTAGCCAATCAGCACCGAGGTCGCCGCGCTGGCAATACCGGTCATATTGTGGTGTTCCGCCAGCCAGTAGCGATGATAGCCACGCTTTTCGGCGAGCTGCGCCAGTTCAAGGGAGTGGCTAAACGCCTCGCGGGCGCTGGAGTTTTGCGGAATGGGCGCGAGATCGAGCACCGAGAACGGAATCGTTTTATCAGACATAAAAGCTCACTTTGCTACAGCATGGTCATCAGATTGAAGGTCTTCTTCCAGCCTGGCGCAATGTTGGGCACCCGGCCAGAAAAGCTGCAACTTTCATACTGCAATAACTTGTGACAAAAGCTGTTAACAAAGTGAGCTTTTTTATTGCTCCAGCACCAGGCCCGGCAGCCTGCGCCAGTAGCCGTTACAGTCGCTGTTAGACGCCAGCGCCAGCGGCGCATTGCCCGCTTCATTCGCCCGGAACGCATCAAGCATGGTAAAGGTGTCATTGCCCAGCGGCGACAGGCGCACCATATCCACCATGCCTTCCATTGACGTCAGTTCATTGCCCAGGTTGTAGACATAGCCGCTCATCGTCTGAATACCGTTCAGCACGAAAACCTGCTGATCTTCCTGCGACAGTACGCTGCGCCCGTTCGGGTACTTAATGCAGCAGGTTTCGCACTCATCTTTTGGCCGGTCTTCCGAACGCGCGGTAAAGCAGCGAGCCGAGTAAGCCAGCGGCAGATGGCCGTAGCTTAAGACTTCCACTTCAAATTGCTGGCGAATACCTAATGATTCACATTGGTCGAGCAAGTTTTTCAGCCAGTCGCGGGAGAGTTCGACGGGCATACACCAGCGCACCATGCCCTGCTTGAGCAGTAAACGCAGCGTCACCGCGTTGTAACAGTTAAGCGCATGCCCGGCCACGAACGGCAGTTTACGCTCGGCGCACATATTCACCACGCCCAAATCGCTGGCTTCCAGCAGAAACTCACCGTTATCAACATAACGCTTCAGCTCATTTAATTCGGAAGAGGCCTGCACCAGCGCCAGCGTAGAAAGCACAACCTGCTTGCCGCTGCCCGCCAGCTGTTTGGCCATCTCCAGCCAGTCGCCGGCTTTGGTCGCGCGGCGTTTGCTGCAGACGGCTTCGCCCAGATAAATCACATCGGCGCTGCTGTTGGCCGCCTGGCGGTAAAAATCTTCCAGCGTCTCTTTTGACCAGTAGTACAGCACCGGCCCTAATGAATATTTCATGATTGTCCTACTGCCATTTGCGGTGATATGCGCCAAGGGTGGTTTGCGTCCCTTCCGACATCGCGCCAAGGGTTTCCATCCACGCCGACTGCGGTATAAAGTCCTGCGGCGAAGCCATGCAGCGATCAATTGCCTGGCGCCACACTTTCGCTACCTGGCTGACGTAGGCCGGGCTGCGCTGGCGTCCCTCGATTTTTACCGACGCAATATTTGCCGCCAGCAGCTCCGGCAGCAGTTCCAGCGTATTGAGGCTGGTGGGTTCCTCCAGCGCGTGATAGCGCGCGCCATCTACCAGATAGCGGCCTTTACAGAGGGTTGGGTACCCGGCGTTTTCACCATCTGCATAGCGATCAATCAGCACTTCATTGAGCCTCGATTCCAGCCCCTGCGCTGTTTGCTGCCAGCGTACGAAACGCGCCGGCGAGCAGGCACCAACGGTATTGGGCGATTCGCCCGTCAGGTAAGATGAGAGATAGCAGCGGCCTTCGGCCATAATGCACAGGCTACCGAAAGCGAATACTTCCAGCGGCACCGGTGTGACGCGCGCCAGCTGTTTGACCTGGTGAATAGATAACACGCGCGGCAATACCACGCGCGCAACGTCGAAATGACGATGATAAAAACGGATCGCCTCTTCATTGGTGGCCGAGGCCTGCACTGATACGTGGCGCTCGATATGCGGGTAGCGTTCGGCGGCATATTCCAGCATCGCCAAATCCGCCAGGATCAGCGCGTCAGCGCCAATCTGCGCCGCCATATCCACGGCGCGCTCCCAGCGTTGGTAACCATCAGGGTGGGCAAAGGTATTGATGGCGATATGCAGCTTGCGGCGATGCTGATGGACAAAGTTCACCGCTTCCTGAAGCTTCTTCTCGGTAAAGTTCAGCCCGGCGAAATGGCGCGCGTTTGTATCATCTTTCAGGCCGATATAGACAGCGTCGGCGCCGTTTTCAATGGCCGCCTTTAGCGCCGGAAGGTTTCCGGCAGGGCAGAGCAACTCCATAGTGTATCCTGCAATCAGGGGCGCTATGGCCCGGATGTACCCCGTGGGGTCACCAAATTGTTAATGAGGTGGGATTTTAGTTAACCTGCCCGCGACAATTTTTGATTTGAGGCAGTTAAATGCGTATTGATGGCGCCAATAATCCCCGCGGGTTTATTAGCGAATAGTTGATTTGTACCGCTATGCCATGCGGCGATTGTGTCAAAATAATCGCCATTACCATTTCAGGGAGTAAAGCTCGTGTTGGATAAATTGCGCTCACGTCTTGTTCATTTAGGCCCGTCGTTACTGAGTGTACCGGTTAAGCTGACCCCATTTGCCCTTAAACGTCAGGTGCTCGAACAGGTGCTGCGTTGGCAATTCCAGCAGGCGCTGGCGGACGGAGAACTTGAGTTTCTTGAAGGCCGCTGGTTAAGTATCCAGGTTCGGGATATCGGTCTTACGTGGTATACCTCTGTAGACGATGGACAGATGATCGTGCGTGAATCTGCCGATGCGGATGTCAGCTTCAGCGCAGACGCCAGCGATTTGTTGATGATCGCCGCGCGTAAGCAGGATCCCGACACGCTGTTTTTCCAGCGTCGCCTGGTGATTGAAGGCGATACGGAACTTGGGCTGTACGTGAAAAACCTGATGGACGCCATTGAACTGGAGCAGATGCCAAAACCCCTGCGGGTAATGCTGCTGCAGCTGGCGGAATTTGTTGAGGCTGGCCTGCAAACGCCGCCTGCAACGACACAACCTTCTGTAGGTGAGCCATGCTGATTAGAGTAGAAATTCCCATTGATGCACCCGGTATCGACGCGCTGCTGCGCCGAAGTTTTGGCGGCGAAGCGGAAGCGTCGCTGGTGCACGATCTGCGCGAAGACGGGCTGATCACGCTGGGATGTGTTGCGACGGATGATGAAGGCCAGGTCGTCGGCTACGTGGCGTTTAGCCCGGTGTCTGTCGCCGGTGAAGACCGGCAATGGGTGGCGCTTGCGCCGCTGGCGGTAGATGAACAGTACCGTGGGCAGGGCATTGCGCGCCAGCTGGTCTACGAAGGGCTGGATTCACTGAATGAATTTGGCTATGCAGCCGTCGTTACCCTGGGCGAACCGGCATTTTATCACCGCCTTGGGTTTGAAAAAGCGGCACAGTTCGATCTGCGTTGCCGCTGGCCGGCAAGCGAAGAGGCATTTGTTGTCCGCCCGCTGGCGGATGATGCCCTTAACGGCGCGAACGGTCTGGTCGAATACAGCGACCATTTCAATCGCTTTTAACGGCCACCGCGAGCAGGCTTTCCCGCAGCGCCTCGAACGAGCCATCCCCGGCGACGAGGCGCTCTTTCTGGCGTTTGGTAAGCTGCTTGATGCGGTACTCCAGCCGTAGCGCCAGCGATCTGTCGCCCACTTCCGCCGAGAAAACGAGCGCTAACGCGCTTTTTCCGCGCAACGCTTTCGCCCCTTTCCCGCACTGATGCTGCGTAAAACGTCGCACAACATCGGTCGTAATGCCGGTGTAGAGCATATTGTCACTGGTGCGAATAAGGTACAGAAACCAGGGCGTCATGGCGGTATTCAGTATGTTAAGGTGAACGCAAAATAGCATGAGGAAGGAAAAAAATGGAGACTCTTGCCGCCATTAATCGCTGGCTGGCGAAGCAGCATGTTGTCACCTGGTGCGTGGCGAACGAGGGCGAATTGTGGTGCGCTAAC
Source organism: Enterobacter sp. Bisph1 (assembly GCF_000814905.1). Lineage (GTDB taxonomy): Bacteria > Pseudomonadota > Gammaproteobacteria > Enterobacterales > Enterobacteriaceae > Kosakonia. The sequence continues at coordinate 108,836 of NZ_JXAG01000036.1, forward strand.
GCCTTTTACTTTTATGATCCGCAGGCCGTTGCTTTTTATGTTCTCAGCGAAGATAAAACCCGCCATGCACAGATGACGGGTTTGCAAGCCCCGGTAGCCGGTACCGTTAACGGTCAGCCTAAAAGCGTCGCGCTGATTCGCGGTGTACAGTTTAGCGGCGAGATCCGCCGCCTTGACGAGGCAGAGAGCGCGACGCCGCGTGAGCGTTATTACCGCCGCTTCCCGGTCGCCCGCGCGTTAGCAGCCCCAATGTGGGAAATCCGCCTTCATGAAATCAAATTTACCGATAACACGCTCGGCTTTGGTAAAAAACTGCACTGGCTGCGCGACTCAGGCACCCAGTAAGCGCAGCGCTTCGCGGTTAAATGCAGGCAAATCTTCCGGGGTGCGGCTGGTCACTAGCTGATCTCTGTCGACCACCACTTCTTGATCGTAGAATTCACCCCCGGCATTTTTCACATCCACCACAATAGGTTTCACCGCCGTGAGTTTACGCCCGCGGATGGCATCGGCGCTGATCAGCAGCTGTGGACCGTGGCAAATGGCGAACACGGGTTTTCCGGCGTCGATAAATTCACGGGTGAAGGTGACAAACCGATCGTCACCGCGCAGTGAGTCGGGCGAATGGCCTCCCGGTAGCAGCAGCGCATCGAACTCTTCCGGGCTGACTTCATCAATGGCTTTATCAATCACCACTTCTGCTTCGCCTTTTTTGCCGTGAATGGTTTTCCCGGCCTCTTTCTCAATCGTCACGACCTCGTGCCCGGCTTTGCGAAACTCGTGGGCCGGAGAGGTGAATTCTGAATCTTCAAACTCGTCGGTGATCAAGACAGCAATTCTCTTGCTCATACTTCCTCCGTTTTTTGGCTTCAGAAAGGGAGTTATGCATACTGATAACTCGCCAGCTTATTAAGCCTGGTTCAGTAGGCTAACATTGCAAGACAGATTCATCTGCAAAGGGGAAAGCGATGCAACGTGTATTAATCACCGGTGCCACGGGCCTTGTCGGCGGGCATCTGTTGCGCCTGCTGAGTAGCGACTCGCGTGTTGATGCCATTGTCGCACCCACGCGCCGCCCGCTGCAGGGTATCCCGGGCGTGGTCAACCCGCACGATCCACAACTGAGCGACGCGCTGGCGCTGGTCACGGATCCTATTGATACGGTTTTTTGCTGCCTGGGCACGACGCGGCGGGAAGCGGGTAGCCAGGAGGCCTTTATTCTTGCCGATTACCAGCTGGTGGTCGATACGGCGCTGGTCGGCCTGCGACTTGGGGCGACGCAGATGCTGGTGGTCAGCTCAATGGGAGCCAGTTCACGTTCGCCCTTTTTCTACAACCGCGTGAAAGGGGAGATGGAAAATGCGCTGATCGCTCAACAGTGGCCCTCGCTGACTATCGTCCGTCCGTCAATGCTGCTGGGCGAACGGGAAAAAAAGCGCGCCAATGAATCGTTGCTGGCTCCGCTTTTTCGTCTGTTGCCGGGCAACCTGAAGTCGATCTCCGCGTTCGATGTCGCCCGGGCAATGCAGGCGTTGGCATTCTCGCCAACCAAGGAGGCTCTACGTATCGTGAAATCCGCGCAATTACGTGCTATAGCCGCCGATAACACATTGGCAAAATAGCGATCGCGGCGTACTATGCCCGGGCTTATAAATATATCCCCGGGACGTGTTATGACTGGTCAGTCTTCACCTCAGGCGGCAGCCCCCACCCAGTGGTGGAAGCCCGCACTGTTTTTTCTTGTTGTCATTGTTGGTCTTTGGTACGTGAAATGGCAGCCTTATTACGGTAAAGCCTTCACCGCCGCCGAAACCCACAGCATCGGTAAATCCATCCTTGCATCAGCAGATTCCAGCCCGTTTCAGGCGGCGCTTGATTATGCCATGGTCTATTTTCTCGCCGTCTGGAAAGCCGCCGTTCTTGGCGTACTCCTCGGCTCGCTCATTCAGGTTCTTATCCCGCGCGACTGGCTACTGCGTACCCTCGGGCAACAGCGCTTTAGCGGTACGCTATTGGGTACGCTGTTCGCCCTTCCTGGCATGATGTGCTCCTGCTGTGCTGCGCCGGTAACGGCGGGTATGCGGCGTCAACGCGTCTCGATGGGCGGTGCGCTGGCGTTCTGGATGGGCAATCCGCTGCTGAACCCGGCGACGCTGGTGTTTATGGGGTTTGTGCTTGGTTGGCACTTTGTGCTTATACGTCTCGTTGCCGGCCTGGTTACCGTGCTCGGCGTCGCCATGCTGGTACAAACGCTGGTCAAAGAGACGCCTGTAGAGGCTGAACCGGTGGATATCGCGCTACCGGAGCCACAGGGCAGCTTTATGACGCGCTGGGGCCAGGCCTTGTGGCAGCTGTTCTGGAGCACCATTCCGGTGTATATCCTTGCGGTACTGGTGTTAGGCGCGGCCCGCGTTTGGTTGTTCCCCCATGCCGATGGCGCGGTAGATAACACTGTCTTGTGGGTGATTGCGATGGCGATTGTCGGCTGCCTGTTTGTTATCCCAACGGCGGCAGAAATTCCGATTGTGCAAACCATGATGCTCGCAGGAATGGGCATCGCCCCCGCGCTGGCGCTGCTGATTACGCTGCCGGCCGTCAGCCTGCCTTCTCTTATCATGCTGCGTAAATCATTCCCGGCAAAGGCGCTGTGGCTCACCGGTGGTCTGGTGGCACTGTGCGGGATGGTTACCGGGCTGACTGCGCTGCTGTAGACCAGATTCTGTGCGAAAAAAAGCCCGGTGCATTGACCGGGCTTTTTCGTAACTGCGTATTATTTGAGAAGCGTAAAGGCTGTCGTCACGTGTTTGACCCCGCTGACGCGGCTGGCGATATCCGCCGCGGCCCGACCTTCACGATCGGTAACCAGCCCCATCAGGAACACTTCACCGTTTTCGGTTGTCACTTTTACGTTGGAGGATTTCACCTGGTCGCTGCTCAACAGCTGGGAGCGCACTTTGGTGGTTATCCAGGTATCGGAAGAGGCGGTACCCAGACCAATCGGCTGGCCCTGGCGAATCTCGTTAAAGACTTCCGTCGCACCTTCCACGCCCACGGCAATCTGTTTTGCGCGTGATGCGAGATCGGTGTTCGGTGCCTGGCCGGTCAGCAAGACTTTCCCTTGATAAGCGGTGACATTAATACGCGCTTCTTTTTTGATTTGTTCATCTTTCGACAGCGCGCTGCTCACGCGCAGTTCCAGCGTGCCGTCATCCACCTGAGTACCTACGGTTCGCGGATCCGTCGCGGCCTTTGTGCCCACGGCTGCGGAACCGACCACCACAGCACCAACACAACCCTGTAGCAGCAGCGCGGAAATAAGGACCGCGAGGGGCGTAAATGCCTTCATGTATTCTCCTTAATCATCCTGGTGAGGAAAAAGCGTGTTATCAATCAGATCGCATAAGCAATTTACCGTCAGCATGTGCATCTCATGGATACGTGCGCTGCGATGGGAAGGAATACGAATTTCGACATCCTGCGGCCCCAATAAACCTGCCAGCTCGCCGCCGTCGTAGCCGGTTAACGCGATGATAGACATATCACGCGTTACCGCCGCTTCAACGGCTTTAACGATATCGCGGCTGTTACCCCGCGTTGAAATAGCCAGCAGGATATCGCCGTTATGGCCGAGGGCCCGAACCTGCTTGGCATAAATCTCTTCTTGCAGACGGTCATTTGCTATCGCCGTTAAGACCACATTATCGGTATTAAGTGCAATGGCGGGTAAACTTGGGCGTTCTGTTTCAAAACGATTAATCATGCTGGCAGCAAAATGCTGTGCGTTGGCGGCAGAGGTTCCGTTGCCACAACAAAGGATTTTGTTGCCATTCAGCAGGGCGTGAACCATCGTCATGGCTGCTCGGGAAATGGCATCGGGCAGCGCTTCTGCTGCCGCAATTTGGGTTTGAATGCTTTCCGTAAAGCAGACTTTAATTCGTTCGAGCACGGGAATCCCTATTGTTGAGCAATCATGAGTGGTCGTTAAACGCGTTGGTTATCCACTCAACATCATTTTCGGTGAAGGCTACCACATCAAACCGGCAATCCACAGTATCAAAACTCCCATTGTGCCGGGCCAGCCACAAACGGGCGGTGTACAGCAGTTTGGCTTGTTTCGCGCGTGTGACGCTGCTCGCAGCGCCGCCAAAGCGGGCCGACTTGCGATAGCGCACTTCGATAAACACGGTGGTTTTGCCATGTTGCATTATCAGGTCAATCTCGCCGCCGCGCTCACGCACATTGGCGGCGATAAAGCGCAGTCCTTTGCTCTCCAGCAAGCGACGCGCTTTTGCTTCCCACGCGTCGCCGGTCTGCTTACGGCTTAATTCGCCGGGACGATTTGTCCCTGTTGGTATTTGAGCCATGACAACTTCCTGTTGATCACGCAGTCCTGAGTGGCGGTGAGATCGCCGGTATTGCCGTTGAGTTCGAAGCCCGGCACCTGACGCATTTGCGAAAAGTTATTCGCCAGCGACCAGGCATCCGCGCCCATCGCATATAGACGCGCCAGCGAATAGTCGTTATTCACGCTGCGGAGGGCCTGCTGCATCAGGGATGGGTTTGCCCCGGCCAGCATAGGAATTTCGTTAAACTGCAGCCCTTCCATTTCAAGGCGGAAATCCGGGCCCGCGCCGCCCTGCGCGCTACGGGAACTGGCGTAGAGCATCACGCCGCTCTGACTGCCGGTACGCAGGGTAATCATTGGTTTAATCAGCGCGATTTCATCCGGTGTCGCCACGATGTAAACCGAGTCTACGCTGCCGCTACCGGTGATCTGCTCATCCGTCGGTGGGGCTGGAATAGTAAGGCCGCCCACCGTTACGCCCTGCTGCTGCGGCAGGCTCGACGTGACCGGGCTTCCGGTCAGCGCAATGCCAGAACGTCCATTCAGCCCCATCCGCAATTCCGCGGTGGAACCAAATTTTTGCGCCAGCACCACGCCGCCGCTCAGTTTTTTCCACTCATCGGCGAAAGCGTTGCTGACGCGTTCACCCAGCGTACTGCGCGGAACCAGCAGCAGCGGAGCGTGACGACCCTGTTCATGAATATGGCGGGCGGCATCGCGGGCTTCATCTTCCGGTGAGAGGGCGAAATAACAGATGTTTGCGCGATTTTCGACATGCTCAGGCTGGTTCAGTGCCAGCACATTCAGCGTCGTGTTGCTGCGCATCAGCTCTTCAACGTTGTTTTTCAACAGCGGGCCGACCACGATACTGGCGCCATCCTGCTGAACCTGGTTGAGGATCTGATCCATCGACTGAGCGCTGGTATCGTAAATTTTCAGCTCAGCGCCCGCTGACGCCGGGTTAGGTGTTGTGGCTGGCGCGGAGGCCTGCGGAGCGACAGCGCTATTCGGTTGAGCAGGAGTGGATGACGCATCCTGCTGCGTTGTTGCCGCACTGTCCGTTGCCGCACTGCTTTGTGCCGCGCTAGTGGGTGCTTCAACTTGCCGGGCGTTGGGTGCGGCAACAGCTTGCTGCGCTGTTTCGCTGGTCAGATCGCTCACATTGGCCTGGGAGGGACTGACAACGGCAGCGTTGGCCGCCTGCGCGACCTGCGGTGCAACCGCCGGGCCGGAAACCTGCGCAATGCCGTTTTTCGCCGCTTCAAAACCTTGCTGAATCGCGCGGCTAAAGACCGCTGCCTGGCCGTTTAACGGCAGCAGCAGGGCGATTTTATTGGCGGAGGCAGGTTTGAAGTTTTGCATGTTCGACAGCTGGGTGGGCAACATTTTCGCCGCCGGGTTTTGCGGGTAACGTGTCTGCCAGTCGGTAATGCCTGCTTTCAGCATTTTCGGATCGTTGCGGTTATCGAACCACATACGTTGCAGATCGAGCCAGCCCTGCAGGGTAACTTCATCGGCGTTGATCACCAGCGCTCTCGCCTGATCCTGCGTCATCGAAGCAAGGGCTTGCCAGGTAGCGTCGATATTCTTCTGTTGCTCATCCGGTTTGGCCAACAGCGGTTGCTGAGCAATCAGCGCGCGCAGCAGCGTCAGAGAAGGTTTCCCCTGCGAAGCGGTAATGCCAATCTGCCAGTAACGCGCCTGCTGGTTTTTCTCAAGTTCAGCGGGGTCGATTTTATTTAATAGCGCCAGCGTACCGGCAAAATCTTTTGTTGCGAGCTTCATTTCTGCGGCAAGCAGTGCGCGTTCACGGCGCTGGTTATCGTTCAGATCCGACGGAAGCCGGGCAAAGAGTTCGCCAGCCTGCTGGGTTTTCCCCTCTTTGAGCAGTGCACGAATGGCGAGTAATTGCCAGTTGGTCTTGCTATCATCGGTGCTTTGCTGCATCTGTTGCAGGTAATAGCCAGAATCTGCCTGGGCTTCGCCCTGCATATGCGAGGTACTCTGGTCTGTCGAATGCGTACCGCAGCCTGCAAACAGCAGGGCGGCGAGCACCACAGGCAGACAGCGCGTGGCTTTCGAACGTAGAAATCTTGACGGTAGCATACTGTATCCAGTGATAATTTTTACGCAATGTTCAATATTAAATCGGCAATACGGATGAAACAATGAAACAACACCAATCGGCGGAGAATTCTCAAGGTCAGCTCTACATTGTACCTACTCCCATCGGGAATTTGGCCGATATTACGCAGCGTGCGCTGAACGTATTGCAAGCCGTTGATTTAATTGCCGCAGAAGACACACGTCACACCGGTTTACTCCTCCAGCACTTTGCGATCAATGCCCGTTTGTTTGCTCTGCACGACCATAACGAGCAGCAAAAAGCCGAAACGCTGGTGGCGAAACTGAAAGAGGGGCAGAACATTGCGCTGGTTTCCGATGCCGGAACGCCGTTGATTAACGATCCGGGCTACCATCTGGTGCGCACCTGCCGCGAGGCGGGGATCCGCGTTGTACCGTTGCCGGGACCGTGCGCGGCAATTGCTGCTCTTAGCGCCGCCGGGCTGCCGTCAGACCGTTTTTGCTATGAAGGTTTTCTTCCCGCCAAATCGAAAGGCCGTCGCGATGCGCTCAAAGCGCTGGAAACCGAAAGCCGCACGCTGATCTTTTATGAATCCACCCACCGCCTGCTGGAAAGCCTGGAGGATATGGTCGCCGTTTGGGGTGAATCCCGCTATGTGGTGCTGGCCCGTGAACTGACAAAAACCTGGGAAAGCATTCAGGGCGCGCCGGTTGGCGAGCTGCTGGCGTGGGTGAAAGAGGATGAGAACCGCCGCAAAGGCGAAATGGTGCTTATTGTCGAAGGGCATAAAGCGCAAGAAGATGATCTACCCGCCGATGCGCTGCGTACGCTGGCATTGCTGCAGGCCGAGCTTCCGCTGAAGAAAGCGGCGGCGCTGGCGGCCGAAATCCACGGCGTGAAGAAAAACGCGCTGTATAAATACGCGCTGGATCAGCAAGGATAATACCGATGAGCCGCTACGTACCGCCCTTTACCATTACACCTGGAATTCTGAATCAGGTCATTGAAATTGGTGAATTGTTGGGACACTGGGCGGCGCAGTCGGGACGTAATTCGCCGCTGTTACGTAAAAAGAATCGCATCCGTACGATCCAGGCCTCACTGGCGATAGAACACAATAGCCTGACCACGGAACAGGTCACCGCCATTGTTGAAGGGAAGCGTGTACTGGCTCCCTTAAAAGATCTCCAGGAGGTTCGAAATGCGATTAAAGCCTATGAAGCGATGCCGCGCTGGAAAAGCCATCGCATTAAAGACCTTCTGGAAGCACACCGCATTCTGACCTATGGGCTGGTTGATCAACCGGGCCAGCTACGCACAGGTGACGTGGGGATTTACCGCGACACGCGGCTAATTCATATGGCGCCTCCCGCGTCGAGGGTCGCGAGTTTAATCGATGATCTTTTGGCCTGGCGTAAATCAACCGATCTACATCCGTTAGTTGCCAGCTCGGTTTTTCATTATGAGTTCGAATTTATCCACCCTTTTGCCGATGGCAACGGACGAATGGGGCGTTTGTGGCAGACACTCATCCTGAGTGAATGGCGCGCAGAGTTGGCATGGCTCCCGGTAGAGACGATCGTTCACTATCAACAAGAGCGTTATTATCAGGTTTTGGGTGAATGCGATCGGGCCAGTGATTGCACAGCTTTTGTCGCCTTTATGCTTGCGGCAGTTCATAAAGCCCTGGTCGAAGGGTTAGATGGTCGTCAAAGCGTGTCGGAAGAAATGTCGGAACAAATGTCGGAAAAAAGCGTGATGCTCACTGAGGCTGAACGATGCGTCCTGGCCCTGCTAGCCGAGCGGCCAGAACTGACAGCCGATGCGTTATCCAGCGCGCTCAGGGTGAGCCCACGAACCGTAGAGCGCTATCTTCATTCCTTGCAACAAAAGAACAGGCTTGAGCGTGTAGGGGCGAAAAAAGGCGGTTTCTGGCGGGTGAAATAACGCCTCAATTAAGAGGCGTTTGTCTGATACGGAAAATCAGGTCACCGGAGCCGGGTTAAAGACCGCCAGCTGGTTATGCAGGCCCCATTGATCGGAGAAGGTTTTTTTGCGACCGCTGGCGACATCCAGAATAAAGTGGAACAGTTTCCAGCCCACATCCTCAATTGTCTCTTCGCCTGTGGCGATAGTCCCGGCGTTAATATCCATTAAATCGAACCAGCGATTCGCCAGCTCCGTGCGGGTTGCCATCTTAATCACCGGTACCGCAACCAGACCGTAAGGCGTCCCGCGCCCGGTGGTAAATACCTGTACGGTAATCCCGGAGGCCACCTGCTGCGTCCCACAGACAAAATCGCTTGCCGGCGTTGCCGCATAAATCAGACCGCGTTTGGTGGGCCGCTGGCCCGGAGAGAGCACTTCGGAAATGGCACTTTTGCCGGATTTGGCGATGGAGCCCAGCGCTTTCTCCACCACGTTCGCCAGGCCGCCTTTTTTATTGCCCGGTGAAGGGTTGGCGCTGCGGTCGGTTTTACCCATATCCAGATAGTTATCGTACCAGGCCATCTCTTCCAGCAGGCGTTTACCCACCTCTTCGTTGATAGCGCGGGGCGTCAACAGATGGATGGCGTCACGTACTTCCGTCACTTCCGAGAACATCACCGTGCCGCCGCAGCGGACGATCAGGTCAGAAGCGAATCCCACCGCCGGGTTGGCCGTGACGCCGGAAAATGCGTCGCTGCCGCCGCACTGCATGCCGACAACCAGTTCTGAAGCCGGGCAGGTTTCGCGTTTGCGCTGGTTCAGTTTCGCCAGGTGACGTTCGGCCACCTGCAGAATGTCTTCCACCATCGAGCGGAAACCGACGTGATGCTCATCCTGCAAACGCACAATGCTGGCACTATCAACGGGAATCGGCTGTACATCCTCAGTGCCCTGCAGCAGACGTTCCGGCTGCAACTTTTCACAGCCGAGGCCAATCACCATCACTTCGCCGCCGAAATTCGGGTTTAACGAAATGTTGTGAATAGTACGAATCGGGATCACCGCCGCCGGCGCGTTAATCGCTACACCGCAGCCGTACAAATGATTAAGGCCGACGACGCCGTCCACGTTGGGGTATTTCGGCAGCAGATCGCGCTCAATGATTTTCACCACATAATCAACCACGCCCGCCACACAGTGGACGCTGGTGGTGATACCCAGCAAATTCTTGGTGCCGACGCTGCCATCCGCATTGCGGTAGCCTTCAAAGGTATAACCTTCCAGCGGCGGCAGCGGCTCTGGCACTTTGGTCGCCAGCGGCAGCGTATTGAGGGGCGGCGCTTTCGGCAGCTCGACCATTGATTCATCAATCCAGCTTCCGCGTACAATATCGCGCATGGCGTAACCGATCACCTCGCCGTAACGCACGATCTCCCCGTGGTGGGGAATATCCACCAGCGCCACTTTATGTCCCTGGGGAATATGTTCAATAAGTTCCAGACCGTCGGCAAATCGGGTCCCTGCTTTTAATCCATTATCATTAACAATGATCGCGACATTATCCGTGTCATGAACCTTAATATAAAACGCCCCTGGCGGTTGCTGCCTAATTTGAATGTCGGACATTGTCAAGTAATCTCCAGCTAACTGTACGATGCATTACTCAATAAAAAAGAACCACGGTTTATTCTGCAATTAATTCAGAAATAAAAACACATTTGCTGAAATAAGAATGTCAGGAGTTAAGCTATTAAAACGTGATCTAAATCACTTATTATTGTGATCCCCCGTCTAACAAGGCTGTCGAATGCAAGAATTGTGCATTAGCGCCCAGCTATCTGTGCATATGCTCAAAATATTCTTTTTTATTACGCTTAAAATTGAGCAACGCTCCAGTGTATGACATGATGACGCTGTTTATACTGATGGCTAATAAAATCGAATTGTTAATTATCTGATGCCTGTTTTTCGCGCTTAAATAAAACCAGATAACACCTATCAAAATAATTATATTTAAATTTAGTGGTGCCCGAGGAAATTATAATGACTGTTGAACATGCCGTTGAAACAAGACGGGGATTTCCCACCCGTTATTTAATTTTACTGATTATATTTATTGTAACCGCAGTGAATTATGCTGACCGCGCTACCCTCTCTATTGCCGGAACCGAGGTGGCGAAGCAGCTGAAGCTTGATGCCGTATCAATGGGCTATATTTTTTCCGCCTTCGGCTGGGCCTATTTGCTGATGCAAATCCCTGGCGGCTGGCTGCTTGACCGTTTCGGCTCGAAAAAGGTCTACACCTATAGCCTGTTTTTCTGGTCGCTTTTTACCTTCCTGCAGGGCTTTGTCGACGTTTTCCCTCTCGCCTGGGCCGGCGTTTCAATGTTTTTTATGCGTTTTATGTTGGGCTTCTCCGAAGCGCCGTCGTTCCCGGCCAATGCCCGTATTGTTGCGGCCTGGTTTCCCGCTAAAGAGCGCGGCACGGCGTCGGCAATTTTTAATGCGGCGCAGTACTTTTCTCTGGCGCTCTTCTCGCCACTGCTCGGCTGGCTGACCTTCGCCTGGGGTTGGGAACATGTCTTTACGGTAATGGGTGCGATCGGTTTTGTGCTGACTTTCGCTTGGGTAAAGTTTGTCCATAACCCAACGGATCATCCGCGTATGTCCCGCGAAGAGCTGGAGTACATTGAGAAAAATGGCGCGGTTGTGGATATGGACCACAAAAAGGCAGACGATGGCAAAAATGCGGGTCCGAAACTGGGCTATATCAAGCAGATGCTCTGCAACCGCATGATGCTCGGTGTCTTTTTTGGGCAGTACTTCCTGAACACCATTACCTGGTTCTTCTTGACCTGGTTCCCGATTTATCTGGTGCAGGACAAAGGCATGTCGATCCTGAAAGTCGGTTTTGTCGCCTCTATTCCCGCGCTGTGTGGTTTTGCCGGCGGCGTACTGGGCGGCCTGTTCTCTGACTATCTGATTAAGCGTGGCTGCACGCTGACCGTGGCGCGTAAATTTCCTATCGTGGTCGGCATGTTACTGGCTTCAAGCATCATCCTGTGTAACTACACCGATAGCACCGTGCTGGTTGTCGCGCTAATGGCGCTGGCGTTCTTCGGTAAAGGGTTTGGCGCGCTGGGCTGGCCGGTCATCTCCGACGTCGCGCCAAAAGAGATAGTGGGTCTGTGCGGCGGTGTCTTCAACGTATTCGGTAACGTGGCGTCTATCGTAACGCCGCTGGTCATCGGCTATATGGTAAAAGAGTTGCATTCATTCAACGGTGCGTTGGTATTCGTAGGCTGCTCGGCGCTGATGATGATGGTTTGCTACCTGTTTGTGGTTGGCGACATCAAACGTATGGAACTGCAGAAATAAGCAACAACTTATTAAGGTACAAAAGATGAATAACGATATCTTCCCCAACAAATTCAAGGCAGCGCTGGCGGCGCAGCAGATGCAAATCGGCTGTTGGTCTGCGCTCGGTAGCCATATCAGCACGGAAGTTCTGGGTCTGGCTGGCTTTGACTGGCTGCTGCTGGATGGCGAGCACGCGCCCAACGACGTGCTCACTTTTGTACCGCAGTTAATGGCCTTAAAAGGCAGCGTCAGCGCGCCGGTTGTGCGCGTACCGACCAACGATCCGGTGATCATCAAGCGCCTGCTGGATATCGGTTTCTATAACTTCCTGATCCCGTTTGTCGAAAGCGAAGAAGAAGCGGTGAACGCCGTCGCGGCGACCCGTTATCCGCCGGAAGGGATCCGCGGCGTTTCTGTTTCCCACCGCGCGAATATGTTCGGCACCGTGCCTGACTATTTCCGCCAGTCCAACGTCAATATCACTATCCTGGTGCAGATCGAAAGCCAGGCGGGCGTGGATAATCTCGACGCGATTCTGGCAACCGACGGCGTAGACGGCGTGTTTGTCGGCCCGAGCGATCTGGCGGCCACGCTGGGTTACATCGGCAATGCGGCGCACCCGGAAGTACAGCGCACTATCCAACATATTTTTGCCCGTGCCAAAGCGCACAACAAACCGAGCGGCATCCTTGCGCCCGTTGAAGCCGATGCCCGCCGCTATATCGAATGGGGCGCAACGGTGGTTGCCGTAGGCAGCGATCTGGGCGTGTTCCGTTCGGCGACGCAGAAACTGGCCGACACCTTTAAGAAATAATCAAACCACCCTTACAGAGAGAGACGCAATTATGACGATGAAAGTGGGTTTCATTGGCCTGGGTATCATGGGTAAACCAATGAGTAAAAACCTCATTAAAGCCGGTTACTCACTGGTGGTCGTTGACCGTAACCAGGACGCGGTTGCAGAAGTGATGGCCGCAGGCGCAGAGACGGCTACCAGCGCGAAAGCCGTGGCTGAACAGTGCGATGTGATTATCACCATGCTGCCGAACTCCCCGCATGTTAAAGAAGTGGCGCTGGGCGAAGGCGGCATTATCGAAGGTGCGAAAGCCGGAACGGTGCTTATCGATATGAGTTCCATCGCGCCGCTGGCCAGCCGTGAAATCAGCGAGGCGTTAAAAGCGAAAGGTATCGATATGCTGGATGCGCCGGTCAGCGGCGGCGAACCGAAAGCCATCGACGGCACTCTCTCCGTGATGGTCGGCGGTGACAAAGGGATTTTCGACAAATATTACGACCTGCTAAAAGCGATGGCGGGTTCTGTGGTGCATACCGGTGATATCGGCGCGGGCAACGTCACCAAGCTGGCGAACCAGGTGATTGTGGCGCTGAATATCGCCGCCATGTCAGAAGCCCTGACGCTGGCGACTAAAGCGGGCGTGAATCCGGATCTGGTTTATCAGGCTATTCGCGGTGGGCTGGCGGGCAGCACCGTGCTGGACGCCAAAGCACCAATGGTGATGGATCGTAACTTCAAACCTGGCTTCCGTATCGATCTGCATATCAAAGATCTTGCCAACGCGCTGGATACATCGCACGGCGTCGGCGCGCAGCTTCCGTTGACCGCCGCGGTAATGGAGATGATGCAGGCCCTGCGCGCAGATGGTCTCGGTAACGCTGACCACAGCGCCATTGCGTGCTACTACGAGAAACTGGCGAAAATCGAAGTCACTCGTTAACAAGAAGGGCGCACGCTGCGTCCTTGATTCCTTCTCTTTGCATCTCTTCAGGCCGCTCATGGCCTGAAGGGTGAAGTGCGCGGCACTATCAGGCTCACAATTATGAAAATCGTCATCGCCCCAGACTCTTACAAAGAAAGCCTTTCTGCTGCCCAGGTAGCGCAGGCGATAGAAAAAGGATTTCGGGAAATTTTTCCCAATGCTCAATACGTTTCCGTACCGGTTGCGGATGGCGGTGAAGGGACGGTGGAAGCCATGATTGCCGCCACAAAAGGCACGGTACGCAGCGCGAAAGTGACAGGCCCGCTGGGTGAAAAGGTCGATGCCTGCTGGGGTATTTCTGGCGATGAGCAAACCGCTTTTATTGAAATGGCGGCGGCGAGCGGGCTGGCGCTGGTTCCGCCTGAATTACGCAACCCTTTGATTACCACTTCGCGCGGCACCGGGGAATTAATTTTGCATGCGCTGGATCATGGGGCAACCAACATTATTATCGGCATTGGCGGTAGCGCCACTAACGACGGCGGCGCGGGCATGGTGCAGGCGCTGGGGGCGAAATTAACCGACGCCAACGGCACTGAAATCGGCTACGGCGGTGGCAGTCTGTTAAGCCTGAACGCCATCGATCTTTCCGGGCTCGATCCCCGTTTGCAGCGCTGCAGGCTTCGCGTAGCCTGCGATGTGACCAATCCGTTGACCGGCGAACAGGGTGCGTCGCGTATTTTTGGTCCGCAAAAAGGGGCGACGGAAGCGCTGATTGTCGAGCTGGATCAAGCGTTAAGCCACTTTGCCGATATCATTAAAAAATCACTGCGCGTCGATGTGCGAAACGTGCCGGGTTCTGGTGCGGCGGGTGGCATGGGCGCCGCGCTGATGGCTTTTCTGGGCGCAGAACTGCGAAGCGGTATTGAGATCGTCACCCAGGCACTGAACCTTGAAGAGCATATTCACGACTGCACGCTGGTGGTGACGGGCGAGGGGCGTATCGACAGCCAAAGCATTCACGGTAAAGTGCCGATTGGCGTGGCGCAGGTGGCAAAAAAATACCATAAACCCGTTATCGGTATCGCCGGGAGTTTGACCAGCGATGTGGGCGTTGTGCATCAGCACGGCATTGAGGCGGTGTTTAGCGTGCTAACCAGTATCGGTACGCTGGAAGAGGCGTTTCGCGGTGCGTTTGACAATATTTATCGCGCTTCACGCAATATCGCCGCCACCTTGCAGGTGGGAATGTTGACGGAAGGGTGACAGGGGCGCGCAAACCCTCTATACTGCGCGCCGAAGCTGACCAGACAGTCGCCGCTTCGTCGTCGTCCCTTTCGGGGGAGACGGGCGGAGGGGAGGAAAGTCCGGGCTCCATAGGGCAGGGTGCCAGGTAACGCCTGGGAGGCGCAAGCCTACGACCAGTGCAACAGAGAGCAAACCGCCGATGGCCCACGCAAGTGGGATCAGGTAAGGGTGAAAGGGTGCGGTAAGAGCGCACCGCGCGTCTGGCAACAGTTCGCGGCACGGTAAACTCCACCCGGAGCAAGGCCAAATAGGGGTTCACAAGGTACGGCCCGTACTGAACCCGGGTAGGCTGCTTGAGCCAGTGAGCGATTGCTGGCCTAGATGAATGACTGTCCACGACAGAACCCGGCTTATCGGTCAGTTTCGACTCTTAAAGACGCCCGCAGGAGAAATCTCGCGGGCGTTTTGTTTTTGAGCTGATGAGATGAATGACTGTCCACTCCGCTTTCTATGAAAGAACGCGGCTTACCGGTCAGTTTCGACCATTAAAGACGCCCGTAAGAGACATCTTGCGGGCGTTTTGCTTTTTGCGAGAGATGAATGACTGTCCACTCCGTTTTTCATGAAAGAACGCGGCTTACCGATCAGTTTCGACTCTTAACAGAACCCCGCTTCGGCGGGGTTTTTGCTTTTTGCGAGAGATGAATTACTGCCCACTCCGTTTTCTATGAAAGAATGCGGCTTACCGGTCAGCTTCGACTTCTTCTAAACAATATGTTGTTCTTTTTCAGTCCATTAAGGGCGAAAATGTGACACTGGCGGTGTTCTTTAACCGAATATTAAGAAAGGGAATTTGGCTTAAATCTAATACTTGTTGTGCATGCGGGCATTGATTGTAAAATGACCACGGCGAGCATTTCCACAATAAGTAGAGGGATTTATGACCAGATCATTGGTAAGGCTTGGGGACAAAACTACAAGTGGTGGAGAGGTCTTATCAGCTTCCTCATCGATTATTGAGGAACGAAATATTGTCTTGAATGGCGATATGGCATGGTGCCCAAAGGAAACCTGCAACGGGCTATTTCAGATAAATGGCACTGCGTACCACTTTGCGGAAGACAAACCTTGCGTAGCTACTGGGGATCGTGTGTTGTGTCACTGTAAAGACAATCAAGTGCTTGGCACGACAACAATATGGGTAGAAGATAGTCCCGAAGATCCTTTCGAGGAGCAACGCAAGCGTGCAGCAGAATGGCCGATAACAAAAGCGATTGCAGCAGCGGCAGCCCTAAGTTCTATACCTGTTTTTGCGAAATCCTGTCTACGCGGTGAAGGTTGCACAGACGCTGGAACAGATCAGGAATCCGTCGATAATTTTGGTTATGCAGGTTTTTACCGGGCATCACCTCAAGCGGCACAATTAAAAGAAGAATCCATCCAGCACGCGCAAGCGGCAAAGAAACATAAGCCAGCCGAACCAACATCGCCACCGGAAGATACTCACCCCTGGTATAAACGCCTCTTCAATTCCCCGGATACAAAACAGGCCGCGGCAGCCGCAGGAATGGCTACAGCAAGAGTAGCGACAACCTCCGGGATAACTACTGGTGCAGCGACTGAAGCCGGGTATGCGGCGTTACAGCAGATTGGCGGCACTCTTTCTACCGCTGGTCGCTGGATTGCTCCCAGCCCCCCAACAGTGCTCCTCTTTGGTATGTTCTACTCGCCAAAACTTAACAGCGGTGAGCAAGATTACATCAACAAGATGCGGCTTGAGCAGGCAGCCCAGAATAAAGAAGATGTTCCGACTCGTGTTCGCTTTCGTTGGGAAGCAGACCAGAACGGGATGATAAGGCCGAAAGGTTTTCATGTCAGTGCCAGAGGTGGGCAGGACAAGGTTCCGGTTCGAATGCTTCAGAAGAACACCACCACCGGGAACTATGAATTCTGGGAAGACGGCACAAGTAAGCCAACAATCATATGGACACCAGACGATCCTGGATATGTATCTCCATCCAATACCGGGAATCGGGACAACGTATACGTCCCTCCGAGTGTACTGGTTTACCCTGAAAGTGAAATCAATAGCCCGTGGTCAACAGAAACGCCAGCACCTGGCGAGCGTCCATTCAGGGATTATATTCTGGTACACCCAGCCGGAACATTTGACCCGATTTATGTGTACCTTAGCAAAAATCCTGATGATCCAATTTGGACAAAAACTAAGGCAGCTGCACCAGTGGAAAATGCTTACGGTCATTGGGTCAAACATGGGCATGAATTCCAAGATAAGTCCTTCAACAACTCGAAAGAGTACGTTGATGCTACCCATGATTTTGTTAGAACACCACCCGCAGGAACGTTAACGAAAGTCCGGCAGAATGGCGACGTAATGTACTATCACCCGGCGACAAATACATTTTCCGTTAAAACAAAAGACGGCGTACCAAAGACAATGTTCAAGCCTAATGGTGGTCTTGAGTACTGGGAGAAACAAAAATGACCGATTCTAAACACTCATGTCCTTGCTGTGGCCAATATGAATTTCCCGAAGAGGGAAGCTATGAGATTTGCCCCGTATGCACCTGGGAAGATGACCCTATTCAAACAGAAGAGCCTGATTATAAAGGCGGAGCCAATGTTATGAGTTTAAACGAAGCGCGTGAAGCATTCCGTCGAGGCCGAAAAGTTAAATAACATTGCTTTGCACAGGAATGCCTGATTCCATCGGCCAGGTTTTCCTGGCCTGTCTTTTCCCCTTTGCCGCTCGGTTTATCACCGCCTCTAATAAACATAGATACAAAAAGCCCGGCAAATCTCCGCGTAAAAGCGCTACCTTAGTTATATACAGTCTTGAAACCAGCCTTCGGGAGCCGCTGTTGTATGCAACAAAAAACATTGATCATTATTCAGGTGGGAGACGCCCCGGAGCCGTTGCGTGAAGCGCATGGTGATGTCCCGCACTGGTTTTGCCAGGCGATAGGTTGTTCTACCGACGACGTTGAAGTGGTTCGCGTGTTTGAAGGCGAAGCGCTGCCCGCGCCGGACGCGCGTCGGGCGGCGATTATTACCGGTTCCTGGGCGATGGTTTCTGACAGGCTTCCCTGGAGCGAAAAAACCGCCGCGTGGATCCGCGAGGCAATGGCGATAGAGATGCCGCTGTTTGGCGTCTGTTATGGTCATCAGCTGATCTCGTGGGCTTTAGGAGGCGATGTTGAATACCATCCGCAAGGGCGTGAAGCAGGTACAAAAACCGTTTACCTGAATTCGGCGGCAGCTAACGATCCGCTGCTTAGCCATCTGACTGAAAGTTTCCCTGCCCATCTTACGCACCGACAAACGGTGACGCGCTTGCCGCAAGGCGCAGCGGTGCTGGCTTCTTCCGACCATGATAACCATCAGATTGTCCGCTACGGCTCGCGCGCAATATCGGTACAGTTCCATCCGGAAATGACGCCAGAGATCGCCCGCGATCTGCTGCGTTTGAACCGTGCAAATATTGTCAAAGAGGGCACTGATGCCGACAGTCTGGTGGCGGGTGTATTACCCGCGCCGGGTGCGGCAGAGATTCTGCGCCGCTTCGTACGCGAGGTGACCGAGCGCAACGATGGGCTGCGGCTGTCTGACGCTGCCCGGTAAGCCTTTAGTAAGGTAATAAAATAAGCCCCGGTGATGTACACCGGGGCTTATGACTTAGGCTAGCGCTTCTTCTTCTGCAAGACGAACTTCGGCTTCGGCAACGATAGCTTCCAGTTCTGTCAGCATCTCTTCGAAGCCGAATCGAGCCAGGGTAGGGCGAGGGATTTGCTGTGTATCGTCAATAATGACGTTAAAGGTATTACTCATCATTTTATATACTCACTTAATGCAACTATCACACGGGTAAATCTATCAGCAAAGCGCGAAGCGGCGTATCGGCGACCAGCGTTATGTTAGCTTCGTCACGAATAAACGCACCGTCACCGCATGTTAACGCTTCTTTGCCTTCTCCGTCAGTTACGGCATGTACCGTACCGTGGATAGACTGCAAATAAGCACGCGGGCCATGCAGCTGAATTTGTAACGCTTCTCCTTTTGCCAGCTCAATATGATGCAGCCACACTTGCTGGCGAAGCTGCAGACTTCCCTCGCTACCGTCAGGGGAAGCCAGCAGCTGCTGTGATGCATCAGAAATAGTCATCTTTTGCACCGGCGGGTTTTCCCGTTCCGGGCACGCATCCAGCCAGATCTGCATCCGCGTTAACGACTTATCTTTGCTTAAATTATGTTCGCTATAGCTGATGCCCGGCTGGGTAGCTATCAGCAGCGCTTCACCGGCTTTCGCCTGAACATGATTGCCCTCGCTGTTGCGGTATTCCGCTTCACCTTCCAGAATCAGGTTCAGAATGTCCACTTTCGGATAGGTGCGTGGCTGGAACGAAGCGCCAGGCGCAAGCACTTCCTGATTCAGTACGCGCAGGGAGGCATAGCCGAGCAATTTCGGGTCAAAGTAATGTCCAAAAGAAAAGGTGTAGCGGGCCTGAAGCCAGCCGAAGTCAGCTTGTCCGCATTGTTTTGCAGTACGGGTTGTAATCATAATGGTTGACCTCTCTTTGCTTAAAACAATGTTAAAGGTATGGACGCTGCATTGTTAGCCAGATATTCTGCCCGGTATGTTCAAATTTCCTGAATGAGAACGCTTATGGCTAAAGAAAGGGCGCTGACGCTGGAAGCGTTACGCGTGATGGATGCAATTGACCGTCGCGGCAGCTTCGCTGCGGCAGCGGACGAGCTGGGACGGGTGCCTTCTGCCCTCAGCTACACTATGCAAAAACTTGAAGAAGAACTGGATGTGGTGCTGTTTGACCGCTCCGGGCACCGCACCAAATTTACTAACGTCGGGCGAATGCTGCTGGAGCGTGGACGCGTGCTGCTGGAAGCCGCCGATAAGCTCACAACCGATGCTGAAGCGCTGGCGCGCGGCTGGGAAACCCATTTGACACTGGTGACGGAAGCGCTGGTACCGACGGTTAAGCTATTTCCGTTGGTGGAGCGGCTGGCGGCAAAAGCCAACACGCAGTTATCAGTCATTACTGAAGTGCTGGCCGGGGCGTGGGAGCGGCTGGAGCAGGGGCGCGCCGATATCGTAATTGCGCCGGATATGCATTTTCGCTCCTCGTCCGAAATCAACTCGCGCAAACTCTATTCGGTAATGAACGTCTACGTGGCCGCGCCGGATCACCCTATTCATCAGGAACCGGAACCGCTGTCGGAAGTGACGCGCGTGAAGTACCGCGGCGTCGCCGTTGCGGACACTGCGCGTGAACGTCCGGTGCTGACGGTGCAGCTGCTGGATAAACAGCCGAGGCTGACGGTAAGTACTATCGAAGATAAACGTCAGGCGCTGTTATCCGGCCTGGGGGTGGCGACCATGCCCTGGCCGCTGGTCGAAGAGGATATTGCCGCAGGCCGCTTGCGCGTGGTAAGCCCGGAATACACCAGCCAGGTGGATATTATTATGGCCTGGCGGCGAGATAGCATGGGCGAAGCGAAAGCCTGGTGTTTACGGGAAATCCCGAAGCTGTTTGCCGGTAAGTGAATCCTGCAGCCAGCGCTGTGGCTCCGGGGGTTTTACAGGAAAGCTTTCGGCTGTGGGCCGAAAAGATTTTCTTGCCGTGTACCGTGCTGGCTGTAAAACGCCAGCAGCATCAGCCAGCCAATAACCGGAAACAGCAGCAGCAACAGCCAGCGCCAGCTTCGGTTTGTATCGTGCAGGCGGCGCACCTGCACCGCCAGCCCCGGCACGAGCACCAGCAGGGCATACAGCAGGCTTAAAATATGCCAGCCAACAATCTTGTCGACCACATACAGCACGCCAAAGAGAACGGTATTGACCAGCGTGAACATCCAGAACTCGCGGCGATGCGCGCGCCCGTCGAAGGTCGCGTAGTTTCTCAATACCCTAAAATACCAGTCCATTCTCAACCTCGGTCAACGGTCAATTCGTTGTTTTCTAAACAATCCCTGTAAGAATAGACGGCAAAAATACAAAGCGAGAACCCGCAGAGAAATAATTTGGGCGCGAGAACACGCGCCCGTGATATCAGGCGAAACGCAGATCGCGCCCGTGGGGTTCATCCAGATCCTGCCACGGCCCGATAGAGATAATGCCGGTCGGGTTAATGGTCTTGTGGCTGCGGTAGTAGTGGTTGCGGATATGGGCAAAATCAACGGTTTCGGCGATGCCCGGCGTCTGGTAAATGTCGCGCAGAAAGCCGTGCAAATTGAGGTAATCGCTAATGCGGTGTTTGTCGCACTTAAAGTGGGTGACATACACCGGATCAAAACGAATAAGCGTCGTCCACAGGCGGATATCCGCTTCCGTTAAGCGATCGCCGGTCAAATAGCGGTGCTGGCCGAGAATTTGTTCGAGGCGTTCCAGTGCGTTAAAGACATTGACTACCGCATCGTCGTAAGCCTGCTGGCTGGTGGCGAAACCGGCTTTATAGACGCCGTTATTAACGTTGTCGTAGATCCAGCCGTTCAGCTCATCAATTTTTTCACGCAGCTGGGGCGGATAGTAATCACCGGCTTTCGCGCCCAGGCCATCAAAGGCAGTATTGAACATGCGAATAATTTCCGCCGATTCATTACTGACAATGGTGTGATTCTTTTTATCCCACAGCACGGGAACCGTGACGCGGCCGGTGTAGTTAGGGTCGGCGTGGAGATAGAGCTGATAGAGGAATTCGTGCTGATAGAGCGTGTCGCCCGTCGCGGCCGGGAAATCATCGTCAAATGTCCAGCCATTCTCCAGCATAATTGGGCTGACCACGGAAACCGAAATAAAGGGTTCGAGCCCTTTTAAGGTACGCAGGAGAAGCGTACGGTGCGCCCACGGACAGGCGAGTGAAACATACAGATGATAACGATCTTTTTCGGCGGCAAAGCCACCTTCGCCAGACGGTCCGGGCGCGCCATCGGCGGTGAGCCAGTTGCGAAACGCCGATACCGAGCGCTGAAAACGTCCTCCGGTGGATTTGGTATCGTACCAGGTGTCGTGCCAGACGCCGTCAATCAGTTGTCCCATTTTTTCCTCCTTCTGCATAGCAAAAGCGAGGAGTAATCTCCTCGCTTGCATCTCTTCACTCAGTATAGAGCGCTTACCATTTTTTATTCAGAACGCGGTCGATACTGATAGCGCCCGGACCGGTGATACCCAGCAGCAGGAAGCCGCCAGCGATGGTCAGGTTTTTCATAAACATCAGCGAATTGACGCCTTCAGCAAAGTTGCTGTGGAAGATAAACGCGGTCAGCAGGGTGAAGCCCGCGGTAAACAGCGCCGTAGTACGGGTCAGGAAACCGAACAGAATCGCCAGACCGCCACCAAACTCAAGAAGAATTGTTAACGGCAGGAAGAACCCCGGGACGCCCATTGCTTCCATATATTGCTGGGTGCCTGCATAACCGGTAATTTTGCCCCAGCCGGCGACGATAAACAGAATCGGCATCAGAATACGAGCAACGAGGAAACCAACATCTTCTAATTTTTTCATCTTTCTCTCCAGGAAACCACAATAGCGGCTAACAGTAAATTGTCCGCAATTACGGGCGGATGCCGCGTTATTGCTGTCGATGGAGAGGATAGTAATCGTGACGGGAAAAGATTGTTAGCAAGGAAAACTGTCGAAATTATTCAAAAAAACTGAGCATATAAAAAACAAACGGGCGATAAGTGATTATCGCCCGTAAATGCCGTGCCGCGAGAACGTTTAGCGCGGTGCGTTGAGTGTGGTTTTCACTAAGCGCCACAAGCTCCACGCACCCAGACCGCGTTTGGCCCAGCGCATTAACATATTGGGATGGCGTACCGTCCAGATTGCCATCGCGCTGCTGCCTACCAGCGCCCATGAGCGCAGGCTAAGCAGGGTGTTCCAGCCGCGATCGTAAGCGCCGGTTGACTCCAGCCAGTCGCGGCGACCGGCGGTGAGATCCAGACGCTGCTGTTGGATCTCACTGAGTAAACGCGCTTTACGCTTTAGACGTTCCGCTTTGCCGCTCACTTATCTTCCTCCAGCAAGGCGCGGTCGTTTGCCAGCTCCTGGCGAGTATGGCGCAGAAACGTCGAGGCTCGCGATTTGCGCAATGTCCAGATGCCGCCAATTAATGCCAGCACCAGCAATACGACAGTGGTTGCAATCATCGCGTTCAGGCGATATTGCGGATCGATGGCCCAGATAATCAGGACCATCAGGCTCATTAGGCCAAATGCGGCGAAAAGCATGGTCAGCCCCACCATAAGCAGCAGCTGGAATAAGTTCGCTTTCTCTTCTTCCAGCTCGACAACTGCCAGCCGCAGGCGGGTTTCGACCATTTCCACAAGGATAGTCACAATGCGTTGACCTATTCCGAGTACGCTTTTGCCCGGCCCTTGCGCGTGTCGTGACTCCATCATATTAACGACGCGACAGCAGCACGCCCAGCATCACGCCTGCGGCGGCGGCGATACCTACGCTGGCCCACGGATTATCGCGCACATACTCATCGGTACGCTCTGCCGCTTCACGGGTTTGACGAGCCAGCGCATCGCCGGTTTCGCCCAGACGATGGCGGCTTTCGCGCAGCGCCTGTTCCGCTTTGGTACGTAATTTACTCAGCTCTTCCTTCGACTTATCACTGGAATTGCTCAGCACTTCTTCCAGCGTATCCGCCAGGGATTTCAGTTCAGCGCGCAAATGATCAGAATTATCTTTCGACATAATTTTCTCCGGCTAAGTGAGTGGTTATTTCCATAAAGTCAGTAGTCACGCGCCTCAAGGACTTTCAACTCTTGTTGTGCCTCTTTTAGCTTGTGCTCGCGTTTGCTCATTTTTTCCGCATCGCCTTTTTGCTTCGCCTCGTTGAACTCACGGCGGCGCTCGGCAACCTCTGCTTTCTGTTCGGCAATTTTTTTCTGATGGGCGGCGCGCAGCTTCGTGTCGGAGCAATTGGCGCGCACTTCCCGTAGCGCCTTGTTTAACCCGTTGATCCGGCTCTGATTGTTATGCTTCTCGGCATAGCTGATTTCGCGTTGGATCTCGTGTTCTTTTTCCTGGCACGGCGATGCCGCGTGAGAAAATGCGCTCACAGAAAGGAGAGCCAGCGCCAGTGCGATGCGGTTGTTCATCTTCGAGAACCTTCCATTGTTGACCGACGAAACGAAAGTGACGCCAGCGTCCAGTGACATTAAGTGAAATGTGGTTCCGTGTACTCAAGCATAGTAAGTAAACGGCTAAACACCAAAGTAAGTGAAAAGATTCAGAATCCTGGAAAGGTTAACCGAATCGATGCGTTGAATTACGCAGGCGGGTGAGCCAGGCCGAGGTGGAGTTATTGTCATCATCCTGGGCAGCGATGATATAGCCCTGAGGCAAGCTGCGATCCAGCACGGCTTTCGCCGCGGCGCTTTGGGCGCTGGAATCAAAGGTGATTAATAGCGTGTCGTTTTGCGGGGTAATGCTTTTGAAATGAATACCGTTGGCGTCGAGATGATGCCAGACAGAGAAACCATCCGGCACGCTCACGTTTTGCGTGAGCGGGCGAATCGCCAGCGTGGAGTCACTATTTTGTAGCTTCGCCCAGGTGAAAAACACCATGCCAAAGATGGCTATCGCCGTGATACCCATCAGTAATCCGCGTACAAAGGGACGTTGCAATTCCATGAACTTAACCCCGGTTGCGATATTTTTTCTTCCACAGCACCACCAGCGAGCCAGCAAGGCCAATTACCAGTAATACTACCGGAAGCAACATCAGGCAGGACATCAGCGCATCTTCGTATTTACGAAATACCGGCGTCTTACCCAACAAATAGCCTAAGGTGGTGAGTATCAGCACCCACAGCAGACCGCTCACCCAGTTAAAAAACTGGAAGCGCGCATTACTCAGACCAGAAAGTCCGGCAATAGTTGGTAACAGAGTGCGAACAAAAGCAATAAAACGGCCAATCAGCAGCGCGGATAGCCCGTGTTTATGAAAAAGATGGTGCGAACGCTGGTGATAATGGGCAGGCAGATGGGAAAGCCAGTTTTGCACGATGCGCGTATTTCCCAGCCATCGCCCCTGGATATAGCTCAGCCAGCAGCCAAGACTTGCCGCTACGGTCAGTAATAACACCGTTTGTACATAACCCAGCGCGCCTTTCGCAATCAGCACGCCAACCAGAACTAACAGGCTATCGCCCGGAAGAAACGCCGCCGGTAGCAGACCGTTTTCCAGAAATAAGATGACAAACAAAACGAAGTACAGCATGCCGATCATGCCGGGCTGCGAAAGCGTCGCGAAGTCCTGAGCCCAGAGGGCATGGAGTAATTGGTTTAAAAGTTCCATTCAAGGTTCCTGGTACATCGGTTTACGTCACGTCCAGACCGGCACGGCGATAGCTTTAATATATTATGGTCGCTCGTGGCACATTTGATGCAGCATATCCTGAGAAAAGACGCTGTGAGCAAGCACTAACTCATGCAATGACAAATGCATCCGATTGTAACAAAATTCTACATTATGAGTCAGTCGGAAAAGTGCGTTTCGGTGATGATTTTGCTTGCCGCAGCAGGGGGAGGCGAGGCTATTTACAAAGGCTGACACTCTAGACGGTTTACTTACCTTAAACCGGCGCAGGCGCAGTATAAGTATGCGCCTGACAGAGCTTTTTTACTTGCCGCCGGTCGCGACGGTATCAAGATGCACAACCGGGTTTTCTGCGAACAGATAGCGATCGGCATTGAACTCGAAATCATCGCTGGTTTCGTTAAATAGCATCAGTTTGGTGTTTTCCAGGTGCTGCCACATTGCCACCTTAGCGGCATGGGGATCTTTGCGAATCAGCGCGCGCAGAATATGGTCATGATCATCACACCAGTTATCGACGGTGCGCAAATCGATATGGTCATGCAATTTTTTCCAGTACGGGTTATGTACACGCTGCGTCCACATTTTCTCGACGATAGCCGCCAGCGCCGTGTTCTGCGTCGCCAGCGCAACCTGTACATGGAACTGCAAATCCCACTCAGAATCGCGGAAGCACTTCTCTTTGCGCGCGTTATCCTGAATTTCCATCAGCTTCATGATGTCCTGCTTCGTCACCTGAGTGGCGGCGAATTCAGCGATATTGCTCTCGATAAGCTGACGCGCCTGCAACAGTTCAAACGGACCGTAATTGGCGAACTCCATGTTTTCATCGGGAGCCTGAGTGTAGCGCGGTACATTAGAGATAACATGAATACCGGAGCCTTTGCGGACTTCGACGTACCCTTCCACTTCGAGCATGATAATGGCTTCACGAACCACGGTCCGGCTTACGCTTTTCTCATCGGCGATAAAGCGTTCAGCGGGCAGTTTGTCACCCACAAGATAGACGCCTTGCTCAATACGATTTTTAAGCTCGGCGGCAAGCTGCTGGTACAAACGTCGTGACTCGGAGATTTCCATATGTGAGCTCCTGGGAAAGAAGGGCAATGATAGATTTGTTATACCACTTTTACGGCTTTCTCACCATCGCGGAGAACAAAAAAGCCGCCCTAAGGCGGCTAATATTCGTTCTGTTTCACGCGACGCACTGTTGGGCTACCTTGCCCGTTACCGCTTTCTTTAACGGGCGATTCGCTTAGTGGCTACTGCCGTGTCGCGTGAAATTTTCAGGCTAACAAAGTCCGTGAAGCGTTAACTTTGTGCTGCCGGGCCGCCAAGGGAATGTTCTTTAACAACCTCGTCGGCGGTTTTGTTTTTCAGCACCGTCCAGATAACTACGGCACCCATCAGGTCGAACAGCGCCAGTACGGCGAACAGCGGGCTAAAGCCAATGGTATCCGCCAGTGCGCCAACCACCAAAGCAAACATGGTGCTTGCGGTCCAGGCGGCCATACCGGTCAGGCCATTCGCCGTTGCCACTTCGTTACGACCAAAGACGTCAGAAGAGAGGGTAATCAGCGCGCCGGACAGAGACTGGTGAGCAAAACCACCGATGCACAGCAGGCCGATAGCAACATACGGGCTGGTGAACAGACCAATCATGCCTGGGCCAATCATCAGTACCGCACCCATGGTAACAACCATTTTACGCGAAACAATCAGGTTCACACCGAACACGCGCTGGAACAGCGGCGGCAGGTAACCACCCACGATACAGCCGAGGTCAGCAAACAGCATCGGCATCCAGGCGAACATGGCGATCTCTTTCAGGTTAAAGCCGTAAACCTTGAACATGAACAGCGGGATCCACGCGTTAAACGTACCCCAGGCCGGTTCTGCCAGGAAACGCGGCAGGGCGATACCCCAGAATTGACGGGTGCCCAGAATCTGCCATACGGACATTTTCTTACCGTTGTTGGCCTGGTGTTGTGCTTCCTGGCCACCAATGATGTACTCGCGCTCTTCTTCGCTCAGTTTTTTCTGATCGCGCGGGTGTTTATAGAAGTAGAGCCAGGCCATTGCCCATGCAAAGCTCAGCACACCGGAGATGATGAACGCCATTTCCCAGCTGTGCATCACGATTGCCCACACCACCAGCGGCGGTGCGATCATGGCACCAATTGAAGAGCCAACGTTGAAGTAACCCACCGCGATAGAACGCTCTTTCGCCGGGAACCATTCAGACGTGGCTTTCAGGCCCGCCGGGATCATTGCTGCTTCAGCGGCACCTACCGCGCCACGCGCCAGCGCCAGACCACCCCAGCTTCCCGCCAGCGCAGTCGCGCCGCAGAATATCGCCCAGGTAATCGCAAAGAAGGCATAACCAATTTTGGTGCCCAGAATATCCAGCAGGTAGCCGGCAACGGGCTGCATAACGGTATAAGCCGCGGAATAGGCCGCGATGATATAAGAGTATTGCTGAGTGGAGATGTGCAGCTCTTCCATCAAGGTTGGAGCAGCTGCCGCTACGGTGTTACGTGTCAGGTAGCCAAGCACGGTGCCGACCGTCACCAGTGCTATCATGTACCAACGTAATCCTTTGATTTTACGCATGTAAACCTCATCGTTATGTTATTACCGCTTTTCGCGGCCATCCTTCGATCGCGTTCGCAGGATGAAAACGGGGAGGACGTCCGGGATATCCCCCGATACGGCCCAAACCTTGCCATTAGTAAGCGTGTTTAAGTCGGTATCCCTACCCAAAAGTCCGATCAACGTATTGTCGGGAATGCATTCCGTCGGCTTATATGTTCGACGGCAGGAAAGATAACTTGTCATACAACTTGAAAAGGTGAGTGACATCACAAAAGCGTTTTTCTTTGTGTGGTCTTTAGCTTCGCTGGGTCAGGCCAGTAATGGCGCGGGCTGGCGGGATGTTTGCCCGTTCGGAGTGTCAGTTTTTGTATGCTTTTATTGATCCAACTCACGAAAATATCTTCGGGTTGTAGAAATTGGTGTGATAACTTTGTCAGCATTAAAGGTAAGCATCAGACGCACTCGTTTAGAGGAAGACGATAATGACCCCGTTTATGACCGAAGATTTTCTGCTCGACACCGAATTTGCTCGCCGTCTGTACCACGACTACGCAAAAGACCAGCCGATTTTTGACTATCATTGCCACCTGCCGCCGCAGCAGATCGCTGATAACTACCGCTTTAAAAACCTGTATGACATCTGGTTAAAAGGCGATCACTACAAGTGGCGCGCAATGCGTACCAACGGCGTGCCTGAGCGCCTTTGTACCGGCGATGCGACCGATCGTGAGAAGTTTGACGCCTGGGCAGCCACTGTGCCGCATACTATTGGCAACCCGTTATACCACTGGACGCATCTTGAGCTGCGTCGCCCATTTGGTATTACAGGTAAGCTGCTGTCGCCGTCTACCGCCGATGAAATCTGGAACCAGGGTAACGAACTGCTGGCGCAGGATAAATTTTCTGCGCGCGGAATCATGCAGCAGATGAATGTGAAAATGGTCGGCACCACCGACGATCCGATTGACTCGCTGGAACATCACGCCGCTGTAGCGAAAGACACTAGCTTCAGCGTGAAAGTGCTGCCGAGCTGGCGTCCGGATAAAGCGTTCAATATTGAACAAGCCACCTTCAACGATTACATGGCGAAACTGGGCGAAGTGTCTGATACCGACATTCGTCGCTTTACGGATCTGCAAACCGCGCTGGGCAAACGCCTGGATCACTTCGCGGCGCACGGCTGTAAAGTTTCCGACCATGCGCTGGACGTTGTGCTGTTCGCCGAAGCGAGCGAAGCGGAGCTGGATAGCATCCTGGCGCGTCGCCTGGCGGGTGGAACCCTGAGCGAGAAAGAAGTGGCGCAGTTCAAAACTGCGGTACTGGTCTGGCTGGGCGCGGAATACGCCCGTCGCGGTTGGGTGCAGCAGTACCATATTGGCGCGCTGCGTAACAACAACCAGCGCCAGTTCAAACTGCTGGGGCCGGACGTAGGCTTCGACTCCATTAACGACCGTCCGCTGGCAGAAGAGCTGTCAAAACTGCTGAGCAAGCAGAATGAAGAGAACCTGCTGCCGAAAACCATTCTGTACTGCCTGAACCCGCGCGATAACGAAGTGCTGGGCACCATGATCGGTAACTTCCAGGGCGAAGGGATGCCGGGCAAAATGCAGTTCGGTTCCGGCTGGTGGTTTAACGACCAGAAAGATGGCATGGAACGTCAGATGACGCAGCTGGCGCAGCTGGGCCTGCTGAGCCGCTTTGTCGGCATGCTGACCGACAGCCGCAGCTTCCTGTCTTACACCCGCCATGAATATTTCCGTCGCATCCTGTGCCAGATGATTGGTCGCTGGGTCGCCGCAGGCGAAGCGCCGGCGGATATTCAACTGCTGGGCGAAATGGTGAAAAACATTTGCTTTAACAATGCGCGTGATTACTTCGCGATTGAACTGAACTAAAGCCGTTTGAGGTTGATATGCAATACATCAAGATCCATTCGCTGGATAACGTTGCGGTAGCACTGGCGGACCTCGCTGAAGGCGCGGAAGTCGTTGTCGACAACCAGACCGTTCGGCTGCGTCAGGCGGTAGCGCGCGGGCATAAATTTGCTCTGCAAGCCATCGCCAGCGGTGAAAATGTTGTCAAGTATGGTCTGCCAATTGGACATGCGACATCAGATATCGCGGCGGGCGAGTACATTCATTCTCATAATGCCCGGACCAATCTCAGCGATTTGGACGAGTATAGCTATCAACCTGATTTTCAGGATGAAGGCGCCCAGGCGGCGGATCGTGACATTCAGATCTACCGCCGTGCGAATGGCGAAGTGGGGATCCGCAACGAGTTGTGGATCCTGCCAACGGTCGGCTGCGTAAACGGCATCGCCCGTCAGATCCAGACCCGTTTCCTGAAAGAGACGCAGGATGCCGAAGGTACCGACGGCGTCTTCCTGTTCAGCCATACCTACGGCTGCTCGCAGCTGGGCGACGATCACATTAACACCCGCACCATGCTGCAAAACATGGTGCGCCACCCGAACGCCGGTGCGGTACTGGTGATTGGTCTGGGTTGTGAAAACAACCAGGTCGATGCCTTCCGCGAGACGCTCGGTGAATTCGATCCGGAACGTGTCCACTTTATGGTCTGCCAACACCAGGATGACGAAGTGGAAGCGGGGCTTGAGCACCTGCACGCATTGTATCAAGCAATGCGTAATGACAAACGTGAACCGGGCAAACTGAGCGAGCTGAAATTCGGCCTCGAATGCGGCGGCTCCGATGGCCTCTCCGGCATCACTGCTAACCCGATGCTGGGCCGTTTTTCCGATTATGTTATCGGCAACGGCGGGACTACCGTGCTGACGGAAGTACCGGAGATGTTCGGTGCGGAACGTATTCTGATGAGCCACTGTCGCGACGAAAGTACCTTTGAAAAGACCGTTACCATGGTCAATGACTTCAAACAGTACTTTATCGCACACAATCAGCCGATCTACGAAAACCCATCGCCGGGTAACAAAGCGGGCGGTATCACGACTCTGGAAGAGAAATCACTGGGCTGTACGCAGAAAGCGGGCGCCAGCCAGGTGGTGGATGTTCTGCGCTACGGCGAACGCCTGAAAACCCACGGTCTGAACCTGCTGAGCGCACCGGGTAACGATGCCGTTGCCACCAGCGCGCTGGCGGGTGCGGGCTGCCATATGGTGCTGTTCAGTACCGGTCGCGGTACGCCTTACGGCGGGTTTGTGCCGACGGTGAAAATCGCCACCAACAGTGAACTGGCGGCGAAGAAGAAACACTGGATCGACTACGATGCCGGTCAGCTGATTCACGGCAAAGCGATGCCGCAACTGCTGAACGAATTCGTCGATGTTATCGTTGATATCGCTAACGGCAAAAAGACCTGCAACGAGAAAAACGATTTCCGCGAGCTGGCTATCTTCAAAAGCGGCGTCACGCTCTAACGTGTAAACTTTCGCGCCATGCAACAAGGCTCGTTCATGTTCCCGGTCGCCGGGAAATGGATAAGCTAGCCGCGTTGCCTGGCGCGATGTTTTTTCCGCAATGCGTTATCCGGAACCGTTTTTACCCTACAAGGATTTTCCATGACCACGTATTGGCTTGCCCAGGGCGTTGGCGTGATTGCCTTTCTGGTGGGTATTACCACCTTTATCAACCGTGATGAACGGCGCTTCAAAAAACAACTCTCGGTCTACAGCGCCATTATTGGCGTGCACTTTATGCTGATGGGCGCTTTTCCCGCCGGTTCCAGCGCCATGCTTAACGCTATCCGCACCCTGATAACCTTGCGTACCCGCAATCTGTGGGTAATGGTGCTGTTTATCGCGCTGACGGGCGGCTTAGGGTTGGCGAAATTTCACCACCTGATAGAGCTATTACCGGTTGCCGGCACCATCGTCAGTACCTGGGCGCTGTTTCGCTTTCAGGGTTTACCGATGCGCTGCGTGATCTGGTGCTCAACGGGCTGCTGGGTGATCCACAATATCTGGCTCGGATCGATAGGCGGTTCGCTGATCGAAGGCAGTTTCCTGGTGATGAACGGCCTGAATATTATTCGCTTCTGGCGGATGCAAAAACGCGGCATCGATCCGTTTAAGATCGAAACCGCGCAGCAACAAGAGAAACCTGCCGCCCGCTGACGGCAGGCGTTTACTCCAGCCCTTTTTTCTTGTCGTTCTGATGGTTAACCCAGGCGTTAATCACCATCGTCAGCACCAGGATCCCACCGACCACGCCCAGCGAGATGGCAATCGGGATATGGAAGAAGTCGACAATCAGCATTTTGACGCCAATAAACACCAGAATCACTGACAGGCCATATTTCAGCATCGAGAAGCGCTCCGCCACGCCCGCCAGCAGGAAGTACATCGCACGCAGCCCCAAAATGGCAAACAGGTTAGAGGTCAGCACAATAAACGGATCGGTGGTGACGGCGAAGATCGCCGGAATGCTGTCGACGGCGAAAATCACATCGCTCAGTTCAACGAGGATCAGCACCAGCAGCAGCGGCGTGGCAAACAGCAGGCCATTTTTGCGCACAAAAAAGTGCTCATTCTCAATGGTATCCGTCATGCGCAGATGGCTGCGCAGCCAGCGCACCAGCGGTTTGTCGCCAATGCCGGTTTCATCCTCTTTCGCCAGCGCCATTTTGATCCCGGTAAACAGCAGGAATGCGCCAAAGACATACAGCAGCCACGAGAACTGGGTGATCAGCCAGCTGCCGGCGAAAATCATAATCGTGCGCAGCACAATCGCCCCGAGCACGCCATAAACCAGCACGCGGCGCTGCAGGGCAGCAGGCACCGAGAAGTAGCTAAACAGCATCAGCCAGACGAAGACGTTATCCACCGCCAGGGCTTTTTCAATCAGATAACCGGTGAGGAACGCCAGCGCCTGGGTATCGGCGACGGCGCGACCTTGCGTTTGCGAGAGATACCACCAGAAGGCGGCATTAAAGAGTAATGAGAGGGAGACCCAAACGACCGACCAGACGGCCGCCTGCTTCATGGACATCGTCTGCGCGCCGCGACGTCCCTGAAGCAGAAGGTCGATGGCCAGCATAATCACCACCACGATGGCGAAACCGCCCCATAACATCGGTGTGCCGACAGTATTCATATTCAATCCTCACTAAAACAAAAACGGCTAACATCGGAAGAGGTTAGCCGCTTGCTTTAGATGCAGGGAGTCTCGCCTTCCGGCAAGGTCTCACTTACGTCTCTTTCGACGCCCGGCGACCGGATGCGTAAACGCATCGTAATGACGATCCACCGGCAATGAAGTTACTCCCCTTTGCGCGTAACAAAATATGTCAGCGTGGTGATTCCGTCAATGACACCTCGGCTCTGCTTTACGAACTTTTACGCAGGGAGCTGGGCACTGATATCATCCGCCGGGAAAACAACCCCCGTTTGACGGCGGATCTCCGTAAGCAGTTTGGCTGTGATCCGGCTAACCGCCAGCCCCGGATGGTTAACCTCGTTCTGTTCCACCAGACGGGCAAACGTCTCGGCTTCATAGAGCATAGTGTTGATATGTTGCGGCTGCGTCAGCTCCTGCGCTTTACCGCCGCGCGGCACAAACGAGACGTTCTGGCATTCGGAGATTTTCTCAATCACCAGCGATCCCGCTTCGCCCTGAATTTCACTGGCCAGCACCGAATCGCTTACTTTTGAGTGCTGCAGCGTGACGCTGAAATCACCGTAATGCATTACCACCACGCCGTGGGCATCGACGCCGCTTTCCAGCAGGCTGGCGCAGGCCAGGACGCTATGCGGCTCGCCCCACAGCGCCACGGCGGAGGCCAGGCAGTAAAAGCCAATATCCATAATCGAACCGTTAGAGAAGGCAGGATTAAAGGTATTGGGATTCTCGCCGTTGAGATAGCGCTGGTAGCGCGAGGAATACTGGCAGTAGTTAATAAAGGCCTTGCGCAGCTTACCCGCTTTCGCCAGCGACTGTTTCAGTAAGATGAAATTGGGCAGGCTGGCGGTTTTGAAGGCTTCAAACAGCACCACCTGATTTTCCCGCGCGCAGGCGATAGCCGCTTCCACTTCACGCAGATTAGAGGCCAGCGGTTTTTCGCAGATCACATGCTTTTTGTGGCGCAGAAAAAGCTGGCTTTGGGAAAAGTGCATGGCGTTCGGGCTGGCAATATAAACCGCATCAATCGCTTCGCTTTGCGCCATATCCTCAAGGGAGGTAAACAGATGTTCGACGGGATAGTCGCTGGCGAAATGTTGCGCCTGTTCAAGGCTGCGGGAAAAAACGGCGGTGAGTTTATATTTGCCCGTCTCATGGGCGGCATCGACAAACTGGCGGGTGATCCAGTTGGTGCCTATGACAGCGAAACGTATCATACAGACGCTACTTCTCCGTAAAGGGGGTCTTAAATCACTCTAGCATGACGGGGTGACAAAACCAGTATGCGGCAGCGCAGAAGCACAAATGGCGTTGTCCGACCCGCGAAACTACTTTAGCGCCAGATGGGTGAGCCACAGGCGGGTATCAAACTCCAGTTGGTGATATTGCGGCTCCATATGGCAGCACAGCTGATAGAACGCTTTGTTGTGGTCTTTCTCTTTCAGATGCGCCAGTTCATGTACCACGATCATGCGCAAAAACGCCTCCGGCGCGTCGCGAAAAACCGTCGCCACGCGAATTTCCGCTTTCGCTTTTAACTTACCGCCCTGCACGCGAGAGATCGCCGTATGCAGACCAAGTGCGTTATTTAACACATGGATTTTACTGTCAAACATCACTTTATTGACCGGCGCGGCGTTACGCAGAAACTGATTTTTCAGCCCCTGCGTATAGTTATAGAGCGCTTTATCAGTGGTGATATCGTGCTTTTGTGGGTAGCGCTTTGCCAGCACCTCGCCAAGCCTGTTCTGTTCAATCAGGGAAGTGACCTGCGTAAGCAAGGATTCAGGGTAGCCCTGAAGATAGAGAAGGGTATTCATGGCGAAATGTGTTTACATCTCCGGTTAATTAAGCGATAAAACGCGCGAATTTTAGCATTGCGGAGGGGCGATGAGCCAGGTTGAATTACTCGGACAGACATTCACTTTAGACAGATTCCCTGTCGGCGTGGAAGAGGCGGCGCTGCAAGCGTGGGATGCGGCGGATGAATACCTGCTGCAACAGGTGAATGAGGTCGACGGCCCGGTTCTCGTCTTTAACGACAGCTTCGGCGCGCTGGCCTGTGCGCTGGCGCAGCATCACCCGGTTTGCGTTAATGACTCCTTTATTGCCGGTCTGGCGACGCAGCATAACTTGCGCATTAACTCGCTGGACGAAAACAGCGTTACGCTGCAGGACAGCCTGAGCCCGCTGCCGGCGAATCCGGCGCTGGTGCTGATTAAAGTGCCAAAACAGCTGGCGCTGCTGGAGCAGCAGCTGCGCGCCTTACGAAGCGTTGTCACGCCGCAGACGCGCATTATCGCCGGGGCGAAAGCGCGCGATGTTCATAACTCGACGCTGGCGCTGTTTGAGAAAATCCTCGGCCCGACCACCACTACGCTGGCGTGGAAAAAAGCGCGGCTGATTAACTGCACCTTTAACGCGCCGGAACTCAGCGAGAACGACATGATCGCCCGCTGGCCGCTGGACGGGACCGACTGGACGATTCACAACCATGCCAATGTCTTTTCCCGTAGCGGGCTGGATATTGGCGCGCGCTTTTTCCTCCAGCATCTGCCGGAAAATATCGAAGGCGAAATGGTGGATTTAGGCTGCGGCAACGGCGTGCTTGGCCTGCAACTGCTGGCGCAGAACCCGAACAGCCGCGTGCTTTTTGCCGACGAGTCGGCGATGGCGGTGGCCTCCGCGCGGCTCAATGTTGAGGCGAACCTGCCGCAAGCCGCTGAGCGCAGCGACTATATGATCAATAATTCCCTCTCCGGGCTGGAGCCGGATCGCTTTGACGCGATTGTCTGTAACCCGCCGTTTCATCAGCAGAGCGCCATTACCGACCATATTGCATGGCAGATGTTTAACGATGCCCGTTTCTGCCTGAAATATGGCGGCGAACTGCGCATTGTCGGTAATCGTCATCTCGACTATTACCGCAAGCTAAAGCGTGTTTTCGGTAACTGCGAAACCCTCGCCACCAACAATAAATTCGTGGTACTGAAAGCGGTGAAAGTACGTAAAAAACGCTAACAGAAGTCGGCCCGCAGCGCGGGCCGCTTTGTTCTAGATGGCCAGCGCCAGCTTCGTGCCCTGCGCAATCGCCCGCCGGGCATCCAGCTCCAGCGCCACGTCACAGCCGCCAATCAGATGCACCGTTTTACCCGCTTCGCGCAGCGGCTCCGCCAGCTCGCGTTTTGGCTCCTGGCCTGCGCAGATCACCACATGATCCACCGCCAGCAGTTGCGGTTCGCCGCCGATCAACACGTGCAAACCTTCATCGTCAATCTTTTGATAACTCACCGCCGGGATCATTTTCACCCCGCGCGACAGAAGCGTCCCGCGGTGGATCCAGCCGGTGGTTTTGCCTAAGCTTTCGCCGGGTTTACTGGCTTTACGCTGCAGCATCACAATCTGTCGTGGGCTTTTCGGTAGCTGCGGGCCTTCCGGGCGCAGGCCGCCGGGTTCATTCAGGCTGGTATCAATGCCCCACTCCACGCAAAACTCGGCGATATTCTGGCTGGTCGGTTCGCCTGGCTGGCTTAGATACATCGCCGTATCAAAGCCGATCCCGCCGCAGCCAATAATGGCCACGCTTTCCCCCACCGGCACTTTATCGCGCAGCACGTCGAGATAGTTCAGCACTTTTGGATGGTCGATCCCGTCGATCGGCGGCATTCGCGGTTCGATGCCGCAGGCCATGATCGCTTCGTCAAACTCCATAAGCATTGACGGATCGACGCGTTGATTTAGACGCAGTGCGACGCCCGTTAAATCGATCATCCGGCGGTAGTAGCGCAGGGTTTCATAAAACTCCTCTTTACCGGGGATCTGTTTGGCGACATTAAACTGCCCGCCGATCTCCGCCTGGGCGTCAAACAGCGTGACGCTGTGGCCGCGTGCGGCGGCATTCACCGCAAACGCCAGCCCGGCAGGACCTGCGCCAATCACCGCCAGGTTTTTCTTAAGCTGTGCGGGCAGCACCGGCATCAGTGTTTCATGACAGGCGCGGGGGTTAACGAGGCAGGAGGTGACTTTGCCGGCGAAGATCTGATCGAGGCAGGCCTGGTTACAACCGATGCAGGTATTGATCTCATCCGCGCGGCCACTTTGCGCTTTCGATAACAGCTCGGCATCGGCGAGAAACGGGCGCGCCATCGACACCATATCCGCATCGCCGTGGGCGAGGATCTCCTCTGCCACCTGCGGATCGTTAATGCGGTTGGTGGTGATCAGCGGGACGTTGACTTTGCCTTTCAGCTTGCGCGTCACCCAGCTAAAAGCACCGCGCGGCACCGGCGTAGCAATGGTTGGAATGCGCGCTTCGTGCCAGCCAATCCCGGTATTGATCAGCGTCGCGCCCGCGGCTTCTACCGCTTGCGCCAGTTCGATGGTCTCTTCCAGCGTACCGCCGCCTTCCACCAGATCCAGCATCGACAGGCGGTAGATAATAATAAAGTCACGGCCCACGCGTTCGCGCACGGCGCGCACCACGGCCAGCGCAAAGCGCATGCGACGGGCATAATCGCCGCCCCATTCATCTTCGCGTTGGTTGGTACGTGCGGCGAGGAATTCATTAATCAAATAGCCTTCCGAACCCATCACTTCAACGCCGTCGTAACCCGCCTGCTGGGCCAGCTGTGCGCAACGGGCGAAATCTTCAATTAAAGCGAGAATCTCATCGTGGCTCAGTTCATGAGGGGTAAAGCGGTTGATCGGGGCCTGGATTGCCGAGGGCGCAACCGGGCGCGGCTGATAGCTATAACGCCCGGTATGCAGAATTTGCAGGGCAATTTTGCCGCCCTCCTGATGCACCGCCTCGGTTACCCGCTGGTGATGGGGAAGCTGGCTGGCATCGTGCAGTACCGCGGCCCCTTCCATCGTCACGCCGGAAAGGGCAGGGGCGACGCCGCCGGTAACGATCAGCGCAACACCGTGGCGAGCGCGCTCGGCATAGAACGCCGCCAGCCGCTCTGCGCCATCGGGGCGCTCTTCCAGCCCGGTGTGCATGGAGCCCATCAACACTCGGTTTTTTAGCGTGGTAAAGCCCAAATCGAGAGGGGCGAACAGCGACGGGTAATGGCTCATGCTCTCTTCCAATGTAAAATAATTGTTATGTGGTCGGATGAGTTCTACTTTAGCCGTCGCGGCGTAAAAGGGAAAAGGCGGAGCGAATGATTGTGATGGGATTCAAATATCCCCCTCCTGAGCGGAGGGGGAAAAGCGTCAGGAACTGGTGGTCAGGCCGGGCGCTTGCCATAACGAGGTGGTTAAACCGCTGTCGACCAGGCCAAGCTGATCGGCATAAATTTTCTGCCATTTCAGCATCATGTCGTCATACAGCTCACGATACTCCGGGTTCGGCGTAAATTCGCGGCTCCAGCGCACCAGCCGTTCACCCGTTGCCGCCATATTGTCATACAGCCCGGCACCAACGCCTGCGGCAATCGCGCAGCCGAGGGCGGTTGCTTCTTTCACCTCCGGCACGCGCACCGGCAGCCCCGTCACATCGCTGAGGATCTGGCTCCACAGCGCGCCTTTCGCCCCGCCGCCAGCAAACACTAAATTGTCGAACTGCACGCCGGAGAAATGCGATATCTGCGCCAGATTGCAGGCGGAAACTATCGCGGCGTTCTCTTCCAGCGCTCTGAAAAGCGTTGCTTTATTGCATTTTTCCGCGTCGATAGAGAGGTTAATAAACGACGGTGCAGCGTGATACCACTGCTTAAAATGCATCGCATCGGAGAAAATCGGCATCACGCCCCAGGAACCCGCCGGAACCCGGCTCGCCATCTCTTCAAGCAGCGCATAGGCATCCATCCCCATGCGCTCGGCAATCAGCTTCTCTTCGGCGCAGAACGCATCACGAAACCAGCGCATCGTTAAGCCGGTGAAAAAGCTTATCGACTCGGCCTGCGCCATACCGGGAATAACATGGGGATTAACGCGAATATTCATCTGCGGATCGGTACGTACCTGCGGCAGATTCACCACCTGCTGCCAGAACGTGCCGCCGAGCACGGCACTTTGCCCGGCGCGCACCACGCCCAGCCCAAGGGTGCCTAGCTGCACATCGCCGCCGCCCATCACCACCGGCGTGCCTTCGCGCAGGCCGCACTCTTGCGCAGCCTGGTGCGTCACTTCCCCCAGCAGGCTACCGGTCTCTTTCACCGGTGATAATAAATCCGCCCGTAACCCGGCCATATCCAGCAGGTCGGGACGCCAGTCGCGGGTAAAGAGATCGAGCATACCGGTTGTTCCGGCATTGGAAGGATCCACCGCCAGCCAGCCGGAAAGGCGCGAGGCAAGCCAGTCGCTGATCATGGTAATAGTGGCGGTATCGCGATAGATCTCCGGGCGGTGGTGCGCCAGCCATAACAGACGCGGCATCGCGCTGAGGGCCAGCGTCTGGCCGGAAACGCGATAGACTTCGGCTTCGAACTGCCAGTCGTGGATCTCTTTTAACTCGGTCACTTCATGGCTGGCGCGAGAATCAACGTTGGCGCAGGCCCAGATGGCATCGCCATTACGGTTATAGAGCACAATGCCTTCGCGCATGGAGCAGCAGGCGACGGACTGAATATCCGCCCCGCTAAGCCCGGCGTTTTGTAGCGCCTGGCGAATGCACTGACAGGCAAGCTGCCAGTTGCTATGAATATCGAACTCCATCGAGCCGGGGACGTTTTCCACACTGAGGTGTTTCCACTCGGCCTGGCCGACGGCAATTTGTCGCCCGCTTAAGTCGAAGATCACTGCCCGGATGCTGCCCGTTCCTGCATCTAACGCTAAAAGGTAACTCATGGGTTGTGCCCCCTCGCCAGCATCATAGATGAAACTGTGATCCTCGTACGGTCGTAAATATAGTTCAGCGCCTACGCTTTTGAACGTTCTTCACTCCAAAATCACTTGTTCTATCACAGCTTTTTGCGGGAGGCAGAATGGCGGATTTAGATGACATAAAAGATGGCAAAGAGTTTGGCATTGGTACGCCACAGCAGAATGTGCCCTTCACCCTAAAGGGCTGCGGCGCGCTCGACTGGGGCATGCAATCGCGACTGGCGAGGATTTTTAACCCGCAAAGCAATCGCACGGTGATGCTGGCGTTCGATCATGGTTATTTTCAGGGGCCGACCACCGGTCTTGAGCGTATTGATTTGTCTATAGCCCCGCTGTTTGCCGAAACCGATGTGCTGATGTGTACCCGCGGGATTTTGCGAAGCGTAGTGCCGCCAGCCACCAATAAACCGGTGGTGTTACGCGCTTCCGGCGGTAACTCAATGCTGTCGGAACTTTCCAATGAATGCGTGGCGGTGACCATGGAAGATGCGCTACGGCTGAATGTCTGTGCGGTGGCGGCGCAGATTTATATCGGCAGCGAGCATGAGCACCAGTCGATCAATAACATCATTAAACTGGTGGATGCCGGTAACCGTTACGGCGTGCCGACGATGGCCGTTACCGGCGTCGGGAAAGAGATGGCGCGCGACGCCCGTTATTTTTCGCTGGCCAGCCGAATCGCTGCCGAAATGGGCGCGCAGTTCGTGAAGACCTATTTTGTCGACGAGGGATTCGAAAAAGTGACCGCCAGCTGCCCGGTGCCGATTGTCATCGCTGGCGGGAAAAAGCTGCCGGAGCATGAGGCTCTGGAGATGTGCTTCCGCGCAATCGATCAGGGCGCGTCCGGCGTGGATATGGGGCGCAATATCTTCCAGTCCAGCGCGCCTCTCGCCATGCTTAAAGCGGTAAAAAAAGTGGTCCATGAGAAAATGCACGCCCGCGAGGCTTACCAGTTCTGGCTGGAAGAAAAACAAGGAGAGCAACCATGAATGTCACGTTAGTGGAGATCAATATCAAACCCGATCGCGTCGACGAGTTTTTACAGGTGTTTCGCGCTAACCATGAAGGGGCGATTCGTGAGCCGGGGAATTTGCGGTTTGATGTGTTGCAGGACCCGAAAGTGAAAACCCGCTTTTTTATTTATGAAGCCTATCAGGATGACGCCGCCGTACAGGCTCATAAAGAGACGCCGCACTATCTGGCCTGCGTGGAGAAGCTTGAGGAATTAATGTCGGAGCCACGTAAAAAACGCTGTTTTATCGGCGTGATGCCGGAGTAGCAAAAAGCCCCTCTCCCCGCACGGGGGAGGGGTGAAAGGGGTAACTCAGGCAAGCTCGGTGGTGACCCGCAGCGCCGCCAGCGCGTTGGATGCCGCTTTCAGCACCTGCTCACACTGTTCAATGGTTAACGTCAGCGGCGGTTCGATACGAATAGTCTTCGCGTTATTGAGGGTGCCCGCCACCAGCACGCGCTGGCGGAACATCTCACTGGCAAAGTTGTAGCCCGTTTCGTTATCGACAAACTCAATCGCCATCAGCATTCCGCGACCGCGAACATCCTGCACCAGATCCGGATACTGACGCGCCAGCGCGCCAAAACCATCCAGCAGCATGTCGCCTTTCTGCTCCGCCTGCGCTGGCAGATTCTCCTCCAGCAGCACATTAATGGTCGCCAGCGCTGCCGCACAGGCCAGCGGATTGCCGCCGAAAGTAGTGGTATGCAGGAAGGGGTTATCAAACAGCACGGAGAACACTTCTTCCGTCGCCACCGTTGCACCGATAGGCATCACGCCGCCGCCCAGCGCTTTGGCAAGACAGAGAATGTCCGGCTGCACGTTTTCATGTTCACAGGCAAACATTTTCCCGGTACGTCCCATCCCGGTTTGCACTTCATCAAGAATGAGTAGCGCGCCAAACTCATCGCACAGCTTACGTACCGCGGTTAAATAACCCGCTGGTGGGATAATCACGCCGCCTTCACCCTGAATCGGTTCGAGAATAACCGCCGCAACATCATCGCCGGTTTTGTGACATTCGCTGAGCAGCATGCGCATCGCCTCGATATCGCCAAACGGCACATGGCGAAAGCCCGGCAGCAGCGGCATAAAGGGTTTGCGGAAGGCAGACTTGGCGGTAGCGGAAAGGGCGCCAAGAGATTTACCGTGAAACGCGCCGCTGGTGGCGACAAAGGTAAATTTGCCGCGTGGCGACTGGTACGCTTTGGCGAGTTTCAGCGCCGCCTCGACGGATTCCGTACCGCTATTGCAGAAGAAGCTGTATTTGAGTTTGCCGGGCGTTAACGCCGCCAGGGTTTTTGCCAGCAGTGCGCGTAAAGGATCGAGCAGTTCCTGGCTATGCAGAGGTTGTTTGGCGAGTTGATTCTGAACGGCGGAAACCACAACTGGATTACGGTGCCCCACATTAAAGATACCAAAGCCACCCAGACAGTCTAAAAACTCCTGACCCTGGGTGTCGACAAGCGTATTTAAACTGCCTGCTTGCCACTCTACGGCTCCGTAATCCCCGCCGGCGGTAACAGATTTTCGGTACTCTAAAAACCCCGGATTAACATGCTCTTTAAAGTAATCCACCACCTCTCGATTTAATGCCTTCATCTCCTCATGGTCGAGTGTTCGCTTTTCAATGAGATTCAGTGCGTGAGCGCTGCACGCTAAAGCTGATGCGCTGGAAGGTAACCTGTTCAAAATAAGCTCCAGGGGCCGGCGTATCACATGATACAGATATAATTATTGCAGGGTTTACGCCACTTCAGAGCGGGCGATTTAATTCGGGATAAACGCCTGTGGACCACCGGGGTGCGCAAGATTTAATCACGCCGGTGCGTTATTATCCCTCTCTTTTGTGATTAAAAATTGTTCAGTAGAGACATCCCGACGGCAGTATTGCGCCAAACTAGTGCAATAAATGCGCAATTTAAGGGCGTTTAGCCCGGCTAATTCGGTTGATAACGCAACGAAACTATTAAAATCAGCATGTTAGCGAGCCTGCAAATAACTAGGTTTTTGTACGAACTGCGATCTAAATCAAATTTAACAACTAAAGATAAAAACATTAGCGCCGAAATAACATTTGCCAGAATTTTTAACAGCTCTATAACCTGCACAGGACGCAACCATGTCTTCTCCTCCTTTTGTCAGCCAGCAGCGCTTTATGCTGGACGATGACACCACGCTTATGTCTACCACCGACCAGCAAAGCTACATCACCCACGCCAACGATGCGTTTATTCAGGCCAGCGGCTATTCACATAATGAACTGCTCGGCCAACCCCACAATCTTGTTCGCCACCCGGATATGCCAAAAGCGGCGTTTGCGGATATGTGGTTCACCCTGAAAAAAGGGGAGCCGTGGAGCGGTATCGTCAAAAACCGCCGTAAGAATGGCGATCATTATTGGGTGCGGGCCAATGCTGTGCCGATGGTGCGCGACGGCAAAGTGACGGGCTATATGTCGATTCGCACTCAGGCGCAGGAAGAGGAGATCGCCGCCGTTGAACCGTTGTATCAAGCTTTAAATGCAGGTCGCAGCAATAAACGTCTCTATAAAGGAATGGTGATAAGCCAACGCTGGTGGGGAAAAGTCGCGGCAATGCCGCTGCGCTGGCGGGCGCGCAGCATAATGACGTTGCTGTGGGGTGCGCAAGGAATCGGCTTGTGGCTCAGCGGTGCACACGCTGTAACGCTGGCGGTAAGCACGCTGGCAATGTGGCTGGGCTGCCTGGCCTTCGAGTGGCAGATTGTCCGCCCGGCAGAAAACGTAGCCCGCCAGGCGTTAAGCGTCGCCACCGGAGAACGAAACAGCGTCCAGCCGTTGAACCGCAGCGACGAGTTAGGCTTAACCCTGCGCGCGGTCGG
Source organism: Enterobacter sp. Bisph1 (assembly GCF_000814905.1). Taxonomy (GTDB): domain Bacteria; phylum Pseudomonadota; class Gammaproteobacteria; order Enterobacterales; family Enterobacteriaceae; genus Kosakonia. The sequence continues at coordinate 152,286 of NZ_JXAG01000036.1, forward strand.
CCAATTGGGGCTGATGTGCCGCTGGTTAATCAACGACGTTTCGACGCAGGTGCATAGCGTGCGAAGCGGCAGTGAGACGCTGGCGAAAGGCAATCAGGATCTCAATGAACGCACCCGCCAGACGGTGGTGAATGTGCAGCAGACCGTCGCGACCATGAGCCAGATGGCGGCGTCGGTACAAAATAATTCACAAACCGCCTCTGCTGCGGACCAACTCTCCAGCTCTGCCAGCAGCGCCGCCACTCACGGCGGCAAAGCGATGGAAACCGTGGTGAAAACCATGGATGAGATTGCCGACAGCACCGGGCGCATCGGCTCTATCACTACGCTGATAAATGATATTGCTTTTCAGACCAATATCCTCGCATTGAATGCGGCGGTAGAAGCGGCGAGAGCGGGCGAGCAGGGTAAAGGGTTCGCGGTCGTCGCGGGGGAAGTGCGCCATCTGGCGAGCCGCAGCGCCAGCGCGGCAAATGATATTCGCAAACTGATCGACGCCAGCGCCAGCAAAGTGCGGTCCGGCTATGACCAGGTCCACGCCGCAGGCCGCACGATGGATGATATTGTCACGCAGGTGCAAAACGTGACGGCATTAATCGGCCAGATAAGCCAGTCAACATCGGAGCAGGCGACGGGACTTTCCGAGCTGACGCGCGCGGTGGCAGAGCTGGATGCCATTACGCAGAAAAATGCCGATCTGGTTGAAAAAAGCGCGACGGTGTCGGCGATGGTTAAACATCGTGCTGGCCGTTTGCAGGATGCCGTCTCCGTACTGCATTAATTGTTTAACGAATTAAAAACCACCGGTAGCGTTACCGGTGGTTTTTTTTACTCATCTTGACCTTCTGCTGCTGCAAGGACGCTATCGTCCGCTGTTTAATGAATCAGTTATTAAATACTCTTCGCAAAGTGAACTATTACTTTTTGCGCATAAGTTTATTCACAATTAACAATATATGTAGCGATATTAATATTTTTACAGAAAAATAGTTTTTCCGTAGATATAACGATCGATAAATGTTCATCAATCGTTGTTGGCTATCATCTGATGCGTTAAGTAACTAAAAAAACGATCAAACTCATAAAGTTAGCGCTAACGTTACCGATAACGCCTACTGGCGACACTCTTTTTAATTTGTGTCAGGGACTTAAGCGCGTCAGTCGGATAATGGCGTGGAACTTTCGTCAATAAATAAACAGATCCGTGGAGAATATATGTTTTTACGTGATGTAAAAATCGGCACGAAATTATTTCTGGCGTTCGGCTTTTTTATTGCGTTGATGATAGTGAGTTCCTCTCTTTCGCTGTTCAGTTTGAATCGCGCCAATAATGGTATGCAAGGAATAGTACATAACGATTATCCGACGACGGTAAAAGCCAATCTGCTGATTGATAACTTCCAGACCTTTATCAGCACCCAACAATTGATGCTGCTGGATAGCGACGGCAAATGGTCGGGAGAATCGCAAAAGCAGCTTGCCGAGATCAGCGCCCGCATTAGCGCCCTGCTGGAGGATTTGTCGAAAAACCTGCGTGATGAACCGTCGCAAAAGATCCTTGCCGAAATCCGCACCGTGCGCCAGCAGTACCTTGATTCGCGCTTTCGCATTCTCGACGCGGTGAAAAGAAACGATCGTGCCGGGGCGATTCAAGAGATGATGACCAACACCATTGTCATTCAGAATGCCTATAAAGATCGCGTTCAGGCGCTGATTGCGATTCAGGACCAGCACATGCGCGACGCAGGCGAGTCAGTGCAGAACGACTTCAGCTCCAACCGTTTACTGCTGATCCTGCTGGCTATTTTTAGCATTGGTCTGGGCAGCCTGATTGGCTGGTATATCGTGCGGATGATTACCCGCCCGCTTCGTGAAGCCGTAACCTTTGCCGAAGCGATTGCCGACGGCGATTTGACCCGCACGATACAGTCTCATCACCGTGATGAAACCGGCGTGCTGCTGCATGCGCTGATGGAGATGAAAAACCGCCTTGTCGATATTGTGCACGAGGTGCAAAACGGCTCCGAGAGTATCTCAAGCGCCGCGGCGCAGATTGTCGCCGGCAACCAGGATTTAGCGGCGCGTACTGAAGAACAGGCCAGTTCCGTCGAGCAGACGGCGGCCTCGATGGAGCAGATCACCGCAACGGTAAAAAACACCGCCGACCATACCTCGGAAGCCACCAACCTCTCTGCCGGTGCGGCGACGGTAGTCAAGAGCAACGGCGAGATGATGAAGCAGGTCACCGAGAAGATGCGGGTGATTAACGAAACCTCGAACCGGATGTCCGATATCATCAACCTGATTGACGCGATTGCTTTCCAGACTAACATCCTGGCGCTGAACGCGGCGGTAGAAGCGGCGCGGGCCGGTGAACACGGGCGGGGGTTTGCGGTGGTGGCCGGTGAAGTACGCCAGCTGGCGCAGAAAAGCGCCTCTTCCGCCAACGATATTCGTCATCTTATTGAAAGCTCGACCACTCAAACTCGCGAAGGGATGGCGCTGGTGGAAAAAGCCAGCGGGCTGATTAACGGCATGGTCACCAACGTGGAAGAGATGGACATGATCCTGCGCGAGATTGGCCAGGCCAGCCGTGAGCAGACCGACGGCATTTCGCAAATCAACAGCGCGATTGGCCTGATTGACTCCACCACGCAACAGAACTCGAGCCTGGTGGAAGAGTCCGTAGCGGCAGCGGCGGCGCTCAACGATCAGGCGCTACATCTGCGCGAGCTGATACAAGTGTTCCGCCTGCGAGAAAGTACGGCGGTTTAATCAAGCTGTGAAATCTCCAGCGCCGCGCGGTCAATAATGCCAATTATCTGTTTAAGCTGCGCGGCGCTGACTTCCTCCTGATTGACCCGTAAATCCAGCACCGCTTTGAAATTATCCAGCGCCCGCTTCATCTGCGGGTTTTTTCGTAGCTGATAGCCAGCATTACGCGCTTTAACACGCGCTTCAATCTGCGCAAGGGAAGCCTCATTTTTTGCCAGCCACTGCGCGCCCTGCGGCGTAATGGCGATGGCTCTGCGCCCGTTCTCCTCATCGTCCACGGTGATAAGTTGCTGCTCCTGTAAGGCATCCAGCGTTGGGTAAATTACACCGGGGCTCGGCGAATAGTTGCCCTCGGTCAGGGTTTCAATGGCTTTGATCAACTCGTAACCGTGGCTGGCGTTCTGGCCGAGCAGGTGCAGGATCACCAGCCGTAATTCGCCGTGGCCAAAAAAGCGCTGGCGTCGGCCGCCGCCGTGATGATGTTCGCTGTGAGTACGGTCGTGATGATGGCGCATAGCTGACTCCTGAATTAATTTGATATATCTAATTTATATCTAAAAACTATAATATGTACAAAATGAATAATGATTTTTATTTAATTAATTGATATTTATGTTATTTATTTTTCCGTTTGTCACCTTGTGCGCTTTGCTTCTTCTATATCGTAAAAAGATCTTGCCTTCTGGCTAATCAGCAATCATTATCATTTGCACAGTATTTTAGATATATCTATTTACCTTCACCAGAGCTGATTATGACAACCGACCCTCAACGTTATCCCGAACGCGTGCGCAATGAACTGCGTTTCCGTGAATTAACCGTACTGCGTGTTGAACGCCCGGGTAGCGCCTTCCAGCGCATTGTACTCGGCGGCGAGCAGCTCGCGGGCTTCTCCTCCCGTGGCTTTGACGATCACAGCAAAATATTCTTCCCGCAGCCGGGCACCCACTTCGTGCCGCCGGTGGTCAGCGATGAAGGTATTGTCTGGGGTGATGGCCCGCGCCCGGCATCCCGGGATTACACGCCGCTTTACGATGCCGTGCGTCATGAGCTGGCGCTCGATTTTTTCATTCACGATGGCGGCGTGGCGAGCAACTGGGCGATGCAGGCGCGGGCAGGGGATAAGCTGACTATTGGCGGGCCGCGCGGTTCGCTGGTGGTCGCGCCAGATTACGCCTGGCAGCTGTATGTCTGCGATGAATCTGGTATGCCAGCGCTGCGCCGACGTCTGCAAACCCTCAGCCAGCTTGCCGTGCGCCCGCAGGTGAAAGCGGTGATAACCATTGCGGATGCGTCGTACAAAGATTATTTCGCCGATCTCAGCGGCTTTGATATTGAGTGGATTGTGGGACATAACCCGCAGGCCGTTGCCAGTAGGCTTGAAACGTTAAGCGTGCCGGGACAGGACTACTTTATCTGGCTAACCGGGGAAGGTGAGGTGGTGAAATCGTTGATGGGCCGCTTTGAATCTGCCGATATCGACCCGCAACTGGTGCGTGCGCAGGCTTACTGGCACCAGAAATAAGCGCGAAGCCCGGCGTGATTACCGGGCTTGCTGCCCTCAGGCGACTTCGTCAAATTCCGCTTCGCTAACCTGCTGTTCCAGCGCCTGGCGAATCTCGGCCAGCGCTTTCTCCTGCTGGCGGAAGTAAGTTTCCCTGTCGCCTAACGTCGAAACCAGCTGCCAGGACTCCTCTTTTTCCAGCCGCGCCAGCTCTTCAATCAGCGTGGCGATATGCTGTTTAACTTCGAGGATACGCTGGCGCAGGCGCTGCAGATCGTTAAGACGATCGCTGGCCATTAGCGGTTCAAGCCCTTTCTGCAGGCGGGTCAATAGCGAGCGAATCGCGCTGAGATCGCCGCGCTGCCGTGCCTGGTTAAGCTGCACCATCATGCTGTGGGCATCGTTTTTCAGTTCGCTATCCACCAGATCCGGGTGGCACAGCTTACTGGCCTGACGCCACAAGCGCTTCAGTTCATGGCGCTCGTCTTCGCTCATTTGCTGCTCGAAGCTAAAACGTTTTTCCGCGTCATGCTGCTGTTCCTGGTAGTTTTCATACTCCTGACGCGCTTCATCCCGCGCCTGGCGTGCAGGTTCTTCTTCACGCGTCAGCCCGCTTTCCAGCTCTTGCGCTTCCGCCAGCAACGAGGCAATCAGTTCGCTTTGCTGCTGCAGATGCTTACGCGCTTCTGCCGCCTGCATCGAGTGCGGCGGCATACGCTGCCAGCGCTGCGTCAGCGTAACCAGCACTTCCACCGCTTGCGACAGGTATTTCTGACAGCGCAGATAATCCGCTTCACGGCGGCGCGCTTCCGCTTCCTGGCGACGCACGGCCGCTTCGGCCAGGGTTTTACGCAGCCGCAGGATCTGCGACATTAACGGTCCAAGGCGGGTTAAATAGAGATCGTTGAATTCATCCAGCAACTGGATACGCGCATTGCGTTTATCAATCAGCTCGCGCATTTGCTCTTCCAGCGCTTTCAGCTCCAGCTTGCTGGCGGCAACCTGCGGATCCTGCCAGCTGACGACCGAGCGCTGGTTCTGTAGCCAAAGGGTAATCGCACGTATCGCATCGCTGTAATTCTTCTCTTCAAGGGCGTGTACGATAAACGCTAACTCCGGGTCCGTAACGTCTTCTTTGAGTAAAGGAAGCTGGCTGAGGATGATGCTGTCATCCTCCAGTTCAATGGCGTATTTGATGATTTCAAGCCGTTTTATGGGTTTGTTCATGGCGTTTCGTCAAAGCGCGTTGAGCGTGTTAAAGGGAGTTGTGATTCATCAAATCTGGACCATAGAGATAAATCTCGCAACAGTCGGCAGCCATATTACATGGGACATATTTCAGGCGTTAGTGTTTCTGTGAAAATTGCGCTTATGGCGCCTTTTTGAGACGAAACGTGCGAAAAGTGGCGTTAGGGCAAGATAGATGCTCCGGCGACACAGCGAGTCGCCGCCGGGGTTTAGCGCTATGTTAACTGTCCACACAGCTATACCAACGGTGTGCTCTCCGGAAGCCCACGAACGCGGATCGGTTCTTTAATGGCGTTGGCGTCGAGCAGCCGTTGAAGGGCGGAGATCGCCGTGTCGGTCAGTTCGTGCCCTTTGGTCAGCACCATCAAACCGTTGGTGGTACGAATATCTTCATCTACCACCCAACCCGGCATCAGCTCGCGAATGCGCGCAGAGCGCACTCCGGTGACATTGGCGCGGAAATCTGACAGAGATTTGATGATGTATTCAGGCAGAGCGGGATGCGCCGCGCGCAGAATTTCCCACGGCCGCTCGAGGCTAAATCCCCGTGCCGCATTACGCTCCAGTTCAAGGGCCGCGCGCAGGAGATGTGCACCGCGTAAAACTTCCAGCGGAACATCCGGCGACGGTTCTTTTGCCTGATGACGGATAATCCCGGCGACCAGTTCAAGTCGGGGAATATTTTCCACCAGCTTGCCGGCGACTTCCGGATGCCCCAGCAACAATTTTTTCTCGTCTTCTGAGAGTTTGCGCTGGGCTGCATCGGCCTGCACGATATCGGCAGGAATACCCACGCAGCCTATCTGGCTTAGCGAAGCCGCAATAGTGTAGATCCACTCATCGGGCCATTCTAGCTTCGGCAGTGCATGGCGGACGCAGGATTGTGCGAATGCGGCTCGCTGGAAGGCCCACGGTGCCACCATTGCCAGCACTTCCGTTAATGTTTTGACCGAGGCGGTCAGGGTGGTTGCCAGCAGCTCTTTTTCAGCGCGCACGAGACGATACTGGCGTACTGCGTCGTTAAGGGCTGAAACCAGCTCCTCTTTCGGACAGGGTTTGCAAAGATAGCGGAAAATAGCACCTTTATTGATGGCGGCAATAGAGGATTGCACATCGGCCTGCCCGGTCAGCAACAGACGGACGCTATCGGGCGAAATTTCCCGCGCTTTCGCCAAAAAGGTCGCGCCATCCATACCGGGCATGCGCATATCAGACATGATCACCGCAAAGGGTTCTCCCCAACGAATCGCGTCGAGACCGGCTTCGCCGCTGGGGGCGACCACAAGCTCAAATTCTCCAAACAGATTGCGCTCCATCGCGGCGAGCACATTAGGTTCATCGTCTACGCACAGCACCCTGGGCAAGGTGGTATCAGTCATAAAGGGTTTCCTGTAGGTTAGCGAACGTCTGCTGCCATAACGGGAGCTGGTTTAGCATGCCTGTTGTTGCAAGGTAGTCACTGTCGGGCATACGGTGATTGGCTAGTGCGACGGCAACATGCACCACACCCGCCGCGCCGAATGTGTTATGGCCGAAACGCGCCGGATTATCGTGACCCGCCACGATCTCGACAATCTCCAGGGGTAATCCCCACATCGCCAGCAGGTATGCACCAACCGCAGCCAGCGGGGAAGTATCATCACGGGTGGTCACTGGTTCGTCGGTTTCGCTTATTTCGGGGATCAGTTGCGCAACATTCGCCAACAACGCGGCGGTGGATTCGAGTCCGTGATGCCCGACAATATGGGCGGCGAGGGCGGACGCCAGAAAAGCGGTGCGCTGTAACGCGCTGGGGTGTGATGCTTTTTGCGCCTCGACACGCGCATGAGAGGTCATTACCAGCAGCGATATCCTGTCCACGCCTAGTAGCGTAATGGCACTGGCAATATCATAAACTGGCGATCCTTTACAAAACCAGGCGGAGTTCGCCAACTGCATAATTTTGGCGCTCAATGCCGGGTCGCGGCCCAGCAGTTCGGCAATTTGTTGGCTATTGCTCGCGGCGTTCTCAAGAAGATGCTGAACCTGCATAAAGATATCTGGCGCAGCAGGTAAATGCGTAATCCTACCGACGCAATCAAGCACCCACGGTTGTGGGAACAGTGTGCGTAAAGCGAAGGCGTTTTCAATTATCTCTGATAATGTTGAACTGTCGCAGGGTTTAGAGACTAAACGATGCGCGACGTCCAGCATGCGCTGGGTTGAGTCGGGGTCTGAATAACCAGATAAAATGATGCGGATCGTCCCCGGCCAGCGCTCGCGGACCTGGCTGAGTAACTCGGCACCGTCCATAAAAGGCATGCGCATATCGGAGATCACCACATCCGCCGGGGTCTCTCCCAACATCGTTAACGCTTCAGGTCCACTGGTGGCGAAGCGGAATTCCCATTGGCTATCCTGCAGCATAAAAGCCCGCTCAATGCCGGAAAGCACACGGCTTTCGTCATCTACGAACATTACCTGCATGGTGGATCATCCTCATTATTCGCAGTGAACGGAAACTGCAGGATAAAGGTTGAACCGACGCCTTCTGTTGATTCGCAACGAATTTTCCCGCCGTGTTTGTCCACAACGGTGGAATAAACAATCGCCAGCCCTTGTCCTGTCCCTTTGCCCACCGCTTTGGTGGTGAAAAAGGGGTCGAAAATGCGATCGCGGATGGCGTTGGGGATACCGCTGCCATCATCCTGGATACGGATTTCTAAATAGTCACCGTTCTGTAGTGCGGAGATAATAATGCGTCCTTTTTCTTTAACCCCTTCTTGCAGGGTATCTGCGATGGCGTGAGCGGCATTGACCACCAGATTCAGAATGGCCTGGCCAACCATGTCACGTAGGCAAGGCAATTGCGGTAGGTTGTCGGCAATATGCGTTTCGAGTTCCGCGACATATTTCCACTCGTTGCGGGCCACCGTGACGGTGGTATTGATCACGTCGCGTATATCTATCCGCTCCTTCACGTTTTTCGAAGGGTGAGAGAATTCTTTCATGGCGGCGACAATACGGGCTATGTGCTCAAGCCCTTCCAGCGATTCATCCAGCGCGCCTGGAATTTGTCGGCGCAAGAAATCAATCCTGGTGCGCTTAAGCGTCATGTCAAACTCAGCCATGCGCGGATCGTCAGCCATTTTTTCTCGTGCCACGTCCGCAAGGGTCAGAGCGGCATTCAGCAACGTTAGCAGCGAGTCAGTTGCACCTTTGATAAAACCCACGTTGTCCGCAACATATTGTGTTGGCGTATTGATTTCGTGAGCGATCCCGGCCGCCAGTTGCCCGATAGATTCCATCTTTTGCGCTTGCAATAGCTGAGATTGTGCCAGGCGGAGATCGGCCAGCGCTTTTTCCAGTTCGTGGCGCTCGTTTTCAAGTTCCATGGTCTTACGCGCCACCACTTTTTCCAGCCCGACATTTTGCTCAAGGATGGCAAAAGGCGTTGCGTGACTGTGTCTGGCTTGCTGAGCGATACGGCGTTTCAGTACATCGATGGTTTTATCGCGGGCGGCAAGCTTGCGCGCGTAATCGGCAAGCGACAGCGTCGCGGCGGAGGTTTCGGGAAAAGATGACATGTTTTCTATCCTCCAATGGCGACACCGGTGAATGTCTGGTTCACATGCAGCCCGTTGTATTGTTCACCATAGGTTGAAAATCCCACCACCCGGTTTTGCACCATGATGTCGCCGATCTGTTGTTCCAGTCCCTCTTTTTCGAACTGGATGCGACGCAGGATGCAGTCGCAGCCGATAATGACCGCCGGGTTAGGAATGGTTTCGTGGACTTTTTCAAAAGCCTGACTAAAGGTTTCGATGGGATCTTCGGCTTTGCCGATAGAGACGATCAATCCCTCTTCAATCGCGCAATAGCAGGTGAGCGAGAGATCATCGTTCATTTTCTGAATGGAACGCACGTAGGGTTCATCGCCAAAAGAGAGCACCAGCGGATTGCGCGAGAATACCGTCGGCGTTAATGCTTCGACGCTCAGACCAAGGGATTCTGCGTATATCTGAGCGGCAGGCTCGCCATTAATCTCCATGATCAGCCTTTTTTCAGCGTCTGCCTCAGTGATAACGAGTTCAATATCGCTGGGAACAAAGTGCTGGATCTTAAATGTGGCGACCGGGGAACTGGTTTCGATTACCGCGAAAACCGCGGCATCCGACAGGAAATGGCCATTGCCATCATAGACGTAGCTTTTTTCAAAACGCAGATCGTCCCCGGCAGAGCCACCAATAATGGGCACATTACCTATTTGCTGGTAAAGATTCGCCACCAGGCGCTCTTCGGCCATCGAGAGACCATCGACCAGCAGCAGTCCGAAACGATGAAGATCGGGCCTCTCCTCACTGTCGCGGCGGATAGTGTCCGCAATCTCGTTAATGACGGGAGTGTACTCAAGCAACGGGTGAATCATAAATGTGCGTGCGCGAAAGCCGCTACCCAGCCCGAGGCCTAAGAGGCCAGAATGTTGAAAACCTTCCGTGCCGATATGACCAGAAGAGGTGCACCCGAAGCAGGAACAAGAAAATGTATTTTTTAATTCGCGACCTAATACAGCAAGATCATAATCGGGAGAGCAAAAAAATATAATGGTTTCAACTTCATCACCTCCAATTTGCGCGGCAAACTGGGCAACCGCTTCGACCGGGTCAGGAGATTCACTACTGGCGTAGATGGGCTGGAAATTCACGGTATACTCCCCTCACTCTGTACAGCGGCTTTCGCCTCTGCTGTCGACTGGTAGATAAATTGATGAATATTCCTATTTACGAAGATTAGGAGCAGCAGGCTTAAATATCAATACGGCAGGCTTTTAATTTATCAGGCTTTTTACATCTTTTTTAAAAGAACGTGCGTTGTTTCGCTAATTAACAATGTTGCTTTGCATGCTCAGTATTTACATTTGTCTGAGGGGGAAAGAGAGGTTCTGCTTCTGTTAAAATTTTGTCTCCAGCAACATTCACCCGCTATCAGCACGGATTATCATTTTAAAAGGCTTTTTTAAATAAGCCATGTAATGTCATCGTTCTTATTAGATCATTAAAATGATATTGCTTAAGCCGGAGAGAAAGGGGGGTACTTAAAAACGCAGGGCAGATAAGCTAAATTGCATTTTTATTATGATGGTCAATGGTTTACCCCTTCGTTCGCCATTGACCGTTGGTATCCTTTAGCTATTAAGCAGTCGCTGTTTCTGAATCTGGAACTCTTCTTCGGTTAAAATGCCTTCTTCTTTCATCTGCGCCAGACGGGCGATTTTATCCATGGCGCTGGTAAAAGATTGTGATTCGCTTCCGGCTTGCGCCGCATTGTTTTGTGCGGAGGAAAAATAGCGTTCTCTGACTTCGTTGACCAAATTGGTAAAAGGAATCACCGTGAGTTTGGGAACATTTTTGATAGTAAAATTTTTACCCGTCGTCGAAATGGTTATTTCGCCAAGAAGTAACCCGGTTTTACCCCCGACGCTAACCACATTTTCCAGATTGATATCCACCTGTTTTAAGCCGAACAGCAATCCCTTATCGAGAAAGATGACGCGTTTATTGGTTAAGGTAATCAACCATGTATTGCCATCCATCGCACCGCTGGCGATTGCCTGGGGGATCTCGTCTGCGCCCAGAATGTTGGGCAGGTGGAAAAACTCTTTCTTGGTGCCAAACGAAGCATCGGTGACGTGTAACGCAAGGCGTTTCATCTCTTCTTTTAACTGCGCTTTTGTCGCTGTTTTGTAATCTAACATGCCTGTTCCTTGAGCGGGTTTACATTGAATACAATTTGTTCTGGGACCTTGATATCATCAGAATCAACCTTTGTTATGCCTGCGGCGCAAACCCCTCAGCTTCCAGCTGAAACGCGGGTAAACATACCGGGTTTTTTCACCCGCAACTGCTAAGGTCCGCAGGCATTTTCTGTCCTCACGGCGAAGCGCTAGCGTGTACCGCCGTTCTGACGTCAGCACGATGATTGCGGCGTCGGATAGCGTTGTAAAGACTTCAATGTAATCAAATGGATAGGGTATTTACCCGAAATTTGAACGGCGCGATGTAGGGAAGGTGTAAAAGGGAGGTTTTATTGCTCGTTAAAGACGAAGAAATAAGTAAGCCAGCTTTGCTGGTGGCTTACTTATATAAATTTAAAGACAAAATTTTTTCCAGTTGTGTGGGAAGTTATGATCAGGCTGTTGGACGTTCATTCCAGGCATCGGCAAATTGAATATTTCCATCGACAATACGCCATGTTATTTTTTCATATTGCAAGCTCACGCTTTCCATATGATTAAGCTGTGAATTTCCCATAAGTTTTACGTTAGGTACACCACAGTTAACACTGGTTATCTTTACACCTTCCATAGTAACCGTGTAGTAGCAAACCTCTTGTCCTGCATCATTAATATGATAGAAACGAACCTCTGCGCTCTTAAGCGTTTGGCCTGTTGCGGCGGCTTTATAAAGATACGGCGTCGAACTGTCTACTTCTTTTTCGAAATTGAAAGAGGAGTGTTTTCTCGTTCCTGTAATCCTTCCATTACTAGTATCAACAGGGATAGCGAGCCCATGACTCATCCCGATGATTTCAATACTACCTTCACGGTCTTGTACATCTACTGACCCTTTAATGTCTGCACCACCATCATCCTTAAGCCACAAATACGGGGGGATTGGCATCATTTTCTCCTTATTAATTTTATAATAATAAAATATATTATTGTACTAATTGATATGTGAATGACTAACGAAATATAAAAAATAATATCCTCGATTTTTTCAATACCAGGCTCTCTATTTCCATATGTTAACTCCACTAACCAGAATGTGAACTTATTATTCAGCCAGGTATTGGGATCGCCAAGCGTTCGACCGCTAACTAACATAATAATTAAGAAAAGAATACCTTTAAGGACACGTATCACCATAAGCAATAACCTCAATTGTGCCATAGGTATCAATATTACTTTCCGCTATTATTGATTTGTCAGTTTGCAGGAGGGAATCTCTTAGTCGAAGGAAGTCAGAACGATGGGGTAATGTTATACATCCTTCACTAATTTGTCCCGGATGTAATCTAAAGCCACCCCGTTCAATACCATTAATCCAGGTATTATCATCGATTAATCCATCTGCTCGATAAAGGGCAAACCATTCACTATGGTCAATGTGATAATAAAATGTGCTCTTATAGGTATCAATGGCCATTGAACGCAGACGGTTACCAACCGAACCTGTCGGACGGTCTACGATATGATAAATCCCTGGTGGTATGGGGCCTTGCTGGACTATCGCACCGCAACCCCCTTTGTTTCTGTATACCCCATTACCACTAAAGGCAATGAACACGCCAATGCCATCGAAATGAAGGGGAGAATAGTCTGCGTTATTAAGCTCAAACCTGCCGTGTAATGGCATTCGTACTATCCTTGTGAATGAAGATAAGAGGGTGATTATATTTGATGATGATTTATTTTGAGTGTTAAAAATCTGAAAATGCTAATTATTTTTAGCTATTATGCTATGGAATTTATTCAAGCAATAAATTTAAGAAATGAATGGTTTTTTACAGGGAAGAGTAATATGAAATATTGTTGAATGGTTCTAATATTTCAGGATGCCTTTGTTTTTATTAAAGAAAAGTAGCTTGTATTTACAACAGGGTAAACAAGTAACGCTTAATCGAACGGATACAGCACTTGCACTTAACAATAAGCGATCGCTAAAGCCAGCCAGTGAAAAGAGACACTTTTCCAACTGGCTGGCCAGGATCGTATTCTAGATAATAAAATCTTCAAATTTTTTGGCATTATCTACCAGATAGGCTGGGAATTTATCTTTAGTTAAATCCTGCCGTACCATTTTACGGTCGCGTCCCCATATATCTTTTGCATTGGTGAGCGCATTGATAATATGTTCTCTATTATTAAGATGAGGGAGATCATACTCGGTGTGTGATATCGTAGACATCTTTTCAGAAATACGCTCGGGCTTCATAATCCATGAGAAGTGCCAGCCCGCATCGGGCATGATTTTATGACGTAATTTAAAAAGAGTCTTAGAAATAAATCCTTTATGCGTGCGATATTTTTTTATATTTCTGAACTCTTCCGGTTTGCCTTTAAAATAACCTTTTAAATTGCGGAAGGTCGTTGCACGTGGCAGCTTGCACAGCCTTTTACTTCCATCAGGATTAAATACTTGTAGGTTAAACTGATAGTTATAAAAACCCATATATAGCGTCGTACATAAGGTTTTAGGGTTAATAGCTCTAATAGCATCGGGAGAGAATATTTCATCGACATCAGAGACAAGGATCAGATCATCGTCCTGCGCCTGATTTAAACCCTGCATAATAGCGTTCCGCTGCGCGGCTTCGTTCGCCCATGCATCCACTTCATCCGTCATACCATTAGCTTTTTTCTTAATAGGTTCTTCATCGTGGACAACATAGATTATCTTGTCTTTGAAACGGGAAAATTTATCAATATCGAAATGCAACTTTCTTGGCTTGCCGGTAAATGTATGAGTTGATTCCACAATCACAAAGCGATCAACAACGTCAACGAGTGTGTTTAAACGAATATCAAGTAACATGTCTTCGTCATAATACAAAAAACAGTCATAAATCATAATTTTCATTCTCTAATTATTCGGTAAAACAAAGCGTTACCCGTCATTCAGCTTTTAGGAATTTTCGTATAATAAATAGCATTAGTAAAGCCATTTGGCAGAAAAAGATTTTAGCTTATGTGTGTTCATAACTAAAATTTATATGGTGAATTTTTGTTCAATATATTCTGGCGCAGAGTCATTTTTTAAGCGTTAGCCCAGCCATTCCTTTACCCCGGTTCGCCGTTTTTTTTATTCTTACACGCCTCGTGAATGCATCAGGTATTTGCGGCTGGGTTGCTATACTCTTTGGGTTGCAGCGCGCATTGCGCTTACGTTTCCCGGCAACAGGACGTTTCTTTCCATCGGGCCAGGAGAATTTATGACGGTGCTGTATAACGTGGCGATTGTGTTACTGACGGTCGCCATGATGGAGATTCTGGCGACACTGACGCATAAATATGTCATGCACGGTTGGGGATGGGGCTGGCATCTTTCCCACCACACGCCGCGCAAAGGCTGGTTTGAAATCAACGATCTCTACGCTGTGGTGTTTGCTGGCGTGGCGATTTTGCTTATCGCGCTCGGCGCGGGTGGCCGCTGGCCGCTGCAATGGATAGGTGCCGGAATGACGCTCTACGGCGCGCTCTACTTTATTGCCCATGACGGCCTGGTCCACCAGCGCTGGCCGTTTCGTTATGTGCCGCGTCGGGGTTACCTGAAACGGCTCTACATGGCGCACCGGCTGCATCACGCGGTGCGCGGGCGCGAAGGCTGCGTCTCGTTTGGTTTTCTTTATGCGCCGCCGGTCGCTAAGCTGCAGGCGGTGTTGCGTGAGCGTAATGGTCGTCCTGCGCGTGCGGACGCTGCCAGAGCGTCAACGGGCGAGGCGTCGAGGTCGCGCCGCGAGAGCTAAACGCCATCGCGGCACCTTTGGCCAGCAGGGCCAGCTTTTCGGCTTTGCTGGTGCCCTGACGCGACTCCCACGCGTTGACGCCCGCGCGTTTTACTTTCACCCCAATCTCCCGGTATACGCCGTGCGCGGTGGCGATAGCCCAGGCGCTGCGCAGCGGCAGGCCCGCCAGCCCGGCGCGTGCCGAGGCGTAATACGGCTCCGCTTCATCCACGAGGCGGGCGGCAAGGCGCGCAATCTGCACACGATGCTCACGCGCCGCCAGTGCCTCGCGGCGCAGCCCTTCCTGCAGCAACCACTCGTCCGGCAGATAACAGCGCCCGATGGCAGCATCCTCGACAATATCTCGCGCAATATTAGTAAGCTGAAACGCGAGGCCCAGATCGCAGGCGCGATCCAGCACCGCTTCATCGCGCACGCCCATGACGCGCGCCATCATCAGGCCCACCACGCCTGCTACGTGATAGCAGTAACGTAGGGTGTCATCAAAAGTGCGGTAGCGTTCGTCACGCACGTCCATCGCGAAGCCTTCCAGATGATCGAGCGCCAGCGCAGGCGGGATCTGATGCTGTAAGGCGACCTCCTGAAACGCGGCAAAATTTGGCTCTGTCATCGGTTTGCCCGCGTAGGCCTCAAGCGTTAACTCGCGCAGCATATTGATGCGCGCCTGAGGCGTCTCTGTGGCGGCTGACGGCGCGCGAAACCCGAGCACCTGACCGTCGGTCACGTCGTCGCAGTGACGACACCACGCATAGAGCATCAGCGCGCTGCGTCGCGTCTGCGCATCAAAGAGTTTTGAGGCGGTGGCGAAGCTTTTCGAACCGGCTTCAATGGTTTCGGTGACGTGTGTCAGCAGCGGTTTATCGCCCATGCGTGTCCTCCAGCATCAGCCCGGCGGTGGCTTTTGCTGAGCCGATAACACCGGGAATGCCCGCACCGGGGTGTGTACCCGCACCGACCAGATAGAGGTTGTCGATACGGCTGTCGCGGTTGTGCGGGCGGAACCAGGCGCTTTGCGTGAGGATGGGTTCCACCGAGAACGCCGAGCCCTGATACGCGCCGAGCTGGTCGCGGAAATCGAACGGCGTAAACATGCGGTGCGTGACCAGTTGCTCGCGCAGGCCCGGCATATAGCGCTGCTCCAGATAATCGAAAATGCGATCGCGCAGGCGCGGGCCTTCGACATCCCAGTTCAGATTAGCGGTGCCAAGATGCGGTACCGGGGCCAGCACGTAATAGCTGCCGCAGCCCGGCGGCGCGAGCGACGGGTCGGTCACGCAAGGCGCATGCAGGTAGAGCGAAAAATCCTCCGCCAGCGTGTCGCGCTTGAAAATATCCTCAATCAGCTCTTTGTAGCGCGGCCCGAAACAGACCGTGTGATGCGCAAGCTGGCTGTGGTGATGATTGAGGCCAAAATAGAGTACGAACAGTGAGTTGCTCATGCGTTTGCGGCGCAGCGACGCTGCCTGCGCCACGCCGCGTGGATGATGGCCGAGCAGATTGTTGTAGGTGTGCACCACGTCGGCGTTCGATGCCACGGCGCGGGCCGGGATGTGGCGTCCATCCGCAAGCGTGACGCCGCAGATCTTATCGCCCTGGGTATCGAGGCGTGTGACCTGCGCGTTGAGTTCGATTTCGCCGCCCAGATCGGTAAAGAGTTTCGTCAGCCCGTTGACCAGCGCGCCGGTGCCGCCGCGGGCGAACCAGACGCCCCACTGGCGCTCCAGCGCATGAATAAGCGTATAGATGGACGAGGTCGCAAACGGGTTGCCGCCCACCAGCAGCGAGTGAAATGAGAAGGCCTGGCGCAGATGCTCGTTTTCAATGTATTTCGACACCATGCCGTAAACGCTGCGCCATGCATGCAGGCGCGCCAGTTGTGGCCCGGCGCGCAACATATCGCGAAACGATAAAAACGGCACCGCGCCAAGCTTCAGATAGCCTTCTTTAAATACCGCCTGCGAATAGGCGAGGAACCGGCGATAACCTTCTACATCGCGCGGGTTAAAAAGCGCGATCTGCGCCTCCAGGCTTGCCTGATCGTTATCGTAATTAAAGACCTGGCCGTTCTCCCAGCAGAGACGGTAGAAGGGCGCGACGGGCAACAGATCGACGTAATCGGCAATATTTTTCCCGGCAAGCGTAAACAGCTCCTCGATAGCCGAAGGGTCGGTAATGACGGTGGGACCGGCGTCGAAGGTGAAACCCTGATCTTCGTAAACATAGGCCCGTCCGCCGGGTTTATCGCGCTGCTCCAGCAGCAAAACAGGCGTGCCCGCCGCCTGTAAGCGGATAGCCAGGGCCAGGCCACCAAAGCCGGACCCGATAATAACCGTTTTAGTCATGATGAAAAGCTCGCAGCCGGGGTGTTTGCTTAAGCACGGCCTGCAAGGCTTCGCCCACCGGTACCGGGGGTTTGCCTGTCAGCAGCCGCACCTTATCCAATGGGGTCAGTCGTCCGGCGTAAAACCGGGCGATAAGCCCCGCATTTAATCCATAAAAGCGCCGCATGACCTGCCAGCGGCGGTCTGGTTTGCCCGCCAGAAACAGCATGCGGTTAAGCAGGCGAAAAAAGCGCTGATGCCGCCACTGGCGCTGCGCATAGCCCGCCGTCAGGGCGTATAACGCCTGAGCTGTTTCAGGCGGCTGTGCGGCGATACTGTCAGCAAGCGCCGCCGCGTGCGGCAGCGAATAACCGGTGGTAGCGTGAAACAGTCCGGCGCGCAGGCCGCTGCGCGCTATGCCCTGCGCCTCGCGCCAGAATGCCTGCGGTGCGCCTGTGAGCATAATCGGCAGATTGCCGTGTTCTTCACGCTCGAGGGTTGTAAGCGTCCAGTTGTGTGTGCGGGCGTAACTGGCGATGTTGTCCCGCGCCCGCGCCGGATCAAGCGTCGCGCTGTCGATATAGTGCGTGTCTTCAATCAGCAGCGTGTTGGGCGTGAGCGGCAGCGTATAGACAAACCGGTAGCCGCCTTGCTGCGCCACAGTAGCGTCCATCAGGATCGGACGCGTCAGGCCGTGGGGCGCCGCGAGTTTCCACTGCTGGCCGAGAAACGCCTGCTGGCCCACCGTCAGGTGTGGGCTTGTCTGCCAGCCGCGGCCATCAAGCACTGCGCGGGCACGCAACGTGCGCCCGTCCGCCAGCGTCACAGCCTCAGGTGTGAGGGCGGCGACAGGCGCGTTACACCAGAGCTTGTCGCCGAGCGTGTGAGTCAAGACTTCGGCAAAACGTCCGGACGTCACACTGTAATAGCCGCCATCAAGCGTGCGCGTCAGCGCCGGGAAGCGCACCTCATAACCGTCCCAGCGGTGCGCCACCAGTGGCGCAAGCCAGGCGTGTTGCGCGGGTGTGATGTCATCGCCATGAAACGACCAGGTGTGGTTGCCGCCGGGCTGTTCGCCTGCCTCCAGCAGCAGTATGTTCAGCGAAGGGGCGAGCGCGCGCAGACGCAGAGCGATAAGCCCGTTCGCGAGGCCACCGCCCGCGAGAATAAGATCCCATTGTGGTGTCATGATACCGCCTGCGCGGGAACAGGCCGCCGTGTGCTGAGCGCCTGCTCGGTGATATGCGCCGCGCGCTGAACACCACCTGCCTGTGTCAGTGCGCGCTGCATCGCAATAAGGCGCGAGCGACAGCTCTCATCGCTCAGCAGTGCCTGAAGCTTTTGCGTGAACGCCCGGCGTCCGGCGAAGCGTGAGACGCGCCGCCCGATACCGCAGTGTTCCACCCGCGCCGCGACGCCGGGCTGATCGAACGCCAGCGGGACGACCAGCAGCGGTGTGGCGCTGGTGACAGCGTCCATGACCGTATTCAGCCCGCCATGGGTGATAACCGCCTGTGACTGGCTGAGCGCCAGCGGCTGGTCAGTAAACCCGGTCACGCGGGTGGCGCCGCAGGTTTCCAGTTTTGCAACCTGCGTGGCATTCAACCCGCCACAGTGGGCGATCAGTAGTTCGGTATCGGCGTCGCGGCAGGCTTTCGCGATAGTGCGAAACAGTCCGTAGCGATGACCCTGCAATGTACCGAGCGAGGCAAAAATGCGCGGGCGCGACGACGGCACCGCCGGTTCTGGCGCAGGTTGCGGTGGTCGCAGCGGGCCGACCGCGTGAAAGCACGCCGGCGGTGCGTGGCGGGGGAAATCAAGCATGCTGAGCGTCTGGCTGATTTGCGCGAGGGGTGACAGGCAATCGTGCAGGCCGTGGCGGGGCGGCAGCCCGAAGCGCTGCGCGTGGTGGGCGATCACCGTGCCATGACGGCCCATCAGCCAGTCGTGGATCTGCTGGCTGGTCTGGTAAATTTTGCGCGCGCGTGGCGTGGGCGCGTAGCGAAACGGCATGACCGGCAGCGGCAGTTCTGGCTCGCGGTTGACCGGCAGGGCGCAGGCGACGGAGACAAACGGCAGCCCGAGCGCATCAGCAACGAGGCCGCCAGCGGCTTCCATTTGATCGACAATCAGCCCGTCCACGCCAAGCCGCGACAGCGCGTCGGGCAGTTCCCGGCACAGCATATCGGTAGTGCGCGCCAGATCGTCTATCAGGCTTAAGATGGCCGGGCCGCCAGGGTGTGCGGTCAGGCGTAACGTGCGGGCGAGGCTGCCGGGCGGGTGGCTCGCTTCGCCCACCGGATAAAAGCCGATGCGCGGATCGTTAAGCAGCGTGCGGGCCTCTGCCTGCTGAATAAAGGTGATGCGGTGCCCGCGGGCGATAAGCGCCTGTGCGAGCGCCTGCATGGCGTGAACGTGGCTGTAGAGCGGTGGCGTGATAACGGCGTAGTGGCTCATACCTCATCCCCGGTACGAACCAGCCGGGCATCCCGCAGCGCGCTAAGGCTGGCGCTGCCGGTACAGAAACACGCGACCCGCAATTGTTCAATCACCACCGCGAAATGCGCCAGCACTGCACTGGTTGAGGTCGTCGCGCTGCCGAGTACCGCCGCCGCCTGGCCGACCAGATCCGCGCCCATGCTGATGGCTTTGGCAACGTCAATGCCGTCGCGGATACCGCCAGAGGCTATAAGCGGCAGAGTAGGAAGCGCCTCGCGTATCTGGCGCAGCGCCTGTGCGGTGGGAATGCCCCAGCCTGTGAAAGCCATCGCCACGTTGCGCGCATGCACGTCTGCGGCGCGCTCGCCTTCTACCGCAGCCCAACTGGTGCCGCCTGCCCCTGCGACATCCAGCATGGTGACGCCCGCTTGTGCAAGCTGGCGCGCCACCGACACGGAGAGCCCGGCACCGACTTCTTTCACTACTACCGGTACGGATAGCGCATTGACGACGCGTTCAATGGCCGTCAGCACACCCCGCCAGTCGCGATCGCCACCGGTTTGCAGCGCCTCCTGAAGCGGGTTGAGATGAATAATGAGCGCGTCCGCGTCCACCATCCCGACTGCGCGCTTTGCGTAATCAAGCCCCTGCGCACTGCTAATCTGCGCCGCGCCGAGATTCGCCAGCAGCGGGATATCCGGCGCGTATTTACGCAGTTCATCCGTCAGCCCCCAGTTGTCCTCGCTTTCCAGCGCAACACGCTGCGAGCCAACGCCCATGGCAAGGCCCAGCGTTTGCGCTGCCTCCGCCAGATGCCGGTTGATATCGCTCGCGCGCCGCGCGCCGCCGGTCATTGAGCTTATCAAGATTGGCGCCTTCATCGAGCGGCCAAAAAGGCGAGTGCTGAGGTCGATGGCGTCAAGGGAAAGCTCCGGAAGCGCGCAATGCTCGAAGCGCCAGTGTTCAAAACCCGTGCGAATTTGTTGTTTAGCCCGCTCCGGGTGCAGCACGATATCCAGATGATCGTTCTTGCGTTGGCTCAGTTCCTTGTCCTTCATTCATACTCCAGTAACAGTCGCTGTCAGCCGTGAAGACGCGCGCGTTCAGCCAAACATGGCCAGCTGTTTATCAAACCAGGCGTACATAAAACGGCGGGTAGACGCGCCGCGCGAACAGGCGCAGGCGAGATGTTCGTCGGCACGCAGAAGATGATCGCGCAGGCGCTGATGCACCGCCTCCGGGCCGAGCATTGCCACCAGCGTGGATTTACCCGCGTCTTTGTTGATGTCTTTGCCGGTATTGCTCAGGCTGTCTGCCAGATCGTCAAGCAGCTGGAACGCCTGCCCAAGATGGCGTGAGAACTGGCGCAGTTTCTGGCGCACCGAGGTGGACGCGCCGGCGGCAATAGCGGCAATTTGCAGCGTGGCGTCAAACAGCACACTGGTCTTGAGATCGTTGGTCGCGAGAATAGCTTCCGGGCTACGCATCTGGTTGCCTTCACTAAGGTCAAGGAATTGCCCCTGCACCAGACCCTGGAGGCCCACCGCCGTTGAAAGCTCGCTGACCGCCTCGGTTTTGCAGCTATCGGAAAGCTGGCTTGCCTGTGCCACCACGCCGAAGGCGCGGCTAAGTAACGCGACGGCGGCGAGGATCGCGACGCTTTCACCATACTGGCGATGGATAGTAGGCTTGCCGCGGCGCAGCAGGGCGTTATCCATGCACGGGATATCATCGAGCATCAACGAGGCGGCGTGTACCATCTCCACCGCGCAAGCGAGATCCATCAGCGCGGTCTGACTGGCGTCGCAGTCGAGATCGCGCGCAGCGAGAATAAGCAGCAGCGGGCGCACCCGTTTACCGGGCGTAAGCGCGCCTTCGCGCATCGCGGCGCAGACCAGATCGCGCTCCTGGCCTGGCGGTAAAAGTTCATCAAGGCGAGCCTGCAGGGCGTCGCGCAGCGCCTGCAATTCATTTTCCTGCCCTGAAGATTTCACGGCGTTAGCGTTCATGGTTTAGGCCTCTGATGGTGTTCGGGTGCTGTGAAAGGGAAGGCGTTAAAAGCGCAACTGTGCGAGCGTGCTGCCATCAGGCGTGCAACATTCGTCGCAACAGGCGGAATGTGGGATTTTCGGTGTATGAACAACTGATTATCTTCATGTTCATCGTTCCGGGGACTCTTTTAAAAAGCGTAGCGCAATCCCGTAAAATTTCTTTGGCGAACTCAAAAACTTTACATAGAGTTAACACGTTGTACAAATTTTATGCCAGTAATGAACGCAGTAATGTCATTACCTGACGCACTTCGTCCGGCGTGAGCGCGCCATCTTTGGCAAAACGAATGCGGCCTTCCTTATCCAGTACTACCACCGCAGAACCGCCTGGTTGCAGGTGCCAGGCGTGCTGTGCGGCACCGTTATCATCAAGCACGAACACCGAGGCCGGGAATGCCTTTTTGGTGCTTTCCAGGCTGCGGCGTACAAATATGGCGCTGCCCGGAATGGCATCGTCCGTATTGATGATGGTGGTAGCCTGGAATTTATCGGCGGGCAGGCGGGCTGCGGCGATGGCGTCGCTGATGCCTTTATTGAGATCTTTCGCCGACAGCCTGCCCGCGACATGCAGCACCAGCCCGACTTTGCCGGTAAGCCGCGCGCTGTTCCAGTCGCGATAGCGGATCTCGCCCTGGTTAAGCGTCAGTTCGCCACGATCCGCTATGCCGACCGGCGCTACCCGTTCGCCCTTTTCGAAATTATGGGCGCAGGCGAAAAAGGGCAGCAGGGTGAAGATAAACAGTAACAGGCGCAGCATAGGGCATTCTCAGGGGGGTAAAGTTGGGGAAAGTGTAGTGGAGATTCTCTGGAAATGGGGACGAGGGGTATTACGGTTTCACGTTAATCCGTCTCTAGATTATCAGTTGGTGAGAGCGGTGGCGTTGTCGGTTTGTAGGATGAAGGAATATGGAGGGGTATAACGGAGGCGTAACTCGCAGAAGAATAATAGCAGTAAATATGGTGTCGTTGAGCAAGGCAGCTTTGCTGAGTATTAGCATTATGTTTATTTAAGATGGTGTGCAGGATGCAAAATTAATATGCCAGAATTATTTTTCGTAAGCCCTTAAAACAAGATGTCGTGATCAATATAAATTAAATATTGACTTAAATTTTATATAATGAATTGCATATGTTAAGGGCCGCTGGGTCTTTTTTCAGCGTTAAAAGAATATAGCGGCGGTTATTGGCTCGGACGTACGTACCTTAATGCATTTGTTTTTGGTTGTAACAGACCTATATCCCTGTCTCTGGGGTTATATTTTATTTGTGCTCAGGAAATTGCTGAACTACACGTAACGAACCTCCTGTGCAGGATGATGAACCAAGTTACTGATTTTTTTGAAGTTTTTGAAAATAGCTAAAATGCCCCTGACGGGGCATTTTAGCTGTGATAAATTCGGTGCTAATACCAACGGTTATATTTAATATACAAATAGGAAACGATAATAAACCATGAGAAAGTAAGTATCCCTGAATAATTAGGGATGAATTGAATAAACAAAAATGCCCCAGCAAGAATAAGTGCTATGGGCACCAGGTGTGAGTGAGCTCCCCAAAGGAATAATAATAACTTCTTCATCTTTTCAACATTTCATATAAAGCGTCACCAATAATTTCCTCATTATTTCCGCCTGATTCGACTTGATATATTATCTTTGTCATTTGTGGCTCGATAAGAAAGTAAAGCATTTCAAGATTCTCTTTATAAAGAGCCTGATAATAAGCAGGATCCATATTTATCAGCTCGCGGCAGGCGTCCCGGTAGTAATCAGCAGGTATCAAACATGAACCATGATTGATTATGCGATTTGCACCAAGCTTAACAATTTCAATGGCTTACATGTTGGTTGCATGTATCTCGCGCAATGCTTTTGTGAGTGCAAGGGCTATATTTCTTTCTGACTGCAACCTCATTTTTGCATAGCCTTCTGCCATTGTAATTCTCCATGCTGTAATCTTTAACCTGTAAATAATTGATCATCACCATCAAAGGAGGCAAGGAAGTTAATGAAAAAAAGCGGCAGGATAACGATATATGTCTTAGTGGTAATTGTTTTCTTTCTAACTATTCCTGAAATAGTTATACGTGTATTAACGCCCGAACAGTTTGCACGACTGAGTGACTTCACGAGCTTAGGGGGACTCTTCAGTCATCTTCTCTCGTTGCTGATCTTTCTTGGTTTGACGTCGATTTTGCTTGGAGTGCTTACCATTTTCCTAACCAAAAAAATTTACCGCTACTTATCCAGATCCCGCAGTTGATCAATACCTATCAATTGCGTCTCCGCTTCGTTCCACCCCCTCGCATGCATGAAGCGCATTATTTCGCATGCGGAAACTATTTTTTTATCCTGATCGGTGCTAGTGCTGGTAAGGAGCTGTTGAACCGATGCAACTGCATTAAAACCGACCCGCGAAGCGGATAGGCGAGGCGGTGAAGCACTGACGAGGTTGAGGGTGCGTGAACGTGTGTCGGGGTGACTGCACGCAGCATGCGTGCGCTGGCGCGGTCTGGTGAGAGGCATTAAAATGCCGCCATGCGGCGGCTGCGGTCAGCTATTCGTTGTCGGTGTCGAAGCTGTATTTCTGAAACCTGATAATCTCCTCTCCCGCCCATTCGTTGAGCTTCAGGAATCGCGATTCCAGCGGCATCAGTTCGTTGCGTACAAATACTTTTGCTCGCCTATCGAACCCGCATTTTCCAGTTGCTGCCCATGAGCTGGAACGGGATGCGTTGTGCATCAAGCAGGTCGCCCGCACTGACTTTCTTGATATAAAAAAAACGTCTATGGTAGCGACTTCACTCAGCGGCACGATTTTAATGCCGTCGGCTTTTCCGTTGGATGCATAGAAAAACAGGTTCTTAAGATTGCCGAGTCCTTTCGAATCGCGCATCGCTTTAGGCAGCGCCTCGACGTCAGTGCTGCTTTACGCCGCGTCCGTAACGAGCCCGCATGCGCGCCGTTCTGATAATACTTGCGGCGAAACAGCGTCGCCGATTCATTCAGCCAGGCCGAATTTAATGCGCTGACATATTCCGGCATCCCTTAAAGACATAATTCAGAATATCGCGCTTATCCAGTACCGGCACCGGCTCGCCGAAGGTACCCGGCACAATATCGTTAAAGATTACGTGGATTACAAAGGTGTGCCGGCCAGCTCAGTTGATGCATTTTAGGCCTGTACCCGCAGCGTCAGTTATTAGGTTTTGAAAAGAGCGATTTAACAAGCATCGAAACAATGATAATCAACGTTTTGATCGACCAGTAAAATCGCTGAATGGTTCGGAAAGGCCGTGATACGCCGAATTTATTTCGGCGTAAGTTCATTAAGTCTAAAACTTCGTGACCACAGTCGTTTGGTCGCTACTTTATCTTCTGGTTGCGCAGTAATGACGGTGACACTGTATTCTTTATCGGGGGTGAACTTATATCCAACCGGAATGCACTGTCCAGCCAGTATTATATATGAAGGGTTGTCGAAATTGTCCTGCTTCCATACTTCCTGCATCTGTCCCTTATTGTCTCTTGCCGACAATGACAGTGTAAGCAATTTTGCATGTCCCTCCTTTAACGTCGAGTCATTACTTACAGAGATACATGGCTGGTTGTTTTTAAGAGTGACATCAGCGACCCTGTAGGCATTATTCTCCATCGTACACGCAGTGAGAAAGGGTGGGATAAGTAAAAGGATTTTCCACTTCATTTCCATAAACTCCTTTTGTCACGCGGGGATGCCAGAAGATATTGCAATGTGTTTTGGTACTTAGATAGTAAATCAGGACCATGTATTCCATTAAAGCTGTTTATTTGCTTCCATGAATTATAACCCTCCGTTACTAGAGTGTAATAATCGGCAACGATATTTGCCTGCTGCTCCATTCGATAATCAGCGAGAGTTTTTTCTTTAGGAAGCGAATAGTTGTAATCAACGTATTTGCTTATGAGTCCTCTCGTTCTGAAACTCATGCTCATGAAATGCTGCCAAATGTGCACAAACTCATGCATAAACCAGTTTTTATTTAATGAGGTTTCAGAAGAAAAATCTTCTTTAAAGATAGGTTCAGGCCAGTACATGTTGCCATTTGGAGTAACGGCTGTGCCCTCATCCTGAAGGTTGAAGGGAAAGTAGCTGCCTTTATAAACCCTGACATGTGGGTAATTAACGCTGTCACCAAAGATAGTGCGAGCCATCCTAATTTCACCCGCAGTGAGTGGGCGATAAGCGTCTTTTGCTGTTGCCATTTAAAATTCCTTTTCCAGTCACTGTTAATGCTCCCGGCAATATCATTTTTTCTACACGCCGTAGTATGGCCTGTCAATAAACCGTATTTCATTGATACCGGGTTCGCCTGGCAGCCTTCTTCGTTGTATGAACACACTAGCAAACATTAACGAACTTGCCAGCACTATCCGCAATATGGTACGCACCGAAATCATTGTTGAAACCGAACTTGATGCTGGTCGATGCCGTGTGCAGGCTGGCGGAATTATTACCGACTGGTTTAAGTGGTTGACCCACCGCGCCGGTCACTCGCGTAGATGAACACTCTGGCGACAGCGGCGGCATAAGAGGAGCACCAATATCAATTGCAGTTGTACCTTTGTCACACATGAATCAATGGCAAGGTGACTTAGTCACCCCAGGCACCGTAAATAAGGCTACTTTTCACCCAACAAGAGAAGGTCAAAGCCAGTTTATTGGATGTAAAAATGCCCGCTTTAAGTGGAATTTTTTGCCTAAGCAGAGGAGCGCTAAGAAAATCCATCGACATTTCATCGCCACTTGAAATCAGGCAACAAAAAAGCCACTCAACCGAGTGGCTTAATCATATGCTTACAAAGCTAAAATTTGGTGGCCCCTGTTGGGTTTGAACCAACGACCAAGCGATTATGAGTCATAAAATCAGAATGTTTCTAATCGTTCGTCATTGACGCTTACTGTGTTTTTAATTGTCTACAATCAATCGGTTATAAAGTAATTTTTGTTTCTGATTGGTTCTCTCATTTCCCCATTGTACTATCCTTACCTGACCCATTACCTGACCCAAAATGGGCATCGGGTCAGGTAACGCTTATCCTCAGAAAGGTAACCTCATGGCCGCTAATCTTACCGAGACTGCTATACGTGGATTGAAGACAAAAAGCACGTCGTACTACGTGTGGAGCAACAGTGCTCAGCGCGGTACCGGCAGGCTTGGCGTTAAGGTTCAGCCTTCAGGCAGCAAGGTTTTTTATTTCCGTTACTACGTTGAGAAAGGGAAGAAAGAGAAGTTTATTCAGTTGGGCATTTGGCCTGAGATGAAACTGGTGACGGCCAATGAACTGGCGAAAAAGTACGGAGCCTGGCTTGTCGAAGGAAAGGAACCCCAGCAAGAGCTTGAGCAACAACGCCTGGCCGAACAGCACATTATGCAGCTTCATCGTTCGCAGGGATCGTTTAAAGAACTGGTGCATGGCTATGTTAACAAGATGAAGCTCGACAATAAGCGGACCTGGGCCGATGTACTGAAGCGTCTTGAAAAAGAGTGCTATTCAGTCATTCCTCGCGGGACCAAAGCGAAAGATGTCACGCCCTTACAGATCAAAACGATCTTGTCTGGCATCATCCAGCGTGATGCGGTGGTCCATGCAAACCGCATTCGTTCCTATCTGATGGCGGCATTCAACTACGGGCTTAAAGCCGATAACGATCCGATGAATACCAGCGTGGGCATTACGTTCGGGCTTGAAGTTAATCCGGTATCGGCTATACCGAAGCAGTCCTCGGCGGAGAAAGTGGGTGATACATGGTTGACGCTGGAAGAGCTGCGTTATGTCATGGAGCAGTTCGCTCAGGCAACTAACGTTGGGCCGTTGATGCAGCACCTTATCCGCTTCTGTGTTTATGCTGGCGGGCAGCGCCCGTTTGAAATGATTGCCAGCCAGTGGAGCGCGATTGACTGGCAGCAAAAGACGTTACTGGTCATAGCCGATGTATCGAAAAACAAGCGTGAGCACCTGATCCCGCTGACTGAATCGGCACTACAGGAATTAGCCTCAGTGAAAAGGCTGACGAAGGAAAGTAACAGTCCCTATATTTTTCCTCTATCGACCAACAGTGAGCGTCCGGTGCGTACCGATAGTCTGGCGCGTTCCATCATGTATTTTCGGGCCTTTAATCCCGAGTTTAAAGTTTTCACGGCGCGAGATTTACGTCGCACCTGTAAAACGTTGATGGGGGAGGCGGGGATAAGCAAAGAGATTCGAGACCGTATTCAGAATCACGCTTTAAACGACGTCAGCTCGAAACACTATGATCGCTATGATTACCTGACTGAAAAGCGTAGGGCGCTTGAAATCTGGGAAGATCGGGTTAACAACTATCAGCGGCGGCAAGAAGACAACGTTGTGAACTTGTTTGGGCGGAGGTAAGAGCTTGGCAAAATACGAGCTTAATTCAGCAGAAGAGCGGTATCAACCGGGCTCTGGAGACCTGGTGTTGGCTAATAAGTTAGGGATTACTGATGAACAGGAAATGGAGGCGCTGGAGTCTGGCCTGCTGCTGATGCTTTATGAACAGCTATTTATCGAAGGCCAGCCGCCAGCGGTGCTGACTTTTGAGCATATCAGTGGGTGGCATCGCCAATGGCTGGGGAATGTGTATGACTGGGCTGGGAGGTTACGCAATGCCAACCTGACTAAAGATAGTTTTCAATTTGCCGCTGCCGACAGAATTCCACTGCTTCTCGATGGTTTCGAGAGGCAATTTCTCTCCAGGTCTGGTGAACTGAAATCCATGGCTCGTCCGGAGCTGGTTAGCTATCTGGCTGAATGCCATGTGGAGTTTATTTTGATCCATCCATTCAGAGAAGGTAACGGGCGTCTGTCGCGACTGCTTTGTGATGTACTGTCGGTTCTGGCGGGGAAGGGCTTACTGGACTACAGCCTGTGGGATGAGCACAAGGCGTTTTACTTCAAGGCAATACAGGCAGGCGTATCAGGGAACTACAGCCCTATGATGCAACTGGTGAGTGATATCTTACCTGATTAACAGGCAAGGCCGACGGCTTTCGCTTGTGCCTGATTTTTTTTGAGTTGCTGCTCAATCTTTTGCACAGAAACACCGGTTTCGATCGCGGTTGAGCTGGCAACGGCGCGATAGATTTGGGCTTTTGTTACAGGTGTTTTCTTCATGATGCTGTGTTCTCTTAAGTTAATCCGGAAATTTTAGAGGGTAACGGGGCTGCTTGCAAGGCATAGACTGAATGCCACTTTTCAGTTATATAAATCAATATATAAAGCACATATAGCGCAAGCAGCGAAGCGTCACACAGGACGACAAGTCGAATGACATTAAAGCGGCCCGATTTTTACCCTTTGTCAATGGCATCTGAAAAGTGCCATATCATGTCTGAAAATTTACTGAATGATTGGCTTGATCATAAAGTTCCACTCTACATTCGGTTGGATGCTTTGCCATGCCAGATCGTCAGGTACCTTGGTGGAGGCCAATTTCTTCTTAAAGATTGGGAGAGGAAAATTAAATCAGGCATGGATTATTATCAGCATGAAAAAATGCCAGAGTTTAAAATAAGGCAGTTTTACCCGGAGAAAGATGCAGAAATTGAATCTCGACTTCTGGAAGGTGACTTGGGGATATGTCGTTATACCTACAATGGGCATGCACATGGTTACTGGCGGGTAAAGGCTACGCCAGTGACTCGTTTTGCTGAAGACCATTACGTGCTAACGGATATGGATACTGTCAGAGAAAATAATAATATTGCAGGTGCGATTGCGGTATATGGTAAAGATGATAGGGATTATTTGATATTTCCAAGTGAAGTTTTTCGAGATAAATCAGAACTATTTTTTGATGCAAATGAATTGTCACCACAAAGTGTAGAAAACATGCCCGGCGTGAAAAAAGAAAAACAAACCCGTATTTCTAGGCCAGAAAGAATAGCCCTGTATGTCATGCTGAAAGAGCATTATCTTGATGGCAATGGTGAGGTTAATTTTTCAAAAATGGCGGAGATGCTTACTGTGGCATCCAAAAAATATGGATTCAAAGACTCATTCAGTGATGACACTATCGCTAAGTGGATAAAACGTATTGAGAATGAAAATCAATAGACCCTCTCCCGCTGGTAATAAATCGTCATAATGGCGCTTCGTCCACTTTAAAGATGGAAAAATCATCAATGAGTGGACACGCCAGTTGAATCGAGAACCACAGCAACCGCATTAAGCCCCGTAATAAGCGCTAACACCTTAATAAGGTGTCCGCTGCTGTCATTCAGTTACCCACTTGCGACATGCTGCATCCACTGAAACAAAGGAGGCAGTATGAGTACAACATTTATCACCCCCACCCCGGAAGAACGCCTGAAAATCCTGCGTGATTATGGTGAGCAAGGTGATCGTCTGGTGCGTGAACGGGAGCGCCAGCGTATCACGTCCATTTCCCGCTCTACCGCGTGGAAACTGGAACAGGTTGGTAAGTTTCCACAGCGTAAGTCTATCGGCCTGAAATCCTGCGGATGGCTGTTAAGTGACCTGCTTTGTTGGATCAATGATCGTTAACCTTAAGTTTTTTGTATTTATTTTTTGTTTTTTCCTTAATGCCCCGTGTTCATCCTGCTATTTCTGCCATTAATAGCGGAATAGCAATGTGAGGGGAATCGTTTTAAACGTTAACTGAATAAGAGGTATCTATGCTGTGTGGTCGTCCTTTCCCTGTGCATGTGTTCCCGCAGATCATCAGAAATGCGGTATATGAAGTGGAACAGCACACGCAGGCTCCTCAGGCTTTGATTGCCGCATCGGTACTGGGGGTTATTTCGCTGGCCTGCCAAAACCGGATTGATGTGTGCCGACTGAATAATCTGCGCAGTCCGGTATCACTTTTCTTACTAACGCTGGCGGAATCTGGTGAACGCAAAAGCACTGTGGACAAACTACTGATGAAGCCATTGTATCAACTGGAAGAAGAATGGTTTGAAAAATATACTCAGGACTTGATTGTCTGGAGGAATGCGGAAACGGTTTTTAATATTGAAAAGAAAGCCCTGATGTCAAAATTGAAAACCGATATTCACCGTAATAAAGATCACTCCGCAACGAATGAACGGCTGAAAGCGCTACTGGCGGTGTCTCCAAAAGCACCGGTCAGGTTAAGGCAGATATACAGCGATGCCACACCTGCAGCGATGAAAGACTCTCTCTGTGGACGCTGGCGGTCCATCGGGCTTATGTCTGATGAAGCTGGCACCATTTTTAACGGCTACGCGCTGAATGAACTGCCTTTCATCAATAAAATGTGGGATGGCGCAATGTTTCCCGTGGAAAGAAAAAGTGAGCCAGATAAATTAATCAAAGATGCCAGAATGACGCTGGGACTGATGATTCAGCCTGATGTGTTTAAAAAAGGTTATCTGGAACGAAAAGGCGATGCCGCGAAAGGGATCGGATTCTTCGCCCGATGCCTGATATGTCAACCGGGTTCAACACAGGGCTACAGGCAAATTACCAGTCCGGTTGTCTCAAGTGAGCATCTGCTGATATTTCATCAACGACTGATGGACATTGTTAACGAGAGCATTGCCAGAAATGAGGAAAATGATCGTCAGTGTCTGCGTTTCTCTCCCGAAGCAGAAAAACGCTGGCTCGAATTTTATAACAAAGTCGAGTCAGAAATGGGGCTGATTGGCTTCCTGTCTGATTTTAAGGATTATGCTTCTAAAATGGCGGAGAATATGGCAAGGATCGCCGCACTGCTGCATTACTTCAACGGCGATGAAGGAGATATATCCCTTATTGCCGTGGAAGCCGCAGTAGATATAATCGCCTGGTATGTTGATGAGTATGTTAGAATTTTCTCTAAACCCCAGACGTTGCTGCTGGTAAGTTCAGAAGCAGACGAACTTTACTCGTGGATAAAAGATTATTGCTACAGGTGTGTGGTGCCGTATATCAGGAAGACAACCATCATGCAATATGGTCCGAACCGGTTCAGGAACCGGAGTAAAGTGAATGAACTGCTGAGTACACTTTATTCGCAAAACAAAATACGTGCAGAGAAAAGAGGGAAAACCATATTTATTCAACCTGTCGATGGTTTTATATAACGAACAGAACAAATGCAAGTTGGAATAATTTGTTTATTAAAGAGCCATCATTGTAACTAATTACAGAGTAACTTTTAATCAGTCATCGCAGGCTGTGGCTATTTTTTTGTCTGAAATTAATTGTCGGATAGTTAATATATTGTCGTTAACAGTATCTGTATATCCACCACACTAATAGCCATATCAGTAATGCGATGACTGCTATCTATCAAGGAATAAATTATGAACCTCTACGATAGCGAATATGGCAGTCATGTTAAATCATATAAAGAAAGAATTATTGAAGTTATTAATAAAGCCGTTAAAGAACACGGACGTACACTGGCAATACGGGTGGATCTGCATGACCCGGTTATGCTGGATAATGGTGATACCATTTCCTGTATCGCTAATACTGATTCAGGATCTATATCAAGATTTACCAATTCACTGAAAGCCAAATTGGCAGCAGATGAACAGCGCAAGCGTAAAGAAGGTAAACGGGTACACCCGAATACGCTCCGTTATGCGTGGGTACGAGAATTTACTCAGAATGGGAAACGTCACTTCCACGTATTTCTGTTCCTGAACAAAGATGCTTATTACCATTTAGGAGATTTCAATCTGGATGACGACACACTAAGAACCATGATCACCTCAGCATGGTGTAGCGCATTAAACCTGATCCCCGAAGAGGGACAGCACCTAGTGCAGTATCCTGCTAATGGTAAATATGTCCTGCATCGTGATGATATTCTTAATGGCATGTATCCCGGTGATTTACTAAACAGAATTGACTATCTGACCAAAGTGAAAAGCAAGGTTTTTGATGATGGGAATAGATCATTTGGGTGTAGTAATAATTAATACCGGTAAATGTGAGAGATACTACTACCAGTAATGGATGGCAGGGTTTTGGTTACGGTGAGCGAGGCGCAATGCGGATCTGGAATGCGCCTCGCAAAACACGCCGGGGATTATTTGATCGATACCTGTCCGTTCATAAGTAGAGGGAGGAGCCAGTCGCGGAGTACAATGAGTTGCTGATCTTCCTGTTCTAATTTATCCTGACGGGAAAATATTCCAGCTACCATTTTTGTAAAACTATCAGTAACAGAAAATGCTGGAAGCATAACGTCTATTTCCTTCAAAACAGAGCCAGAAACTTCTTTAAACGTCGACCCTGAGGCATTTTTCACAATAACGGGAAGGCTATTTTTCACCGCATAGTACACATATTCCGTTGAGTAATTTTTTGACGGAATGAAGGATTTAAATCCCTGATTTGTAGTCAATTCATTTCGGGAAATCGCCATATAGCCAATAGGCGCTCGTGAACTTAATAACACAGTTCCAGCAGGGTAAGTCTTTAGTGAGGCACTTTTAATCCCTTCAACAGAAACATCCAGGGCACCGCGAGAGATAAATTTATTGCTCTGATTGTCAGACAGATCGTTTGGTGTGATCCATGGCGTACCATTTGCTGTAAAATTCTCTGGTTTACTGGTAGTGGGAGTACTGCCACCTACAATTTGGCCTAAGTCATCTAATGTTCCAGATTTCCAATCCGCCGGGATTTCTCGTTTTAGCGTTGCATTATACACCATCTTCCCGCCGGAAGTTTTATACGGTTTTCCGTTGGCATCAGGGAAATCGAACTGTACAAACCAGTAGTCGTATAGCGTTTTCGCCATCGCTTCCAGTTCGGTATTGATGCGGTTGTTAAGTTCGAGCTTATCCTCAAATATATCCAGAAAATCCACGATCTTCTGTTGTTTTTTTACATCAGGGAGCGGCACCTTAACATCATAGATTCTTTCCGGAGAGGTATGTTTAACCTTTGAACCCGACGATGTAAGCCTGATTTGTCCTCTAACAGTATTTGTTCTAAACAGATAATAAACATAGTCTTTCAACAAATATTGCGGATTTGTTTTTATTAACCCTAATCGTTGATTATGTAAGTACAGTCCAGACTCTGGAATTCGGGCACAGCTACCAAGCAAACCAGCAGCTTGTTCCGTCATAGCAACAATTACATCACCTTTGCTATGTATGTATTCCTCTGGAAACTCTCCAGTGTAAAATTTTTCTTTACCTAGTTGTCTTTTGAAGCCGCCAGTCTCATAAAAATTTCCCGGAGTGAGCACAATAAACTCTGTTTTTTGATCTGAAAAGAACTCGCCCTTGAAAGGGAAACCATGTTTTATGTTCAATTTTCCTTTCAATTTTTCAATAGGCCAATTACTCATACTTCAGCCCCGCCATCTGCTTCTTAATCTCCGCTTCCAACTCGCGCGACTGGCTAAACAAATTCTCCAGATTTTCCGTAAACCCTTTCATCTTCGCGGCAAACTGTTCCGGCGTCATATCGGTATATTCAATTTTCACATCAAAATACTGCCCGGCGCTGAACGAGTAATTTTTCCCGGCGATGTCGTCATAGCTGACCACCACCGAGAAATCCTCTTCGCTCCACTTGTTGTTGAACACTTCGCAGATGCGCTGCTCTTCTTCTTCGGTTAGTACCGTTTTCTGGTTTTTACCGTCTTTGACCTTTTCACCTAAATTCGAGGCGTCGATCAGCACCACTTTCTCTTTGTTGCTGGCGTCAATAAACAGGATCGACACGTTGGTGCCGGTGGTGGCGAAGATATTCGACGGCATGGAAACCACGCCCGCCAGCATCCTGTTTTTCACCAGATGTTCGCGAATCCCTTTATCAATGCCCGACTGCGCGGTGATAAACCCGGTCGGCACCACCACCGCCGCCTTACCACCCGGTTTCAGCGAGAAAATGATGTGTTGCAGGAACAACTGGTAAATTTCCATTTTGTCCCTGGCTTTGGCTTTGATTTTCGGTATCCCGGCAAAGAAACGTTGCTGGTTTTCTTTGCTGTCGAGATCGTCGCGGAAATCGCTGAAATCCATCTTGAACGGCGGGTTGGAGACGATGTAGTCAAAGCGTTTCAGCGCGCTGCCGTCCTTGTGGAACGGATGCAGAATGGTGTTGCCCTGGATAACGTTGGGGATTGAATGCACCAGATTGTTGAGGATCAGGTTCAGGCGCAGCAGACTGGAGGATTTCTGCGAAATATCCTGCGCAAAGATGCTGCAACGATCTTCCCCGATAGCGTGTGCCACGCTCATCAGCAGCGTGCCGGAACCGGCAGACGGATCGTAACAGCTTACGTTACGCACCACGCCCTGCTGCGCTTTTGGCACCAGGATTTCTGCCATGATGCGCGCCACGGCGTGGGGCGTGTAGTATTCGGCGTATTTGCCGCCGGAGTTGCTGTTGTAGTCTTTGATCAGGTATTCAAAGATAGTGGCGTAGAAGTCGAATTTCTGCGTGAAGATACGTTCGAAGCTGAAATCGGCCAGTTTGTTGATAATAGCGCGGCAGAAGTCATCGCGCTTTGATTCATCGGCAATGTACTGACTGAGGCGTTCAAACAGCACCACTTTCGCGCCGCCGTCGGTTTTGACCGCGAAGACATCGTTGTTGGTAGCGGCGATGTCCATCAGGGTGTCGTCAAAGGTGGTGGCGAAATTGGCCTCATTTTGACGGTTGTATAAATACTGAATGAAGTGATGTGGCTTCAGACGCGCTGTGTCGGCGCTCATTTTCAGTTGCAGCTTATCCCGCTGTTCTTCACTCATCTGATTGAGCGCAACTTCCCATTTTTCGGCGCTGGCGATGCTTGTATCCACCTTTTTGGCTTCAAAGGCGAATTTGTCGTTCAGGAATTTGTATAGAAATGCCTGAGTGATGATTTTGAATTCGTTACCGTCGTTGCCCAGACCGTAGTTAGCACAAATGCTTTTCAGGCTATCGATCAGGGTTTTAGTTTTGTCTCTAAATTCCAGTTCTACCACGTACGTGCTCCGGTATTAAATTCGTTCAGGTATTCCGCCACAATCAGGCGGTTGATATCGCCAGCCGCTTTCGCACTGAGAGTGATCTTCTGTTGTTTTTCAAAGTGTTCAAGCACGCATGACACGATCTGGCGTTCAAAGTAGCTTTCATTGTTCAGTATTTGGCTATTGTTCAGCACTTTTCCATCCGCATCCAGCTTGACACCGAGCAGTGCTTCGAAGATTTTACGCTCTGGCTCGCTAAGGCCGCCGTGCTCGCGCAGGCGTTTGTGGGTACGCGCGTATTTCACATCGCCCCGATATTTCTGGCGCAGCAGGTTGTTCTGACGGTTCAGCTCTTTAATACGGTCATGAATTTTATTGAGTGTGCCGATATTCGCAACCATTTCTTCCTGCGTGACTTCGCTGAGCTTCTTTTTCTTGAACAGGCGCTCCAGTTCGTCTTTCAGGCTGATAAACTGCGGATCCTGTTGGTCGAAATTTGCGGCCAGCGCCTCGCGGGTACGGCGCAGCGTTTCTTTCAGTTCGTCGGCCAGTACCAGCTCTTCTTCACCCACTTTGTGGAATTCAAAGATCACTTCTTCCAGCGCCCGGTTAAGCAGGCCGGATAAATCAACACCCTGTTCCAGATCTGCTTTCAGGTTGAGTAAGTCGAGGCGGTGGCAGGCTTCGCGATAGAGGATGTTGAGTTTATTGAAGTCCAGCGCCTGGAGAAACTCCGTGTTGCCTTGGAGGCGGATCAGGTTGTACAGGCTGCGGGCGTCGGCCAGCGCGTTTTTCAACGCCAGCGCGGTTTCCCGATCCTGAATCTGGTTTATCTGGTCCGTGAAGATTTCTGCGTTTTCTGTATCGAAGCTGAATAGAACGTCTTTGATATGCTCTATTTCTTCACGGATCTCTTCCGCCGATTTGAAAAGGCGTGAGTAGTGCTCCATTTCGTCGCCCAGTTCGGCCTGTAGCTCTTCGAAGTAGGCTTTGTTGGTGGCGTCAAATTCCTGGCGGATATCGGCGAAGTCCACCACATAGCCGTAGCGGAAGTGGTTGTAGGTTCGGTTGACGCGGGTCAGCGCCTGGAGCAGGTTGTGCTTTCTGATAACCCGCCCGAGGTAGAGTTTTTTCAGCCGTTTGGCATCAAACCCGGTGAGCAGCATGTTGTAGACGAATAGCAGGTCAATCTCGCCCGCTTTGAATTGCTCCACCCACTCTTTACGTTCCTGCTTGCTACCAATGTCGTGCAGGATTAGGGCGGCGCGTTTGATTTTCCGTGTTTCTTTGGCGTGGATCTGATAAACGGCAGCGGGTTCTGCGGCCTGTAATACAGGCATTTCGTCGGTGACTCCATCGGTGACGGTGGGCGATTCGGCGTAGTCGGCGTTGAACAATTCAAACATCTGTTTGGCCTGTTCAGAACTGTCACATATCACCATGCCGCCGATGGTGCCATCATTCAGCGCCCCCCGGCTTTTGGCAAAGTCGGTGACGATGTAGTCCAGCATCGGTTTGACGAAGCTGGGATGGGCGTAGATGTATTTGCGATCTACATCGCCCATTCTGACTTCTACGTCTTTTAGCGCCTGTTGCAGGATCATCCGGTAGTTGGTGGCGATCTCTTCACGGATCAGGCGCAGCGTGTAGCCATCGGCAATGGAGGCGTTGTAGTAGTATTTATGGATGTAGTCGCCGAAGAGGTCGCGGGAGTTGTAGTCCGTTCCCAGCAGAGGTGTACCGGTCAGGCCAATTTTGATGGCGTTGGTGTCCGACTGGCTTAAGTTCGCCAGGAAGCTCCCTTTGGGGTTGTAGCTGCGGTGGACTTCATCGAGGAAATACACGCGCTGGATGTTGATGTCGTAGTCTTTGATGGTGACGACGTCCGGGTCATCGCGGAATTTCTGGATGTTGACGACGGTGATTTCCGCTTTGCCGTGGTGATTGTGCAGCGCCTGCGCCGCTTTGATGTCGCGGGTGAAGGCTTCGCGTGAGTCAATAAGGTGAACAATTAAGCCACGGGCGGTGAACTCGCGCTGCGCCTGCTGGAGCAGATCCAGACGGTCAACAATAAAGTAGAATTTTGGGATCACCTGCTGACTCTGGAAGTAATCCGTCAGGAAGCGCACGTTGTAGTAAGCCAGTGCGGTTTTTCCACTGCCCTGAGTGTGCCAGATGATGCCTTTTTTTACGCCAGCGTTGAGTTTACGTTCGATCGCTTTGGTAGCGAAGAGCTGCGGGTAGCGCATGATGTGTTTCTGGATGCCCCCCGACTCGGCGACGTATACCAGTGCATAGCGCAGGATAAATGCCAGCCGATCGCGGCTTAACAGCGCGGTGCAGAGGCGGTTGGTCGGGCGGTTGTGATCTTTATTGGTCTGAAATTCTGGGTTGGTGCGGATTACTTCTAGGTTGTTGTCTTTCAGGATGGCGATTTCGGTTTCTTCTGACAGTGGTTTCAGTAACGCCGTCAGGTTGAAGAGTTCTTCTTCGCGAAAGTAGTTGAATACCGGGTTGCTGTAAGAGCTGCTGGCGTAGAAAGCCCCCTGAATCGGCTCCGGGTCGCTGTCGTCATACTCCATGTTGTTGGAGAAGATCATGAACTGG
The DNA here is from genome assembly GCF_000814905.1 of Enterobacter sp. Bisph1. Lineage (GTDB taxonomy): Bacteria > Pseudomonadota > Gammaproteobacteria > Enterobacterales > Enterobacteriaceae > Kosakonia. Next base: position 190,692 of record NZ_JXAG01000036.1, read on the forward strand.
GTGATATTGGCGAAGCGTTTGAATTTTGGGTTCTTAAAGCGTTCGTTGATGCGGTTGCGTTCTGCGACGATACCTTCGCGGTTGTTGGGTTTTTTTACTTCGATAAAGATCAGTGGCATACCATTGATCAGTAGCGTGATGTCCGGGCGGAACTCTTCATCGCCGTTTTCGCAGGTTAGTTCGGTGACGACATGGAAGCTGTTGTTGTTGAAGTTATCGAAGTCTATCAGTTTGATGCCGGAACGGTCGCTGAGTTTTTCGAAGAAGGCGCGGCCCAGGTCGTCGTTGTCGAGAAGCAGCGTGAGGTCTTTTAACAGGCGCCCGATGTCGTCGGGCGCAATTCCGGGGTTAATTCTGCCAACTGCAGCGGTGAAAAGGTCAGGAAAGATGTTGGTTTCTTTGTCCCAGTGTTGTTCTTTCAGAGACAGGTAGCGGTAGCCCAGCCGTATCAGGTGGAGGATGACGGGGATTTTTACCCGAGTGTCTTCGGTGAATTTCATCGTATACCCTGTTTTGATTTTTATCACGTCTCAGGCCATGCAGCGCCCCATAATCCCAGAACGGCTGGCAGCTATGTCTGTTCAATTTATAGCTATGTTACACGTTCTCTGTTAACTGCCCGAGCACATTTGTCGCGCCTTACTTGAAATGATCACCGCCTCGCCAGACCCGAGATTTTATCAGGAAAATCAATAATGGTTGCAAAGTGAGGGGCTAGATCAATCAGCCACAATTAAGATAATTTCAGACATGCATCATCCTCCCGAACACTACCATCTATACGGCTAACCTATTGGTTAGCCGTTATCAAATTTTATTTTCTATCAGGAAAATATCATGAGTAAACAAGAAGGTATCAATGCTATCAGCAAGACAATGGCCGCACTGTCCGTGCATTTATCTGAAACAATCCTGAAACATATCCACAGTCTCACCAACTATGAGCAGGTCATAGGCATTATGGGTAAAACCGGAGCGGGAAAGAGCAGCCTGTACAACGCTTTGTTTGCCGGGGAATCATGAATATCCGTAAGGTCCGGCAATTTGAGATTTACGTTAATAACCGAAAAGCGGGGACCTTCAGCGTTGACCCGACGAACACCGCGAAGTTTCTGCCCCCTCCCGGAGACTGCGGCGGTAACAACTGAAAGCCGCATCTTCTCCCACAAATCCACCCCGACAGCCACTAGGCTTTTAGGGTTTTCTTTTAGCAGGAGCCTGACATGCCCAATCAGTGTTACTGCCACCGGGGCCTTTCACCCGGCTGCAGACGGAAGCCGTCACGGCAGCGTACCGCAATATCACCATTGAAGATGACCAGAGCAGCCATTTTCGTCTTGTCGTTTGTGATTCCGAAGGCCGAATAGTTTGAATGCAATGTACTCATTTTTTTGCAAAGCCTTATACTTTGGAAACAAAATATAAGGCTCGTTAATTAACACGATAGCCGCCCAGAGATTGAAGACAGCAGGCTATAAAACAGCAATAAATCAATGGATTGTGATAATCACCCATTTTTTTCTTCAAACAATGGTGCTAAACACTGAACTTCTTGTAAAGCCTCTGCATTCAGTACGTCAAAGTATAACCACTTATTATTCTCATCATTGGTCAGGTCAATTTTCCAATTGGTCTTCACATAACAGGCCAACGCTGCCCGGCAGGTGACGGAATGGACGTTACCATTGATAGAGAACTCGCGCGATATCTCATTAATTGTTTCTTTTGGTAAATTCTTTTTAAATTCAATTATAAAAGTGATTTCTTCGTCCCACTCTCTATCCGTCTTCTCAGCAAGAGTCGGTGAAATGGATGCTTCCAAATGAGCATCAAAAAGCCTGGATAGTTTGAAGTTCTTAAAACCACTGCCCTGTGGTTGTTCCTCATTTCGGTCATAAGCTCGGAAATACCAGTTCTTACGGTCAACAAACAATGCTGATGGAAACAGTATCCTTTCCCTGTGATCACCACTTTTTGAACCGTAGGAACATCTAATGGCACATTGTCCTTTTATTGCCCTTGTTACTGCCGCTACCTGTTCTTCTTTGAGACGTTCCGGTTGATAGAGCGGGTCCACTTCATCAATGGGTAGCATTGGCCGCTTTTGCATTAATTCGGAGCGTGTAAACCCATACTGAATAAGGTTAAGGGCCGTGTGAACACCAATCCTAATTAGTGGGGTATAGCTGTCTGCAAGGATAACAGTTCTTTTAGTTGCAGTATCAATGCTGCAGTTATCCGGTTTTAGCTCCCGATAGAGAGCAAGATCCTTAGATGCTGCAGCCTGAGCAACCTTGAACTCAGCCATAATTTCAGCTCTGGAGATGCTGCCAAGATAGCGAATACAGAGATCTATGTACGCAAGTCGTTCTGCCTGGGGAAGTGAATAGGCGTCGACCAGCAGTTCCAGATGAACATCATGAAACATTGGCATCGATACGCTCCGATTTATGATCTATTAAATATACTGTTCATTATCACATGTTGCACTGCTTTACGCAATGAGATAGGATTACCTCAGTCGAGAAAGTAATCAAATCGACATGATAGCTCAGGAAGGTTCATTCAGGTGAAGGTGTTTGTCTGGTTGGATTAGCACTGAGGGGGGGGTGAGGGACTGTCTGCAAACAGTCCCTCACCAGAAAAACAAAAACTCTGCGGAGCGTCATTCACCACTGAGTCTTGCTGATCAGAATGTTGAGTATACGTTAATTATAGCGTAGCCGACAAGCCTGCCTCCAGTGAAATGAAACTCCTTGCAACACAAGGAGTGGTATATGACCACACCACGAATGGGCTACTGCCCACGCTGTAAACAGGATTGTGAAATCACTTTTGCTACAAAAGCCATTCATGAAAAGACGGGTAAGGTAATTTTGCCGAAAAAGGGTAAAGTCCTTGTCATTCCTCATTGTACGGCTTGTCGTAAGACTAAATAGTTCAACCAGTGCTAAGCAGGTCAATGTGGCCTGCCTTTAATTGCTATACATAGCTCAACTTCTATTTTAAGGGTAATGCAATGAAAAAAATTCTTCGTAATATCATTCTTACTACAGCTGTGGTTTCTGGTTCTGCATTCGCAGCAGATAGTAGCCAGAAGGTTGCACTTTCTGATCTTCATTTTGCCACGACACCAAATGGAATGCAGCAAATTGAAGGTAATGGTATTAATACTACCAGTCAGACACTCAAGCATGTTTTCGTGAAAATTAACCTTCTTCAAAATAATACCGTAGTGGGGCAAACCATCGCTATGGTAGAGAATCTTGAGTCCGGACAGAGCTGGAAAGTACAGGCTCCTTATAATAGTTTTTCTGTTAAGCCTGATAGTTTTAAGGTTACTGAGATTAACGTCATAAATTGATGTTTTTATTAAGTGTTTATTCTCAAGATAAAATTATCAGGAATGTAAATGAACACACTGACAGTATCTCTGGTAACAATAATGATCCCTGGCGTCATTATGGCATTAATTTATGATACTTACACTCAACATAAATCTTGGGATTCATTTCGATATGTTCTGATGTCGGTTGTATTTGGTATCGTTACTTATCTGGCAATGCAGGCAGCAGTGAGTTTATTTCAACTGATTGCTGGGATCGGTGATACCAAATCGATTAACTGGAGATTACTGTCAGTCTGGTCTATTCCCAATGAGGAAAAGATAGCGATTAACCCACTGGAGATCTTACTGGGCGGGCTTTGTGCTATCCCTTTAGGACTGATCGCTGTCTATCTTGCGACCAAACGGACATTTCATGAACTGTTACTGCGTAAGGGCATTTCAAATAAATACGGTGATGATAATGCCTTTATACGGTCAGTTGAGATCATGCACAGAAATACAGGGCAATGCTACGTACTGCTGCATGAAAATAACATGCTTATTCATGGAACAGTCTATCTGTATAACGAAAATGAGAAAACGCAGGAGCTGGGGCTCCTAAATGCTACTGTACTCAGTTCGGAAACAGGTTCAGTTCTCTGGACGACGGGATTTATCTATCTTTCAAAAGAATACGGTAAAATGGTCGTATTTGAAAATTACATTGAGGTTCCACATGACAAAGAATCAGACGCTGAAAAAAATCAGCATGCCGACCTTTGACGGCAGAGAGTTAAGAGCACAGGCGGGGCTACAGATGGCGATAAATGGTGCTCAAGTTGAATCTAGGGGAATTCAGATGGTTGCGCGGCCACAGCAAGGTAATCAACCTCCTGGCTATGGACGCCAGACCTCTACTCAAACGACATCTCAGAGTGCTTTTGCTCCAGCAAGCGGTCCTAAAATCCCACCAATGAAGAAGTAATCGCAGCATAAAAAGCACAGGCTAACTACCGGTGCTTTTTATTCAAATGTCAATGTTGTCTCCTTTTCGGCTATAAGGAGTAACGAATTAGCCTACTAGTAGGAATAGAAATTCAGAAAGCCTGGAAAGAGTCCCGTGTATAAGCATTAGAAATAATTTCAGACATATATCATCTCTCTGAACGCAACATCATTTAGGCGACTCCATAAGGGTTCGCCGTTTATGTATTCTTTAACTCAGGAGATGTTATGAAAAATCAGGAAAGTCTGCAGTCCTTACGGAACTCACTTGCTAGCTTACCAGCATGGGCCTCAGAGCGGATCATGCAGCAAATTCGTCAACTGACAAATTACGAGCCAATGATCGGCATTATGGGCAAAACTGGAGCGGGTAAGTCCTCATTGTGCAATGCCCTGTTTGCCGGTGAGGTATCGCCGGTCAGCGACATATCAGCCTGTACCCGTGAACCTTTGCGATTTCGCCAGCAGGTTGGCGAGCACTTTATGACCATCGTCGACCTGCCTGGCGTGGGTGAAAGCAGAGCTCGTGATACCGAGTATGTTGCGCTGTACCGTCAACAGCTCTCTCGCTTAGACTTAGTGCTGTGGCTTATTAAGGCCGATGACCGGTCTCTGGCGGTGGATGAACATTTTTACCGGGAGGTGATTGGTGAAGCATACCGGCATAAAGTGTTGTTTGTTATCAGTCAGTCCGACAAGGTTGAACCCACATGCGGTGGTGAAAAGCTGTCTACAGAGCAGAAACAAAATATCAGCCGCAAAATCTGCCAGTTGCATGAACTCTTCCAACCTGTAAACCCTGTCTGCGCGGTGTCGGTACGTTTGCAGTGGGGGCTGCGGGTGATGGCTGAACGGATGATTCGTTGTCTGCCACGTGAGGCCAGCAGCCCGGTGGTATCTCAGCTCAACGCGCCGCTTCGTACCGATGCCGTAAATAAAAAAGCCTGTGACGATTTTGGTGAAACGGTTGGTTCGGTGTTGGACACGGTAAGCAGCATGCCCCTGATACCAGCCCCGGTTCGGACAATTATCCAGGCTGTACGTGATACCGTAGTATCTGTTGCCCGCGCCGTCTGGAATTTCTTCTTCTGAATTCTTACCAAATTCACCAGTTATTTACTGAGCCCTGCCGCGAATATGCGACAGGGCTTTTTTGTCTTTATTTTTCCATAATTAGGAGTCTGCTTATGACCCGTCTGGCTTCGCGCTTTGGCGCAGCAAACCTTATTCGTCGTGACCGTCCGTTAACCCGTGAAGAGTTGTTTCGGGTGGTGCCAAGTGTGTTCAGTGAGGAGAAGCATACGTCACGCAGCGCACGGTATACCTGGATACCAACCATTACCGTTCTTGAAAACCTACAGCGAGAGGGCTTTCAGCCGTTCTTTGCCTGTCAGACCAGAGTTCGTGACCCCGAGCGTCGCGAGCACACAAAACACATGCTGCGCCTGCGTCGCGAGGGGCAAATTACCGGCAAGCAAGTGCCGGAAATCATTCTGCTCAACTCTCATGACGGCACCAGTTCGTACCAGATGCTACCGGGA
>NZ_JXAG01000037.1 GCF_000814905.1 Enterobacter sp. Bisph1
GAAGCGGGATGCCATGCAGTCGCTGATGCTGCCGCCACCTGCACAACAGGCTCTGGCAAAGGCTGCACTGACGTACCGTTTTGGTGAGGACCACCAGCCGGTGACAGCAGCTCAGATACTCTCCCTACGCCGCTGGCAGGATGAGAGCAATGATCTGTGGACCACATACCAGCGTATTCAGGAGAACCTGATTAAGGGCGGGCTCTGTGGTCGGAGTGCAAAAGGCGGGCGAACACATACCCGCGCCGTGCGTGGTATCGACGGAGATGTGAAGCTCAACAGGGCTCTCTGGGTGATGGCGGAAGCTATGCTGAGTGGGTTTCAGTCCTGAGAGTGTTATCGCCATGTTAACAAAGGACACTCCCTGTCCGTTTCCCCCTCATTGGATTGAGTGTTTTATCACCGCATTTCACGGTGTGCCGTGTTGGGCCTGCTTCCGGAGGCAGATAAAAAATAGTTCATTCCATGTCCATACCCTGTCCGCCCCCCTCTTTAGAATCATTTCATATTCAGTCAGTTAACTATTACGGAGATTCAAGATGACACAGGCAGAGCGCCGTCATGACCGGCTGGCTGTCAGACTGTCACTGATAATCAGCCGCCTGGTTGCCGGTGAAACGCTGAACATGGCGCGGCTGGCTGCAGAGTTTGGTGTGTCAGTCCGTACCCTGCGACGGGATTTTCGCGAACGGCTGATGTACCTCGACCTGGAGTATCGACGGGGGCAATGCCGACTGCGCAGTACCGGTGGGGGCGTGCAGGGCGAGCTGGATGCGCTGACCTTTGCTCACCGGGCCGGACTGGCCGATATCTTTCCTGGGCTGGACCGGCGTCTGGCGGGCATGCTGCTCACTGCAGGAGGGATGCCGTGTCTGGTATGGCAGCCGCCACAGTCTGTGTCCCCGGCCAGCTCACTGGTGTTTTACCGTCTCGTCACTGCCATTACCGCCTGCCAGCGGATACTGCTGCTGGCCGACGGTGAACGTTGTGACGGACTGGCCCCGTACCGCCTGATATCACTCGACGGCTGCTGGTACCTCACCGGTGAACTTAACGGGCATATCACCGTGCATCCTCTGGTGACCATCCATGCGGTAACAGTCCTGCACACCACTTTTACCCCGCGAAAACGTCTCAGCCAGTTAACCCCACAGGCGGGCTTTATCCGGGCTCTTCCGCACTTTGGCTATATCCGTGAAGTTTTGTCTCAGGTTGCCGATAAGGGGGAGTCAGGATGAGCTTCGGTTTGATGACCTTTTCTAGCAAGTAAAAACAATAACATGGCGTTATGAAAAAATGGAGTACATCACGATAACTCAACCGAAGACCAAATCACCAGCCCGATTGTTCACAGTAAACTGATTGCTGCAATTCAGGTGTGGAGATATGCAATAACGGAGCGGCAACCGGTCTTTGCCACTCCACTAGCTCCGGTACAATTCCAGAGCGCTATACACCAGCATAAGCCCCCAGCCCCTGAAGCGTCATGGGGCTTTATCAGGAGTTTCACTATGAAAAGAAAACCTTATTCTCCAAGGGTTAAATGGAGTTGGTTGGCTCTATCTGTAGCACTGATGGCCCCGACTGCAGTCCAGGCATCAATCGAAACGGCGGTAGAAGCCAAGAACTGTCAATCAGAAAACAATACCTGCCCTTATCCTTTCAACCTGTACAAGACAGATCCTGCGTATAAAAAGTCGTTTGATGAGACCATGAAACTAAATGGTTTACCGACTATGCTCGAACAGATGAATGGTCCTGCGGGTCCGATGGAACCACTAAAAATTGATGGTAAGGTCTACTTGAAAGGTTTTATGTGCGAGGAGGGGAATTGCGGTAACCACAATCTTACGTTCTTATACCAACCTGACCTTCAGAACTTTGTAGGCTTCTACAATAATGGTAAAGATGGACAATGGGTTAATACCCCTAGCGATAGTGAATTGAAAGTATTACGTGCATTGGTAAATGGGACTGTGGTTCCAGAACAAACTCCAGCCTCTACTGCAATATCCAACGATACCCCACCACCAAATACCATCTGGGAATTTACTGGTGGTAATGGTGACACTTTGTGGAGCACATGTGGAGGAAAACAGAATAGTTGTGTGATTGTCGGTAATACCAAGCACGTGGTCGCAGTGTTAAATCACAAGTCTGCCAGTGGATGTGCATTAGGTGATTTTTACATCATCGACAGAGATGACCGATCCTGGCAACAGCGTGATACCGGAACCTGCAGTCCAAATGCCTGGGTGCGTAAAGGGTCCATTAAAGGTGGTCAATATCTGTCTGTTGACATCGGCGTTGGCAACGAAACGGTAATACAATATCCGATTGGGTACTGGTCAGATGTGAAAGAGTTCACTGGCCGAAACCGACCATCATGGGAAAAAGCAAAACAGGCAGCTAAGCAGTAGTGTTATCGTTACGACACGAAAAATATCCTATTTTCCCTTCCACTCTTTCAGTCCCCTGTCGCTTTTGCGACAGGGGATTTTGCTTTTAAGGTACACCGCATGTCTGAACCTCAATGGTTACCACCGGGATCTTTCACCCGGCAGCAGGCCGACACTATTACCAGCCGGTATCAAAACATCGCCATTGAAGATGACCAGCGCAGTTACTTCCGCCTGGTGGTTCGTGACTCTGAAGGCCGAATGGTCTGGCGGGCGTGGAACTTTGCAATCGGATGCCGGTGAGGGACTAAACCGCTATATCCGGCAGTATGACATCCTCAGAGTATCCTCCCCCTGACCACACCCATTCATCATCCCTGTATGTCCTTTATTTCCCATACGCCAGCCATCGTCGCTGGCGTTTTTATTGACGGAGAATACCCATGACGACACAAACGCAATGCGAATTCATGTCCGCTAATGAATCTCAATCTGACCTCACTGCAACACCAGTACCTGACGAACAGCGTCTCGATTTCTGGCCGCTGCACTTTGGCGCTATCCCGCAGTGGATAACGCTGGAACCACGCATTTTCGCCTGGATGGACCGCTTCTGTGATGAATACAGCGGTGGTATCTGGTCCTTTTACACGCTCAGTAATGGCGGAGCGTTTATTGCCCCTGATGCTGACAGTGACGATAAATGGCCTCTGTTCAACAGTATGAACGGCAATAGTGCGGAAATGAGCGTGGAAGCCGCAGGCATCGCTGTCTGCCTGATTGAATACAGCCATCACGCCTGTCGCACCGAATGCGATGCCATGACTGAGCACTATTACCGCCTGCGGGATTATGCCCTGCAGCACCCTGAATCCAACGCAATTATTCGCATTACTGACTGAGCGATCGTAATGAACAGTGAAGAACTGTCCCGGTCTGATGCCCTGTGGGAGTTGCTAAAACACGCTCCGGTAACAGAGGAGGATGACGAAGTGGTTATAAGCGAGCCTTTCTTACATTTTCCGGCGGGAACAGGCATCACGACTGTCTGGGCATGGTTCGAAGCCATCGACCCAACCTTTAGTGTGGCCCTGAAACTGTATGGTAAGAGAGCGGGCCTTTTGAAGTAATACTTCCCTCATCAATATTCCTTACTTAACGGAAAACAGAAAATGGGTACATCTTTTCATCCGCAGTATGGCTCGCTGCCCCTGAACACGCTGAGGACAGTAAAACGAGCTCTTAACCTGCTTGACCGACATCTGCGCGAAACAGGCGTGGCATTTACCTCTACCCAAGCAGCTCGTGACTGGCTGAAACTGAAAATGGCGGGGCTGGAGCGTGAAGAGTTTATGGTGATGTATCTGAATCAACAGAATCAATTGATTGCCCACGAAACTCTATTTGCCGGTTCCATCAGCAGCACCGAGGTACATCCCCGTGAGGTGGTCAAACGCGCCCTGTATTTCAATGCAGCCGCAGTGATACTGGCGCATAACCATCCCTCCGGCGACACCACGCCCAGCCAGGCAGATAAGACCATCACGCAGCGTCTGGTGCAGGCGCTTCAGCTCGTTGATATCCGTGTGCCTGACCACCTTATCGTAGGTGGTACGCAGATATTGTCGTTCGCTGAACACGGTCTGCTTTGAGGTATGACATGAGAATTGTCAGTAAACGCCGGGCGATGGCGATTTACCGTCAGCATCCGGCCTCCTGCATTTTTCGATACTGCACCAGCAGATACCAGTGGCACGGCAGTGTCTGTCATTACATCGGCCAGGTCGTTCCTGACATTCCCGGCGTGCTGGCGGTATACGCCGAACGCCGCCAGGACCGCAACGGACCGTATGCCTGTCTGATGAGTATCATCCTGAACTGAAAATAAAGAGGTTATAAATGAGCAACACCACATGGGGCCTGCAGCGGGATATCACGCCGCGCCTGGGAGCACGTCTGGTTCAGGAGGGCAACCGGCTGCACTATCTGGCTGACCGAGCCAGTATTACCGGTAAATTCAGCGAAGCAGAATGTCTTAAGCTGGATGAGGTATTTCCGAATTTTATCAGCCAGATGGAGTCAATGCTTACCACTGGTGAAATGAACCCTAGCCATGCCCACTGCGTCACCCTGTACCACAACGGTTTCACCTGTGAAGCCGATACCCTTGGCAGCTGCGGCTACGTATACATCGCCATTTACCCCGCTCAGCGTTAATTACTTTCACGAGAGTAAACATGAAACCTCAACCTGCAACAACTTCGCGGGCGGTAAAGCCCTGTCTGTCGCCCGTTGCAGTCTGGCAAATGCTACTGACACGCCTACTGGAACAGCACTATGGCCTGACACTGAACGACACGCCGTTCAGTGATAAAACTGTTATTAAGGAACATATTGATGCCGGGATTACCCTGGCCGATGCAGTCAACTTCCTGGTGGATAAGTACGAACTGGTTCGTATCGATCGCAGGGGATTTAACTGGCAGGAGCAATCCCCTTATCTTCGAGCGGTAGATATCCTGCGAGCACGACAAGCAACTGGCTTGTTTCGACGGAGCCGTAATAACGCTGTATCGTGAATTTTACGGGCAGTACTTCTGGCTTTTATCACTATCCGGGGATGCTTGCAGCGAGATGAAGAGGGGGAAGGTAGTAATTTCTTACCTGACCCATTACCTGACCCAAATCGCATCCAAAGAAAAAGGAGTTAGACGATTTCTCATCTAACTCCTTGTTTTATTTGGTGGCCCCTGTTGGGTTTGAACCAACGACCAAGCGATTATGAGTCGCCTGCTCTAACCACTGAGCTAAGGGGCCGTGGCGGGGAATTATAAAGTAACTTACCCCTGCAATCCAGCAGGAATCACCTGGCTGATGCTTTTATAAACAATGCGAATTCAATCTCTTATACTAAGATTATCGTTTTGTTATGGAGTTAAGCATGATCCACGATATTTTGGCGCCGGGCCTGCGGGTGGTCTTTTGCGGCATCAATCCGGGTAAATCCTCGGCTCATACCGGTTTTCATTTTGCCCATCCGGGCAACCGCTTCTGGAAAGTGATTCATCAGGCCGGGTTTACCGACCAACAGCTGCGTCCGGAAGAGGAACATCGCCTGCTCGATACCCGCTGCGGTATCACCATGCTGGTTGAGCGCCCAACTGTACAGGCCACGGAAGTTGAACTGCAGGAGCTGCGCAGCGGGGGCAGGGCGCTGGTTAAGAAAATAGAGGATTACCAGCCTGCCGCGCTGGCGATTTTGGGCAAGCAAGCCTTTGAACAAGCGTTTAGCGTGCGGGGCGCGAACTGGGGCAAACAAAATATCACCATCGGCGTGACGCAGGTCTGGGTGCTGCCCAATCCCAGCGGTCTGAACCGCGCCACGCTGGATAAACTGGTTGAAGCCTACCGCGAACTGGACGAGGCGCTGGTGACGCGCGGTCTGTAACGATAAATCCAGGGCAAAAAAAAAGCTCCCGGGCGGGAGCTTGATTAAGCGTTACGAATTAATCGTCGAGGAAGCTACGCAGCACTTCAGAGCGGCTCGGGTGACGCAGTTTGCGCAACGCCTTCGCTTCGATCTGACGGATACGTTCGCGGGTTACGTCGAACTGTTTACCCACTTCTTCCAGCGTATGGTCGGTGTTCATATCGATACCGAAACGCATACGCAGGACCTTCGCTTCACGGGCGGTCAGGCCCGCCAGAACGTCGTGCGTGGCGGCGCGCAGGCTCTCGGTGGTGGCAGAGTCCAGCGGCAGCTCGAGGGTGGTATCCTCGATAAAATCACCCAGATGCGAATCTTCATCATCACCAATCGGTGTTTCCATGGAGATTGGCTCTTTGGCGATTTTCAGCACTTTACGAATCTTATCTTCCGGCATCAGCATACGCTCAGCCAGCTCTTCCGGCGTCGGTTCACGCCCCATCTCTTGCAGCATCTGGCGGGAAATACGGTTGAGCTTGTTGATAGTCTCAATCATATGTACCGGAATACGAATGGTGCGTGCCTGATCCGCGATGGAACGGGTGATCGCCTGACGGATCCACCAGGTTGCGTAGGTGGAGAATTTATAGCCACGGCGATATTCGAACTTATCTACCGCCTTCATCAAACCAATGTTGCCTTCCTGAATCAGATCGAGGAACTGCAAACCACGGTTGGTGTATTTTTTAGCGATAGAGATAACCAGACGCAGGTTCGCTTCAACCATCTCTTTCTTCGCACGACGCGCTTTCGCTTCGCCGATAGACATACGACGGTTGATATCTTTAACCTGCTCGATGGTCAGGCCGGTCTCTTCTTCAATCTGCTGCAGCTTCATCAGGCCACGCTGAACTTCTTCCGCCACTTCATGCAGCTTCTCAGACCACGGTTTGTTCATCGCCAGCGCGGCGTTAAACCAGGTCTCGTTCGTTTCGTTGCCGGTGAACAGCGTAATGAAGTTTTTCTTCGGCATTTTGCACTGTTCAACGCACAGCTTCATGATGATACGTTCCTGGGTACGCACGCGATCCATCATGATACGCATGCTGTTAACCAGGTAATCGAACTGTTTCGGCACCAGACGGAACTGTTTGAACACTTCAGAAAGCTTCAGGATCTCTTCCTGCGCCGCGGCGTGGCTGCGGCCTTTAGCTTTGATGGTGTCGCGGGTCAGTTCGTACTGGGTACGCAGCTCGGCGAATTTCTCACGCGCCAGCTCAGGATCGATGCTGTTGTCATCGTCGCTGTTGTCGTCGTCGTCTTCATCTTCGTCGTCTTCGTCGTCATCCATCTCTTCGCTGGAGAGTTCAGATCCCACATGGGTGGCGGTTGGCGCCATCTCTTCTTCAGCGTTTGGATCGACAAAGCCGGTGATCAAATCGGACAGGCGAGCCTGTTCCGCTTCCACGCGATCGTACTGCTCCAGCAGATAGGTGATCGCTTCCGGGTATTCGGCGACGGAGCACTGAACCTGGTTGATCCCGTCTTCGATGCGTTTAGCGATGTCAATTTCGCCTTCGCGGGTCAACAGTTCAACGGTGCCCATTTCACGCATATACATGCGTACCGGGTCAGTGGTGCGCCCGATTTCAGATTCAACGCTGGAAAGCACTTGTGCGGCGGCTTCTTCCGCGTCTTCGTCAGTGTTGTTGGAGTTTTCAGCCAGCAACAGATCATCGGCGTCCGGTGCTTCTTCCATCACCTGGATGCCCATGTCGTTGATCATTTGGATGATGTCTTCGATCTGATCGGAGTCGACGATATCTTCCGGCAGATGGTCATTGACCTCGGCATAGGTCAGATAGCCTTGCTCCTTACCACGGGTGACAAGAAGCTTAAGCTGTGACTGCGGGTTTTGCTCCATAAGACGGTATCCACACTTAATTCACGAGGGTTGGTGTCGGTCGGCGAAAAAAACCGCCAACATTTAACGCGAGGGTGTATTTATATCTTTGCCGCTGGCCCTCAACGCGGCTGTCGGGATCTTCCCGATCGATTATCGGCACTTAAGCCGTTGAATTTACTTTTTTGCCAGTTCCTGGTTTAACTGCCATAGCTCCCGGCGTTCTTCGCTGCTTAAACCATGTGTGCGGTCGCGAGCTATCAACTCTTCTTGCCGCCGTTCAAGCATCGAATCAAACATATGATTGAGCGCGTCTGTGAACGTTTTTTCAGCGATGTCTTTATCTGCTATATCGTCCCACATTGACAACTTTTCAAGTGTTGCGGCCTCTTTTGTGCCGCGATAGTGTTCCAGCAACTGCCCGGTATTCAGACCCGGCTGTGACAAACAAGTGTTGACCAGTTCTGAAAATAAGCCAAGCCCGGCGAGCCTTGATGGATCCAAACCTTCTAACGGCGGTACTTTTGGCGCCAGTTCCGGGTTCTGGATCAACAGTCCTATCAGTATACGCATGGTTGTGCGTTTTAGCTGGGGAGCGGGGCGCGCCGCTGCGCTTTCCACCTGTTTTGGCATTAATCGATCAAGCTGAGCATCATCGAAAATACCAATTTTATTCCCCAACAGCTGTCGCAACTGGATGCGTAGCGTTTCGCCTGGCACCTGGTTTATCAACGGCAGTGCCAGCGCGGCAAGCTGGGTTGTTCCGTCTGGCGTGGTTAAATCCGCCTGCGGCAACAGGCTGTTAAACAGAAACGTGGAGAGCGGCTGAGCCTGCTCCATCCGCGCTTCGAACGCCTCTTTACCCTCTTTACGCACCAGCGTATCCGGATCTTCACCGTCCGGCAGAAACATAAAACGCAGCTGTCGGCCATCGCTCATATAGGGCAGCGCGGTCTCCAGCGCTCGCCATGCGGCATCGCGTCCTGCGCGATCGCCGTCGTAACAGCAGATGACGTTTTTCGTTACGCGAAACAGTAACTGAATATGATCCGCTGTAGTTGATGTACCCAGCGAAGCCACCGCGTAGTTAATGCCGTACTGCGCCAGCGCAACGACATCCATATAACCTTCGACGACTAACAGCCGCTGGGGTTCATCTTTATCCTGCTGCGCTTCATAAAGGCCATACAGCTGGCGGCCCTTATGGAAAATATCCGTCTCCGGCGAGTTAAGGTATTTTGGCGTATCGTTACCCAGAACGCGACCACCAAAACCAATCACCCGTCCCCGTTTATCACGAATCGGAAACATTACCCGTTCGCGAAAACGATCGTAACTGCGTCCCTGGTCGTTGGTGACCAGCATTCCAGCATCAATCAGCGACTTGCGGTTTTCGCTATTGTCGCCGAAACGTTTCAACACATTGTCCCAGCCGGGCGGCGCGTAACCAATGGCGAAACGCGTAATGATTTCGCTGGTCAAACCGCGCCTGGACAGATACTGGCGAGCAGGCTCTGCGGCAGCTTGTGTTAAAGATTGCTGATAGAACGCGTTCAGCCCATCCATTAATTGATAGAGCGTTTGCCGTTGATGGCGCTCAATCAGGCTGGGCCCACTGCCTGCTTCAAACGGCACTTCAAGATTGTGCATCGCGGCAAGTTCTTCGACGCTTTCGACGAACTCGAGCTTGTCGTAGTTCATCAGGAAGTCGAGAGCGTTGCCGTGCGCGCCGCAGCCAAAGCAATGGTAAAACTGTTTTTCACCGTTCACGGTGAAAGAGGGGGTTTTTTCGTTATGGAATGGACAGCACGCGTGATAGTTCTTGCCCTGCTTTTTCAGCTTTACACGCGCGTCGATGAGATCGACGATGTCGGTGCGCGCCAGCAGGTCATTGATAAAGACACGTGGGATTCGTCCAGCCATAGGCCCCGTTTTGAGCTTTTATAGCCATTGCTTTCCGGGCCGATGAAAGGTGACCGAAAACCGCAGGATATATCAGGTTATAAACGAAAATAAGCCGCGCATTCCTTTCGGAAGCACGGCCTTACAACTACAACTCGGTCTAAACGAAAGGGCGCTCGCCCAGACGAATTAGTACAGACGAGTACGGCGTGCGTTTTCGCGAGCCAGTTTCTTCGCGTGACGTTTCACTGCGGATGCTTTGGCGCGTTTACGTTCGGTAGTCGGTTTTTCATAGAACTCACGACGACGAACTTCCGCCAGAACACCTGCTTTTTCGCAGGAACGTTTGAAGCGACGCAGAGCTACGTCGAACGGCTCGTTTTCACGTACTTTAATTACCGGCATGTGCCTCTCACCTTTGATTAAATCGGTTTGCCGCTGGCGTTCACGCCAGCTTATTTCAAAATGGTGCGGAATTTTACTGCAACTGCCGCTGCTTTGTAAAGCACCGCCGCCCGTTTTATAAGGGGACTTTTGTAAGGGTGAGGAGTATACACGAACTGCGCTGCAGGAGTGAGCAAAGTTTTACATCGCCCGGCATTCGCCCTACACTGCGCGCTATTGCAAAGAGGTAAACAGAGTCATGCGCATACTGGGCATTGAAACATCCTGCGATGAAACCGGCATCGCAATTTATGACGATCAACAGGGGCTTTTAGCCAACCAATTGTATAGTCAGGTGAAACTTCACGCTGATTACGGCGGCGTTGTGCCGGAACTGGCTTCGCGCGATCACGTGCGTAAAACCGTGCCGCTGATTCAGGCCGCGCTTAAAGAGGCCGGACTGAGGGCGAAAGATATTGATGCGGTGGCCTATACCGCAGGCCCGGGGCTGGTGGGTGCGCTGCTGGTGGGCGCAACGGTAGGCCGTTCCCTCGCCTTTGCCTGGGATGTACCGGCGATTCCGGTTCACCATATGGAAGGTCATCTGCTGGCACCGATGCTGGAAGAGAATCCTCCGGCGTTTCCTTTTGTGGCGCTGCTGGTTTCCGGCGGTCATACGCAACTTATTAGCGTAACCGGGATTGGTCATTATCAACTGCTCGGTGAGTCGATTGACGATGCCGCTGGTGAAGCCTTTGATAAAACCGCCAAACTGCTGGGGCTTGATTATCCCGGCGGGCCGATGTTGTCGAAACTGGCGTCGCAGGGCACGGAAGGGCGTTTTGTCTTTCCGCGTCCGATGACCGATCGCCCGGGGCTCGATTTTAGTTTCTCCGGGTTAAAAACCTTCGCGGCGAATACCATTCGCAATAATGGTAATGATGAACAAACCCGCGCCGATATTGCTCGCGCGTTTGAAGATGCGGTGGTTGATACGCTGATGATCAAATGCAAGCGCGCGCTGGAGCAGACGGGCTTTACCCGTTTGGTTATGGCGGGCGGCGTCAGCGCGAACCGTACGCTGCGTGCAAAGCTGGCCGAGATGATGCACAAGCGCCGTGGCGAAGTGTTCTATGCGCGCCCGGAGTTTTGCACTGATAACGGCGCGATGATTGCGTATGCAGGAATGGTACGTTTGAAAGCCGGACATGATGCCGGACTTGGGGTAACGGTGCGTCCGCGCTGGCCTCTGGCGGAGCTGCCCGCTGCTTAAAAAGCAGTTGCCCGGTTGCACAGAATGCGCCGGGCACGCTTATGACGCTTTTTCGCTCTCGTCTTTCTGCGCTTTTTTCTTCTTCAGCTTCGACCAGATTTTGCTTTCCTGATGTCGCCAAAGACGCTGAATATTATCGTGATGGCGCAGCAGGATCAGGCACGAGAGCATCGCCACCGGAAAGGTAAACTGCGGTTTAAACCACCAGACATAAAAGGGCGCTATCAGGGCGCTGACAATCGCGCCCAGCGATGAATACCCGCTTAACAGCACCGTTAACAGCCAGGTCCCCGCCATAACGCCGGTTAAATCCCAGCCGATAGGTGCGATAGCGCCAAACGCCGTCGCCACCCCTTTACCACCCTGGAATTTGAAGAAAATCGGCCAGATATGGCCAAGACAGGCGGCGATGGCGATAAGCCCCAGCCAGAACGGCGTAATGCCAAGGGCGTACGCGCCCCACACCGGTAGCATGCCTTTTAAAACGTCGAAAGCCAGTACCGTTACGGCTGCTCCCTTGCCGCCAATTCGTAATACGTTGGTCGCCCCCGGATTGCCAGAACCGCTAACGCGCGGATCGGGCAGACCGGTGATGCGGCAGACCAGAATGGCGCTGCAAATTGAGCCGCAAAGGTACGCAAGGAGAATCATTCCAGGCGCGATTGCACTCATAACGCTGTTCCGTTGTGAAAATGTCGTTTTATACTCTGCATCCGTGGATAATACGCATAATTAACGAAAAGTGGTATCCAGGTTTTGCGCAAAATCTGACAGGTTGCAGGAAAGATGCGGTCTGACAGCGGCAGCGCCGGAGCAAACAGCAGGCGGGGTGGAATGGACATTGTATTTATAGAGCAGCTCTCGGTCATCACGACCATTGGCGTTTACGACTGGGAACAGACCATTGAGCAGAAGCTGGTGTTCGATATCGAAATGGCCTGGGATAATCGCCGGGCGGCAAAGAGCGATGATGTTAATGACTGTCTTAGCTATGCGGATATCGCCGACGTGATTGTCGGCCACGTTGAAGGCGGTCGCTTTGCACTGGTTGAACGCGTCGCCGAAGAGGTGGCCGATCTGTTGCTGGCACGTTTTAACTCGCCGTGGGTTCGCATCAAACTGAGCAAGCCCGGAGCCGTCGCCCGCGCGCTGAATGTCGGCGTCATTATCGAACGTGGCCTAAATCCGAAAGGCAGTATTTAAATTCATAATCGTTAAACCAAGCGCTAGTATTCAGGTCATAGATAGCGGTCTTTCACGGCTTCTCTGCGGGAAAAGCCGTTTTTTTATATCTTTTTAGGGGTTTATTGATGGGCGATATGCATTCATTGCTGATAGCAGCCATTCTGGGCGTTGTTGAAGGTCTTACAGAATTTCTGCCCGTATCCAGCACCGGTCACATGATAATCGTAGGCCATATATTGGGCTTTGAAGGCGACACGGCAAAAACGTTCGAAGTGGTGATCCAGTTAGGTTCGATCCTCGCCGTGGTGGTGATGTTCTGGCGTCGTCTGTTTGGCCTGATTGGCATTCATTTTGGCAAACCACGCCACGAAGGCACGGGTACCGGGCGCCTGACGCTGATTCATATCCTGTTAGGTATGATCCCGGCGGTGGTGCTGGGTCTGGTGTTCCACGACGCTATCAAGTCGCTGTTTAACCCACGCAACGTAGCCTATGCGTTGGTGGTTGGCGGTTTCCTGCTGATTGCTGCCGAACTACTGAAGCCGAAAGTGCCGCGCGCGCAGGGCGTTGATGATATGACCTATCGTCAGGCGTTTATGATTGGCTGCTTCCAGTGTCTGGCGCTGTGGCCGGGCTTTTCCCGCTCGGGGGCAACGATTTCCGGCGGCATGTTAATGGGCGTGAGCCGCTATGCCGCGTCGGAGTTCTCTTTCCTGCTGGCGGTGCCAATGATGATGGGCGCAACGGCGCTGGATCTCTATAAAAGCATCGGCTTTTTGACCACGGGCGATATCCCGATGTTCGCCGTGGGTTTTATCACGGCCTTTATTGTGGCGCTGATTGCCATTAAAACCTTCCTGGAGCTGATTAAACACATCTCCTTTATCCCATTCGCGATTTACCGTTTCGTGGTCGCGGCGGCGGTTTATGTAGTCTTCTTCTAATAAACGTTGCGCCCTCAGTCTTGCGGCTGAGGGCAACGCTGTTCCTTCCAGGTCGCCAGCGCCGCTATCCGGCGTCGGGTCAGCTCTTCACGCACTTGTGCACCTTTGAACCCTGCATCAATCACCGCTTTGGTCGGTACGGCGCGCGCCACGTCCCACGCTTCACGCAGTAAACGTCCTTGCGAATAATCACAGGCTTCAAAGCCGGTACGTCCCCGTACGTCAGCTTCGCTGGTCAGGGCAATCTGCTCAACGCGCTGCGGTTTGCGCCACGCATCGATGGAATCAAACAGTTTGACGATGGTTTTCGGCTGTAAAATCGGAAAGGTGTGGATCAGATCGTGAAACTCTGCGACAAGTTTTGCCAAATCGCGGATCTCATTGGGTACGCGCAAGCGCTGGCAAAGCCCATGCACCAGTTTCACGCCCGCCGGGCCGTGTCCGTGGTGACGGGGCCAGAGCTCTTTCGGCGTTAAACCTTTGCCCAAATCATGGCACAGCGTCGCAAAGCGCACATCGACATGCGGGCTGAGCATCGCCGCCATCGATAACGTCATCAGCGTATGCACGCCGGTGTCGATCTCCGGGTGCCATTTCGCCGGGGCCGGTACGCCAAACAGGGCGTCGATTTCCGGGAACAGCACTTTCAGCGCGCCGCAATCGCGCAGCACCTGGAAGTAAACCTGGGGATTTCGGGTTTGCAGGGCGTTTTCCGTCTCCTTCCATACCCGTTCGGTTGTCAGGTGCGTTAGCTCGCCCGCCTCGGTCATCGCTCGCATCAGCGCCATCGTTTCATCGGCAATACGGAAGCTAAGATGGGCGTAACGGGCGGCGAAGCGGGCAACGCGCAGCACGCGTAGCGGATCTTCGCCGAAAGCGGGGGAAACATGGCGCAGGATGCGGTTGCGCAGGTCTTGCTGCCCGCCGTAGGGATCGATGATGTCACCCTGGCTATCCTGCGCCAGCGCATTGACGGTGAGATCCCGGCGCAGCAGATCCTGCTCCAGCGTGACGTCCGGTGCGGCATAGCAGGTAAAACCGGTGTAGCCCGAGCCGGATTTACGCTCGGTACGCGCCAGCGCATACTCTTCGTGGCTTTGTGGATGGAGAAACACAGGAAAATCGCGGCCTACCTGCTGGTATCCCGCGTCAAGCATCTCTTGTGGCGTAGCGCCGACAACAACCCAATCTTTGTCTTTGACCGGCAGACCCAACAACGTATCACGTACAGCACCACCGACCAGATAACTCTTCACGCCGCCACTCTCCTCTACACATTCGCTAACAGATAATACGTAAGTGTAGAGAAGATGGCGAATCTGCTTAGTTCATCCAGCGATCTTTGCGTTTGCGGGTGGGGATCATATGCGGCAGCAGTAGGCCGAGGAGCAAACCCGCGCCGAGCACGCCGCCGCCATACATAAACCACTGCATAATAATGGTGCGCTGTTTGTCATCCAGCTGCAGGTTGGCGGCGTTGACCTTTTTCTGCGCCACAATTAACTCATTCTTGAGCTTCTGATTTTCATCTTTTAGGCCGTTGATGACGCTGTCGCTCTGGGCGACTTTCTGCTGCATCTCGGCGGTACGCTGGTTCCAGGTATTGTCGATATTGTTCAGTTTATCGGTCAGCGTTTTTACCTGGTTTTCCAGTTCCGGCATGCGGGTGCGCAGGCTGGGCTGGCTGTTAAGCTGTTTTAAGGGGATCCACGCGGTGCGACCGGTGCTGTCGCGCACCTGGCCGTAATCGCTGTTTTCTTGCAATAGAGTCACCTGCTCGCCGGCGTTCACCGTGCCGACAAGGCGGTAATGATCGCCGGGGCCGCTGCGCACCCAAGTGTTCAGTTCATCGGAAACATAACGTTTTTCTTCGGCGTGGGTGCCAACAGACACGCTAAGCGCAAAAAGGGTCAATCCAATCAGGCGTAATTTTGGCATCAGGCAGTCATTATTTTCATTAAACGTGAGTGATAAACAGTGGCAACAGTCTGACGATACCTGGCTGCGGGCATCAATCGGAATCTTCCAGGTCAAACTGCGCACTTACGCGAACTTTTGCACCCGTCAGATTGCGCATTGCATGGCAATTTGACGCAAAATACTATCTACTGACAAATCTCAGGCGCGTTAGTTCGCCGGAATTTTCATTGATGTGACATAACCATAAGTGCAAAGCCATGGCTCAGGAAATCGAATTAAAGTTTATCGTTAATCAGGACAGCGTGGAAACGCTTCGTCAACATCTGCATGGGCTGACGCAGGAACATATCGCACCCAGCCAGCTGCTCAACATCTATTACGAAACGCCGGACAACTGGCTCCGCGGCCACGATATGGGGCTGCGCATTCGCGGTTTTGACGACCAGTATGAGATGACCATGAAAATCGCCGGTCGTGTGATCGGTGGTTTACATCAGCGTCCTGAATATAACATTCCCCTTACCGGCCCCGAGCTCGATCTGAGCCGCTTCCCGGCGGAAGTTTGGCCTGAGGGCGTGTTGCCCGATGACTTACAGGCGCAGGCGCAGCCGCTGTTCAGCACAAATTTTGCCCGTGAAAAATGGCTGGTCAACGTCGGCGACAGCCGCATCGAGATTGGCCTTGATTTGGGCGAGGTGAAAGCGGGCGAGTTGGCCGAGCCGATTTGCGAGCTGGAGCTGGAGCTGCTGAGCGGTTCGGCGACGGATGTTCTCAAGCTGGCGCGCCAGTTGGTGAATTTTTCCGGCCTGCGTCAGGGGAGCCTGAGCAAAGCGGCGCGCGGCTACCATCTGGCGCAGGGCAATGCGACGCGCGAGCGCCGTCCAACGTCGTTTTTACAAACCCCTGCGAAGGCGAGCGTTGAGCAAGGCTTTGCCGCCGCGCTGGAACTGGCTTTGTCGCAGTGGCAATACCATGAAGAGCTGTGGGTACGCGGCGATGAAAAAGCGAAAGCTGAAATCCTTAACGCGATTGCGCTGCTGCGCCACGCGCTGACGCTGTTTGGCGGCATTGTGCCGCGTAAAGCGAGCACTCACTTACGCGATCTGCTGACCCAGTCGGACGCGACTATCACCTCGGCGGTTTCCGCGAACACTGCGGTGTGGGGTACGGAATCGGCGATGGCGAAGCTGTTACTGACCGAGTGGCTGGTGACGCAGGGCTGGCGCGTCTTCCTTGATGAAAAAGCGCAGGCCAAATTCGCCGACTCTTTCAAACGCTTTGCCGATATTCATCTCTCCCGCAGCGCCGCCGAGCTGAAAAAAGCCTTTGCCCAGCCGCTGGGCGACAGCTATCGCGACCAATTACCGCGTCTGGTTCGTAATATCGATAACGTATTACTGCTGGGCGGGCGCTACGATCGCGCCCTTGCCGAAGCCTGGCTGGAGAACTGGCAGGGGTTACACCATGCCATTGAAACGCGCCAGAGAGTCGAGATCGAACATTTCCGCAATACCGCCATATCCCAGGAGCCGTTCTGGTTGCATAGCGGAAAACGTTAACGAAAGGATATTCCCATGCTGCACCACTCAGGATTAACCCAGCACTGGCAAACGGTACTTTCGCGCTTACCGGAGGCGCTCACCGCGCAACCCCTAAGCGAGCAGGCGCAGTCAGTGCTCACTTTTAGTGATTTTGTTCGGGAAAGCATCAGCGCCCATCCTGAGTGGCTGGCGGAGCTTGATGGCGCACCGCCGCCGGCTGATGAGTGGCATCACTACGCGCAATGGCTGCAAAGCGCATTAGCAACGGTCACCGATGAAGCCGCATTGATGCACACGCTGCGGCTGTTTCGCCGCCGCATCATGGTCCGCATCGCCTGGAGCCAGGCGCTGCGGCTGGTCAGCGATGAAGAGATTCTGCAACAGCTGAGCGCGCTGGCGGAAACCCTTATCGTTGCCGCGCGGGACTGGCTCTATGACGCCTGCTGCCGCGAGTGGGGCACGCCCTGTAACCTACAAGGCGTGGCGCAGCCGATGCTGATGCTCGGCATGGGCAAGCTTGGCGGCGGCGAGCTTAATTTCTCTTCGGATATTGATTTGATTTTCGCCTGGCCAGAAAACGGCGTAACCCGCGGCGGTCGTCGTGAATTAGACAATGCGCAATTTTTTACTCGCCTTGGGCAACGGCTGATTAAAGTCCTCGATCAGCCCACCCAGGACGGCTTTGTCTACCGGGTAGATATGCGCCTGCGTCCGTTTGGCGACAGCGGCCCGCTGGTGCTGAGTTTTGCCGCCCTCGAAGATTATTACCAGGAGCAGGGACGCGACTGGGAACGCTATGCGATGGTGAAAGCGCGCATTATGGGCGATGACGACGGCGAGCATGCCCGCGAATTACGCGCGATGCTGCGTCCGTTTGTCTTCCGTCGTTATATCGATTTCAGCGTGATCCAATCCCTGCGCAATATGAAAGGCATGATCGCCCGTGAAGTGCGCCGCCGTGGCCTGAAGGACAATATTAAGCTTGGTGCCGGCGGCATTCGCGAAATTGAATTTATCGTGCAGGTTTTCCAGTTGATCCGCGGCGGGCGCGAACCGGCGCTGCAATCCCGTTCGCTGCTGCCGACGCTGGCCGCCATTGAGCGGCTGCATTTGTTACCGCAGGGCGATGCAACCCTTCTGCGCGAGGCCTATCTATGGCTAAGGCGGCTGGAAAATCTGCTGCAAAGCATCAATGATGAACAGACGCAGACACTGCCGGGCGATGAACTCAACCGCGCGCGTCTGGCCTGGGGAATGGGCCAGGCAAGCTGGGAAGCGCTGAGCGCAACGCTGGAGGCGCAGATGGCCGCGGTGCGCCGCATCTTTAACGAATTGATTGGCGATGATGAAACGGATTCGCCAGAAGATGCCCTGTCCGAGGGCTGGCGCGAGCTGTGGCAGGATGCGTTACAGGAAGAGGATTCCACGCCGGTGCTGGCGCACTTGCGTGACGAGGATCGTCGGCGGGTGGTGGCGCTGATTGCCGATTTCCGTAAAGAGCTGGATAAACGCACTATTGGTCCACGCGGGCGGCAGGTGCTCGATCACTTAATGCCGCATCTGCTCAGTGACGTTTGTTCCCGTGATGACGCCCCCGTTCCGCTGTCGCGCCTGACGCCGTTACTCACCGGCATTATTACCCGCACTACCTATTTAGAACTGCTGAGTGAATTTCCCGGCGCGTTAAAGCATCTGATTTCGCTGTGCGCCGCTTCACCCATGGTCGCCAGCCAGCTGGCGCGCTACCCGATTCTGCTCGATGAGCTGCTCGACCCGAACACCCTTTATCAACCGACAGCCATGAACGCGTATCGCGATGAGCTGCGGCAGTATTTGTTGCGGGTTCCTGAAGAGGATGAAGAGCAGCAGCTTGAAGCCGTGCGCCAGTTTAAACAGGCGCAGCTGCTGCGCGTGGCGGCTGCGGATATTGCCGGTACGCTGCCGGTGATGAAAGTGAGCGATCACTTAACCTGGCTGGCGGAAGCGATTATCGACGCGGTGGTTCAACAAGCCTGGGGGCAGATGGTGGCGCGTTATGGTCAGCCGACGCATCTGCACGATCGTGACGGGCGTGGGTTCGCGGTGGTCGGTTACGGCAAGCTGGGCGGCTGGGAGCTGGGCTACAGTTCCGATCTGGACCTGGTTTTTCTCCACGACTGTCCGATGGATGTGATGACGGATGGCGAGCGCGAAATCGACGGTCGCCAGTTTTATCTGCGGCTGGCACAGCGCGTGATGCATCTGTTTAGCACGCGTACCTCCTCCGGCATTCTGTATGAAGTGGACGCGCGGCTGCGCCCTTCCGGCGCGGCGGGCATGTTGGTCACCACCACGGAGTCCTTCGCCGATTATCAGCGTAACGAAGCCTGGACCTGGGAACATCAGGCGCTGGCGCGCGCGCGCGTGGTGTACGGCGATCCTAAACTGACCGCTGAATTCGATGCGATCCGTCGCGATATCCTGATGACCGCGCGCGACGGTACAACCTTGCAAACGGAAGTGCGTGAAATGCGTGAGAAGATGCGCGCTCATCTTGGCAACAAGCATAAAGATCGTTTTGACCTGAAAACCGATGAAGGTGGCATTACCGATATTGAATTTATCGCGCAGTATCTGGTGCTACGCTTTGCCCATGACAAACCGAAGCTGACGCGCTGGTCGGATAACGTGCGCATCCTCGAGGGGCTGGCGCAAAACGGCATTATGGATGAGCAAGAAGCGCAGGCATTGACGCTCGCCTATACGACGCTGCGCGATGAACTGCACCATTTGGCGTTACAGGAGCTGCCCGGACATGTGGCGCTCTCCTGTTTTGCTGCCGAGCGGGCGCTGATTAAAAGCAGCTGGCACAAGTGGCTGGTGGAACCGTGCGCCCCCGCGTAAGTGTGGTATTATCGCGCGCAAATTTTGTATCTCTCAGGAGACGGGAATGAAAGTGACGCTGCCAGAGTTTAAGCAAGCCGGTGTAATGGTGGTGGGTGATGTGATGCTGGATCGTTACTGGTACGGCCCAACCAGCCGCATTTCGCCGGAAGCGCCGGTGCCGGTGGTGAAAGTCGATACCATTGAAGAGCGTCCGGGCGGCGCGGCGAACGTGGCGATGAACATTGCTTCGCTTGGCGCGTCGGCGCGGCTGGTCGGCCTGACGGGTATTGATGATGCGGCGCGTGCGCTCAGCAAAGCGCTGGCGGACGTGAATGTCCAGTGTGATTTCGTTTCGGTCCCCACGCATCCCACCATCACTAAATTGCGCGTGTTATCACGTAACCAGCAGCTGATTCGCCTGGACTTTGAAGAGGGCTTTGCCGGGATTGATCCGCAGCCGATGCATGAGCGAATCAGCCAGGCATTAAGCAGCATTGGCGCGCTGGTGCTGTCGGATTACGCCAAAGGCGCGCTGGAAAGCGTACGGCAGATGATTACGCTCGCGCGTAACGCGGGCGTGCCGGTACTGATCGATCCGAAAGGCACTGATTTCGAGCGCTATCGCGGCGCGACGCTGCTGACACCGAACCTGTCGGAATTCGAAGCGGTGGCCGGGAAATGCGCCAGCGAAGACGATATCGTCGAGCGCGGCATGAAAGTGATTGCCGATTACGAACTTTCCGCGCTTTTGGTCACGCGCTCCGAGCAGGGAATGACGTTATTGCAGCCGGGTAAAGCTCCGCTGCATATGCCCACCCAGGCGCAGGAAGTGTATGACGTTACCGGCGCAGGCGATACGGTGATTGGCGTGCTGGCGGCTACGCTGGCGGCAGGGAATTCCCTCGAAGAAGCGTGCTATTTCGCTAACGCCGCCGCAGGTGTGGTGGTCGGTAAACTCGGTACCTCAACCGTCTCGCCTATCGAGCTGGAAAACGCGGTGCGCGGTCGCGCGGAAACCGGCTTTGGCGTGATGACGGAAGAGGAACTGAAAGTGGCTGTCGCAGCGGCGCGTAAGCGCGGCGAGAAAGTGGTGATGACCAACGGCGTGTTCGATATTCTCCATGCCGGTCATGTCTCTTATCTGGCCAATGCGCGTAAGCTGGGCGATCGCCTGATTGTTGCCGTCAACAGTGACGCTTCTACCAAACGTCTGAAAGGGGAAACCCGTCCGGTTAACCCCCTTGAGCAGCGCATGATTGTGCTTAGCGCGCTGGAAGCGGTGGATTGGGTGGTCTCTTTTGAAGAAGATACGCCGCAGCGCCTGATTGCCGGGATCCTGCCGGATCTGCTGGTCAAAGGCGGCGATTATAAGCCGGAACAAATTGCCGGTAGCGAAGAGGTGTGGGCGAACGGCGGTGAAGTGCTGGTGCTCAACTTTGAAGATGGTTGCTCAACCACCAACATCATCAAAAAGATCCAGAAAGACAACCAGTAACCTAAGCGTTGTTGGAAAAGGATCAAAAAAAGCCCTCATTGACGAGGGCTTTTTTATTACTGCTGGTCAACCGGGGGAATGGCCGGAGCCGGTTTCACTTCGGTGACATCGGCGCTGCTGCGGCCTTCCAGTTCGCTTAAGCGCTGTTCCAGCAGCGCCAGTTTTTCGCGGGTGCGCAGCAGAACCTGGGTTTGTACGTCAAACTCTTCGCGGCTCACCAGATCGAGGCGGGTAAGTTGTCCCTGCAGCGTCTGGCGGATCTTCTTCTCAACGTCTTCCCCAAACTCACGGATCCCTTTGGGCATGGATTCGTGAACCTGTCGCGCAATCTGTTCAATTTTCTTCGGATCAATCATTTTGGGGTCCCTGTTTGGCTAAGGTGCATCAGCTTATTGTAGTGTGATAACCCCAGGTGATAAACCAGAAATGTTTGAAGCTTATGCATTGCCGAAGGATATCAACGGCGTTATAGTTATCCCGCTTATTCTCAGGGCGGGGCGAAATTCCCCACCGGCGGTAAATCAGCGAACGCTGAAAGCCCGCGAGCGCTTCAGGTAATGCCTGAAGGACAGCAGATCCGGTGTGATTCCGGGGCCGACGGTTAAAGTCCGGATGGGAGAGAGTAACGGTTCTGCTGGGCAATGACGCCCGCTCGCGTTATTTTTTATGCCGCATTGCGACACTCCTAAGACTGCCCTGATTCTGGTAACCATAACTTTATTGAGGTCTTTTACCATGAATCAGACGCTGCTTTCTTCGTTTGGCACGCCTTTCCAACGTATTGAACTCGCTCTCGCCGCGCTGCGTGAAGGCCGTGGTGTGATGGTGCTCGATGACGAGGATCGTGAAAACGAAGGCGATATGATCTTCGCCGCTGAAACCATGACCGTTGAACAGATGGCGCTGACCATTCGCCACGGTAGCGGTATTGTTTGCCTGTGCCTGACGGATGAACGCCGTAAACAGCTCGATCTGCCGATGATGGTTGAGAACAACACCAGCGCGTTTGGTACCGGTTTTACCGTCACCATTGAAGCGGCGCGCGGTGTGACCACCGGCGTTTCCGCTGCCGACCGTGTGACCACGGTGCGCGCGGCGATTGCCGACGACGCTAAACCGTCCGACCTGAACCGTCCTGGTCACGTTTTCCCGCTGCGTGCCCAGCCGGGCGGTGTGTTGACCCGCGTCGGCCACACGGAAGCGACCATCGATTTAGTGACTCTGGCGGGTTTCAAACCGGCGGGTGTGCTGTGTGAATTAACCAATGACGATGGCACTATGGCGCGTGCGCCGGAGTGCATCGCGTTTGCCAAACAGCACAATATGGCGGTGGTGACCATCGAAGACCTGGTGGCTTACCGTCAGGAGCATGCGCGTAAAGCCAGCTAATCCTTCGACTGAATGCTAAAAATCCGCGGCCACTGGCTGCGGATTTTTTTTTTGCCTGTCCTGCATCAATGTTTGGCGTGCTTCTGACGCTCTCACGTTGAAAATCCACCTTTCTACTTATAAAGTGGTACGCACTGCCGCTTTAGTAACGGCAGTAGCAGCTTTAGTAACGTATCAAATTGAATCGTTTTGCTAATAAGTTCTTAACGGAAGAGTTTACGGGGGCGCTGTGTTTATCTCATGGTATTGGATGGTGGCGATTGTTATCGTTGCCTTTGGCTATATCCACGTGCTGAAACGTAATCACAAAGCTTGCCGTCACGATCGTGAAGCCATTTATAAAGGGTATCTTCGCCTGCGGGATGAGCTAAAAAAAGTGCGGCGCGTTGAGCAGGGTGATTAACCTACCGCTGCCCGTTATCGCGCCAGCCAGGCTAGCCGCCAAATCCCATCGCCTGTAACGCTACCAGGCTCAACCCCATCACCGACATGCCGCACAGCACGCCGTAGCTGGGGTTGTTATGGGGATCGATCTCTTTTGCCAGCGGCATCAGTTCATCTACCGACAGCGCCACCATAATGCCGGCCACGGCGGCCATAATTGCCGCCATCACTACCGGCGACACCAGACTTCCCAAAATCAGCCACGCGAGCACGCCGCCGAGTATTTCCGCCATCCCGGAGATCCCCGCCCAGAACACCGCGCTGCGTTTAGAGCCCGTTGCCGCATAAACTGGCCCGGCAACGGCAAGCCCTTCGGGAATATTGTGTAACGCAACCGCGAAGGCAATCCCAAAGCCCAGCTCCAGGTCGTTACTGGCGGTGACATACGTGGCGATCCCTTCCGGGAAATTATGCAGGCTAATACCGAGGGTCAGCAAAATAGCGGTACGGCGAATACCGTACGCAGAGCTTTGCTGCGCCCCTCGCATCAGATCCTGCGGATGGGCGTGCGGAAGCAGGCGATCGAGGGCGAAATAGCCCAACAAACCGACCACAAACATGCCGTAGCCGAGCATCGGCGGCATATTTTTTGTCGCCAGCGCAGCGGGCAGCATCTCCATCAGTGAGATAAGCAACATGATCCCGGCGGCAAAGCCGAGGGAAAACGCCAGTACGCGGTTTGAGGGCTTCTGTCCAATAACACCAAGGAGAGCGCCAATAAACGTCGCCGCGCCTGCGAGGAGGGTCAGAATCAAAGGTACTGACATAGGTGACTCCTGTATGATAATCATTCTCATTAATCTAAGGATTTGTCAGCGCAAAAGCGAGACGGGCCGGTCATCTTTACGCATTCCTTACATTCAAAATTACTGATGATCTTCTTCATGGTTATCCGGGTTCTTCAGTAAATGAAAAGGCGTAATCTGGCTTTATCAAACAGACACACTCAGTAAGGATATCACCATGTCAGCACCTCGCATGCCCGCACTGTTTTTAGGCCACGGCAGCCCAATGAATGCGCTGGAAGATAACATCTATACCCGCGCCTGGGGCCATCTTGGCGAGACGCTGGCGCGCCCAAAAGCGCTGGTGGTGGTCTCTGCCCACTGGTATACCCGCGGGACGGGCGTTACCGCGATGGACGCGCCACAAACGATCCATGATTTCGGCGGCTTTCCGCAGGCGTTATTTGATACCCATTATCCGGCACCCGGCTCGCCTGCGCTGGCACAACGGCTGGTAGAGCTGCTCGCGCCGGTTCCGGTAACCCTGGATAAAGAAGCCTGGGGTTTTGACCACGGTTCATGGGGCGTGCTGATCAAAATGTACCCGCATGCGGATATCCCGATGGTGCAGCTCAGTATCGACAGCACTAAACCTGTGGCATGGCACTTTGAAATGGGGCGCAGATTAGCGGCGCTGCGCGATGAAGGGATCATGCTGGTAGCCAGCGGAAACGTCGTACATAACCTGCGCCAGGTGCGCTGGCAGGGCGATCAAACGCCCTATCCCTGGGCAACCGCTTTCAATGAATATGTGAAAGAGAACCTGAACTGGCAGGGGCCGATCGAGCAGCATCCGTTAATCAATTATCTTGACCATCAAGGGGGCGCGCTCGCCAACCCGTCGCCGGAACACTTCCTGCCGTTATTGTATGTGCTCGGAACATGGGACGGAAAAGAGCCGGTGTCGATACCGACAGACGGCATTGAGATGGGCTCGATCAGTATGCTATCGGTGCAGGTGGGATAAAAGAAATGGCGCGCAATGCGCCATTTTTACCTGAAAAGCGGTGAAGTTAGAGGAAGATCCCAAAAAATACTCTCTGAACTGCTGTTTTTTTGAAAAATAAAAGAGCTTCTCTGCAAAAATGAAACACCGTGCTGAAAATCAGCTCTTTTTGTGAACATCATCATCGCAATAATCCCCCCAAGTGACTACGCTTCAGAGTGTCGACTTTTCAGACATACCCATAAAAATAATCCGGTGTTATGCCACGAACATTCTGTTGGTGGTCGGTCTTTTATTCCTGAAAAATAAACCCTCTGGAGACACGGTAAATGAAGTCAGCGAAAACCTTACTAAAAGTCTGTATTAGTTCCGCTCTGTTGTTTATCACCCACGCCTCTTTTGCCCAAACCTTTCGCGCAGCGGATGTGCATCCCGCCGACTATCCAAATGTGGTAGCGGTAAAACATATGGGTGAAAAACTCAGTAAAGCCACCGATGGTCGCCTCGATATTAAGACGTTTCCCGGCGGCGTATTAGGTGATGAAAAACAAGTGATTGAGCAGGCGCAAATTGGTGCCATTGATATTATCCGTGTTTCCATGACCCCGGTGGCGGCAATATTACCGGAGATCAATGTCTTTACCTTGCCCTATATTTTCCGCGATGAAGACCATATGCATAAAGTGCTGGATGGCATGATTGGTCAGGAGATCGGTAATCGCTTAACCCAAAGCAGCAAATCGCGCCTGATCTTCCTCGGCTGGATGGACGCCGGCACGCGCAACTTAATCACCAAAGCGCCGGTGACAAAAATGGAAGATCTTGAAGGCATGAAAATCCGCGTACAGGGCAGCCCGATTGCTCTGGATACCCTGAAAGCGATGGGCGCGAACTCGGTGGCGATGGGCGTGAGCGAAGTGTTCAGCGGTATGCAAACCGGGGTTATTGATGGCACGGAAAATAATCCGCCGACATTTGTCGCGCATAACTATTTACCGGTGGTAAAGAATTACACCTGGAGTAAACATTTTATTATTCCTGAGCTGTTCTTATTCTCTAAACCCAAATGGGACAAGTTGAAAAAAGAGGATCAGGATTTAATCCTTAAACTGGCGAAAGAAGCCCAGGCGGAGCAGCGTGAACTGTGGAAAGCGTATAACGATAAATCCCTCGAGGCGATGAAAGCGGGTGGGGTGCAATTCCATGAAATAGATACCAAACCCTTTTATGAAGCAACGCAGCCGGTTCGCGATAAATATGGCAAAGACCATCAGGAACTGATCACCCGTATTCAGGAAGTGAAATAACCGTGTCGGGCAGCAGCATGTTTGCTGCCCGTTAGCCACCTTCACCGGGAAACTACTATGGCTGAACGCTATTCGTTGTTGATGGATATTCTGTACCGAATATCGATGTGGATTGCTGGTCTGGCGCTGTTAATTATGGTGGCGATTATTCCGGTGGGCATTTTCGCCCGCTATGTCATGAACAGCGCCTTATCCTGGCCGGAACCCGTCGCCATTATTTGTATGGTGACTTTTACCTTTATTGGCGCCGCCGTAAGCTACCGCGCCGGTTCGCATATTGCTGTCAGTATGCTTATCGACCGCTTAAGCGAACCGTTACAAAAGATCTGCGCGGTGATCGCGGATCTGATGATGCTGGCAATCAGCCTCTTTATTCTTTGGTATAGCGCGACCCTGTGCGCGGAGCTTTGGGAACAACCTGTCGCCGAATTCCCGTTATTTACTGCGGGTCAAACCTATTTACCGCTGCCTATAGGTTCCGCCGTCACGCTACTTTTCATTTTCGAAAAAATGCTTTTCGGCGCGCAGTATCACCGCCCGGTGGTAATCGTTGGTTCGTCAGGCTAACCGCTGGCAACATCCTTTAAGGAAAATTTATGGATGCGTTTATTCTGGTCTTTACGCTGGCCATTATGCTGGCGGTGGGTGTGCCGGTGGCTTACGCCGTGGGCATTAGCGCGGTGTTGGGCGCATGGTATATCGATATTCCCCTGGAAGCGGTGATGATTCAGCTTACCAACGGCGTGAATAAGTTTTCGCTGTTGGCAATCCCGTTTTTTATCCTTGCCGGTGCGATCATGGCAGAAGGGGGAATAGCCCGACGGCTGGTCAATTTCGCCTATATTTTTGTCGGCTTTATTCGCGGCGGCCTGTCGCTGGTCAATATTGTCGCCTCAACGTTTTTTGGCGCAATCTCCGGTTCTTCCGTCGCGGATACCGCTTCAATCGGCTCGGTGATGATCCCGGAGATGGATAAAAAGGGCTATCCGCGTGATTTTGCTGCTGCGGTAACCGCCAGCGGATCGGTACAGGCGATCTTAACCCCACCAAGCCACAACTCGGTGATCTATTCGCTGGCGACGGGCGGTACGGTTTCGATTGCCGCGCTGTTTATTGCCGGCATCCTGCCTGGGCTGTTACTCAGTTTCACGCTGATGGTAATGTGCGTGGCGTTTGCCCACAAACGCGGGTATCCGAAAGGGGAACGTGTACCGTTTCGCCAGGCGTTCAGGATTTTCCTCGATACGCTTTGGGGGCTGATGACGGTAGTGATCATTATGGGCGGCATTCTGTCCGGTATTTTCACCGCCACGGAATCTGCGGCCATCGCCTGCCTGTGGGCCTTTTTCGTCACCATGTTTATTTACCGCGATTACAAATGGTCCGAGCTGCCGAAGCTGATGTACCGCACGGTAAAAACCGTGACCATCGTGATGATCCTGATCGGTTTTGCCGCCGCATTTGGTGCCGTCATGACCTATATGCAGCTGCCGGGGCGCATTACGGAAGCCTTTACGCAAATTTCTGATAACAAATATGTCATTCTGATGTGCATTAACATCATGCTATTGGTGCTGGGCACATTGATGGATATGGCACCGCTGATTTTGATTCTGACGCCGGTGTTGCTGCCGGTGACTAACTCGCTGGGGATCGATCCGGTGCATTTTGGCATGATCATGCTGGTCAATCTGGGAATTGGCTTGATCACGCCGCCGGTGGGATCGGTGCTGTTTGTCGCCAGCGCGGTGAGTAAGCAGAAGATTGAGCAGGTGGTCAAAGCGATGCTGCCGTTCTATGTTGTTCTGTTCATCGTGCTGCTACTGGTGACCTATATTCCGGCAATCTCGCTGTTCCTGCCGAAGCTATTTGGCGTGATGTAGACAATAAAAAACCCGGCGCAGTAAACCTGCCGCCGGGTTTTTGAGTTCTTCCACCGATTTATTCCACAAAGATATGCGGATAGAAACGGGAGAGATCCTGGGTTATCAGTGCGCGATCTTCACGAATGCCGATACCGGCGGGTTGATCGTTAATAAGCCAGCTGCCAATCAATGTGTAGCTATCGCCAAATTTCGGTAGCTGATAAAACTGCTGGACGATCATACCTTCTTCGCCGTACGGGCCTTCCACCGCTTCCAGGGTTTTACCGTTCTCGATAATCGAGACGTTTGCCCCTTCGCGAGAGAAAATCGGCTTCACGACGTATTTCTCCATCGGCGGATGATCGTCTTCGGCAAACCAGGCGGGCAGCAGGTTCGGATGATCCGGGAACATCTCCCACAGCAGCGGCAACAGCGCTTTGTTGGAGATAATGCTTTTCCAGGCGGGCTCCAGCCAGCGCACGCCAGCGTCTTCCAGCTTGGTGGAGAACATTTCACGCAGCATAAATTCCCACGGGTACAGCTTGAACAGATTACCAATCACCTGATCCTGCAGATCCGTGAACTGACCTTTTTCCCCCAGACCAATATCGTCGATATAGAGAAATTCAGAGGCCAGCTCCGCTTCTGCGGCGCAGTCCTGCAGATATTGCACCGTGCCGCGATCTTCAACCGTATCGCGATAGCAGGTGAAGTGCAGCAGCTGGAAACCATGCTGTTCACGCAGCTCGGCAAAGCGCTCAATCAGCTTCTCCTGCAGGCTGTTGAACTGATCGCTACCCGCTGGCAGGTTGCCCGCGTTAAGCTGATCTTCCAGCCAGATCCACTGGAAAAAAGCCGCTTCATACAGCGAGGTCGGCGTATCGGCGTTGTTTTCCAGAAGTTTAGGCTCGCCAATGCCGTCCCATGCGAGATCGAGACGGGAATATAGCGAAGGTTGCTGTGTGGCCCACGACTGGCGCACAAAGCCCCAGGTGTGTTTCGGAATACGGAATTTCGCCATCAGCTCATCGCTGGCAATGACTTTTTCGACCACCTTCAGGCACATCTGGTGCAGTTCGGCGGTGACATCTTCCAGCTTCTCAACCTGCGCAAGGGTTAGCTTGTAATAGGCATCTTCACACCAGTAGGGTTCGCCGTACATGGTGTGAAAATTAAAGCCGTACTCTGTCGCTTTTTCGCGCCAGTCCGGGCGCTCGGTAACCGCGATTCTTTCCATGACGGTTAGCCGCCCATTGAGCGGGTGGTTGTTCCGCTGGCGCTGCGCTGCATCGTGTTCTGTTTGGCAACCGATTCACCAAAGCCGCCGCGCGTAACCGTGGTGGTGGTGGCCGGTTTCGGCGCCATTGCGGTTTTCGGTACCGTCATCGTACGGCCCGGCTGCGCTGCACCATAACCTTTACCGGAGGCATCGGTATATTGCCCATACGCCGGGCTTGCCGGGTTACGCGAACTGAACAGCGGCTGCTGCGCGAAGCCCGCGCCGCCGCCCATCAGGCGTCCCATCATATAACCGGCCATCAGCGGCATCCAGAAGCTGCCGCCAGATTGCGCCTGCGCCTGATTTTCCGGCGCGACGCCGGCCTTAACCGGCGCGGCCTGGCATTGACCTTCGCCGAATTCGGCAACGCACTCTTCACGGGTGGCGTATTTCGGCGCGGTGCGCTCGGCTTCTTTCAGGGCATTGTTATAAGCGGTGGTACATTCCGCGCTTTTCCCGGGGTTCGCCGATGAGCAATCATCCGCGTTTTGGTACATGGAAACCGTTTCGTCGCTTTGCTCACAGCCCGCCAGCATAAAAACGGCGGTCACCGCCAGCGCGACAGGCGTCAGATGGCGCGCGCTCCAGCTTTTGCGGAACGTTGCATGTTGTATGTTTTTTGTCCGTTTCATTCTATTTTTCCTGGACCCCAAAGGCATAAGTAAACGGTCAGGATAGAGGATGCGACAGGGAAGTTAAAGCGAGGAGCGGAGGCCTTTACGTTGCCTTACGTAAAAACGGGGGCATGATGCCCCCGTTGCATTAAAATACCGTTTAGCGTTTCACGCTGGTGCGTGCGGCAGCTGGTTGTGCATTGCCGTTAAAGTTATTAACGTTTTCTGCCTGCTGCTTATCTTCTGGCGCGACATTTTCCGGCGCGGTAGAGACAGGTTTACCCAGCGCACTGTTCAAGGCCAGCAGATCCTGCTCGTTTAACGAACCCAGCGCGGATTTGATGTTCAACTGGTTGATCAGATAGTTGTAACGTGCGCTTGAGAGCTGCTGTTTGGCGTTATACAGCGTGGTTGTCGCGTCCAGTACATCGACGATGGTACGCGTACCGACGGAGTAACCCGCTTCCATTGCATCCAGCGAGCTTTGCGCGGACACCACGGCTTGTTTATAAGCGTTGATACTGCTGATCGAGGCGTTGACGTTATTGAAGGAGGAGCGCACGGTTTGCACCACGCTGCGATGTGAGCTTTCCAGCTGCTCGCTCGCGCCAACAAAGTTGTACTGCGCCTGTTTCACCTTCGAGTTAACCTGTCCACCCTGATACAACGGCAGGGAGAAGCTCAGACCCACTTTGTTCTGACCTGCGTCCATGTCCGGATTTTGCGCGCTTTTCGAACCGTTGTAACGGGTATTGGAGACGCCCGTCGAGGCGGTTAAATCCAGCGTTGGCAAGTGGCCATCCTGCGCCTGACGAATTTGCTCACGCGCCAGGTCCTGATTCAGCCGCGCCTGCAACAGCGTCAGGTTACGGTTTTCCGCTTCCTTCAGCAGGGCATTAACGGCCTGCGGCTTGTCTGTTTTAAAGCTGTCGACGTTGAGCGAAGCCAGCTCCGGGTAGTAGTTACCGGTTACCTGACGCAGCGTTTCGACCATGTTGTCGAGGTTATTGCGCGCGGTGACTTCGTTCGCCAGCACAGTGTCATACTGTGAGCGAGCGTTCTGTACGTCGGTGATAGCAACCAGACCCACGTTAAAGCGCTGGGTGGTTTGATCCAACTGACGATAGATCGACTGTTTTTGCGCTTCGGTGTAGGAAAGCGTGTCAATGGCGCTCAGCACGTTAAAATAGGCGGTGGCCGTATTCAAAATCAACGTTTGTTGATCGGTCTGCCAGACGACATCCTGAATGCCAGCGGCTTTTTCCTGCAGCGTCAGGGCGCGCCATTTTGACATATCAAAAATGGTTTGCGTTAACTGCAGGGACGCGCTGGTGACGTCCGAATTGACGCCTTTGGTGTCACGATAGCCATTTGTGTAAGCGTAATCTGCACCCAAACCGAGCTGAGGCAGTAACGGGCTGCGCGCTTCATTAATCTTTTCAAAAGCGGCATCGCGATCGGCAGCGGATTTACGCAGTTCCGGGTTGCTCAAACGCGCCTGCTGATAAACCTGTAACAGGTTTTCTGCCTGGCTCATAGCACTGAAGCCGGACAGGCTCAGGCCGATAAGGAGGGGGAGCAATTTCTTCATTTGCATTCCTTGTTGTGAAGCAGTATTAGCGCTGGTCTAAATTAGAAAAAATAATCACCGATTCTACCAGAGAGTGCTACCGCTTAAGCTTGGCGTAACGTGCCATCGGCATAAATTTGAATCAATCTATCACATAGTGCTTGAAACGATAGCTATACAGACTTGAAATCAACTGTTTTATCATCATTTCACAAGGGATGCCGCCAATGAGTAAGCCAAAAACAA
Source organism: Enterobacter sp. Bisph1 (assembly GCF_000814905.1). GTDB lineage: Bacteria > Pseudomonadota > Gammaproteobacteria > Enterobacterales > Enterobacteriaceae > Kosakonia. The sequence goes on from NZ_JXAG01000037.1 coordinate 31,684, forward strand.
GCGCAGAAACTTTCACCAAAAAAGATGTAGAAATTATTGCACGGGAAACGCTGTATAGCGGTTTTTTTTCGCTCGATCTTTACCGTTTCCGCCATCGTTTATTTAATGGTGAAATGAGTGGAGAAGTGCGCCGTGAAATTTTTGAACGCGGTCATGCTGCAGTGTTGCTACCCTTTGACCCAGTGCGCGACGAAGTGGTGCTGATTGAGCAGATTCGTATTGCGGCGTTTGATACCAGCGAAACCCCATGGTTACTCGAAATGGTGGCCGGCATGATTGAAGAGGGCGAAAGCGAGGAAGAGGTCGTACGTCGCGAAGCCATCGAAGAAGCCGGTCTGCAGGTCGGGCGCGTAAAAAGAATGTTGAGTTATTTGGCAAGCCCCGGCGGCACCAGCGAGCGTTCCGCCGTTTTTGTGGGTGAAGTGGATGCCACTCAGGCCTCGGGTATTCATGGTCTGGTGGATGAAAACGAAGATATTCGTGTTCATGTGGTAAGCCGGGAGCAGGCTTATCAGTGGGTTGAAGAGGGGAAAATCGACAACGCAGCGTCTGTCATCGCCTTGCAATGGCTGCAGCTGCATCATGAGAGATTACGAAACGAGTGGAAAAAATGAAGCGTTATACACCTGACTTCCCTGAAATGATGCGCCTGTGCGAAACCAATTTCGCCCAGCTGCGCCGCCTGCTGCCGCGCAACGATGCCGCGGGCGAAACGGTGAGCTATCAGGTGACCAACGCGCAGTACCGGTTAACGATTGTTGAGTCCACCCGCTACACTACGCTTGTGGAAATAGAACAGACCGCGCCCTCCATCAGTTACTGGAGCCTGCCGTCAATGACCGTGCGCCTTTATCACGATGCGATGGTGGCTGAAGTGTGTTCGAGTCAGCAGATCTTTCGTTTTAAAGCACGTTATGATTATCCTAATAAAAAGTTGCATCAACGCGACGAAAAGCATCAAATTAATCAGTTTCTGGCCGACTGGCTACGTTACTGTTTAGCACATGGAGCAATGGCGATTCCGGTTTGTTAGCGTCGTGAAACCTAAGGACACCATTTGGAAAGCCTGTTAAATCTCACTCTGGCTGGTGAGCCCAGAGTGAGGGTATTACAAATAACTGATTCTCACCTGTTTGCCGAAAAGCATGAAACGTTGTTAGGGGTGAATACCTGGGAAAGCTATCAGGCGGTGCTGGAAGCTATCCGCGCTCAGCAGCGTGAATGCGATCTTATTGTCGCCACGGGCGACCTGGCACAGGATCATACCGCTGCGGCCTATCAGCTTTTCGCTGAAGGCATCGCAAGCTTTGATGCGCCTTGTGTCTGGCTGCCCGGTAATCATGATTTTCAGCCCGCCATGTACAGTGCGCTGCAGGACGCGGGGATCTCGTCGGCAAAACGCGTCTTCGTCGGCGATAAATGGCAAATCTTGCTGCTCGACAGCCAGGTATTTGGCGTACCTCATGGCGAACTGAGCGAGTTCCAGCTCGACTGGCTGGAGAAAAAGCTTACCGACAGTGCCGAACGCCATACCTTATTGCTGCTCCATCATCACCCGCTTCCCTCCGGATGCGGCTGGCTCGATCAGCATAGCCTGCGAAACGCCGGTGAACTGGATAATGTACTGCAGCGTTTTCCGCAGGTCCGCTATCTGCTGTGCGGCCACATTCATCAGGAGCTGGATCTTGACTGGAACGGCCGCCGTTTGCTGGCGACGCCGTCGACGTGCATACAGTTTAAACCGCACTGCGCCAATTTTACGCTGGATAACATCGCGCCCGGCTGGCGCTGGCTGGATCTCTACCCGGATGGAACGGTGCACACCGAAGTTTACCGTCTGGAAGGCTGTGAGTTCACGCCGGACACCAATTCAGAAGGATACTGATGTCCACGCTCCTTTATCTGCACGGCTTTAACAGCTCGCCGCGTTCCGCCAAGGCAACGCAGCTGGCGAGCTGGCTGGCGCAGAATCATCCACACATCAATGTGATTGTGCCGCAGCTGCCGCCTTATCCTGCCGAGGCGGCGGAATTGCTGGAGTCGCTGGTGCTGGCGCAGGGTGGAAAACAGCTCGGTATCGTGGGCTCTTCCCTCGGCGGCTATTACGCCACCTGGCTTTCGCAATGTTTTATGTTGCCCGCGGTGGTGGTGAATCCCGCGGTGCGGCCGTTTGAATTGCTGACAGATTTTTTGGGTAACAATGAGAACCCCTACACTGGGCAGCAATATGTGCTAGAGTCTCGCCATATTTACGAGCTCAAAGTGATGCAAGTTGACCCGCTCGAAGCGCCGGATTTACTCTGGCTGCTACAACAAACCGGGGATGAAGTGCTGGATTACCGCCAGGCGGTGGCATATTACGATGCCTGCCGCCAGACTGTGGAAGAGGGCGGTAACCATGCTTTTGTGGGCTTTGAGGATCATTTCACACAGATTATCGAGTTCCTTGGGCTGAATTGAGCCAACAGGGAAACGATGCGGTCACTATCTACGAACAAACCATGACGCAATCCTATAACGCTGATGCCATAGAGGTACTCACCGGGCTTGAGCCGGTTCGCCGCCGTCCGGGGATGTATACCGATACCACGCGCCCAAACCATATGGGCCAGGAAGTTATTGATAACAGCGTCGATGAAGCGCTGGCGGGCCACGCTAAGCGCGTGGACGTTATTCTGCACGCCGATCAGTCGCTGGAAGTTATCGATGACGGGCGCGGGATGCCGGTGGATATCCACCCAGAAGAGGGCGTTCCGGCCGTTGAGCTAATCCTCTGCCGCCTGCATGCGGGCGGTAAATTCTCCAATAAAAACTATCAGTTTTCCGGTGGTCTGCACGGCGTCGGCATCTCTGTGGTTAACGCCCTGTCGCGCAGAGTGGAAGTGACGGTAAAACGTGACGGCCAAATTTATAGCATTGCGTTTGAAAATGGCGAAAAGGTGCAGGATCTGCAGGTGATCGGCACATGCGGTAAACGTAATACCGGCACCAGCGTGCATTTCTGGCCGGACGAATCCTTCTTTGATAGCCCGCGTTTCTCCGTTTCCCGTTTGACCCATCTGCTGAAAGCCAAAGCGGTGCTGTGTCCGGGCGTGGAGATCACCTTTAAAGATGAGGTGAATAACGCCGAGCAGCGCTGGTGTTACCAGGATGGTCTGAACGACTATCTTTGTGAAGCTGTAAACGGGCTGCCGACGCTGCCGGAAAAACCCTTTATCGGCACTTTCTCGGCCGAAACCGAGGCGGTGGATTGGGCGCTGCTGTGGCTGCCGGAAGGCGGTGAATTACTCACCGAAAGTTACGTTAACCTGATCCCGACCATGCAGGGCGGCACCCACGTTAACGGCCTTCGTCAGGGATTGCTGGACGCGATGCGCGAATTCTGTGAATACCGCAATATCTTACCGCGCGGCGTCAAGCTGTCAGCGGAAGATATCTGGGATCGCTGCGCTTATGTGCTGTCGGTGAAAATGCAGGATCCTCAGTTCGCCGGGCAGACCAAAGAGCGTTTATCCTCGCGACAGTGCGCCGCCTTTGTTTCCGGCGTGGTGAAAGACGCGTTTAGCCTGTGGCTGAACCAGAATATCCAGACGGCGGAGCTGCTGGCGGAGATGGCTATCTCCAGCGCCCAGCGCCGTATGCGCGCCGCCAAGAAAGTGGTGCGTAAAAAGCTCACCAGCGGCCCGGCGCTGCCGGGTAAACTGGCGGACTGCACCGCGCAAGATCTGAGCCGTACCGAACTCTTCCTGGTGGAAGGGGATTCGGCGGGCGGATCGGCAAAACAGGCGCGCGATCGTGAATATCAGGCGATCATGCCGCTAAAAGGTAAGATCCTGAATACCTGGGAAGTCTCCTCCGATGAAGTGCTGGCCTCGCAGGAAGTGCACGACATTTCGGTGGCGATCGGTATCGATCCGGACAGCGACGATCTCAGCCAGCTGCGCTACGGTAAGATCTGTATCCTTGCGGATGCGGATTCCGATGGCCTGCATATCGCTACGCTGCTGTGCGCACTGTTTGTGAAGCATTTCCGCACGCTGGTCAAAAACGGTCACGTTCATGTGGCGCTGCCGCCGCTGTACCGTATCGATCTCGGGAAAGAGGTTTACTACGCGCTGACGGAAGAAGAGAAAACCGGCGTGCTCGAGCAGCTTAAACGTAAGAAGGGCAAACCCAACGTACAGCGCTTTAAAGGGCTGGGCGAGATGAACCCGATGCAGCTGCGCGAAACCACCCTCGATCCGAATACGCGCCGTCTGGTACAGCTGATTATCAGTGACGAAGACGAGCAGCAAACTGATGCAACAATGGATATGCTGCTGGCGAAGAAGCGTTCTGAAGATCGCCGCAACTGGCTGCAGGAAAAAGGCGACAGGGCCGATATCGAAGCCTGATCCCGCTTACGTTACCCGGCCTGCGCTCTAGCCGGGTTATCGCATTGTCTTAAACTCGCTCTGCAGCCCGACGATCGATCCGGCTTTTCCGGTACTGCAGCGGCGTTTCCCCAATGCCCTTTTTAAAGGCGCTGATAAAGTACGTCACATCCGAAAATCCCACCTCATTAGCGATATCATGAATCGCCAGCGCGCTATGCAGCAGCAGATCACAGGCTTTGCGTAACCGCAGAGTATTGAGATATTGATGAATGGGTTCGCCGGTTTCAAGATGGAAACGGCGCGACACATAGCTGCGCGATTTACCCAACTCCTGCGCCAGCCGCTGCAGGCTGAACTTCTGCCGGTAGTTCTCTTCCAGCCAGAACATCACCGGCGTGGCAATGCCGTTGCGTTCATCCGGTAATTTCTGCTTATCTTCCGGCAGCATACTTAACAGATTGAGTAGCAGGCAGGCGACCTGTTCGCCGCTCAAATTATGGCTTTCGGCCAGCCTCGCATAGCAGCTAAACAGATGATCGATATGCGGGTGAATAGCGGCCACATCCATCACCACCGCCGCGCCGCCGCGTAAAGAAAGATGTTGCAAACGGTGGTGATTATGCGGGAAATCGCGCAGATAATGCAGAACAGCGTGATGATCGAGATGAATAATGGTGCGGCGATAAATAGCCTGCGCCTGCTCATCTACCATCACTTTATGGATGGTGAACGGGGGAAAGAAAAACAGCCGACCGGGGCGCATCGTGTACTGGCGGTTATCCACCATCACCACGCCAAAACCCTCTTCCACGTACAGCACTTCCAGGCACTGATGCCAGTGGTGATAGCGCACGGTATTGGCAAAAAGCCGGCTAAACGACACTACCGTATCGTTGAGGGTAATTAATTCCAGACGCTCATGCTGCAACGGCAATGTCATAGTGCAACCAATCTCAATTTTCAGCCCGCCAGAAACATTTATAAACCACAGTTTTAAATTTTCTCAACAGTAAGTTCAGGCAAATTTGACCGATGTGACCAAGCTAACATTTCCGGCGGGGCTGGATTCACTATCCTTCAGCCACACCATGAAGGAGAAAAGGCTATGTGTTCCGCGAAAGTGAAAACCTCAAATCCATTGTCATCCCGCGACGATGTTGTCAGCGCGTTAATGCAGATGCTGGGCGCGCTGGATAAACAGTTTCCACAGGGAGAATCGCGTTTCTCGCTGGGGGCCACCAGCGCCCATTACAGTGACGAGATAGCTGAAATGGAAGGGCTGTCCCGTGCGTTATGGGGGCTGTTTCCGCTCATGGCGGGCGGCGATGCGGAGCCTTTCAGCGGCAAATATTTGACGGCCATTAAGCGCGGCATCGATCCGCAAAGCGCGGGCTACTGGGGCGTCACGGAGCCCTACGATCAGCGGCTGGTAGAGATGGCGGCTTACGGGCTGGGGCTTTCGCTATTAGGCGAGAAACTGACGGCGACATTTAGCCAACAGGATATCGATAATCTGCATCAGTGGCTCAATCAAATTACCGATGCGCAGATGCCCGACAGCAACTGGAACTTTTTCGCCATCATGGTGCAGCTCGGTTTTAAACGCGCCGGTTTACCCTGGGATGCCGCCGCCATTGAACAACGTTTTACCATGATGGACGCCTACTATCTGGGCGACGGCTGGTATTCCGACGGCCCCGGTCGACCAAAAGATTACTATATTTCGATGGCGTTCCATTTTTACGGCCTGATTTATGCCACGCTCAATGGCGATGATGACGCGGTGCGCGCGGCGACCATCCGCGAGCGGGCCACGCTTTTCGCTGCGGACTTTATCTATATGTCCGCCGCAGAAGGCGAGTCTATTCCCTTCGGCCGCAGCCTGACTTACCGTTTCGCCATGGTCGCTTTCTGGAGCGCGGTGGCTTTCTCCGGTCTGGAAGTCTTCTCTGCGGGCGTGGTGAAAGGGATTATCCTGCGCCATTTACGCTGGTGGCTCGAGCAGCCAATTTTCGATCGCGACGGCATCTTAACCCTCGGTTTCGCCTACCCGAACCTGGCCATGTGTGAAGACTACAACTCACCTGGCTCGCCCTACTGGGCATTAAAAGTTTTCCTGATGCTGGCGCTGCCGTCATCACACCCCTTCTGGCAGGCGGAAGAACTGCCGCTTCCGGCCCTCAACGCGCAGCGTACCATTGCGCCCGCCGGTCAGATCATTGTCCACAGCGATAATTCAAAGCATGCATGGTTGCTTACCGCCGGGCAGTTGGAACTGAATAACTACGTTAATACCGAGGCGAAATACACCAAATTTGCCTACTCCAGCCGCTTTGGTTTCACCATTGAGCGTGGGCGCTACGGCATTAAACACGCGGCCTGCGATTCGATGCTGCTGCTCAGCGACGGGGATAACTACTTTCGTGGCCGCCGCGAGTGTGCAGAGGTGGTGGTGAGTGAAGAGGCGATATTTAGCCGCTGGTCGCCCTGGTCAGATGTTCATATCGCCAGCTGGCTGATTCCCTGCGGCGACTGGCACATTCGCGTGCATCGCATTGATTCAGCACGGCATTTGCAAAGTGTCGAAGGAGGTTTTGCGGTGCGTAAAGCGCCACATAGCCGTGAGCAGGGCGGCAGCCTGGTGAGAGCGGAAAATGGCCTCAGCGGCATTTTTGAATTATTGCCCCACGCGCCGCGCGAGGTTGACAGCGTTGTCACGCCGCCTAACAGCAGCATTATGTTCTCCCCCTGCGCATCCATTCCGGTACTGCGCGGCGAGATTGCGCCCGGCACGCAGTGGCTGGCGTGTGCCGTGCAGGCGGCCATCACGGAAGAGGCATTTGATTTTGTTTTACCGCAATTGCAGATAGAAGCCCAGGCGCTGGTGATTAAAAAACCAGGGCTGCAAAACGATATTGTTATTGCTATTTAATTCCCGGCCGCAGCCGGGTACTTATCTCTGAAACCTACATGCTTTCGTCGAGGATAGTATGGAAAAGATCGCTATAAATAATAAATCCGAATATTACAAAATAAGTACCTTTATCTTTCTCTACTTTTTTACCTGGTCGGCAAGTATTGGCTTGCTGGCAATCTGGTTAGGGCAAAAAGCTAACCTTAGCGGTACGGTTATAGGCACGGTGTTTGCCATTAACGGCATCTTTTCCGTTATCTTAAAACCGATCTACGGCTATATTCTGGATAAAATCGGCATGAGCAAATATTTGCTCTATTTCGTGGTGCTGATGTCGGCATTAATGGCGCCCTTTTTTATCTACATTTACCAACCGCTGTTAATTTCCAATACCTTAATGGGGATTATTGTTGGTGCCATCTATTTAAGCTTCGCCTGGTATGCGGGCGTTGCGGCCTGCGAATCCTACACCGATCGCTACAGCCGCTTAAACGGCATGGAATTTGGTCAAATCAGGATGTGGGGATCGCTGGGTTGGGCGGTTGCCTCTTCATTCTCCGGCCTGCTGTTTAACCTCTCTCCGGCCTATAACTTTATTATGGGATCGGTGGCATCGCTTATCATGCTGGCGGTACTGCTGAGTCTGAAAGTCAACGTTCATGCCGCCAATGCCAGCGATGTCCTCACCAAAGAGAAAATCGCGCCGTCGGATGTGTATGCGCTGCTGCGTAACCGTAAATTCTGGGCTTTCTGCCTGTATGTCGCCGGCGTGGCGTGGATGATGTTTATCGCCGAGCAGCAATTCTCCCGCTACTTTGTCACCTTCTTTGAAGATACCCATCAGGGCAATGCGGTGTTTGGCTACCTGGGAACGGTGCAGTCCGGCATGGAATTTGTCATGTATATGGTCATTCCACTGTTCGTTAACTTTATCGGTGCGAAACGCGGGCTATTAATTGTTGGCCTTATCGTTGGCGCACGGTTGATTATTTCCGGGCTGTGCGATTCCCACCTGCTTATTTCAGTGCTGAAACCGCTCTACGGTCTTGAAATTTGTCTGCTGCTGGTGTCGGTCTTTAAATATATTGCTGAACACTTCGATAAACGCGTTAACGCAACCATGTATTTATTAGGCTACCAGGCCATGCTGTATGTCGGCAACGTCGTTATTTCTTCACCGGCCGGTATTTTGTATGACCGCATCGGCTTTGAAAAGACCTACATCATTATGGGCTGTATCGCACTGACGTTCACCCTGATTTCGCTATTCACCTTATCGGCCTGCCAAAGCAAATGGCGTCAGAAAGACGCGCTGGGCGTTGCGCAAAATAACTAACGCGTTGAAGGCTATTTAAATACTGTACAAAGAAGGAACCGAAATATGTTAAGTAAAATCGTTGAGGAACAGTTACGCGATTACCCCGGCGCGCCCCTTGATGCGCAGCAGTTTAAAGATGAACTCGACGCCGCGCGTAGCCAGACCCTTGAACTGATTCGTCGTCATTTAACGGAATTCGGTGAACGCTTTCCTGCCGAAACCTGCGTCAAAGGCTACTATCCGCTTACGGATAACGTTGAGTGGACCACCAGCTTCTGGACCGGGCAGCTGTGGCTGGCGTGGGAGATGAGTGGTGACGAGCAGTTCCGCGCACTGGCGGAACGCCATGTACGCTCGTTCGGCTTGCGCATCGCCGGGCGCAACGACACCAACACCCACGATCTCGGTTTTTTATATACGCTCTCCTGCGTGGCGAGTTGGCGTCTGACGGGTAACCGCGATGCCCGCGGCTTCGCCCTGCAGGCGGCGGAAGCGTTGCTGGAGCGCTTTCATCAAAAAGCGCAGATCATTCAGGCGTGGGGCGATCTCAAGGATCCGGAACAGGCCGGACGAATGATCATCGACTGCAATATGAATCTGCCGCTGCTCTACTGGGCGTCTGAGCAGACCGGCGATCGGCGCTTTGCTGAAGCGGCGCAGTCTCATGTGGGCCAGGCGGCGAAATACCTGATTCGTGAAGATGCATCAACGTTTCACACTTACTATATGGATATTGCAACCGGCGCGCCGCGTTACGGCAACACGCAGCAGGGCTATGCCGATGACTCCTGCTGGTCGCGCGGACAGGCGTGGGGAATTTACGGTTTTCTGCTGAGCTTTATCTACACCGGCGATACGCAGATGGTTGCGCTGTCGAAACGGCTGGCGAACTACTTCCTGAATCGTCTACCGGAAGATGCGGTGTGCCACTGGGATCTGGCGCTGGTCGGTACCGATGCGCTGCGTGATTCATCATCGGCGGCGATTGCGGTGTGTGGTCTGCTGGAACTGGTTAAACATCTGCCGGTCACCGATCCGGATCGTGAACGCTATCAGCAGTGGGCCGTGCGTATTATGTCATCGCTGAATAAGCACTATCTGGCGGGTAAAAACGAGGCCACCAACGGGCTGCTAAAACACTCCGTGTATCACCTGTCGAGTAATAAAGGCGTTGATGAGTGCAGTAGCTGGGGGGATTACTTCTATGTGGAAGCGCTGATGCGCTTTTCGCAGAGCTGGAAACTGTACTGGTAAATCATAGTGTCCCTCTCCGTTAACAGAGAGGGACCCACCTTTAGAGACCCGATTCCAGAATACGGATATGGGTCTCCAGCACGTTACCTTTGACGGCTTCGCCCCACGCTTTCATATGGGGCGTCTGCAAATGGGCTTCCAGATGCGCGACGCTTTCCCACTGTTCTACCATGATAATGGAATCCGGCGCGGTGGCCTGAAAGCTTACATTGGCTGCGTGATCGATCATCGGCGCGTAACCGTGGCAGCCCTCTTCCTGCAATACCACCGGTACAATTTTCGCGAATTCATCAAGTACCGCCTGGCGATGATGCTGCCCGGGACGAGTACGGATTTCTGCAATTACTGTCAACATGATTAACTTACTCCCTTTAAGTCCTGTCTCACAGTTAAGCAAAAATCTCCGCCAGATGCTTGCGATATTCTGCGCTAAAGCGCGGCACGTCCGGCATTTTCATCACGTCGTTGGCAATAAAGGTCGGCAGGGCTTCCAGTCCGAGGAACTGGTTCGCTTTATGGAATGGCAGATAAACGCCGTCAACGCCCACGCCGTGGAAGAACTGCTCTTTATCGGTAAAAGCCTCCATCGGTGCGTTCCAGGTTAGCGACAGCATATAGGTTTTCCCCTGCAGCAGACCGCCGGAACCGTATTTTTTCGACGCATCGGCACGGCTGCGGCCATCGCTGGCGTACAGCGAACCATGGCCTTCGGTAAACACATCATCGATATACTTTTTCACCGTCCACGGCGCGCCCATCCACCAGCCCGGCATCTGCCAGATCAGCGTATCGGCCCACAGGAAATTCTCGACTTCCGTTTTGATGTCATAGCCATTGTCGGGACGCACGGTTTTGACGTCATGCCCGGCGTCGCGCAGAAACGCTTCCGCGACCTCGGTCAGGGTGTCGTTCAACTGTCCGTTGGAGTGGGCGAATTTTTTTGCGCCATTGATGATTAAAATATTGCTCATGGGAAACCTCGATTAAAAACGTTGGCGGCGATTTTAACCGGAACAACGGTGCGGGATAATTGGCAAAAAATGCAAAGACTTTTGCTCTTGAAGCAATAATGCTGCCCTTTATGCCGCACAAACTGGCAATAAAGCGGCGCACCACAGATAATGTAACGAGGAGAAAGATGCTTACCCGTTAATGAAGTTGATAAGGAATGACGGGTTAAACGGACGTTAACCACAGTAAAGGAGAGTTACATGAAAAAGAGAGCTACACTCATCGCCCTGTTAGCCCTTGGTTGCACATCTGTTTTTGCGGCTAATACCGGCGGTTTTACCGGACCAAATACCCATCAGCAAAACGGCGGCTTTACCGGACCCACCGGGAGCCTCACCACCGTACAAAGCGCTAAATCTCTGCGCGACGATACCTGGGTCACTCTACGCGGCAACATCATCGAGCGCATCTCGGATGACACTTATCTGTTTAAAGATGCGACCGGCACCATCAATATTGATATCAACAGTAAGCGCTGGAATGGCGTTACCGTTGGGCCGCAGGATTCGGTAGAGATCGTCGGCGAAGTGGATAAAGACTGGAACTCGGTGGAAATCGACGTCAAAGAGATCAGCAAAGTCGCTCAGTAAGCCCTCAACGCGTGTGAAAAAATCGCGCATCGCTATGACTCCTCGCCGCAGATAAGGTAGTATCTGCGGCAATATTGCCGCCGCACAGGCGGGCGCATACGTTGAGGAATCACGATTAATGAGCGATATGGCAGAGCGCCTTGCGCTGCATGAATTCACGGAAAACGCATACCTGAACTACTCCATGTACGTCATCATGGATCGTGCGTTGCCGTTTATCGGTGATGGCCTGAAACCTGTTCAGCGTCGCATCGTTTACGCAATGTCCGAGCTGGGGCTGAACGCCAGCGCAAAATTCAAAAAATCCGCCCGTACCGTGGGTGACGTGCTGGGTAAATACCATCCCCACGGCGATAGCGCCTGTTACGAAGCCATGGTGCTGATGGCGCAGCCGTTCTCCTACCGTTATCCGCTGGTCGACGGCCAGGGTAACTGGGGCGCGCCGGACGATCCGAAGTCCTTCGCGGCGATGCGTTATACCGAATCCCGCCTCTCCAAATATGCCGAGCTGCTGCTGAACGAACTGGGGCAGGGGACCGTTGACTGGCTGCCAAACTTCGACGGTACGCTGCAGGAGCCAAGAATGCTGCCTGCGCGTCTGCCGAATATTCTGCTGAACGGCACCACCGGCATCGCGGTGGGCATGGCGACGGATATTCCGCCCCATAACCTGCGCGAAGTCGCTAACGCGGCGATTACGCTGATTGAACAGCCGAAAACCACCCTCGATGAGCTGCTGGATATCGTGCAGGGGCCGGACTACCCGACGGAAGCGGAAATCATCACCCCGCGCGCGGAAATTCGTAAAATTTACCAGAACGGGCGCGGTTCAGTACGCATGCGCGCGGTGTGGAAAAAAGAGGATGGCGCGGTGGTGATCACCGCGCTGCCGCACCAGGTTTCCGGCGCGCGCGTGCTGGAGCAAATCGCCAGCCAGATGCGCAATAAAAAGCTGCCGATGGTCGACGATCTGCGTGACGAATCCGATCATGAGAACCCGACGCGGCTGGTGATCGTGCCGCGCTCCAACCGCGTGGATATGGAGCAGGTGATGAACCACCTGTTCGCCACCACCGATCTGGAAAAAAGCTACCGTATCAACCTGAATATGATCGGCTTAGATGGTCGTCCGGCGGTGAAAAACTTGCTGGAGATCCTTACCGAATGGCTGACGTTCCGTCGCGATACGGTACGCCGCCGCCTTAATCATCGTCTGGAGAAAGTGCTCAAGCGCCTGCATATCCTTGAAGGTTTGCTGGTGGCGTTTCTCAATATCGACGAAGTGATCGAAATCATCCGTACGGAAGATGAGCCGAAACCGGCGCTGATGTCGCGCTTTGGCATTAGCGAAACGCAGGCGGAAGCGATCCTTGAATTAAAACTGCGCCATCTCGCTAAGCTGGAAGAGATGAAGATCCGCGGTGAGCAGGACGATCTGGCGAAAGAGCGCGATCAGCTGCAGGCGATCCTCGCTTCCGAGCGCAAAATGAACACCCTGCTGAAGAAAGAGCTGCAGGCCGACGCCGATGCATTCGGCGACGATCGCCGTTCGCCGCTGCATGAGCGTGAAGAAGCGAAAGCGATGAACGAGCACGATATGCAGCCGTCCGAACCGGTGACGATTGTGCTGTCGCAAATGGGCTGGGTGCGCAGCGCCAAAGGCCATGATATCGACGCGCAAGGCCTGAGCTACAAAGCGGGCGACAGCTTTAAAGCGGCGGCGAAAGGGAAGAGCAACCAGCCGGTGGTGTTTATTGATACCACCGGGCGTAGCTATGCCATCGACCCGATTACGCTGCCTTCCGCCCGTGGCCAGGGCGAGCCGTTAACCGGTAAACTGACGTTACCGCCGGGTGCCACCGTTGAGCATATGATGATGAGCAATGAGAACCAAAAACTGCTGATGGCTTCCGATGCGGGTTATGGTTTCGTCTGTACCTTCAACGATTTAATCGCCCGTAACCGCGCCGGTAAGACGCTGATCAGCCTGCCTGATAACGCCAAAGTGATGCCGCCGCTGGAGATTGAGGACGACAGCGATATGCTGCTGGCGATCACCGCCGCGGGCCGCATGTTGATGTTCCCGGTCAGCGATCTGCCGCAGTTGTCGAAAGGGAAAGGGAACAAGATTATCGGGATCCCTTCCGCCGATGCGGCGAACGGCGTCGATAACCTTGCTCATCTTTACCTGCTGCCGCCGCAGAGTACGCTGACGATTCATGTCGGCAAACGCAAAATCAAGCTGCGCCCGGAAGAGCTGCAAAAAGTGCAGGGCGAACGCGGGCGTCGCGGTACGCTGATGCGCGGCCTGCAAAAAATCGACCGCGTTGACATTGACGCGCCTTCCCGCCCGGGCGCGGGCGACAGCGAAGAGTAATCTTCGCCGACGGGCTCCCCTCTTTCCGGTGGGGAGCTTTTTCTCAGTAAATTTCCCGTAAAGGCGTTGTTTATTCGTATATTGCGTTTAACATTACGTTTTTTTAATGGCCGCCTGCTTTTCGGCGGCCTTTAAAATAGCCCAGGCCCAATAATGGTCGACGGCGGTACAGCCAGCTTCAGCGTAATGTTCCTGGTATGTATATAATGCTCAAAGGTATGGGCTTTCGAGGTTACTATGCTATTAATTGTTCGCATGATTATTGTTGTTATTTATTCCATTCTGCTGTGTATCTTCGGATCTCTCTATTGTCTGTTCAGCCCGCGTAATCCTAAACATGTCGCCACCTTCGGCCACCTGTTTGGCCGCCTGGCACCGGTGTTTGGCCTGAAAGTGGAAACCCGTTTACCGCCCAATGCCGCCCAGTTTGGCAATGCGATTTATATTGCCAACCACCAGAACAATTACGATATGGTGACGGCGTCCAGCATTGTGCAGCCGCCAACCGTCACCGTCGGTAAAAAGAGCCTCCTCTGGGTGCCTTTTTTTGGCCTGCTTTACTGGCTGACCGGTAACTTGCTTATCGATCGCAATAACCGCGCGAAAGCCCACGGCACCATTGCCGAAGTGGTGAAGCATATCCAGAAACGTAATATTTCCGTGTGGATGTTTCCTGAAGGGACCCGCAGCCGCGGCCGTGGCCTGCTGCCGTTTAAAACCGGGGCGTTCCATGCGGCGATTGCCGCCGGTGTGCCGATCATTCCGGTATGCGTTTCCACCACCTCGAATAAAATCAAACTGAATCGCCTGCGCAACGGGCTGGCGATTGTTGAGATGTTGCCCCCCATCGATATCTCCCAGTTTGGTAAAGATCAGGTGCGCCAGCTGGCGACCCACTGCCACGAACTGATGGCGGCGAAAATTGCCGAACTCGATCAAGAAGTGGCAGAACGCGAAGCCACCGGCAGGGTTTAATACTATTTCGCATCACCGGAGGCGATTCCGCCTTCGGCGCATTAAGTCAGTTTTACACGGAGCAAATATGTCACTCAGTCGGCGTCACTTTCTTCAGGCATCCGGGGTTGCGCTTTGTGCCGGCGCGGTGCCGCTGAGGGCTAATGCTGCCGGAAAGCAGCCGCCGCTACCTGTGCCTCCGCTGCTGGAATCCCGGCGCGGCCAGCCGCTGTTTATGACGCTACAACGCGCGCACTGGTCCTTTGTGGCCGGAACGCGGGCGCAGGTTGCCGGTATCAATGGCCGCTATCTGGGGCCCACCATCCGCGTCTGGAACGGTGATGACGTTAAACTGATTTACAGCAACAGGCTGGCGGAAAACGTGGCGATGACCGTCAGCGGCTTGCAGGTGCCAGGCCCCCTTATGGGCGGCGCACCGCGTATGATGACCGCTAATAACGACTGGGCGCCGGTGCTGCCCATCCGCCAGAGCGCCGCCACGCTCTGGTATCACGCCAATACGCCGAACCGCACCGCCCAGCAGGTTTACAGCGGGCTTGCCGGGATGTGGCTGGTCGAAGATGAGATCAGCAAATCCCTGCCGATTCCCAACCACTACGGTGTAGATGATTTCCCGATTATTATTCAGGACAAACGGCTGGATAACTTTGGCACGCCGCAGTACAGCGAGCCGGGCAGCGGCGGTTTCGTTGGCGATACGCTGATGGTTAACGGCGCGCAAAGCCCGTATGTTGAAGTGTCACGCGGCTGGGTGCGCTTGCGTTTGCTGAATGCCTCCAACTCGCGCCGTTATCATCTGCAAATGAGCGATGGCCGCGCGCTGCATGTTATTTCGGGCGATCAGGGATTCTTATCCGCGCCGGTTTCCGTCAAGCAGCTGTCGCTGGCCGCAGGCGAGCGCCGGGAAGTGCTGGTGGATATGACCAACGGTGATGAAGTGTCGATCACCTGCGGTGAAGCAGCGAGCATTATGGACCGGCTACGCGGTTTCTTCGAACCGTCGAGCATTCTTATTTCAACGCTGGTGTTGACGCTGCGCCCGACCGGCCTGTTGCCGCTGGTCACCGACACGCTGCCGATGCGCCTGCTGCCGTCCGATATTCAGCCCGGTACGCCAACCCGTAGCCGCGATATCACCCTGGGCAGCGATCCGGGCATTAACGGTCAGCTATGGGATACGCAGCGTATCGACATCACCGCACAGCAGGGCACCTGGGAGCGCTGGACGGTACGTGCGGAAATGCCGCAGTCGTTCCACATTGAAGGGGTGATGTTCCAGGTGCGTAACGTCAACGGCGCGCTGCCGTTCCCGGAAGATCGCGGCTGGAAAGATACGGTATGGATAGACGGGCAGGTGGAGTTACTGGTGTGGTTTGGTCAGCCTTCATGGCCACATTTCCCGTTCCTCTATCAAAGCCAGACGCTGGAGATGACCGATCGCGGTTCGGTGGGACAACTGTTGGTCAACCCCGCGCCATAACGCGCCAGGCCTGCAAGCCGCACTTCGCAGGCTTTGACAAAATCGCCCTTCATTTCATGCCAGTTTACGGCGTATAATCGCCGCCCTTTGATGATTTTTTTACCACTTTTGGAAGTAAGATGAGCGCAATATCCCTGATCCAACCGGATCGCGACCTTTTCTCATGGCCCCAGTATTGGGCGGCCTGCTTTGGCCCGGCACCTTTTTTGCCGATGACGCGCGAAGAGATGGATCAACTTGGCTGGGATAGCTGCGACATCATTCTGGTAACGGGCGATGCTTACGTTGATCACCCGAGCTTCGGGATGGCGATTTGCGGACGCATGCTGGAGGCGCAAGGTTTCCGCGTCGGCATCATTGCCCAGCCGGACTGGAACAGCAAAGACGACTTTATGCGTCTGGGTAAACCGAACCTGTTTTTTGGCGTCACCGCCGGAAATATGGATTCGATGATCAACCGCTACACCGCCGATCGTAAGCTACGTCATGACGATGCTTACACGCCCGATAACGTTGCGGGTAAGCGCCCGGATCGCGCCACGTTGGTCTATACCCAGCGCTGTAAAGAGGCGTGGAAAGAGGTACCGGTGATCCTCGGCGGTATTGAAGCCAGTCTGCGCCGTACCGCTCATTATGATTACTGGTCCGATACCGTGCGCCGCTCGGTGCTGATCGACGCAAAAGCCGACATGCTGATGTTCGGCAACGGCGAGCGCCCGTTGGTAGAAGTGGCGCACCGTCTGGCGGCGGGTGAACCTATTGCGCAGATCCGCGATGTGCGCAATACCGCGATTATCGTCAAAGAAGCGCTGCCGGGCTGGAGCGGCGTTGACTCTACGCGCCTTGATACGCCGGGTAAAATCGACCCTATTCCCCATCCTTACGGCGAAGATTTACCCTGCGCTGATAACAAACCCGTCGAGCCGAAAGCGCAAGAAGTTAAAACGGTTACCGTGCAGCCGCCGCGGCCAAAACCGTGGGAGAAAACCTACGTTCTGCTGCCCTCCTTTGAAAAAGTGAAGGGCGATAAAGTGCTGTATGCGCACGCATCACGCATTTTGCATCATGAAACCAACCCCGGCTGCGCCCGCGCGCTGCTGCAAAAGCATGGCGATCGCTATATCTGGATCAACCCGCCGGCGATCCCGCTGTCCACCGAAGAGATGGACAGCGTGTTTGCTCTGCCGTACCAGCGTGTGCCGCATCCCGCTTACGGCAAGAGTCGCATCCCGGCTTATGATATGATCCGTTTCTCCATCAACATCATGCGCGGCTGCTTTGGCGGCTGCTCGTTCTGCTCCATTACCGAGCATGAAGGGCGCATTATTCAGAGCCGTTCAGAAGATTCGATCATTAATGAGATCGAAGCGATTCGCGACTCGGTACCGGGTTTTACCGGCGTTATCTCCGATCTGGGTGGGCCGACGGCCAACATGTATATGCTGCGTTGCAAATCGCCGCGCGCCGAGCAGACCTGCCGCCGTCTCTCCTGCGTCTACCCGGATATCTGCCCGCACATGGATACCAACCATCAGCCCACGATCAATCTTTATCGCCGCGCCCGCGATCTGAAAGGCATCAAGAAGATCCTTATCGCTTCCGGTGTGCGTTACGATCTGGCGGTGGAAGATCCGCGTTACGTCAAAGAGCTGGCGACGCACCACGTCGGCGGGTATCTGAAAATTGCCCCGGAGCATACCGAAGAGGGGCCACTGTCGAAGATGATGAAACCGGGCATGGGCAGCTACGATCGCTTTAAACAGCTGTTCGATACCTATTCGAAAGAGGCGGGGAAAGAGCAGTATTTAATTCCCTATTTTATCTCTGCGCATCCTGGTACGCGCGATGAAGATATGGTCAACCTTGCGCTGTGGCTGAAGCGTCACCGCTTCCGCCTGGATCAGGTGCAGAACTTCTATCCGTCGCCGCTGGCCAATTCGACGACCATGTATTACACCGGCAAAAACCCGCTGTCGAAGATCGACTATAAGAGTGAAGAAGTGGTGGTGCCGAAAGGCGATAAACAGCGCCGCCTGCATAAAGCGCTGCTGCGTTATCACGATCCCGCCAACTGGCCGCTGCTGCGCCAGGCGCTGGAAGCGATGGGTAAAAAGCACCTGATTGGCTCGCGCCGTGAGTGCCTGGTGCCTGCGCCAACGCTGGATGAGATACGCGAAGCGCGCCGTCAGAACCGGCATACGCAGCCGGCGTTAACCAAGCATACGCCGATTGTTCATCAGCGCAGCAACGGTAAAAACGCGGCGGCACCGGCCAAAAAACGCACCCCGCGCGTACGTTAAGCGCAAAAAAATCCCGGCCTTTCGCCGGGATTTTTATTGTCTGTGCCGTTAGCCCGCCAGGGGCTTTAACGCCAGCACTCAGCCACCAAACTGATCCGGGTCCGGCCCCAGCCGTTTCCCCTGATCCAGCTTCGCAATCTCACTCAGTTCATCTTTATCAAGGCGGAAATCCCAGACGCTGAAGTTTTCAGCGATACGCGCAGGCGTAACGGATTTCGGGATCACCACCAGGCCGCTGTCGAGATGCCAGCGGATAACAATCTGGGCAGGTGTTTTGCCGTACTTATCCGCCAGATCGCGGATAACTTTCTGATCGAATACCCCTTCGCCGCCCTGCGCCAGCGGGCTCCAGGATTCCGTTTGAATTTTATGCGTCGCATTCCACGCATGCAGTTGGCGCTGCTGCATCAGCGGATGCAGCTCAATCTGGTTAACCACCGGGATCACGCTGGTTTCATCGATGATCTTTTGCAGATGGTGAATCTCGAAGTTACATACGCCGATACTTTTAACCAGCCCCTGCTTTTGCAGCTCGATCATGCCCTGCCAGGCCTCAACGTAATGATCGATTGCCGGAACCGGCCAGTGCATCAGGTAGAGATCGACATAATCCAGCTGCAGTTTCTGCAGGCTGGTTTTCAGCGCTTCGGCGGGGCGTTGCTGATCGTCATTCCACAGTTTGGTAGTGATAAACAGTTCATCACGCGGTACGCCTGCGCTGGCTAACGCGTTGCCAACACCCTCTTCGTTCTTATAGGCGGCGGCGGTATCAATTGAGCGATACCCGACTTCCAGCGCCTTATGGATGGCGGTTACCACTTCCTCGTTGCTCGCTTTCCACACGCCAAGTCCCAGTTGTGGCATCACATTGCCGTCAGACAGCTTAATCACGGTTGGATGTGTCATGCATTTCTCCTTTGTAAGCTTACCGGGACGAGCCCGGTAAGGTGGGGTGCATTAATTGTGGTCGAAAAACCCAAAAACGGAAGGCGAAGAGGTGAGACCTTAGCGCGCCGCTTCGTAAATACGGCGGCTCACCTCAAGAGTAATATCCTGATGTTCGCCAAGTTTCGTCATCCCATGCTCTTCCAGTTTAGCCAGCAGCGCCGGAATGGAGCTGCCGTCGAGGCCATAACCCGACAGACGGGTTGGTACGCCCATACGCTCGAAGAAGTTGCGTGTTGCTTCGATAGCCGCATCGATGCGCTCGCTTTCTGAACCTTCAGTGATGTTCCAGACGCGCTCTGCGTACTGCAGCAGTTTTTCACGTTTGGTATCGCGTTTTTCATTCCATAGGGCAGGCAGCACCACCGCCAGCGTCTGGGCATGATCCAGCCCGTGCATTGCGGTCAGCTCATGGCCCAGCATATGGGTTGCCCAGTCCTGCGGCACGCCCGCGCCGATAAGGCCGTTCAACGCTTGCGTCGCCGCCCACATAACGTTGGCGCGCACATCGTAGTTTTCCGGTTCCTGCAACGCTTTCGGGCCCTCTTCGATCAGCGTCAGCAGAATGCCTTCTGCAAAGCGATCCTGAATTTTACCCGCGACCGGGTAAGTGACGTACTGCTCAACGGTATGAACAAAGGCGTCGACCACGCCGTTCGCCACCTGGCGCGGCGGCAGGGTAAAGGTGTAAACCGGATCCAGCACCGCGAACACCGGCTGTACGAAGGCAGAGTGGAAAGCCTGTTTATCGCCGGTCGCTTTACGCGATACCACCGCGCCAGCATTGGATTCAGAACCCGTTGCCGGCAGCGTCAGCACGGAGCCCATCGAGATAGCGCTTTTGATTTCGCTCCCGCGGGTCTGCAGGATATGCCAGGGATCGATGCCGTCGGCATAGTGTGCCGCTGCGGCAATAAATTTAGTGCCATCCAGCACCGAGCCGCCGCCCACCGCCAGCAGGAAGGTGATATTTTCCGCTTTCACCACCTGTACCGCTTTCATCAGCGTTTCATAGGTCGGGTTCGGTTCGATACCGCCAAATTCAAGCACGTCCAGCCCTGAAAGGGCGCTGTAAACCTGGTCGAGCACGCCGTTTTTCTTTACGCTGCCGCCGCCGTAGGTGATCAACACGCGCGCGTTAGCCGGAATTTGTTCACGCAGATTGGCGATAGCGCCTTTGCCAAACAGGATGCGGGTCGGGGTATGTAAATTAAAACTGTTCATTGTGCGTTCCCTTCTGATTGAGGTTAAAGAGCGGTGGCGATGTTTTGCCTGATGGGGTTTATTGTGGGCGCGGGCCCGCGCGCCCTCAATGCACATTCCTGCCTATGTCTTGCCTGTTTCTCCATGTCACTGGAGAAAATGTGCAAAACTTTGCACACTGTGCGGGTCAAAATTGTTTGCCGGAGTGGCGAAAAATGAAGCGTGAAAAGATTTGTCTGCAGCTGACGGATAAAATTAAGCATTTGAAAATAAATGAAAACAAGCTAAGCGCTCTGCTGCCGGATATCCGTTTGCTGTACGGCACGCAGCCGGGAACCCGCACGCCGGTAATGTATCAGCCGGGGATCGTGTTTCTCTTTTCCGGGCACAAAATTGGTTATATCAATGAAAGAGTCTTTCGTTATGACACCAATGAATATTTGCTGCTCACCGTGCCGCTGCCTTTTGAGTGCGAAACCTTTGCTACGCCGGAAGTGCCGCTGGCAGGGATCCGCCTAAATGTCGATATTTTACAGCTGCAGGAACTGCTGATGGACATTGGCGAAGATGAACACTTCCGTCCCGATGTGGCGGCCAGCGGCATCAACTCGGCGGTGCTCTCGGAGGAGATCCTCTGCGCCGCTGAGCGGCTGCTTGATGTGATGGAGCGCCCGCTGGATGCGCGTATTCTTGGCAAACAGATTATCCGTGAAATGCTCTATCACGTGCTGACGGGGCCGTGCGGCGGCGCGCTGCTGGCACTGGTCAGCCGCCAGACGCACTTTAGCCTGATAAGCCGCGTGCTCAAACGCATTGAAAGCCAGTACACGGAAAACCTCAGCGTCGATCAGCTGGCGGCGGAGGCCAATATGAGCGTTTCGGCGTTTCACCACAACTTTAAGTCGGTGACCAGCACCTCGCCGTTGCAATACCTGAAAACCTACCGGCTGCATAAGGCGCGGATGTTAATGGTGCACGACGGCATGAAAGCCAGCGCGGCGGCCATTCGCGTGGGCTACGAAAGCCCGTCGCAGTTTAGCCGTGAGTTTAAGCGTTATTTTGGCCTGACGCCGGGAGAAGATGTGGCGAGAATTCGCACCATTCAGGGGAACTAACCGTCCCCTCTTCACAGGAAGAGGGGGAATGTTACGCGTTACTGTATTTTTTCTTCAGCACTACCGTGACCGCACCAATCAGGCCGACCACCAGCAGGAATAGTGGCAGCACCATCAGGAAGGTCATCACCTGATCTTCATGGCGTTTCACAAACGGGATCATGCTAATGGCGTAACCCAGGGAAGTGACGGCGCCTACCCACAGCAGCGCGCTCAGCCAGTTGAAAATCTGAAAGCGGCGGTTAGAAAGGCCGGAAATCCCCGCCATTGTCGGTAACAAGGTGCGCACAAAAGCGAGAAAACGTCCCGCCAGCAGCGCCAGCAGACCGTGGCGATCGAACATACAGGTCGCCCGCTCATGGTATTTCACCGGCAGCTGCGACAACCAGCTTTTCACCACGCGCGTATTGCCAAGCCATCTTCCCTGCAGATAGCTCAGCCAGCAGCCGAGGCTGGCGGCGGAAGTCAGAATGGCTAAGGTCGCGACAAAATCCATGCAGCCGCGCGCAATCAGCGCACCGGCCAGCAGCAGCAGGCTGTCACCGGGCAAAAACGAAGCAGGAAGCAGGCCGTTTTCTAAAAAGAGTGTGGCAAACATCACTAAATAAACAACACCGACAACATGCGGATTTGCCAGCGCAGCAAAGTCGTGATGCCAGAGCGCAGCAATAATATCTTGAATAACAGCCATGGACTTTCCCGTGGAACAGCGTAGAGGAAGCTATTGTACTCCAGTTAGCCTGAAACACCTTGATCGGGGGCGCAAGAAACATAGAATTTTCCTAATTCTTACGCCCGTAAACCTGGTTTAGACGATGCGCTGGAAGCCTGCCACTAAATCCTCAATCAGATCGTCAACATTCTCTAAACCAATGTGCAGCCGGATTAATGTGCCAGCAAAATCAATCTCGCCATCGGGGCGAATCGCCGCCAGCTGTTCCGGTTGGTTAGCCAGGATCAACGATTCATAGCCGCCCCACGAGTAAGCCATGCTGAACAGCGAAAAGTGATCGAGATAGTTTGCCAACTCGTCGTTGTTTAGCCGCTTATTCAGCACAAACGAGAACAGGCCGCTGCTGCCGGTAAAATCCCGCTGCCAGAACTCATGGCCTTTACTGCCGGGCAGCGCCGGATGATTGACGCGTGCCACCTGCGGATGGGTCGCCAGCCATTCGGCGATTTTAAGGCTGCTTTCATGATGCTGGCGCAGTCGTACACCCAGCGTACGTAAGCCGCGGCTGGTCATATACGCCGTATCGGCATCGACCATCTGCCCCATTAAATAGGCATTTTCACGCAGTTGCTCCCAGCAGCGGGCATTGGCGACCGCCGTACCGATCATACCGTCGGAGTGGCCAATCAGATATTTGGTTGCCGCCTGAATCGAGATATCAATATCAAACTCCAGCGCCTTAAACAGAATGCCCGCTGCCCAGGTATTATCAATCATGATAATCGCCTCCGGGGCGACGCTTCTCACCGCCTGCACAATCGCCGGGACATCGTGAACTTCCATAGTGATCGAGCCGGGAGATTCAAGGAACACCACTTTGGTATTAGGCTGAATCAGCCGCACAATGCTTGCGCCAATCATGGGGTCGAACCAACTGGTAGTAACCCCCAGTTTGGCAAGAATTTTCGTGCTGAAATCCTGACTCGGTTCATAGGCGGTATTGGTCATCAACACGTGATCGCCTTGTTCAACGAAGGCCAGAATGGTATTCGCCACCGCCGCCGCGCCGCAGGGAAAGAGGGCGCAACCCGCGCCGCCTTCCAGCTCACACATCGCCTCCTGCAATGAAAAGTGCGTGAGCGTACCGCGCCGCCCGTAAAACAGCTCGCCGTTTGCCCGGTTACGGGTGGCGTGTTTTTTGGCTTCAACGGTGTCGAAAACCAGCGAAGAGGCGCGCTGAATAACGCTATTCACCGAACCTTGCGTATACTTTTTGCTGCGCCCTGCGTTAACCAGAGCGGTATCAAGATGCTTTGCCGTCATTATTGCTCAACCTGTTTTTATACGTCTGGATGTCCAGACTACCATGATTGTCGACGGTTGCCTCACAGAGTTAACGCGGCGGATAAATTTTTCCAGAAAATGGACATTGGCGTTTGTTTACTGCGTAAGCGCAAAGAAAATGACTTTTTACTCAGGCACTATGCGAATACTAATGAGAACCACTATCAATTCGACGACTTTTTGATATCATGACGCACAGATTTTGTGATTTGCGTCTCGGAGATACAGTGTGGGTAATAATTTGATGCAGACGGATCTTTCCGTGTGGGGCATGTATCACCATGCCGACATCGTGGTGAAAGTGGTAATGATTGGCCTGATTCTGGCTTCTGTCGTCACCTGGGCGCTATTCTTTAGTAAGAGCGTTGAGATGATTTCGCACAAACGCCGCCTCAAACGTGAGCAGAAGCTGCTGGCTGAAGCCCGTTCCCTTAATCAGGCGAGTGAGATTGCCTCCGCTTTCCCGGCGCGCAGCGTAAGCACCCAGTTAATC
This sequence comes from Enterobacter sp. Bisph1, assembly GCF_000814905.1. Classification (GTDB taxonomy): domain Bacteria; phylum Pseudomonadota; class Gammaproteobacteria; order Enterobacterales; family Enterobacteriaceae; genus Kosakonia. The sequence goes on from NZ_JXAG01000037.1 coordinate 56,052, forward strand.
AACGAAGCCCAGAACGAGCTGGAACTCTCCGCAGGTAGCGAAGATAACGAAGGTATTAAAGAGCGTACTGGTTTTCGTCTGGAACGGCGCGTTGCTGCGACTGGCCGCTATATGGGCCGCGGCAATGGTTATCTTGCGACGATTGGTGCCATCTCTCCTTTTATCGGTCTGTTTGGTACCGTTTGGGGCATCATGAACAGCTTTATCGGTATTGCACAAACGCAAACCACCAACCTCGCGGTAGTAGCACCGGGTATCGCGGAAGCGCTGCTGGCAACGGCAATCGGCCTGGTAGCGGCTATCCCGGCGGTGGTTATTTATAACCTCTTCGCCCGCATGATTGGCAGCTATAAAGCGACGCTTGGCGATGTCGCCGCGCAGGTTCTGCTGCTGCAAAGCCGCGATCTGGACCTCGCTGCCAGCAACGCACAGCCGGTTCGCACCACGCAAAAATTACGTGTAGGTTGATGGGTTATGGCTTTACGTCTTAATGAAAACCTCGACGATAACGGCGAAATGCACGAAATCAACGTCACGCCCTTTATCGACGTTATGTTAGTGCTGCTGATTATCTTTATGGTCGCCGCGCCGCTTGCCACGGTTGATGTCAAAGTTAACCTGCCGGCATCGACCAGCCAGCCGCAGCCGCGCCCGGAAAAACCGGTTTACCTGTCGGTAAAAGCGGATAACTCGATGTATATCGGCAACGATCAGGTCACCGATGAGACGATGATTAGTGCGTTGAATACGCTGACCGAGGGTAAAAAAGACACCACCATTTTCTTCCGTGCGGATAAAACCGTCGAGTACGCCACGATGATGAAAGTGATGGATACGCTGCATCAGGCAGGGTATCTGAAAATCGGCCTGGTGGGCGAAGAAGTCACCAAAGCGAAGTAATAAACTAATCGATTAAAAAAGCTGGCAGGTGCCAGCTTTTTTTATACCTGCATCAGGCCATTTAACCTAAATGTTCGCCGCCCGTCACGCCATGTACTTCGGCGGTAACGTAGCTCGACTCCTGACTTGCCAGATAGACATAAATCGGTGCCAGTTCAGCAGGCTGCCCGGCGCGTTTAAGCGGGGTTTGCTGACCAAACGTTGGCAGTTTCTCCTGCGGCTGACCGCCCGCAATTTGCAGCGCTGTCCAGATAGGGCCGGGGGCGACAATGTTGACGCGAATCCCTTTCTCAGCCACCTGCTTCGCCAGCCCGCGGCTGAAGTTAAGAATTGCCGCCTTGGTTGAGGCATAATCCAGCAGGTGCGTACTCGGTTGATACGCCTGAATAGAGGATGTGGTGATGATGCTTGAGCCTGGCGGCAGCAGCGGCACGGCTTCCTGGGTCATCCAGAACAGCGCAAACACGTTAACGGTATAGGTCTGGATAAACTGCTCGCTGGTGATATTGGCAATCTCTTCCACCGCAACCTGTTTACCCGCCACCAGCGCCAGAATATCCAGCCCGCCGAGCTGCTCTTTCGCCTTGTGCGGCAGCGAGCGTGCGAACGACTCATCCGTCAGATCGCCTGGAATTAATACCGCTTTGCGCCCGGCGGCTTCGATTTGCGCTTTCACCTGCTGCGCATCTTCCTCTTCCGCCGGTAAATAGTTGATGGCGACATCCGCGCCTTCGCGTGCATAGGCGATGGCCGCCGCGCGACCGATACCGGAATCGCCGCCGGTCACCAGCGCCTTACGCCCTTTTAACCGCCCGCTGCCGACATAGCTGTTCTCGCCGCAGTCGGGCACCGGATCCATCTTCGCCTGCACGCCCGGCGTTGGCTGCAGCTGCTTGGGGTATTCACCGGTATAATACTGGGTGGTGGGATCCTGCATTTTCGTCTGATCATTTGACATAAAGTACCCTCCATTACGGTTGTTCAGTACTTAAGGGTAGAAGCTTGCGCTGAGATTGCCGCGAAATTCAGGATTATCGTAGAAGTGCGCATCAAAGCAGGGGAGGGGAGGTTCTACTTAGCGTTTGTCGCGCTGTGGGCGGCGACCTCTTCTTCCAGCGCCACGGTGGTGACGTTCGAGGTGCGGTATTCACCATCGCTCAATTTACGGCTCAATCGCAGCGTAGCCGTTTCCCGCGCCAGAATGTATTGGTAATTGGCTTCCAGGCGACCCATGATTTTTTCCTGCAGTTCCGGTTTCTGCTCGATGATGGCATCGATTACCGCACCGTAGATCTCTTCTTTAACCTGTAGCGGATAAATTTCTCGCCGGTTCTGCCATTTCAGACGTACCAGCGCCGCAGGAATAGACACCAGCTCGCGGGCGATACGCTGGACAGTTTCGTTTTTGCTTAATATCAGCGCCTCTCTATTTTGCTTTAAGATAAATTCATCGCTTTTTTTGTTATCTAAAGCTAAATAGACATTATTATTATCGACGTCTTTCATATTACTCACCCGCCAGCTTATAAAAAATGGGTGCATCCTTTTCTCGGGTAATGAGGTTAAGCCAAATCTCATTGCCTGCGTCGTTAATTTGCTGCGTTTTTTCGTTAATGATTTGGCTTAATGACTGAGCATCGATCTCGCCTTCCGCTTGTAAATCATTAAGTAAGCGGGCAAACGTTTCAATTTTAACCACGCGTAATAGCCGCTCTTTTATATGGCGATCGCGCTCTTCAAGCAGCATATTTTTCGACTGCCCGGTGCGGCTTCCATTGGCTAAAATATCGTTAGCGTATTCCTCGAGCGTTCTTTTACCCTGAGTTAAATTAGTATCTTTTTGTTCTTCTCCGGGCACGGGTTCAGCGGCAGAAATGTGAAAACGTGCCGGGACAAGATTCTCGGGTAGCATTTCCAATGTCCTTTAATATCAACAGAGAAGAGAGGTTTCAGGCGTGAGGTTCGTTGACAATATCATGACGCACTTTTAAAATCAAAAAAAAGGAGCCTGCTGATGAACAGTATTTTTTATTCTGTTATTGCTTTATTGCTGCTCACGGGCGGCGTTCTTATATTGATGCGCGAGTACAATAAAAATAGTTCCCTGAGTGAAATTGATAAGTTACCTGCACCGCCGCAGCTGTTGTCAAAAGAGGAAGGTGAAGATCATTTCTCGGTGCTAATGAATGCGATTACCCCGGTATGGTACTGGCGCGTTAATCATGAATATATTGATTTTCTTCATGCGACAATTAAGCGCATGAATATGGCAGAGTTAAATAGCACGCCGGGCTTATTTGAAGCGCAGCGTCGCTGTAGCGATCTCAATTCGGCGGTATATAAGTATTACGATAATATAAAGAAACGCTGCGTCAACGGTGAAAAAGTCCCGCATGCGGATCTCGATGTGCTCAACTTACGCCAGTGTTTTCGTGAATTCAGCATGGAAGCCTATCCGGCGCTGGTGGTGCTGGTCTGGCCGGAGTATCAGCGGCCGTGGGTAATTCCTGACGAAGTGTGATTTATGTAGCCTGCATGTTGCGGATTTTTTGCCCGGCTGAGATATACTGAGCGTCGGTTTGCACCCTAAGGAGATTTTACGCAACATGGAACGCTTTCTGGAAAAAGCAATGTATGCCTCGCGCTGGTTGCTCGCCCCCGTTTACCTCGGCCTCTCCCTTGGCCTGCTCGCACTGACGGTAAAATTCTTTCAGGAGATTTTTCACATTCTGCCCGGTATTTTCGGCCTGGCGGAAGCGGATCTGATCCTGACGTTACTGTCGCTGGTGGATATGACCCTGGTTGGCGGTTTGCTGGTGATGGTGATGTTTTCCGGCTACGAGAATTTCGTCTCTCAGTTCAATATTGCCGAGCATAAAGAGAAACTGAACTGGCTGGGCAAAATGGACGCTACATCATTAAAAAACAAGGTAGCGGCGGCGATTGTCGCCATCTCATCCATTCATCTGCTGCGCGTGTTTATGGATGCCAAAAACGTCCCGGACAATAAGCTGATGTGGTATGTGATTCTGCATCTGACGTTTGTGCTATCCGCTTTTATGATGGGCTATCTGGACAGAATTACCCGCAGCAAGGAATGAGCCTTTGGCCGGGCAGCATCGCGCCGCCCGGCCTGCATGCTACTTATCAGATGACGCCTGCCACAGATTCAATTCACCATCGGCAACATGCTGGTCAATCTGCGCTAACTCCTGTGCGCTAAACGTCAGGTTATTCAGCGCCTGAACGTTCTCTTCCAGCTGTTCCGGTCGGCTCGCGCCAATCAGTACCGAGGTGACGCGGGCGTCTTTTAATAGCCAGCTTAGGGCCATTTGTGCCATCGTCTGGCCGCGGCGTTGCGCCATTTCATTTAACAAGCGCAAGCTGTTCAGATTGCTCTCCGTCAGCATCTTCTCCGTCAGACCCCGCACTTTTTTACCTTCTCGCTGCATGCGTGAACCGTCCGGTATTCCGTGCAGATATTTGCCGGTCAGCAGACCCTGCGCCAGCGGCGTAAAGGCAATGCAGCCCACGCCGTTATCTTCCAGCGTATCCAACAGACCGGTTTTATCCACCCAACGGTTCAGCAGGTTATACGAGGGCTGATGAATCAGTAACGGAATTTTCCACTCGCGCAGCAGCGCCGCCATTTGTTGTGTACGCTCCGTTGAATAAGAGGAGATGCCGACATACAACGCTTTGCCGCTTTGTACCGCCTGCGCCAGCGCGGCGGCGGTCTCTTCCATCGGCGTTTTTTCATCTACGCGATGGGAGTAGAAAATATCCACGTACTCAAGGCCCATACGTTTCAGGCTTTGATCGAGGCTGGCCAGCAGGTACTTACGCGACCCGCCGGAGCCGTAAGGGCCGGGCCACATATCGTAACCGGCTTTAGTCGAGATAATCAGTTCATCACGGTATGCCGCAAAATCCTCGCGCAGCAGGCGGCCAAAGTTCTCTTCCGCGCTGCCCGCAGGCGGGCCGTAGTTATTGGCTAAATCAAAATGGGTGATGCCTAAGGAAAATGCTTTACGCAGCAGTGCGCGCTGAGAGTCTATGGCCTGTCCATGACCAAAACTGTGCCATAAACCGAGAGAAAGTGCGGGCAGCTGCAGGCCGCTTTTACCGCAGTAGCGGTACTGCATCTGTTGATAACGATCCGGGTTGATAGTGTCAGGCATGATGTCTCCTCTCATTTTTATCTTCTTTATTAATTTTCGAAACAGCGTTTCTATCTTACGTCCGTTTTTTCATACTGCAAAAGAGGGTAACCACAGATAACTCTTTTTTTGATGCCGGGCGGTGCGCGATGTTTAAGCCAGGCTAGTACAAAAAGTGTCTTATTTAAGGGGGGCTACAGCTTAAAAGTAGTGAAAAAGACAAAATAGATGAATGTGTTGTATTTTATTTATTTTAAGGTTTATAAATTCATATATGATTAATATAGTGGTTTTTTATTATAGTGATGGTAAAAAAATAACGCGTATTGCAGCGTCAGGGAAGGGCTGTTTATTCCTGGCAAGGCAAAAATAGGGGGTAATTTACGTTTGGGCTCCCTTTCCTGGGGTAAAAAAATGCTCCGCGACGGCAGAGAGAAACGACGGGTTCACTAGCGGTTCGCGTGATTGATAACATTTATCAATGTATTTCAAAATAAACTTAGCACGCGATTTTGCCCACTGTAGCGCTGGAGGAAAAAACGCCAGCGCGGCGCTATGTTTCTCTCTGGAAGCCTTGCCGACGTTAGGTTTTCACCCATACTCTCTGCTGATCGGTGGCCTGGCTATAACCTTGTTTGAGTATAAAAAAACCTCTCTTTTAACATTTGTTCATAAAACGTGAAGCCGTTGTTAACTTATGTTGTTTAGCCTTTTTTTGCCGAAATATTAGGGATATTTATCGATTTTTTTATCGATAATAAATAGCGTTACTATACAGAGCTATGCACGACGCACTTTTATTTTGTACCGATTATGCTTTTTTAATGTCTATTATTGATTCCACTTAAAGTAATTAAATTAATTATTGTTACTTTGGTTATTAATATATTTTTGTTGATATTGATATATGAATGATTCGAATAAAAATCATTTAATTTCATATGGTTGAATTGAAAATACTCTGCATTTCGTATGGATTTTTATTGCTTTTTGAAGGGCATGAGGTTGGCTAGATTAATTGTTTTATCGCAGAGCATGCGAATAGTTGACGTGAAGAGAAAACGGGCATTTTTCAAATGAAAACTTAAGCCTGCGAATTAATATTTCTCATATCTTGCCGATAAAGGAAGATAACTCTCGTCCGCAGGCGAGAACGAACCTTCACTGCAAGGATAATATGATGAATTTGCTTCGTAACTTTACGATACGCGCCGTGATGCTGGTGATCCTCGGCATCTTTGGCCTGCTGTGGTCTGGCGTCGGTCTGTATAGCGTTTTTTCTCTGGCAAAAGTGGCCGATGGTAACGACGTCGATCGCCAGCTGGTGACGCAAATGACCCTTTTAAGTCAGGGGAACGATCAGTACTTCAGATTTGTGACGCGTCTTGGTCGGGTGATGGAAGCCAAAGCTGCGGGTGGCTCGGCAGATATGGCCCCGGTGCAGCAGGCGCTTGATACCATGTCGCGCAAATTAACAGAGTTTAAAGCCGTTTCGCCGGGTCCGATGGACACAGCGGTGTCGGAGCAGGTGATTACCAGCTGGCAGGCCCTGCTGGATCAAGGCATTTCCCCGCAGATGCAGCTTGCGCAGCAGGGCAGCCCCGACGCCTATCGCCAGCAGGCGAATAATGTTACGCCGGGTTTAAGCCGCAGCTTTGGCGCGGCTACCGAAAGCTTTAATAAAGCTGCGAGCGAAAGACTTGATGAAACGCGTGTGATGGTGGATGGACGCACCAGCACCACCCGCGTGGCCATTATTGTGGCCATGGTGATTGGCCTGTTGATTCTGCTCTTTACCGACCGCTATCTGGTCGCCCTGTTAGTGAAGCCGCTAAACCGTATTCGCGCGCACTTTACGTTGATGGCGCAGGGCGATCTGAGCCAGCCGCTGGAAGATATGGGACGCAACTGCGTAGGTCAGGTGATCCCGCTGCTGTTAGCGATGCAGGACAGCCTGCGTGAAGCGGTGAGCAACATCCGTCACGGCAGCGAGAATATCTGGCGCGGCGCAACGGAGATCTCCAGCGGTAATAACGATCTCTCTTCGCGCACCGAACAGCAAGCCGCCGCGCTGGAGCAGACCGCCGCCAGCATGGAAGAGCTGACCTCGACGGTAAAACTGAACGCCGATAACGCCAGCCAGGCAAGCGCGCTGGCGGAAGTGGCCTCGACCACCGCCAGCAAAGGCGGCGCGCTGGTGAAAGAAGTCATTAGCACTATGGACGGCATCTCCGGCAGTTCGAAAAAGATTGCTGAGATCACAAACGTGATTAACAGCATCGCCTTCCAGACCAATATTCTGGCCCTTAACGCCGCAGTCGAAGCGGCGCGTGCGGGCGAACAGGGGCGCGGTTTCGCCGTCGTCGCGGGTGAAGTTCGTAACCTTGCCAGCCGCAGTGCGGGCGCGGCAAAAGAGATTGAAACGCTGATCGCCGATTCCGTCACACGGGTGGAAAAAGGTGCGAAGCTGGTCAATGACACCGGCACGACGATGGAGAGCATTCTGCGTTCCGTCAGAGAAGTGACCACCATTATGAAAGAGATCGCCTCTGCAACCGATGAACAGAGCAAAGGCATTTCGCAGGTGGGTATCGCCATTACCCAGATGGATGGTGTGACGCAGCAGAACGCCGCGCTGGTCGAGCAAATTTCCGCGGCGGCGGCGGCGCTGGAGCGTCAAACCGAGGAGCTGCAACGCTCCGTTCAGCAGTTCCGTCTCTCTGATGACCAGCAGCAAAATAGCGCAGCCGGGCCGCTGTTAAAACCCGATTTAACCCGCACGGCTAAGCCTAAAACGGCAACGACGTCTGACGAGTGGGTGGCGTTTTAATCCGCGCTACCGTCCTCACAAATGATCGTTATATAATTTTTAATATATCGGTTATGCGAGGGGGATAACGATGGACAATCATTTAGGCAAAGGTTTGATGGCCGGGCTGAATGCGCTTCAGGCGGAAAGCGCCAGTAGGGTGGCGCATTTCGGCCCGGACTATAAACGTGGCTTTGTACTGAGTTTTCCCATCGCATGTTTGAAAAGACCGACGATCGGCAACTCAGCGCGTGGGAAGCAGGTATTCTGACGCGTCGCTACGGGCTGGACAGGGATAGGGTGATGGGCTTCTTTCGCGAGAACTACTCCAGCACCGCGATCCGCTTTTTTATGGCGGGCTACCGCCTCGAAATCTAAAAATAAGCTTTGCTCAGTGTGTAGTTCACTTTTATGAAAGTCGCTTTTGTCGAGAGTGACTTTCTTTTTTTTTGCCGCTTCGTGCCACTAAGCCCATCATTCTCTTGATTCTCACCTCCCGTTGATTAACTCTTTACGTAATAACCTTGTTTTTCATGTGATTATTTGTCGGATCGATCGCAGCATTCCCCTGCATAAAAGAGGGAGAATAATCTCAGTCCGAGCAGAGGGATAATTATAAATGGCAGGAGAGAACCAACACTTTGCGCCTCAGGGCGTAAGTCGTCGTGACTTTATGAAGCTGTGCGCCGCGCTGGCAGCCACGATGGGATTAAGCAGCAGAGCCGCCGCCGAAATGGCCGAAGCCGTCAGCCACCCCCAGCGTCCGCCGGTTGTCTGGATAGGCGCGCAGGAGTGTACCGGCTGCACCGAATCGCTGCTTCGCGCAACGCATCCCACTATTGAACAGTTGGTGTTGCAAACCATTTCGCTGGAATACCACGAAGCGCTGTCCGCCGCCTTTGGACATCAGGCCGAAGAGAACAAACACCGTGCGCTGGAGCAGTACAAAGGCCAGTACGTGTTAGTGGTCGATGGCTCGATTCCACTTAAAGATGGCGGCGTTTACTGCATGGTCGCCGGGGAACCGATTGTCGATCATATTCGTAAAGCGGCGGAAAACGCGGCGGCGATTATTGCTATCGGCTCCTGTTCCTCCTGGGGCGGCGTCGCGGCGGCGGGGAGCAATCCCACCGGTGCCGTTAGCCTGCAAGAGGTCCTTCCCGATAAACAGGTGATCAATATTCCCGGCTGTCCGCCCAACCCGCAAAACTTTCTCGCCACGGTGGCGCATATCATCACCTTCGGCAAACCGCCGACGCTGGACGCCAAAAATCGCCCTCTTTTTGCTTACGGGCGCTTAATTCACGAGCACTGTGAACGCCGCCCGCATTTTGACGCCGGGCGTTTTGCCAAAGCCTTTGGCGATGCGGGACATCGCGAGGGGTGGTGCTTGTATCACCTGGGCTGCAAAGGCCCGGAGACCTGGGGCAACTGTTCAACGCTGCAGTTTTGCGATTTAGGCGGTGTCTGGCCGGTGGCGATTGGTCATCCCTGCTACGGCTGTAATGAAGAAGGCGTCGGTTTCCACAAAGGCATCTTCCAACTGGCTCACGTTGATAATCCCACGCCGCGCGTTGAAAAACCGGACGTTAACCTGAAAGAGGGGGGGATCGTTTCGGCCACCGCCGTGGGCCTGCTCGGCGGCGTTGTCGGCCTGGCGGTCGGCGTCTGTGCGATGACCGTGCGCGAGCTGGGTCGCCAGCAGAAGAATGACGACGCGGATCGTCGAGGAGAATAACCGTGAACAGACGTGATTTTCTCAAAGTGGCGTCCGGCGGGGCGCTGCTGGTGGGGGGATCGTCCGCGAGTTTCGCCGCGGCGCAAAACCGCCCGCCGATCCCCGGCGCCCTGGGAATGCTATACGACTCCACCCTTTGCGTTGGCTGTCAGGCCTGCGTCAGTCGCTGCCAGCAGATCAACGCCCCGCAGCGCAATCCCCAGGGCGAGCAAACCTGGTCGAATAACGACAAACTCTCGCCCTACACCAATAACATCATTCAGGTCTGGCATAGCGGCAACGGGAAAAACAAAGACCAGCTGCAGGACGGCTACGCCTATATCAAAAAACAGTGTATGCACTGTGTGGATGCTAACTGCGTCTCCGTTTGCCCGGTGCAGGCGCTGAGAAAAGATGCGGTTACCGGCATCGTTCACTACAACGAAAGCGTCTGTACCGGCTGTCGTTACTGCATGGTCGCCTGCCCGTTCGATGTGCCGAAATATGACTATGACAATCCCTTTGGCGCGCTGCATAAGTGCCAGCTCTGTAATCAGAAAGGGGTGGCGCGTCTCGATAACGGCGAGCTGCCCGGCTGCGTTGAGGTTTGCCCGGCGGGCGCGGTGATTTTCGGCACCCGCGAAGAACTGCTTGAAGAAGCCAAAAAACGTCTGGCAATGCAGCCCGGCGTTGAATATCGCTACCCGCGCCAGACCTTAAAAACTCACGATACCTATCTGCACACTGTTGCCCACTATCATCCGCATCTTTATGGCGAGAAGGAGGGCGGTGGCACGCAAGTGCTGGTGCTTACCGGGGTGCCTTACCAGAATTTAGGTTTACCGGCACTCGACGATCTGGCGACCGGCGCACGTTCAGAGCATGTTCAGCATACGGTCTACAAAGGGATGATGTTACCCCTTGCCGTGCTGGCGGGTCTGACCGCGCTGGTACGGCGCAACAGCAAAGAGAAGCATGACGGAGGCGATCATGAGTCATGATCCACAACCGATGGGCGGTAAGCTTGTAAGTAAACCGGTGCTGATCTTCGCCCCGCTGATCGTGCTGTGCGCGATCTTTATTCTCAAGCGTTTGATCTTCGGGCTGGGATCGGTATCGGATCTGAACGGTGGTTATCCGTGGGGGATCTGGATCGCCTTTGATTTGCTGATTGGCACCGGCTTCGCCTGCGGCGGCTGGGCGTTGGCGTGGGCGGTATATGTCTTTAATCGTGGTGAATATCATCCGCTGGTGCGCCCGGCGCTGCTGTGTAGTCTGTTCGGTTATTCACTCGGCGGCTTATCCATCACCATTGATGTCGGGCGCTACTGGAATTTGCCGTACTTCTATATTCCGGGCCATTTCAATGTCAATTCGGTGCTGTTTGAAACCGCCGTCTGCATGACGATTTATATTGGCGTGATGACGCTGGAATTTGCCCCGGCGCTGCTGGAACGGCTCGGCTGGAAAGTGTCGCTGCGCCGTCTGAACAAAGCGATGTTTTTTATTATCGCCCTTGGCGCGCTGCTGCCGACCATGCACCAGTCCTCAATGGGATCGCTGATGATTGCTGCCGGCTATAAAGTCTATCCCCTGTGGCAGAGCTATGAAATGTTGCCGGTTTTCTCCCTGTTGACCGCCTTTATTATGGGTTTTTCGATAGTCATTTTCGAAGGATCTTTAATGCAGGCCAGCCTGCGCGGCAGAGGGGCGAATGAAAAACGGCTGTTTGGCAAGCTAATGGGCGTGCTCAGCGTGCTGTTAATGTTATTTCTCGTGCTGCGCTTTGGTGAAATCGCCTGGCGCGACAAATGGCGTTACGCCTTCGCTGGCGATTTTTACAGCCTGCTGTTCTGGCTTGAAATAGCGCTGCTGGCTTTACCCCTGCTGATCCTGCGCGCGCCGCAGCTGCGTCGTGATTCCCGCGCGTTGTTTCTCGGCGCGTTAAGTATGCTGCTCGGCTGTGCGCTGTGGCGGCTCTCCTATTCGCTGTTGGCCTTTAATCCCGGCAACGGCTATGGCTACTTCCCGGCGGCGGAAGAGCTTCTGATCTCCATTGGTTTTGTGGCAATTGAAGTGTGCGCGTACATCTTACTGATACGTCTGTTGCCGATTATTCCTCCGTTAAAAACACCTGTGCGACATAAGGCGAGTGAAGCATGAGTCAACGTATCACCATTGATCCGGTGACCCGCATTGAGGGTCATTTACGCATTGATTGCGAAATTGAAAACGGCGTTGTGACAAAGGCCTGGTCGTCGGGAACCATGTGGCGCGGGATGGAAGAGATTGTTAAACACCGCGATCCGCGCGATGCATGGATAATCATGCAGCGTATCTGCGGCGTCTGCACCACCATTCACGCCGTGGCCTCGGTGCGGGCGGTGGAGAGCGCGCTGGAGGTGAAAGTGCCTCTCAATGCGCAGTACATCCGCAACATTATTCTGGCCGCCCACTCGATTCACGATCATATCGTCCATTTCTATCAGTTATCCGCCCTCGACTGGGTGGACATTACCAGCGCGCTGAATGCCGACCCGGCAAAAGCCGCCGCGCTGTTGCAGGGGCTGTCCGACTGGCCCCTCAATAGCGAAAACGAATTTAAAGCGGTGCAGGATAAAATCAAAGCGCTGGTGGCCAGCGGCCAGTTGGGCATTTTCGCCAACGGCTATTGGGGCCATGCGGCGATGAAGCTGCCGCCGGAAGTGAATCTGATTGCGGTGGCGCACTACCTGCAAGCGCTGGAGTGCCAGCGCGATGCCAACCGCATCGTGGCGCTGCTTGGCGGTAAATCGCCGCATATTCAAAATCTGGCGGTGGGCGGCGTCGCCAACCCGATAAACCTCGACGGCATCGAAGTGCTCAATCTGGAACGGCTGATGTACCTGAAATCGTTTATCGACAAGCTCGAGGGCTTTATCGAGCAGGTTTACAAAGTCGATACGGCGGTGATCGCGGCGTTCTATCCCGAGTGGCTCGCGCTGGGGAAAGGCGCGGTTAACTATCTCAGCGCGCCGGAATTTCCCACCGATGCCAATAACGGCAGCTTCCTGTTTACTGGTGGGTACATCGAAAATGGCGATCTTGCTACGTACCGTGAAATCACTACCTACAACGATCCCTTCCTGATCAAAGGTATTCAGGAGAGTGCTAAACACGCCTGGTATAAAGATGAAGCGCCGCAGGAGCCCTGGCAGGGCACTACGCTACCGAACTACACCGGCTGGCAGGAGGAGGGGAAATATTCGTGGGTGAAATCGCCGACCTTTTACGGCAAAACCGTCGAAGTCGGCCCCCTTGCCAATATGCTCTGCAAGCTGGCGGCAAAACACCCTGTCACCACGGAAAAACTGCAGGACATTACCGCTATTTATCAGAAGCTGACGGGCAACACCGTGACGACGGAACAGCTGCACTCGACGCTGGGGCGCATTATTGGCCGTACCGTTCATGCCTGCGAGCTGCATCAGGTGTTACAGCAGCAATACCAGGCGTTAATTGACAACATTGGTAAAGGCGACGTGCAAACCATCGCCCACACCGACATCCCCACCAGCGGCGAGTTTAAAGGCGTCAGCTTTCTTGAAGCGCCGCGCGGCATGCTCTCCCACTGGATTGTTATCAAAGATGGCAAAATTGATAACTACCAGGCCGTGGTGCCGTCGACGTGGAACGCCGGTCCGCGCAACTTCAATGACGATGCCGGGCCTTATGAACTGTCGCTGGTCGGCACGCCGGTTGCCGACGTGCAAAAACCGCTGGAAGTGGTGCGCACCGTTCACTCCTTTGACCCGTGCATGTCCTGCGCGGTGCATGTGGTGGATGCCGATGGCAATGATGTGGTTGCGGTGAAGGTGCTGTGATGTCGATTTTAGTGTTGGGAGTGGGCAATATTTTGCTCACTGACGAAGCCATCGGTGTGCGCGTGGTAGAGGCGCTCGAGCAGCGCTACTCCCTGCCGGATCATGTTGAAGTTCTGGACGGCGGCACCGCAGGCATGGAGCTGCTTGAGGCGATGGCGAATCGCGATCATCTGATCATCACGGATGCGGTTGTCAGCCGTAAAAACGCCCCCGGTTCGGTTATCTGCCTGCGTGATGACGAAGTGCCAACGCTGTTTTGCAATAAAATTTCACCGCACCAGTTGGGGCTATCTGACGTGCTGTCGGCGCTGCGCTTTACCGGTGAATTTCCCAAAAAACTGACGCTGATTGGCGTTATTCCCGCCTCGCTCGAGCCGCACATCGGCATGACGCCGGTGGTGGAAGCCAGCCTTGAAGCCGCCCTTGAAAGAGTGCTCGACGCGCTGCGCGAATCCGGCGTGACGCCACAGCTGCGGGAGGCTGCCGATGCAAAATGAGCTTGCAGGCTTTGAGCTTTCGCCACACGGCGCGGTGCAGACGGCTTTTATCTCCGTTGCGGCAAACGAGATGCACGATCTGCCGTTTCTTCATCCCGCCATGCCGGTATACGTCACGCCATTTACCCTGTTTGAAGGGCAGTGGCTCGGCTGCGTACTGACGCCCTGGATGCTGAGCCTGCAAATCTATCCGGGGCCGCAGCAGTGCTGGCCGCGGCGGCGAGTGGGAGAACGGCTGGGGCTACAACTGCCCTATGGTGAAATCGCCTTTACCATCGGCGAATTGCCGTCGCTGGGGCAATACTTAAGCTGTTCGCTAATGTCACCTGTCGATCGCGGGTTAACTGCCGACGCGGCGCTGGCGCTGGCCAATAACTGCCTGAAAATGGCACTCTCTCTGCCAGTGGCAGATGCGGCGATAAGCCGCCGTGGCCTGCTGCAGGGGGTGAGGAGCCGTCTGCATGCATGAATTATCCCTGTGCCTGAACGCGGTGGAGATTATTGAACAGCAGGCGCGGAAAAATGGCGCGCAGCGCGTGACCGGCGTGTGGCTCGAAGTGGGCGCGCTGGCGTGCGTGGAAGAGAGCGCGCTGCGTTTTGGTTTTTCCATCGCCTGCCGTGAAACGCTGGCACAGGATTGCGAGCTGCACATTATCCATAAGCCGGCGCAGGCCTGGTGCTGGACCTGTAGCCAGGCGGTAGCAGCCGAGCGCTATGACGAGTGCCCGCTGTGCCACTGCCCGACGCTGCATATCGCGCAGAACGAAGGCGTGCAGGTTAAAAGTATCGAAGTGGAGTAACGCGACAATGTGTATAGGCGTACCGGGTCAGGTGGTGGCCGTCGGCGAAGATTTTCATCAACTGGCGCAGGTAGATGTGTGCGGTGTGCGCCGCGATGTCAATATTGCCCTGGTGTGTGAGGATTCCCCCCGTGAACTATTAGGTCAGTGGGTGCTGGTGCATGTTGGTTTCGCCATGAGCGTGATTGATGAACAGGAAGCGCTGGCAACCCTCGAAGCCCTGCGCAATATGGAAATCGATGAGTTTGCGCCTCACAGATGAGGCGCAGCAATTTTCGCATCCGTCACCATTTGCGTGACCTGCGACAGGTTGCCCATCTTCGCCTCGCTGGCGCGATAAAATTTACTCCGGTCTATCAATAACAGTGATTGCTGGGCGCGGCGCAGCAACTGCGCTTTAAACGCGGCATTGTGGCGCGTTGAATCCCACATATCGCCGTGGGCGTCCACCCCTTCCACCGAGAAGATAAACAGATCGATCTCCAGCGTCTTGAGCAGGCTGACCAGCGCCGGGTTCACGTAGCAACGTTCCGTGCGCGCCAGACGGCCGCCCGTGCAGATAAGCTCAATATTTTCCCGCCGCGCCATCTCCTGACACACCGGTAAACTGTTGGTAATAACCGTCAGCGGGATATCCGGCAGCTGTCGTGCGAGATGAAAGCAGGTGGAGCTGGCATCCAGCGCCAGCGTCATTCCCGGTTCTATCCAGTTCAGGGCGTGGCGGGCAATATCGGCTTTATCGGCATAATGGCTTTTCAGCCGGGTGCGAAACGGCTCACCGCCGTCATGCAAGGTTGAGTGCAGCGTACGCGCCCGTCCGTGGCGACGAACAATTTTGCCTTCCGTTTGCAGCAGCTTCAGGTCGCGACGAATGGTTTCGATGCTAACGCCCAACTGTAGCGCCAGCGCCTGGGTGGTAATGCTTTCCTCGCGGGCAAGGAGCTGCAAAATCGTTTGCTGGCGCGCGCGCTTCATCGGCTTTCCTCATATTAAAACGTTGGCGAAATCGGCAACTTACCGCGCGCTGCGCTGTGGCTGCTGAAAGGCCAGCTTTTCAAAAAGTTGGTACGCGGAGAGTCAGTAAAAAGCATTCTTACCACGGATATCGGTTAAGTAAATATACTGGCTAAAAAAGAGCGCAAGCGCCGGGGAAGGGGGGAATAAACCGGGCGAAATAGCGCCCGGTTGGAAAAATCAGGCGTTGCGTTTATCTTCCGTTTGCGTGTCGAAATCGCTGGCGTCGTGACGTTCGTGCAGCTGTTCGTGCGGCTCGCCAAAGGTGCGGTTTACCATACGACCACGTTTCACCGCCGGACGCTCGGCGATTGCTTTCGCCCAGCGCTGGACGTGGGTATAGCTGTCGGCGTCCAGGAACTCCGCCGCGTTATAAACGTTGCCGAGCACCACATTGCCATACCATGGCCAAATTGCCATATCAGCAATGGTGTACTCATCCCCGACGACAAAGGTCTGCTTCGCCAGCTGTTTATTCAGCACATCAAGCTGACGTTTCGCTTCCATGGTAAAGCGATTAATAGCGTACTCAATCTTCACCGGCGCGTAGTTATAAAAGTGACCAAAACCGCCGCCGAGGAACGGGGCAGCACCCTGCAGCCAGAACAGCCAGTTCAGCGTTTCGGTGCGTTTGGCCGGATCTTTTGGCAGGAAGTGGCCAAATTTTTCTGCCAGATAGAGCAGGATAGCGCCGGATTCAAACACCCGCGTTGGCGGCGTGGTGCTGTGGTCGCGCAGCGCCGGGATTTTCGAGTTCGGGTTAACATCCACAAACCCGCTGGAGAACTGATCGCCTTCACCAATGCGAATCAGCCAGGCGTCATACTCTGCCGCGCTGACGCCTTTCGCCAGCAGCTCTTCCAGCATAATGGTCACTTTCTGGCCGTTGGGCGTGCCGAGGGAGTAAAGCTGTAACGGGTGTTTACCCACCGGCAATTCTTGCTCATGGGTGGCACCGGAAACCGGGCGGTTGATATTCGCAAACGCGCCGCCGCCGGATTTATCCCACGTCCAGACTTTTGGGGGCTGATAGTTGTCTGACATTTTGGCCTGCCTTCTGTTAATGGATTGAAGAGGGAAAACAACCTAAAAAGCAGTGTAGCACTGGCTTAAGCGAGGATACGCTGCGCCCACACGCTGATATCGTCGCCGCTACCGAGATCCAGTTGCACCAGCCCGTTAACCATAAAAGTGGGCGAAACATGAATGCCGTTCTGGCGCGCATATTTGCAGTGCCATTTGATTTCCGCCTGCAGTTCCGGGCGCGCAAACGCCTCGGCCAGTTGCACACCGCTGTAGCGTTCGATGCGTTCAATAATCTGCTGCGGCGTGGTGTCCATATTCGGGCCGCTGCAATGGTCGGTAAATTCAAACTCTTCGCGATGATCGGCAACCGCCCGCAGCACTTTATGGGCGGCATTTCGCCCGTCTGCCAGCGTCGACGCCGCCAAAATGCAGCGTACAATCACACCGGAAAAGAGATGCCAGGGCTGCGATTGCAGACGGATCTTCACGGTCACATTCTCTTCGCCAACCTCTTCAAGCAGCGCGTCCAGTTTGTTAAAGGCGCGAACGGAGAAAGGGCAGGTTGGCTCGATAAAAACTTCAAAGGTACGCGGGCCGTGGCCCCAGGTGAGCGGGGCGGCGCGAAGCGGTTGTTGGCTCATTTTTACTCCTGATATTTTATATTTTGTTCGACTTCATAGCGTAGCAGCATGCCGCAGCCAGGGGAAAGGCGCTTTGCCAGCGATGCGGTTAAGTGAAACACAGCGCCAACATATTGCCTCGCCGTGGGCGAAAATTTTGCGCCGCGTGAGGGGTTTGCTGAATATTTCACATGTTAATTTTTGGTGAAATAAATGGCGCGACGTTCAGTGATTAATTAAATGCGCTGACTTAAATTATATTTTTCCATATGGCGCTGATTTAACTAAAATTGCCGCATTATTATTGAATGGTTTCTTATTTTAATTTCGTTTGTAAATCTTCGGCGTTGAGTGTTATTTGTTATTAATATGTTTCAGGCACCTGTCGATAATCGTTATGAGGATCTTTTTACGGCTCAGGCAGGCGTCATTTAGCTAATTATCTGGTCATGAAACGTGGAGATAATGATGCAGGAGATTCAGGCAATTCAGGCAAGTTCGCAGCTTGCCCCTACACACGAAAACAGCAGCCCTAAATCCGCCATCCTGAAAGAAGAGGGCACGGCAAACACGGCAGCACACGACGAGAGCACCCGGGTTACGCTCTCGGCGCGAGCAGAAAAACATAAACACAGTAATGCTTTAAAAGCCGAACAACAGGTTGAAGAGAAGAAAAAGCTGGAAAATCATGAGATTGATTATTCGCTGGCAATGACCGGTATTCCGCAGTTTGGTGGTCGGCTGGTAACCATCGTCAAATATCCTGACGGCAGAACGGAAATGGTAGATGCTTTTTCGGGTAAGAAAGTGACCCCGCAAGCGTTAGCCACCGCCCAGCTGGAGAAACAGCGCAGCGCAGCGGAACAACAAACGCTCGACGCCAAAGCCCAGACGCAGGCAACGCCGTTAACCGCTGGTGAATCTGCACCTACGGATATGCAATAAACTTCTTTAATAAATCCTGTTTTATTTTAGGGATATTAAAATGGATGCAACGCCTCGTCTCAGGCAAGCCAATGTTTATAGTAAGCAGGCATTGGTTGGATATATTTTATATCTGAGTTTATGTGCCAGTAATTAGATGGCGGCATCCATTATTATTTGGCTTAAGGAAATAAATAGTCGCGACAGTTTCAGTTAAATTTATACTGAGGATAGCGGCTTTTTTGCGTTTGCGTCAGGTCATAAAAGAATATTGCCGCCTGCATAACAGGCGGCGAGGTTATTTAAAATAAAAGTGAGTAATTAACCCCGAAAGTACGACCGCGGCCTTTATAGGTATATAAATCTGCCGCGCCGTAAGTCGGGCTGTACAGCCCCGGCGCGCGCTGGCCCCAGGCGGTGGTGTAATCTTTGTCCAGCAGGTTCTCAACGCTAAAACTGAGTTTACCGACCGGCAGCAGGTAACTGCCGAGCAGATCTACGGTGTTATAGCCGTCGATATGCTTGCCATTGGCGTCCGAAAGATCAAATGTCTGGGTGCTTTGCAGACGCAGCGTCCAGTCGCCCGGCGCCCAGTTAATCCACGCGCTCATCTTCGACGGGCTGGCGCTGTCTACCGTCAGTTTCTGCCATTTTCCGTCGACGCGGGTCTGTGACTTGATGGCATTGAAATTCGCGCCGGTGCTCCATTCGCTATCGGTGAAGAAGTAATCCACCTGTCCTTCAATACCGTAAATACGACGCTTGTCGTCTTCAATATTGATGGTCATATCGCTTTTGTTAATGTTGATGGTTTTATCAGACAGCGAATAATAGGCCGCGATCTGCGTACGCACACTGTCGCCGGTGTAGCGCCAGCCCAGTTCGTAGGCATCCACTTTTATGCCGTCGAGGGTTGAATCGTTGACGTTTACGCTGTTAAGCAGACGGTAGTGGCCGTTGACCAACTGATAGGTTCCGGCACCGTAGTATTTCGCCAGATCGGGGATTTCAAAGCCCTGGGAGTAGTTAAACCACAGCTGCTGCCGCTCGCTCAGATGGCCCAGGATTCCGGCGTTAAACAGCAGATTGTTGTAATCCGTTTTGCCGCCGGGTACTGCGTCCGCCGATGTGGCTTTGCCGGTCGCGATAGCCTGCTGCTGAGTGTAGCCAACAAAGTCGTCGACCCTGTTTTGCGTATATTGATAGCGCACGCCGCCACTCAGGGTAATTGCCGCAATGTCATAGCTGCTTTGCAGGAACGGCGCGATATTGGTAATGCTGTAGCCGGGGTAGCGGCCCACGTTATAGGCGTTATCGAGCTTCATCCCGCCGCTGGCTGCGGCTTTGTTGAGATCGAAAAACTGCTGATTAGCATCGAAGTTTTCGTGTTCTGCATCGACGCCCCAGGTGAGGGTTAAGGCCTCCAGCGGTTTGCTGTTAAGGGTAAGCTTGCCGCCATAGAAATCGGTTTTTTGCTGCGAAGCACCAATCGACGTCACCCTGCCGCCGGAGAGGGTCGGAAACGGGTAATAGGTCAGGCTCTCGTCACGATAGAAAATTTGCGCCAATAAGTCCTGCCCCCAGAGATCGCTGTTGGCGTACTGCAAATTAATAAGATGACGTTCGGTGCCAGGAATGCGGTCGGAATCCAGATTGCCTTTGTTCGAGGCGCTGGCATTACCGGTTACCGCAGCGAAATTTTTGCCAAGGAAGAGCCCGTGATCGCCATCAGACTGGCTTTTGTAATACTGGGTGGTGAGCTGCAACTGCTGATGGTCGTCGATATTCAGCGTGCCGGTGCCCATCACATCCAGCCTGTCGGAATACTGTAATCCGGTTTGCGTGTTATCGATGATCGCTTCATTACCCTTGCCGTCATACCAGCCGCCATAACGCTGCCAGCCAACGGACAGACGACCTGAGGCCTTATCGTTCCCGCCGCCGACCGCCGCCGCAATATTTTCATCATGATCGTGATGGCTGTTGAACCCGCTCTTGGCGCCGCTCTGGAACTCAAGCTGGGTTTCCGGCTGGCCTTTTTTAGTGACGATATTGATTAAACCGCCGGTACTGCCGCCGCCGTACAGCGAAGTTGCGCCGGAGATCACTTCGATGCGCTCAATATTAAACGGATCGATAGCATCGAGCTGGCGGCTATCGCTGCGCGATGAATTCAGGCGCACGCCGTCGACCATCACCATCATTGAGCGGCCGCGCAAATTCATCCCGTAATTGGTGCGTCCCTGGCTGCTGACGTCCATACCGGGGATAAGCTGCGCCAGTACCTCTTTTAACTCTTTGCCACCCTGAACCTGTTGCTCAATTTCCGCCTGCTCAATGACCCAGGTCGTTTGTGCCATATCCGTTACGCTGCGATGGGCGCGGCTGGCGGATACGGTTAACGTCTCTTCCCCTTGACCCTCAGCGCTGGCCTGTGCAGTAAACATCATCAATAAACACGGTTTTAACGCCCAAAGATAACGAGATTTCATTGTTATGGTGATCCTGATTTAGCCGAGATACTGCGGCGTCGCTTCGCCTGCGCCGCGAGTGAAGTCACTAGCTATTGATAGTGATTATCAAGATGATATGAATAATCGTTTCCAAGTAAACGCTTTGTGTAAAAAATAATTACTGCAACCTTATGATTTACAGGGTTTTAAATGTCTGGTGGCAGAGGTGTAGAGAGGAACGTGTAAGGCTTTCGCCCGGCTTCCAGCGGAAGCGGAGCGTGCAAGGATGGGGTGCCAGCAGAGGGGAGAGGATATTTAACGCTTCGTTTTGATGTGCTTTTCTTTGAACGCGGCGATGGCGAGATTGATGTTATCTGTGGCGATGGTATCCATCTTTTGGCCCTCAAAAAACACCTCATAACCCTCGGCAACATATTTAAAGGTAAAAATCTTACCCTGAAAACGTACGCGCTTTTCTTTTACCGATAATCCCCTGCTGCGCATAGCCACTTTGGCCATGGTATCTATCTGTTTATTTTTCATAATTTTTTGTCTTACCTGTGCAGGCTGTTTTGCGATGCGTGATATTTAATCCACGTAATCCGATGTTAATTTGTTATCTGCCTAAAAGGAAGTGGCGGCGTGCAAATACATAAACCAGAGATTAGTTGAAATATTTGTGTGCGGTGAAGGTAAGCTTAATGTTTAGAATATCTTGCTGTGATTCTTCAACCATTAATTATTTTACGCAGTGCTGACGAAACGTTATTTCTGGCAAATTGTTTGATAATAATTTTGATTCTCATTTCTTGAAAGAGGGGATTAACGCTCCCGCGTTTACTGCAGGGCAAAAGTCTCACTTGCAATAATTTTGAATTGCGTCTCAAAACGAAGGTTTTTCATATGTAAAACTTCGTTTCGTTTTGTATCACCATAACAATGCACGCTTTTTGTAGATTGTGATGCCTTTGGTCATCGCGCTTAGTAGTTATTTTCCAGAAACAGAAACTTTCAACCTGGTGCAGCCTGCCGGGAAAACCTGTTTCAGGAGAATAATAATGCAATACTCTCTGGGATTGAGCGTGCTGTTGTGCTGCCTGCCAGCAGTGGCAAGCGCACAAACGATACTTGAAGGTGC
This sequence comes from Enterobacter sp. Bisph1, assembly GCF_000814905.1. Classification (GTDB taxonomy): domain Bacteria; phylum Pseudomonadota; class Gammaproteobacteria; order Enterobacterales; family Enterobacteriaceae; genus Kosakonia. The sequence goes on from NZ_JXAG01000037.1 coordinate 77,973, forward strand.
GGTTTTTACCGACGCACCGCTGGTGGGCGCATCGGTAACGGTGACCGACAGCACCGGCAAGCAGCTCACTACCACCACCCGCAGTAACGGACGCTACTCGCTCTCTATTGATACCCTTACGCCACCCTTTACGCTCTCGGCAATAAAGCGTACGCAGGCGAATCAAAGCTGTATTCGCAGCGACGTGCCGCGTGCGCGCTGTCTGGCATCGTTGCTTATCTCTGTGCAACAGGATCGGCGTAATACCGCCAACATCAGCCCCTTTACCGACCGGCTGGTGTCCGAAGTCGCTGGCAAGCTGGGCTACGTTGGGCCGCAGCAATGGGTGGAGCGCGGTAATTCAAGCAAGCTGAATGCCGGTTTACTGGCGGAACCGCTGGCTAATTTTCGCCACGGTATGGCCGAAGCGCTGCGCCAGTCCGGTCTGGATGCGAAAACCGCCGATCCGCTGCAAACGCCCTTGCGTACCGGTAACGGCATGGCGCGGATCCTGTCGGTGATCAACCACAACCGTAATTATGACAATAACAGCGGCGAAGCGGGCGCGACGGTGCTGACGGACAGCGCATTTCGCCCGATTGTCGGTCTGCAAAACAACGGGCCGTGGGAGCCGTTAGAGTTACCCGGCGCGCTGCGCGCCAGGCAGGCCATTAAGCACGCCAAAACCCGCATTTTACTGGTTAGCGACTCAACCGCCGCCACTTATGAAGCCGCCCGTTTGCCGCGTATGGGCTGGGGCCAGGTCTTTCAGCCGCTTTTTCGCGCCGATAGCGGCGTGGTGGTCCTCAACGGCGCGCGATCCGGGCGCTCAAGCCGGGATTTCTACAACGAAGGCTGGTATCAACAGATGGCTCGCCATCTGCGCCCCGGGGATTATGTGTTTATCGCCCACGGGCATAACGATCAAAATTGCGATAGCGAGAAAGCGGTGCGCGGCGCCGCCGACGTGCAGAATCTCTGTACCTGGCCCAATGATGCCAGCGGTAATCCGCAGTTTCCGCCGGGCCAGCCGCTGCTGTCGTTTCAGCACTCCCTTGAGCGCTATATCACGCTGGCGCGGGCGGCAGGTGCAACGCCGGTACTCTTGACGCCGACCACGCGGGTAAAAAACCGCGCCGGAACCACCGCCTTTCAACAGGGGCCGGAAGATGTGGTGGTGAGCAGCCACTATACGGTGAAAAAGCCCGGTTACCGCTTTGTCGGCAACTATATCGATACCATCAAACAGACCGCTGAACGTAACCGCGTGCCGCTTATCGATCTGGAACGCGAAACCATCAACTTCGCCAATGCCCATCCCGATGATTGGATGGATTACTGGCTGGCCGTCGACGTCAACGATCCGCGCTACCGCTGGTATAAAACGCAAACCTCCGGCACGCGCGCTAACCCTGATACCACCCACTTTCAACAAAAAGGAGCCGAAGCCGTCGCCTCGATGGTGGCTGAACAAATCCGACTTACCCCTGCATTAACCACCCTTGCCGGAAAACTAAAACACTAAGGAGAGTTTATGAAAATACTGCACTGTTCCGCGCTATTACTGGCCTGCATCAGCCTTTCCGCCCACGCGGAGGAATGGAACGCGGTGGTCTCCACCACGCCGAAAGCCGGGGAGTTCGCCACCATCGGCCAGGCGCTGGAGGCCGCGCCGGCGAGTGGAACGCCGTGGCGTATTTTAATTAAAGAGGGGCGCTGGAATGAACGCCTGGTGATTGAAAAACCGGTTACGCTGGTAGGGCAATCGAAAGAGCAAACGCAGATAGAAGCCAATACGCCAGCCGGTGCGTTAGGCAGCGACGGGCAGAAACTGGGTACCGGACGCACCAGCACCGTCGAAGTACGTGCCTCAGGCGTGACCATTGAGAATCTGACCATTCGCAACAGCTTTGATTTCCCGGCCAATGCCGCGTTGCCCGATGGCGATGTGAATAAACTGAAAGATACCCAGGCGGTAGCGCTAATGGTATCGGAAGGTGCCGATCGTGCACGCTTCCGTCATGTACGGCTCGAAGGTTACCAGGATACGTTTTACAGCAAGAGCGGTAGCCGCAGCTATTTCACCGACTGTGAAGTAAGCGGACATGTCGATTTTATCTTCGGCCCGGGCATTGCGGTGTTTGACCGCTGCGAGATTATTGCCCGCAATCGCAGCGATATCGCCCCACCGTATGGTTACCTTACCGCACCGGCAACCCAGGCGGATGAACGGTTTGGTCTGTTAATTATCAACAGCAAAATCAGCAAAGAGCCTGGAGTTCCGGCGAAGAGCTTTGCCCTCGGTCGCCCATGGCATCCCACCACGCAGTTTGCCGATGGCCGCTATGCCGACCCGAATGCTATCGGCATGGCGGCATTTATCCACTGTGACATCGATGATCATATCTATGGCTGGGATAAAATGTCCGGCAAGGATAAAGCCGGGGAAAAAATCTGGTTCTACCCGGAAGATAGTCGTTTTTATGAGTTTGAAAACCGCGGACCGGGTGCCGGGCAGGGCGGTGAGAAGTATCAATTAAGCAAACAAGAGGCGGCGCAGTACAATCTGGGCACTATTTTTAGCGACTGGGATAAGGCACTGCTGCAATAAACGATGTGGCCCCCGTGCGCGGGGGCGTAGGCTCTGTTTTAGTTACCGTATTTCACGTTAAATCCGAGGGTTTCACCCACCGTCGTGTACTCACGGAAATTAAAAATCAGCGGTTTCCATTTGCTTGAATCCACAATGTCATTTTCGCCCAAAAGCGTGTTTTCAACCCACAGATTCACTATATCCAGTTCGACCAGCATAAACTTACCTTTGTCGCTGGTGGAGACAAGGCGGCATTCGGCCTGAATTGGACACTCGGCGACGCGCGGTGGAGCAACGTCGACGGAGGCTTCCGTGTGCAACCCGGCGCGGGTGAATTTGTCATGGCTAATTTCGGTTCCCCATTTAATTTGGTTTTCCGTAAGCGTATCGCCGCCGGTGAGTCTGCCAATCTGTTCAACGTTTTCCCACAGCGTATGGTCAGGAATATTAATGACCGCATCCGAACCGGCGATAAAATTATGCCAGGTCTTACTCCCTTTACTGATGCCGATAATAATTTTCTCGCCCAGCGAGATAGAGGACGAGGCGGCGGAAATATTATCGTTACCCTCGTTATCCTGTGTGGTAACTAAAAATACCGGAAAGCCATAATAAAATGAATTAAGTTTTGATCTGTTTTTCATTGTCCGTGTGCCTTATGGGAAAATTATTTATTCCCCATTCTTCTCCCTTTGGAACCTGTTTTACAATAATCCTTTTTGAGTAATAAAACGCGCTGTGTAATAGCCCCTAAAAAAAGTAGTCCACAATTTCAAAAACAGGTATATGATATGCAACAAATGCTTTTTCTCTCCGCGCAACACCGACTTGCGACGAGATAATGAGGATGAAACATGCAACCTATTGTTATACCCGCGAACTACGTTCACACCCGCTCAACGCCGTTCTGGACCAAAGAGACCGCCCCGGCGTCGATCTGGAAGCGCCATCTTGATGCGGGAACGCGGCAGGGCGTCTATCCGCGCTTAAGCGTGCTGCAGGGAACGATTCGCTATTACGGTTATGCCGATGAAACCAGCCAGCAGCCGATCGATACATTGACCATCAACGCCGGTGAATTTGGCGTTTTCCCGCCAGAAAAATGGCACAACATCGAGGCGCTGACGGATGACACCATATTTAGCGTCGATTTTTATGTTGATCCGCAAATTTTGATTGAAGGCTGAGGTGATGCTGATGACCAGTGAAAACAAAGGTTACTCTTTAGCGGTAGCTAATCTTACCGGTAATGAAACCCACGGGAAAATCTTTCTGAAACCGATGTCGTTATATATTGCTGATGTTGCCGTGCAGGCGGTCGCCGAATTAGTGGCGGAGTTTGATAAAGCCACGCAACAAAGAGGTGAATGGGTTTTGACGGTTACAAATAATAATAACGGCGTCTCGGTGGATAAAGAGTTTGCTACACTTGAAGCGTTAAAAGATCCGCTTAATGCCGCCGATTCGGTTAAAGAGTTAATTAATATCGTCCGCGGTTATGAGTCCGACGAAGAAACTAACGTCTGCGGCTGGTAATTGCCGCTCAGGAGGCATGATGAAGTATCACATTCCTGTTCATTTTCGCCATACCCGTTCTACGCCCTTCTGGTCCAAAGAGACGGTACCCCAGGCGCTACTTACCCATCACAACACCAAACAGGGCGTCTATGGCCGCCTGTCGGTAATGAATGGCGCGGTGAAATTTTTTGGTTTTGCCAACGAACAGGCGACAGAGCCTGAAATGGAAGTGGTGATTGAGGCCGGGCAGTTTGGCGTTACGCCGCCGCAGTACTGGCACCGCATCGAATTACTGACTGACGATACCTGGTTCAATCTCGATTTTTTCGCCGATCCACAGGCAACGCTTGACGGCAAAGGCATCGGTCAGGTGGTCAATACCCATCGTGGTTAGCCCCTGCGCGCCCGCTGCAGTGCGGGCGCTGCTTTAAAATTCTCAATAAACCGCTTCACGGTGGGAGAGCGCTCGAACTTGCGCCACGCCAGCGCCACATCCGTCTTTAAGGCCTGCTCCGCCAAAGCATGAAAAGTAACCTGGGGATGGCTAAAACAGGTCATGGACTGCGGTACGATAGCGAAGCCGAAACCGGCGGCCACCATACTCAGGGAAGAGGAGAACTGCGAGGCTTGCTGCTGATTTTCCATCTCAATGCCCGCACGCAGGCAGACGTTGTAGACCAGTTCATACAGACCCGGCGCGACCTGCTGAGGAAAGATAATTACCGGCGTGTGCGCCAGTTCGCCGAGCGCTACCTGCTCTTTCGCCGCCAGCGGATGTGAACGGTGCAGCGCCAGCATCATCGGCTCTTCATCAATCAGCTTAAGATTAAACATCTTGCTGTTTTCGCAGGGCAGGCGCACAAAGGCGACATCAATCTGCCCCTCATGCAGCTCCTGCATCAGCGTCGCCATATTGTCCTCTTTCTGATACAGCGCCACGTGTGGATAGCGTTGCCGAAACTGGTGCAGCGCGGCAAAAATCTGCGGGTGAAAGGCGTTGGAGCTGGTCACGCCAAGGTACAGTTTGCCATTAACGCCCCGCGCGATCCCTTTCGCTTTTTCCATTGCCGCATCGCTTAACGCAAGGATATGGCAGGCATCTTCATAAAAGGCTTCCCCCGCTTCGGTCAGTTCAACCCCGCGGGTCTGGCGATAAAACAGCGGCGTTCCCACCTCCTGCTCGAGACGGCGAATTTGCTGGCTTAACGGCGGCTGCGACATGCCCAGCATTTCGGCGGCACGGGTAAAGTGTTGCGTCTGCGCAACGGCGACAAAATAGCGTAGATAACGAAGTTCCATATCCAATTCATCTCAAACCCTGATGTTTTCTATATTGGAATCTCTCGCTGAAACGAGTCAATATTTAATCACTTTTTCTTAACGACTGCTCAGCGAGGTAATGGATAATGAGTTATGTAACCGATTGTTCTTGCGAAGAAAGTCTAAAAGAAACATTTCGTGCTTTTTCAGAAAATCGTCCAGAATGTGTGATATATCAAACATCGCTAATGAGTGCGCTATTAAGCGGTGTTTATGAGGGTAATACGACCATCGCCGATTTGCTCACTCACGGTGACTTTGGCCTTGGCACCTTTAACGAACTGGATGGCGAGTTAATCGCATTTAATAGCCAGGTTTACCAGCTGCGCGCTGACGGCAGCGCGAGGGCGGCCAGCCCCGATCAGAAAACCCCTTTCGCGGTGATGACCTGGTTTAAACCTCAGCATTGTATTGAGCTGGATAAACCGGCCAATCGCCAGCAACTGCACGATATCATCGACCAGCAGATCCCCTCCGATAATCTCTTTTGCGCCCTGCGCATCGATGGTCATTTTCGCCATGCGCACACGCGTACCGTGCCGCGTCAAAGGCCGCCTTATCGCGCCATGACCGACGTGCTGGACGATCAGCCGGTGTTCCGTTTTAACGGGCGCGATGGCGTGCTGGTCGGCTTTCGCACACCGCAGCATATGCAGGGCATCAATGTGGCGGGCTATCACGAACACTTTATTACCGACGACCGCCACGGCGGCGGACATCTGCTGGATTACCAGCTCGATCACGGCACGCTGACGTTTGGCGAAATTCACCATTTGATGATCGATCTCCCGGTGGATGCTGCGTTTCTCAACGCCGATTTACACCCGGATAACCTGGATGCGGCCATTCGTTCGGTTGAGAATTAACAGACATTTAAAGGAGTAAATGATGAACACAAAAAGACCTGTTCAGCAGTGGGCCCACGGTGCAGATATGGTGGTGGCCCAACTGGAGGCGCAGGGCGTCAAACATGTGTTTGGTATCCCCGGTGCCAAAATTGATAAGGTGTTTGATTCGCTTATTGATTCTTCCATTGAAACGATCCCGGTGCGTCACGAAGCTAACGCTGCGTTTATGGCGGCGGCGGGGGGGCGCA
>NZ_JXAG01000038.1 GCF_000814905.1 Enterobacter sp. Bisph1
CGGCCCCGGCTGTTCCAACCTGATAACCGGACTTGCCACCGCCAATAGCGAAGGCGATCCGGTCGTTGCCATCGGCGGCGCGGTCAAAAGAGCCGATAAAGCCAAACTGGTGCACCAAAGTATGGATACGGTGGCGATGTTTAATCCTGTCACCAAATACTCGGTCGAGATAAACGCGCCGGATGCGATTGCGGAAGTGGTTTCAAACGCTTTTCGTGTTGCCGAACATGGCAGACCGGGCAGTGCGTTTGTCAGCCTGCCGCAGGATATTGCCGATCAAAGCGCCAGCGGCAATATCCTGCCCGTCAGCGGCGCGCCGCAGCTGGGTGCCGCGCCGGATAGCGCATTAGATGAAGTCGCAAAACTTATCGGTGAGGCACAAAACCCGGTATTTCTGCTCGGGTTAATGGCCAGCCGCGAAGAGAATATTGCGGCGCTGCATCAGCTGCTGGAAAAGAGCCATATTCCGGTCACCAGCACCTATCAGGCGGCGGGCGCGGTCAACCAAGAGCACTTCACCCGTTTTGCCGGTCGTGTTGGGCTGTTTAATAATCAGGCTGGCGATCGCTTATTGCATCTGGCGGATCTGGTTGTCTGCATCGGTTATAGCCCGGTTGAGTATGAACCCTCAATGTGGAATACCGGCGATGCGAAACTGGTACATATTGATGTGCTTCCCGCCTATGAAGAGTGTGATTACGTGCCGGACTGCGAACTGGTTGGCGACATTGCCAGTACGCTGGGCAAGCTGGCAGCGAAAATCGAAAAACCGCTGATCCTCTCTCCGCGCGCCTCGGAGATCCTGATTGAGCGCCGTAACCAGCGGGAACTGCTCAGCCGCAAAGGCGCGCAGCTTAACCAGTTCGCCATTCACCCGCTGCGTATTGTGCGCGCCATGCAGGATATCGTGAATAACGATGTCACGCTGACAGTCGATATGGGCAGTTTCCATATCTGGATTGCCCGCTATCTCTACAGCTTCCGCGCCCGTCAGGTGATGATCTCCAACGGCCAGCAAACTATGGGCGTCGCGCTGCCGTGGGCCATTGGCGCGTGGCTGGTCAACCCGCAGCGCAAAGTGGTATCGGTTTCCGGCGACGGCGGCTTTTTGCAATCAAGTATGGAACTGGAAACCGCGGTGCGCCTCGGGGCAAACGTGCTGCACATCATCTGGGTCGATAACGCCTACAATATGGTAGCGATTCAGGAAGAGAAAAAATACCAGCGTCTCTCTGGTGTTAATTTCGGTCCGGTGGATTTTAAAGCCTATGCCGACGCCTTCGGTGCCAAAGGTTTCGCTGTTGAAAGCACCGAGCAACTGGAACCTACCCTGCGCGCAGCAATGGATACGGACGGCCCGGCGGTGGTAGCGATCCCGGTAGATTACAGCGATAACCCATTGCTGATGGGTCAACTCAATCTAAGTCAAATTCTCTAAAAGGGGATGTTATGAAAAAAGTAGCGTTCGTGACCGGTGCCGGTCAGGGGATTGGTAAAGCGATTGCGTTGCGTCTGGCGAAAGACGGCTTTGCCGTTGCCGTAACCGACTATAACGCCGCGACGGCGCAGGCGGTGGCCGATGAAATTACGCAAAACGCAGGCAGCGCAATAGCCTTAACGGTGGATGTTGCTGACCGCGAACAGGTCTTAGCTGCGGTTGAGGAAGCCAGAGTCAAACTGCACGGTTTTGACGTGATTGTGAATAACGCCGGCGTTGCGCCTTCGACACCTATTGAGTCCATTACGCCGGAGGTGGTGGATAAGGTATATAACATCAATGTCAAAGGGGTTATCTGGGGTATTCAGGCGGCGGTGAAAGCGTTTAAAGCACAACAACACGGCGGCAAAATTATCAATGCCTGCTCACAGGCGGGGCATGTAGGTAACCCGGAACTGGCGGTGTATAGCTCAAGCAAGTTCGCGGTGCGGGGGCTGACGCAAACGGCGGCTCGGGATCTCGCCCCGCTCGGCATTACGGTGAATGGCTACTGTCCGGGGATTGTTAAAACGCCAATGTGGGCGGAGATCGATCGTCAAGTCTCGGAAGCCGCGGGCAAACCCATCGGTTATGGCACTGAACAGTTCGCCAAACGTATTACCCTTGGGCGACTTTCGGAACCGGAAGATGTCGCCGCCTGCGTCTCTTTTCTCGCCGGACCCGATTCAGACTATATGACCGGCCAATCATTGCTGATTGACGGCGGAATGGTCTTCAGCTGATATTGGGCTCGGACACAGCCTTGCCCTTGCAATCAAGCAGGGGCTTTTTTTCGCGCTTTTCTCGACACTTCATATCGCGCGTTTTTTCGCTGCTACTGCGATCGCATTTCTCACTTTTTTTGCCTTTTTAACGCCTGTTTTTTTCAGCGTATGCCAGAGTTCACATTTTCAACAACGATACTGGTATGGTAGTAGACATAAATTGATTAAGGGATTTTACTGAGCAGCGTGATGTCTCTCGTGCCCGTTATTAACGGCTGCGGTGGGGGCGAAAAAAACCTCTCTTATGGAGTTTTTATGTCCATGTTAAATAAAAATATCAGCAGCCTGCCGTTATGCATGCTGAAGTGCGGAGGCTGGTTATGACGCGTAAAAACAGAAAAGTAACCATTCCTGTCAGCATTGGTTACGGTATGACAGATATTATGGGCGGCGGCGCTTTTACGGTTATTGGTGCCTGGCTGCTGTTTTATTACACCACGTTTGTTGGTTTATCCCCCATTCAGGCGGCGTCGATCGTGGCAATAGCGCGCATAGTGGATGCTATCGTCAGTCTGTTTATGGGCAGCTTTACCGATCATTTCTACAAAAGTTATTTAGGTAAAAAGTTTGGCCGTCGTCGCTTCTTTTTACTGGTCGGCGCACCGCTGATGCTGGTGTATATTTTATTGTGGCTGAACGGGATGAACTTTTGGTTCTACCTCGCCGTGTATCTGGCCTTTGAAATTATTGCCGCGATGGTGTTAATTCCCTGGGAGACACTGCCTTCGGAAATGACCAAGGATTTTAACGACCGGACTAAACTTTCTACCTGCCGGATGTTCTTGTCTGCATCAGGTACCTTTCTCGCTACCTTTATTCCCGGTGTATTAATTGGCTGGCTCGGTGAAAAGAACGCCGATGCCTATTTAATTAACGGCGTTGTCTTTGCCGTGTTATTTATGGTTTGCGTATTTATTTCATGGAAAGTGACCTGGGAACGTGAAATCACCCCGGAAATGATGCGCGAGATGGATAAAACCCGCCAGCCGACGAATGCGTCAGAAAAGCTGGTTGGCATCGGGAAATTATTTAAAGAGTATGCTTCAACGCTGAAAATTCGTGCCTTCCGTAAACATCTGGCAATTTATCTGTTCTCCTTTACGGCGAAAGATATCTATAACACCGTGTTCGTCTTCTTCTGCGTTTACTGTCTGCAGGTCTCCTCTTCGCTGGCGGGCACGCTGCTTTCGATGAGTATTGTTGGGCTGCCGGTAACGCTTATCGCAGGACTCGCCATTATTAAATATGGGCCGTCGCGACTCTATGTTTTTGCCTACAGCATGATGTTGCTGTGCCTGGTCGGTTTCTTTCTGGTGTATCAATTCCCGACGGAACACAAAGTCTTGCTGTTGGTGGTGCTGGCCGGGCTGTACCAGGTGGGGCGCTGCGTACTGGAATTCACACCGTGGAACGTTTTCCCGTTTATTCCGGATATTGATGAAATGGTCACCCGCCAGCGCCGCGAAGGGCTGTTTGCTGCGGTGATGACCTTTTCACGTAAAACAACCGTAGCGATTGCGACCTTCGCCGTTGGTCTGCTGCTGCAGAGCGGGGGCTTTGTGAAAGGCAGTTTAGAACAGCCCCAGCAGGCGATAAATACCATTGTGCTGCTGCTATTTATCGGCACTTCCGGATTGCTGTTGATAGCGTTGTGGCAGGCGCTGACTTTCCATCTCAACAAACGTACTCACCGTATTTTCGTTGATGAACTGGATCGCCTGAAAGCGAACGGACTCAAGCAACACGTCACCCCGGAAACACGCAAAATTGTTGAAGATCTGACGGGCTATCGTTATGACGAGCTGTGGTCAGAAGGTGGGGTGAAGGGAGCGAAAGCGGGGGCAGCTTCACCTGCATTACATAACGGTTATCTGCCAAACCAGGATTTATAATGTGCTGGTTTGTTTTAAAGTAGAATAAATATTCGAAACATCATTGTTAAAAATAAGGCGGGTTATTTGCCGCAGCCAAGGCGGCGGCAAATAACAACGAACCTGATTGCACTTTAGTCACAATAAGCTTGTTGTTTAATAACTGAACGACGACAACCCAGGGAAATTCTCTTAGCTGTATCCACGGACCCGTAGATAAATTGCTCTTTCTTGCCTTTATCAAAGCCCTGCAGGTGAAAATCAGCGGGCTTTTTCCCTTTTCTGCTGCCTGATTTTAATTTTTCAGCGCTGACACAAAATTGTCATCTCTACCCTCTATCCTTCCCTGGCTCTTAATATTATTCAAAAATTTCCTACTATTTCGATTCGGAGAAATTATGGCAATGCTTAATACATCAGTTCGCCTGATGGCTGCTGCTCTCGCACTTTCGACGACGACCGTTTTCGCAGCAACGAATGTCACGGGTGCAGGCGGTACTTTCCCGGCGCCGGTGTATGCAAAATGGGCGGCTGAATATCAAAAACAGGCTGGCTCCCAGGTTAACTACCAGGGAATCGGTTCTTCGGGGGGTATTAAACAAATCATCGCCAAAACCGTCGATTTCGGCGCATCCGATGCCCCGATGAGCGATGACGATCTGGCGAAAAACGGTCTGTTCCAGTTTCCAACGGTGATTGGCGGCGTGGTACTGGCCGTGAATATCCCCGGCGTAAAATCCGGTGAGCTGACGCTGGACGGTAAAACCCTGGGCGATATTTATCTGGGCACCATCAAAAAATGGAACGACCCGGCCATCACCAAACTCAACCCGACCGTCAAATTGCCGGATACCAATATCAACGTGGTACGCCGTGCCGACGGTTCAGGTACCTCTTTTGTTTTCACCAGCTATCTGGCCAAAGTGAACAGTGACTGGGCAAGCAAAATTGGCAAAGGCTCGACGGTGAACTGGCCCGTAGGCCTGGGCGGTAAAGGTAACGACGGCGTTGCCGCTTTCGTACAGCGCCTGCCGGGCTCCATCGGCTATGTTGAATACGCCTATGCCAAACAGAACAACCTGACCTGGACAAAACTGTTTGATGCCGATGGCAAAGTGGTTGAGCCGTCGCAGCAAAGTTTCAGTAACAGCGCCAAAGGGGCTGACTGGAGCAAATCATTCGCCCAGGATCTGACCTTCCAGAAAGGCAAAGACGCGTGGCCGATTTCCTCCACCACCTTTATCCTGGTGTATAAAAAACAGGAAAACAGTGACAAAGGCGCTGAGGTGCTGAAATTCTTCGACTGGGCTTACAAAAACGGTAACGCCATCGCTACCGGCCTGGATTATGCGCCGCTGCCGGATTCCGTTACCGCTCAGGTACGTGCCGCATGGAAAGCGAACGTCCAGGATACGGCTGGCAAATCACTGTTCTAAAAATGTTGCTTACAAGCTTAACCCGGTTTGCGCCGGGTTTTTGCTTTTAGCCCGTGGTTGGCGACTTAAGCGATAAGCGTAATCACCCGGTTTTGCTGAATAAGAAAGTGACCAGACAGTTGGCTGCCTTGCGGGCGTTCGGGCGTCAAAGAGAGGGTGAGCGTCAGAGTGATAGTGCCTGTTGTCATATCCAGGGCGCAGACCCGCGCCGCGTCAAAGCCAAAAAAATTACCGACCTGTGGATAGAGCGCTTTGAAGAGGCTCTCTTTGGCAGAGAAGGTGATTAATAGCGCCGTTTCATACTCCACGCCGCAGTTGGCAAGCAGCTGCCGCTCCTGCGGGGAGGTAAACATCTCTGCGGTTTCCCGCATGGTTTTCCCATCGAACATTTCAATATCGATACCCGGCGATAGCCCGGCATCAACTGGGGCAATAACCGCCATCGCGTGACCATGGCTGTGCGTCAGGCTGCCGCACCAGCCCGCAGGCCAGACCGGCGCCCGGCTGGCAGAGCTGCCAACGTGTCCGTCGCAACCCGCCTGTTGCAATAAATATCCGGCTGCACAGCGAGCCGCGAGATACTCCGCGCGCCGTTTAACTACCGCTTTCTCCAGCCGGGAAGGGAACGGAATGCCATGTTGGCTAAAAAGCGTATCCGCGTAACAACCGCTATCAAACTCGACCTGGCAGAAGGTTATTGCCGGAAAGGGCGTCGCTACGCCGGTAGTAATGTGGCGCAAAAAGGGCGTTGGAGGAAGCGTTACCTGTGAAGTGAACATGCCGTGTTTGATAATCCTCAAAATGTGTCGAACCCTGACGCAAGCGCAGCCATTGTACACCGCTTCCCCGGATGGCGGGGAAGGGTAGCGGCAAGGTTTGCAGGTTGCATCTTCCGGTTATACCGGCACGCTGGTAAAGTGATTCGCGGCAAAAACGACCGGGAAAAGGCAGGTAAAGATGAGCGGACGCATCGACTATCAAATTGAAAAGTATAGTTTCACCGCGGTGGATGAAACGCCTCGTCTGGCACGCCAGTGGGCCGACGTCATTGAAGAGTGCCGCCAAACGCAGGCCGGAGCGCAGGAGCGTTTACGCATCGCGTTGCTGAATGTCGATTATGTTACCAGCCTTGAGCTGCCTTTTCGTTTGCTACTGGTGCGCACTCCGCAGCTAATAGACAGTCTGCGCGATGAACTGCAAATCAGCCGCAAACCTGCCGTGATTAGCGGCAGCCGCTGGGGCTGTACCTACACGTTAAAGAGTGACTTAAGCGCCATCCCCGATGCCTTTAGCTATCGCTTTTCAAACCGTATTCGCCGTCAGGATCCGGGTAACGTTACGGCTGCGCCCTATCAGCAGATAGCCAAAGAGGTTAAAGCCCCGCGCGAGCGCCTGAGCATGGCGCTGGAGAGCGGTTTGCAGGTTACGGCCCTTGATGCGCTGTTCTGGTTCGGCATTCAGCGCCTGGCGGCGGATGTCGCACGGCTGAGAAAGAGAGGTATGCGCATCCGTTGCGCAGAAACAGATGCCTTCGATAGCCTGACGGGTACCACCAGGCGAGTGCCTTTTTATCAGCATGAGCTGCGTTAACGGTACATACTGTATCCAGCGACAGGCCCATTTCGCGGCCTGCTCATAGGGTATTAGTGTGATCCTGTTCTTAGTTATGACCAGGAATTTTCTTAGCGTCTCTCACCCCATGCCAAATAACACGCCACATATTAGCCGTTTACATTTATTTAACATCAAAACTATTAACGCAGCGTAAATATACGATTTCTATCGATTAAGCCATTGCGTTGAATTTCCGATAAAGAGATCAGGCGCGGTTCCCAATCAGAGGGCCGATGCTGTACCCGCTATATAAAACAACAATAGGTACAAAGCCATGAAACTCTCTTTAGCCCAAAAACTTTGGCTCCCTCTTATCGTGGCGCTGATATGCCTTGCCGGCACGCTTTTCTACAGCTCTCTGGCGGTCAAAAATGACCAACTCACCTTACGCAAAAATGAATTGCAGCATGTCTCGCAGCTGGCGCTGAGTATTGTCAAAACTCAGGCTGCGCTGGTGGATAAGGGGCAAATTTCTCAAGAAGAGGCGCAAAAACGCGCCACCCAGTTCATCAAGGATCTGCGCTACGGCGAAACCGGCTACTTCACCATTCTTAATACCCAGGCGCAGGTGTTGATGCATCCGATTAACGCCAAACTGATTGGCAACGGGCCGGATGTGAAGGATCCCAATGGGGTCTATATCTTCCGCGATATGGTTGCCGTTACTCGCGATAATAACGCCGGCTTTACCGCCTATGTATTTCCGCGTCCCGGCGAAGCCACCGCTCAGCCGAAAATTGCCTACAGCATTCCGTGGACGCCCTGGGGATGGATTATTACCACCGGTCTGTATGTCGATGATATCGACACGGCGTTTATGGTTTCCCTCTACCAGAACCTGATTGCCTTTGTGGCTATCAGTATTCTGCTTTCAATCCTCGTTTATCTGATCAATCGCGGAACCTTGCTGACCCTGGGCGGCGAACCCCGCTACGCCGTTGCCGTGGCGGCCCGTATTGCCGCCGGGGATCTTTCGCAACCGGTCGATAAAAAGGCCGGTGACAGCTCAAGCCTGATCCACGAAATGGGTATGATGCGTGAACAGCTGACCAGCGTGATTCAGGATATTCGCCAGGGGGCAGAGATGATTAACAGCAGCACCCACGATATTGTCACCGGCAATCAGCAGGTGGCTTCCCATTCTGAGAACCAGGCGGTATCGCTGGAAAGAACCTCCTCCAGCATGGAACAGATTACAGCCGCCGTTAAACAGAATGCGGAAAATGCCGGGCAGGCGCGTCAGCTGGCGAGCGAAGCGGTGGATATCGCCTCGCGCGGCGGCGAAGTGATGCAAAGCATGAATGAAACCATGAACGGTATTTCCGAAAGCGCCGGGAAAATCGCCAGCATTATTGAAGTGGTAAACGGCATTGCGTTTCAGACCAATATCCTGGCCCTGAATGCCGCCGTTGAAGCGGCAAGAGCCGGCGAGCAGGGCAGAGGATTCGCTGTGGTGGCCGGGGAAGTGCGCAGTCTGTCATTACGCAGCTCGCAGGCGGCGCAGGAAATAAAAGGCCTGGTGGAAGAGTCCGTCACGCGGGTGAATAACGGTTCATCACAAATTAAAGTCGCCGGTAGCAGTATCGAAGAGATGATCGTTGCGGTACGTCGCGTGTCGGATATTATGTCGGAAATTTCAGTCGCCACTGATGAACAGAGCAAAGGGATCAGCCATGTTAACGAAGCGATTGTGCAAATTGATGCGGTAACGCAGCAGAACACTGCGCTGGTACAACATGCGGTATCGGCGGCCAGCGCGCTGGAAGAGCAGACGCACCGGCTGACGCAGACGGTGGCATTTTTTAATACCTAAATGCCAGGCGACAGACGCACTTCATGTGCGTCTGTTTTGCCGGTGAGAAACAAGCGTGGTCTGATAATAAGCCCGTAACTACGCATCAGAAAAACCGCTTCATCGTTTCCTCTTCTTTGCCTCACGCCTTTAATGATTGATATCCATTTTCAAATTCAAACGCTGATACGAATCAATCTGCATGCATTTTGTGAGCAACATTCTGCGTGCATTGACATGGTCGATATAAACGTTTGTTTTTAATGGTGGCTATGGTTCGTTTCTCTGAACCTGCATAGTAATTCACTACAATTAAATGGATGAAAATTCCTAATAAATAAGTTTATGTAGTTAAAAGATCGGTAAATTTGATCTTATCTCGATGATCATTCTATTATCGCTGGCAAAGCACCGTGCAGGGAAATGCTTGCTCACGATAAATAAACGGTGAGGGGCGGTAGCGTGCCTGACGCTCTGATAAAGAATGTAACCACAGGAAAATCTCTACGTTCAATCTTGCCTGCATCTATCGTGTGACCCTACGGCAATTAGCATAAAAACTCCCTGGCAGATGCCTTCTCATGCCTGTTTTTGTGCTGCGCTAAATCTTACGGAAGAACCGATTACATAATGGAGTCAACGCCATGAGCCTGACGGATACTTTGAATAAAACGGCGGCTACCCTTGCCGGAAAAACTCTTAATCGCTACCACCTCAATATTCCTTCCTGCGCGGCGGATATCGATGTGGAACACTTCAGCGGCTCGGAGGCGCTAAGTGCGCTCTACAGTTACACCATCAACTTTACCAGTGCGGTCAAAAATATTGATGCCCGCCAGATATTGAATAAACCGGCAACCCTGACCATGGACGCGGGTCAGTTACTTGCCTTGACGCAACGCAAAGTGGTGCACGGGATAATCACCCACTTCGAGCGTATCAGTGGATCGGTGGATGAAGCGCAGTACAGCATAGTGCTGAAACCCTTTCTGGCACTCTTGAGTAATCAGTTCCGTACCCATCGATTTTTCGTTAACAAATCGGTGCCGGATGTTGTTGCAGAGGTTTTACAGGAGCATGGCCTGAAAGGTTGGGAGTATCAGTTCAATCTTAAGACTGATTATCCGAAGCGTGAGCAGATTAACCAGTACCAGGAAAATGACCTCGCGTTTATCGAGCGTCTGCTGGCTGAGGTGGGGATTTTTTACTTTTTCACCCTACAGCCCGACACGCAAACCGAAGTGGTGCATTTTGCGGACGCGCAGAGCGCCTTGACGTTCGATAAAAAGCTGCCGTTGAACAGCCCATCAGGGACAAATGACAACGCGATCGATTCGGTATGGGGCATACATGTCCGCCATAATGTGGTGGAGCGTTCGGTAACTGCCAACGATTATAACCATCGGGAAGCTCAAAATATCCTGACCTCCGTGGCGGCGGATATGACGCGGGGCGACGGTGAAGGCATCACGTATGGGGATGTTTATCATTATCGGCCACGCCACCTTGAGCGTGGCGACAAAATAGCTCCGTCAGCGGAAACGGCTAACTTCTGGGCGCGACTGGAGCATGAACGTTTTCTGTCGAACCAGTGTACGGTAACCGGCAACAGTACCGATTACACTCTCGCCCCAGCCCAGGTGCTAATCATCACCGAAATCACCTTTCCTCCGACACTACCGCCTGAAACAGAAAATGGTGTGGTAATTATCAACGCTAACTACACGGCGAGCCGTAAAAATGCGCTACGGGTAGAGTGGTCGGCGATGCCCTATTACGAAAACCGTTGTTGGCGTCCGGCCGCCAAAAAACGTCCTGTGGTCAGCGGTACTCTAATGGCGCGCGTGACCAGCGCTAAAGAGTTCGACATTTATGCCTGGCAGGATGCGTCAGGCATGTACCGGGTGAAATTTGATGCCGATCGTGATGACAAGCATCAGGGCATGGAAAGTATGCCGGTACGTTTCGCCAAACCTTACGGCGGTGATAAATACGGCTTTCACTTCCCATTAATACAGGGTACAGAAGTTGCTATTGCCTTCCACGAAGGCGATCCCGATCGTCCGTATATTGCCCATGCCCTGCATGACTCCCGCCACGTTGATCATGTCACCGATGCCAACAGTACGCGCAATGTGATCCGCACAGCGGGCCTGAACAAACTGCGCATGGAAGACAAGCGTGGCGAAGAGCACGTTAAGCTGAGTACCGAATACGGTGGTAAGAGCCAGCTTAATCTGGGACACAATGTGGATGCCTCGCGCAAATTACGCGGTGAGGGCGCTGAGCTGCGTACCGACCGGCATGTTTCCATCCGTGGCGGAGCCGGTGTGTTCATCACTGCCGACAAACAGCATCAGGCCGAGGGCCTGATGCTGGAAATGCAGGACACGCTGGACAGGTTGCAACAATCTGGCGAGCAAATGGATTCCCTCTCAAAAGATGCACAAGCCGCCAATGCCGATCCGGCACAGGTCGACGTGCAGCTTGCCTTTATGCGTGAACAGATTGAGCAGCTTAAAGAAGCGGTTGCTGTTCTCAGCGCACCACAAGGGATTGCACTGAGTAGCGGCCAGCATTTGCAGCTGGCAGCACGACAAAACCTGATGCTAAGCGCGGGGGCCGATGCCGATATGGGAGTGTTGAAGCGCCTGTTTGTTGGTGTTGGCGAAGGGATCAGCGTCTTTGTGCGCAAGCTGGGGATGAAACTAATTGCCAACCAGGGGCCGGTAACTATCCAGGCGCAAAATGATCAACTGCAGTTGTTGGCTCGTAAGGATCTTGAGATCGTAAGTACTGATGATGAAATTCACATTATCGCGAAAAAGAAGATCATTATTAACGGCGGCGGGAGTTATTTGACCCTCGATCCCTATCGGATCGAATGTGGAACTAACGGTGATTTTGAACTCAAATCAGCGGATTTTAATTACAGCGGCCCGGCCAGTATGAAGGCCGATCATCCTGATTATCCGCCGCTGCAGTCAAATGTCAGACAGCCTTTAAATTTCAAAGTCATGCAGTCGCCTAACGCGCCCGGGAGCGGTTGGGCGGGAATGTCCTACACGCTTTTTGCTGATGGAGCACCACTTACACAGGGAGTCCTGGATGAGCAAGGGCGAATTCAAATAGATCATCAAGTTGTAACGCAAAACTACAAATTAGTGCTGGCTAACGGCGTCAGCTATCAGATCCCATTAGTTGAAGCATACAGCAACCCTGAACAGGGCAAACTCGCCAATCATGGTTTTCATCACCATGTCTCGCAGGCTGCAGCAGATATCACTAAGCCTGCATCACATACTGAACATCGTAGCGTTTACGCGCAATTACTTGATGGACTCGCTGAAAAGGAAGATAGCGAATGAGCCAAAACGATATTGTGGTTCCTGTTGCGACGTCTTACACCACGGAGTGTCAGATCGTTTCTCCATGGTTCGTACAGGGTACGGAATATCCGCCAACGCTGGCAACCTATAAGCCGCTGGTTAACGGAGAAGAAGCCTTTGCAGCGGTTTATCATGCCATCGCTAACGCAAAGAGGACGGTGGATATTATCTGCTGGGGATTTCAGCCCTCTATGTATTTTATTCGCGATGGCAAGGCGCTGTGTATAGGTGATCTGCTTTGCAAGCTGGCGGATGAGAAAAAAGTGCAGGTGCGTGTGCTGGGATGGGAAATGCCATTAAACGCGGCAGGTGGCGGAGGAGAGGCCAATTTACCTGGTAAAGGTGCCATCCGGATTAAAGACCGTGCAGGTCAAAGTACGACGGATGAACGTTATGCTTATGACCGACAATGGTTCAGTCAATATTCCTTGTCAGGTGAATGGTCCGCTCATCAATTGAAACACAGGCAGGCAGGAATAGCTGAAATAGCGACCGCCCCGCTCGCGCACAGAGAGGAAAAATTAAGCTCATCTTCCCCTTTGTTTGTTGGCCGTGGGTTTAACCCTTTTGATAGGGCTGAGATTGCATACCGGGCTGCGAACGGGGCGCTTGATCCTGACCTTAGCCCCGATACGATACTTATTCTTGCCGGTACAGTGACCCACCATCAAAAAACGGTGCTGGTGGATTATGACCTGCCGGATTCTGCCGTGGGCTTTGTCATGGGGCATAACATGCTTGACGAGTACTGGGATACTGACCGGCATTCGGCCATGTTTCGCCCGGGCAACAAAATGGATCCCCGGTTTGGTGCTAATGGCACATTACCCAGACAGGATATTTCCAGTCAGGTTACCGGACCAATTCTTGAGCATTTGCACCATAATTTTGCTACCGCCTGGCAAAGGGCGACGGGGCAGGATCTGCTGACCATTCGCAACGCAGTGGCCGTTGCTAAACAGCTAAAACCGCGTGCTCTATATGGCACACCGATAATGGCGCAACTGCTGCGTACTCAACCACAGGAGGGGATGCGCGATATTGAGACGCTCTATCTGAACGCGGTAAATAATGCCACACAGTTTATTTATATCGAAAACCAATATTTTCGCTGGCCGCCGTTGGCTGAATTAATTAATAAAATAGCCGAACGCTTGAGTAAAGTGGGGCACGCATTACATCTGTTTGTTGTGACCAACGTTACGGATGAGGGTATTGGTGCGGGGACGTTAAATACCCAGCGTATGCTGGAGGAGCTAGGCCAGGCTAATACCATTCCAGAAGTAACTAAACTGCGGAAAATTACCCATCTCAGCCAGGAAACCTTCAATAGGCCTGTCGGTTATTTTGATCCTGGAAAAATACGTCAATATAATCGTGAGATGAATGAAAAAGTTTCTGACTTTAAAAATAAATCAGATGAAATCCAGAATGGTGAAATATTGTCAGAAGAACGCCCAGGTCTGAAGGTTCATATTTGCTCGCTGGTGGCACCGGATTCTCCGCCCGAAGAGTGGGTGCCAGTATATATTCACTCAAAGCTAATGATCGTAAATGATGTATTTACTACCCACGGTTCCGCTAATATTAATACTCGCAGTATGCAGGTAGACAGTGAAATGAATATCGCCCATGAGTGGGCCAGCGTTACGCGGGATTTGCGACGGCGGCTGTGGAATTTGCATACCGGTGGGCGAGGTGGGCAGGATGATGCTGCTAAGGCATTTGACTCATGGGCAAAAATTCTTAGCGATAATAATGATCGCCAGAGGAATAAACAAGCACCCATTGCATCACTTACTAAATTTTTATATGACAAGCCCACACTGAGCGATCTGGATTGATGAGACTAATAATTTTATTTTGCTTAGCGTTGGTCGCCTGTGACCAGAAGAATACATACAAGGATGTGACGATGGACCCGCTAAACGATATTAATACCCAACTGGCATTTACTTGTATGCATCAGGTAATTCCTGATGCCTCTTTTGATACCGACGTACTGTTTAAATACGCCCGCTGGTTACAAATAAATAATCTTATTAACCAGGATAAAACCGTGGATACGGAAATCGCCCGTCTGTACAGGATCGCCGCAGAAAACGGACATTACAAAGCCAGCATTAACCTGCAAAACGGAGCGCTGCGTGGCCGCTTTTCACTGAGCAGCCATGAACGGCTGCGCCTGAGCCAGCAATTGATTGATGCGAAGGTTGCTGCTGGCTACTACTTTATCGCTATTTACCTTGAGCACGGCGCAGCTGGGCTGGCGCGGGACCCGGAGATGGCACTGCGTTACTATCGTAAGGCAGCGGATGAGGGTAATCCTCAGGCGCAGGCTTATATCGGTAATAAGCTTGCTCCTGTTCATATGGCACCTGATATTTCGGAAAAAATGTTTCATTGCGCAGCGGAGCAGGGGAGTGGCGAGGCGGCTAATGCTTTGGGAGTAAACATGAAGAACCGCAGACAATATCAGATAGCACTTGAACTATTTCAGTTAGGGGTTGCGGCTGGAGATTCAACTTCTGCTAGCTTTTTAGGAAGTGGATTTAATGGACCTGAACCATCCAATACTCTTGACTATTTGAAACAGCAAAAGGATCCGGAACGAGTGCGTCGATATGAAATAATCTGGCGAATCCTGGCTAAATACTCTTACGCCCATCCCACCGTCCCTGAAATCAACGATATCGTCCCGCTGCCGCCCGCCCCGCTGCCGGAATGGGACGGTAAACTGAAGTGGCTGGAAGCGTACGAGGCCAATATCGCGCCACCCAAACCCAGTGAGTCGCTGATTGCGGAACTGGCCAGGGCAAAACAACTGAACCCCGCAACAGGCAGACCACTGCCCGCCTCCCCGGATTTTGAAAAAGATGACGTGGCAAACCTGCAGTGCTACAGCGGAGAACCCTGCCCGAAAAGCGGCTACTGGCAGATAGCGTGGGTGCCGCAGTTCGGGACCAGCAAACAGGAGATCCTTCATTTTAACGCGGGCGATATCATGCCCACCGACACTGTGGACTGGATTGATACACGTCCGTGGCCGCTGCGGGACAGGTGGATGCAGGAAGACCGTCCTGTGCACTGGCAATGGCTGGGCGAGGCCTGAGCCAATACTCTGGAGAAATCATGGAAAAGGAACGCAGGGATGAAAGTAAAAATAGTATCGGTCGTACTGGGTTGCCTGCTGCTGGTGGGGTGCGACCCGCAAGCTTCCCGCCGGAATAAACCGCCAGACCCGCTGAGCGATATCAATGTCCGGCTGGCATTCACCTGTAAACACCAGTTTCTTCCTGATGCCTCCGCTGATACCGACATGCTGTTTAAATACGCCCGCTGGCTGCAGAAAAACAATCTGATCGATCGGGATAAAAACGCGGATACGGAAATTGCCCGTCTGTACAGGATCGCCGCGGAAAACGGGCATTACAAAGCCAGTATTAATCTGCAAAACGGAGCGCTGCGCGGACGCTTTTCCCTGAGCAGTCATGAACGTCTGCGACTGAGCCAGCAGCTGATTGATGCGAAAGTAGCTGCTGGCTACTACTTTATCGCCATATACCTTGAACATGGCGCAACTGGGCTGGTACGCGATCAGGCGATGGCGTTACGCTACTACCGTAAAGCGGCGGATCAAGGCAATCCTCAGGCTCAGTTGTATATTGGCGATAAATTGTTACCGGCAAAAATGGCGCCTCAAGTTGCATTACAAATGTTTCACTGTGCTGCTGCCCAAGGCGAAGGAGAGGCTGCTAATTCCTTAGGGAATTTGCTGGCAATTGAAAGAAAATATCTTGAGGCTACTGAGATTTTTCAGCAGGGAGTAGCTGCAGGTAATTATATTTCTGCGTATGCAATGGAACAAGGATTTTCCGGCCCGGATCCCAAAGATAGACTGTACTTTTTGGCATTACAAAAAGATCCAGAACGCGCCATGCGTTATAAAAAAATTGGCAAAGTGCTCAGTAGCTATTCGTATGCCCATCCCACCGTCCCTGAAATCAACGATATCGTCCCGCTGCCGCCCGCCCCGCTGCCGGAATGGGACGGCAAACTGAAGTGGCTGGAAGAGCACGAAGCTAATATCCCGCCGCCAAAACCCAGTGAGGCGCTGATTGCAGAACTGGCCAGGGCAAAACAGCTGAACCCCGCAACAGGCAGACCGCTGTCCGCTTCCCCGGATTTTGAGAAAGATGGCATGGCAAATCTTTAGTGTTACAGCGGCGAACCCTGCCCGCAGAGTGGCCACGGACATATAGCGTAGCTGGCAGCTGCTGGGGGGGTGCGACCCGCAAAAAACGCAGGGATGAACCGATAATCACGCGTTGCAAATTAAGGCTGATATTAATACTTCAGAATCATATACAACCCAGCGGAATATCTGTTCCCGATTAATTAACGGAATTAATAACACGGAAGAACCTGATGAAATTAAAGGACATTGTTGTCCCCATTGCTCCGGTTGAAACCGGTCAGTGTATCATTACCCCTCCCTGGTTTGTTCAGGACACGGAATACCCGCCTGCGTTAACAACCTATAAGCCGTTAATCAACGGGGAGGAAGCTTTCGCGGCGGTGCATAATGCCATCGCTAACGCACAGAAATCGGTCGATATTATTTGCTGGGGGTTTCAGCCCTCAATGTATTTTATTCGTGACGGGAAGAGTCCCTGCATCGGTGAATTACTGGTAAACCTCGCGCGGGAAAAAGATGTCCAGGTGCGAATTCTTGGCTGGGAATTTCCGGGTAACGCAACGGGTCATATCGGGGAAGCTAATTTGCCCGGAAAAGGCGCTATTCGTTATAAGGACCGTGCGGGACAGAGTGCAACAGATAAACAATATGCTTTCGACCGGCAGTGGTTTATTGATCATTCCTACAGCGGGGAATGGCAGGATGTTGCTCTGGGTAAGCTTGGGCTGCCAGGAAAAGCTCTGCAGCATGATATTCGTAATCAAAAAGTGCGTACAATCTCGCCTTTATTTGTCGGGCGTGGATTTGATGAAACAGAACGGGCTGAAATAGCCTATCGTGCATCCAGAGAAGCCCTTGATCCCGATTTGAGTTTTAAAACGGTGGGGGTAATGGCCTTTGCCCCCACTCATCACCAGAAAACGGTGCTGGTGGATTATGAAATCCCGGCAAGAGCAGTTGGGTTTGTAATGGGGCACAACATGCTGGATGAGTACTGGGACACCGACGCCCATTCGTCCCGGCGCCGTGCCGGGAGTGCTGACGCCTGGCGTCCAAATGAAGGTGCCTGTGGCTTTTTGCCGCGACAGGACATTTCTTGCCGGGTGACCGGTCCTGTTCTCGAGCATCTGCATGAAAATTTTGCCAGGGCATGGTTTAAAGAAACGCATCAGGATCTTATGACGCTGCGCAAGGCGCAGGAGGTTGCAAAAAGCCTGAAGCCCCGTACCGGTTTCGGCACCCAGATGATGGCTCAGCTCCTGCGCACGCAACCGCAGGAGAATAAGCGGGATATTGAACAGCTCTATATGAAGGCGGTCAGAAACGCCACGCAATTTATCTATATTGAAAACCAGTATTTCCGCTGGCCACCGCTGGCTGAGGCAATCAAGAATGCGGCGCTTGAACAGACTCAAGCAGGGCGTACTCCGGAAAAACACAGGGTCCTTCATCTTTTTGTCGTGACGAACGTAACGGATGATGGAATAGGTTCAGGTACGGTTAATACCCAGCGGATGCTGGAAAGCCTTGGCCAGTCTAATACTATTCCGGAAGTGACCAGAGCAATGAGACTCGAAGCGCTGAAAGAACCCCATCCCTTTAATTCGAATGCTGAAACATCGTGGGATCCAAAAAGTGAGGAACAGATTGAGCGGGAGATATCCAGGCAACAGGAAGAGTACCAGCGTAAAGTTAATGAAATAAAAGAGTCCACTATTCTTCCGGAAGAGCGTCCGGGGTTAAAAATTCATGTCTGTTCTCTGGTGGCACCTGATTCGCCGCCGGATAACTGGATGCCGGTTTATATTCACTCAAAATTGATGATTATTAATGATGTGTTTACCACACATGGTTCGGCCAATATTAATACGCGAAGCATGCAGGTGGACAGTGAAATGAATATTGCCTTTGAATGGGCCAGCGAGACGCGAAGTTTACGACGCCGCTTATGGAATTTACATACCAACGGAGAAGGGGGCCAGGATGATCCTGATGAAGCATTTGAAAAATGGGAGGACATAATGAATAAGAATCAAGACAACAAGGCTTTAAACTGTGCGCCTGTAGCGTCATTGATTAAGTTCCACTACGACAAACCCACATTAAAGGATCTGGACTGATGCGTATATTACTGCTGCTGTCCTGCTTACTGTTTGCTGCCTGCGATCAGAGCAGTGTTAAGCCCAAAGGAAACAAGGAGATTTCTGTGGACCCGTTATCTGATATCAACGCCCGACTGGCGTTTACCTGCCGGTATGAAACCCTGCCGGAGCCAGCGGCGGAGGCCGATGTTCTGTTTAAATACGCCCGCTGGCTGCAGGTCAATAACCGGTTACAGGACGACAAGTCGGTGGACACCGAGGTCGGGCGGCTGTACCGCATCGCGGCGGAAAATGCACATACGAAAGCCACCATCAACCTGCTGAATGGCTCACTGCGGGGCCGCTTCGGGTTAACAGGCGGTGAACGGCTGCGTTTCGCTCAGCAACTGATTAAGGCGAAGGTCGCCAGCGGCTACTACTTTATTGCGATTTATCTGCAGTATGGCGCAGCCGGTCTGAAACAGGATGACGGGATGGCATTGCGCTACTACCGAAAAGCGGCAGATGAAGGGAATCCGCAGGCGCAGGCTTACGTCGG
>NZ_JXAG01000039.1 GCF_000814905.1 Enterobacter sp. Bisph1
TTTTCATCAGACAATCTGTGTGGACACTACAGAGAAAGGTTCTTTCAGGTAAGGAGGTGATCCAACCGCAGGTTCCCCTACGGTTACCTTGTTACGACTTCACCCCAGTCATGAATCACAAAGTGGTAAGCGCCCTCCCGAAGGTTAAGCTACCTACTTCTTTTGCAACCCACTCCCATGGTGTGACGGGCGGTGTGTACAAGGCCCGGGAACGTATTCACCGTAGCATTCTGATCTACGATTACTAGCGATTCCGACTTCATGGAGTCGAGTTGCAGACTCCAATCCGGACTACGACGCACTTTATGAGGTCCGCTTGCTCTCGCGAGGTCGCTTCTCTTTGTATGCGCCATTGTAGCACGTGTGTAGCCCTGGTCGTAAGGGCCATGATGACTTGACGTCATCCCCACCTTCCTCCAGTTTATCACTGGCAGTCTCCTTTGAGTTCCCGGCCGAACCGCTGGCAACAAAGGATAAGGGTTGCGCTCGTTGCGGGACTTAACCCAACATTTCACAACACGAGCTGACGACAGCCATGCAGCACCTGTCTCACAGTTCCCGAAGGCACCAAGCCATCTCTGGCAAGTTCTGTGGATGTCAAGACCAGGTAAGGTTCTTCGCGTTGCATCGAATTAAACCACATGCTCCACCGCTTGTGCGGGCCCCCGTCAATTCATTTGAGTTTTAACCTTGCGGCCGTACTCCCCAGGCGGTCTATTTAACGCGTTAGCTCCGGAAGCCACGCCTCAAGGGCACAACCTCCAAATAGACATCGTTTACGGCGTGGACTACCAGGGTATCTAATCCTGTTTGCTCCCCACGCTTTCGCACCTGAGCGTCAGTCTTCGTCCAGGAGGCCGCCTTCGCCACCGGTATTCCTCCAGATCTCTACGCATTTCACCGCTACACCTGGAATTCTACCTCCCTCTACGAGACTCAAGCCTGCCAGTTTCGGATGCAGTTCCCAGGTTGAGCCCGGGGATTTCACATCCGACTTGACAGACCGCCTGCGTGCGCTTTACGCCCAGTAATTCCGATTAACGCTTGCACCCTCCGTATTACCGCGGCTGCTGGCACGGAGTTAGCCGGTGCTTCTTCTGCGGGTAACGTCAATTGCTGCGGTTATTAACCACAACACCTTCCTCCCCGCTGAAAGTACTTTACAACCCGAAGGCCTTCTTCATACACGCGGCATGGCTGCATCAGGCTTGCGCCCATTGTGCAATATTCCCCACTGCTGCCTCCCGTAGGAGTCTGGACCGTGTCTCAGTTCCAGTGTGGCTGGTCATCCTCTCAGACCAGCTAGGGATCGTCGCCTAGGTGAGCCGTTACCCCACCTACTAGCTAATCCCATCTGGGCACATCTGATGGCAAGAGGCCCGAAGGTCCCCCTCTTTGGTCTTGCGACGTTATGCGGTATTAGCTACCGTTTCCAGTAGTTATCCCCCTCCATCAGGCAGTTTCCCAGACATTACTCACCCGTCCGCCACTCGTCACCCGAGAGCAAGCTCTCTGTGCTACCGTTCGACTTGCATGTGTTAGGCCTGCCGCCAGCGTTCAATCTGAGCCATGATCAAACTCTTCAATTTAAAAGTTTGATGCTCAAAGCTTCTTTATTTCTAAAGAAAAGAACTTCGTAATGAATTACGTGTTCACTCTTGAGACTTGGTATTCATTTAGCGTCCTGGGACGTTTAAGAATCCAGTCATCTGAGTGCCCACACAGATTGTCTGATAAATTGTTAAAGAGC
>NZ_JXAG01000004.1 GCF_000814905.1 Enterobacter sp. Bisph1
TTTACCTGCCGGTATGAAACCCTGCCGGAGCCAGCGGCGGAGGCCGATGTTCTGTTTAAATACGCCCGCTGGCTGCAGGTCAATAACCGGTTACAGGACGACAAGTCGGTGGACACCGAGGTCGGGCGGCTGTACCGCATCGCGGCGGAAAATGCACATACGAAAGCCACCATCAACCTGCTGAATGGCTCACTGCGGGGCCGCTTCGGGTTAACAGGCGGTGAACGGCTGCGTTTCGCTCAGCAACTGATTAAGGCGAAGGTCGCCAGCGGCTACTACTTTATTGCGATTTATCTGCAGTATGGCGCAGCCGGTCTGAAACAGGATGACGGGATGGCATTGCGCTACTACCGAAAAGCGGCAGATGAAGGGAATCCGCAGGCGCAGGCTTACGTCGGAGATAAGCTCGCTCCGGTCAAAATGGCTCCGGATATTGCCCGCCAGATGCGCCAGTGTGCCGCAGAGCAGGGCGACGGTCAGGCAGCCGGCAGGCTGGGAATTAACCTCCAGGGCAGGGAAGAGTATCAGCAGGCAGTGGAGGCTTTTCAGCTGGGTGTGGCAGCCGGTCATAGCAGTTCCGCCAGTTTTTTAAAAGAAGGTTTTAACGGACCGGAACCCACGAACCGGCTGTATTATCTGGGGCAACAGAAAGACCCCGAACGCTCAAGACGCTACAAAGCCATTGGCAAAGTGCTGAGTAGCTATTCGTATGCCCATCCCACCGTACCTGAAATCAACGATATCGTCCCGCTGCCGCCTGCTCCGCTGCCGGAATGGGACGGCAAACTCAAGTGGCTGGAAGCGTACGAGGCCAATATCGCGCCACCCAAACCCGGCGAGTCGCTGATTGCAGAACTGGCCAGGGCAAAACAGCTGAACCCTGCCACGGGCAGACCGCTGCCTGCCTCCCCGGATTTTGAGAAAAATGACGTCGTAAACCTGCAGTGTTACACCGGAGAGCCCTGCCCGAGAAGCGGCTACTGGCAGATAGCGTGGGTGCCGCAGTTCGGGACAAGCAAACAGGAGATCCTTCATTTTAACGCGGGCGATATCATGCCCACCGACACCGTGGACTGGATTGATACGCGTCCGTGGCCGCTGCGGGACAGATGGATGCAGGAAGACAGGCCTGTGTACTGGCAATGGCTGGGTGAGGCCTGAGCCTGACGGCAGTTGGTATGCAAAAATCATGGAAAAGGAGCGCAGGGATGAAAGTAAAACCCGTATCGGCCCTGCTGGGCTGCCTGCTGCTGGCGGGGTGCGACCAGCCACCTCCCGTCAGGGCGGTACCGGCAGAGCCACTGACCGATATAAACATCCGGCAGGCCTTTACCTGCCGGTATGAAACCCTGCCGGAGCCAGCGGCGGAGGCCGATGTTCTGTTTAAATACGCCCGCTGGCTGCAGGTCAATAACCGGTTACAGGACGACAAGTCGGTGGACACCGAGGTCGGGCGGCTGTACCGCATCGCGGCGGAAAATGCACATACGAAAGCCACCATCAACCTGCTGAATGGCTCACTGCGGGGCCGCTTCGGGTTAACAGGCGGTGAACGGCTGCGTTTCGCTCAGCAACTGATTAAGGCGAAGGTCGCCAGCGGCTACTACTTTATTGCGATTTATCTGCAGTATGGCGCAGCCGGTCTGAAACAGGATGACGGGATGGCATTGCGCTACTACCGAAAAGCGGCAGATGAAGGGAATCCGCAGGCGCAGGCTTACGTCGG
>NZ_JXAG01000040.1 GCF_000814905.1 Enterobacter sp. Bisph1
ACCGGCCGGTTTGTTTGCCGTTGTGCCGTGTCAGTGGAGGCGCATTATAGGGAGTTAATTCCGCCTGACAACCCTTAATTTGAAAAAAGTGATCGTTTGCTCATTCTGCAAGCAAATTACTCAAAAAAGGGTGATTTTTGGCTATTTTTTAAACAAAAACGAGCCCGGCGGGCTCGTTTTTTCTTTTATGACTTACTGCATGGCCACGATACGCTCATCTTTCACCGTTAGCTGTACCGGTTTGCCCGGTATTAACTCACCAGAAAGAATCTGCTGCGCCAATGGGTTTTCGATCTGCTGTTGGATAGCGCGTTTGAGAGGACGCGCGCCATAGACCGGATCGTAACCATTCGCACCGAGCAGTTTCAGCGCTTCGTCGGAAATTGTGACCGTATAGCCACGCTCTTCCAGACGTTTATAGAGACGCTGCAGCTGTATCTGGGCAATCGAGGCGATATGTTTTTCCGCCAACGGGTGGAACACAACAACTTCGTCGATACGGTTAATAAACTCTGGACGGAAGTTTTGACTAACAACACCCAGCACCAGCTCTTTCATATGACTGTAGTCCAGGTCGCCAAAACGTTCCTGAATCAAATCGGAACCCAGGTTTGACGTCATTATGACCACCGTATTACGGAAGTCGACCGTTCTGCCCTGCCCGTCTGTCAGACGACCGTCATCCAGCACCTGCAACAGAATGTTGAACACATCCGGGTGCGCTTTTTCGACTTCATCTAACAAGATGACGGAATAAGGGCGACGACGAACCGCCTCGGTCAGATAACCGCCCTCTTCATAACCGACATATCCCGGAGGTGCACCCACCAGCCGCGAAACGGAGTGTTTTTCCATAAACTCCGACATGTCGATACGCACCATCGCGTCATCACTGTCGAACATAAAATTCGCCAGGGTTTTACACAGTTCGGTTTTACCCACCCCGGTCGGCCCGAGGAACAGGAACGAACCAATGGGCCGATTCGGATCGGACAGCCCCGCGCGGCTACGGCGAATAGCGTTGGATACAGCCTCGACCGCTTCATCCTGACCGATCACCCGATGATGTAGATCGTGTTCCATGCGCAACAATTTTTCGCGCTCGCCTTCCATCATTCGTGCGACAGGAATACCGGTCCAGCGCGCCAGCACTTCGGCGATCTCCGCATCGGTGACGCGGTTACGCAACAGGCGCATGGTTTTACCTTCCGCTTGTGTTGCGGCAGCCAACTGTTTCTCCAGTTCAGGGATTTTCCCATACTGAAGCTCCGACATACGCCCAAGATCGCCATTACGCCGCGCCTGTTCCATGGCAATTTTTGCCTGCTCCAGCTCCGACTTAATTGTCTGCGTACCAGAAAGAGAGGCTTTTTCCGCTTTCCACTCTTCTTCTAATGTAGAGTACTGCCGTTCTTTATCGTCGAGCTCTTCATTTAACATTTCGAGCCGTTTGATACTGGCCTCATCAGACTCTTTCATAAGTGCCCGCTGTTCCAGTTTGAGCTGGATAATGCGGCGATCGAGCCGGTCGAGTTCTTCCGGTTTCGAGTCAATCTGCATACGAATGCTGGAGGCGGCTTCATCTATCAGGTCAATGGCTTTATCCGGCAGTTGACGGTCAGAGATATAACGGTGCGACAGCGTTGCCGCAGCCACGATTGCCGGGTCGGTAATTTGCACATGATGATGCAACTCATAACGCTCTTTCAGACCACGCAAAATAGCGATGGTATCTTCCACCGTCGGTTCGGCGACCAGCACTTTCTGGAAACGACGCTCAAGCGCCGCATCTTTTTCAATATACTGGCGATACTCGTCAAGAGTGGTTGCGCCGACGCAGTGCAGTTCACCGCGAGCCAGCGCGGGTTTCAGCATATTGCCCGCGTCCATGGCGCCGTCGGCTTTACCGGCCCCAACCATCGTGTGCAGCTCGTCGATAAACAGAATGACGTTGCCTTCCTGTTTCGACAGATCGTTCAGTACGCCTTTTAGACGTTCTTCAAATTCACCACGATATTTAGCACCTGCGACCAGCGCGCCCATATCCAGTGCCAGTACCCGACGGCCTTTCAGCCCTTCCGGTACTTCACCGTTTACTATGCGCTGCGCCAAACCTTCAACAATAGCGGTTTTACCGACACCCGGTTCACCAATCAGTACCGGGTTATTTTTGGTACGCCGTTGCAGCACCTGAATGGTACGGCGGATCTCTTCATCACGACCGATAACCGGATCGAGCTTGCCCTGTTCTGCACGCTCGGTCAGATCAACGGTAAATTTTTTTAAGGCCTGACGCTGATCCTCGGCCCCCTGATCGTTCACGCTGTCTCCCCCACGCATTTGTTCAATCGCCTGGGTCACATTAGCGGTTGTCGCGCCAGCAGATTTGAGTAAATCCGTCAGCGTACCGCGTGATTCCAGCGCTGCCAGAACGAAGAGTTCCGACGAGATAAAGTTGTCGCCTCGTTTTTGCGCCAGCTTGTCGCAAAGGTTCAGCACGCGCACCAAATCTTGTGAAGGCTGCACATCGCCGCCGGTGCCTTCCACCTGCGGCAAACGGCTTAGTGCCTGCTCGATAGCGGTACGTAACTGGCCAGCGTTGACGCCGGCTGAGGTTAATAAAGGATGAATCGAACCGCCTTCCTGATTCAGCAAGGCGCTCATTAAATGAAGAGGTTCGATAAATTGGTTGTCGTGCCCGAGTGCGAGGGACTGGGCATCGGCGAGAGCAAGCTGGAATTTATTGGTAAGACGATCCAGACGCATAACTCCTCCCATAACAGGTCAAAATTGCTACTGGAGATTAAATGAGGTCATCCCTCAATTATTCAAGGTGAATGACCTGAATTATGCGAAAGAAAACCTACGCGTACTGGATCGTCTTGATTCTTTAGGTTATATCAGCCAAATGAAACTTGCCATACGCCCCGTCGTCTTGTCCCGGCGGTATGAGAAAAAATCACCCTTCTCGGTAAAAGTGCAGCGATCGCCACCGAAAACCTGCGTAACGCCAGCGCCTGCAAGCCGCTGGCGCGCAAGCTGATAAATATCAGCAAAATATTTTTCACCGTGGGGACGAAAAGCGCTGTCGGCCCGACGGTCGTGGGCCATAAACGCTTTGCGAACTTCTGCGCCAACTTCAAACGCCTGCGGACCAATCGCCGGGCCGAGCCACGCCAGCAGGTTTGCCGGTTTATCCTGGAAACAGGCAATCGTCTCTTCCAGCACGCCCGCGCATAACCCGCGCCAGCCAGCGTGCGCCGCCGCCACTTCGGTGCCATCACGGTTACAAAACAGCACCGGTAAACAGTCTGCGGTCATCACCGCACAGACCGTACCGGGTGTGTTGCTGTATGACGCATCCGCCCGTTTCGACGCATAAGGCTCACCGCTGAGCGTTAGCACAGCGGTGCCATGCACCTGTTCAAGCCAGACCGGTTTTGACGGAAAACCGCCTGCGGCGAACAAGCGAGCACGATTCTCTTCAACATGTTCGCCATTATCGCCACAGTGAGCGCCAAGATTCAGGGAATCCCAGGGCGGCAAACTTACGCCGCCTGCACGCGTAGAGCTGCAGGCCGCTACACCTTGCGGCTGCGGCCAGTCCGGGAGGATCAGATTGGTCATAACCAGGCAATATCATCCTTATGGGTTTCGAAATCAGCACGCATCGCATCAATCAAATCGACCATATCTTGTGGAATGGGCGCATGCCATTCCATTTCAATCCCGGTGATTGGATGGTAAAGACGCAGCATGGTGGCATGCAGAGCCTGACGGTCAAACTTGCGCAGCGCATCGATAAACTCTTCGGATGCACCTTTCGGTGGACGCGGGCGTCCACCGTAAAGCTGATCGCCCACCAGCGGATGGGTAATATGGGACATATGCACGCGAATCTGGTGCGTACGCCCCGTTTCCAGGCGCAGACGCAGGCGCGTATGTACCCGGAAGTGTTCCATAATCCGGTAGTGCGTTACCGCCGGTTTGCCCATCGGGTGCACCGACATATGCGTACGCTTGGTCGGATGGCGGCTGATGGGTTCTTCCACCGTACCGCCGGAGGTCATATGCCCAATCGCTACCGCTTCATATTCACGGGTGATTTCACGCAGCTGCAGTGACTCCACCAGCCGCGTCTGGGCGGGTACGGTTTTCGCCACCACCATTAAACCGGTGGTGTCTTTATCCAGGCGATGGACGATACCGGCGCGCGGCACATCGACAATCGGTGGATAATAATGAAGCAGTGCGTTAAGTACCGTACCATCGGGATTACCGGCACCGGGGTGCACCACCAGATCGCGCGGTTTATTAATGACCAGGATGTCATCATCTTCATAAACGATGGTTAGCGGAATATCCTGCGGTTCAAAGCGGGCTTCTTCTTCGATTTCCGCATTGATAGCAATTCGTTCTCCACCCAACACTTTCTCTTTCGGCGTGTCGCAGACAACGCCGTTGACCAGCACGCGCTGGTCAAGAATCCATTCTTTTATTCGCGAACGTGAATAATCCGGGAACAATTCGGCCAAAGCCTGATCTAAGCGTTGACCGAGTTGATTTTCGGACACCGTTGCGGTGAGTTGTACCAGTTGTGCCATATACAGCTTCTTCGTTAACGTTGGGTTTTACGGCTTCGCCGTTTAATATAGTGTGCTATTGTAGCTGGTCTTAGTCGGGAGCAGGAATAAAGAATCTCCCGCATAAACATTCTGAGGAAAGTCTAAACGTCATGACGCGCTTGAAATATCTGGTGGCAGCCGCCACGTTGAGTCTGGCTTTGGCGGGTTGCTCCGGTTCAAAGGAAGAGGTGCCTGATAACCCACCAAATGAAATCTACGCGACTGCACAGCAAAAGCTGCAAGACGGTAACTGGAAGGCGGCAATAACGCAACTGGAAGCTCTGGATAATCGTTATCCGTTTGGTCCTTACTCACAACAAGTGCAGTTGGATCTGATTTATGCGTACTACAAAAACGCCGATCTGCCGCTGGCGCAAGCCGCTATCGACCGTTTTATCCGTCTAAATCCAACCCATCCCAATATCGACTACGTGATGTATATGCGTGGGCTGACTAATATGGCGTTGGATGACAGTGCGCTGCAGGGGTTCTTCGGCGTCGATCGTAGCGATCGCGATCCGGCGCATGCCCGTGACGCATTTAAAGATTTCTCAAAACTGGTGCGCGGCTATCCAAATAGCCAGTACGTGACCGACGCCACCAAACGCCTGGTGTTCCTGAAAGATCGCTTGTCGAAATATGAACTGTCGGTCGCGCAATACTATACCGATCGCGGTGCATGGGTTGCCGTAACCAACCGTGTCGAAGGCATGCTGCGTGACTTCCCGGATACCAAGGCGACACATGAGGCGCTACCGCTCATGGAAAGAGCCTACCGTGAACTGCAGCTGAATGCGCAGGCGGACAAAGTGGCGAAGATCATTGCGACGAACAGCAACCGCAGCTGATCGCGCCTGAAATGCAAAACGGCAGCCCTTGAGCTGCCGTTTTTTTATTCGTTTTATCTATCACCGGAGCGGCTTAGCCGCAATCCATCCTATCAACTATGACCTCAATCCCGGGCTTATACAAGGTTAATTTGCCCTCATCCTGTCCTGTCTCACAAAACCTTTGCTTTGACAAAAAGTGACAAAATAATGAGATTTAAATCACACATTTTGACATTAGGGGAGGTATGCTGAGATCACCTAGACGGAAAGACAAGAGGTAAAATTTATGACAATGAACATTACCAGCAAGCAAATGGAAATTACTCCGGCTATTCGCCAGCATGTCACAGACCGTCTCGCCAAACTTGAAAAATGGCAAACTCAACTGATTAACCCGCATATCATCCTGTCCAAAGAGCCGCAGGGCTTTACCGCTGATGCAACAATCAACACACCGAACGGGCAACTGGTCGCCAGCGCGAAGCATGATGATATGTATACCGCAATTAATGATTTGATTAACAAGCTGGAACGGCAGCTCAATAAAGTGCAGCACAAAGGTGAAGCGCGTCGCGCCGCAACATCGGTGAAAGATGCAAGCTTCGTTGAGGAAGAAGAAGAAGAGTAATCTCTATATTGAGTCCATCCTGACGCGCCTTCGGGCGCGTTTTTTATTGACAGAGCGAAAACAGTGCGGGTACTGTACTTCCGTCGCCTACAGGATAATTTTATGAAAAGTGTTCCGTTTTTCTTCGCATTCTTTTTTACCTTCCCCAATTAGGGAGGCGATTCGTTTTGTGATAAAGAATGCGAAGACGAACAATAAGGCCTCCCACTGCGGGAGGCCTTTTTTATTGATAACAATTAGAGATAAAAGGCAACAACATGACGGCTGAAAACCCCTTACTGGATTTACGCGTTAAGATAAGCGCACTGGATGAACAGTTGCTAAAGCTGCTGGCCGAGCGCCGCCAGCTCTCTGTTGAAGTTGGCAAAGCCAAGCTGGAATCTCACCGTCCGGTACGCGATATCGATCGCGAACGTGATTTACTCGAACGCTTAATCGAACTGGGCAAGTCGCACCATCTGGATGCGCATTATATTACCCGCCTGTTCCAGTTAATTATCGAAGACTCCGTTCTTACGCAGCAGGCATTGCTTCAGCAAAACCTCAATAAAAATAACCCGCATTCCGCCCGTATCGCCTTTCTGGGTCCGAAAGGCTCTTACTCTCATTTGGCCGCGCGCCAGTATGCGGCGCGTCATTTTGAAGAGTTTATCGAAAGCGGCTGCCTGAAATTTCATGATATTTTCAGCCAGGTGGAAACCGGCCAGGCGGATTACGCCGTCGTCCCGCTGGAGAATACCACCTCGGGCGCGATTAACGACGTGTATGACCTGCTCCAGCACACCACGTTATCGATTGTTGGCGAACTGACGGTGCCTATCGATCACTGCCTGCTGGTTTCTGGTACCACCGAACTTGAACAGATCACTACCGTTTACAGCCATCCGCAGCCTTTCCAGCAGTGCAGCCAGTTCATTAACCGCTTTCCGCAGTGGAAAATTGAATATTGTGAAAGTACCTCCGCAGCGATGGAAAAGGTCGCTCAAGCGAATTCTCCGCAAATTGCGGCGCTGGGCAACGAGGCCGGTGGCGCACTGTATGGTTTGCAGGTGCTGGAACGTAATTTGGCGAACCAGACGCAGAACATTACACGCTTTGTGGTGCTGGCCCGCAAAGCGATTGATGTTTCCGATCAGGTACCGGCAAAAACGACCCTGCTGATGGCCACCGGCCAACGGGCCGGTTCGCTGGTTGAGGCTCTGCTGGTGCTGCGCAATCATAATGTGATTATGACCAAACTGGAGTCGCGGCCGATTCACGGCAATCCATGGGAAGAGATGTTTTACATCGATGTTCAGGCCAACCTGCAATCCGCCCAGATGCAAAAAGCGCTACGCGAACTCACGGATATCGCGCGTTCGCTGAAAGTTCTCGGCTGCTACCCAGGCGAGAATGTGCTGCCGGTCGATCCGACTTAACACTCTTTAAAAAGTGGCTTCTTCATGCCTGCCACCGACACCGGCAGGGTGAAGATCGCGCCCGACAGCGGATACTGGGCGACTTCCTCCTGCGACATATTTTCTCGGGTGGTAGTAATAAACAGCGTTTTCATATCGGGACCGCCGAAGCAGACCATCGTCGGGCAACGCACCGGCAAACGGTACTCTTCAAGCTGTTCGCCCTCAGGCGAAAAACGGGCCACGCGCCAGCCGTCAAACATGGCGCTCCAGTAACAGCCTTCCATATCCATCGCCGCCCCATCCGGAATGCCTTCCCCGGCACTGAAACGGCGGAATACTTCCCGCCTTCCCGGCTCGCCCTGCTCGTCCAGTGGCGTGCGGTAAATCACGCCGTTCGGCGTATCGGAGGTGAACATCCACTGCTTATCATGGCTAAAGGCAAGGCCATTGGCGCCATGAATATCGCACTGCACCACTTTCGGCGTGAGATCGTTATCAATGCGCATCAGAAGCGCGCCATTATAGTCGCCCGGTCCCCAGAACGTGCCGGCATAAAAACGGCCAAGATGATCGGTACCGCCATCGTTGAAGCGCGCCAGCTGCGGGTTGGATGGGTTATCGCACACTTTTTGTCGCAGTAAGCCGCGCGTATCTGTTAGCCAAATGGCATTGCGCATCGCCACGATAAAGCCGCCTTTTTCACGTAACGCAAAACAGCCTACCTCTTCAGCAAACGACAGCACCGTATGTTCGCCCGAGGCTAAATGGTAACGGTGAATCTCGCCTTGCAAGATATCCGCCCAGTAGAGCGCCTGCTCCGTCTCGCTCCAGGTGGGGCATTCCGGTAACTCTCCGGTGTAATCAAACAGCGTCTGCAGCTCAGCCATTACATGTATCCCTTAAATGAAAAAAGCCAGCGGGTTAGCACTGGCTTTTCAGTATAAACGGCTTTTTAACTTACGGTCGGCTGTCGTTGGCCTGACGTAGCAACACGCGGCTTTCGCTCTGGAATCGTTGAGCATAGTCGCCAAACCAATGTTCAACTTTGCGGAAGCTGTCGATAAACGCCTGCTTATCGCCCTGCTCCAGCAGGCCAATCGCCTCGCCAAAGCGCTGATAGTAACGCTTGATCAGCGCCAGGTTATTAGAGGAGGACATAATAATGTCGGCATACAGCTGGGGATCCTGGGCAAACAAGCGGCCGACCATTGCCAGCTCAAGGCGATAAATCGGTGACGAGAGCGCCAGTAACTGCTCAAGCTGCACATTCTCTTCCGCCAGATGCAGGCCATAAGCGAATGTCGCAAAGTGGCGCAGCGCCTGAATAAACGCCATGTTCTGATCGTGCTCAACGGCGCTGATGCGGTGCAAGCGCGCACCCCAGACCTGAATCTGTTCTAAAAACCACTGGTAGGCTTCCGGTTGCCGCCCATCGCACCAGACCACGACCTGTTTCGCCAGGCTGCCGCTGTCTGGTCCGAACATCGGATGCAGGCCGAGCACCGGACCGTTGTGGGCCGTGAGCATGGCCTGCAATGGGCCGCTTTTCACCGACGCCAGATCCACCAGAATACAATCCTGCGGCAAGGTGGGCAGCTTAGCGATAACCTGTTCGGTGATATGAATAGGTACGCTGACAATGACCATGCCCGCGTCCGCCACCAGCGTATCGGCTTGCGCCCAATCCTCTTTCTCGAGGATACGCACCTGGTAGCCCGAAAGGGTCAACATTTTGCCAAACAGCTGCCCCATCTGCCCGCCGCCGCCAACAATCACCACCGGGCGAAGCGCCGGATAGAGGGTTTTGAAGCCCTTATCATTTTCGCTGGAGTAGGATTCGCGCATTACACGGCGCAGCACATCTTCAATCAGATCCGGCGGCACGCCGAGGGATTCGGCCTCTTTTCGGCGCGATGCCAGCATGCTCGCTTCGCGCTCCGGCACATAAATCGGCAAGCCAAACTTGCTTTTCACCTCACCAACTTCCGCCACCAGCTCCAGACGACGAGCCAGTAGTCCCAGCAGCGCCTTATCCACTTCATCAATTTGATCGCGCAGCGCGGTCAGTTCAGCAACCATAACACCCTCTTAAGCAAAACGCGTCGCCAGACTATTTCGCAGATCGTTATTAAGTTCACGCAGTAGCGCTTCCGTCGTTTCCCAACTGATACAAGCGTCGGTTACGGAAACGCCGTACTTCATCTCGCTGCGCGGCTGCTCAGACGATTGATTGCCTTCATGGATATTGCTTTCAATCATCAGGCCGGTAATAGAACGGTTACCGTCTTTGATCTGAGCCACCACCGATTCGGCAACGGCGGGCTGGCGACGGTAATCTTTATTGGAATTACCATGGCTGCAATCTACCATCAGCGACGGTTTCAGTCCCGCCTGCTCCATCTCTTTTTCACACTGCGCGACATCCGCCGGGCTGTAGTTCGGCGCTTTGCCACCGCGCAGGATCACATGCCCATCCGGGTTGCCCTGGGTTTGCAGCAGGCAGACCTGACCGGCCTGGTTAATACCAACAAAACGGTGCGGCATCGCGGCGGCGCGCATAGCATTAATGGCGGTCGCCAGGCTGCCGTCGGTCCCGTTTTTGAACCCTACCGGCATTGATAAACCGGACGCCATTTCGCGGTGCGTCTGCGATTCCGTGGTACGCGCGCCAATGGCCGACCAGCTAAACAGGTCGCCAAGGAACTGCGGGCTATTGGGATCCAAAGCTTCTGTCGCCAGCGGCAGGCCCATACTCACCAGCTCCACCAGCAGACGACGCGCGATCTTAAGACCCGCTTCCACATCAAACGAGCCATCCATGTGCGGATCGTTAATCAGCCCCTTCCAGCCAACGGTGGTACGGGGTTTTTCAAAATAGACGCGCATCACCAGGTAGAGGCTATCGCTGACCTCTGCGGCAAGGGCTTTAAAACGACGGGCATATTCAATCGCGGCATCAGGATCGTGAATCGAACAGGGACCGCAGACCACCAGCAGACGCGGATCGCGCCCGGCAATGATATTCGAGATGGTCTGGCGCGACTGCGCAATTTGCGCTTCCTGCGCGGCGGTCAGCGGGAATGTCGTTTTTAACTGATCCGGGGTGATCAGCACCTGTTCGTCGGTAATATGTACGTTGTTCAGCGCGTCTTTTTGCATGATGGTGATCCTGTATGACTCGTTTGCGATAGAGGTTCCTCAAGTGAGGGTGACGTAACGATAACATAATCGGTAAAGATTTCAATCCACAAAACGGAACGATTACTTTACAAAGTGAAAATGAACGCTGTTTAACAGCCATTCAATTGGAATGAAATCTTTACATTAGCAGTAGTAATTTATGCCCTCGTCGTAACCGATCGCGCTGCACGCTGTTTCCAGCGCGCGGCATCTATCAGTATAAACACCAGCAGGCTTGCCCCCATTACCGGCAACGCCACCGCGAAAAAGAGCGCGAGGCAAGCGGTGATGACTCGTCCTGTTACTGGCAGCAGCAACCAGCCGTGTAATAGCGTGTTTGCCGGATTCCCATTCGCACTGGCCGGACGGCGGATCCACCACAAGCGATAACCCACCACAATCATCACGCACAGCGCGCTACCAAACGCGATCAGCAGTAGCTGATTCACCAGCCCAAACAGGATCCCCATATGGAAATCGACGCCCCAGCGGGTCAGTTTTGCCATGAGTGGAAAATCGGCGAACCGCGTGCGATTGGTAACGGTCATGCTGTTGCCATCGATCGCTACCGCATCCACGCGCGTCGGCCAGCGGCGATCGATTTCCGTTACCGTCCAGGCTTTATCGGTGCTGCGCGGCGGGCGGATCTCCACCTTCGTGGCGGCGATCCCCGCCTGCCGCGCGCTGCGCAATGTCTCGTCGAAAAGCCGCGGATCAAGCGGCATCTCCGGCATCGTCATATCAGCCATCCTGTGATGTTCCGCGTGCGGATCGCTGGCGCCCGGCGCACCAGCCAGCTGTGTATTAAGCTGGGGCGTCATCCAGTCAAACTTCGCACGCAGGCTGTCGACATTGCCGCCGGCCCATTGCGACCACG
The DNA here is from genome assembly GCF_000814905.1 of Enterobacter sp. Bisph1. Taxonomy (GTDB): domain Bacteria; phylum Pseudomonadota; class Gammaproteobacteria; order Enterobacterales; family Enterobacteriaceae; genus Kosakonia. Next base: position 11,541 of record NZ_JXAG01000040.1, read on the forward strand.
TCAGGCCGGTGGCAGAAAAAAGCAGCATGCCGGCAAGCAATATCCAGCCCAACGTGACATGCAGGCGGCGATGACGCTGCAGCGCATTATTAAGGCGTCGTTTTGGCCGGGTAAAAAACCACAGCGTAATGCCACCAAGGGCCGCCACCCACATCCATGAGGCGGCCAGTTCGCTGTAAACCCGGCCAATATCGCCCAGCAGTAACGAACGGTGGAGATAATCAATCCATTGACGCAACGGCAAGATCCCGCTGGTGCCATACACCGTCATATCCCCTTTCACCTCCAGCGTTACCGGATCGATAAACAGGGCGCGGTTTTCTGATGCGCCTAACTGCGGGTCAGCAAACATCACGCGGGTAGTTTCATTCCCGTCGAGTCCCGGACGTACCGCATGCAGGCGCAGATGGCCGCCGGTAGCCTGTTCAGCAACGGCAATTTGCTCGGCAAGGGGCTGCCTCGCTCCCCCCTCAACGCTATAAAGCGCATCGTGATAGAGCCAGTTTTCCAGCTGTGGCGTCGCCACATACAGGGTGCCGCTCAGGGCGGCGACAAAAATAAACGGGCCAATAAACAGGCCTATATAAAAATGCAGGCGTCGCAGCAGGTTCAGCCACGCCGCACGCGGGGTGCAGGTTGTCATACTTTTCCTCAGAAATAGCAAAGCGTTGCCGTTTCGCGCAGGCGAACGGACCGAATGTTAAGGGTCAGGAAAAGCAGATTTGCGGCGGGGCGCGGGTATCGGGGCACAGCCAGGGGAAGAAGATCCAGTGTCGAACGCGCTGGCGGCGAATCGCCTGCCGAATGCGAGCCACGTGACCAGACACCAATAAAACAATGAGAAAAATGAGGCCAGGGACATGGGCCAGCAACACGCAGTAACCGCAGGCTTCACCATGATCGACGGGCAGGCTGTGGGATGAATCAGGCTGGTGAGAATCCGGCTGCGATGTCAGATCATGATTGTGCATCGGCATACTCATCTCGTGATGCATGCCGGGCATCGCGCTCAGCGGATCTTTTTGCAGCGCGACGGAGATAAGCGGCGCGACAAGGATCAGCAGAATCGCAAACAGCGCCAGCCCTGCGGCTGCGCGTTGAACGGCGGTATGCTGAAAGACGTTTTTTACCACTTCTCCTCCCGGATGAAGCGGCATTGTAAACGAAATATCAGCAGAAAGTTAATGGTTCTGTTGCTTGCAGGCGTGCTGAGCGCCGGGGTTTAAACGTGTTTTTCCAGCGTGAAGATCACCACGCCAAACGGCACTATTTCCGCAACGCCGCACTCAAAATCCACCGCACCGTTGGTGAGGCGCACTTTGCCGCCCGGCAGACGCACCACATCAAACACGTCCAGCGCATCGTCAATACTGATAAACCAGCGGCCGTTGCCAATTTTTTGCGCGTTGGTATCCACCAGCCAGCCCGCATTGAGCCCTTCAATAAACTTCAGGCCGTCCGTTGAGGATGGCGCAAAGCTGCTGTCCAGCGTCCAGACGCCTGCCTCTTTCAACTCGCCGGATTCGAGGCGAAACTTCGCAATGCTGAGAGCGGCGTCATTTTTTTCTGTTCCGCTAACCGTAGCGGGATACATCTCGCCTTTACCCGTCGCCAGCCAGCCTAACGAGACACCGGTATCCAGCGCGCAGGTCACCACCACATCGCCGGGGAAAAACTCGCGGCGCACCCAGGTACTGATGGTACCGGAAGAGATATCGAGCAAATCCCCCAGCTCTTTTTGCATCTCAAAGCCGTAGGCATCAAGAATGCGGCGCAGCACCGGACGCCCGCCGGTGGCGAGAATTTCATCGTATAAGGCTTTACCTTTCGGCACTGGCTTATCAGAGAGTTTTGCATTTGCAAACTCACCGCTTACCAGCCACTGCAATTCAGCACCGGTATCAAGGGCGCATTTGACTATCGCTTTATAGGGCACGCTGTCGCGCTGGATCCAGCTGCTGATATTGTTCGCCGGCACGTCCAGCGCCTCCGCGAGGGCCTTCTGGCTGGAGACGGAATAGGACGCGGCAATGCGCTCAATCACATCCTGAACACTCATCTTGTTTTCACTCATGGACACCAACATCGAAAAAGTGATTTACACAATCGCATTTGCGATCTATATTGCTGTGTATCGACAGAAATGCACACTCACTCAGTACATTTCAAACAACAGGAGATAATGCGATATGTCAGATGCAAAATCAATGCCGCCGCATCTATTATTCATCTCACAAATACAATTCACTTCTCTATCTCTTTGCCGGGAGAACAATGTAATGGCTATGCGGCGTCCGCCGCGTGCCGTGGAAATTAAGCAGACGAAACGGCATCGCTTAAGTGGGAGTGCCGCCCGGTGCGGATCTTGCGCAGGCGTACGTTTTATCGAAAAGGCGTCAAGGACAACATGGTTCAGCCATTGCTCAACCCCGATGAAAAGCCATACCAGACGGTTTACAGGGTTTGGCACCTCCTTACAGCAAGGAGCCGCAGCAGCCTGCCGATACACAAATTTTGCTTTTGCAAGCTAGCACTTGTGCAGGAGCACCTATGGCTATCACATCTCCCGCCGCCCATGTTCCGCTCAATACCTCGCAACGGCTGAGCGGGTTAAACCATATTGCTGAAATTCGCTGCCGCTTATGGGGCGATAACTGGAACGAAGTGGCACGCTTTATCGAAGCGCTACGCGATAAGCGCGATGAATATGCAGAAGAGAACAACCGGGCGCTGGCGGCGATTTTCTTTCTTGCCCGCGTGCCATCCGCTCGCCAGGCGCTAGCGCCAAATGCGCTGACCCTTGAGGAGAAGCGCGCGGTGATTGCCGCCATGAACCATTTCCGCGCAGTGGTAAGCCAGTTTCCGAAACGGCTCACCATGCCGCTGTAACCCAACGTTTATCACCATGACGTCAACCCGTCGGGCATTCCTTTGCCCAAATTCAGGAGAAACCATGAAAAAACAGCCCCGCCAATCATCCACCCGCAGCCCGGAGGAGCTCTCGCTGCTGCTGGCGAAAGCGCGCGCCCATGAACGCCAGCGCTGCGCTCGCGCTTTTTCTGACAGGCTTGATGGACTGGCAACGCATATCTACAACTTGCGCCTCGGATGGTGCGACACCACCGAGTTATTGCGCCAGGAAGTCAACCATATTGAAAACCAGGCGCAGGAGATTGATTAATGGCCGATGAAATGGATCTTGCCCAGCAACGTGAGCTGGAAGAGCGCGAACGCCATATTCACCATGCGCGTCATCGTCTGCTGGCCCCCTCAAGGCTGACCTGCGAACTTTGCGATGCCCCGATCCCACAAGCGCGGCGCATGGCCCTGCCCGGCGTGACCTGCTGCGTCGGTTGTCAGCAGATTGTCGAGCAAAAAGACAAGCATTACAGGAGACGCTAATTGTCCGTCACCTGGGCTTATCCCTGGAACGCGCCGCGTTCTGCCATCAGTTGCCCCGGCCTTACCCACGCTGAACTGCACCGCCGCAACCACCATATTGCTGCGGTGTTGCAGGCGCGAAAGGCGCTGGCACTGCAACCTGAGTGCGTGCGCGTTTCATTGACCCTTGCTGCGGATGCGCTGGAAAAAGAGCAGGGTACGGCGCGCACCGAAGCCTTTCTGCTGCATTTCCACCAGCGACTGCTACCGAGGCTCAAGGTGGTGGCGCAACGCTATCAACTTAGCAATCTACATCCGCAAGTATCGAAAGCGGTGTTCAATGGTCATTTCGACACGGTGATTCATCACGGACTGGCGGATCGCTTAGTGTCGCTTTTCACCCGCTACAACCAGTTGCCGGATATGAGCAAAGCGCAGACAGAGCGGCTGGCCGCGGATATCGCCAATTTTATACGCGGCGAACTGGCTGAACACGACGACGCCAGCGCCAGTGAGCTGAAGACGTTGCACCGCTGGTATCTGCATGCGGGCACCATCGCTCTGCAATTTAATGTGACCCCGCCGCACTGGCAGCGCGTGACGCAAAAAGTCGCCCGCGCGGAAGATATGGCACCAGCAATAATGCGCCTGTTCAACGAACAGTGGTGGCGCGGGCATTTGCGCAAAACCGCCGCGCAATGGCGGGAGCATCTGCATATCGCCCTTGGCAACGTCAGTAAGAAAAAGCAGCCCTACGCCAGTGCACAGTGCGTAACGGCGTGGCGCGAGCAAAAGCGGCGCAACCGCGAATTTCTCAAGAGCATGGAGCTGGAAGATGAAGAGGGAAATCGCATTAGCCTTATTGATAAACACGACGGTTCAGTGGCCAACCCGGCGATCCGCCGCTGTGAGCTTATGACACGGATGCGTGGTTTTGAAACTATCTGCGAAAGCCTCGGTTATGTGGGCGAATTTTATACGCTTACCGCGCCTTCGGCCTGGCATGCGACCACGCGGGCCGGTTACCGCAACCGGAAATGGAACGGCGCCAGCCCGGCGCAAACTCAGGCCTATTTCACGCGGCTGTGGGCGCGTATTCGCGCGAAACTGCACCGCAACGGTTTACGCGTATTCGGTATCCGCGTCGCGGAACCTCATCATGACGCAACCCCGCACTGGCATCTGCTGCTGTTTATGCAGCCGCAGGAGGCGGCACGCATCCGTGAAATCTTGCGTGATTTCGCCTGTCAGGAAGATAACGCTGAACTCAGCAGCGCGAAGGCGCAGCGGGCGCGCTTTCATGCTGAACCCCTCGATGCAAAAAAAGGCAGCGCTACCGGTTATATGGCGAAGTACATCGCCAAGAATATCGATGGCTATGCGCTGGAAGGTGAAATCGACTTTGACAGCGGCGCGTTGTTGAAAGAGAGCGCCTGCGCCGTCTCCGCGTGGGCGACGCGCTGGCATATCCGCCAGTTTCAGTTTGTTGGCGGCGCGCCGGTGACGGTTTACCGTGAGTTGAGAAAGCTTGTCGATAGCGAACTCGCCCAGGGTTTAAGCGTGGAATTCGCCCAGGTACATAACGCTGCAGATAACGGGGACTGGGCAGGTTACGTTAACACGCAGGGCGGGCCCTTTGTTACACGCGATGCGGTGCAGGTACGCACGCTGTATGAGGCCGATGGTGATATGAATCAATATGGCGAAGAAATCCTGCGTGTGCGCGGCGTTTATGACAGTACGGTTGGCAGCGGGTCGCCGTTGCTTACCCGGCTGAAGAAGTGGAAAATTGTGCCAAAACGCGCGCAAGAAGCCAGCCCGAACGCGGCTCTTTCTTGGAGTTCTGTCAATAACTGTACGCCCTTCGATCCCGATCAACGGTTGAACCGGCGCCAGCGTCGACAACTGACCCACCGGCTGCGGAACGATATTCTACAGACACGTAAAGGTATGAAAAAAACCTGTATCTTTACCCATAAAAATATCAGGGCATTAGCTGGAAACACATGGGAAGAACCGCTAGCAGAAAGAGATAATGGTTTTCTTAATCAGCAACATAGTGATGGCCCGAAATAATTATCGCTTCCCATAAGTAATCGGCCTATGATACTGTACAAATATACAGTAAAAGACATTCATGAGAGGGATTCATGGTCTCTGAACAACTCAATCAGATGCAGCATAAATGGGCATGTGTGCAATTTATTGCCGAGGTGTCTCTGCTGGCGAACTGCAAACCGTCCGATTTGAAGCTGGCGCTGAGTCTGATTGCGGACCTCGCCAACAGCGAAAACGCCGCCGCCGAAGATAAGGATATTTTTTACCAGGCTGAATAGCCCCCTGCCCTTTCCCCGCTACCGACAGTTAACGCTGCCGGGATCCCATCGCGCCATGCAGAATGCTGTTGCTGGCGCGCTTATACCTGCTTTTTCTGCCACCTGCCTGTTGTGCCAGCCCTTAACCAGCCCTGAAAGATAGCCGCCATTGCCGCCAGTCAGCAAACTTAACCATGGGGAAAAACCTTCCTGATGGTGAGAGAAGCGAACGATGAATGTACAAACACAACAAGGCGATACCCTCGACCTGCTTTGCCTACGCTATTACGGCCGTACGGCCTCGGTGGTCGAAGCGGTCCTTGCTGCCAATCCCGGACTTGCCGAGCTCGGCGTAATTTTGCCGTATGGCACGACGGTGAGCCTGCCTGACGTTCAAACACAACCCGTTAAAGAGACGGTGAACCTATGGGCCTGACTATCGAAAAAGTCACCTCATCGCTGGCGTACTGGATAAGCGTTGCGCTGACCTTTTTCGGTGCCATGACCCCGCAGGACTTCGCCGCCTATTTTGGTGCGCTGGGCGTAGCCGTGACCGTGGCGGTGAATTGGTACTACCGTCGCAAAAGCTATTTGTTCCTGCGGTCCTGCGCATCCACACAGGAGGTGATAAATGGGATTACCGATAAAACGCTGTAGCGCCGCAGCGGTGCTGGCGCTGGCGGTCATGCTGCCGGATTTTCGCTTATTGAAAACCTCGCAGCAGGGGCTGGCGCTGCTTGCCGATCTGGAAGGCTGTCACCTGCGCCCTTATCAGTGCAGCGCTGGGGTTTGGACATCGGGCATTGGTCATACCTCTGGCGTGACCCCGACGCGTGATGTCAACGAGAAAAAGGCAGCGGGCAATCTGGTCGCCGATGTGTTGCAGATTGAACGCCGACTGGCGCAGTGCGTACCTACGCAGATGCCCGCCCCCGTCTATGACGCGGTGGTTAGCTTTGCTTTTAACGTCGGCAGCGGCGCGGCGTGCCGTTCGACGCTGGCGTATTTCCTTAATAAAGAGCAGTGGCAACAGGCTTGCGATCAGCTGCCACGCTGGGTGTTTATTAAGGGCGTGCGCAGTGGCGGGCTGGAAATCCGTCGCCAGCGCGAACGCGCCAGATGCCTGCAGGGGGTGCAATGAAAGCCTGGTTAATCGCCCTGGTCATCGCCTCCCTCGGCCTTTTGTGGCTGGTACAGCAAAACCACTCCCTTAGCGCCGCGCTGGCGCAATCCCGTCAGCTTGCACATGAGCAAAACGACACCATCGCGCAGTTAAAAGCCCAACTGAGCGCCACCCAAACGTTAGCGGATAAAAATCAGCAAGCCCAGGTTGCGCTGCGCCTGCAGCTGGACGCGGCCAGCACGCACGCGGTGCAGCGCGAACAGGCTATTACGAGGTTAGTAAATGAAAATGATGCGTTTCGCCGCTGGTACAGCACTCGCTTACCTGATGCTGTGCGTCGGGTGCACCAGCGCCCCGCCTGCCCCTCCGCCGGTCACTGTTTACAGCAGTTGCCCGCAGGTCAACCTGTGCCCGATGCCGGCAAGCGCACCGCAAACTAATGGCGATTTGAGCGCCGATATCCGTCGGCTTGAGAACGCGCTTGAACAGTGCGCGTTACAGGTCGAAACCGTTAAACATTGTCAGGATGAGATCAATGCTAAAACCCAAAACGCTGCGCACCGCGCTGATTGAAGCCGTTCCGGTGCTGCGCGATAACCCTTCCATGCTGCGCCTGTGGGTAGATAAAGGGCGTAATACCGCCACGCTGTCAAACTCACTGTCGTTTGAAAAACAGTTCAGCCTGAATATCGCCGTCAGTGGTTTTGCCGACGATATTGATACGCTGTTCGTGCCGGTGATGGCGTGGCTGCGTGATAACCAGCCCGAGATCCTCACGACCGAAGCCGGTCGTAACGGCTGCTTTAGCTGGACGCTGGTGACCAACGCCGACGGCACGCAAGATTTAAACATCGTGCTGCAGCTGACCGAGCGGACCAAAGTAACGGAAGTGAATGGCGCGCTGTATGCCGAAACGCTGGCGGAACCGCTGCCGCCCGCCGTCGTTAACCGCCCGACAGAGCTCTATATCAACGGTGAGCTGGTGAGCCGCTGGCCTGGCTAATCGCCATTAAGGCCGCGTTGTGCCAAAAGCCGGACAGCCTTGTCCGTTTCTCAATGCCGCTCACCCATAGGATGATTTCCGTTATGAATACACAACTTTCCCTCTCTGAACTGGCCCGCTTGCTGCGCAATATGATCCGCACCGGGATCATCGTTGACGTCGACCTGAATACCGGCCGCTGCCGCGTGCAGAGCGGTGGCCTCATTACGCAATGGCTGCAGTGGTTAACCCAGCGCGCCGGGCAATCGCGCAACTGGTGGGCCCCTTCCGTTGGTGAACAGGTGCTACTGCTGGCCGTCGGCGGCGAGCTTGATACCGCTTTTGTGCTGCCGGGGATCTTCTCCGATGACCACCCGGCACCTTCGGCTTCGGCGGACGGCGTGCATATCGCCTTTCCCGATGGTGCGGTAATTGAATATGAGCCCAAAACCAGTGCGTTAATGGTGAGCGGCATTAAAACCGCTACCGTCAGCGCCTCGCAATCCCTTACCGCTACCGTGCCGGAAGTGCTGGTAAAAGCCACTACTCGCATCACGCTGGACACCCCGGAAGTGGTTTGCACTCACAAACTTATCACCGGCACGCTGGAGGTCCAGCAAGGCGGCACGATGAGCGGCAATATCAGCCACGGCGGCGGATCCCTTTCGTCCAACGGCAAAGTACTGCATACCCATCAACACCCCGGCGACAGCGGCGGCACAACAGGAGCGCCTTTATGACCTTTCGTTACTGCGGATTAAACCGCGACACCGGCAAACGTCAAACGGACGTTGAACATATCCGCCAGAGCATTAGCGATATTTTACGCACGCCGCTTGGCTCAAGAGTGATGCGACGCGATTACGGCTCATCGCTGTTTGAGATGATCGACCAGCCGCTTACCCCGACGCTGGCGCTGCAAATTCAGTCCGCCTGCTATATGGCGCTGCTGAAATGGGAGCCGCGTATCACCCTGAGCGCGGTGACCGCCGAGCGCCAGTCGGACGGCAAGCTGGTGGTCGATTTGACCGGCCAGCTCGCCAGCACCGGCGAATCACTTTCATTAACCCTTCCAGTGAGTTAAAACCATGCCGATTATCGATCTGAGCCAACTGCCGGCGCCGGATGTGGTCGAGGAGCTTGATTATGAGGCTATCCTCGATGACCGCAAAGCGACGCTGATTTCTCTGTTTCCCGCTGATGAGCAAGAAGCGCTGGCGCGTACGCTGGCCCTTGAATCCGAGCCATTGACCAAATTCCTGCAGGAGAATGCCTACCGGGAAGTTCTCTGGCGCAGCCGCGTTAACGAAGCCGCGCGCGCGGTGATGCTGGCCTACGCTGCCGGGAACGATCTGGATGTGATGGCCGCCAACAGTAACACCGCGCGGCTGGTAATATCCCCTGCCGATGACCGCACCCTTCCGCCGACACCGGCGGTAATGGAATCCGATAAAGATTTGCGCCTGCGCGCGCAGCAGGCCTTTGAAGGATTAAGCGTTGCCGGGCCGGAAGGCGCTTATGAGTATCATGGCCGCAGCGCCGATGGGCGAGTGGCGGATATTTCGGTTTTCAGCCCGAACCCGGCTTATATCACCGTCTCCGTGCTCTCCCGCGAGGGCGACGGCAGCGCCAGCGCCGAACTGGTCGCCATCGTCGATAAAGCACTCAACGCTGAAGATGTGCGCCCCGTTGGCGACCGCGTTACGGTGCAGAGCGCGGAGATCGTCCCTTATCAGATCCATGCCACCCTCTACTTTTACCCCGGCCCGGAGTCGGAGCCCATTCGCCTGGCCGCCGAACAGAAGCTGAAAGCCTATATCAGTACGCAGCGGCGACTGGGGCGCGATATTCGCCAGTCGGCCATTTATGCCGCGCTGCATGTTGAAGGCGTGCAGCGGGTCGAACTGAGCGCGCCGCTTAGCGATTTGGTGCTGGCGAAGAATCAGGCGTCGCACTGCACCGACTGGAGCATTACCGCCGGAGGCACCGATGAATGACGACCGTTTGTTGCCCGTTGGCTCATCGAAGCTTGAGGTGGCAGCGGTAAAAGCGGCGGCGAATATTGAGCGCGTGCCGGTGCCGCTGCGCTCATTGTGGGATCCGCTGACCTGCCCGGCCGAACTGTTGCCGTACCTGGCGTGGGCGCTCTCCGTCGACCGCTGGGATTTTAACTGGCCGGAAGCGACCAAACGTAAAGTGATCGCCGCGTCTTTTTTCGTCCATCAACACAAAGGTACTCGCAGTGCGCTGCGCCGGGTGGTTGAGCCGCTGGGCTTTCTAATTGAGTTACGCGAATGGTGGGAGGATAACGCCGAGCCAGGCACCTTTAAGCTGGTGATTGGCGTACAGGAGAATGGGATTACCGAGGAGATGTACCTTGAGCTGGAACGGCTGATTCATGATGCCAAACCGGCGAGCCGTCATCTTACCGGTTTAAATATCAGCCTGAGCAGCAGCGGTGAGTTTTACGTGGGCACTGGTTGCTATCTGGGGGAAGAGCTGACGGTCTATCCCTACCTGCCTGAGGAGATTTCGGTGGGCGGTGAATATTACCCCGCATCCGCTGTGCATCTCGTTGATGAAGTCAGCATTTCTTAACTGCCTTGAGTGCAGATAACGGGCTTCGGCCCGTTTTTTTTACCCGCTACGTTGTGCCAGCGGGCAGCCAACCCCCGTCGATAGCGTTCGGTTGGTGCTGAACGGAAAATGCTTTCTGTACCCATTCATCACCCAACAACCTGAGAGTTAACGCATGACAGCAAAATTTTTTGCCATTCTGACCAATCAGGGTGCGGCGAAGCTGGCGAACGCCGCCTCGCTCGGCACAAAACTGAATCTTTCACAGATGGCGATCGGTGACGCGAACGGCGCATTACCGACTCCCGATCCGGCGCAAACTAAACTGATTAATCAGAAACGCATTGCGCCGCTAAACCGCCTTTCTGTTGATCCTAACAACACTAACCAAATCATTGCCGAACAGGTTATTCCGGAAAACGAAGGCGGCTACTGGATCCGTGAAATCGGCCTGTATGACGATGAAAACGTGCTTATCGCCGTCGCTAACTGCCCGGAAACCTACAAACCGCAGCTGCAGGAAGGCAGCGGACGGACGCAGACGATTCGCATGGTGGTGGTGGTGTCATCCACGGCGGCGGTCACGCTGAAAATCGACCCGTCTGTCGTGCTGGCGACGCGCCAGTACGCCGATGACCTGATGAGTAATCATGTTAAAGCCAGCAATCCGCACGCCCAATATGCGCCGCTGGCAAGCCCGGTATTTATTGGTATGCCCACCGTACCGGATACCCATATCGGCAATGCTGGTCAGCAGATCGCCAACACCAGATTTGTGCACGATGTTATCAACGACGACAACACTATTTTGCCGGTGGGCGTCCCTGTTCCCTGGCCGCAAGCAGCGGCACCCGGCGGATGGTTTAAATGCAACGGCGCAGCGTTTGATAAAGCGCGGTATCCAAGATTAGCGACTGCGTATCCGGCAGGCGTGCTACCGGATCTGCGCGGAGAGTTTATTCGTGGTTTGGATGATGGCCGAGGGTTGGATATTGGACGTGCATTACTTTCAGCGCAAGCTGATGAATTCAGATCCCATAACCATAGATTTATCAATGAATATCATACTCCGACGATAAGAATCGTTGGTGCTACAGATGAAAATAGCGAAGGTGTTGAAGCCAATCAGGTCGCTGGAGTACGGGCATGGACTTATATTTGGATGGAAGAAACAGGTGGCGTAGAAACACGCCCGCATAATATCGCATTTAACTACATCGTGAGGGCGCAATAATGTCTACAGCCACCCTGAATAAAAACCGCTTAGCTACCGAAACCGGTGAGATAACTGTTTATAACTTTAACGCAACCACTCGCGAATACCTTTCAACCTCTATTGAATATCTGGTCGTTGGCGTGGGCATTCCGGCAAACGCGACGCTTGATGCGCCGCTTGCAGCAAAAGAAGGGTATGCCGTATGCCGATCCACGACCAATGAGACATGGGAATATATTCCCGATCATCGTGGCGAGACGGTGTATGACATCGAGAATGGCAAACCAGTACCGCTGACTGAACTGGGCGATTACCCGGCGGATGTCACCAGTCTTGTGCCAGCAACGCCTTACGATAAATGGAATGGCAGCGCATGGGTGACAGATGAAAATGCGCAAAAAACCGCGCAGGTTGATAAAGCGGAACAGAGTAAAACGCAACGGCTAATAGCCGCCAAAAATACTATCAGCCTGTGGCAAACCGAACTGCAGCTCGGCGTTATCAGCGATGACGATAAAAAGCAGCTTATCGCCTGGTTAAATTACATCAAGCTTGTGCAGGCGGTTGATACCTCGACCGCACCGGATGTCAGCTGGCCTGCACAGCCGTAACATCCACCAAACGGGCCGCGGCCCGTTTTTTACTTGTCAGTTGTCTTACCCCCGAGCCAACCCTCATTTATAGCCTGTCGTCAGTGCTCAGCGGAAAATTGTGGTTACGTTTCCGACAACTGAGAGTAAACGCATGACCGCAAAATATTATGCCATTCTGACCAACCAGGGCGCGGCGAAGCTGGCAACAGCCGCCGCCCTTGGCACCCAAATCCGTATTACGCAAATGGCCGTCGGTGACGGCAATGGCACGTTGCCCATGCCTGACGCCGCACAAACCCAACTGCTCAATCAAAAACGCATCGGTGCCATTAACACCCTGACCATTGATGCGGCCAACAGCAGCCAGATTATTGCCGAACAGGTGATCCCGGAGGACGAAGGAGGATTCTGGATCCGCGAAATCGGTTTGTATGACGATGCTAATGTGCTGATCGCGGTCGCCAGCTGCCCGGAAACTTACAAGCCCCTGTTGCAGGAAGGCAGCGGCCGTACGCAGACCATTCGTATGGTACTGATTGTCTCGTCAACGGCGGCCGTCACGCTAAAAATCGACCCGTCGGTAGTGCTGGCAACGCGTAAATACGTTGATGACAAAGTTATCGAGATTAGGGCTTATGCCGATGACTTAATGCGCCAACATATTTCGACTGAGAACCCACATACGCAATACCCGCTAATTTCGAACGCATTGCAGGAAATCGCCAACGCGGGATTAGTAAATCATGTGCATAAGAATCTAAATCTGAGCGGCATTGTGCTGGCGGGCACCGCAATGGCGCAGTTAGCGAATCCCGGTTATTTAAAAATCCCTGTGATCATTGCGAATGTCAGACATGAACTCATTATCCAGTGGATGTTCGGTGGAACAAGCCTAACTAACGGTATGGACTCGGTTATAAACTGGCCGATCCCCTTTCCCACGGCCTGCTTTAGTGCACAGGCAACATTTAATGAAAGTACAGCGCCATATACTGATGTTAATACGCCCATTTTTATCACTGCCCGTTCGCAACAGGCAATCACTATTCGTTCCTACACAGGAGCTGGGAACGGCGTAGATATTCTCGGTATCGGTTATTAGCTTTAACGCTATTTTTTGAAACGGGCTCCGGCCCGTTTTTTTCCCCGCTGCTGTTGTTTCATCCGCCCCCCAACCCCGACAAATAGCGCTCTACCTCGCCGTTCTGGAAAATAGCTCTCACCCCAACACCACGGAGTTAATCGGATGAGTGACTACCATCATGGCGTTCAGGTCGTCGAAATCAACGACGGCACGCGCGTCATTTCCACTGTCTCAACCGCCATCGTCGGCATGGTTTGTACCGCCAGCGATGCCGATGCGGCAACCTTTCCACTGAATGAACCGGTGCTGATTACCAGCGTACAAAGCGCCATTGCCAAAGCGGGTACTAAAGGTACGCTGGCCGCCTCGTTACAGGCGATTGCCGATCAGGCAAAACCGGTGATCGTTGTGGTCCGCGTCGCGGAAGGCAGCGGTGAAGGCGCTGAAGCACAGACCATTTCCAATATCATTGGCACTACCGATGCCAACGGTAAATATACCGGTCTGAAAGCGCTGCTGACCGCCGAAGCTGTTACCGGCGTTAAACCGCGCATTCTTGGCGTACCGGGACATGACTCACTGGAAGTCGCTACCGCGCTGGCTCCTATCTGCCAGAAGCTGCGCGCCTTCGGTTATGTCAGCGCCTGGGGCTGTAAAACCATCTCCGATGCCATTAAGTATCGCGCGAACTTCAGCCAGCGCGAACTTATGGTGATTTGGCCGGACTTGCTCGCCTGGGATACCGTCGCCAATGCGTCAGCAACCGCCTTCGCTACTGCCCGCGCCCTCGGCATGCGTGCCTATATCGACCAGGCTGTCGGCTGGCACAAAACCCTGTCTAACGTTGGCATCAACGGCGTAACCGGCATCACAACCCCGGTATTCTGGGATTTACAAGAATCCGGTACCGATGCCGATCTGCTGAACCAGGCTGGCGTGACCACGCTGATTCGCAAAGATGGCTTCCGCTTCTGGGGCAACCGTACCTGTTCCGACGATCCGCTGTTCCTGTTTGAAAACTACACCCGTACCGCGCAGGTGATCGCCGATACGATGGCGGACGCACATATGTGGGCGGTGGACAAACCGATTACCGCGACGCTTATCCGCGACATCATCGATGGGATCAACGCCAAGTTCCGCGAGCTGCGCAGCAACGGTTATATCGTCGATGCGAACTGCTGGTTCGATGAATCCGCCAACGACGCCGAGACCCTGAAAGCCGGGAAACTGTATATCGATTATGACTATACGCCGGTCCCGCCACTGGAAAATCTGACCTTACGCCAGCGCATCACCGATAAATACCTGGCGACCCTGGTCTCCTCGGTTAACAGCAATTAAGGATCCTGATAAATGGCAATGCCGCGAAAACTTAAATATATGAACGTGTTCCTGAATGGCTATAGCTATCAGGGAGTGGCTAAATCCATCACGCTGCCAAAACTGACCCGCAAGCTGGAGAACTATCGCGGTGGCGGTATGAACGGTGTCGCACCGATTGATATGGGCCTCGACGACGACGCCCTGTTAATGGAGTGGACGCTGGGCGGTTTCCCCGATGAGGCTATCTGGGAACTGTATGGCGCAACCAGTACCGATGCGGTACCGATTCGCTTCGCGGGCTCCTATCAGCGCGATGACACCGGCGAAACGGTGGCGGTTGAAGTGATGATGCGCGGTCTGCAAAAAGAGATCGACACGGGTGAAAACAAGCCGGGTGAAGATACCGAGTCCAAAATCACCGTGCTGTGCACCTACTTCAAACTGACCATTGATGGCAAAGAGATGGTGGAGATCGACACCGTCAACATGGTTGAAAAAGTCAACGGCGTCGACCGTCTCGAGCAACACCGCCGCAATATCGGCCTGTAATGCCCTCCGGCCAGCCTGCTGGCCGGGATTTTTCCCCGCAAATGGAATCACGAGGATCTTATGAACAACGAATCTGAAAACGTTATTACCCTGCAAACCCCGATTAAACGCGGCGAGCAGCTGATCGGCACCCTGACCCTGATGAAACCGAACGCCGGTACCTTGCGCGGGCTGAGCCTAGCAGCGGTGGCCAATGCCGACGTGGACGCGCTCATTAAAGTGCTGCCGCGTATTACCTCCCCTTCTCTGACCGAGCACGAAGTGGTGGGGCTGGATCTGGCGGATATGGTGGCGCTGGCGGGCAAGGTGGTTGGTTTTTTGTCGCCAGCTTCGGCGCAGTAAATTTTCCGCCCAAACTGTCGGTTGACGATTTGATGGCGGATATCGCGGTGATCTTTCACTGGCCGCCATCGGAGCTTTACCCCCTGAGTCTGAGCGAACTCATCATCTGGCGCGAAAAGGCGCTGCAGCGAAGCGGAAATACCCATGAGTAACAGCACAAATATTGAAGAGCTGCTCACTGCTGTTGATCAGGCAACGCGGCCATTTAAAAATCAGCAAACGACGAGTGTGTCGCTGTCGGCCAGCATCAACGCAACGGAAACTAGCCTGCGCAATCTTAACGATCAGCTTGCGCAGGTGGGCAAGCTAAAGCAGACGGAAAAAGAACTTGCCAGCGTTAGCGTTAAGCTAAGAGTGGAGCAAGAACGCGCTTTGGAACTGGCGGGGCAAACCCAGACGCCCGAAAACGCTAACGTTCTTGCTTTGTCGCAACTGCGCGTAAGTCGGCTGCAACAGCAGCAGTCTCGCCTTAGCGATACCGTTGCCGGGCAGAGAAGTGAGCTAACGCAGTCCGGTCTTAATGCAGACGCGCCATCGGAGGAGTTAGCACGCCTGCAAAACAGCATTAGCGAAAGTACAGCGCTGCTGGACACGCAGCAGAAATCCTTAAAAAAGGTTAAACGACGGGAGAAGATCGAGGGCTTCCAGGCGGCGCTGCAGGATACGGCGGAGAAGTTCTCCGCCGTTGGCGAAAGGGGAAAATCCATCGCCGCCACCGGTTTTAATCTCGGCAAAATGATTATGCAACCGGGCTACGAGGCGTCGCTAAACGCCGATCCCCAGCAGAGCGAGGGAGGCCCGGCATCCGGTAAGCAAGGCGGAAACCTCGGTACCGATTTACAAGCGCTACAGGATGCGTATCAATCCCTGAGCGTTGATTTCTTTGCAACTCAGGAATCGTCGCTGCGTATGCTGGTGCAAACGGCGACCGAATTTGTTGGCAAGCTGCAACAGTGGGTACAGAACAACCAGGGGATTGTGCAAAGCTTCGGTATGGTTGCTACCACAGTGGTCGGCGTGGCGGGCGCCGTTGGCTATGTCGCCAGCGCCATAGGGCCAGTTTTTTCAGGTATAAGTGGGCTAATCACGATAGCCACGTCCCTTGGAAGCGTTTTTACCACTGTTTTCGGCGGTATTGTGACGATACTCGGCTCGCTCACCCTGCCCATCATCGGTGCTATTGCGGTTTTTGCCGCCGCCGCGCTGGCCATTTACACATTCTGGGAACCGGTTAGCGCGTTCTTTGGCGGCGTGGTCGAAGGCATAAAAGCTGGCTTCGCCCCGCTCGCTGACCTTTTTACGCCTTTCAAGCCGGTTTTCGACGCCATTGGTAGCGCCTTATCCGCGGTTAAAAACCTTTTCAGCGATCTGATAGCCCCTATTACTTTTAGCCAAAACGCGCTGGAAAGCTGCGGTAACGCAGGAGAGATAGTTGGCCGGATACTCTTCGAAATGTTTTCACTCCCCTTTGCTCCCCTGAAAGCATTGATCAACGGCGTCAGTTGGCTGCTGGAGAAGATGGGCGTTGTAAACAAGCAAGCGTCAATCGAGCTTCCAGCACCCCAGGCAGCCACCACGGGCGCAACATTCGATTATGTCCAGCCAACCAGCACTATGTCTGGATTCAACAATTATCAGGCCGCCAAACCCACTGGCGGTAATTCGTATGTTGATCAGAGCAAACGAGAATATAACGTGACGCTTCAGGGTGATATCAGGCCCGGTAGCGACAGTGAGCGCTACCTGCTGGATCTGTTCCGCCAGGACGCCGATAACAAACGCAACGCGACCTTTTCACAATTCAATCCATCAGGAGGGTTTTAATTATGATGATGGCGCTGGGGGCTTTTGTCTTTATCGGCAAAACACTCCCCTTTCAAGGTGTTAGTCACTCGACCAACTATACATGGAGCAGCAATGAGCGGGTGGGCAAACGCGCGGCGTATCAGTATCTTGGTCCGGGTGCCGAAACCCTCGAGATTACCGGTAAAGTCTCTACAGGCATGACCCACGGCGCGGTCTCGCTGGCAACCTTGCGCCTGATGGCTGAACTGGGTAAACAGTGGCCGCTTATCGGCGGTAACGGCATGATTTACGGAATGTTTGTTATCAACAGCGTCAAAGAGAATGGCTCTGATTTTGCAAGCGACGGGACGCCGCGTTTCATTAGCTTCACGCTGTCACTCACGCGTGTCGACGAATCGCTGCTTTCCATCGCTGAACAAGCGCGAACAAAAGCTTTCGAACTGTACGATAGCGCCCTCAACATGCTGGGGGTCGGCAATGTTTGATATGCAGTTTAACGATCCCTTTCAGGCAGATGCCCCGGCGTTTAGGGTGGCGCTAAAACCCAACCCTGGCCGCGCTAACAGCACCAGCACCTCTGCTGAACAACCCGATAACAGCAAAGATGAAACAAAAGACATCACCGCCACGCTCGCTCCGCGATTAATTGCCCTCACGGTGACGGATAATCGTGGCTTTGAGGCCGATACGCTGACGCTGACGCTGGATGACAGCGACGGCAAAATCGAAATGCCGGAGCGTAACGCGCAGGTTACCGTCTCCATTGGTCGACAGGGTTCACTGCTGACCGATATGGGCAGTTTTTTTATCGACCAGGTCAAACATCAGGGCGCACCGGATCGGCTGATCATTACCGGGCGTAGCGTCGATTTTCGTAGCAGTATGAATACCGCAAAAGAGTGGTCATGGCATGACGCCACCCTGGGCGACATCGTCAAAGATATTGCCTGGCGTAATTCCCTAAGCGCCAATGTCGCGCCGGAACTGGCTGGCATTAAGATTGCGCATATTGATCAATCCAAAGAGACCGACGTCGCGTTTCTCACCCGGCTGGCTGTGAGTAACGGCGCGGAGATTGCCGTCAAATCGGGCGTGCTGATCTTTCTTGTACCGGGTAAGTGCCTGCGGGGCGGCAAGGAGATATCAACCGTCACCATCAACCGTAGCGATGGCGATTCGCACGCGTTTGATCTTACGGATCGTACAGCCTACGGCAGCGTTATTGCGCGCTGGGAGGATACCAAAACGCCGAAGAAGCAGACAAAACAAGTCAAACTTACGCGTAAAGGTGTCAGCAAACCGCAATGGAAAACGGATTATCTTGCTGGTTTAACGGAGAATACCAACGTCCTGCAAAATAATTTCGCGTCACGAGATGAAGCCTTCCGCGCGGCACTGGCGGAATGGCAAAAGCGTCAACGGGACGCAGCGGCTTTTTCCCTGACGCTGGCACAAGGACGTGTCGATATCGCACCGGAAACACCCGTCCAGTTAGCCGGCTTTAAAGAAGTCATTAATCAAACGCCGTGGGTAATCAAAAAATTAACCCACGGCATTGATTCAAAAGGCTTTATCACCAAGCTGGAACTTGAAGTAGATATCCGAAAAATCGAGTATGAAGTTGAGGAATCGATTATCTGACAACGTCAAATGCAACCTTTAACTTGCATTTGCGAGTTAAAGGTTTATCATTACTGGCATATCCACGCAGGAGAGATCGCAAAATGATGCATTGCCCGATATGCCAGAAAGCGGCGCACGCGCGCTCAAGCCGCTACCTCAGTTCTGAAACCAAAGAGCGCTACCACCAGTGTCAAAATATCAACTGCGGTTGTACGTTCGTTACCCATGAGTCGCTGGCGCGCTATATTGTTCGCCCGCCCACGCTGGATGTGACCGCAGCTCATATTGGAAAGTAACCGCAACGCGCATACAAAACCTGCAGCCGCAGGTTTTTTTTCGCTTGTTATCAGAGATAAAAAAAGGGGCTGGCAGAAGCCAACCCCTTGTTTCATTACACGCTTTGGATGTAGCGTGAGTGCGTTATCAGTTAAGACGCTCTTTGATACGAGCAGACTTACCAGTACGCTCACGCAGGTAGTACAGTTTAGCTTTACGAACGGCACCACGACGTTTGACAGAGATGCTGTCAACTACCGGAGAGTGAGTCTGGAAGACACGCTCAACGCCTTCGCCGTTGGAAATTTTACGAACAGTGAATGCAGAGTGCAGACCGCGGTTACGAATAGCGATAACCACGCCCTCGAATGCCTGCAGACGTTTTTTGGAACCTTCAACAACCCATACTTTCACTTCCACGGTATCGCCCGGACGGAAGGAAGGTACGTCCTGCTTCATCTGCTCTTGTTCAATTTGCTTAATAATGTTGCTCATAATTTAATCTCTTATCCTGGGTAAACTGATATTCGGGGGTGTATTACACCAGCCCATCATGTTTGTGTTGCTGTTGTGCGTGTTCACGCTGGAACTCCGCCAGCAACCTTGCTTGCTCTTCAGTCAGAGCCAGGTTTTCCAGAAGTTCAGGTCTTCTAAGCCAGGTTCGGCCCAGCGACTGCTTCAAACGCCAGCGACGTATGTCGGCATGGTTCCCCGACAGTAACACCGCCGGTACGTCCATCCCTTCTAACACTTCAGGTCGGGTATAGTGTGGACAGTCCAGCAACCCATCGGCAAAGGAATCTTCCGTTGCCGAAGCTTCATGGCCCAGTACCCCCGGAATAAACCGGGAAACCGAATCAATCAGCGTCATCGCTGGTAACTCACCACCGCTGAGAACGTAATCGCCGATAGACCACTCTTCGTCAATCTCGGTTTGGATCACGCGCTCATCTATCCCTTCGTAGCGACCGCACACCAGAATCATTTTCTGATTGGTAGCCAGTTCGCTGACGCCCGCTTGATCAAGCTTGCGCCCCTGAGGCGACAGATAAATCACTTTGGCGCCTTCACCCGCCGCGGCTTTTGCTGCATGAATGGCGTCCCGCAAAGGATTCACCATCATTAGCATCCCCGGTCCGCCGCCGTAAGGACGATCGTCCACGGTACGGTGCCGGTCATGAGCGAAATCACGCGGACTCCAGCTCTGGATGCTCAGCAGGCCATTTTTTACTGCCCGGCCAGTTACCCCGTAGTCGGTAATCGCGCGGAACATTTCAGGAAACAGGCTAATTATGCCAATCCACATAGCGCCGTCTTTTACCGTATATCCGGAGGTTTAAAAACCAGGATCCCAATCTACTTCAATGGTTTGAGTAGTGAGATCGACTTTCTTGATAACCTGCCCATCGAGGAACGGAACCAGCCGCTCCTTGATACCAAACGCATCTTTCAGGTTTGCCTTGATGACGAGAACGTCATTGGACCCGGTTTCCATCATATCGACGACTTTACCGAGGCTGTAACCTTCAGTAGTCACTACCTGGCAGCCCATCAGGTCTTTCCAGTAGTAGTCACCCTCTTCCAGTTCCGGCAACTGCGCGGAATCCACGACAATTTCGCAATTGGTCAGCAGATTCGCGGTATCTCTGTCATCAACACCTTTCAGTTTGATGACGATATCCTGACTGTGGTAGCGCCAGCTCTCCAGCTCGATACACTGCCACTGACCCGCCTTCTGGATAAACCAGGGCTGATAGTCAAAAATGCTTTCGGCGTCTTCGGTGGAGGAGAACACTCTGAGCCAACCACGAATCCCGTAAGAAGATCCCAGCTTGCCGACAATGATTGGCTCTACGGGGACCTGTGTGGCTTGTTCCTTGCTCATCATGACCACCGTGACAGATTAAGCTGCTTTCTGTGCTGTTTTGATCAGCGCGGAAACGCGATCGGAAACGGTAGCGCCCTGGGCAACCCAGTGCTGAATACGATCCAGATCCAGGCGGGTGCCTTCTTCTTTATCGGAAGCAATCGGGTTGAAGAAACCAACGCGCTCAATGAAGCGACCGTTACGTGCATTGCGGCTGTCAGTAACAACAACCTGGTAGAACGGACGCTTTTTAGCGCCGTGACGTGCTAAACGAATAGTTACCATAACATCCTCTTGTGTGAATAAAACACCAGGCCCCATCGAGGAACGGAGCCCGGTGTCATATTAAAAGCCCGAAAATTTTACTCATTTTTTGCTAAAAAGCAATCGACATGTACGAATCGTTGCGGTGCGAGGCCGTCGGCGGTGCAGACAGTTTGACGCCGGCGTGCGCGCAGTCACCGCAGCGTACACGCAGTACGTGAGGATGACGAGCACACCCCGGCGTCAAAATGGCAAATAAGCCAGGCCGTTTAAAACCTCTTAGCGGCCAGGGAATCCTGGGGGCATCATCCCTTTCATCCCGCGCATCATCTTCGCCATCCCGCCCTTCTTCATCTTCTTCATCATGCGCTGCATGTCGTCGAACTGTTTAAGCAGGCGGTTGACATCCTGCACCTGCATGCCGCAACCGGCGGCGATACGGCGCTTACGGGAGCCTTTGATAATGTCCGGGTTGGCGCGCTCTTTCAGCGTCATGGAATTGATGATGGCTTCCATGCGCACCAGCACTTTGTCGTCCATCTGTGCTTTTACGTTGTCCGGAATCTGGCCCATGCCCGGCAGTTTGCCCATCAGGCTGGCCATGCCGCCCATGTTTTTCATCTGGCGCAGCTGCTCAAGGAAGTCGGTCAAATCGAAACCGTCGCCCTTCTTCAGTTTATTCGCCAGCTTCTCGGCCTGGACGCGGTCAACTTTGCTTTCGATATCTTCGATAAGGGAGAGCACATCGCCCATGCCGAGGATACGCGAAGCAATACGATCCGGGTGGAACGGCTCCAGCGCGTCGGTCTTCTCACCGACGCCGAGGAATTTGATTGGTTTGCCAGTGATATGGCGAATGGAGAGGGCCGCACCGCCGCGGGCGTCGCCGTCCACTTTGGTCAGTACCACGCCGGTGAGCGGCAGCGCTTCATTAAAGGCTTTCGCGGTATTCGCCGCATCCTGACCGGTCATCGCATCGACGACAAACAGGGTTTCCACCGGCTTAATCGCCGCGTGAACCTGTTTGATCTCATCCATCATCGCTTCATCAACATGCAAACGACCGGCGGTATCGACCAGCAGCACGTCGTAGAACTTGAGTTTCGCTTCTTTCAGCGCGGCATTAACAATATCGACCGGCTTTTGTGTGACGTCAGAAGGGAAGAAATCCACTTCGACCTGCTGCGCCAGCGTCTCCAGCTGTTTGATCGCCGCCGGGCGATAGACGTCGGCGGAAACGACCATTACTTTTTTCTTGTGCTTTTCGCGCAGGAATTTACCGAGCTTACCGACGCTGGTGGTTTTACCTGCACCCTGCAGGCCCGCCATCAGCACCACCGCTGGCGGCTGCGCGGCGAGGTTGAGGATCTGGTTCTCTTCGCCCATCGCCGACACTAATTCGTTACGGACGATTTTGACGAACTCCTGACCTGGCGTCAGGCTTTTATTGACTTCATGCCCAACCGCTTTCTCTTTAACGCGGTTGATAAAATCACGCACCACCGGCAGCGCAACGTCCGCTTCCAGCAGCGCCATGCGCACTTCGCGCAGGGTTTCTTTGATGTTGTCTTCAGTGAGGCGTCCACGGCCGCTGATATTGCGCAGGGTGCGCGACAAACGATCGGTTAAATTATCAAACATTGTCTCTCGCCTGAGGTGATACGATGGCCGCCAGCGCGACGCATTACAGAAATTTCACGCAGTATAACATGAAGACATTGCTCCTGTATGTGATGCAACTGTTGGAGCCTGGGTCACGTAACGCTATACTGCTTTTCTTTCTTCTTCAGTCAACTGCCGACATCCTATGCCCGTTTTTGCCCTGATTGCTCTTGTTGCCTATTCCATCAGCATTGCGCTGATTATTCCCAGCCTGCTGCAGAAAAACAGCGGCTGGCGCAGAATGGCTATCCTTTCGGCGGTGATCGCGCTTATTTGTCACGGTTTCGGTTTAAAAGAGCGCCTGTTCCCCGACGACGGCGGGCAAAACCTGAGCCTGCTTAACGTTGGCTCGCTGGTAAGCCTGATGATCTGTACGGTAATGACCATTGTGGCGTCGAAAAACCGCGGCTGGCTGCTGCTGCCGATCGTTTATACCTTCGCCCTGATCAACCTCGCCTTCGCCGTGTTTGTGCCTAATGAGTACATGATTCATCTGGAAGCCACGCCGGGGATGATGGTGCATATTGGCCTGTCGCTTTTCGCTTATGCGACTTTAATTATTGCCGCTATGTACGCGCTGCAGCTGGCGTGGATTGACTATCAGTTAAAGAACAAACGGCTGGCCTTCAGTAATGAAATGCCGCCGCTGATGGTGATTGAGCGTAAAATGTTTCATATCACCCAGGTTGGCGTGGTGCTGCTGACGCTGACGCTTTGCACCGGTTTGTTCTTTATGCACAACCTGTTCAGTATGGAAAATATCGACAAAGCGGTGCTGTCCATTATCGCCTGGTTTGTCTATATCGTGCTGCTGTGGGGCCATTACCATGAGGGCTGGCGCGGCCGCCGGGTGGTGTGGTTCAACGTCGCGGGCGCCGGGATTTTAACGCTGGCCTATTTTGGCAGCCGCGTCCTGCAGCAATTTTTGAGTTAAGACAAAGGAGTCCCCCCTGGACAACATCTCCACCACGACGCTTATCATTACCCTTATCATCATGGTCGTGGTCTCTGCTTATTTTTCCGGTTCCGAAACCGGGATGATGACTCTCAACCGCTACCGCTTGCGCCACTTAGCCAAGCAGGGAAACCGTGCGGCAAAGCGTGTCGAAAAGCTGCTGCGTAAGCCCGATCGCCTGATAAGCCTGGTGCTGATCGGTAATAACCTCGTCAATATTTTGGCCTCGGCGATCGGTACGATTGTCGGTATGCGCCTTTACGGTAACGCGGGCGTCGCGATCGCCACCGGCGTGCTGACCTTTGTGGTGCTGGTGTTTGCCGAAGTGCTGCCAAAAACTATCGCCGCGCTGTATCCCGAAAAAGTCGCTTTCCCCAGCAGTTTCCTGCTGGTACCGCTGCAGGTGATCATGCTGCCGCTGGTGTGGCTGCTCAATGGCGTTACCCGGGTGCTGATGCGCATGATTGGTATCAAGGCTGATGTGGTGATCAGCGGCGCGCTGAGCAAAGAGGAGCTGCGCACCATCGTGCATGAGTCCCGCTCGCAAATCTCGCGCCGCAATCAGGATATGCTGCTGTCGATTTTGGATCTGGAAAAGGTCAGCGTGAACGACATTATGGTGCCGCGCAATGAAATCGTCGGTATCGATATTAATGACGACTGGAAAGCGATTGTCCGCCAGCTCACCCACTCGCCGCACGGGCGCATTGTGCTGTACCGTGATTCCCTCGATGACGCCATCAGCATGCTGCGCGTGCGCGAAGCCTACCGGCTGATGACGGAGAAAAACGAATTCACCAAAGAGGTGATGCTGCGCGCCGCCGATGAGATCTATTACGTCCCGGAAGGCACGCCGCTGAGCACGCAGCTGGTGAAATTCCAGCGTAATAAAAAGAAAGTTGGGCTGGTGGTCAATGAATACGGTGATATTCAGGGGCTGGTAACGGTTGAAGATATTCTGGAAGAGATTGTCGGCGATTTCACCACGTCTATGTCGCCAGCGCTGGCCGATGAGGCAACGCCGCAAAATGACGGTTCGGTGATTATCGACGGCAGCGCCAACGTGCGTGAACTTAATAAAGCCTTTAACTGGCGCTTACCGGAAGATGAAGCCCGCACCGTCAACGGCATGCTCCTTGAAGCGCTGGAAGAGATCCCGGCCATCGGCACCCGCGTGCGCATCGAGCAGTACGATATCGATATTCTCGACGTGCAGGACAATATGATTAAGCAGGTGCAGGTCATTCCGGTGAAAACGCTGCGGGAAAGCGTCGCCGAATAGGCGAAAAAAAACCCTCTCCGACGGAGAGGGTTTGGTTTATGCGAAAAAGTTACGCTTTCTCTTTGGCTACTGTAACCATCGCAGCGCGAATGGTACGGCCATTAAGGGTGTAACCTTTTTGCATCACGCCGAGCACTTTACCAGCGGCAATCTCTTCCGATTCCACCATAGCAATCGCCTGATGCACGTTCGGATCCAGCGGAACGTCGGTTTCAGCAATCACGTTAACGCCGAATTTTTTCACCACATCGAGCATGTTTTTCAACGTCAGTTCGATGCCTTCAACCATCGGCGCCATCTCGGCGTTATCTTTGTCCGCTACTTCCAGTGCGCGATCCAGGCTATCGACAACCGGCAGCAGTTCATTGATGAACTTCTCCAGCGCGAACTTATGCGCTTTCTCGATATCCTGTTCGGTACGGCGACGCAGGTTTTCCATTTCCGCTTTAACGCGTAAAACCGTTTCGCGCTCGCGGCTTTCCGCTTCAGCTAACTGCGCTTCAAGGTTCGCAATTTTCTCATCGCGCGGATCCACCTGCCCAGCAGAGTCATCAGCCTCAGCGACTGCTTCAACCTCATCGTGCTGTTCCATGATAATTTCTTCCGGGGCTTGCCCGTCAGGCGTTTTCTGTTCTTTACTACTCATGAATTTCTCCGCGTTTTTTTGCATTCATTTCGCTAACCTGCATTATTATGGGGATCAGTTTCCGGGAATCAAGGGAACGAGACAGATTGTCGATATTTCATTCGCCAAAAGGACCACCAGAAAATGACCCATCATTTCAAGTGTATTGGTATTGTCGGGCATCCACGGCACCCTACCGCGCTGACAACACATGAAATGCTCTATCGCTGGTTAAGCGCCAAAGGTTATGACGTCATTGTCGAGCAACAGATTGCCCAGGAACTGCAGCTCAATAATGTGAGAACAGGCACACTGGCTGAAATTGGCCAGCAGGCGGATCTCGCGGTGGTGGTCGGCGGCGACGGCAATATGCTTGGCGCGGCGCGCACGCTGGCACGTTATGACATCAAGGTTATTGGTATCAACCGCGGCAACCTCGGTTTTCTCACCGATCTCGATCCGGACAACGCCCAGCAACAGCTGGCGGATGTGCTGGAAGGCCATTATATTGCCGAAAAACGGTTCCTGCTGGAAGTGCAGGTGTGCCAGCAAGAGTGCCAGAAGCGCATCAGCACGGCGATTAACGAAGTGGTGCTGCATCCGGGCAAAGTGGCCCATATGATTGAGTTCGAAGTCTATATCGACGAAATCTTTGCCTTCTCCCAACGCTCCGATGGTTTGATTATCTCCACGCCGACGGGTTCCACTGCTTATTCCCTCTCTGCGGGCGGGCCGATTCTGACCCCTTCGCTGGATGCGATTACGCTGGTACCGATGTTCCCGCATACGCTCTCCGCGCGCCCGCTGGTGATCAATAGTAGCAGCACTATTCGCCTGCGTTTTTCCCATCGCCGCAGCGATCTGGAAGTGAGCTGCGACAGCCAAATCGCCCTGCCCATCCAGGAAGGCGAAGACGTATTAATTCGCCGCTGCGACTTTCATCTGAACCTTATTCACCCAAAAGATTACAGCTATTTCAATACATTAAGCTCTAAGCTCGGCTGGTCGAAAAAATTGTTCTGAAAATCATTGCACAACGCTTTACTGTATATAAAACCAGTTTATACTGTACGAAAACACAGTTATGGTTTTTCATACAGGAAAGCAACCATGTTGGCACAACTGACCATTAGTAATTTTGCTATCGTTCGTGAGCTTGAGATCGATTTTCACAGCGGGATGACGGCTATTACCGGCGAAACCGGGGCGGGTAAATCCATTGCCATTGACGCGCTCGGCTTGTGCCTTGGCGGTCGTGCAGAAGCCGACATGGTGCGGACCGGTGCCTCACGTGCCGATCTGTGCGCGCGCTTTGCCCTTAAAGATACCCCGGCTGCCCAGCGCTGGCTGGAAGAGAACCAGCTTGAAGATGGACGTGAGTGTTTACTTCGCCGCGTTATCAGCAGCGACGGGCGCTCCCGTGGGTTTATCAACGGCACAGCGGTACCCCTTTCCCAGCTGCGTGAGCTTGGCCAGTTGCTGATTCAGATTCACGGCCAGCACGCACATCAACTCCTCGTAAAACCCGAACACCAGAAAAACCTGCTTGACGGCTATGCCGGTGAGTATGCGCTCACTTTGCAAATGACCGAACGCTATCGCGCCTGGCATCAAAGCTGCCGCGAACTGGCGCAGCATCAGCAGCAGAGTCAGGAGCGCGCCGCGCGTGCCGAACTGCTGCACTATCAGCTGAAAGAGCTGAATGAATTTAACCCGCAAGCTGGTGAGTTCGAGCAGATCGATGAAGAGTACAAACGCCTCGCCAACAGCGGGCAGCTGCTCTCGACCAGCCAGCATGCGCTGAACGTACTGGCCGATGGCGAAGAGGCTAATTTGCAAAGCCAGCTCTATACCGCGCGTCAGTTGGTCGGCGAATTAACTGGCATGGACGCGCGTCTTTCCGGCGTGCTGGATATGCTGGAAGAAGCAGCGATTCAGATTAGCGAAGCCAGCGATGAGCTGCGCCACTATTGCGACCGCCTGGATCTCGATCCTAACCGCCTGTATGAACTCGAGCAGCGCATCTCTAAACAGATTTCGCTGGCGCGTAAGCACCATATCAGCCCGGAAGAGCTGCCGCAGTTCCATCAGTCCCTGCTTGATGAGCAGCAGCTTTTAGAAGATCAGGCCGATTCCCAGGAAACCCTGGCGCTGGCGGTGACGCATCACCATCAACTGGCGCTGGAGACGGCGCAGCAGCTGCACGAGCAGCGCATGAAGTATGCACAAGAGCTCAGCGAATTAATCACCGAAAGTATGCATGCCCTCTCAATGCCTCATGGCGTATTCGCGATCGATGTGGCGTTTGACGGGCATTCGCTAACGGCAGAAGGTGCCGATCGGATTGAATTCCGCGTGACTACCAACCCAGGGCAGCCGCTACAGTCGATCGCTAAAGTCGCCTCCGGCGGTGAGCTGTCGCGTATTGCGCTGGCTATCCAGGTGATTACCGCGCGGAAGATGGAAACCCCGGCGCTGATTTTTGATGAAGTGGACGTGGGCATCAGCGGACCGACGGCGGTGGTGGTAGGTAAACTGCTGCGTCAGCTGGGCGAATCCACCCAAGTGATGTGCGTTACCCACCTGCCGCAGGTTGCTGGCTGCGGGCATCACCACTTCTTTGTTAGCAAAGAGACAGATGGCGCCATGACCGAAACCCATATGCAGCCGCTGGATAAACGTGCGCGTCTGCAGGAGCTGGCGCGCCTGTTGGGCGGTAGTGAAGTGACCCGTAATGCACTGGCAAACGCCAAAGAGCTGCTGGCGGCGTAAACTTTTTTGTAATGTGACGGTCTGAGTTCTCGACAAAATTGACAACAGACCCGCCGGCAAAGGTTTTAAACTGGCGAAAGGTCTATTATCATCGGCATATTACATATGAGCCACGTCTTGTTCGGGCCGAAAAGGAATCAAATCACTATGCGCTGTAAAATGCTGACTGCTGCCGCAGCGGTTCTTCTGATGTTGACCGCAGGTTGCTCCACTGTCGAACGCGTGGTTTACCGCCCTGATATCAATCAGGGGAACTACCTGACGCCAAACGATGTTTCTAAAATTCGCGTAGGTATGACGCAACAGCAGGTTGCTTATGCACTGGGTACGCCGATGATGACCGATCCGTTTGGCTCCAATACCTGGTTTTACGTGTTCCGCCAGCAGCCGGGTCATGAAGATGTTTCTCAGCAAACCCTGACGCTGACGTTTAACACCAGCGGCGTATTGACCAATATGGATAACAAACCGGCCCTTACCAAAGGCTAACGGTTTCAGAAATGCGAAAAGGTGCTCAATGAGCACCTTTTTTATTGGCAACTTTTGCCTCGATACTTTAACGGCTGCCGGGAATATCAGCGGCAACATCATCAGGCAGTAATACTGCCTGCCGCGTTACGCTTTTTTCGCCGCTTTCTCTGCGCGCTGGCGGCGCAGCTCTTTCGGATCGGCAATCAGCGGGCGGTAAATCTCTACGCGGTCGCCATCATGCACGATGTCATGCAGCTTCACCGGTCGGCTGAAGATCCCCACTTTGTTGACCTTCAGATCGATATCATCACGCAGTTCGAGCAAACCGGAAGCCATAATCGCCTGCTCGACGGTTGCGCCCTCTTCCAGCTTTACCCGCTGCAGATACTGTTTCTGCGGCAGCGCATAGGCCACCTCAACAGCAATATTACCCGGCACGGTAAACCTCTTTCGCCCGGTGCGTAAACGCCTGCACCATATTGGCCGCCAGCTCTTTAAAGATGCGGCCGAACGCCAGTTCGATCAGCTTGTTGGTAAATTCAAAATCCAGCTGGAACTCAATCCGGCAGGCATCAGGGCTAAGAGGCGTAAATCGCCAGCCGCCAATCAACGACTTGAACGGGCCATCGACCAGATGCATCAGAATGCTTTGGTTAGTATTCAGCGTATTACGCGTGGTAAAGGTTTTGCTGATCCCCGCTTTCGAGACATCCACCGCCGCGGTCATCTGCGTCGGGCCAGCTTCCAGAACCCGGCTTCCCGTACAGCCCGGCAGAAACTGCGGGTAAGAGTTCACATCATTCACTAACTGATACATTTGTTCCGCGCTATAAGGCACCAGCGCAGTACGACTAATCTGAGGCATAAGCTTTTCCGCGTTCACACAATCACCAAATAATAACATTTCCAGCGGATGAAAGGAAAACGCTGTGCCCGAACTCATGCTAAGATAACCGGCTAAACCTCACAGGACGCAATGAGGTCAGTTTCAAATATCAGATTACCGGATGGCTTCACGACACTATGACGAAGAAAAAAGCATATAAACCAGGTTCAGCCACCATTGCGCAGAACAAGCGCGCCCGCCATGAATACTTTATTGAAGAGGAATTTGAGGCCGGGCTGGCATTGCAGGGCTGGGAAGTAAAATCCTTACGCGCCGGTAAAGCAAACATTGGCGATAGCTACGTTATTTTGCGCGACGGCGAAGCCTTTCTGTTTGGCGCAAACTTTACCCCGCTGACCGTGGCCTCCAGCCACTACGTTTGCGACCCAACCCGCACGCGTAAACTGCTGCTTAATCAGCGCGAGCTGGATTCCCTCTACGGTCGCATCAACCGCGAAGGCTACACCGTACTGGCGCTGTCGCTGTACTGGAAAAACGCCTGGTGCAAAGTGAAAATCGGCGTGGCAAAAGGTAAGAAACAGCACGACAAGCGCACGGATTTGAAAGAGCGCGAATGGCAGCTGGATAAAGCCCGTATTATGAAAAACGCCGGGCGTTAATCGCGCCCGCTTCGCCCTCTCACGCCGGGAGAGGGCAGCAAACTTCCGTTAGCTTCTCTCAACACATCCCGTAGATCCTTGCGTAGTTCCAACGCCTCTCTCGCATCGATAGCTGCTCGATTTGTTCTCTGTGTAAACCCTGCTGCAGAATGGGTTTTGTATGCCTTACGGTGCGAACGCACCTGTCAGACGTTATGGCAAATTGGCGCGTGGGTAATGCGTAGAAGTCTTATCCTGTTTTCACAAGCAAATTGTTGATAATTGAATGTATTTTGACCAGTCAGAGCTATGTTTGCTACCAGCGCGATATGGACTGGTATGCCGTGTCAAAATTCTGTTATACTCACCGTCACACTTTTGGGGCTGATTCTGGATTCGACGGGATTCGCGAAACCCAAGGTGCATGCCGAGGGGCGGTTTGCCTCGTAAAAAGCCGCAAAAAAATAGTCGCAAACGACGAAAACTACGCTTTAGCAGCTTAATAACCTGCTTAGAGCCCTCTCTCCCTAGCCTCCGCTCTTAGGACGGGGATCAAGAGAGGTCAAACCCAAAAGAGATCGCGCGGATGCCTTGCCTGGGGTTGAAGCGCTAAAACTAATCAGGCTAGTTTGTTGGTGGCGTGTCTGTCCGCAGCTGGCAAGCGAAATTAAAGACTGACTAAGCATGTAGTACCGAGGATGTAGGAATTTCGGACGCGGGTTCAACTCCCGCCAGCTCCACCAAATATACATGGACAGTGGCAGGACAGAGTCTTAAAAAACAGTAAGTTAGCCACTTATCCCGGACGGTGACCGGACACCAACGGGACAAAAAAGGATACGTAAAGGAGCCGCGGCTCCGTGTAATATTAAAACCCGCCTAGGCGGGTTTTTTTTAATGAGGCGCACATGAAAGATGCTGCAATCCAGTGGTTATCTAATCCTTCGATTGGAAGCCTTATTGGAATCATTGGCATATTTATAGCTGTTTTAACCTACTTCCTTAGCCGTTCCACTCATCGCATCTCTGTACATAAAACAACCAAAGAACTTATCGGTCTCTCGGATTCTATGCTTCCCGAACAAGTTGAAGTTCTTTATGAAGGTGAAAAGGTAAATAAATTATCTTCAACATCTTTCATTCTCTGGAATTCAGGAAATAAAGTCATTACAAAAAATTCACTAGAAACCATAGATCCTTTGCGTATCAAAATTGAAAACCATGCAAAAATTCTGAGATATGAAATAAAAACCATTAACAACTTAACAAGTAACATTTCAATTAAGCCTGATGAAGAAGGTTTTTTTTTGAAATTGCTTTTTGACTTTTTGGAGAAAAACAACGGGTTTCATCTTGAAATCCTTCATACTGGTAAAGACTCAGATATTAAAGTTGCCGGGAAAGTAATTGGTGTCAAAACTCCAAATAGTACGTTTAGAAGCACTTTCTTTTCAGCAATCCAAGAAACACGAATCCCTTTTGCAAAACCCACTGGTTTATTGTTCTTCATTGGCTTTTTTGGGTGCATGTTGGGTGCCTCATTCCTTTGGCCGGAACACTTTAACAACATAAATAAGGTTTCACCGGATTCATTTCTTTGGATGATTAGATCTGCAATTTTGGTTAATTTGGTGCCCTTCGTGCTCTTATTTATTTTTATTAATCGCTCTTACCCCTCATCCCTTAAAGACCGGGTGCAGTCAAATAACGAAAAAGAAGTTGGGTAACATGGGGTGTCAGGGGTCGGAGGTTCAAATCCTCTCGTGCCGACCAAAAAATCCCAAAGAAACCAATCTATTGCGGTTGGTTTTTTTATGCCTGCGATTTGCCGAAGGTAAAACAAAGGTAAAATGAAGGTAAAACCTCTGTCAGTCTGATGCTTTTTTGCGAGCAGCTTTCCAGAATTCTATTCACCCGCTTTACCAGACCATTAGAAACAAGCTTTCTTTTTTGCGATCTGCTCTTGATGAGGCTGTGACAGATGGCGTCTTACAGATTAATCCGGTATCGCTGGTCACCGCTTCCCGCTACCAAAGCGATAAGGCCAACTCTGACAGTGATTATATTGTCGATCCTCTTTCACCTGCTGAAGTAGATGCCCTTCTCATGTCTGCCGGTAACAAGCAATGGGAAAACCTGTTCATGTTTGCCATTCAGACCGGTTTAAGGAGTTCCGAACTCTGCGCGCTGCGCTGGCGCGACATAGATTTTATCGGAAAAACTGCACATGTTCAGAATGCAAGTGTTGTAGGTGTGATCAAGGGGACCAAAACGAAGGCAGGTACACGTAAGGTTGAGCTCAACGAGACGGCAATGGCGGTGCTGGCTGCACAGAAAACTTTCACATTCATGAAAAATGCAACGATATTTGAGGATCCAAAAACGAATAAATCGTGGGCTGGAGCCGATGCCATTAGAAAAAAAGCATGGGTACCAACCTTACGCAAAGCCGGGATACGATATCGTAACCCTTATCAAACTAGGCATACATTTGCTACTCGCCACATCAGTCAAGGGGCAAATTTGTTTTAGCTAGCAGGACAAATGGGGCACAAAGGACCAGAAATGCTATTTCGACATTATGGCTCATACATAAAAGAATACGATGGGAATACTGTCGCCAGCTTAAAAAAGGTATATAGATTAATATGAATGAACATGGTCCAGACTGGGCTATGTTCATAATAAAAGACTTTGAACAGAATAATTATCCACCCCGTAGTGAGATGATAAAACTGACAAAAAACTATCCTGAGAATTTAGCACCTCATCCAATAAATTCCTTTTAACCAAAGAGACAAAAAGTGCAGCAGTTCTGGCTTGGCAATTTATTGATTTTGAAGGATTAAACTCAATATCGGTGAAACCATCAAAATTTAATAAGTGCTGAGCTATTACTTTATTTTGATTGAGCGCACTCAGGTATAACCAATCATAAAAAGCAGTACGCGGTACTAGTTGCCAAACTGTATTATAGAATTTAAATTTAACAAGATTGCCTGACTCTTTAAGTCTAATATCTTTTTTTGCGTCCCGAGATTCTTTATCTAAGATATCTACGTAAGGGCCGCCATTTTCAAAAACTTTGCTTGCCTGGAATGCCGACTCGACAGAAAACTCTTTGGATAGCTTTTTCGTTTTTATTTTTAGATTGAATGCACTAAGTGCAACGCCAAGCTCATCCTCCGATTTGCTGGATATCTCTAATATGGGCCCCAATCCCTGAGCAGTTGCTGCCGCATGTAATGCTCTGATAGATTTTTGTTTTTGCACTTTTGCCATCCCTGGAGCCCAAGGGAAATCCAAATCTTTAGTAACAGAAAATGCTGAACCAAAAAATGAGGGTACAAAAACTGGTCGAACGGCCATAACTTATCCTAAATAATAATGCCTCTGAGAATACAATGTAGGTGTAGGCCCACTGATGCCATCATAGTACCGATGTTGAAATGTGCTATGCAAGTTAAAAAAATGATCGTGTGATTTTTTGTTTGGATGGTAAACACTTGATATATATCTACTTTCAATTGGTTCAAAGACCAAAACCTCAGCCTGAACATCTGTTGGATATTCACTGGTAAGATTTAGTGTTTTTCTTGATGAACCAGGTGCCGGCTCTAAGAACAAATTTTCGAAAGCTGCTTTCCCCTGCATATCTTTCCTATCAGTGCTCCTAAAGCTACTTGAAGCCGCATTAAAGGGATAAAATGAACAATCTTTCTCCCATAAAATTCTTGGAGCAAGATCAAGTATTACCCAATCCCCCCCTTTTTCACTTCTGCATTTAAAAAACATTTTAGCATTAGGAAAGCTTATTGAAAGACATAATGCATCTGGATACCCCTCCAATCTAACCTCATCATTTGCTTCGAATTTATATTTTTCATCTTGCAAAGTCTGACGGCCAATCAACCCTTTGGTTAATATTGAACTTAAGTTATCTGAATGTGTGAAGTGGTAAAGATGAAAAATATTCCTTGCCGCAACCGCTTGCTGTAAAGTCATTATTTTATCCAATATATAACAAAGCAAAAATAAAAAATAATAATGTATTTAAGAATTTACACCATAATGGCAAGTGTCCGCAAAGGGTACGCATGTGATCCATATCTAAAAATAAGCAATATAAAACAATACATTATATATGGAGGCGGGTTCAACTCCCGCCAGCTCCACCAAAATTCTTGGTTGATGGTCACCAGAGCCAGTCAACGAAGTCCTGAAAGCCCGCACGGCGCAAGCCTGGCGGGCTTTTTTGTGTCCTCAATTTGTCCTGCGAAGTCTGAAGCCAACTAATTAAATCCGAACCTTTTAGGCCCATTGCCAGGCTCAACGAAAAGCTCAATTGTTTTCGTTGGGCCTAAACGCATGAAGACTCCCCATGGCAAGTAAAACCAAGCCGTTAACTGACACGAAAATCAAAGTCGCCAAACCTTAAAATGCCGAATATCAGCTGTATAATGGTGACGGGCTTACACTATTAATCAAGTATCTGTTTGAGACGGCGGTTATTATCCTCAAGATCTTTTATCTTTTAAATATCAGAAGTTTCTATATCGCCGTATTTAGATTTCCAGTTGTAATAAGTCGGCCTCCGAAATACCAGACTCCCGGCAGATTCCCTTAACAGTTCGTCCTGCTTCGATTGACTTAATCACAGCGATGATCCGATGCTCAGTAAAATGGGCTTCACGCATAGCGATCTCCTTCGTTGGCTGACTGATTATGCCGGATGATCTCTAAATGTGAATGGCACGATTATGCGGGATGATTACAGATCAGGCGTTCCAGTTTTAGATAGGTTTTTTCAGTAATATCTTAGTCCTGCGCAACAAAATCCAGGCGAAACGTTCGTGATGTCTCTCCAGTCTGCAACCATTCAACGATGCGGCCCAGGAAGCCGAACGGCTCCAGCACGCGTCGCACGGCTCTGGTTGTTCATTTATGCTGATGAATATAGAAAGCATCTAGCTTTCGTCTTAGCAGTCATCGGAAAATGCCCACACCTTGACCCGTCACAGCCAGTTTTTCCGATCCACTTCGTTTACAATGCCGGTGAGGAGCAGGTCTTTGCTAAGGCGCATTATTTCTGGCAGCTGTGCATTCCTTACTCAACTTGTCATTAGAATAAAAATAGTTCATCGAATAATGAATAGTAAGGGATTTAGTAAAGTGGCTATTTTAGGCCAAAACACAACAAAAAATAATAAACGCCCTATAGCGGGGCGTTATATGACCTCACCTACTTTTAGGCTTAACAACGCCCAAAGCGTCCCATAAACCACAATGTATTTCAAAATTCATAGACAAATCCATTTCCAAGTCCTCATCATTATAAGACCAAAAATAAGCATCCCCGCCATCTACTTTGGATCGTCTAATTACATTACCAATTGCACCAACCTTAAACAAACTACTCAGCATTTTCCCTAGTGTAAGAGAATCCTGACTCAAATCCAACCCGCTATATTTTTCCTCAATCAAGTTAAAAGTAAACCCCCTTTTTTTAACTAAACGTAAAAGTGAAAAGCAAGCATCTATTTCACTATCACTTAAATGTCCCGCAAGCTCGGACCTGATTTCACGTAAAAGATAAGAGGAATACTTTTTAGAAATTTTAGTAAACATTGGACCTTCAAATCTTTCCATGTTTTCCCCAAACTCGTCTTGGATGTATGTGAGCATCCTTATTGCATCTCTAGGACGGCCTAAAGTTCGATGCAATATGTAAACAGAACCATGTTCACCCGCCACCCTATCAGCAAAGACCGTTCCAAATAAGTCAGCCCCATCTAAACCATTATAATAACTAGTTGAATTTTTGATTTTAAAAGCTAGCATATCAAATATTTCAGAGTCACTCGCCCTTTCACCCGTAGTGCACCAGTCAAGGGTAACGGAGTTATCTTCGATGATTTTATTAATATTTGGGGATGAAAAGGTATTTATTATATCATGACGAATCACCGCGCCAATTTTGGCATCTATGTTATTCTGCATAAAACTTTTATTTATTGACATAACTGCATTTAGAAAACTTATCATTGCATTTTTATATTCAATTGTTGCATCGAATTTATCATCCAACTCATCATAAAATATAAAAACTTTTTTGTTATTTTCCTTTAGCATTTCAAGAATAAAAAACTGGAGAGACTCGATGCACTCAAGGTAGTTCCGTTTTATTTCTTTTGTTTTCTCGACCTCACCAGATTTAGCTTTTGCTTCTCCACGTAATAATGGAACTTTAAATCCGAAACCGGCCTCTCCGGAACTTTGATACTCCCTAGTGATCTCGACAGTTTGTTCTGGCCTTAATTCCCCTGCAACATGACCAAATGAACGCAAAAATGATTCCAATTGAGAAACCTTCTCACTATTGAACCCAGAATTATTTTTAACAATATTTTTTGCTATATTTACCAATATCATCCATTTAAATATTGGCACATATTTAGTTGAGGAAACATCCTGCCCTTGAAAATGAATCAACTCATGAAATACAAATTCTTTTAACGATTCAACAACTGCAATATCATTATTTTTACGTTTAGCATCACAGTAAACATTAACAAGTAGTGTTTTTCCGGTTCCTTTTCTTCCGATAACGATCATTTTATTTGCTTTATCTAACTTACCCAAAGAACTATTAATATCGTAGAAATATTTAGAATAGTTATCGAGGTAGAGAACTTCGTTTTCTCCATAAACTTCACCAAATTTGAACTCATGAATTTTCGGCCGCATAAAATTCCATCCATTTTAAATGTAGTTTTTTCAATATGTGCAGTCATATATAACAGATATGAAAGTTTCCTTGAAGTAATTTCACTCCTTTGCGCTGCCCTTATCAGTTTGTAAGCCAACTAAAAAATGTCCTTATAGTAAGATTTTTCTTTTTCACAAATTCCTTGCAAAAGACGCTCCGCGTTCTTAACCTCGGTGCCTTTGCGACTAACGCATTAGCGCAGGCCATAATGGTGAACATGGGCAATGCACCTTATTATCAAACTGCCCACAGGCAGAGTCCGCGCTGGAAGAGGTTTTCAGGTATTTTGCGGTACATAGCCTTGCAAACATCTGGTGTTTAATGCGCCCCTTCTTGCTTCTGGCTATCACCCGACGCTGCTCATAGCCATTGAGCTGCCCCCTGATGTTATGCGCCAGCGTCCAGCGCAGTTGTTGCGCCAGTTACCGCATCATACTGCTGCGTGCGGCAGGCTCCAGCTTTGCCAATAGCACCGTTAGTCAGTTACCCACCCTTAGTAGTACATCCACGTTTCACCGTCACATTTCTTCTGTGCGTCCGGCTCCGGCACCGCTTCAATGCACAAAATACTCCCGTCAGTGCTGAGCTGCACGCGCTCAGTCAGTTGCAGGTTAATACAGATATCGCACACAGAATTGCGAAGAACATTCGTTTCGAAGGTTGACAGTTTTTCACGCCGCCCTGGGCTTTTAATGGTGTCCGGCTGACTGACACGGAGCCACCTGCAACCCTTCTTTATCGGGCATGGCTTTTGCAAGCAACTTATTAAGGCGGGCGTTCTCTTCTTCAAGTGACTTAAAACGTTTTACTTCAGGCTCGTCTCTGCCATAAAACTTCTTGCGCCAAGTGTAAAGGTAGTATTGGAGATAGCGTGCATGCGGCAAATCTCCTAGGTAGAAACTCCGGCTTCAGCTTCGCGTAGGATACTGATGATCTGTTCGTTAGAAATAAGCTTCTTAATGGGGATGTCCTCGCGATTTTGTTAAAGACATTAATAACATCGAGGTGTATTAATCAACAAGGAGAAGGTCATTCATATTTGGGGTATGTCATCATAAGCCAAGCAACCTTATATCAGAGGATTTGTTCTCGCAGCCTTTCTTACTTTCTCTTTATTTAACTTACTGGCATTAGGCTTTGCCTGTGCAAGCTCTTTTCATATGTTGAGCCAAACGGCATTATTATTAACTCAAAATTTTGCAACTATCAAAAATGATAGGAACTAACCACATAAGGCAAATACCGACTGGCCCATGCGAATGATTTTTACATCTGCCTGTCATTTACAGTAATTATTTATATAATTGTTTATCGAGTCGTTTAGGGCACTATTAGTGGGTTTAGCAGCAGCTCGTAGGCTAAATGATCATCCTTTCTGGAGCACCCATGCATATCAGTAAACGGAGTAGTGTGAAGCGGGAGTCGGTGTTATGACAAGTTACATGTCTCTGACCTACATCCTGGAAGAAAAAGTCGCTCCCGAGCGTTTTCCTTTCATTGTTCACCCTAAACTTGCAGTGCAAAGGATTAGAACACTGCCTCCCTCCTTTGTAAGCTCAATGTTTAGCCGACAAGACACGTTTACCTCACGCACTGGCGCAAATCCTAATCAAACAAACCGCGATCCTCGCACAGTCGCAGCCGTTGATCTTGAGCGAGGAACGCTGGTCGCTATCGATGATAGTTACCGATTATGGTCACCTGTCACCGGACTTTTTTTCATTAATAACGAAGGGCGACTTCAACAGTTTTCGGCGGACCTCTCGGTCAATTATCCCGTCAACTCTATCATTCGCCGCTATGAAGAAATGGTAAACACCTTCGGCAAACGGCCCCCGGCAACCGATATTCCGCTTGGGCAATCCACTCGTACAAATCCGGCGATGCGAGGCGAAGAACCCAGCTCTTCGTATGGTCGTCGCGGCGGGATAAATGAGCCGGCAGCACCGTTAACAAAAGCTGAGCGCTGGCAGGAGAGGAAGAATCTCATTAGTAAAGGGCAGCGCAGTGTATACCCCGACGCACAAACCGCAGCGAATCGTCTGGCAGCAAATAACGTTGCTGTAGAGAAAGCTAAGCTTGCCCAAAACGTTTACGGTCGCGCCGGGCAGCCCATAAAAGCATACGAAGCTATGCCGGATGTACCTGAGGGGTGGAGAGATATAAGCAACGATAAAGAGGCCCTCAGAAAAATGGGGCTGAATCCGATGATATTATCTGATAAGCCTTTAGACCCTGATTTTTTTGCACGCGTATATGAACCGGATGAGTATGTATTTGGAAAGGATATGAACCCGACAGTAGTTTTTCGAGGTACCCGTCCCGATAAAATGGTCGATTGGGGCAACAACACGGCTCAGGGAGCGGGCTTTGACTCTCCATATTATGAGAACGCAGTCGAAATCGGCAAAAAACTTTCTCGTGCACGAGAAAAGGTCGATGTTTCGGGTCACTCGCTTGGTGGAGGGCTGGCTTCCGCTGCAGGTCTGGCCAGTGGCCAGGCAACCTGGACATTCAATGCCG
Source organism: Enterobacter sp. Bisph1 (assembly GCF_000814905.1). Classification (GTDB taxonomy): domain Bacteria; phylum Pseudomonadota; class Gammaproteobacteria; order Enterobacterales; family Enterobacteriaceae; genus Kosakonia. The sequence goes on from NZ_JXAG01000040.1 coordinate 51,409, forward strand.
CGGGGCTTAATACTGGTACGGTTGAGAAATATGGTGGCGAACTGATAGGCGATGGTTCTGCGATATCTGCTTACAGAGTCAATGGAGAGATGCTGACAAAAATTCAGGAAGTTAGCTATTCAGACTTCGTTGATGCTAATTTTGATACGTCACTTATTGCTATGAAAGTGGGCGTATCAAACATGTTTCCTGATGCCATAGGTAACCGCACTGGCCTTCCCGGCGGTACGGGTAACATGTTGGACAAGCATGGCATGTCACAAGTTATTGACTGCATTGAGGCACAAAAGGATGAGGATATTGGAATTATTAAAAGCAGGATTTAGCATGAAAAAACTCGCCTCCGCGATACTCTTTTCTTTTCTGTTAGCTCTGTTATCGGCGTGTAATGATATGAAAAAAATAGAACCTGAAAAACATTTTGCTGGCCCACAACTTGTTCTGGCAAAAGCGATTGAGGCGGCAGATCGCCAGTCTGTTCTCCGTCTGGCAAAAGTGACTGACCTCAAAACGCCTGGAACTGAAGAGCTGACTATCCTCTTTTTTGCCCTTAATGAGTGCTTCTACAATGACAATCCCCCAGAACGATTGCAGATAGTCACCGATTTGGTCCAGGCAGGCGCCGACCCATTACAACCACAAATGAATATGCCGGGTAGTCCTGCCGAGCTAATGGCAATGGGTGACAAAGATATATGGCTTAAAGCGTTGTTGGATGGAGGATTAAACCCTAACGCCAAGGACAAGCTGTACGATGAACCCCTTATCTTCTCAACTATCAAATCAAAAAACACCTCTACGCTGGCGTTATTACTAGACCGCGGAGTCGATATAAACACCAGAAACTCACTCGGTGAAACTCTGCTAGTAGATGCTTTTTTTAAAGCCGATTTTGATAAAATGTTCTTTCTGCTGGACCACGGAGCAGATCCAAACCCGGTAAACCTGCAAGGAAGCTCCTTTCGTCAAATAGTTAATCAAGACCTTGAAAAAATTAAAAAAGGCAGTGATTACTACAATAACCTACTGAAACTGGATAAAAAGCTTAAAAGCCTCGGTGTTTAATATCCGACTCTTTCTTTTAGGTTAGAGCCCTATCAATGCAAACGACCAGTAGAGGCTAATTCCCCTACTGGCCGATTCAGATAACTATTCATAAACCTCCCAATTACCGTTGGTCATTCTGGTAACAGACAACTGTTTTTGCGAGCACGCTTCCAACACTAACAATACGTTCATTAACTTCGTTATCTCCCCTTGCCGCCAGCCACGTTTCTCATTATGTTTGCCCGGCATCTGCAAAAACAGGTGACGGGATTGACCTCTCCGAAATGTTACAGGCGATACGCTTGCGTATCGTGCTTCTTACTCACCTCTTAAAGGAGTAAGAGGCGCAATCACCTGAAAATAAAACCGTTACAGGAGACTGCCCGTATGCCAACACCTTTATCTTTTCCTTATTCCTTACTCACCGTGCCATTTAATCACGCCACGGATTTCCTCGAGCTTGCGGATAACTGCGAGCGCTTTGCCGAAGTGCTGGTAGAGTGTGACGATCCGGCGCTAAAGCTGGCGCTGTGCGGACGCCTTTCCGCCTGTCTGGCGCTGCTACAGCCCACGCTGCTGGAACCGGTGCCGGAGACGTTAAAACCTTTTTTGACCGTTGATAGCTTGCCTGCGCACTTTCCCGAATTCGACGCCGAAGGCGATGAACTGTGCCGTTACTGTCAGGTTTTAACGCAGTTGCTGATGAGCGGTTCGCTGGCACCGCACCAGCAGCGGGTTATCGGGAATTTACTCGCGAGCCTGGTGAGCTTTTTCGCCGATATGGTGAAAATGCCGCGCTGGATTAAAACGCAGCAAGGCGTCATCAGCCTGGACGCGTTTCACTAAACATTTACCTAGAGGATGCCGCAGGCATCCTCTCCCCGCGATTCACTCCTATAACTATTAACAGTCCCAACCAAACACACCGCCCGGAACCCGCTTCGCAAAATTTTTTCACCCCTGCGAAACTTTTGGTCGACCCCGAGCGAACTGTGTATGAGCGTTAATTAATTTCACCTGATGGAGCGCAACAAGATGCCAATGAAAAAACTCGTTCTGAGCCTGACCGCCGCCGCACTGCTGAGCGTCGCGACCGCCCACGCCGCCCTGCCGACCGGTTCGCAAGCGCCGGATTTTAAATTACAGGGGGCGCTGGCCGGTAAACCGCTGACCTTCTCGCTGCAGCAGGCGCTGCAAAAAGGCCCGGTAGTGCTCTACTTCTTCCCGGCGGCGTTCAGTAAAGGCTGCACCATCGAAGCCCATGCCTTTGCCGAAGCGACGGACGATTTTAACAAGCTGGGCGCCACGGTGGTCGGCGTAACGGCGGGCAACACCGATCAGGTGGATGAGTTCTCTAAACTGGAGTGTCGCGATAAATTCACCGTCGCCGCCGATCCGGGGGCAAAAATCGCCGCGCAATACGACACGCAAATGCAAATGAAGGGCAAAACCCTGTCGGATCGCACCTCTTATGTAATTGCGCCGGATGGCAAAATCCTGCTCAGCTACACAGACAGAAATCCGGAAGCACATATCCAGAAAACGATGGAAGCGGTGAAACAGTACGCTAACGCGCACTCCTGAAACGCCATTAACTCTCTTTAATCCAGCCGGGAATCGCTATGTTAACCGCTATGCTCGCCGCCTTCGCAGGCGGCATTATTCTGAACCTAATGCCCTGCGTGTTTCCCATTATCTCGCTGAAAGCGCTCGGGCTTTTGCGCCATAGCGAAAGCCCGGCGCAACGGCGTAAAGAGGGGCTCGGCTTTCTGCTGGGCACCGTCATCACCATGCTGGCGCTGGCGGGCGTGTTACTGGCGCTACGTGCGGGTGGAACCGCTGTCGGCTGGGGCTTTCAGCTGCAGTCGCCGTTGGTGATCGCCTTTCTTGCGCTGGTAATTCTTGGCGCGGCGCTAAATCTGCTTGGCGTATTTGAAGTGGGCCTGTCGGTGCAGCGCGCCGGCGAGTTGAATATTGAGCGCGGCGCGTTTTTGCGTGCAGCGCTGACGGGCGCACTGTCGATTATTGTCGCTACGCCCTGCGCGGCTCCCTTTATGGCAGGCGCAATCGGCTATGCGCTGGTTCAGCCCCCCACCGTTGCGCTGGCGATCTTCTTTACCCTGGCACTCGGTTTTGCCGCGCCCTTTACGCTGATCTCGCTGTTTCCGGCTCTTGGCAAAGTATTGCCGCGCCCCGGAGCCTGGATGAACACCCTAAAACGCGGTCTGGCGTTCCCGATGTTTGGCGCGTTCGGCTGGTTGGTATGGGTTCTGGCGCAACAGGCAGGAACCACCGCGCTGGCGGCAATCATTGCCGCAGCGGTGGTGGTCAGCTTCGCGGCCTGGCTGTATGGCATGGCGCAGCAGCGGCGTTTTGCCGGACGGAGCTTTAAAGCGCTTTTCGCCGTTACCGCCGCGCTGCTGCTGGCGGCGATTGTGCCGCTGCCGAAGGTAGTACAAAGCGGTGCACCGCTGGCGGCCAGTGAGCAGGTTGCCCAGCTAAAATGGTCGCCGCAAACCGTGGCGGAGAATCGTGGGCACGGCAAAGCGATTTTTGTTAACTTCACCGCTTCCTGGTGCATTACCTGCCAGGTAAATGACAAGACCTCGCTCTCCACGCAAACGGTGAAGGATGCGTTGGCAAAAACCGGCACGCTCTATATGGTGGCGGACTCGACAAAATTTAACGCCGATATTGATGATGCGTTAAACGAGCTGGGGCAAGGCAGTCTGCCGCTGTATGTCGTCTATCCGGCGGATGGCGGCGCGCCGAAAATTCTGCCGCAGGTGCTAACACCATCAATTGTGGTTAACGCCCTGACGCAGGCCAGCGGTAAAAAAACCTGAAGGCGGATATGGAAAAAAGCGAGGCAGCACGCGACGAATGGCCGCAGTTGATGACGCTGGCGCAGGCCGGTGACAGCAAGGCCTATACGCGGCTGCTGAAAGCGCTGGTGCCGGTCATCCGCACCCTTGCGCGCAAACATATTGCCGATGAAGTGCTGGTGGAAGATGTGGTTCAGGATGTGCTGCTTACGGTGCATCGCGTGCGCCACACTTACGATCGCAACGCGCCTTTCCTGCCGTGGCTGATGGCGATTGCCAACGCCCGCGCGATCGATGCCCTGCGCAAGCGGGGTCGCCATCTGCAACGCGAGGTACAAATCGAACCGGAGGATCTCTGGCTTGCCGGTACGCCGCAGCCGTCCACCTCCGATGATGAGCTGGCGTTGCTGCTCAACCAGCTTCCTGCACGCCAGCGGGAAGTGGTGGAGCATGTCCATTTGCGGGAAATGACGCTGGCGGAAACCGCGACGCAGCACAATTTAACGGTCTCCGCCGTGAAATCCCTGCTGCATCGCGCCCTGAATAATCTTCGTCGGTTAGGAGCACATCATGGCCGATCATGAGCAGTTAATAGAAAAATTAAGCCGGTCTGCCGCACCGGTAAAACGCCCCCTTAAACCGGGCTGGCGGACGCTGAGTTGGATCGCAGTCGCACTACCCTGCGGTATCGCGGCCGGTTTGCTGCTTAGCAGAACGCTGACGGACTGGTCGCAACCGGGCGCCGGTTGGGCGCTGGCTCAGTTATTGCTCACTTTTATTGCCGGGATGCTGGCGGTGCGTAACGCGTTTTTAATGAGTATTGCCGGGCGCGCGCCCCTCGGTTGGCCGTGGTTTGTGCCGCTGGCGGCGGTCTGGCTGGTCAGCATTGTCAGTAATCTGCACCGCGCGGTGGCGCTGCATGCGTCAGTGGAAGGGCCAAACTGTTACCTGTTTATGGTTACCGTTAGCGTGCCGATGGTGGCGATAGTGATTGCTTACCTGCGCCGCACCCGCACGCTGTTCCCGGTGCGCAGCCTCGCGACGGCGGGTTCGGGCGTCGCCTGTATGGCGCTTACGCTGCTCTCCCTTTGCCACCCGACCCATATCAGCATGATGGATTTGCTGATGCATATCGCGGCGTTCAGCACCATTGTGCTGGCAACGATAGCGCTCGGGTATAAGTGGGTGGCGATCCCGCCCATGCGCAGTCGTTAACTGCGCATGGCGTAGCTGTTAGCTTTTTTTCGGGAAGATCCACAGCTGCTCGGCGGGTAGCACCACGCGATAGTTCTGCTGGCTGCGCTGCTGGGTGCCGTAGACGCGGATAACGTAATCATCGCCGGAGGTGCGGAACAGGTACTCCCAGCGATCCCCCAGATACATGGTGGTCAGCATCGGCAGTTCCAGCGAGTTATCCTGCGGCGAGTCAGAAAGCCGCAGGCTTTCCACGCGGATCACCGCTGTCGCCTCCTGGCCCACAACGACGCCCGGTCCGGCAACGCCCCACAGTGCCCAGCTAGCCCCTTCGATGCGCGCTCTGCCGTTGACGATTTCGATCACTTTGCCATGCAGCCGGTTGTTGCTGCCCATAAACTCGGCGGTAAACAGCGTCGACGGCGTCGCGTACATCTCCTGCGGCGTGCCCTGCTGTTCAATCACCCCATTGTTGAGTAACAAAATGCGGTCGGAAATCGCCATCGCTTCATTCTGATCGTGGGTGACCATCAGCGCCGACAGGCCGAGCTTGACGATCAATTCCCGCAGAAAAACCCGCGCCTCTTCCCGCAGCTTCGCATCGAGGTTCGATAAGGGTTCATCGAGCAGAATCACCGGTGGGTTGTAAACCAGCGCCCGACCAATCGCCACGCGCTGCTGCTGTCCGCCGGAAAGCTGGTGCGGATGACGTTTACCCAGCGTGCCGAGACCAAGCTGGTCCAGCACGCTTTGTACGCGGGAGGCGATCTCCGCCGACCCAACTTTGCGCAGCTTGAGGGGGTAAGCGACATTCTCGAACACGGTTTTATGCGGCCACAGGGCGTAAGACTGAAACACCAGCCCGAGGTTGCGCTCCTCTGCGGGTACTTCGCTGCGCGGCGTGCCGTCGTAAACCACGTTTTTGCCAATGGTGATGCGCCCTTGGGTTGGTTTTTCCAGCCCGGCGACAGCGCGAAGCAAGGTAGTTTTGCCGCTGCCGGAAGGACCTAAAAGCGAGACCACTTCGCCGCGTTTTAGCTCCATGGAGACGCCTTTTAACACCGGGTTGTCACCGTAGGTGAGATGCAGATTTTCGACCGCCAGCTCAATCATGTAATTTCACTCCAAAACGCAGGGCCACGCCAAGACCGATGACCACCAGCAGAATATTGATAAACGACAGCGCGGCGACGATATCGATCGCCCCGGCCGCCCACAGCGAGACCAGCATCGAACCGATAGTTTCCGTACCGGGAGAAAGCAAATAGACGCCGGTGGAGTATTCACGCTCAAAAATCAGAAACATCAGCAGCCAGGCACCAATCAGGCCATAGCGCGACAGCGGCACCGTTACGTGACGGGTGACTTGCCCGCCGGTTGCGCCTGTGCTGCGCGCCGCTTCCTCCAGTTCCGGTCCCACCTGCAACAGGGTGGAAGAGATCAGCCGCAGGCCGTACGCCATCCACACCACGGTGTAGGCCAGCCAGACGCTGAAGATGGTATTACGCAGGGAACGCAGCCAGACAATCAGGTTCTCCCGCAGCCATTCGGCGACGGGCAAACCGGACAGCCAGCCGTTTTTCAGGGACTGGTCGAGCCACATCGGTAAAAAGAGGAATACCCATAAAAAGGCCAGCCCCGCCAGCAGACCCGGCACGGCGCGCGGTACCAGCACGCTGTAATCGAGAAACCGCGTCACATTGTCCTGCTTACGGTGCATGGCAATTCCAACAAACAAATAGCACACCACCGCCAGCGCGCCGCCAAATACACCAATCGCCATCGAGTTGACTATCGCGCGCAGGAGATTCGGCTGCTGCCAGATATTACGGAAGGTATTCAGTGAGACTTCATCCCACAGCGAAACGCCCACGCCCCAGTTAGAGATAAAGGCGCGCAAAACCACGCCGATCAGCGGTACGCCGATGGTTACCGTCAACCACGCCACTACAACGGCACCGGCCACCCAGCGCCATTTACCCAGTGGCAGCGCGCGCGCCTGCGAAGCTTTGCCTTTCATGGTGACGAAGCGGTTGGCGGTGCGCATCAGGCGGCGCTGCAACATCACCAGCGGAATGGTGATACAGATCAGCACCACGGCGACGGCGGCCATCAGATGATAAGAAGGGGTGCCCAGTTTGTTGGTGAGTTTATACAGGTAGGTGGCGAGCACCATATTGCCTTCCGGATCGCCGAGCACCAGCATCAGACCAAAAACCTCCAGCCCCAGGAAGAAGAGCAGCACGCAGGCGTATAAAATGGACGGACGCACCATCGGCAGACTCACGGCGGTCATCACCTGTAGCGGCGTTGCGCCCACTGTGCGCGCGGCTTCTTCCACGTCCGATCCGACGCTGCGCAGGGCCGAAGAGATATAGAGATAGGCATGGGGAACGTGGGTCAGCCCGGCGATCACCACGATGCTGAACATCGAGTAAATATTCCACGGCACAAAACCGATAAGCTCCTGCGCCCAGCGCGAGAAGAAGCCCACCGGCCCGGCAGAGACCACATAGCCGAATGCGAGCACCATCGGCGAGACAAAAATCGGCACGAGGATCAGCGGCTCGATAAAGCGGCGTCCGGGTAAATCCGTGCGCACCATTAAAAACGCCAGAATCCCGCCCAGCGGAATGGCAATCACCACCAGGCCGAAGGCGAGAATAAAGCCGGACTTCAACGCCAGATAAAAATCGGGATCGGTAAAAATAAATTCAAATGCTTCGAGACTCAGCTCTTTAGAACGAACAAAAAAGGGCGCCGAGAGAAAGCTCTGCACCACAATAAATAACAGCGGAATATAGATAACCAGCGCGGTAATTAACACAATGACGCCGCGCGGCAACCCTTGCCATTTTCTGCGCACACTATTCATACATCATCCCTTCGGTCAGGAAACTGCAAACCTGCCTGCTGCAAAAAGGTTGTGCGCCGTTACGCGCACAACCGGTTCGGGCATTATTTCGCGGCGGCAGTGCGCCACTGTTTTATAAATTCCAGACGTTTTTTCGGCTCAAGATATTCCAGCAACGACTCGTCCACCGCGATCGGCTTCAGGGCGTCGCCAAGCTGTTTGGTCAGGCCGTCGATATCGTTTTTGCCTTCAATATCGTTACGCAGGGAGGGAATATCCGCCTGGTTGGCAAGAATGGACTGCCCTTTTTCCGATAACACATAGTCAAACCACAGTTTTGCGGCGTTGCTGTGTTCCGCTTCAGCACTGATAAAGGAGACGCGCGACAGCACCAGCACATAATCTTTCGGGTAGGCCACGCCCAGTGAATTGTCCCCTTTCGCCCGCGCTTCGGCGTAGGAGCCGAGGATATTGTAACCAATCAGGTTTTCACCGGAGGAGACGCGTTCCATCATCGTGCCGGTGGAAGATTGCACCGTTAACCCGCCTTTGGCGACATCGGCCAAATGGGTGAAGTAGTCCTTGTCATGTTTGCTGTCTTCTACCGCCAGCATAAAGCCGAGGCCCGATTTTTCGATATCGTAAGTGGTGACTTTGTTTTTGAATTTATCGGGCTGGCCGGCAACCAATTTGCCCAGCGCGGTATGGGAATCCGGGACTTCACCCGCCGGGATCAGGCGCTTGTTATAGATGATAATCACCGGTTCATAAGTGGTGCCGTAAGCTTTTTTCTGCCACACCGCCCACTTGGGTAATTTATCCAGCTCCGGCGAGGCGTACTCTTCGGCGTAATCCGTTGCCAGTTTCAGCGCGGTGTCCATTGATGAACTCCAGACCACATCGCCGCTGCCGCCGCCGGAGGCCTGTTCGCTAAGATAACGGTTATACAGTTCGGTACTGTTCATATCGTTATATTCGACTTTGATGCCCGGATATTGCGCCTCAAACCCTTTGATCAGCGGCCCGGCGGCTTTGGTGTCGGTGGTGGAATAAATCACCACTTTGCCCTCTTTGGTCGCAGCGTCGACGATTTTCTGGTAATCCGCCGGATATCCCTGCGGCACGGCGGCCAGCGCGGCGCCGGAAAAGAGCGTCGCCAGCGTCACCGCCAGAACCTTTAATTTCTTATCCATGCACAAACCCCTTTGTTATCATTTTTCAACACAAATTTAACATATAGCCTGCGAAACGGCCGGTGTAACGCGGGCGCAGGCTTTTTTCCAGTTTTTGTGACGCTGGTGTGATTTAAAAAAGGGGGTTGCACCTTAACGGGGAACAAAAGCTTAATTATTTATAAATCAGCTAAATAGATGAAAATTTTATTTCACGGGCAAGAAGATTAAATTATTCACAGCGAGGAAGGCGTATTAAAAAGAATTACCCCGGATAAACGCGTTTTTATTTGTTATGCAGCAAGCAAGGTAATTAACGCTATTCATTACCAGGCATCAGCGTAAAGCGCCCGCAAATAGAATTTACCGCCGCCAAAACTCGACGTTCACTATTTGTTCGCTTTTTCGTCATAAAACAGTCATCACCTTTGCCCTTAATGGTCGCCAGCTTAATGATAAATGCGGAAGAGTTATGAACAGCGCGCTGGCAAAAATCTCTGAAGATCACTATTCAACGTTGCCGCCATTAAACACGGTGCCAAAGCAAAAGGTATTGAGCGTAAAGAACTTACGCAAAGCCTATAACGCGCATCAGACGGTGCTGCAGGATATCAGTTTTGACCTGCACAGCGGTGAAATGGTCGGCGTGATTGGACGCTCCGGCGCGGGGAAATCCACCCTGCTGCATGTGTTGAACGGCACTCATAGCGTCACCTCCGGGGAGATTTTGAGTTTCCCGGAAGTGGGTATGCCGCGCAATGTCGCCCATCTTAAAGGGCGCGCGCTGAATCAGTGGCGCAGCCAGTGCGGGATGATTTTCCAGGATTTTTGTCTGGTACCGCGCCTTGATGTGTTGACCAATGTGCTGCTTGGCCGCTTAAGCCAGACCTCAACGCTGAAGTCGCTGTTTAAACTCTTTACCGATGAAGACCGGGCGAAAGCCATCGCGCTGCTGGAGTGGCTCAATATGCTGCCTCACGCGTTGCAGCGCGCGGAAACCCTCTCTGGTGGGCAGATGCAGCGTGTCGCTATTTGCCGGGCGCTGATCCAGAACCCCTCTATTTTACTGGCGGACGAACCTGTCGCTTCGCTGGATCCGAAAAATACCCAGCGCATCATGAATGTGCTGCGCGAAGTCAGTGCGCAGGGCATCAGCGTGATGGTCAATCTGCACTCGGTGGAGCTGGTGCAGGAGTATTGCACGCGCGTTATCGGCGTATCCCAGGGACGGCTTATTTTTGACGATCATCCGTCGCAGTTAACGCCGGACGTGCTGCACGCGTTGTACGGCGATGAGATCGCTCAATTGCATTAATGATTCCTTCCAATGAGACGACACAGGCAATGACAATGAAAAAAACTATTTCGGGCGCATTACGTTTATCGGCATTGATGGCAGGTCTGCTGCTGGCATGGCAGGCAACGGCTGCAGAACAGCCGAAGGAATTGAACCTCGGCATTATGGGCGGGCAGAACGCCACGCAACAGATTGGCGATAACCAGTGCGTTAAAGATTTCCTCGATAAAGAGCTGAATGTCGACACCAAACTGCGCAACTCGTCCGACTATTCCGGCGTTATCCAGGGCCTGATCGGCGGCAAAGTGGATGTGGTTTTAAGCATGTCCCCCTCCTCTTATGCCTCCGTCTATATCAATAACCCGAAAGCGGTGGATATTGTCGGGATTGGGGTCGATGACAAAGACCAGTCGCGCGGTTATCACTCGGTGGTGATTGTCAAAGCCGACAGCCCGTATAAAAAGCTGGAAGATCTGAAAGGTAAAGCGTTTGGCTTCGCCGATCCGGATTCCACTTCCGGCTACCTGATCCCGAACTACTCCTTTAAACAGAAGTTCGGCGGCAATGCGGATAATAAATTCAATAACTACTTCTCCAGCGTCACCTTCTCCGGCGGCCACGAGCAGGACATTCTCGGCGTGCTGAACGGTCAGTTCGCCGGCGCGGTCACCTGGACCTCAATGGTCGGCGATTACGATTCCGGCTACAGCGTCGGTGCGTTTAACCGCCTGATCCGTATGGATCACCCTGACCTGATGAAAAAAATCCGCATTATCTGGGAATCGCCGCTGATCCCGAATGGCCCGATCCTCGTCAGCAACAATCTGCCGGCGGATTTCAAAGCGAAAGTGGTGAGCGCGGTGAAAAAACTTGATACCGATAATCATGCCTGCTTCGTCAAAGCGATGGGCGGCACCCAGCATATCGGCCCGGGCAGCGTCGACGATTTTAAACAGATTATTGAGATGAAGCGCGAGCTGGTTAACGCCCGTTAATCCGTTATTGCCGCCTTTCACCGGCCCCTGCGTAAAAACAGGGGCTTTTATTCGAATGTCATCGAGGATTTAGCGCAACGCATGAACAGGTCGAATACCGCGTTTGAGCACTACTATCAGCAGGTCAGAATGCGCCAGAAGCGCGACAGCTTAGCCTGGTCGCTGGTGATTGTTAGCCTCTATCTGGCCGCCGGCAGCGCGGCGGAATTTAATCTCGCCACCATCTGGCACTCCCTACCCAACTTTCTTGATTACATGCGCGAAACGGTGCCGACGCTGCACGGTTCGCTGCTGTTTGCTGATAGCCATACCAAAGGTTCGCTGGCCTATTGGGGTTACCGGCTGCCGATCCAGTTACCCCTCATTTGGGAAACCCTACAGCTGGCGCTGGCGGCGACATTGGCCTCCTTCGCTATCGCCGCGGTACTGGCCTTTCTGGCGGCGGGCAATACCTGGTCTCCCCCACCGGTGCGCTTTGCCGTACGAACGCTGGTGGCTTTTTTGCGTACCATGCCGGAACTGGCGTGGGCGGTAATTTTCGTCATGGCCTTCGGTATTGGCGCTATCCCCGGCTTTCTGGCGCTGGCGCTGCATACCGTTGGCAGTCTGACCAAGCTGTTTTATGAGGCGGTCGAGAGCGCACAGGAGAGGCCGGTGCGCGGGCTGGCGTCCTGCGGTGCCACGCATTTCCAGCGTGTTCGCTTCGCGTTGTGGCCGCAGGTGAAACCGATTTTTCTCTCCTACGCCTTTATGCGCCTCGAAATTAACTTTCGCTCCTCCACCATTCTTGGGCTGGTGGGCGCGGGCGGCATCGGCCAGGAGCTGATGACCAATATCAAACTCGACCGCTACGATCAGGTCAGCATCACGCTGCTGCTGATTATTATGGTGGTTTCCGCACTGGATACGATCTCTGGCCGCCTGCGCCAGTGGGTGCTGGAGGGGAAAAAATGAGCCACTGGCAAGGGATACCCGACGTGGCGTTGAGCCGTCAACTCAACGGGAAATTGTTTCAGGCGCAGGGGCGCTATTTACGCCGTCTCGGGCTGATAGTCCTGGCGGTGCTGCTCTATTACGCCTGGTTCTTTATGCAGTTCGGCATTCCTGTCGAACAAGCGTTGACCGGCGTACAGCAGATTGGCCGCTATATTGCGCGCATGTTCGTGTGGCACGATTTCTGGAACTGGCCGTTTGCCTACTACTTCACGCAGATTGGCATTACGCTTGCGATCGTCTTTGCTGGCACCCTCACCGCCACGCTGTTTGCCCTGCTGCTGTCGTTTCTGGCGGCGCGAAATATTATGAAAGGCGGCATCGCGGCGGGCATCGCCTTCTGTATGCGACGCCTGTTCGATGTGCTGCGCGGCATTGATATGGCGATTTGGGGGCTGATCTTTGTCCGCGCCGTTGGCCTTGGGCCGCTTGCCGGGGTGCTGGCGATCGTTATGCAGGACACCGGTCTGCTCGGGCGTCTATACGCCGAGAGTCACGAAGCGGTCGATCGCGCCCCGGCGCGCGGCTTAACGGCGGTGGGCGCGGGCGGCTTGCAGAAACACCGTTTTAGCACCTTTACCCAATCTTTCCCGACCTTTCTGGCCCTTAGCCTTTATCAAATCGAGTCCAATACCCGCTCGGCGGCGGTGCTGGGGTTTGTCGGCGCGGGCGGCATTGGCCTGATCTATGCCGAGAATATGCGGCTGTGGAACTGGGATGTGGTGATGTTTATCACCGTGATTCTGGTGGCTATCGTGATGATCATGGATAGCGCGTCGGCCTGGCTGCGCCGACGCTATATTACCGGTAAATCGATCCCGCTGTTTAAACCGCAGTAAGCCGCCAGTTGAGTACTGGCCAGCCCATTACTTCGCCGTGGGCGGCCAGTTTCTGGCACGGGTTCACCAGATAAACGCGATCGGCGCGCTGGCACAGGGGCAGATCGTTAATCGAGTCCGTATAAAAAACAACCTCCCCGTCATACTGTGGATGGCGGGCGAGAAAGTTGTCCAGACAGGCGATTTTGCCCTGCTGGTAACTCGGCGTACCGTCAATCTCACCGCTGTAGCAGCCGTTTCGGGTTTTCACCTCCACGCCGATCCCATGCTCAATGCCGAGCACCGGCGCAATGGCGTTGACCAGCAAACTGACGGAGGCAGAAATAATCAGCATCGGCTGGTTTTGCGCCCGTAGCTCGGCAATCAGCGCCCGCGCCTGCGGGTAAATACGCGGCACAATCTCCGTTGCCACGCAGTTCGCCACCAGACGGTCCACCTGTGCTATCGGCATAGCGGCTAGCGGCGAGAGAGTCAGCGCCACGTATTCATGGAGATCCATTTCACCACGCGCGTAATCCGCCATTAACCGTTCTTCATGGTGTAAATACTCCCCGCTATCGGCGATGCCCTGGCGCACTAAATAGCGGCTCCAGTAAGTGCTGCTGTCACCGTGGATTAACGTATTATCGAGATCGAAAACATACAGCGCTTGCTCCATTGTCCCTTCCTGTTGATTAACTTCTGCGCCCACCAGCCTGGCGAAAAAAGATGACAGCTTAAAGAATCTTGCCCTCAATAAGTTATACACCAGCGTGAGGACGTTCCTGCCAACTGCGGGTGGAATACGCGCAACGATAGCTCGCTCAAGTACGCCCTTGCATTTCACGCCCCTTTATTTTAGTATTATCTAAATTAAGTAAAAGCTAAAACAATATGACAACTCCTGATATCACCCAACTACAAACGCAGGCAGAGAAAGCTTCTGGCCTGCTGAAAGCGATGAGTAACCCGCATCGCTTACTGATCCTCTGCATGCTGTGCGACGCGCCCGGCACGTCGGCGGGGGAACTCAGCACCATTACCGGTCTTAGCCCTTCAGCCACGTCACAGCATCTGGCGAGAATGAAAGAGGAAGGCCTGATCGAAAGCCAGCGTCAGGCGCAGCGGGTGAACTACTTCATTAAAGCGCCGGCCATCAGAACGCTGGTGCAGACGCTAAAAAACATTTACTGCCCGGAGGCTTAGCTATGCGTTACACCTTGATTACTCCCAAAGAAGCCCGTACCCAGCAGCAGAACGGCGCGCCGGTAGTGGATATTCGCCAGCCGGATGAATTTCGTCGCGAGCATCTACCTGACGCGGTTTCCCTGCCGTTAGATGAGCTGCTTGCCGGAAAAGCCGTTTCGCAGGCGGCAAGCGCACAGACGGTGATTTTCCACTGTCAGTCCGGGATGCGGACGCAACAAAATGCCGACGCGCTGGTACGTGCCGCGTCGCCGGCCAATGTGCTCATCATCGAAGGCGGTCTTAATAACTGGAAGCAGGAAAAGCTGCCGACCGTCGAAGATAAACGCCAGCCGCGCCCGCTAATGCAGCAGGTGCAGATTGTTGCCGGTAGCCTGATTCTGCTCGGCGTGGTGCTGGGTTATGCCGTTGACATCCGCTTTTTCCTGCTGTCGGGCTTTGTCGGCGCCGGGCTACTGTTTGCTGGCCTGAGCGGCTGGTGCGGTATGGCGCTACTGCTGGCGAAAATGCCGTGGAACCGTCGCTAGCGCACAGCGTGGCTTTTGAAGATTCTCCTCTGGGTCAAATGAGTGATATATTTCCCGGCCTAAACCCAAGGAGATGCCATGGCGGAATATGATTCACTTGCGCAGGATGTGCTGGCGCAGGCAGACACTGACCAGCAGCGACAGCAGGACCGGGCTTTACTGGATCAGGTGCTGGAGATTTACGGTCAGAAATATGTGGCGGAGCAGCTTAAACATGCGGGCAAAGCTGAGTGGAGCCGTGAATCCCTTAACCGCTGGGTGAATGGCAAAGGCAGCGCCAAAACCTTCACCGCTGCCGAAGTGGCGCTGCTGCGCAGCCTGTTGCCCTCCCCGCTCGCCCATCATCCCGCGTATCGCTTTCGCTTTATCGATCTCTTCGCCGGGATTGGCGGCATCCGCAGCGGTTTTGAAGCCATTGGCGGGCAGTGCGTTTTCACCAGCGAATGGAATAAAAACGCGGTGCGTACCTATAAAGCCAACTGGTACAACGATCCTGCCGCTCATACCTTTAACCAGGATATCCGCGAAGTGACCCTGAGCGGTAAGCCGGACGTTTCTGAAGCCGATGCTTACGCGCATATCGCCGCGACCATTCCCGATCATGATGTGCTGCTAGCCGGTTTCCCCTGCCAGCCCTTTAGCCTGGCGGGCGTCAGCAAAAAGAATGCGCTGGGCCGCGCCCACGGCTTTGAGTGCGAGGCGCAGGGCACGCTGTTTTTTGATGTGGCGCGCATTATCAAAGCCCGCCGCCCGGCGATTTTCGTGCTGGAAAACGTGAAGAATTTAAAGAGCCACGACAAAGGTAAAACCTTTAGCGTCATCATGAATACCCTTGATGAATTGGGTTATGACGTGGCCGATGCCCGGCTCAACGGTAAAGACGATCCGAAGGTTATCGACGGCAAACATTTTTTACCCCAGCATCGCGAACGGATTGTGCTGGTCGGTTTTCGCCGCGATCTCGATCTTGCCGAGGGCTTTACCCTACGCGATATCAGCCGTTTTTACCCTGCGCGTCGGCCCGCCTTTGGCGAACTGCTGGAGCCGACCGTTGATAGCAAATATGTGCTGTCGCCCAAGCTGTGGGATTACCTCTATCGCTATGCGAAAAAACACGCCGCCAAAGGCAACGGGTTTGGCTTCGGGCTGGTTGATCCTACCCGCGCCGATAGCGTAGCGCGCACCCTTTCCGCGCGTTATCACAAAGACGGTTCGGAGATCCTTATCGATCGCGGCTGGGATAAAGCACTCGGCGAGGCGGATTTTACTCACGCAGAGAACCAGGCGCGCCGCCCGCGACGGCTGACGCCCCATGAATGCGCGCGCTTGATGGGTTTTGAAAAGGTCGGCGAACAGCCGTTTCGCATCCCCGTTTCCGACACTCAGGCCTATCGCCAGTTTGGCAATTCAGTGGTGGTTCCGGTGTTTGCCGCCGTGGCAAAGCTGCTGGAACCGCGGATTGCCCTCGCCGTAAAACGGCGCAGGAAAAGTTAAATGTGCTGCCCGGCATGCAACGTGCCGGGTCACTGTTTACGCGCTAAACAAGTGTTTAAAAAGTGATCATAAAGTTAATGCAGGCCAGGTCGATATTACTGGAGCAATCCCGACTCTTTTATGGACTATGGCCATGCTCAAAAATATACGGGTTATTACCGGCATCATTATCGCTCTTACCTTTTTTTGTCTTCTACAATTCGTCACCGGTGGTCTGTTCTATTCGGCGGTCAATAACGACCGGGTGAACTTCCAAAACAGCGGTGTTCTTAACGCACAGCAGGAAAATTTGGGTGACAGCGTTATTACGCTGATCAAAACCCGTGTTACCGTGACCCGCGTAGCGATCCGCTTTTTGAAAAACCAGCGCGATCCGGCTTCATTAGCAAGCATTGAAAAGTTGCTGAATGCGGCGGAGGATTCCCTTAAAAAATCTGAAGGTTTTTTCAACAATTACAAAAACACGCCTCGCGTCAACGGGCAAGACAGCGCTCTGGCGGATGAAGTCTCGCAGAACATCATCAAAATGCATGATGTGCTGCAACAATCGATAACCTACCTGCGCGCCAATAACTACGAAGCCTACGGCAATCTGGATGCGCAGAAGGCCCAGGAAGAGATGGATGCCAGCTACGATAAATGGCGGGCGGAAAACAACACCTTCCTGCAAGCCGCCGCACAGGAAAACCAGAGCAGCTTTACCAGTATGCAATGGACGCTGGGCATTATTTTGCTGGTGGTGATTGCGGTGATGACGGTTATCTGGCTCGGTCTGCAGCACCTGCTGCTGCGCCCGCTGCACAGCGTGATGGGCCATATACGCGCGATTGCCGGTGGTGATTTAACCCAGAGCATTTCTGCCCAGGGGCGTAACGAAATGAGCCAGCTCGCCGCCGGTCTCCATGAGATGCAATCCTCGCTGGTTAAAACCGTCAGCGCAGTACGCAACAGTTCCGACTCGATTTATACCGGCGCGAGCGAAATCTCTACCGGCAATAACGATCTCTCATCGCGCACGGAGCAGCAGGCATCCTCACTGGAAGAGACCGCCGCCAGCATGGAGCAGTTAACGGCCACGGTGAAACAGAACACCGACAACGCCCGTCAGGCTTCGCAGCTGGCGAAAAACGCCTCGGATACCGCCGCACGCGGGGGCCAGGTGGTAAGCACGGTGGTGCGTACCATGAGCGAAATCTCCGACAGTTCTCAACAGATTGCCCATATCACCGGTGTGATTGACGGCATTGCTTTCCAGACCAATATCCTCGCGCTTAACGCCGCAGTAGAAGCAGCGCGCGCAGGTGAGCAGGGCCGCGGCTTTGCGGTGGTAGCCGGGGAAGTGCGTACGCTGGCCAGCCGCAGCGCGCAGGCGGCGAAAGAGATCAAAACGTTGATTGAGAACTCCGTCAGCCGCGTCAACTCCGGGACCACACAGGTCGCGGAAGCCGGCGATACGATGAAAGAGATCGTCAATGCCGTAACGCGGGTAACGGATATTATGGGTGAAATTGCCTCTGCGTCCGAAGAGCAGAGCAAAGGGATTGAGCAGGTTAGCCTCGCGGTATCACAGATGGATAGCGTGACGCAGCAGAACGCCTCGCTGGTGGAGGAATCCGCCGCCGCCTCGGCGGCGCTGGAAGAACAGGCCGAGCAGTTACGTCAGGCGGTTGCTGTGTTCCGTATTAATGGACACAGCACCGTGCCAGGCGTGAAGGCAGGTAAACCACCGGTCGCCACGCTGCGCCCGGCGGTAGCCGCCAGCCAGCCCACCAGCGATAAAAACTGGGAAACTTTCTAATACCCGCAAAAAAGCCAGCGCGATGCCGTGCGTCGCGCTGGCCGTTCTGTTCTTTCATCCGGGATGAAGCTTGACGAGAAGATTTGCTGCGTGGCAAACCACCCGCCAGGGGTTAATCGCGGGTTTGCACCCAAAAGGCGTGAATCAGGCCAGGGAAGTAGCCCAGCAGTGTAAGCAGGATGTTAATGATAAAGGCCATACCTAAGCCCTTACCCAGCAGTACGCCCAGCGGCGGCAGAATAATTGTGATAACAACACGCCAGAAACCCATATAAGCCTCCTATGCAAAGTAAATCCAGCTGATTGAAAAGTAAGACAATCCATTTAAGCCTAGCTGCTCAAATGGCATATGCCAATCGGATTGGTCGCTTTTACCCTCTTTTACGCTGTACCCGGGCTGACGTTCAGGCTATGTTTATCTTCACAAACTCATTACAAAAGGAGCAACACATGTTTTCTATTGGCGATATTGTGCAACCGCGTATTGGCGGTGCGACATTAAAAGTGGTTGAAGTGCATGAGGATCAGATTGTCGCGGTGCCTGCGAGCGACGAACAGGCGGCGAAAATTACCTTAAAAGCGGAAGATGTTTCCCTGTATCAGGAAGACGGAGATTTCGGCGTCTGCTGATCGGCTGCGGTGGGATTCTTCCCACCGCACCAAATCGCATATTCAATCACTATTCCCGCATAATTAAACGCATTCATTTCCAGCATTAAATACTGCCATTTACGCTTAACCAGTATAAAAATGCTGCCTGCGCCGTTAGTCCCCCCGCCAAAGCATAGCGCGCTAAATTCTCTTTTTTACCGACTCTTGTGCGGCTGCATCGTCGTGGAAAATATACACAATACACTGATTTAATAAGACTTTTATAAACATACCAACGTAAATAATGCGACAGGCAAAAAATACGCAGCGGCAAAGCACTTTATCCAAACAATCGCCGAAATTAAAAATTTATCGCTAGTTGTTACTTTACAGGCAGATGGATAACCTATCCTCGTTAATCCAGCCGTTGTAAAACGCTAAAAAAATCGTTCACCGACCTGTTTATTGCTTATCAAGGAGCGCGTTCATGTTCTCTTCGCAGTCTCGCCTGCGTCACGCCGTAGCGGACACCGTTGCCATGGTGGTCTACTGCTCGGTAGTGAACATGCTGATTGAAATATTTCTCTCCGGAATGAGCTTTGAGCAGTCACTTTCATCGCGGCTGGTGGCGATTCCCGTCAACATTATTATTGCCTGGCCCTACGGACTGTATCGCGATCTGTTTATGCGCTACGCGCGCCGCATTAGCCCGTCAGGCTGGATGAAAAATCTGGCGGATGTGCTGGCCTATGTGACCTTTCAGTCACCGGTATATGTGGCGATCCTGCTGAGCGTGGGTGCCGACTGGCCGCAGATTATCGCTGCCGTCAGTTCGAATATCGTGGTGTCAATGATGATGGGCGCGGTATACGGCTACTTCCTCGATTACTGCCGCCGCCTGTTCCGGGTGAGCAATTACCATCAGGCCAAAGCCTGATGGTGGGCGGCACAAGCGGCTCTCGTTTAGTGCGACTCGCCAAATAATCCGCTAATAAACTTTTCCAGCGCCACGCGCGAACTAAAGCCGTGCGGAATGCCGTAATGCTCCTGCGCGTCGCCGCCAAAGTAGAGCGGAAAGTTCTGGTAGTGATCGCACAATTTGATGTCCGAGGCGGGGTCCGCAAGTGATGAACTGCGTTCTTTCAGCGTGGGATGAATAACCAACGCCGTGCGTCCCATACGCGCTTCGCGGTTAACGTAAACGTAATTTTCGCCACGGCGATAACCATAGGTTTTCGGCGTCGCGACATCCATAGTGAATCCCACTTTTTCCAGTACGCGTGCCACTTCATCGGGTCTTAAATACATAGATTTTCCTCGTCATCTTTCCACAGCCTCGCCACCTTACATGACAGAGCATGGACCGTGACTCAGATAATTCCACAAACGGTGCTGAAAGACGTGATTGCCGTCTGGCATTGAAATTTATGGTCTAAACTTAGATTCACACCTAAAACGAGGGAGGATCTTATGCTTAACAGACCGAATCGCCGTGACGTAGATGAAGGTGTCGAGGATATCAACAACGATGTTAACCAATTAGCCGATAGCCTCGAATCACTGCTGAAATCCTGGGGCAGCGATGCGAAAGATGAAGCAGAGACTGCAAGACGCAAAGCACAAGCGCTGCTAAAAGAGACCCGGGCGCGCATGCACGGTCGCAACCGCATGCAGCAGGCGGCGAAAGACGCCGTAGGATGTGCCGATACATTTGTTAAAGACAGGCCCTGGAGCAGCGTTGGCGCTGCCGCCGCGGTCGGGATTTTTATCGGCGCCCTGCTTAGCCTGCGCCGCTAGTTCTCTCCCCATAAACCCCTGCCGGGATCGCCCGGCAGGGGTTTTTCTTTGCCTTAAACTCCCTGTTTCTGTGTAAAACGCGTACACACTCCCCTTACCCACGGTTTCTCTCCTTTCGGTAAATCCCATGGCAATTTCCTATATATGGTATGGTTGAAACTTTTTATAACTACATCTAGTATTTTCTCAATGATACACCGACTCACTGACGCGACCTTTCGCGCCGTTCCTTCATTCTAAATGGAAATACGAATCATGAGCATTACTATTTACACCAGAGATGATTGTGTTCAGTGCCACGCCACAAAACGCGCGATGGCCAGCCGCGGTCTGGCGTTCGAAATGGTGAACGTTGACCATCAACCGCAAGCGGCGGATGAATTGCGGGCCATGGGTTTTCGCCAGTTACCGGTGGTTATCGCAGGTGACACACAATGGTCCGGCTTCCGCCCGGATCTGATTAACCGCTTACCTCTCCTGCCCGGCGTTGCTAACGCATGAGCACCCTCGTCTACTTCTCCAGCAGCTCAGAAAACACCCGGCGTTTTATTGAACGTCTCGGGCTGCCGGCGGTGCGTATTCCCCTTAACGAGCGTGAACGCATTCAGGTAGACGAGCCTTTTATCCTGGTAGTACCCAGCTACGGCGGCGGTGGAACGGCGGGCGCGGTACCGCGACAGGCGATCCGCTTTTTAAACGATCCCCATAACCGGGCGTTGATTCGCGGCGTGATTGCCGCAGGCAATCGCAATTTCGGTGAAGCCTTTGGCCGTGCTGGCGATGTGGTGGCGCAGAAATGCGGCGTCCCTTATCTGTATCGCTTTGAACTGATGGGCACGCAGCAGGACATCGACAATGTACGTAAAGGAGTGACGGAATTTTGGCTACGACAACCGCAGAGCGCGTGATGCAATCCGCGCCCGATTACCACGCGCTGAATGCGATGCTCAATCTTTATGATAAAGAGGGGCATATTCAGTTTGAGAAAGACCGCGAAGCGGTGGATGCTTTTATGGCAACCCATGTGCGGCCCAACAGCATGACCTTTACCAGCCAGCAGCAGCGGCTTAGCTGGCTGGTGGCGGAGGGGTATTATGATGAGAGCGTGCTGGCGCGTTACGACCGCGACTTTGTTATTGCGTTGTTTGCCGAGGCGCACAACAGCGGTTTTCGCTTTCACACCTTTCTTGGCGCATGGAAGTTTTACACCAGCTACACGCTGAAAACCTTCGATGGCAAACGCTATCTGGAAGATTTTGCCGATCGCGCCTGTATGGTCGCGCTGACCCTGGCACAGGGCGATACCACCCTGGCGCGCCAGTTAACCCATGAGATCCTCTCCGGGCGTTTCCAGCCCGCCACGCCGACCTTTCTTAACTGCGGTAAACAGCAGCGCGGCGAGCTGGTCTCCTGCTTCCTGTTGCGTATTGAAGACAATATGGAGTCCATTGGCCGGGCGGTAAATTCCGCGCTGCAGCTCTCCAAACGCGGCGGCGGCGTGGCCTTTCTGCTCTCCAATTTGCGTGAAGCCGGTGCGCCGATTAAGCGTATTGAAAACCAATCTTCCGGGGTGATCCCGGTGATGAAGATGCTGGAAGATGCTTTTTCCTATGCCAACCAGCTTGGCGCGCGCCAGGGCGCGGGCGCGGTTTACTTACATGCGCATCACCCGGATATACTGCGCTTTCTTGATACCAAGCGCGAAAACGCCGACGAAAAAATTCGTATCAAAACCCTGTCGCTGGGCGTTGTTATCCCGGACGTTACCTTCCAGCTGGCGAAGGAGAACGGCCAAATGGCGCTCTTCTCGCCTTATGATGTGGAACGGCTGTACGGCAAACCCTTTGGCGATGTGGCAATAAGCGAGATGTACGACACGCTGCTGGCGGACGATCGCGTGCGCAAACGCTTTATTAACGCCCGCGATTTCTTCCAGACGCTGGCAGAAATTCAGTTTGAATCGGGCTACCCCTACATCATGTTTGAAGATACGGTCAATCGCGCCAACCCGATTGCCGGACGCATTAATATGAGCAACCTGTGCTCGGAAATTTTGCAGGTTAACAGCGCCTCGACGTTCGATGAGAACCTTGATTACGCCGACACCGGGCGCGATATCTCCTGCAATCTCGGGTCGCTGAATATTGCCCATACCATGGATTCGCCGGACTTCGGTCGCACGGTGGACATTGCCATTCGCGGGTTAACGGCGGTATCGGATATGAGCCATATCCGTTCGGTGCCGTCGGTAGAAAACGGCAATGCTGCTTCGCATGCCATCGGGCTTGGGCAGATGAATCTGCACGGCTATCTGGCGCGGGAAGGCATCGCCTACGGCAGCGCGGAAGGGCTGGATTTCACTAATTTCTACTTCTACACCATCACCTGGCATGCGCTGCATACCTCCATGATGATTGCCCGCGAGCGCGACCAGCATTTTGCCGGTTTCCCGCAATCTCGCTACGCCAGCGGTGAGTACTTTAAGCAGTATCTGCAAGGCGACTGGCAGCCGAAAACCGAGAAAGTGCAGGCGCTGTTTGCCCGTGCCGGAATTACTATTCCGACGCGCGAGATGTGGTTGCAGCTGCGTGAAGATGTGATGCGCTACGGGATCTATAACCAGAATCTCCAGGCGGTGCCGCCGACGGGATCGATCTCTTACATCAATCATGCGACATCAAGCATTCACCCGATTGTGTCGAAAATTGAGATCCGCAAAGAGGGCAAAACCGGCCGCGTGTACTACCCGGCTCCCTTTATGACCAATGATAATCTGGCGCTGTACGAAGATGCTTATGAAATCGGCCCGGAGAAGATTATCGATACCTATGCCGAAGCCACGCGCCATGTCGATCAGGGCCTGTCGCTAACGCTGTTCTTTAAAGACACCGCCACCACCCGCGATATCAACAAAGCGCAGATTTACGCGTGGAAAAAAGGTATTAAGTCGCTGTATTACATCCGCCTGCGCCAGCTTGCGCTGGAAGGCACCGAGATTTCCGGCTGCGTATCCTGCGCGCTATAAGGAGAAAAGGATGAGCCAACTATCCCGCGTAAGTGCGGTGAACTGGAACAATATCGAGGATGATAAAGACCTGGAAGTGTGGAATCGCCTGACCAGCAACTTCTGGCTGCCGGAAAAAGTCCCGCTGTCGAACGATATTCCCGCCTGGCAAAGCTTAAGCCCGGCGCAGCAGCAGCTGACGATTCGCGTATTTACCGGCTTAACGCTGCTCGATACCATTCAGAACACCGTTGGCGCACCCTCGTTAATGGCGGATGCCCTCACGCCCCATGAACAGGCGGTGCTGTCGAACGTTAGCTTTATGGAAGCGGTGCATGCTCGCTCTTACAGCTCGATTTTTTCCACGCTGTGTCAGAGTAAAGATGTCGATGCCGCCTACGGCTGGAGCGAAGAAAACCCGGCG
The DNA here is from genome assembly GCF_000814905.1 of Enterobacter sp. Bisph1. Taxonomy (GTDB): domain Bacteria; phylum Pseudomonadota; class Gammaproteobacteria; order Enterobacterales; family Enterobacteriaceae; genus Kosakonia. The sequence continues at coordinate 75,445 of NZ_JXAG01000040.1, forward strand.
CTGCAGCGTAAAGCACAACTGATACTGGAGTATTACCGCGCCGACGATCCGCTGAAGAAGAAGATTGCCAGCGTGTTTCTGGAATCCTTCCTCTTCTACTCCGGCTTCTGGCTGCCGATGTACTGGTCGAGCCGCGGCAAGCTCACCAATACCGCCGATCTGATTCGCCTGATCATTCGCGACGAAGCGGTACATGGCTACTATATTGGCTATAAGTACCAGAAAGGGCTGGAAAAAGTGAGCGCCGAGCAGCGTGAATCTCTGAAGAACTTCGCGCTGGATCTGCTGATGGATCTCTATGATAACGAGCTGCGTTATACGGAGGATCTGTACGCCGACAGCGGCTGGGCTGAGGAGGTAAAAGCGTTTCTCTGCTACAACGCCAATAAGGCGCTGATGAACCTCGGGTATGAAGCACTGTTCCCGGCGGAAATGGCCGACGTCAACCCGGCGATTCTTGCCGCCCTTTCGCCAAACGCCGACGAAAACCACGACTTTTTCTCCGGTTCCGGTTCGTCTTACGTGATGGGCAAAGCCGTCGAAACGGAAGATGAAGACTGGAATTTCTGACTGCTTATTCCTCTGCCGATCGGCAGAGGAATATTCCCGCTTAAAATACATTTAAAATAACCCGCCACTTTTAAAGGTTATCGCCGCGGTGATAATAAGCTGACAATTTCTCAGCATAATATGCTGAGTGCTTCTACACTGTAATTTGCACGTCATTTCCATCTGAATCCCTCTATTCAGGTGCGATCCCCTGAACAATTGGAAAAATTATCATCGCCCGCCAGCCCTTATCTCATGGGAAATAGCGGCGATTATCATAACCTTAAATTAACAAAGCTGACGGATTGAGGCTTGTCTCAGATTCTGAGTATGTTAGGGTATGGCCAGTCAATTATTCGCACCGGGTACCATATCGATACAATAAATAACAGGAACTTAATTATTGCATGGCAATTAAATTAGAAATAAAAAACCTCTATAAGATATTTGGCGAGCATCCGCAGCGGGCTTTCAAATATATTGAAAAAGGACTTTCAAAAGAGCAAATACTGGAAAAAACGGGGCTATCGCTTGGCGTAATAGACGCCAGTCTGGCCATTGAAGAAGGCGAGATATTTGTCATCATGGGATTATCCGGATCGGGTAAATCCACTCTGGTACGCCTTCTCAATCGCCTGATTGAACCCACCCGCGGCAAGGTACTGATTGATGGCGTGGATATCGCCAACATCTCGGACGCCGAATTACGCGAGGTGCGCAGGAAAAAGATTGCGATGGTGTTCCAGTCATTTGCATTAATGCCGCATATGACGGTGCTGGATAATACTGCATTTGGTATGGAATTAGCCGGCACGCCGCCGCAGACGCGCCAGGAAAAAGCGCTGGATGCGCTACGTCAGGTGGGTCTGGAAAATTACGCGCACGGTTATCCCGATGAGCTCTCCGGCGGTATGCGCCAGCGCGTCGGTCTGGCGCGGGCATTAGCCATTAATCCCGATATTTTATTAATGGATGAAGCCTTCTCGGCCCTCGATCCCTTAATTCGTACGGAAATGCAGGATGAACTGGTGAAGCTGCAGGCGAAACACCAGCGCACCATTGTCTTTATTTCCCACGATCTGGATGAAGCGATGCGTATTGGCGACCGGATTGCCATTATGCAAAACGGTGAAATAGTGCAGGTCGGTACGCCGGATGAAATTCTGAATAATCCGGCCAATGATTATGTGCGCACCTTCTTCCGCGGCGTGGATATTAGCCAGGTATTTAGCGCAAAAGATATTGCCCGGCGAACGCCGGTGGGGCTGATTCGTAAAACGCCGGGCTTCGGTCCGCGTTCGGCGCTCAAATTGCTGGAAGATGAAGATCGTGAATTCGGCTATGTGATTGAACGCGGCAATAAATTTGTCGGCGTTGTCTCCATCGACTCCCTGAAAGAGGCGCTGCGCCAAAGCCAGGGGATCGAGGCGGCGCTTATCGACGCCCCCCTTGCGGTGGATGCCGAAACACCGCTCAGCGAGTTGCTCTCCCACGTCGGGCAAGCGCCCTGCGCCGTACCGGTGGTGGGTGAAGAGCAACAGTACGTCGGCATCATCTCGAAACGGATGCTGCTGCAGGCTTTAGATCGCGAGGGGGCAAACAATGGCTGATCAAAATAACCCGTGGGAAAGCGCGCCCGCAACGGACAACGCGGCACAGTCGGCGGATGCATGGGGCGGCAGCAGCGCCGCACCGACCGATGGCAGCAGCGCCGACTGGCTGCACAGCGCACCGGCACCTGCGCCGGAACACTTCAACATCATGGACCCGTTCCATAAGACGCTGATTCCCCTCGACAGCTGGGTGACGCACGCTATCGATTGGGTGGTGCTGCATTTTCGCCCGCTGTTCCAGGGCATTCGCGTGCCGGTGGATTATATCCTCAGCGCCTTTCAGCAGATGCTGCTGGGAATGCCCGCACCGGTGGCGATCATTCTCTTTTCGCTGATCGCCTGGCAGATGAGCAGCGCCGGAATGGGCATCGCCACGCTGGTATCGCTGATTGCCATTGGTGCGATTGGTGCCTGGTCGCAGGCGATGATAACCCTGGCGCTGGTATTAACCGCGCTGCTGTTCTGCGTGGTGATCGGCTTGCCGATGGGCATCTGGCTGGCGCGCAGCCCGCGTGCGGCGAAGATCGTTCGCCCGCTGCTCGATGCGATGCAGACGACTCCGGCGTTTGTTTACCTGGTGCCGATCGTCATGCTGTTTGGCATTGGCAACGTGCCGGGCGTAGTGGTGACCATTATCTTCGCCCTGCCGCCGGTGGTGCGCCTGACCATTCTTGGCATTAACCAGGTACCGGCGGATCTGATTGAGGCTTCGCGCTCCTTTGGCGCCAGCCCGCGCCAGATGCTGTTTAAAGTCCAGTTACCGCTGGCCATGCCCACCATTATGGCGGGGATTAACCAGACGCTGATGCTTGCCCTCTCCATGGTAGTGATCGCCTCAATGATCGCCGTCGGCGGGCTTGGCCAGATGGTACTGCGCGGTATTGGCCGTCTCGATATGGGGCTTGCCACCGTCGGTGGCGTCGGGATTGTGATCCTCGCCATTATTCTCGACCGCCTGACGCAGGCTGTCGGTCGCGATTCCCGCAGCCGGGGAAATCGTCGCTGGTATCAAACCGGCCCGCTGGGTCTGCTGACCCGTCCATTCGCTAAATAAGCTGTCGCCCGGCGCAGGCCGGGCCAACGCTATTCCACCTGAAAAAGAAGGAACAACGATGCGACATCGCGTACTTTTTGCCACAGCGTTTGCCACCCTTGTCTCCACCAGCGCATTCGCTGCGGATGCATCACTGCCGGGTAAAGGCATCACCGTCAAACCTTTTCAAAGCACTATCGCCGAAGAGAGCTTCCAGACACTGCTGGTTAGCCGCGCGCTGGAAAAACTCGGCTACACCGTGAACACCCCCGATGAAGTGGATTACAACGTCGGTTATACCTCGCTGGCCGCAGGCGATTTGACCTTTACCGCCGTCAACTGGCAGCCGCTGCATGACGATATGTACGCCGCAGCCGGAGGCGATAAGAAATTCTATCGTGCAGGCACCTATGTGACCGGCGCGGCGCAGGGCTATTTGATCGACAAGAAAACCGCCGATAAATACCACATCACCAATATTGAGCAGCTAAAAGATCCAAAAATCGCCAAACTGTTTGATGGCAACGGCGACGGAAAAGCCGACATGATGGGCTGCTCGCCGGGCTGGGGCTGCGAAACGGTAATTAACCACCAGCATCAGGCTTACGGGCTGGAGAACACGGTAACCGTCAGCCACGGCAACTATTCGGCGATGATGGCCGATACCATTACCCGCTTTAAAGAGGGCAAACCGGTGCTCTATTACACCTGGACGCCATACTGGGTGAGCGACGTGCTGAAACCGGGTAAAGATGTGGTCTGGCTGCAGGTGCCGTTCTCCTCACTGCCGGGCGAGCAGAAAGCTATCGACACCAAACTGCCGAACGGCATGAATTACGGTTTCCCGGTGAACACCATGCATATTGTTGCCAATAAAGCCTGGGCGGAGAAAAACCCGGCGGCGGCGAAGCTGTTCGCAGTAATGAAACTGCCGCTGGCGGATATCAATGCCGAGAACGCGATGATGCATGCAGGCAAATCGTCGGAAGCGGATATTCAGGGCCACGTTGACGGCTGGATCAAGGCCCACCAGCAGCAGTTCGACGGCTGGATCAAAGAAGCGCTTGCCGCGCAGAAATAACGCCTTCTCTTCATTGCCAGCGCCAGCGGGTTAAAACCGGTGGCGTTTTTTTTATCCCGCAGATAAGTATTAACCGCAGGTTCCGACACCCGATCTTTGTCACAATTTTCAAACTATTGGCTATCATGAGCTCTGGAAAAATCTGCTGACTAATCACACTTATGACCAAACCGAACCAGGGCCTTAGCCCGGCGCTGATTGCGCTGATGTCCGTCGCCACCGGCCTCGCCGTCGCCAGCAACTACTATGCGCAACCGCTGCTTGATACCATTGCCCGCGCGTTTTCCCTCTCCCCGAACCAGGCCGGATTTATTGTCACCGCCGCTCAGCTTGGCTACGCCGCCGGTCTGCTGTTTCTGGTGCCGCTGGGGGATATGTTTGAACGGCGCACGTTGATTGTGGTGATGACGTTACTGGCGGCGGGCGGCATGCTGATTACCGCCAGCAGCGCGTCGCTTGGGATGATGATCCTCGGCACGGCGCTGACCGGGCTGTTTTCGGTGGTGGCGCAAATCCTGGTGCCCTTTGCTGCGACGCTGGCGACACCGGATAAACGCGGCAAGGTGGTTGGCACCATTATGAGCGGTCTGCTATTGGGGATTTTGCTGGCGCGCACCGTGGCCGGGTTGCTCGCCGAAGTGGGTGGCTGGCGCACGGTGTACTGGGTGGCCAGCGTACTGATGGCGCTGATGGCGCTGGCGCTGTGGCGCGGGCTGCCCACGCTCAAGCAGGAGAACCATCTTAACTACCCGCAGCTGCTCGGCTCGGTGTTTACCCTGTTTGCCCGCGACAAACTGTTGCGTACGCGCGCCCTGTTAGGCTGCCTGAGCTTTGCCAATTTCAGCATTCTCTGGACCTCGATGGCGTTTTTGCTGGCGTCACCGCCGTTTCACTTTTCGGAAGCGGTGATCGGCCTGTTTGGCCTGGTCGGTGCCGCGGGCGCGTTAGGCGCACGTCAGGCCGGTGGGCTGGCGGATCGCGGACATGCACATCTCACCACCACCGGCGGGCTGGTATTATTACTGCTCTCCTGGCTGGCTATCTGGCTGGGGCAGAGTTCAGTTATCGCTTTGATTATCGGCATTCTGCTGCTGGATCTGACGGTGCAAGGGGTGCATATCACTAACCAGACGGTTATCTATCGCGTGAAGCCCGACGCGCGAAATCGCCTGACCGCAGGCTATATGACCAGCTATTTTATTGGCGGCGCGGCGGGCTCGCTGATCTCCGCTTCCGCCTGGCAACATGCCGGATGGACGGGCGTATGCCTCGCCGGTAGTTTACTGGCGCTGATGAATTTACTGGTGTGGTGGCGAGGATTTCACCGTCAACCGGCGGCAATATAAGCAACTGCCCACGTTAATGCCTTTCCCGGAAAAACCGGGGTGTTAAGCAGTCCTTCAGTCTGTTAAGGTTATGGGACTTGTTTATCACGGTTATATTAACGTGGGTGATATATACCAAACATTATGGATATGGATCGTTCAGCAACCAACGCCACACCTGACCAGCAAGCCACTTTTTCTGAAGGCATCAAAGACAGTCTTCCCATCGTTTTAAGCTATCTTCCCGTTGCGTTTGCCTTCGGAATGAATGCCACCAAACTGGGTTTCACCCCACTCGAAAGCGTTTTCTTCTCCTGCATTATCTACGCGGGTGCCAGCCAGTTCGTGATTACCACCATGTTGGCTGCCGGGAGTGCCTTATGGGTCGCAGCCTTAACGGTAATGGCTATGGATGTGCGCCATGTGCTCTACGGTCCGTCCCTGCGCAGCCGCATTGTACAACCGCTGCAAAAGACGAAAACCGCCGTCTGGGCCTTTGGTCTGACGGATGAGGTATTTGCCGCCGCCACGGCGAAACTGGTGCGCGATAACCGCCGCTGGAGCGAAAACTGGATGATGGGCATCGCCCTCTTCTCCTGGCTCTCATGGGTGGCGGGTACGATGCTGGGCGCTTTTTCCGGTAATGGCCTGCTGGAGGGTTATCCGGCGGTAGAATCGGCGCTAGGCTTTATGCTGCCCGCACTGTTTATGAGTTTCCTGCTGGCGTCGTTCCAGCGCCGTCAGATAAGCGCCGTCACGGCCGCGCTGCTCGGCGCGCTGGCGGGCGTCACGCTGTTTTCTATTCCTGCCGCCATCCTCGCCGGGATTTTCGCCGGCTGTCTGACCGCGCTGGTGCAGGCGCTATATCAAGGAACTGCCGATGCGTAACGAGGTGCTGCTGCTGGGCCTGCTGGTGGGCTGCGTCAATTTTTTATTCCGCTATCTTCCTCTGCGCATCCGTGCCGGAGAGTCGCGTCCGGCAAAACGCGGCGCCGGCGGCGTATTGCTCGATACCATCGGCATTGCGTCAATTTGTGCGCTGTTGGTGGTGTCCTGCGTACCGGAAATCATCGCCGACAGCCGTCGACTGCTGCCGACGCTTATCGGCTTCGCCGTGCTCGGAGTGAGCTTCTGGAAGACGCGCAGCATTATTCTTCCCACGCTGCTCAGCGCTTTCGCGTATGGAATCGCCTGGAAACTGCTGACAGACGTATAGATAAGGCAAATTTATTACTACAAATAATACATTTACTTTATTTGTCACTGTCGTTACTATATCGACTGCAATTAATGAGGTCATACCCAAATGGATAGTTCGTTTACGCCCATTGAACAAATGCTTAAGTTTCGCGCCAGCCGCTATGAAGATTTCCCGTTTCAGGAAATTTTGTTAACCCGCCTGTGTATGCATATGCAGGGTAAACTGCTGGAAAACCGCAATAAGATGCTGAAAGCGCAGGGCATTAACGAGACGTTGTTTATGGCGCTGATTACCCTGGAATCCCAGGAGAATCACAGTATTCAGCCCTCTGAGCTGAGCAGCGCGCTGGGATCGTCGCGCACCAACGCAACGCGTATCGCCGATGAGCTGGAAAAACGCGGCTGGATCGAGCGCCACGAAAGCGATAACGATCGCCGCTGCCTCCATTTGCAACTGACCGACAAAGGTCACGAATTCCTGCGTCAGGTTCTGCCGCCGCAGCACAACTGTCTGCATCAGCTGTGGTCTTCTTTAAGCGTGAGCGAAAAAGATCAGCTGGAACATATCACCCGAAAACTTCTTAACCGTCTCGATCAGATGGATGAAGAAGGCGTCATTCTAGAGGCGTTGCGCTAACGCGCTTAAACGTCCGCATTACCAACCTATAAATATATGAAGCCAGTATCTGCTGGCTTTTTTGGCGAAAACAGGCCGGCGTTTGCCGGAAGAAAAATAAGATTGTGGAGAAAAGCATGAGCGCAAGTGCGGAGAGTCAAACGCCGCAGCAACCGGTCAAAAAGAGAGGCAAACGTAAAGGCGCCCTTCTTCTGCTGACCTTGCTCTTTGTTGTTATTGCCGTTGCATACGGGATTTATTGGTTTTTGGTCGTGCGTCATTTTGAAGAGACCGATGACGCTTACGTGGCAGGGAACCAGGTACAAATCATGGCGCAGGTATCCGGCAGCGTGACGAAAGTCTGGGCCGATAATACCGATTTCGTTAAACAGGGCGATGTGCTGGTAACGCTGGACGCTACCGATGCCCAGCAGGCGTTTGAAAAAGCGCAAACCGCTCTTGCGACCAGCGTACGTCAAACCCGCCAGTCAATCATTAACGGTAAGCAGCTGCAGGCGAGCATTGAGCTGAAAAAAACCGCCCTTGCTCAGGCACAGAGCGATTTGAATCGCCGTGTGCCTCTCGGCAGCGCTAACCTGATTGGCCGTGAAGAGCTGCAGCACGCTCGTGACGCGGTGACCAGCGCGCAGGCGGCACTGGACGTTGCGGTTCAGCAATACAATGCCAACCAGGCGATGGTACTGGATACGCGGCTGGAAGATCAGCCAGCAATAAAACAAGCGGCGGCGGAAGTGCGTAACAGCTGGCTGGCGCTGCAGCGTACCAAAATCGTTAGCCCGATTACCGGTTATGTATCCCGTCGCGCCGTGCAGCCTGGCGCGCAGATCACCACCTCTACCCCGCTGATGGCTGTAGTACCGGCCAGTGGCCTGTGGGTGGATGCGAACTTTAAAGAGACGCAGCTGGCGCATATGCGCATCGGCCAGAGCGCAACCGTGATTAGCGATATTTACGGCGACGAAGTGAAGTACACCGGTAAAGTGGTCGGCCTCGATATGGGGACCGGCAGCGCCTTCTCTTTGCTGCCAGCGCAAAACGCCACCGGTAACTGGATCAAAGTGGTTCAGCGCCTGCCGGTGCGTATTGAGCTGGATGCGAAGCAGCTAACGGAAAATCCGCTGCGTATTGGCCTCTCAACGCTGGTGAAAGTCGATACGGAAAATCGTGACGGTCAGGTGCTGGCAAGCCAGGCACGTACCGCGCCGGCGTATGAAAGCAACGCCCGGGAAATTAACCTTGAGCCGGTCAACACGTTGATTGAAAACATCGTGAAAGCCAACGCCGGTTAACCTGAGGTGAGTGCAATGCAACAGAAACCGCTGGAAGGCGCGCAGCTGGTCATTATGACCATTGCGCTGTCCCTCGCGACCTTCATGCAGGTGCTGGACTCGACCATCGCTAACGTTGCTATTCCGACTATTGCCGGTAACCTTGGTTCCTCCTTGAGCCAGGGCACCTGGGTGATCACCTCTTTTGGGGTGGCGAACGCCATCTCGATTCCGATCACCGGCTGGCTGGCGAAACGCGTCGGGGAAGTGAAGCTGTTCCTCTGGTCGACGGTGGCCTTCGCCATCGCCTCGTGGGCGTGCGGCGTCTCCAGCAGTCTTAATATGCTGATTTTCTTTCGCGTGCTGCAGGGGATTGTCGCCGGGCCGCTGATCCCGCTATCGCAGAGTCTATTGCTGAGCAACTATCCGCCCGCCAAACGCTCTATTGCGCTGGCGCTGTGGTCAATGACGGTGATCGTCGCGCCGATTTGTGGGCCGATCCTTGGCGGTTACATCAGTGATAACTACCACTGGGGCTGGATCTTCTTTATTAACGTGCCGATTGGCGCGCTGGTGGTTCTGCTGACGCTGCAAAGCCTGCGCGGTCGCGAAACCCGTACCGAACAGCGGCGTATTGATGGCGTCGGGCTGGCGCTGCTGATCATCGGTATCGGCAGCCTGCAGGTGATGCTTGACCAGGGTAAAGAGCTGGACTGGTTTAACTCGACGGAGATTATCGTGCTGACGGTTATCGCCGTGGTGTCGATAAGTTTCCTGGTGGTCTGGGAGTTGACCGACGATAACCCCATTGTTGACCTGTCGCTGTTTAAGTCGCGCAACTTTACTATCGGCTGCTTATGTATCAGCCTGGCCTATATGCTCTACTTCGGCGCGATTGTGTTGTTGCCGCAGCTATTGCAGTCGGTTTATGGCTATACCGCGACCTGGGCCGGACTGGCTTCGGCACCGGTGGGCGTGATCCCGGTTCTGTTATCACCGATAATTGGCCGCTTCGCCCATAAGCTCGATATGCGTCGTCTGGTGACCTTTAGCTTTATTATGTACGCGGTGTGCTTCTACTGGCGCGCCTATACCTTCGAGCCGGGGATGGATTTTGGCGCGTCGGCGTGGCCGCAGTTTATTCAGGGTTTCGCGGTGGCCTGCTTCTTTATGCCGCTCACCACCATCACCCTTTCGGGCTTGCCGCCTGAACGGCTGGCGGCGGCGTCGAGCCTGTCGAACTTCGCCCGTACGCTGGCGGGCTCCATCGGGACCTCGATTACCACGACGCTGTGGACTAACCGTGAATCGATGCACCATGCGCAGCTAACGGAGTCCATAAGCCCGTTTAACCCGAACTCGCAGGAAGTCTATAACCAACTGCAAGGGATGGGGATGTCGCAACAGCAGGCGTCAGGCTGGATAGCGCAGCAGATAACCAACCAGGGGCTGATAATCTCGGCGAACGAGATTTTCTGGTTCTCGGCGGGAGTTTTCTTGATACTGCTGGGGCTGGTGTGGTTTGCCAAACCGCCATTTGGCGCGGGCGGCGGCGGTGGCGCGCATTAATCTGCTTACGATGCCGCCTTCTGGGTGCAGAAGGCGGCATAAGGGAACTAGATGTGTAGTTCCTGCAGTTTCTCTTTCGGCAGGGCCAACTCTTCGTTGCTGTTAACACGAACATCTTTCTCAAGGATATGGCGCGCGATCTCTTGCGCCTCTTCCAGAGAGTGCATCTGGTAAGTCCCGCACTGATAGACGTTCAGCTCCGGGATCTGATTCTGCTCTTTAACCTTCAGCACATCGGCCATCGCCGCTTTCCATGCATCGGCGACGCGCTGCTCGTCCGGCGTACCAATCAGGCTCATATAGAAACCGGTGCGGCAGCCCATTGGCGAGATGTCGATAATCTCAACGCCGTTGCCATTAAGGTGGTTACGCATAAAACCGGCGAACAGATGCTCCAGCGTATGGATCCCTTTTTCCGGCATCACTTCTTTATTGGGAATGCAGAAACGCAGGTCGAATACGGTAATGGTGTCGCCGTGCGGCGTGTCCATAGTTTTGGCAACACGGACGGCAGGCGCTTCCATACGGGTATGATCGACAGTGAAGCTATCCAGTAATGGCATTTAGTCACCTCCACAGTGATTTTTTTTAAATAAAAATGAACTCTTCTTTCCCGTGCGAGTCTGAGTATATGAAAGACGCGCATTTGTTATCATCATCCCTGATTTCAGAGATGAAATTTTGGCCACAGAGATGTGGCCTTTTTCTTTTGTATCAGGCGTGACGCGCAAGTAACGCGTCAAACGACTCCGTATCGCCAGCCTCAATCTCTGCCTGACGCGCCAGCGACGCTTTACCCTCGGCGATAAAATCTGCATCCTGCAGGATTTCCAGCGGCTCTTCACGCAGCTGGGAACGGTACTGCTCACCCAGCGCTTTGCCCGTCCCACCAATGCCATTATCAATCATCGAGCGCAAAATACGCGCGGAGAAAGTTAATTCTGGATCGTCGAAGCTGGCAACCAGCTGGTCGCAGACGGTTGCATACTCATTGCCACCGTACACGCCATCCAGCGTCTGTGCTACTCGTTTCAGATCCCTGAACAGATCCTTGCCAACCTGTGCGAGAGGGAACTGCGCTGTTTCACAGCCCATGCCAAGGGTCAGGCCCGGCTTGCGCCCTTCCAGAATCACGCGATTCCAGTTAGTACGCGTACATTGCAACTCGTCGCTGCTCATCTCTGGTGCATCCGCCAGCACGCACCAGACCATAAACAGATCGAGGAAGCGCACCTGCTGTTCGTCAACGCCAATGGCGGTGAACGGGTTGATATCCAGCGAACGAACTTCAATGTACTCAATGCCGCCGCGCAGCAGCGCATCCGACGGTGCTTCGCCGCTGCGGGTGACGCGTTTCGGGCGAATCGGCGCATACAACTCGTTTTCTATCTGCAGAATGTTGGTATTGATCTGCAAATACTTACCGTCTTTCTGCAGGCCAATTTTGGCATATTCGTCAGAAGGCGTTTTAATGGCGCGCTTCAGGGCCGTCACATAGTCGTGCAGGTTATTAAAGGTGATGCCGAGATTGCTCTGGGATTTATTGGTATAGCCCAGATCGCTTAAGCGCAGCGACGTCGCGTAGGGCAGGTACAGCATCCCGTTCGGTGTCTTTTCAAACGGCAGCGTTGTCGGTTTCCCCTGCAGGAACGACGAGCAGATGGCAGGAGAAGCGCCAAACAGATAGGGGATCACCCAGCCAAAACGGTAGTAGTTACGAATCAGGCGGAAATAGCCGTCCGATACCGACTCCTTATCGGTGCTGCCGCTTTTCGCTTCCCAAAACGCCATCGGCAGCGAGAAGTTGTAATGCACACCGGAGATGGTTTGCATCAGCGCGCCGTAGCGGTTTTTCAGCCCTTCACGATAAAGGGTTTTCAGACGGCCAATATTCGAGGTGCCATATTGCGCCAGTTCAATCTCCTGCCCCTCTTCGATTTTGCACGGCATGCTCAGCGGCCACATGCGTTCGTCGCCAATCTGGCGCGCGCTGTAGCGATGAATATCACGCATGATAGTCAGCATATGATTGATATCGCCATCTACCGGTGTAATAAATTCCAGCAGCGCTTCGGCAAAATCAGTGGTGATCCATTTGTGGGTCAGTGCCGAGCCAAGCGTGGCCGGATGACCGGTTGTTGCCAGCGAACCATCCGCCTTTACACGCAGTGTTTCACGCTCAAGACCACGTTGGATCCCCTTGAGCGCCTGAGGATTTTTTTCCAGCCAGGACAATGCCTGTGATACGTCCGGGATCAAATTGACCTCCCGCCTGTCATATTCATTTTATTAAGCATAATTGTAATGGTTGACGATTAAAGGTCACTCACTCAGTCCAATTAGTGCCACCACGTCATGCCCTGCAGCGTTACTAAGGCGATAGCCAAATAGCGTAACGCTTTGCCAAAGCATAAAAAAAACAGTACTGGCCCCCAGGCGAGGCGCATCCAGCCTGCCAGCAGACACAGTAAATCGCCTATTACAGGCACCCAGCTCAACAACAGCGCAGCCGCGCCGTATCGTTTGAGCCAGTCGGTCGCTTTTTCCTGCCAGCGCGATGGTTTGCGTTGTGGAAAGAAACGCCCAAGAATAACGTTAGTCATGCCTCCAAGGCTATTACCCATTGTTGCTATTACCACAAGCAGCCAGGGCTGGCTGACGTGAGAAAGCAACATCGCGACCAGCACGACCTCAGAATTGCCCGGCAATAATGTGGCGCTCAGGAAGCTGCTGGTAAACAGCGACAGCAAAGATAAGGTTTCGCTCACAATAGGCGTACATCCACCGCGTCCATACCGGCAGCGCGTGCCGCCTGAAGGCCAAAATCCGCATCCTCAAAAACTACGCACTGCGTCGGTTCAACATTCATCCTTTGCGCACAAAGCAGGAACGTATCGGGCGCGGGCTTGTGGTTTTTGACATGATCGGCGGCGACAACCGCGCTGAAATAATGTCGCAGCCCCAGGTGCGCCAGCAGCGCCTCGGCAATCGCGCTTTCGCTGCCGGTACCCACCGACATCGGGCGGCGACCGTGCCAGGCTTTAACCACCTCAATTAAGGGTAGCGGACGTACAGAATCCAGCAGCATCGCTTTAACCGCCGCCGTTTTTTCTTCTGCCAGCAGGAAAGGATCGAGATCGCTCTGATTAGATTCAATGATGAATTGCGCTATACGCCAGGTTGGAGAGCCGTTGAGACCAATCATCACCTGCTCATCGAAACGCATGCCATAACGTCCAAGCACTTCATGCCAGGCCTTACGGTGCGTGGGTTCCGTATCGAGGATGGTGCCATCCATATCAAAAATGAGACCCGCGTAACGTTCGTACATCATCTTCTCACAAAGCCGATAACAAACATTTACTTTAACGTAAACAGTGACTTTTGTCGCTGCCAGCGCGTAATAAGCAGGGAGAATAAGGGGGCTACTACTGAGAGGTGAAGAGAAGGTGGAACGGGAAAACGGGAGTTTCGCTAAGGATTAAAGCTCTGGCGCATCTGAAAGAATAGTTCTGCGGTAAACCTGGAGAATATGGTGCATCCGGGAGGATGACTCGGCTGCGCCTCGCCCTGCGGGCCGTTGCTAAAGCAACGTTATCCTCCCTGGTGCCAACGGCAACAACCAAGATACCTGAGAGAACAGTTTTTCTTTTAATTCGCAGAAGATGGTGCATCCGGGAGGATTCGAACCTCCGACCGCTCGGTTCGTAGCCGAGTACTCTATCCAGCTGAGCTACGGATGCATCAGGATTACTGCTTTGACGAAGAAACTGCGTGGAGCAATGGCTTCGAAAGTCTTTATCTTTGAGATTGCAGAATATGGTGCATCCGGGAGGATGACTCGGCTGCGCCTCGCCCTGCGGGCCGTTGCTGAAGCAACGTTATCCTCCCTGGTGCCAACGGAAACAACCGTGATACCTGAGAGAACACTTCTTCTGTTAATGCTCAGAAAATGGTGCATCCGGGAGGATTCGAACCTCCGACCGCTCGGTTCGTAGCCGAGTACTCTATCCAGCTGAGCTACGGATGCATCGGGATTACTGCTTTGACGAGGAAACTGCGAGGAGCAATTACTTCGAAAATCGTTCTTCTGTAATTTTACAGAAAATGGTGCATCCGGGAGGATTACTCGGCTGCGCCTCGCCCTGCGGGCCGTTGCTGAAGCAACGTTATCCCCCCTGGTGCTAACGGTAACAACCGTGATACCTGAGAGAACAGTTCTTCTGTTATTTCGCAGAAGATGGTGCATCCGGGAGGATTCGAACCTCCGACCGCTCGGTTCGTAGCCGAGTACTCTATCCAGCTGAGCTACGGATGCATCAGGATTACTGCTTTGACGATGAAAACGCAGGAACTACGATTTCACTGAATAATGGTGCATCCGGGAGGATTACTCGGCTGCGCCTCGCCCTACGGGCCGTTGCTGAAGCAACGTTATCCCCCCTGGTGCTAACGGTAACAACCGTGATACCTGAGAGAACAGTTCTTCTGTTATTTCGCAGAAGATGGTGCATCCGGGAGGATTCGAACCTCCGACCGCTCGGTTCGTAGCCGAGTACTCTATCCAGCTGAGCTACGGATGCAAAATGGCGGTGAGGCGGGGATTCGAACCCCGGATGCAGCTTTTGACCGCATACTCCCTTAGCAGGGGAGCGCCTTCAGCCTCTCGGCCACCTCACCACACGCGTCTCTTTCGAGTGCTTCGACTAACTCGTTAAGAGCTCTTCGTCGCTGCGTGGCGCACATATTACTTTCTGGGACTTATAAGTCAAACAATTTTTCCAGCCCCGGAATTGATTGCACACTTCGCAGACAATTCGCCTGTAAAAAGGGCAAAAAGGATGTTTTATCAGCAGAATTTCTCCCGTTTCGCTGCGGAAAAATAGCATGCGCAAAGCCGCCTAAAAGTATGCAGCCGGGGAAAAACGATAAGTGAAATAAAAAGGAAACGTAATGCAGAGAAAATCGAAGGAGTGTTGCGTCTCGCCGGGAAACAGCGAGACGCGATAATGGCATCAGTAGTTCGACTGCTGTGATTTTTCAGCCTGGATACGCTGGTAGATCTCTTCACGGTGTACGGAAACTTCTTTAGGGGCGTTAACGCCGATACGAACCTGGTTACCCTTAACCCCTAATACAGTCACAGTGACCTCATCCCCAATCATGAGGGTTTCACCAACTCGACGAGTCAGAATCAGCATTCTTTGCTCCTTGAAAGATTAAAAGAGTCGGGTCTCTCTGTATCCCGGCATTATCCATCATATAACGCCAAAAAGTAAGCGATGACAAACACCTAAGTGTAAGCAGTCACGGCATTACATTCTGTTAAACCTTAGTTTAGCCGATCTACAAGACTTTAACCTGACTTTATCGTTATCAATAGCGTAGTGGCAAAAACGCCATAACCGCAAGGTTATGGCGTCTGCTTTCGCTTTGTAATTATGACAGTTTGGCGCTGACCCAGTCTTTTACGCTGGCGAGCGCGGCTGGCAGTGCGGCCGCATCGGTACCACCGGCTTGCGCCATGTCCGGACGTCCACCACCTTTACCCCCAACCTGCTGGGCAACCATGCCAATCAGTTCCCCTGCTTTCACACGGTCGGTGACATCCTTCGACACGCCCGCAATCAGAGAAACTTTTCCTTCCGCCACGGTGGCAAGAACAATCACTGAAGCACCGAGCTGGTTTTTCAGATCGTCCACCATGGTACGCAGCATCTTCGGCTCGACGCCCGCCAGATCGCTCACCAGCAGCTTAACGCCGTTAAGATCGATGGCTTTACCGGACAGGTTTGCGCTCTCCTGCGCTGCCGCCTGCTCCTTAAGCTGCTGCAACTCTTTTTCCAGCTGGCGGGTGCGCTCGATAACCGTACGCACTTTCTCACCCAGATTCTGACTATCGCCCTTCAGCAACTGCGCAATATCGTGCAGCTGATCGCTTTGCGCATGCAGGCTGGCCACCGCACCTTCGCCGGTAACGGCTTCAATACGGCGCACGCCCGCCGCGGTGCCGGATTCGGACACAATGCGGAACAGGCCGATATCACCGGTACGCGAGGCGTGAGTACCGCCGCACAGTTCGGTGGAGAAATCGCCCATGCTCAATACGCGCACGCGATCTTCATACTTCTCACCGAACAGCGCCATCGCGCCCTTCGTTTTTGCCGCTTCCAGATCCATGATATTGGTTTCGATCGGCAGGTTACGGCGAATTTGCGCGTTAACCAGATCTTCTACCGCACGGATTTCAGTCGGTTTCATCGCTTCAAAATGGGAGAAGTCAAAGCGCAGCACTTTGTCATTCACCAGCGAGCCTTTCTGCGCAACGTGCGTACCGAGCACTTCGCGTAACGCGGCATGCATCAGGTGCGTTGCGGAGTGGTTCAGGCGAATGCGCGCGCGACGCGCTTCATCGACTTCGGCTTTCACGCCGTCGCCCACTTTCAGCGAACCGCTGCTCAGCTTGCCAAGATGACCAATCGCCTGGCCATATTTCTGTGTATCCTGCACGGCAAAGGTAAAGCCATTGCCTTTCAGTTCGCCTTTATCGCCCACCTGGCCACCAGATTCGGCATAGAACGGCGTCTCGTCGAGCACCACTACCGCTTCCTGACCGGCTGCAATTGAATCTACTGGCTTACCATCCACAAACAGCGCGGTCACTTTGCCGTTCAGTTCCAGATGGTCATAGCCTTTAAATTGTGACGCGCCGTCAACGCGGATCATCGCGTTGTAATCCGCGCCAAAACCGCTGGATTCGCGGGCGCGACGGCGCTGCTCTTCCATCGCGGCTTCGAAGCCTGCTTCGTCCACTTTCAGGTTGCGCTCACGGCACACATCGGCGGTTAAATCCACCGGGAAACCGTAAGTGTCGTACAGACGGAAGGCGGTTTCGCCGTCCAGCGTATCGCCCTGCAGTTTTGCCAGCTCTTCGTCGAGCAGCGCCAGACCACGCTCCAGCGTACGGGCAAACTGCTCTTCTTCGGTTTTCAGCACCTGCTCAACCTGAGCCTGCTGGCGCTGCAGATCTTCACCCGCAGAGCCCATCACTTCAATCAGCGGCCCAACCAGCTTATAGAAGAAGGTCTCTTTCGCGCCGAGCATGTTGCCATGACGAATCGCGCGACGAATGATACGACGCAGCACATAGCCACGGTTCTCATTGGACGGGATCACGCCGTCGGCAATCAGGAAGGCACAGGAGCGGATATGGTCAGCAATCACGCGCAGTGATTTATTGCCCAGGTCCGTCGCGCCGGTCACTTTAGCAACCGCCTGAATCAGCTTCGCGAACAGGTCGATTTCATAGTTGGAATTTACATGCTGCAGTACCGCAGCTACGCGCTCGAGGCCCATACCGGTATCCACCGAGGGTTTCGGCAGCGGTTCCATAGTGCCATCGGCCTGGCGGTTAAACTGCATAAAGACGATGTTCCAGATCTCAATATAGCGATCGCCATCCTCTTCCGGGCTACCCGGAGGGCCACCCCAGATATGATCGCCATGATCGTAGAAAATCTCGGTGCACGGGCCGCACGGACCGGTATCGCCCATCTGCCAGAAGTTATCAGAAGCGTAAGCGGCGCCTTTGTTGTCGCCGATGCGGATAATACGCTCGCGCGGCACGCCCACTTCTTTTTCCCAGATTTCGTACGCTTCGTCGTCCGTTTCGTACACCGTCACCCACAGACGATCTTTCGGCAGGTTGAACCAGTTTTCACCGGTCAGCAGTTCCCATGCGTACTGGATGGCATCATGTTTGAAATAGTCGCCGAAGCTAAAGTTGCCCAGCATTTCAAAGAAGGTGTGATGGCGTGCGGTGTAACCGACGTTTTCCAGGTCGTTGTGTTTACCACCGGCACGAACGCAACGCTGTGCTGTGGTCGCGCGGGAATAATTACGCTTGTCGAGCCCAAGGAAAACATCCTTGAACTGGTTCATCCCGGCGTTGGTAAACAGCAGAGTTGGGTCGTTATTCGGCACCAGGGAGCTGCTGGCAACTACCTGATGTCCTTTACTATGGAAAAAATCGAGAAACGCCTGACGGATCTCAGCGGTGCTCTTGCTCATAATTATCCTGAAATCAAGCTAACGAAATGTGGTAACCGGCCGTCAACATACATGCCCAACGCGCCAGCTACTGGAAAAAGTGGGAATAAGATAAGTTTTCTTTACTACGAAGTAAAATCCCGTATGCGCTCAGTCGGCAAAATTTCGCCATATTTCCTGAATATCTTCCTGCATAAAGCCGCGATAGAGTAAAAAACGCTGCACTTTGACTTTCGCCGCATACTCAACGGGGAGCGGCTCGCCATACTTGCGCTGCGCCTGCTCGCGGGCGTTCGCCACCCAGTCAATATCGCATTCCCGTAGTGCGTTTTCACAGGCTTCCCGTGCAATGCCTTTTTGATTCAACTCCTGACGAATGCGCGCCGGGCCATAGCCTTTACGCGCACGGCTGGCGATAAAGTGGCCGACAAAGCGCGTGTCGTCGAGAAAGTTATGCTCTATGCACCACGCGACCACTTCTTCTACTTCTTCCGGCGTGATATCCAGCGCTTCCGGGCCATTTTTAGTCATCACCGGCGCGGTGAGTTTGCGGCGAAACTCTTTTTCACTGTGGTCGCGCATGCCGAGGATGCGCATCGCCCGGTCGCGCAGGCGGGCAACGGCGGAGCGGCGGGAAGGGTTATCTGACATGACGTAATCCTCGGATCGTAAAATGCAAAAGGGCTGCATCAGCAGCCCTTGATTTACGCTTCAAACTATCAGAAATCTTCGTTGGTTTCTTCAGCGTCTTCGCTACCGCTGTCCACTGAGGTTTCAGCCGTCGTCGCGTTCTGGTTGCTGAGCAGGATTTCACGCAGCTTTTTCTCGATCTCTTTCGCCGCCGCCGGGTTCTCTTTCAGCCAGGTGGTTGCGTTCGCTTTACCCTGACCGATTTTGTCGCCGTTGTAGCTATACCAGGCACCCGCTTTTTCAATCAGCTTCTCTTTCACGCCCAGATCGACCAGCTCGCCGTAGAAGTTAATGCCTTCGCCGTAGAGGATCTGGAATTCAGCCTGTTTGAACGGCGCTGCGATTTTGTTTTTCACCACTTTCACGCGGGTTTCGCTGCCGACAACGTTGTCGCCCTCTTTCACCGCGCCGATACGGCGGATATCCAGACGCACGGAGGCGTAGAATTTCAGCGCGTTACCGCCGGTGGTGGTTTCCGGGTTACCGAACATCACACCAATTTTCATACGGATCTGGTTGATAAAGATCAGCAGCGTGTTGGACTGCTTCAGGTTACCCGCCAGTTTACGCATCGCCTGGCTCATCATACGCGCCGCGAGGCCCATATGAGAGTCGCCGATTTCGCCTTCGATTTCCGCTTTTGGCGTCAGCGCCGCAACGGAGTCGACCACCAGCACGTCAACCGCACCGGAGCGCGCCAGCGCGTCACAGATTTCCAGCGCCTGCTCACCGGTATCCGGCTGAGAGCAGAGCAGGTTGTCGATATCAACGCCCAGCTTGCGTGCGTAAACCGGATCCAGCGCGTGTTCCGCATCGATAAACGCACAGGTTTTGCCTTCACGCTGCGCAGCGGCGATCACCTGCAGGGTCAGCGTGGTTTTACCTGAAGATTCAGGTCCGTAAATTTCGACGATGCGCCCCATCGGCAAGCCGCCAGCGCCCAGCGCGATATCCAGCGAGAGGGAACCGGTAGAGATGGTTTCCACGTCCATGGAACGGTCTTCACCCAGACGCATGATGGAGCCTTTACCGAATTGCTTTTCGATCTGACCCAGTGCGGCTGCAAGCGCCTTTTGTTTGTTTTCGTCGATAGCCATGATTACTCCTTCATGCAGAGTGAAGCGCATTACGCTCCGCGGTGAATAACTGTTCTGTTGTCGCAATTATACTGTATGCTCATACAGTATCAAGCGTTTTGTAGAAAATGTTGCCAAAGGGTTTGCAGGGCGTAAGCCGTTGCCTGTCTGCGTACCGCTTCGCGGTCGCCCGAGAAGCACTCGCGCCGCGTGATCCCTTCCCCGTTGACGCTACAGATAGCAAACCAGACGGTGCCAACGGGCTTCTCTTCACTGCCGCCATCCGGCCCGGCGATGCCGCTAATGGAAATAGCATAATCCGCGCGCGCCGCTTTCAGCGCCCCGATCGCCATCTCTACGACCACCTGCTCGCTCACTGCGCCGTGCGCATCAAGGGTAGCAGGCTGCACGCCAATCATCTGCGCTTTCGCTTCATTACTGTAGGTAACAAACCCGCGTTCAAACCAGGCGGAACTGCCGGCAATATCGGTGATAGCCTTCGCCACCCACCCGCCGGTACAGGACTCCGCCGTGGT
Organism: Enterobacter sp. Bisph1; assembly: GCF_000814905.1. Classification (GTDB taxonomy): domain Bacteria; phylum Pseudomonadota; class Gammaproteobacteria; order Enterobacterales; family Enterobacteriaceae; genus Kosakonia. The sequence continues at coordinate 96,071 of NZ_JXAG01000040.1, forward strand.
CAGCGTCGCACCGCGCGCCTTGAGCGCCAGCCCAATGCGTTCGCTCAGCTGCATTAATTCGTTATCCGTCATGATGGCTCCCGTGCGTCAAAAAACCGTGGCGGAAAAGATACCACTTTCCGCATAAATATGGAGACGGGATGATGAATTTACGAGGAGGTATGTAAAAAAAGGCCAGCCGAGGCTGACCTGAGAGGTTTATTGCCTGTTACTTCATACTGTTAAAGATAGTCTCAACGTTATGGCGAAAGGCTTTCAGATAGGTGTCCGCCACGCCGCCTTTCGCGCTCAGCGCTTCCGGATAGAGCTCACCGCCCGGCTGCGCCCCGGTGGCGCTGGCGATCTGTTTCACCAGCCGCGGATCGAGCTGATTTTCCATAAACCACACTTTTACGCCGTCGGCTTTAATCTGCTTAATGATTGCCGCCACCTGCGCGGCACTGGCTTCACTCTCCGAGGAGTATCCCTGCGGCGCGATAAAATCGACGCCATAGGCGCGGCCAAAGTAACCGAAGGCGTCATGGCTGGTGAGCACTTTACGTTTTGCTTGTGGCACCGCGCTAAAGCGTGATTTCGCCCAGCTATCCAATTGTTCGAGCTGCCCGATATAGCGCTGCCCGGAGGCGTTTAGCGCCGCTTCGTCGGCCGGATCGGCTTTTACCAGCCCGGCGAGAATGTTTTTCGCATACAGCGCGCCATTAGCAGCACTGTTCCAGGCGTGGGGATCGGTCACCGTTGCGCCATCTTCTTCCAGACTATGGGTCGACACGCCGGTCGATGCCACAACCAGCTGGCCTTTAAAGCCGGAGGCTTTTACCAGCCTGTCCAGCCAGCCCTCCAGCCCCAGCCCGTTTACCACCACCACATCGGCATTATTTAACAGCGCGCTGTCTTTTGCCGAAGGCTCAAAGGTGTGGGGATCGCCATCCGGCCCCACCAGCGTGGTCACATGGACATGATCGCCGCCTATCTGCTGCGTCATATCACCAAGGATCGAAAAGCTGGCGACTACATTAATGGTTTTAGCCATTGCGCCCTGCGCTGCCAGGCCGAGCGCCAGCGCCAGAATAAGTCCTGTCCGTTTCATTATTTCCCCTTGCTACGTTAAAAGTGTGCGCAGGCTGTGTGCCAGCCCGCTGCGCTTGCCAAATAAAATGGAAAAAAAGAAGCCTGCGCTGGCGGTGAGCACAATCGCCGGTCCGGCGGGTAATCCCGCCATCCACGACAGGCTCAGACCGAGCCAGGCGCAGAGCGCGCCAATGCCTGCCGCCAGCACTAATAATCCCGGTAAGGTTTGCACCCAGCAGCGCGCCGCCACGGCGGGCAGCATCATCACACCCACCGCCATTAAGGTACCGAGCACCTGGAATCCGGCCACCAGATTGAGCACCAGCAGCGCAAGAAACAGCCCGTGCAACAGCCCCGGCGCGCGGGGCGCGTTCACCTGCAAAAAGTCGCTGTCAAAGGCTTCACTGACAAGGCCGCGATAGCAAAACGCCAGCACCATAAGCGTCAGACTGGCAACGCCCGCGACAAACAGCGCCGCATCGCTATCGACAGCCAGAATCGAACCAAACAGCAGATGTAGCAGATCGACGCTGGAGCCGCGCAGGGAGACCAGCGTCACGCCCAGCGCCAGCGAGCCCAGATAAAACCCGGCAAAGCTGGCGTCCTCTTTTAGCGGGGTCCGACGGCTGACCCAACCGGCCACCAGCGCGACGGTAATCCCGGCGATAAAGCCGCCCAGGCTCATCGCCAGCAGCGACATCCCGCTCAGCAGGTAGCCAATAGCCACACCGGGCAGGATGGCGTGGGAGAGCGCATCGCCCATCAGGCTCATGCGGCGCAGCAGTAAAAAGACGCCGAGGGCAGTGGTGCTCACCGACAGCGCCAGGCACACCACCAGCGCGCGGCGCATAAAACCAAACTCGATAAACGGCTGGAAAAAGAGATGCCAGATCATGCTCTGCATACCTCTTTTGTCGGCGCGGTAGCGCCCCACTGCGCAACGCCTTCACCCAGCCGCAAGGTTTGCGGGAAATAGCGCGTCACCCGCTCGCTATCGTGTAGCACCGCAAGAAGGGTTTGCCCTGCGCGATGCATATCGACAATTTGCTCCATCAAGAGTTGCGAGGTGGCTTCATCGATGCCGGTAAAGGGTTCGTCGAGCATCACCAGCGGTGCGTTCTGCACCCAGACGCGGGCAAACAGCATGCGCTGAAACTGCCCGCCGGAAAGGGTATCGATGGTTTCGTCAGCCATTGTCATCAGGCCAACCCGTTCCAGCCCCTCGGCAACCCGGCGGCGGGCATCGCGGCTCAGCCCGCGAAACAGGGAAAAACGCGGCCAGCAGCCCATGCTCACCACATCCTGTACCCGCAGCGGAAACTGTGATTCCAGCGCGTGGCGCTGCGCCAGCCAGCCGATGACAGGCCGCGTGGGTTGCCAGCGCAGCACGCCGCTGACGGGTGGTAAAAAGCCGGCCAGGGTTTTTAGCAGCGTTGATTTTCCGCAGCCGTTCATGCCGACAATCGCCGTCATGCTGCCGCGCTCCAGCGTGCCGCAGAGCGCTGGCGTGACCGCCTGACTGGCATAGCCAGCAACTAAATGATCAAGTTCAATCATGGCAGCGCCACCGCCCACACCGTCAGCAGCCAAAGCACCACCAATAGCATTGCCGCCAGCAGCAGGCGCAGGATGCCGGAAAGGGAAAAAAGCGTTAGGGGAATCATTCATACACCTCATATGTTATAACATAACAATAATTCGCATGAATGATTTAGTAAAGCGGTAAACGTAACGGGAGTACGGCGAAATGTTTCTGTATCCCCTCCGACGGGAGGGGATCGGGATCAGCGAACGCGCGCCAGTGAAACCGCCTGGCCAAGCTGCCAGACCGCCATTGCGTAATGGGTGCTGTGGTTATAGCGGGTAATGGTGAAGAAGTTTGGCAAACCGTACCAGTATTCATAGCCGGTACCGACATCGAGACGCAGCAGGCTGGCCTGTTGATGATCGCCCAACGGCTGCTGCGGCGTTAACCCTGCCGCCGCCAGTTGCCCGACGCTGTAGTTGGTCTTAAAGCCATTCTCAAGCCCCGGTGCCTGTCCGTTGGCCGGTACCGCCACCAGATCGCCCTTCACCCAGCCGTGCTGTTTGAAGTAGTTCGCCACGCTGCCGATGGCGTCGACGGGATCCCACAGGTTGATATGACCATCGCCGTTGAAATCGACGGCAAACTGTTTGTAGGAAGAGGGCATAAACTGGCCGTAGCCCATCGCCCCGGCGAAAGAGCCTTTCAGCTCCAGCGGGTCATCGCTCTCATCGCGCGCCATCAGCAGGAACGTTTCCAGCTCGCTGGCGAAATATTTAGCACGACGCGGATAGTCAAAGGCCAGCGTCGCCAGCCCATCAAGAATGCGCGTTTTCCCCATTACGCGGCCCCAGCGGGTTTCCACGCCAATAATGCCGACGATAATTTCCGGAGATACGCCGTAGACCATCCAGGCGCGGTCCAGCGCGTCCTGATACTGGTTCCAGAAGGCGACGCCGTTTTGTACGTTATCCGGCGTAATAAACTGCTTACGATAGCGCAGCCAGGCGCCGTTCGGCCCGCTCGGACCTGCGCTGGTCGGGGCTTGTTTCTCCATCAGACGCAGCACGTAATCGAGGCGTTTCGCCTGCGAAAGGATTTCATGCAGCTGCTGTCGGTCGAAGCCGTGCTTGCTGACCATCATATTGATGAACTCTTCTGCCGCCGGGTTATTGGCAAAGTCGCCGCCGGTCATCAGAACGTTATGCTGCGGCTGGAGCAAAAACCCACCGGTCGGTGTGGGCGACACGGTTTGCGGGGTTTCAGCAGGACGAGGTTTACTACTACAGGCAGTAAGCAAAACAAACGCAGGCAGTAATGCTGCGTAACAACGCTTTGACATGGGACATCCACTTTAAACGAATTCAGCCAGGGGCAAGTATGGTAAAGCATCTGGCTCCCTACAAGGAAGCGTCATAACGCCTGCGAGCGCAATCTCACTTCACCTGCCCTCTTTCAGTCCACGTTCATTTTACTCCGTGCCACCTCGCAAAAACTTTCACAATGATCGCTTTTACTTTCATAATGAGATCTTAATAACACATCTTAAACTTTCAAAGTGATTATTATATTGCACGGTTAGACAACAAAACGAGAACCCTACAGGAGAGAACAATGGAAACCATTACCCATGGTGCCGAATGGTTCATCGGGCTGTTTCAGAAAGGCGGCGAAGTGTTCACCGGCATGGTGACCGGTATTTTGCCGCTGCTGATAAGCCTGCTGGTTATCATGAATGCGCTGATTAATTTTATTGGCCAACACCGTATCGAAACATTTGCCCAGCGCTGCGCCGGTAACCCGGTCGCCCGCTATTTGCTGTTGCCCTGTGTCGGCACCTTTGTCTTTTGCAACCCGATGACGCTGAGTCTCGGGCGCTTTATGCCAGAGAAGTACAAACCGAGCTATTACGCCGCCGCGTCATATAGCTGCCACTCGATGAACGGCCTGTTTCCCCATATCAACCCGGGTGAACTGTTTGTCTATCTGGGCATTGCCAGCGGTTTGACCACCCTCGGTTTACCCCTCGGCCCGCTGGCGGTGAGCTATCTGCTGGTGGGTCTGGTAACCAACTTCTTCCGCGGCTGGGTAACGGATCTCACCACGTCGATTTTCGAAAAGAAAATGGGCATTCAGCTTGAGCAACAGGTTCGTCTCGCCGGAGCAACATCATGACGCGCATAGTGATTGAAAAAGGTGCCGGCGGCTGGGGCGGCCCGCTGGAGATTGACGCTAGCCACCAGAAGAAAATTGTCTATATCACCGCCGGAACCCGCCCGGCCATCGTCGACAAACTGGCGCAGCTTACCGGCTGGCAGGCGGTGGACGGTTTTAAAGAGGGCGAACCGCCACAAGAGGAGATCGGCGTCGCGGTCATTGATTGCGGCGGCACGCTGCGCTGCGGTATCTATCCCAAACGCCGCATCCCGACGGTGAATATCCACGCGACGGGGAAATCCGGTCCGCTGGCGCAGTTCATTGTGGAAGATATCTACGTCTCCGGCGTGAAAGAGGACAATATTCGCCTGCTCGGCGAAGCGGCACCAAAAACGGCAACCGCAGCGCCCAAAAAACCTGCCGGCCGGGATTACGACACCAGCAAAAAGATCACCGAACAGAGCGATGGCCTGCTGGCGAAAGTCGGTATGGGCATGGGATCGGCGGTGGCGGTGCTGTTCCAGTCCGGGCGTGACACCATCGATACGGTGCTAAAAACCATTCTGCCGTTTATGGCCTTCGTCTCGGCGCTGATCGGCATCATCATGGCTTCTGGCCTCGGCGACTGGATTGCCCACGGTCTCGCGCCCCTTGCCAGCCACCCGCTGGGGTTAGTGACGCTGGCGTTAATCTGCTCTTTTCCGCTGCTGTCGCCGTTTCTCGGCCCTGGCGCCGTGATCGCGCAGGTCATTGGTGTATTGATTGGCGTGCAGATCGGTCTTGGCAATATCCCGCCGCATCTCGCCCTGCCCGCGCTGTTTGCCATTAACGCGCAGGCGGCGTGCGACTTTATCCCGGTAGGTCTTTCCCTTGCAGAAGCGCGCCAGGAGACGGTACGCGTCGGTGTGCCATCGGTACTGGTCAGCCGCTTCTTAACGGGTGCGCCGACGGTGCTGATCGCCTGGTTTGTTTCCGGTTTCATTTATCAGTAAGGGTCGTTGTATGCCTGTTATTTATCAAACCACTATTACCCATATCGGCGAAAGCGCCCCGGATGCGCTGAGCGACAACATGCTGATTACCTTCCGCGAAGGTGCGCCTGCGGATGTCGCCGAGTTCTGTTTTATCCATAACCACGGTGCGCTTTCGGGCGCGCTGTTACCCGGTGCCGCGTTTGAACTGGGCGAGCATCGCTACCCGGTTACCGCCGTGGGCGATGTCGCGGAGCAAAACCTGCGTGAACTGGGCCATATCACCCTGCGTTTCGATGGACAAACCCAGGCGGAATATCCAGGGACGGTCCATGTCGCAGGCCCGGTGCCGAACGGTATCGCCACCGGCTGTATTTTAAAATTTGTCGCTTAAGTCTTTAAGGAGAAGTCTATGAAACAGGTTGCCGTAGTCATTGGTGGAGGACAAACCCTCGGGGCGTTCCTCAGCCGTGGGCTTGCCGCAGAAGGCTACCGCGTGGCGGTAGTGGATATTCAAAGTGATAAAGCAGCGAACATCGCCCAGGAGATCAACAGCGAGTTTGGCGAAGGAATGGCCTACGGATTTGGCGCGGATGCCACCAGCGAACAGAGCGTGCTGGCGCTGGCGCGCGGCGTGGATGAGATTTTTGGTCGTGCGGATTTGCTGGTCTACAGCGCCGGGATCGCCAAGGCGGCGTTTATCAGCGATTTTGCCCTCGGCGATTTTGACCGCTCATTACAGGTGAACCTGGTGGGCTATTTCCTCTGCGCACGGGAATTCGCAAAACTGATGATCCGCGACGGCATTCAGGGGCGCATTATCCAGATTAACTCCAAATCCGGCAAAGTCGGCAGCAAGCACAACTCCGGCTACAGCGCGGCGAAGTTCGGCGGTGTGGGCTTAACCCAGTCGCTGGCGCTGGATCTGGCAGAATATGGTATTACCGTACATTCGCTGATGCTGGGCAACTTGTTGAAGTCGCCGATGTTCCAGTCGCTGATCCCGCAGTACGCCAGCAAACTGGGCATCGCGGCGGATAAAGTCGAGCAGCACTACATCGACAAAGTGCCGCTAAAACGCGGCTGTGACTATCAGGACGTGCTAAATGTGCTGATGTTTTATGCCAGCGCCAAAGCGTCCTACTGTACCGGCCAGTCAATTAATGTCACCGGCGGCCAGGTGATGTTCTGATTTAATGGCCCTCCTTGCGAGGGCCTGCGTATAAAGGAGATGAGCATGGTTTCAGCCCTTATCACCGTCGCCGCCATCGCCTGGCTTTGCCAGATGGCCCTTGGCGGCTGGCAAATCCGCCAGTTTAACAAAGCCTTCGATATTTTATGCCAGCGCGGGCGCGTCGGCGTGGGGCGATCCGGCGGGCGTTTTAAACCGCGCGTGGTGCTGGCCGTCGCCTTCGATAAGCAGGATCGGGTGATCGACACCTTGCTAATGCGCGGCGTGACCGTCTTTGCCCGGCCAACAAAAATTGATCGCTTAATCGGGGTAAAAAGAGATGAATTAGAGCCCGATGTGATCTTTCCCCATGATCAAGGCTGTCAGAATGCTCTATCATTAGCGCTTAAAATGAAACATGGATAATTTCGTTGTGAATGCTAAAAGCTTGCGAAATTATCATTTCGCAACGTAACGCAGGAAATCAGCGCCTATGAAACCACGTCAGCGTCAGGCGGCTATTCTTCAGCATCTGCAAAAGCAGGGAAAATGTTCAGTTGAAGAGCTGGCCGCCAGTTTCGACACCACAGGCACGACCATACGGAAAGATTTAGTCGCGCTGGAGCAAGCCGGTGCGGTGATCCGCACCTATGGCGGCGTGGTGCTTAACAAAGACGAAGCCGATCCGCCTATCGATCACAAAACGCTGATCAACACCGTACAGAAGGGAATGATTGCCGAAACGGCCGTCGGCTTTATTCATGATGGCGACTCTATCATTCTCGATGCTGGCAGTACGGTGCTGCAAATGGTGCCGCTACTGAGCCACTTCAATAACATCACCGTGATGACCAACAGTCTGCATATTGTTAATGCGCTGTCGGAGCTGGATAACGAGCAGACCATTCTGATGCCCGGCGGCACCTTCCGTAAAAAATCCGCCTCCTTCCACGGCCAACTGGCGGAAAACGCCTTCGACCATTTCAGCTTCGACAAGCTGTTTATGGGCACCGACGGTATCGATCTGAACGCCGGTGTGACCACCTTTAACGAAGTGTTTACCGTCAGCAAAGCGATGTGTAACGCCGCCCGAGAAGTGATCCTGATGGCAGACTCCTCCAAGTTTGGTCGCAAAAGCCCGAACGTGGTCTGTAGCCTGGAGAGCGTGGATAAACTGATCACCGACGCCGGGATTGCCGCCGACGTGCGCGCCGCGCTGGAAGCGAAAGGCGTAGAAGTAATTATTGCCGGAGAAAAAGATGAGTGAGTCACTGATTAATGCCGCACGGCAGACTCTGCTGCTGGAGCTACAGGAAGCCAGCCGCCTGCCGGAGCGCCTGGGCGAAGGGTTTGTGCGCGCCGCTGAGAAGGTCCTCAACTGCGAAGGAAAAGTGATTGTCTCCGGCATCGGCAAGTCCGGTCATATCGGCAAGAAGATTGCCGCAACACTTGCCAGCACCGGTACGCCCGCTTTTTTTGTCCATCCGGCTGAAGCGCTGCACGGCGATCTCGGCATGATCGAGAGCCGCGACGTGATGCTGTTTATCTCTTACTCCGGTTCGGCGAAAGAGCTGGATCTGATCCTGCCGCGCCTTGAGGAGAAATCCGTCGCGCTGCTGGCGATGACCGGCAAACCGCGCTCCCCGCTGGCGCTGGCCGCAGATGCGGTACTGGATATTTCGGTGGAGCGGGAAGCCTGCCCGATGCATCTGGCTCCAACCTCCAGCACCGTCAATACGCTGATGATGGGCGACGCGCTGGCGATGGCGGTGATGCAGGCACGCGGGTTTGATGAAGAGGATTTTGCCCGCTCCCACCCGGCAGGCGCACTTGGCGCGCGCTTGCTTAATAAAGTGCATCATTTGATGCGCAAAGAGGAGCAGATCCCGCAGGTGCAAATTACCACCAGCGTGATGGACGCCATGCTCGAGCTTAGCCGCACCGGTTTAGGCCTGGTGGCGGTATGCGATGACCAGCGCCTCGTCAAAGGGGTGTTTACCGACGGCGATCTGCGCCGCTGGCTGGTGGCGGGCGGCGCATTAACCGACTGTGTGAGCGAGGCGATGACCCCCGGCGGCATCACCCTTGAGGCGGGCAGCCGCGCGGTAGATGCCAAAGAGCGCTTGATGCAGCGTAAAATCGCCGCCGCCCCGGTAGTGGATGAGGCGGGTTTGCTGGTTGGCGCAATTAACCTGCAGGATTTCTGGCAGGCGGGCATTCTTTAACGCTTCAGCCCTAAACGCTTCGCCAGCCGGTGCAGGTTGGCGACGTCCATCTCCAGCGCACGCGCGCAGGCAGCCCAGTTACCGCCCTGCTCCTGCAGCGTGCGCGAGATAAATGCCCGCTGAAAATCCTCCGTCGCATCGCGCAGGTTTTGCTCGACCGACACTGGCGTTACCGGTGCAGATGGCTGTACCGGTTCATCGCTAAGGGCGAAATGACGCGCTTCCAGTACCACGTCGTCAGAGTTACGTGTCCCGCGCGCCAGCACCACCGCGCGGTGAATAGCGTGTTCCAGTTCGCGCACGTTCCCCGGCCAGCCGTAACTTAGCAAATGCGCCCGCGCGCCGGGGCTTAACGCCACTCTTCCCAACCCAAGGCGCAGGCGGCACTGCTCGCAGAAATAGCCCGCCAGCAGCACCACATCTTCCCCGCGCTCGCGCAGAGGCGGCACCGACAGCGGAAAGACGCTTAAGCGATGGTAGAGATCGGCGCGAAAACGCCCCGCCAGCACCTCTTCGCGCAGGTCGCGGTTGGTCGCCGCCAGCACCCGCACATCGACACGCAGGCTGCGATCATCGCCGACGCGCTGAATATCGCCATACTGCAGCACGCGCAGCAATTTTGCCTGTAGCGACAGCGACAGCTCGCCGATTTCATCAAGAAACAGCGTACCGTTATCCGCCATTTCGAATTTCCCGCTGCGGTTGCTGATAGCCCCGGTAAACGCCCCTTTTACATGACCGAACAGCTCACTCTCCGCCACACTTTCCGGCAGCGCGGCACAGTTGAGGTAGACCAGCGGATTGATCGCCCTTGGCGATCCTTCATGAATCGCCTTCGCCACCAGCTCTTTGCCGGTGCCGGTTTCCCCGCTGATCAACACGTTCAGATCGGAGGCGGCGACGATATCGATCTCTTTTTTCAGCTGCGCAATACCCGGTGAAAGCCCGATCATTTCGCTGTGCGCAACCTGCTCAAAGGTCGCTGGCGCGCCGGGCAGCATATTCTGGCTCTCCAGCTGCTCAATCAATAGCGCGTTGTTCAGCGCACCCGCCGCCAGCGCGGCAATCAGCCGCAGCTCTTCATCGCTAAAGGTATCGAACTGATCCGGCGACATACCGTCCAGCGTCAGCGCGCCAATCAGATTCTGCCCGGCAAACAGCGGCAGCCCGAGACAGGCATGCACTTTGAGGCTCTCCTGGCCGGGAATCAGACCGTCGTAGGGATCCGGCAGATCGCTGTCGGCGGGGAACCGCACCACATCCCCGGCGCGGGCAATCGCCTCCAGCCTTGGGTGGCCCTCCAGCGTAAAGCGTCTGCCGAGCACATCCTGCGCCAGCCCGTCGATGGCCAACGGGATAAATTGCCGTGATTCATAGCGCAGCAGCGCCGAAGCGTCGCACGCCAGCACCTGGCGCAGGGTGGCGATCAAACGCTGGAAACGGTCAGCGTGACCAATACCGCGTTGCAGTTCGATGGCGATGGTCGCCAGCACATTCAGGGAAAAACTCATCGCTACCTCACTGTCTTTTTGACAATGCAGAGTGTCATATTGACAGCATTTTTCATAGTCATTATGACAATTTTATTTTCCATTAAAATTACAAAACCTATAAAAATCAAACTAATAAAAACCTGGCACGCAACTTGATACAGGTCATTCATCAATTTGAATTTACTGCACAGGACCACAGCTATGACTATTCATGTAAAAAACAACATTCACTGGGTTGGACAACGTGACTGGGAAGTCCGCGATTTTCACGGCACCGAATATAAAACCCTGAAGGGCAGCAGCTATAACAGCTACCTGATCCGCGAAGGCAAAAATGTGCTGATCGATACTGTCGATCATAAGTTTAGCCGTGAGTTCGTGCAGAACCTGCGCAGCGAAATCGATCTTGAGATGATCGATTACATCATTATCAACCATGCCGAAGAAGATCACGCTGGCGCGCTGACGGAGCTGATGTCGTACATTCCCAATACGCCCATCTATTGCACCAACAACGCCATCGACTCGATTAACGGTCATCACCACCATCCGGAGTGGAACTTCAAGGTAGTGAAAACCGGTGACTCGCTGGATATCGGCAACGGCAAGCAGCTTATTTTTGTCGAAACGCCGATGCTGCACTGGCCCGATAGCATGATGACTTACATGACCGGCGACGCTGTGCTGTTCAGTAATGACGCCTTTGGTCAGCACTATTGTGACGAACGCCTGTTTAACGACGAAGTGGATCAGGCGGAACTGTTTGAGCAGTGCCAGCGCTACTACGCCAATATCCTTACGCCGTTCAGCCGCCTGGTGACGCCGAAAATCACTGAGATCCTCGGCTTCAACCTGCCGGTGGATATGATTGCCACCTCCCACGGCGTGGTGTGGCGCGACAACCCGACGCAAATCGTTGAGCTGTATCTGAAATGGGCGGCAGATTATCAGGAAGATCGCATCACGATTTTCTACGACACCATGTCGAATAATACCCGCATGATGGCCGATGCCATTGCGCAGGGCATTAACGAAGTCGATCCGCGCGTGGCGGTGAAGATTTTTAACGTCGCACGCAGCGATAAAAACGACATTCTGACCAACGTTTTTCGTTCAAAAGGCGTACTGGTTGGAACATCAACGATGAATAACGTGATGATGCCGAAAATCGCCGGGCTGGTGGAAGAAATTACCGGGCTGCGTTTTCGCAATAAACGCGCCAGCGCCTTTGGCTCCCACGGCTGGAGCGGCGGCGCGGTGGATCGTCTCTCCACCCGTTTGCAGGACGCCGGTTTTGAAATGTCCATGAGCCTGAAAGCGAAATGGCGCCCGGATATGGACGCGCTGGAAATTTGCCGCCAGCACGGACGCGAGATTGCCCGCCAGTGGGCGCTGTCACCGCTGCCAGAAACGCAAAGTACAGCGCCGACCAGCCCGCAGCAGGCCTGCGCCTGTGCCGCCGCGGCCGCCGCAGATTTAGGCCCAAGCATGCAGTGCAGCGTCTGCCAGTGGATCTATGACCCGGCGAAAGGTGAACCGATGCAGGACGTCGCACCGGGTACGCCGTGGAGCGACGTGCCGGATAACTTCCTGTGCCCGGAATGTTCATTAGGCAAAGAGGTGTTTGACGAACTGGCAACGGAGGCAAAATGAGCGCAGGTATTGTCATTATCGGTTCGGGCTTTGCCGCCCGGACGCTGGTAAAAAATATTCGCAAGCTCGACAGCGCCGTACCACTGACGCTGATTGCCGCCGATGGCATGGAGGAGTACAACAAGCCCGACTTAAGCCATGTGATAAGCCAGGGGCAGCGCGCGGAAGAACTGATTCGTCAGTCAGCGGGCGAGTTTGCCGAGCAATATAACCTGCGCCTGTTCCCGCACACCTGCGTCACCGCTATCGACGCCGAAGCGCGGGTGGTGAAAAGCGCCGATCGGCAGTGGTCGTACGATAAGCTGGTGCTGGCGACCGGGGCAAAAGCTTTCGTACCGCCCTTACCGGGGCACGAAAAGATGCTGACCCTCAACAGCCTGCAAGAGTATCAGCGCGTCGAGGCCACCCTGCGCGATGCAAGCCGCGTGCTTATTGTCGGTGCCGGGCTGATTGGCTGCGAACTGGCGATGGATTTTAGCCGCGCGGGTAAACGCGTGACCGTAGTGGATAACGCCGCCAGCATTCTGCCAACGTTAATGCCGCCGGAAGTGAGCGGCCGCCTGCAACACTGCCTGACGGCGATGGGCGTGCGCCTGCTATTGAATACGCGTCTGGAAAGAATTGATGAACAGCAGCAGGGCGTGCGTGCGCAGCTGGATGACGATCGCGTTGTTGATGCAGATGTGGTTGTCGCGGCAACGGGGCTTACGCCACAGGTTGCGCTGGCACAAAGCGCCGGGCTGGAGGTTGAACGCGGGATCGTCGTTGACGGCACGCTGCAAACCAGCAACCCGTATATTTTCGCTCTCGGCGACTGTGCGCAGATCAACGGCCATCTGCTGCCGTTCCTGCAGCCGATCCAACTGAGCGCCATGACGCTGGCGAAAAACCTCACCGGTATTACCACGCAGCTGACGCTACCGGCGATGCTGGTGAAGGTGAAAACGCCGCTGATGCCGCTGCATCTGGCGGGCGAAACCCGGCGCAGCGATCTGCGCTGGCACATTACCGCCGGAGCCGACGGTATGGTGGCTAAAGGGCTTGATGCGGACGATAAACTGCGCGCCTTCGTGGTCAGCGAAGACAAAATGAAAGAGGCTTTTGCCCTGCTTAAAGCGCTGGCGGTATAAGCCGCGCCGCTGCCACCAGCCCCTGGCCGAAGGCGATACCGCCATCTCCGGCCGGGAGCTGGTGGGCAAACAGCAGGGTAAAACCCGTCAGCTTTTGCTGTAAGCGTTTTTTCAGCAGGCGGTTATGCATTACGCCGCCGCTGAACACCAGCGTCTTAATCCCGCGCAGTGTTGCTTCGCGGCGCGCAAGGGTTGCCAGCCCTTGTGCCAGCGCATCATGAAAGGCCCACGCCCGTTCGGCGGGCGTCGCCTGCCAGTTAAGCCAGCTTTGCCAGAACAGCGCCAAATCAAGCAGGTTACCGTTGAGGGGCATCACTAGCGGATGCTCAGCAGCATCAATGGTTGCCGCCAGCGCTTCCAGCCGACAGGCCGCTTCCCCTTCATAGCTCAGATGCAGCGGTGCGCAGCCCAGCGCGCAGGCAATGGCGTCAAATAAGCGCCCGCAGGAAGAGGCTTTTGGCGCGTTGATTCCGCGCTCAATCGCCCGCACCAGCAGCGGCCAGTTCTGCTGCTGGATAACGGCGGTTTCCGGG
>NZ_JXAG01000041.1 GCF_000814905.1 Enterobacter sp. Bisph1
GCGCCGCGAGATCGCCGCCGGGCAGCGCCACCGCCGGTAAGCCGCCAAGGCGTTCGCACTCGCGGTAATTAACCCGCAAACACTCGCCGCCCCACAGTTCTCCGTTCTCGCCCATGCCAATGCCATCAAGGGTTAAGGCAATCACATCCCCTTGTTCCAGCCCCCAGCCATGTTCGCCAAGGCAGGCGGCGGCATGAGCGTGGTGATGCAGCACGCTCTGCACCGGCAGGCCGTAGCTGCTGGCCCATTGATGGGTGCGATAGCCCGGGTGGGCATCCATCACCACCTGCTCGGGGGTGAAAGCGTAAATTTGCTGCATCAAACCCAGAGCGCTGCGCCACTGGGTTTCCACGCCTTCGTCCGTGAGGTCGCCAAAATGTTGCCCCGGCACGGCACTGTTGCCGCGCAGCAGACAAAAGGTATTTTTCATATCTGCGCCGAGACACAGTAGCGGCGGCACATCGCTAAAACCCGGTGGCAGCGGCAGCGCATCGGGTACATAGCCGCGCGAACGGCGCAGCATCTCGCCGCTTACCCGCACCACGGAATCATCCATGCGCTGGACGATATCGCGGTTGTGCAGCAAAAAACCGTCGGCGATATCCGCCAGATCACTTAACGCTTGTTCATTGCTTATCGCTGGCGGTTTACCGCTGAGATTGCCGGAGGTCATTACCAGCGGGCGCTGTAACGCCTGCGCCAGCAGATGCTGTAGCGGATTGGCGGGCAGCATCACGCCTACTTCATCAAGCCCCGGAGCAATCGCCTCGCACAGTCCGGAAATGCTGCCTTTTTCCACCAGCACAATTGGCGCAGCGGGCGTGGCGAGTAAACGCTGCGCCTGTGCATTCACCTGTTGGCCGTCGGGTAACATCACCGCCAGCGGTTTTGCCGGACGGTGTTTACGCGCGCGCAGGTGCAGCACCGCCGCCTGATTACCCGCGTCGCAAACCAGATGAAAACCGCCAATGCCTTTTACCGCCACCACGCCGCCGCTTTTTATCAGCGAGACGGCGGCCTGCAAGGCGGCTTCCCCGTGGGTCTGATGCTCGCTGCCGCGCCATTCAAGGCGTGGACCGCAGGCTTCACAGGCCACAGGCTGGGCATGAAAACGGCGATCCAGCGGGTTGCGATACTCCGCCTCACAAACAGGGCACAAGGGAAACCCCGCCATCGCCGTATACGGCCGGTCGTAGGGCATGGCGTGAATAATGGTGAAGCGCGGCCCGCAGTGGGTGCAGTTAATAAACGGATAGCGGTAGCGGCGCTCGTTGGGATCGTTCATTTCGGCGAGGCACGCCGGACAAGTTGCGGCGTCGGGGACGATCTGTGTGTTCATTGCGCCGCCCGCGCTATGGCGAATGGCGAATTCCTCTGGCACGGTGGACCAGCAAAACGCCGTGCTGGTCACCTTATCAATGCGCGCCAGCGGCGGGCACTGTTGTTGCAGGAGGGGAAGAAAATCGCCTTCGTGACCGAACAGGCGAATCTCCACCCCCTGCGCATCATTACAGACATCGCCCTTCAGGCCGAGCTGCTGCGCCAGCTGCCAGACAAAGGGGCGGAAGCCCACCCCTTGTACTTTGCCGTACACGCGCAAGCAGACACCGTCGCTGTCGGCCGTCTCATCACTGCATCGCTGCATCAAGCAATCGACTCTTCATCTGTTGATAAGTGCGCAAAGTGTACTCTTCAGCCCAGCGCTGATCGTTGATCGCACTCACCCGAACGGCGCAATATTTGGTCTCCGGCGTTTTCGAAATTGGATCCAAATTATCCTGCGTCAGTTCGTTACAGGCGCCAATCCACCACTGGTAGGTCATATAGACGCTGCCATGATTGATACGCTCGCTAACGTCAGCACGGGTGATGACTTTGCCGCGACGGGATTCCACCCACACCAGTTGACGATCCGTGATACCGAGGGCATCGGCGTCCGCCGGGTTGATCTGCACAAAGCCTGGTTCATCAGCGAGGGTTTGCAGCGCCGCACAGTTGCCGGTCATCGAACGGCAGGAGTAGTGACCCACTTCGCGCACCGTACAGAGTACCAGCGGGAACTCGTCATCGGGACGTTCCGCCGGCGCACGCCACTGGGCGGCAAACAGATGACCTTTGCCGTCCGGCGTATCGAACTTATTGTTCTGATACAGGTACGGCGTACCGGGATGGTCAAGGGTCGGACACGGCCACTGTACATGCCCCATATCGCCCATTTTTTCGTAGGTGACGCCATAGAACAGCGGGCACAGCTCGCGCATCTCATCCCAGATTTGCTGGTTGTTGTCATAGTGCATCGGATAGCCCATTTCCGTGGCAATCAGGCTGATGATTTCCCAGTCGCGCTTGACGTTGTACTGCGGCTCAATGGCTTTTTCGAAACGCTGAAAACCGCGATCGGCGCAGGTAAAGACGCCGCCATGTTCGCCCCACGAGGTGGCAGGCAGCAGCACATCCGCCTGCTCGGCGGTTTTGGTCATAAAGATATCCTGCACCACGACAAAATCGAGGGCTTCAAAACCTTTACGCACCAGCCCAAGATCCGCTTCGGTCTGCAACGGATCTTCGCCCATGATGTAGTAGGCTTTCATTTTGCCTTCCAGCGCCAGGTGCGGCACTTCGGTAATGCGCACGCCCACTTTGTCGTCCATCACTGCCGGATCAATGCCCCACGCGTCGGCGAACTTCGCCCGCACCTGCGGGTTAACCACATCCTGGTAACCAGGGAACTGGTTGGGGATCACGCCCATATCGCACGCGCCCTGCACGTTGTTCTGCCCGCGCACCGGACCGACGCCGACATGCTCGCGCCCAAGGTTGCCGGTGAGCAGCGCCAGGCTGGAAAGCCCTTTAACCACATCCACCGCCTGACCAAACTGGGTAACGCCCATGCCCCACATAATAGTGGCAGACGGCGCGGCAGCGTAGGTACGCATCGCCTGACGCACCTGTTTTGCCGGCACGCCTGTAATATGTTCTACCGCTTCCGGCGCGTAATCTTTTACGGTTTCGCGGTAAGCCTCCAGCCCGGTGGTGAAGCTGGCGACATAATCTTTATCGTAGAGTTCTTCTTCCAGCAGCACATAGCCAAAGGCGTTAACCAGCGCCATATTGCAGCCGTTGTTGAGCTGCAGATGCTGATCGGCAATGCGCGCGGTTTCGATCCTGCGCGGATCGCAAACGATTATTTTCGCCCCGTTCTGTTTGGCTTTAATTACCCGGCGCGCCACGATCGGGTGCGAATCGGCGCAGTTATAGCCAAATACCAGCAGGCAGCGCGAATTTTCGAGATCGCCGATGGAGTTGCTCATCGCCCCGTTGCCGAGAGTTTCCTGCAGCCCGGCGACGGAAGGCCCGTGACAGACGCGCGCGCAGCAGTCGACGTTGTTGGTGTGCAGCACGCCGCGGGCAAATTTTTGCATTACATAGTTGGTTTCATTGCCGGTGCCGCGCGAGGATCCTGTCGTCATAATGGCGCGCGGGCCAAATTTGGCTTTAGTGTCGCTAAGGCGTTTAGCAGTGTAGCGGATCGCTTCATCCCAGCTGACGGGCGTTAACTTGCCGCCTTTTTCGTAGCGAATCATCGGCTGCGTCAGACGCGGCGTCAGCAGTTTGGTGTCGTTAAGAAAATCCCAGCCGTAATAGCCCTTCAGGCACAGTTCGTTTTGGTTTGTGTGGCCGTCAGCCGCTTCTGCACGGATGATTTTTCCGTTATCGACGACCAGTTTCAGTTTGCAGCCAGCGCCGCAGTAAGGGCATACGCTTGTAATTTTTTTCATCAGTAACAGACCTGTTAAAAGTGAAAGGCAGATTGTTTAGAACACCAGGGAAACGGCACTGTCCAGCGCGGCGCGGCGACGTTTTTCCGCGCTCATCTGTTCCAGTAAGTTGCGATCGACACACACCAGCGCTTTTGTCGGGCAGGCCTGCATACAGGCGGGACCGCTTTCGCTGTGGTGGCACAGGTCACATTTGTTGGCTTCGGCTTTTTCGGCGCGCACATTTAGCCCCGCACCGCTGTGGCGTACCACCGGGCGCACAACGACTTCCATCGCCCCGTAAGGGCACGCCACGACGCAGGTTTTGCAGCCAATGCAGCGTTCCTGCATCACATGGACAAAACCTTCGTTGCGGCTAATTGCGCCGTTCGGGCAGACGTTGGCACAGGGCGCGTCTTCACACTGACGACATAACGTCGCCGTCGACACATTGACGCCCTTAATGACATGAATACGCGGCAAAAACGAGTCAGGCGTCAACGCCGCACAGTCCTGGTTTTCCTGATGGGACACCACGCAGGCGACCTCACAGGTGCGACAGCCAATACATTTAGCGGCATCGGCCATAATAAATCGGTTCATCAATTCCTCCGGAAAAAGGCACTCTCCCGGCGGACTATTCATAAAGCGTGCCAAAAATTAATGCATTGTTTTTAAAGAGATTTAAAAATGAGGGGCACTGTCATCGACACTAGTGACGATGACAGCTGACGAGATCAGGCATGGGGGCCGTTAATAATCGAGTCGCGGGTAATTAACTCACCGGGAAAGGTTTGCTGCTGGTGGAAATCGCCGCCGTCGAGCATAAAGATCAAGCGGTTAATGGTCTCTTTAATCATCCCGGTGGCGGGAATTTTCACACTGGAGAGCGCCGGGACGGTAAACGGCGCAATGGCGATATCATCGAACCCCACCACCGAGACCTGCTGCGGCACGGCAAGTTTGCTTTCGTGCAGCTGTTTAATCGCGCCGATGGCCATATCGTCATTACTGGCGACCAGCGCCGTAAAGGTCGCGTTGCGCGCAAGCAGCTCCGCCACACCCTGCGCGCCGCTGGCAGGGGTCCATTTGCCCTGCACGATCAGCTCGTCACGCACGGCAATGTCGTGTTGGGCCAGCGCCTCTTTATAACCGGATAGACGTTCAATACCCGTGGGCGAATCCAGCGAGCCGGTAATAAAGGCGATATCGCGATGACCGCGGGCAATCAGCTGGGATACCGCGCTAACGCTGGAGGCTTTTTGATCGGACCAGACGCAGTGGCTGGCATGCTTTCGCAGGCGGCGATTGAGCACCATGATCGGCTGGGAATGGTTGTCGATAATCTCATCAAGTTCATCGACGCTGAGAAAGCGCGGATAAATAATAATCGCGTCACAGCGCAGGTCGAGCAGGTACTGGATCGCCTGGCGCTCCTCTTCGGCGCTGTGTTTGCCATCCGCCAGCAGCAGCTGGCGGCCTTTATCTTCCGTCATCCGCGCGGCGTGAGAGAGTAGCTCGCTGAAGTAAACGCCGTGATAAAGGGTATTGGTGACCACCAGCCCCAGGGTCTGGGTTTTACTCGAAGCCAGGCTACGAGCCAGTAAATTCGGGCGGTAGCCGCTTTCGGCAATCGCCGCAAAAACCCGCGCTTTGGTCTCTTCGCCCACATATCCTTTGCCCGTCAGCACGCGGGAAACCGTGGCTTTTGACACCCCGGCACGCTTTGCCACTTCCTGCATTGTTGCCATCTTGCTACCCCTGCAAACATCGTGA
Source organism: Enterobacter sp. Bisph1 (assembly GCF_000814905.1). Lineage (GTDB taxonomy): Bacteria > Pseudomonadota > Gammaproteobacteria > Enterobacterales > Enterobacteriaceae > Kosakonia. The sequence goes on from NZ_JXAG01000041.1 coordinate 5,535, forward strand.
CCGAAAGTGTACTTCAGGCGTTGTGATGAAGGAAACACTCCACCATCGAGCCATAATCCGAATCCCCCGCCATCCAGTGATCGCCGTCACGATTATAAAAATCGCCAACTTTTCTTTCTTGCTTACGACAAATAAACTCATCATGATTTTGTGGAACCGGTTACCTATTTTGTGTTTCATGGTCGATACAACCCGGCGATGAAGCAGTACCTTATTGATAAAACAGGATAAAATCCAATGGCAAAGAATTATGCCGCGCTGGCCCGCTCGGTGGTCGACGCGCTCGGCGGTGCCGATAATATCGCCGCCGTCACCCACTGCATGACGCGTCTGCGCTTTGTGGTAAAAGACGAATCGCGTATCGACAGCCCAACGCTGAAAAGCGTCAGCGGCGTAATGGGCGTGGTGCGTAACGACAACCAGTGCCAGGTTATTATTGGTAATACGGTTTCACAGGCTTTTCGCGAAGTGGTCAGCCTGCTGCCGCAAGATATGCAACCGGTCGAGACACAAACCACTCAGAAGCTGACCTTACGCCGCATTGGCGCGGGCATCCTCGATGCGCTGATCGGCACCATGTCGCCGCTGATCCCGGCGATCATTGGCGGTTCGATGGTCAAACTGCTGGCGATGGTGCTGGAGATGTCCGGCGCACTGCCAAAAGGCTCCTCAACGCTGACCATTTTGACGGTGATTGGCGACGGTGCGTTCTTCTTCCTGCCGTTGATGGTCGCGGCCTCGGCGGCGGTGAAATTCAAAACCAATATGTCGCTGGCGATCGCTATCGCCGGGGTGCTGGTGCATCCGAGCTTTATCGAACTGATGGCGAAAGCCGCCCAGGGCGAGCATGTGGAATTCGCTTTTGTTCCGGTCACGGCGGTGAAATATACCTATACGGTGATCCCGGCGCTGGTGATGACCTGGTGTCTGTCGTATATCGAACGCTGGGTCGATCGCATTACGCCTGCGGTGACGAAAAACTTCTTAAAACCGATGCTAATTGTGCTGATTGCCGCACCGCTGGCGATTGTGCTGATTGGCCCGCTCGGTATCTGGATCGGTAGCGCTATTTCCGCGCTGGTCTACACCATTCACGGTTATCTCGGCTGGCTCTCCGTCGCCATTATGGGCGCGCTGTGGCCGCTGCTGGTGATGACCGGTATGCACCGCGTGTTTACCCCAACCATTATTCAGACCATCGCTGAAACCGGTAAAGAAGGCATGGTCATGCCGTCAGAAATCGGTGCCAACCTCTCGCTGGGCGGCTCTTCGCTGGCGGTGGCGTGGAAAACGAAAAACCCGGAGCTGCGTCAGACCGCACTGGCGGCGGCGGCTTCCGCTATTCTGGCGGGTATTTCAGAACCGGCCCTCTACGGTGTGGCGGTACGTCTGAAACGTCCGCTGATCGCAAGCCTTATCAGCGGCTTTATCTGCGGCGCGGTTGCCGGTATCGCCGGGCTTGCCAGCCACTCAATGGCGGCGCCTGGGCTCTTTACCAGCGTGCAGTTCTTCGACCCGGCAAACCCAATGTCGATTGTCTGGGTGTTCGGCGTGATGGCGCTGGCGGTAGTGTTATCGTTTGTGCTGACGCTGCTGCTTGGGTTTGAAGATATCCCGGTAGAAAAAGAGCGTACCGCGCCGAAGGCCGAGCCGGTAACCGTAAAAGCAGCACAAGCCTGATTAACGTAACGAGGTAATGCATGTCAGTTTTTCCAGCAGGATTTTTATGGGGCGGCGCCCTTGCCGCCAACCAGTCGGAAGGGGGTTATCTGGAGGGCGGCAAAGGGCTGACCACCGTGGATATGATCCCGCACGGCGCCAACCGTCTGGCGGTAAAAGTCGGTCAGGAGAAACGCTTTACCCTGCGTGAAGATGAGTTCTATCCCAGCCATCAGGCGACCGATTTTTATCATCGCTATAAAGAAGATATCGCCCTGATGGCGGAGATGGGCTTTTCGGTATTTCGTACTTCGATTGCCTGGAGCCGCCTCTATCCAAAAGGTGACGAGCTGACGCCAAACCCGGAAGGGATTGCCTTCTACCGCGCGGTGTTCGAAGAGTGCAAAAAGTACAATATCGAACCGCTGATTACTCTGTGCCACTTCGACGTGCCGATGCATCTGGTGGTGGAATACGGCTCCTGGCGTAACCGTAAAATGGTGGAGTTTTTTACCCGTTACGCCCGCACCTGCTTTGAAGAATTCGACGGGCTGGTGAAGTACTGGCTGACCTTCAACGAGATCAACATCATGCTGCACAGCCCCTTCTCTGGTGCCGGGCTGGTGTTTGAAGAGGGTGAAAACCAGGATCAGGTGAAATACCAGGCGGCGCACCATGAGCTGATTGCCAGCGCGCTGGCGACCAAAATCGCCCATGAAGTGAACCCGCAAAACCAGGTGGGTTGCATGCTGGCGGGGGGCAATTTTTACCCCTACTCTTGCAAACCGGTCGATGTCTGGACGGCATTGGAGAAAGATCGCGAAAACCTGTTCTTTATCGATGTGCAGGCGCGCGGCAGCTATCCGGCCTACTCGGCACGCGTGTTTCGCGAAAAAGGCGTCACCATTGTCAAAGAAGCCGGTGACGACGAGATTCTCAAGAACACCGTCGATTTCGTCTCTTTTAGCTATTACGCCTCACGCTGCGCCTCCGCCGATATGAATGCCAACAATACCAGCGCCGCGAATATCGTGAAATCCCTGCGCAATCCGCATATTGAAGTGAGCGAATGGGGCTGGGGCATCGATCCGCTCGGTCTGCGCATCACCATGAATATGATGTATGACCGTTACCAGAAACCGCTGTTCCTTGTGGAGAACGGTCTGGGGGCGAAAGATGAACTCAACGCTAACGGCGAAGTGGAAGATGATTACCGTATCAGCTATTTGCGCGAGCATATCCGCGCTATGGGCGACGCCATTGAAGATGGCATTCCCGTTATCGGCTATACCAGCTGGGGCTGTATCGATCTGGTGGCGGCATCGACGGGCGAAATGAGCAAACGCTACGGTTTTGTTTATGTCGATCGCGACGATGCCGGGAACGGTACGCTGGCACGCAGCCGTAAAAAATCGTTCTGGTGGTATAAAAAAGTGATCGCCAGCAACGGGGCCGATCTCGACTAATTACTTCACAATATCTGCCGGGTAACGCGACGTAATTTCGCCGTTTCCCGGCTTTTCCCCGCCGTTTACAGACTTTTCTCATCGGTTGTTTGCCGCTTAATACCGTGACAACGCTCACATCTATGCCAGGCTTAATTTATCTACAACAACGCCTGAAGGAGATAGCATGGCAGAGCAAAATCCGAAAACGAATCTCGCACCGCACTATCCGACACCGCCGTTTGCTGAACAACCGCAGCCTGCTCCAGGCCTCGCCAGTAAAATGATTCCGGTCCCCGATCATGGCGAAACCAGCTATCGCGGCTCCGGTCGTTTAGCGGGCCGTAAGGCGCTGATCACCGGCGGCGATTCCGGGATTGGCCGCGCAGTGGCGATTGCCTATGCCCGCGAAGGGGCCGATGTGGCGATCAACTACCTGCCGGAAGAGGAATCCGATGCGGCAGAAGTGATCAAACTGATTGAAGCCGAAGGGCGCAAAGCGATTGCCATCCCGGGTGATATTCGCTCTGAAGCCTTTTGCCAGACGCTGGTAAAAGAAGCTGTTTCTAAACTGGGCGGGCTGGATATTCTTGTGAATAACGCCGGGCGTCAACAATTCAACGAGTCGATTCTGACCCTGTCGACGGAAGATTTCGACGCCACCTTTAAAACCAACGTCTATGCGATGTTCTGGATCACCAAAGCGGCTATCGAACATCTGCCGCGCGGGGCGAGCATCATTAATACCTCGTCGGTGCAGGCCTACCAGCCTAGCCCGATCCTGCTGGATTACGCTCAGACCAAAGCGGCGATCGTGGCGTTCACCAAATCCCTGGCCCAGCAGCTCGGTGAAAAAGGTATCCGCGTGAATGCCGTCGCACCAGGTCCTTACTGGACACCGCTGCAGTCGAGCGGCGGCCAGCCGCAGGAAAAAGTGCAGCAGTTTGGTGCTACCGCGCCGCTTGGCCGCCCGGGTCAGCCGGTCGAGATCGCACCGCTGTATGTCACTATGGCCTCTCCTGAAAGCAGCTACACCTCCGGCCAGGTTTGGTGCTCGGATGGCGGTACCGGTACGCTGTAACGTCACGTCTACTTACGCCCGCTATGGCCGCCCTTCGGCGGCCTTTTTTGGTTAAGGATGTCGCAATTTTGAAGAACACAACATATCACTCGCCGGTGCGCGAGGATGGCTTTGCCGAACCCGGCGATTACGCCGCCATTGGCGAAGGGCGTTCGGTGGCGCTGATCGCCCCGGACGGTTCCATTGACTGGTGGTGTGCGCCCAATATCGACTCTCCTCCCCTGTTTGACCGCCTGCTCGATCCAGAGATCGGTGGTTTTTTTCAGCTTGAACCGCAGCAGCCCTATACCGTCACCCGCAGTTACCGTCAGGACAGCAACGTGCTGGAAACCTGCTTTACCACCGACAGCGGCAAAGTGCGTCTTACCGAGTCCATTAACAGTACGCTGGCCGGGCGCTTGCCGTGGAGCGAACTGGCGCGGCGGATCGAAGGGTTAGAGGGTGAAGTCGCCTTAACCCTGAAAGTGCGTTTCGGTACGCGGGCGGAGACCTGTTCGCCGTGGATGAACGAAACCACCCACGGCAACGTCTACCACGTCGCTGATTTAATGGCAATGCTGCGCACCAGTGAAGAGGTGGAGATCACCGACGCGGATGATGAGCAGATTAGCGGGCAGATTAACGTTGCCCGGGGTCAGCGGGTGCTGGTTGCCCTGTTGGTAACGGAAAAAGAGCCGCTGGCGGTGCCGGATCTGGCGGCCATCGACGAAAGAATTGAAACCAGCCACCTCGCCTGGTGCGACTGGAGTAAAAGCCTGAGCTATGAAGGACGCTATGCGCAGCACGTCGGGCGCTCGGCGCTGGCGCTGAAATTCTTGTGGTATTCGCCAACGGGTGCCCTTGCCGCAGCCGCCACGACCTCCATCCCTGAAGGGGTTGGCGGCGAGAAAAATTACGATTACCGCTACGCCTGGATCCGCGATGCCTGCCTGATCATTAAAGCTTTTGCCTTTTTGGGCGCGCTGGAGGAGTGCAAAGCCGCCTTTTCCTGGTTATCGAAAACCATTATTCGCCACGGCGTGAGATTGCAGGCCTGCTACACTCTCGAAGGGGAAGTGGTACCCAGCGAAAGCTATCTGCCTCTGCGCGGTTATAAAGATTCCCGGCCCGTAAGAGTGGGCAATAATGCCCGCGATCAGTTACAGCTCAGTATGTATGGCGACATGCTGGCGACCGCCGAATTGTTCGTCAAAGCGGGACATGTGCTGGATCTGACCACTTCGCGGCTGCTGGGTGAGCTGGCGAACTGCTGCGCCGATAACTGGCGGCAAAAGGATGGTGGAATTTGGGAGCTGCCGGAACGGCAACACTATACCCATTCGAAAATGGCCTGCTGGCTGGCGCTGGATATGGCGGTGCTGATGGCGAAAGAGAAATATATTGAGCCGACCTGGATTGGCCGCTGGGAGCGCGAGCGGGATCGCATCCGCGACTGGATCGAAAGCCACTGCTGGTCTGAAAGCAAACAGGCTTACCTCTTCTACCCGGAAAGCGAGGATCGGCTGGATGCTTCGCTGGCGCTGGTATATCGCTACGGTCAGCATGTTAATCCCTCGCGCATGCTCTCAACTTATCGGGCCATTGAAAAAGAGCTGGGGCACGGCGGTCCGCTGGTCTATCGCTACAGCGGCGTAGAGCAGGAAGAGAACACTTTTGTCGCCTGTTCGTTCTGGCTCGCAGGCGCATGGGCGGCGCTGGGGGAAGTTGCCAAAGGCGAAGCGGCGATGGAAACGATCCTCGAAACCCTGTGTGATAAAGGCAATATCGAGACTTTTAATGAGATGTTCGATATCCGCAGCGGGAAATGGAGCGGCAACCTGCCGCAGGGATTAAGCCACCTGGCGCTGATTTGTGCCGCCCAGGCGATTACGGAACAGGCTTAACGTCGCTGTCCGGCAGCATCTATATCGACTTTATGCATCAAGTCGATAACCATGACATTTTAATAGTAATAAGCCTATGAAACAGTTCAATAAAAATGCCGAAGCTTATAACAACGTTCGCAGCAAGATCGCCTATCCCGATGCCTTATACGCCTCGCTGGCAGCGCGGTCGCCGACACACGATGCCGCGCTGGATATCGGCTGCGGCAATGGCGTCTCTACCGTGCGCCTGCAGGGGCTGTTTCAGCATGTGGAAGGTTGCGATATCGGCGAGTTACTGATTGAGAAAGCCCGACAGAATTACCCGGATCTGACCTTCAGTATCTCCCCGGCCGAAGAGTTTACGCCGCAGCGCCGCTTTGATCTGATCACCAGCGCGACTTCGTTCTACTGGATGGATCGCAAAGCGGTGCTGATGAAAATGAAGCAGTGGCTCAAACCCGACGGAATGTTTTGTGCCTACAAATATGATTTTCCGGTGGCATACGGGCCGCTGCGCGACTTTATTGAGTATGAACTGGTCACTAAATGGTCGCGCCACCGCGATCCGCGCCTGACTCAGTACGACGATACGCTGGAAATTATGCAGAGCTGTGACCATTTGAAGCAGGCGCGCCGTGAAGTGTTCGCGAATATTATTTTTCTGACGCCGCAAGAGGTGGCGCTGTTTTTCCTGTCCACCAGTTATGTAACGCACTATATCGAAGAGGAAGGTGGGCAGGCTTATATCGACCAGTTTCTCACCGCCGTGCAGGATATTGAGCGCGCACCACAGGTGGCGATAAATTTTGATATCCATGCGTTTACCGCGGTCAACGGCTTTAGCTCGCCCGTTTAAACTGAGGAATAGATCAATTGCATCCGGCATGTTGCTACATCGCCAATATTAAATCTCTAATGGAAAAAATTTTTCCCAGTTATAACTTATCCTCGCTAATGTCAATTCTCCGACGACATCCCCGTAATCAATTTCCTGACGTTCTAAAAAAACTCCCGCACCGTTGCGGGTATAAAAGCAGCGCCGTAACGCAGGATCGTGCTGTGCCAGAATGGCGCCGGTAATGGAGTGCTGCTGTGCCGCATCAGCAACTCATCTTTCCAGTTAGACGCCAGAATTTTCTCGCAGAATGACTGACGCATCGCTATCGCTGGCTCATCCGGGATACCAGCCAGTAATAACTGGCTGGGCAAAGTGATTAAACGAAGGTTCCTGATCACAATCCTTTTCGAATGATATCCAGCCCAGATATTTTTCAATTGCTCAACTTTCGAGGGCAATCGCTCGTTTGCCTTATAGAGTGGTAGAGTCAGTGGTAAGAAGGTGAAATGGAAACTGTGTTCTGGCAGGATGTCGGCGAGTGGATCATCCCTTGTGAGCGCGTTTAATTCATCAAATAGCTGCGAGACCGAAAATGGCATACGCGGTTTTATGCCTGTTGCCAGAGCAAGTTTTACCGGGTCGTAGTAGTTTTCCTCTCTGATTTCCCCGATTCCAGCATTATCTTTCCACATCCCAATGGTGTTTAAATTTGTTGAACGGTAAATATCTGGCAAGTTAAAGGATTTCATCACCGACCTTATGAGGTATTGAACATAGGCTATTAATTGCAGTTTCATCAGATACTTTAGATCATTCTATTAATATTTCAGCGCTAATTAAGACTTTAGCCAGGATTTTATCTCACTCAAAGGTCTGGTTGTTGAACTACACGAGCATGCGGGACGTCCTCTACTTCCGCTTCTGGCACAGGGCTATGCCTGCTTATCGAGTATGTCAGAATTTTTTCCGTTATGGTGATGGTTTATTGGCGATGATTTTATGGGGACCCTCAGCGCTCCGGCGTTTTTTATTTCATTAATGGGTAAAAGGTAAACGTGGTTGCTAATTTTTTGAGTGACTTTTAGTTTTTTTGAAAGTTAATAGCACTTGATTGAATAATAATAAATACGAAAAAAGCATGATATTTTTAATTTATCTCTATTTTTTTGTTTCTTATTTATCTATTGTATTTTCGTCATCTTTTAGTCATAAATAAATGAAAAGCTCACGTTAAAACAGCGTTAAAAAGGATAACCATGTTCAGAGTTTCCTGCTCCTCTTGCGTTATTAAACCCTTGCGTTCAGGACGATACTTTTTAATGGTTAGCATGTTGTTTCCGACATGGGTATATGCCCAAATGTCTGCCTACGACGAACTTATTATTCAGGCACGAGATGGCGACCGCCAGCCTTTATTGCAATACCTTGCCGTTCGGGAAAAGCAGACACAATTAACGGCGGGAGAGATTGCTGACTGGCTTCAGGTTTCCTCATGGGCCAATAATGACGTTGAGACGCTGGCGGTATGGGATCGTTATCGCCAACGCATGACCATCCCTGCCAGAGGGCAAGTCGCTGCCGCCCGCGCGCTGCGTAACCAAAAGCAGTGGAATGCCTCGCTGGCCGTCTGGGAAACCGTTCTGCAAGGTGAGCCCGGCAATAGCGACGCACGCACCGGCTGGATAATGACGCTCGCAGATGCCCATCGCAACGAGCAAGCCATCACTGAAGCCCGGCGCTGGGTAGACGAGGAGCCGGGGCCAGAGAGAGAGGCACTACTGGCTTATGTTTATCATGTTCAGGGGAAAAACTGGGATTCAGTACTGGCGGCCAGCCACCTCGATACCGATTCAGACCGCAGCAAAAACATGGTGCCCACGCTGTTGTCTGCCCTGTCTGCCAGCCGCATTGCCGGTCCCGCGCTGACCCTTTCAGAGCGCTTCCCGCAGCCTGATGCCATTGCACGTAAACTTGAACTGGATGCGGCGGCGCAAACCGTCCGCGCTGCGTTCACCCCCACCCGCAATGAAGATGAACGATTTCTGGTGGCAGATAAAGCACTGGCTCGCTATGACGAGCTGATTGATGCGTGGAAACAACATCCCGAGGCGCAAGGTGATATGCGACGCGCCAGAATTGACCGGTTAGGGGCGCTGGTTATCCGTAAACGCACGGCTGAAGCGGTCGCCGAGTTTGAATCGCTCGAGGCGAACGGAACGCCTGTTCCTGACTACGCCAGAAGATGGGTCGCTTCTGCATATCTTGCGCAGAAGCAGCCGGACAAAGCCGAGTCGCTGCTTGAAAGCATCTATTTTCCGCGTGGCTCGACCCTGGCATCACAACCGCTGACCATGGACGATCAAGAGGAACTGCTGTATGCCCGTCTCGATAACAACCATTTCGACGAAGCGAAGCAGCAACTGGATGCATACAGTAAAGAGAACCCTTACCTGCAACATATCTATGGTTCTCCCACGCCGCAGCCCAATGACAGCTGGCTGCTGGCCAGAACCTTACAAACCGAATATCTGGTGGCCATCAATAATCTGCCTGCAGCCGAGACGCATGCGGAGCGGTTGGCGCGTACAGGATCGGGTAACCAGGCACTGCGTATTGCCTATGCCTCAGTGCTACTGGCGCGAGGATTACCTCGTGCCGCAGAGCGCGAACTTAAGCTTGCCGAAGTCATTGAACCCAGCAACCTGACGCTGGAAAGGCAACAGGCATGGACTGCCATGGAGCTACAGGAGTGGCAGCAGGCCGAGGAACTGACGAAGGATGTGGTCACCCGCAGCCCGGATGACGTCGCCACGTTGCAGCTTGAACGACTGATGGCGGTACATAACAAAGCTGAACTGCGGATAGCTGGGACTCAGGGCATCTCATCCGACAGTCCGGTCAGTGGCAAACATGATCTTACCCTCACCGCTGCGCTTTATAGCCCACCTGTTAACCAAAACTGGCGACTGTTTACCGGCTACAACTTTGCCCGTGGCGAGTTTGAGGAGGGGAAAGGAATAAGCCGGGACCTGCTGGCGGGCGCGGAATGGACGGCAAGGGATAGCTGGGCCGAAATGGAGGTCTCCGGGCGCAACGATGGCAACGGTCAGAAAATCGGCGGACGCCTCTCTGGCTGGTACGATTTCAGCGACAACTGGCGGGTCGGGGGCTCGGCGGAGCGGTTATCCCGTAACACGCCGCTGCGTGCCCTGCGCAATGGGGTAAGCGCCAACGGTGGCGATCTGTGGTTACGCTGGTATCAGAACGAACGACGCGAATATCAACTCTCACTTTCCGGAGCCCATTTCACCGACGGCAACGATCGACTGGAATACGGCATCAGCGGTAAAGAACGACTCTGGACGCTGCCACGTTTTACGCTGGATTTTATCCCTGGCATCAGCGGCAGTCATAACAGCAAAGAAAATGTCTCTTATTACAATCCCAAACGTGATGTTTCGGCGGTTGCTGGGCTTCGCGCCGAACAGATTCTGTACCGCCACTACGACACGGTGTGGAAGCAACAATTTGAGGCGGGCGCGGGCGATTACTGGCAAAAAGGGTACAGCGCCGGGGCCATCACTCAGTTAGGTTACGGGCAACGTATTCAATGGAATAACGTAGTGGATGCCGGGGTGAAACTTACCTGGGATAAGCGTCCTTACGACGGGAAGCGGGAGCGCAATATTGCCCTCGCATTTGATTTGAATGTCAGGTTTTAAGGGCGCTTCATGATGACACGATGGCTTATCGCCGCGAGGGTAATAGTCGGGTGGATGATGATGAGCATGTGTGCATTGGCCGCGGCACCACGTTATCTTCCTCCCTCTGAGCGGGTGCCGCTGTATGCGGAACAGCGCTGGCCCACCAACAGCTTTCTTGTGCTGGCCTGGCATGACGTGGAGGACGATGCCGCCGATCAGCGCTATCTGTCCGTGCGCACCAGCGCCCTGAACGACCAGTTTGCCTGGTTGCATGATAACGGCTACCACCCGATTAGCGTGCAGCAGGTGCTGGATGCCCATGCCGGGAAAAGCACCTTGCCTGAAAAGGCGGTGTTGCTGACCTTTGATGATGGATACAGTAGCTTCTCGACGCGCGTTCTGCCGTTGCTTCGGTTGTTCAAATGGCCTGCTCTGTGGGCGCCTGTCGGCAGTTGGGTGGATGCACCGGAACATTCGCCGGTGGATTTTGGCGGACTAAAGACGCCGCGGGAAAAATTTGCCACCTGGAAGATGGTTCGCGAGGCCAGCGATTCGGGGTGGGTCGAGGTGGGTGCGCACACCTGGGCATCCCATTACGGGCATGAGGCCAATCCGCAAGGCAGTAAGGAGCCCGCAGCCGCTAACCGTTTATACGATAAAACCAGCGGGCAGTACGAAACGGATGCGCAGTTTGAACAGCGTATGAGTGCCGACCTGTCACGCATTTCGGGCAAAATTAAAGAGGTCACCGGGAAAGCACCCCGAGCCTGGGTCTGGCCCTACGGTGCGGCGAGCGGGACAACACTGAAGCTCGCGCATCAGCAGGGCTACCAGATGGCTTTCACCCTGAACCAGGGGCTGGCGAATGCCGCAAATCTGGAGGATATTCCCCGGATGCTGATTTCCGACAACCCCTCGCTGCGTAGCTTCGCCAGCGATATAGCTGAGGTCAGGGAACCTGAAACCATGCGGGTTATGCATGTCGATCTCGACTATGTATACGACAAAAGCCCGGCTCAACAGCGTAAAAATATCGATCTGCTCATCCAGCGTGTTTTCGATATGAAGATAACCCATGTATTTTTACAGGCCTATGCCGATCCGAAAGGGGATGGCAACGTCAATGCGCTCTATTTCCGCAGCCGCTGGCTACCTATGCGGGCGGATCTGTTTAACTTCGTTTCCTGGCAGTTGCAGACCCGTGCCGGGGTGAAGGTTTACGCCTGGATGCCGGTACTGGCGTTTGGGTTAGACCCCTCGGTGCCGCGCGTGGCGGCGTGGTCGCCAGACAACGGACGAATTGCGCCAGACAACGAACATTATTTGCGCTTATCACCCTGGAGTGCAGTTGCCCGGCAGAGAATCAACGACATCTATGAGGACCTGGCGCGCCATGCCAACTTCAACGGCATCCTCTTCCATGATGACGCTTTTTTGACCGACTTTGAGGATGCCTCCCCAGATGCGCTCAAAGCCTATCGTGCCGCAGGCTTCCCGGACAACATCGCGCAGATACGCGCCAACCCGCAACTGCTGGCGCGCTGGACACGCTTTAAAAGTCGCGCCCTGATTGATTTTACCCGACAGCTCACGCAAACCGTGCGTGCCGTGCGCGGCCCACAGATCAAAACCGCCCGCAACATTTACGCCATGCCGGTCCTGGATCCGCAGAGCGAAATCTGGTTTGCGCAGAATCTGAATGATTTTCTCGGCACCTACGACTGGACAGCCCCGATGGCGATGCCGCTGATGGAAAATGTCCCGGTCAACGATGCCAATGTCTGGCTGGACAGACTCGTCGGGCAGGTAGCCCGTTTCCCTGGCGCGCTGGATAAAACAGTTTTTGAACTTCAGGCACTCGACTGGCGTAAGGGGGCAGGACAGAAGGAAATTAGCGGTGAAATGCTTAACGGGTGGATGCGGCAGCTTAATTTGAGCGGTGCCAGAAACTTTGGCTACTACCCGGACGATTTCATTAACGATCAACCCCGGATGGCAGAGATCCGTTCTGCTTTTTCCTCTAACTGGTATCCGCAAAAATGACCGATCGTCTCATCGCCTTCCTGATCCTTTGCCTGATGTTCAGTTTTCCGCTCGGCGTGGCGGTGATTTTTACCGGTGAAGTGATCCTTGATTTCGTCTTTTTCTGGCCGCTGTTTATGTCGGCCCTCTGGATAAGCGGTGGGCTTTACTTCTGGTTTCACCGCGAGCGCCACTGGCCATGGGGGCCGGGCACACCGCCACCTGCACTCGCAGGCAATCCGCTGATTTCCATTCTTGTGCCGTGCTTTAACGAAGGGCTAAATGCACGTGAGACTATCGAAGCGGCGCTGGCGCAACGTTATGAAAACATAGAAGTGATTGCTATCAATGACGGTTCTAAAGACAACACCGCGGCCGTACTGGACCAATTAGCGAGTGAATATTCACGGCTGCGGGTGATTCATCTGGCGGAAAATCAGGGCAAAGCGATAGCCCTGCAGGCGGGTGCCGCGGCGGCACGCAGTGATTTTCTGGTGTGTATTGATGGTGATGCGCTGCTGGATAAGGATGCGGCGGTGTATATGGTCGCACCGCTGCTCAATTACCCTCGCGTGGGGGCCGTGACCGGTAATCCGCGTATCCGTACGCGTTCAACGCTGGTTGGTCGAGTCCAGGTGGGGGAATTTTCATCTATCATCGGCCTCATCAAGCGTACCCAGCGCGTCTATGGTCAGGTCTTTACCGTTTCCGGTGTCATTGCCGCTTTTCGCCGTCGCGCCCTGGCAGAGGTGGGGTACTGGAGTCCGGATATGATCACGGAAGATATTGATATCAGTTGGAAGTTACAACTGCGCCACTGGTCAATTTTCTTCGAACCTCGTGCGCTGTGTTGGATTTTGATGCCCGAGACGCTGAGAGGGCTTTGGAAGCAGCGTTTGCGCTGGGCGCAGGGGGGCGCGGAGGTGTTTATTGTCAATATGCGTCGCTTATGGAGCTGGGAGTACCGGCGCATGTGGCCTCTGTTTATTGAGTTTTGCATGTCAACGGCATGGGCCTTTGCCTATGTCGTCAGCATTCTGTTGTTTCTCATCGGGCTGCTTATTCCGATGCCCGATTCTTTATATGTTCAGCACCTTTTCCCACCGGCTTTTACTGGCCTGATGCTGGGCGTGGTCTGTCTGTTGCAGTTCGCGGTCAGCCTGTTTATTGAAAGACGCTACGAGAAAGGTTTTGCGGCGTCACTGTTCTGGGTTATCTGGTTTCCGGTGGTGTATTGGATGTTGAGCCTGTTCACTACGCTTGTGGCTTTCCCGAAAGTCATGCTGCGCCGCAAACGCAACAGAGCTCGTTGGGTGAGTCCCGATCGCGGTATTGGGAGATTAAAACCATGATCCAACCTTTAATTTTTACTGAACAACGGCTGTTTCCACGCGCGCTGGATTCCCTGTTAACGATCATTGCCTGGCTGGGGTTTAGCTGGCTGATTTACAGGGGTCTGATAACCGCAATTGAACATGATCCTTTTATGGGGACCAGGCCGTTCTACACCACGCTCAGTACGTTAAGTATCTACCTGCTGGTGGCCTGTCTTATAAGTCTGGCGCTGATCGCCTGGGCAAAATACAACCAGCTGCGCTTTCGTATTGAACGTCGTAAGCGTCGGCCTGAACTTGAGCGCCATGAAGTTGCGGCAAGTTTCAATATCCCCCCCGAACTGGCGCTAATGATGAATCAGGCCAGGGTCTTTACCCTCGCTCATTATGATACGGGGGCAATTGACCGCGTGTGGATGGAGAAAATCCTCGCTGACGTGCAGAGCGAATAACGAAAAACCTGCCGGTAATTTTGGATGTTTGCTGGCAGGTTTTTTATGGATTGTCTGCGGCTCGCTTAATACAGGAGGAGATGAATACGAATGCCTTCCAGTGGCAAGCACCTATTTTACTAACATCAATTCGAGATGCAGACATTTCTCTTTCACGTAACCATCATACCGTTCGTCTTGTGCATTCAGAGTCGACCGACATTAAGGATAAATGCTGGCATGAAAGCTGAAGCGGAGGGCCTTCAGTGGCTAAACAAGGTGTTACCTTAGGGAAAAGGACTGACCCACTTCGCTTAATATGTCAGCAACTGGCTAATATTTACCCATGACATACAAGGAATAAAAAATACGCAGCGATCAGGGATAAAGCGAACGCAGCATATCTAGTTTATCTTGTTCGAAGAGTGTGAAATCACTACTGAACGCAGGATTTTGTTGAAGCAAACGCTGTTTCACGGTCTGAAATGTTCTGTCATCAGTAAAATAAAGCGCCATTAAATAGTCCATGTCCTCCCTCCCTTGATGTTCTGAAAGGCCAATGACGCGTTTATAACACGCGGTATCGCTATGACTAACTCGATGCTTGAGCATGCACTCTTGTAATAGCAAAGAAGGGTTATTTCTTACTTTATTAATCGGCACAAGCCAGGCAATCGCTTTTTCATACTGCCCTCGGGATGAGAGTAGACTGGTATAGTTACGGATAACGTTTACATTGTCCGGGTTATCTTGAGCCAGATTATCAAATTCCTGCAGCACCGATGGCTTATCAGTTTCATTAGCCAGGACATATCTTTTTGCTAACTCAGATGCTTTGGCTGTAGGTTTATCCATATTACCGTCAGCAACGGCAGCACCGCAAAAGATTAACGACAAGAGAAGTATACAAAATTTTTTATAACACATGGCTTTTATCCTTGAAAAGGGGACAGTGTAATAACACGTTTAAAACTGCCGGGTATAGGTGGCACAGTGCCAACATAACCAGAGTCATAAAAATAACCAGACTCTATCTCAAGAGCTGGGCCTACGTAAGCTGAACCAGAGAGTAAAAATGTTACTGATCCAATGGGAACATAATCCAAACCCACTGCCCAGCGCTCTCCTTTTTTTCTTTCAAGAATATATATTTTATTATCAAGCAAGCTTCTTACTTTGCAGCAAAATAAAAGCCGCCCGGAACCAGCAGCTTTTGCCGCCTTACTTTTCCCCGTAGCAGCAATCGTTATCTCTTTGTCAGTTCCGATATTAACGTCTTTTACCGTCAGATTAATTGAATAGCTTGCATGTATACCAATACCCTCTATACGTAGGTCAGCAACCTGCGTGAAATAATAGCTTTTAGATTCCATAAAAAATCCTTTTTAAGAGTTAATAATTCCCTTTACAAACATGCTACAACTCTATAATGGTACAGTCATTTCCACATGTCAAAATGACATCTTACATTTTTAATTCAGCTCACTTTATTGACTTTATAACGCCACCATAAACATATCCAGAACGATATTCATCAATTTTATGAGGGTAAGCGAAGGTATTCACAATATAGATAACACCGTTAGTTATAGCGTCGACTTATCTATAGAAATATTTAACATAGCTCCAGCTCATTTATTAAATGTGAAAAGAGTCTTTTTTACCTACTGGTAGGGTAAATAGTATGTTTATCTTCCTGCCAGCCGTAACGACATGCTGCTTAAATTTCGACAGACGAGACTTATAAGTTAAATTTACAGTTTAAGTCATCAAAGAGTATCTTTCGCATATGCCCATAACACGCGGTTTAATTATTATGTTCCTATACCGAACACCCGATAAAACGCCGCCTTTCCCTCTGGGGTGATGGTCACTTCCCGATAGCCCGGGTTTCTTTGCAGCCAGCCCTGTTTTTCAAAGGCGATCAGCAGCGCCGCGCCCGCATCGCCGCCGAGGTGAAATCGCCGCTCGCTCCAGTCAAGGCAGGCTGAACAGGGTTTGCGTCGGGTGTGGGGATCGAGCACCGCACCAAGGCTTGCCAGACCGCGTTTACCTACATCCGTAATTGTGCTGCCCTCCTCGCCGATCCAGCCTTCACGCTGCATAAAAGCAAACACGCCCACGGCCAGCTCCCCGGCGAGATGGTCATAGCAGGTGCGCGCATGGCGCAGCGCCAGCGGCGTACGGCTCGCTGGCGTCGGTACTCCACGCATTGATACGCCCATCATTGTTTCCAGCAGCGCGGCGACATCGCTGCCCGCCAGCCGGTAGTAACGATGCCGCCCCTGGGAGACGCAGACCAGCAGACCGCTGGCCAGCAGTTTCGCCAGATGCGCGCTGGCGGTTGAAGCGGCAATCTCCACCACCGCGCTGAGTTCCGTCGCCGTCCATGCGCGCCCGTCCATCAATGCGCAGAGCATAGTGGCCCGCGACGGATCGGCCATCGCGCTGGCAAGTCCCGCAAGCCGCTCCTCCAGCAGAGGCGAAGGCTGCGGCGTGTTTTGTAACCCGTATGAACTCATAAAGCCGGGACTTCCCATTGTTTCGTTACCTCACGCGCCAGCGTGTCGTTATCAGTAAGCAAAATTAAGCGGTTATCGTGGTCGCTGTATTGCACCACAATATTAACGTTGTGTTGTGCCAGCGTACGGGCAATCGCCCCCAGTTCACCGGGCACTTGCCGAAGTTTACGCATCACCGGCGGCGTCACGGCCTGCACCCTAAACCCGGCAGCGTGCAAAACGTTGCCAGCGCGCTCGCCCTCTTCTACCAGAAAGTGCGCATGGCTTTGCTCGCCCACGGTAAAGACGCCGCCGCCTTCCAGCCCAACACCGCTGATGCCCAGAGTTTCACCCAATCGCGCCAGTTCACCCGGCGTATTGTTCAGAATAACGTGAATGTCGTACATATTATGGCTTCCCGGTACTGGAGGTGTAATCGCGAAAAACGTGCGCGACGCGGATACGGTAAAAAGCAAAAATGGCCTCGCGCCCTTCGGCCTGCGCTTGCTGATGCAGCACATTGCTTTTCCATGCCTGCACCGCCTCGTCATCCCGCCACCACGACAGGGATAATATCTTGCCTTCACGGCTCAGGCTTTGAAAACGCTCTATGGCGATAAACCCCTCGATCTCTGCAAGCACCGGCTTTAAGTCTGCGGCAAGCTGCAGGTAACGCGCCTGCTGTCCGGGGGCGATATCGGCTTCAAAAAGAACGGCAATCATCACGGGCTCCTTCTTCGTTAATGAGCGGCCAGTGTGACCTTACAAGGCAGCTTATGCTTCGCCAGACAACGAAATATGCCCGGCGGCGATAACGCCTGCTTGCCGCACCTTGTGCTGCGCAGGTCGCAACATTGAGCGACGCCGATCGCGCGATTAGCCTGATATGTGATAATGAAACGAAACGAATGCGTGATGCCGGGCTTAACCGCGTCCATCTTCAATGGCCGTTTTTGTACCGCGGGTCAATGCAGGCACCAGCATAATAACGAGAGTGAGGTTTAACGATGGTCACGATACTGGATGTCGCCAGGCTGGCTGGCGTGTCCAAAGCGACAGTATCGCGTACGCTAAATGGCAAAGTTTTTGTCCGCGAGGAAGTAAAAGCCCGAGTGTTGCAGGCGATAGCCGAAACGGGCTACCGCCCTAATCAACTGGCGCGCAATCTCGCCAATAATAAAACCAACTCCGTTGGGCTGGTTATCACCAACGGGCTCTATAACGGTCCGTTCTTCTCCAGCATGATTTATCACGCCGCCACCCATAGCGAACGCCACGGTCGACAGCTGGTGCTGGCGGATGGCAAACACAGCGCCCGCGAAGAGCGCGAGGCCATCGATCTGCTGCTGTCGCTGCGCTGTGAAGCGATCATGATCTACCCGAAATACCTGACGGTGGCCGAACTCGACGAGATCATTGAGCACAATAAAACGCCGTTGGTGGTGATTAACCGCGAACTGGAGCGTCACCGTAGCCAGTGCGTCTTTGTCGATCACCAGCAAAGTTGCGAAACGATGATGGCGCACCTGCTGGAACAGGGGCATACACGTATTGCCTTTGTCGCCGGTGCCGAAGCCTCTCCTACCGGCGAGCGTCGTTTAGCCGGGTATCAACAAGCCCTGCGCAACGCTGGGATCGAACCCGATCCGCAGCTTTTAGTGCGCGGTAGCTGGAGTACCGACAGCGGTTATCAGGCAGGACGCGAGCTGCTGGCGCGCAAGGTGCCGTTTACCTGCGTACTGGCGGCGAATGATGATATGGCGATTGGCGTGGCGAAAGCCTGCTATGAAGCGGGTTTGCGGCTGCCGCAGGATATCTCACTGGCGGGATTTGATGATGCGGATATCGGCAAGTATTACCACCCGGCGCTGACCACTATCCATGTACCGATGGATGAAATGATCCGTAACGCCATCGAAATGGTGCTGCTACCGGAAGCCTCCCCCGTTTCTGCTCCTCGTGGCGAGCTGGTGCGCCGCGAATCGGTTGCTGCCTGTAAAAATGCCCACTGACTGCGGGCATTTCCTCTTACGCTTTGCCAATGGCGTCCAGTTTTGCCAGCGCCTCCGGCGGCAATGTCAGCTGCGCACTGGCGAGGTTTTCCTGCAGATGCTGCGGTGATGAGGTGCCCGGAATCAGCAGGATATTGGGCGAACGCTGCAACAGCCACGCCAGCGCGACCTGCATCGGTGTCGCGTTCAGCGCCTGGGCAACCTCGTTCAGCTCGCCGGACTGCAACGGTGTAAAACCGCCTAACGGGAAGAACGGCACAAAGGGGATCCCCTGCTCATTAAGGCTGTCGATAAGTTTGTCATCATGACGATTCGCCACGTTATAAAGGTTCTGCACACAGGCAACAGGCGTCATTTTCTGCGCGTCGGCCACCTGTTTTGCCGTTACGTTGCTAAGGCCGATATGGCGAATCAGCCCGCGCTCTTTCAGCTTGATTAACGCCTCCAGCGGCGCTTCCAGCGGCCCATCTTCCGGCCCGTGCACGCCAAACATCGCGCGCAGGTTCACTACTTCCATTGAATCAAGCCCGAGATGACGCAGATTATCCTCCACGGCACGGGTTAACTCGTCGGCGCTGAAGGCGGGTAGCCAGTTGGCTTGATCATCACGGCGCGCGCCGACTTTGGTTACGATGCACAGATCCTCCGGATAAGGATGCAGCGCCTGCTTGATCAATTTATTGGTTACGTGGGGGCCATAAAAATCGCTGGTATCGATATGGTTGACACCGGCGGCAATCACGTCGCGCAGTACCTGAATCGCTCTCGCTTCATCGGCGGGCGGGCCAAAAACCCCCGGTCCTGCCAGCTGCATTGCACCGTAACCCAGACGACCAACTTCACGATCGCCAAGACGATAAGTCAGTGTGGTTTGAGACATGAAATACCTCCCGTGTGTTGTGTTAATCGATTGTAGGAGCTTGCTGGCTGTGCAACAATCCGGCGAAATTCATACACACTGTACGGTTAAACGAACAATGAAGCTGGATTTCGCCCTGTTAAATGCGATTGTCGCCGTTGCCAACGCCGGGGGATTTCGCGAAGCCGCTCGCGTTACCGGCAGTAACCCTTCTCGTCTGAGCGACGCGGTAAAGCGCGCGGAACAGCAGCTCGGCGTACGCTTATTTAACCGCACGACGCGCTCCGTTGCCCTTACCGAAGCGGGCAAAACGCTGATGGCACGTTTGCAACCGGCGATGAGCGAAGTGGACGCCGCACTCGATGCGATTAACCGCTACCGTTCAACCCCCAGCGGCACGCTGCGCCTGAATGTGCCCGTCAGCGCCGCCCGGCTGGTGCTGCCCGCCATTATTCCCGCTTTTCTGGCGCAATACCCGGATATTCAGTTGGAAATCATTGCCGAGAGCAACGTGCAGGATGTTTTTCGTGACAGCTGCGACGCGGGTATTCGCTATGATGAGTGTCTGGAGCAGGACATGATTGCGCTGCCCATTGGCCCGCGCCACCAGCGTTTTGCCGCCGCCGCATCCCCCGCTTACCTGCAGCAGCATGGCGTGCCGCTTCACCCCAGGGATTTGATAAACCACAACTGCATTCGCGGGCGCTACGCCAGTGGGGTAACCCCCGAATGGGAATTTGAGCGCGATGGCGAGTCGTTGCGTGTGCAGGTGAACGGCGGGCTGGTGGTCAGCGTCGGTAGCGCGGTGGATCTGGCGGTGCAGGCGGCGATTGCCGGCAGCGGCATTATCTATCTGTTTGAAGAGTGGCTGCGCCCGGCGATAGAGCGGGGTGAGCTTATCCCGCTGCTGGAACCCTGGTGGTTATCGTTTAACGGCCCATCTCTTTATTATAATTCTCGGCGGCTGATCCCGGCACCTTTACAGGCATTTATTGATTTTGTGCGTGGGTAGGCAAGTTACGGATATATAACGCGATGCCAGGCAGATCTGTCTACACTTGGGATAAGTGCCAAGAGCGAGGGTGAGCCATGATCTTTCCAGCCATGCCAGTCAATGAAATCGAACGGCTTAAGTCGCTGTACATGATGGATTTGCTTGATAAAACAGATGATGAACGCTTTGACAGATTAACCCGTACGGCGAAGACCACCTTCGATGTACCGATTGCGGTAATAAGCCTTCTCGATCGCGATCGCCAGTGGCTGCTGTCGCGCAGCGGCGTCGATACCTGCGAAACGCCGCGCAATCTGTCCTTTTGCGCCCATGCGATCCTCGAAGAGGGTGTGTTTATTGTCAAAGATACGCTGGCCGATCCGCGTTTCGTTGACAACCCGTTTGTCACCGGCGAGCCCTGGGTGCGCTTCTATGCGGGCTGTCCGGTGCATCTGCCCGACGGCGCTATTGCAGGTACTATCTGCATTATCGATACTTATCCGCGCCCCTTCTCCAGCGCGGAGATCAACACCCTGCTCGACTTCGCCGCCATTGTCGAAGATGAGTTTTTGATCCTCAGTATGGCGATGAGCGATAGCCTCACCGGCATGCCGAACAGCCGGGGGTTTTACCGGACCGGCGAGAAACGCTTCGCCTGGTTTAAAGAGCACAAAAAAGATTTCAGCCTGCTCTATTTCAGTATTGATAATCTGAAAGCGATTAATGAACTGCTCGGCAATCGCGAGGGCGATCTGGTGGTAAAAACCTTCGCCAATAATCTGACGAAATGTATTACCGAGCAGGATATTGCCGCACGTCTCGGCGGCGGAGAGTTTGCCGTGCTGCTGGGCAATGCGGTGCAAAATGGGGTGGATGCGTTTTTATTCGATCTGCAATCACGCATGGACGCTATCGATCATCTCTCCGGTAAGAATTACCACATTAATTATTCGCACGGCATTATCGAAAACGGCGGCAGTAAATACAACACGCTGCGCGATATGCTGGAGGATTGCGACAAAGTGATGTACGCCGAAAAACGCCGTCGTTAAACCTGCGCCGGGCTTCCGGCGCACCGTTTACAGCATCCCGAAACCGCCGTGACCTTCCCAGCCCGCAAGCCGCTGATAAATAAGCTCCACCGCCTCTTTTACCGGCGGCGTCATCGGGTAGTAAAAACCGACAATATCCGGCTGAATACCGAGAAAAATGACCTCGCCAATATCCTCTTTCAGCTGATCAATCAGGTAGTTCAGCGGCATATTGTGGGTGGTCATCAGGAACATCTCGGCAATATCATCCGGGTCGACAACACGAATTTCGCCGGGGTTTAGCCCCATATCCGTGGCATCAACAATCAACAACCGCGAAGGCTTCAGTTCGCGAATGGCGACAATGTCGTTTTCCGGCGCGCTACCGCCATCAATCACCTGCCAGCTGCCCGGTGGATTAGCGGCACACATCTCCGCCAATAAGGGGCCTGCGCCGTCGTCGCCCATCATACTGTTGCCAACACACAGCAAAACGTCAGTCACGTAATCTCCTTACCATTAAATAGATAGCGCTCTCCTGATGAATATCATGCAGCATCGACAGCAGCGCTTTGCTCCAGGCAAGCTGTTGCGCGTTTTGCCGCGCCTGCGCCCGATCGAAGGCGTTTGCCAGCAGCATTACGTGGGTTGAGTCGATAACGATTTCACCGTAGCGCGGCACGCCTTCCATCTTGCGCCGCGCTTCACTCCCCTCTTCAAGGGTGGCGATCCACGCCAGATAATCATCCCACGGACAAGAGAGCGCCGTTTCCAGGCAGTCGATCACCCCTAGATGGTGGCCGATAGCCAGGCTGTAATAGACCACCTGCTGCGCCTGGGCGGGTGCGTTGTCGTTCTCGTCGATAAATTTCCGCCGCAGCTGGCTAAAGACCACCGATTCGCCCATTAGATTTTCGCCTCCTGCACCACTTGAGCAAGGTGGCTGACAATCTCCGTCAGACGCGGATCGTTCTCCTGGGCCAGCCAGCGCGCCACTTCATATTCGCCGACGCTTCGCCGTTGCATATAGTCATCGGCAATCTGCCGACCATAGCGGTAGCCCGCCAGCCGCCGGGCGGTGCGGTCCACTTTCACCCGCAGCGGCTGCACCATGCTCGGATGCAAAATCTCCGCCGGACGATCGTCCTGTTCACCCGGCAGACGGGCGTGGATCTTCTGCTCCAGCAGCCCCAGCGCCATGGCGAAACCGTACAGCGTGGCGGCAGGCGTCGGCGGGCAGCCGGGAATATAGACATCCACCGGGACGATTTTATCGGTACCGCCCCAGACGCAATACAGGTCGTGGAAGATACCACCGCTGTTACCGCACGCGCCGTAGGAGATACAGATTTTGGGATCCGGCGCAGATTGCCAGGCGCGCAGCGCTGGCGAGCGCATCGCACGGGTGACCGCCCCGGTAAACAGCAGGATATCCGCATGGCGCGGCGACGGCACCACTTTGATGCCGAAGCGTTCGGCATCGAACAACGGCGAAAGGGTGGCGAAAATTTCGATTTCGCAGCCATTACAGCCGCCGCAGTCGACGCGGTAAACGTAAGCGGAACGTTTAATTTTAGTGAGCAGCGAGGCTTTCATGCTGGCGATGGATTCATCCACCGTCATCGGCACCGGAATTCCCTCCGCGTCACGCGGACCTAACAGCTGGCTCATTAGCTGGCCTCTCTCATATGGCGGGTCAATTCAATGCGGTCGGAGGGCACCAGGCACTTCTGGCGCTTGCACTCCGGGCAGGTTTCAAAACTTTCACGATGCTGCTCGGCGCGGGTATCGCCGTTATGGGCCAGCAGGGCAATGGCGTAGTCGATCTCTTTTTGCACCGCGAACGGCCGGGCGCAGACGCGGCACTCACACAGCTCAAAGCGCGACTGCTGCAGGAAATCGGCTTTGCTCCACACCGCCAGTTCATACTCTTGCGACAGGGCAATCGCCGCTGTCGGGCAGACTTCTTCACAGCGGGCGCAAAAGATGCAGCGTCCGAGATTGAACTGCCACGCCAGTTCGCCGGTACTGAGATCCGTTTCCACCGACAGGGCGTTCGACGGGCAGGCGTTAACGCAGGCCGCGCAGC
Organism: Enterobacter sp. Bisph1; assembly: GCF_000814905.1. GTDB lineage: Bacteria > Pseudomonadota > Gammaproteobacteria > Enterobacterales > Enterobacteriaceae > Kosakonia. The sequence goes on from NZ_JXAG01000041.1 coordinate 29,400, forward strand.
CAATGCACTGCTGCGGGTTGTGCTGCGGTTTGCCGCGAAAGTTTTTATCGACCGGCATCGGCGACAGCGGATAGTCGCTGGTTGCCGTACCGGTTTTGATCACTTTTTTGATAAAGGTAAACATCGCTCCCGTTCCCCTTACGATTTCAATGGCGAGTGTTTACGCTCAATCGCGTAACGCTCCAGCTCTTTGTAGGCCACGACTTTGCTCTTCTTCTTGCGCACATCGACCACCGTCATGCGGTCGGTGCAGGAGTAGCAGGGATCGAGGCTGCCGATGATCAATGGCGCGTCAGATACCGTGTTACCGCGCAGCATATAGCGCAGGGTCGGCCAGTTGGCATAGGTCGCCGCGCGGCAGCGCCAGCGGTAGAGTTTCTGGTTGTCGCCGGTCATGCTCCAGTGAATATCATCCCCGCGCGGCGCTTCGGCAAAACCAAGCGCAAAACGGTGCGGAACATAGGTAAAGCCCTCCACCATCAGCGGACCGCCGGGCAGATTATCGAGGCCGTAATCGATCATATTGAGCGCGGTGAGCACTTCGTTAATGCGTACTTTCAGACGCGAAATCACATCGCAGCCCTGCTCCGTGTGCACGGTCATCGGCAGCAGGCCGTAACCGACGAACGGGTGATCGGCGCGGGTATCGCGCGCGTGGCCGCTGGCGCGCACCATCGGGCCAACGTTACTGAAATCACGGGCGATCTGCGGATCGAGACGGCCAATGCCAACGGTGCGCTGCTCGATATTCGGCGTACTCATCAGCATCTCCACCAGCTCGGTCACATCGCGGCGCATCTGCTGCGCCAGCTGGCGAGTCTGGATCATATCGTCTTTCAACATGTCGCGGCGGATGCCGCCGATCAGGTTCAGACCGTAGGTTTTGCGCGCCCCGGTGAGAATTTCCGCCATTTTCATTGAGGCTTCACGGACGCGGAAGAACTGCATAAAACCAGAATCAAAACCGACAAAGTGACAAGCCAGCCCCAGGTTGAGCAGATTGGAGTGCAGACGTTCAACCTCCAGCAGAATGGCGCGGATCATCTGTGCACGTTCCGGCACCACGATACCCATCGCGTTCTCTACCGAGGTGGTATAGGCGGTGCTGTGGGCAAAGCCGCAGATACCGCACACGCGATCGGAGAGGAAGGTGACTTCGTTATAGCCCATGCGGGTTTCCGCTAATTTCTCCATCCCGCGATGGACGTAAAACATGCGGTAGTCGGCATCGACGATATTCTCGCCGTCGACAAACAGGCGGAAATGGCCCGGTTCGTCTGAGGTGACATGCAACGGGCCAATCGGCACCACATTGTTCTTCTTATCACCCAGCTCGTTAATAAATTGATAGGTTTCCGCATCGGTGGTCGGTGCCGGGCGCTGGCGGTAATCCATGCTGTCTTTACGCAACGGATAGAGTTCATCCGGCCAGTCATCGGGCAGCACCAGACGGCGTTCGTCCGGCAATCCTACCGGGATCAACCCGTACATATCGCGAACTTCACGCTCGCCCCATACCGCCGCCGGAACGCGCGGCGTCACCGAAGGATATTCCGGTTTCAGCGCGTCCACTTCCACGCGCACGGTGATCCAGCACTTAACGCCCTGCTCCATCGACAGCACGTAATAGACGGCAAAGTGGCCGTTCAGTTTGCGCTCGTCGTTGCCAAACAGCACCGAAAGCCAGCCCCCCTGTTGGTAGTAGAGATACTCCACCACTTCCGGCAGGTAGTTCACTTTAATGGTGATGGTTATCTGGTCTTTGGTCTGCCACGCCTCATCCAGCACCACGCCGGGGAATTTCTCATGCAGGGCGGCAAGATAGTGTTGACCGATTTTTTCTTCAAACATGCTCAAACTCTCTTAATAGGTCGCCAGCAAGGAGACAAAGGCTAAAAAGGCGACGCCGAAACCGGCCCAGGTAATGCGCGAGGTGGCGACGAAACGCAGACGGGCCATGCTGTTTTCAAACAGGGCGATAATCAGTACCCCCGCCACCAGTTTCACTACCGCCAGCAGCGTCGCCAGCAGTAAACCCGTGACGCTAAAGCTGCTCATCTGCCCCCAGGGGAGGAAAACGCCAACAAACATTTGCAGCACCACCAGTTGTTTCAGACTGATGCCCCACTTCAGCACGGCGAAACCGCTACCGCTGTACTCCGTCAGCGGCCCCTCCTGTAGTTCCTGCTCCGCTTCCGCCAGATCGAAGGGCAGCTTGCCCATCTCGATAAAGGTGGCGAAGGCGCAGGCGCACAGGGCGAGAAACAGCGGAAGCGTGTGGGAGAGCGGCCAGTGATAGACGGTGCTGGAGATATGGCTAATATGGGTGGAACCGGCGACCAACGCCGCGACCCACAGGCCGAGCAGCAGGATCGGTTCGACCAGCACGCCGAGCATCGCTTCACGGCTTGCGCCCAGGGCGGTAAACGGGCTACCAGTATCCAGCCCGGCGATGGCAAAGAAGAAGCGCGCAATGGCGAACAGATAGATCAGGGTTATTAGATCCCCGAGCACCGGCAGCGGCGAAGCGAGCGTCACCACCGGCAGTGCGGTGGCAATCGTCAGCATCACGCCGACCATGACAAACGGCGTCAGGCGAAATACCCAACCGGAAGCGGCCGGGGCAATACTCTGGCGACCCAGCAGTTTCAACAGATCGCGATACTCCTGCAGCACGCCAGGTCCACGTCGGTTATGCAAACGGGCGCGCGCCACGCGGCTAATACCCGATAGCAGCGGCGCAACGGCAAACAGCACCAGCGCCTGCACGACGGCAAATAGAAAACTCATTATCAGGCTCCTCGCGAAATCACGACCACCACCAACACCGCCAGCTCAATCAGCGCCAGGCGGCGCAGCACCATCGGTGCGCTTTCGCCGTGCCAGCCGGGGATCGGGATGTTGGGTTCCAGCCATTTGCGCAGCTTCAGCACTGGCGCAAAGGCCGCTTTTACCGGCATGGCGAAACCGTGGGCGGTAATCACCATTGATGATTCATGATCGTAACCACAGACCCAGGCGCTGCCGCGACGGCGGGCCGGCAGGCGATCGCCTTTAAACAGCATCATCAGCAGCAACGGCAACAGCGGCGTGGCGATCAGCAGCAGGGCTATCATCGGCGGTGATACGATGGTATCGGCGGTTGGCAGCCCCAGCGGGACCACGGCGAACAGGCGCGGCATTAACCACGGCGCTGTTGCCGTTGCTGCTGATGATGCTGTTTAAAGGCGATCGCCTGCCGGCCCGCCGTCGCG
>NZ_JXAG01000042.1 GCF_000814905.1 Enterobacter sp. Bisph1
ACCCCGCCGATAACGCAGCAGATAGCAAGCGCGGCCACAACAGCGATCATGAGTACGGGAACGGCACGCGGGTTTTCCGCCTGCGCGCTGCGCGGTGCGCCAAGGAACGTGACGCCATAGACTTTCGCCATACACATCACCGCCAGCGCGCCGGTTATCGCCAGGCCAACCGCCAGCAGCGGCCCCATCAGCTGCAGCAGGAAATGGCCGCTACTGCTTAAGCGGAAGAAAGACTGGTAGATCACCCACTCACCGGCAAAGCCGTTCAGCGGCGGCAGCGCGGCCATCGCCATCAGGCCCACCAGCATCGCGAGGGAGATAAGCGGCATTTTTTTACCGAGACCGCCCAGTTTTTCGATATCGCGAAAACCGGTGCCGAACCACAGTGCGCCCGCGCCGAGAAACAGCGTGCATTTAAACAGGCTATGGTTGAAAAGATGGTACAAGCCGCCAATCAGCCCCAGCGCCACCAGTGCAGGCTGTTGCAGCGCCAGGCCGGTAATGCCGGTACCCAGACCGAGCAGGATGATGCCGATATTCTCCAGCGTGTGGTACGCCAGCAGGCGCTGAATATTGTGTTCCATCAGGGCATATAAGCCGCCGACAAAGGCGGTCAGCATGCCGAACGCCAGCAGCACAACGCCCCACCACAGCGGCGGCTGGCCGCCCAGCAGCGAGAGGCTGAGAATGCCGAATAGGCCAATTTTCATCACCACGGTCGAAAAGAGCGCTGCCGCCGGTGCCGCTGCGTTAGCGTGCGCCTGCGGTACCCAGCTGTGCAGCGGCATAATCCCCGCCAGCAGGCCAAAACCCACCACGCCGAGTAGCCAGACATCGCTGCCGATGGCGTGCCCGCTGAGGGCGGCAAAATCGAGTGTCTGATAACGCTGGCGCAGCAGCCAGCAGGCGATCGCCAGCAGCAGCGTACCCAGCCGGCTCATGGCAAACCACAGCTTGCCGGATTCGCTACTGTCGGTAAGAAACACGGCGCTCAGGGCCATGATTTCCGCCATCACCACCAGCGCGCCCAGGCTCGCGGCGCATACCGCGCACAGCGCCGCCGCCAACAGTAAGTTCATTAACAGGCCGCTGGCTTTTACCGCCTCGTGGCGATGCCAGGCGATGGAATAGAGGCTGATAAAAGCCCCACACACGCCGAGGGTGATAAGCCATACGGCGCTCAGCGGCGTGATCAGCACATGATATTGAATCAGCGGCAGGGTGCCGCCTACCGCCTGCGCTCCGCTCAGGGTCATCACGCCACAGATCGCCGTCATCGCGCAGCCTACCGTGCCGCCAACACCGGCGAGCAGACCGCTTAACGCTTTGAATGGCATAAATAGCCAGCCGAGCATGGCGGCGCAGATAAGCAGCCAAAACGCGCCGCTTAGCAAAGAGAGGATAGTCATTTCACGCTCCGGTTTAGCTGCGTAAACAGCGACAACTCGCCGTAATCCGTATTGAGGGTTTGTTCCCGTTTGCGCCGGCTGGCTCTGGCGATATCGCGGTTATTGACCAGGTGCAGCGCCTTGGTCGGACACGTACGCACGCAGGCCGGGCCTTGCGGGTCGAAGTGGCAGAGATCGCACTTCACGGCAATCGCCCGTACGCCGGACACCCAATCAAGCAGCGTACTGACGCGCGCGGGCGCAGGCGGTGCGGCGGGCGCTTTTGGCGAGTTAACATTGGCGGGAATATCCAGCGGTCGGCTGCCGGAAAACTCAATCGCGCCGAAGGGACAGGCAATAGCGCACAGCTTGCAGCTGACGCACAGGCTCTCATTTAACTGCACCGCGCCATCGACACGGTTGATAGCATTAACCGGGCAGACGCCGGCACAGGGCGCATCTTCGCACTGGTGACACTGCTGCGGCGCAGACTCGCTCGCGTTGCGCATCACGCGCAGACGCGGCATTGCCTGCAGTCCTTGCGCACGGTGCGTTTCAGCGCAGGCGGCCTCGCAGGTATGGCAGCCAATACACAGCGCCGAATCGGCAATTACAAAACGGTTCACCAACTCATCCTCAGGTGATTCACCCGCGTTACGGGCGGTCATTAATGACGAAACGTGTCGCACTACGTGTCACTTCGACACCTGTCGACACCCAAACTCAGGCCAGTGCTGGCGCGTGTGCGTTATTGGCAAGCGTAGTGAGGTTGACCGGCCTGTCTGCGGCCATCGCGGCGTATAAGTTGTCGTAAACGCTGGCGATTTTGCAGAGATAGTGATCCAGCACTTTTTCGCGATCGCTGACGCTGAACGCGCCATCGACTTTGCCATCAACAGTGAGCTGTGCTTTGGCAATCACCCGGCGCTCGTCGCTCTCTTTATTGGCAATGGCGTATTCAATGGTGTGGCCGTTGAAACCGCCGGTCAGAGAGATGTACACCGTGAAGTGTTCGAACAGGACAAAGCAGAGCTGCTGCTGCGGCGCACCGCTGATGGCGTGATGCAGCCGCGCTTTCGACAGCGTGACGCCCTGCACTAGCGCGTTACAGTAACTGCGCCACGCTTCCTGAAGCCGGTGATGCTGTCCGGCAATGTAGTCTGCCTTTTCGCTAATTTCCCAAATCGTCATGTCTGCTTACCCGGTTAATGAAAACAACGGCGGTAAAGCATCATCCATGCCAATTTTTAATCTATTGATATTTAACGAAATCAATCACGTCAACACGCCATTTCGACGTGTCATCTCGACATTGTCGACAGCCATCAGGTGTCAAAACGCGTGATGGCACTCTTATTGCATTAAGGGGGCAAAGCCATCAGGAGGCGCTATGCACGAAATCACCCTCTGCCAGCGAGCGCTGGAAATCATTGAACAGCAGGCGTCGGCGAACGGCGCGCGTCGGGTGACCGGCGTGTGGCTCAAAGTCGGCGCATTTTCTTGTGTCGAAACCGACGCTTTAACGTTTTGTTTTGATCTGGTTTGCCGTGGCACCCTCGCAGAAGGCTGTACACTGCACATCGAACAGCAGCAGGCGGAGTGCTGGTGCGAGTCTTGTCAGGCCTATGTGACGCTACTCACCCAACGCGTGCGCCGGTGTCCGCAGTGCCACAGCGACCAGTTGCAGATTGTCGCCGATGACGGAATGCAAATTCAGCGGCTGGAAATTGAGGAGTAAACAATGTGTACAACATGTGGTTGTCAGGACGGTAATCTCTATATCGAGGGCGATGAACATAACCCGCACTCCGCCTTTCGCGGTGCGCCCTTCGCCCCGGCTGCGCGCCCGGCGCTGAAAATTACCGGCGTCAAAACCGACGATTTTCGCCCGCAGCAGCTCGAGCACGGCGATCTGCATTACGGTCACGGCGAGGCGGGAACCCACGCGCCCGGTATGAGCCAGCGGCGGATGGTAGAAGTGGAGATCGACGTACTGGCGAAAAACAACCAGATCGCCGGCCGCAACCGCGCCCGCTTCGCCGCTCAAAAACAGCTGGTGCTGAACCTGGTCTCCAGTCCCGGCTCCGGCAAAACCACCCTGCTTACCGAAACCCTTAAGCGTCTGAATACCCGCCTCCCCTGCGCGGTGATTGAAGGCGATCAGCAGACCGTCAACGATGCCGCGCGTATCCGCGCTACCGGCACCCCGGCGATTCAGGTGAATACCGGTAAAGGCTGCCATCTTGATGCGCAGATGATTGCCGATGCCGCGCCGCGCCTTGCTCTGGCGAACGGCGGTATTCTGTTTATTGAAAACGTTGGTAATCTGGTTTGCCCGGCGGGTTTCGACCTCGGCGAGCGCCATAAAGTGGCGGTGCTGTCGGTAACCGAAGGCGAAGACAAACCGCTGAAATATCCCCATATGTTCGCCGCCGCCTCGCTGATGCTGCTCAATAAAGTGGACCTGCTGCCCTATCTCGACTTCAACGTTGAACAGTGCATCGCCTACGCCCGCGAAGTGAACCCGACAATTGAGATCCTGCTGATTTCCGCCACCAAAGGCGACGGAATGGACGCCTGGCTTGACTGGCTGGAGACGCAACGATGTGCATAGGCGTACCGGGGCAAATTTGCGCCATTGACGGGCTGCAGGCCAAAGTCGACGTGTGCGGCATTCAGCGCGATGTCGATCTCACCCTGGTGGGCAGCAGCGACGAAAACGGTCAGTCGCGCATGGGCCAGTGGGTGCTGGTGCACGTTGGCTTTGCCATGAGCGTGATTAATGAAGAGGAAGCGCTGGATACGCTGGCGGCGCTGCAAAATATGTTCGATGTCGAGCCGGATGTCGGCGCGCTGCTATACGGCGAGGAGCGATAATGCGTTTTGTTGATGAATATCGCGCCCCCGAGCAGGTGATGCAGCTCATTGATCATCTGCGCCAACGGGCCGCGCTTCTCTCTTACACCGCCGCGCGCCCGCTGCGCATTATGGAGGTCTGCGGCGGCCATACCCACGCCATTTTTAAGTTTGGTCTCGATCAGCTGCTGCCGGAAAACATTGAGTTTATCCACGGCCCCGGTTGCCCGGTCTGCGTGTTACCGATGGGGCGTATTGATACCTGCGTCGAGATAGCCCAGCACCCGGAAGTGATTTTCTGCACCTTCGGCGACGCTATCCGCGTACCGGGCAAAAACGGTTCGCTGCTGCAGGCGAAAGCGCGCGGCGCGGATGTGCGCATTGTCTACTCGCCGATGGATGCGCTGGCGATGGCGCAGAAATATCCCGATCGCAAGGTGGTGTTCTTCGGCCTTGGTTTTGAAACCACCATGCCCGCCACCGCCATTACCTTGCAGCAGGCAAAGGCGCGTAATCTCGACAACTTCTGGTTTTTCTGCCAGCACATTACGCTGATCCCAACCCTGCGCAGCCTGCTGGAGCAGCCGGAAAACGGCATCGACGCCTTTCTCGCGCCGGGCCATGTGAGCATGGTGATCGGCACCGGGGCGTATACGTTTATCGCCGAAGAGTACCAGCGTCCGCTGGTGGTTGCCGGGTTTGAACCGCTGGATCTACTGCAGGGCGTGGTAATGCTGGTGGAGCAAAAAATCGCTGCCGATAGCCGGGTAGAAAATCAGTACCGCCGCGTGGTGCCCGATGAGGGCAACCGGCTGGCGCAGGCGGCGATTGCCGAGGTGTTCACCGTACGCGGCAACAGCGAGTGGCGCGGCCTCGGCATGATTGGTGAATCCGGCGTGCATCTGACGGCGGACTATCAACGTTTTGATGCCGAAGCCCATTTCCGTCCGGCGGTTCAGCAGGTTTATGACGATCCCCGCGCCCGCTGCGGCGAGGTGCTGACGGGCAGATGCAAACCCCATCAGTGCCCGCTGTTTGGCAATACCTGTAATCCGCAAAGCGCCTTTGGCGCGCTGATGGTCTCCTCGGAAGGGGCCTGCGCGGCCTGGTATCAGTATCGCGCTCAGGAGTGTGAAGCATGAAAGAAGTGCAAATGGCGCACGGCAGCGGCGGCCAGGCGATGCAGCAGCTGATTAGCCAGCTTTTTCTGCAGGCCTTCGATAACCCCTGGCTTGCGGAGCAGGAAGATCAGGCGCGCCTCGATCTCGCCTCCCTTGCGGCAAGCGGCGACAGGCTGGCGTTTTCCACCGACAGCTATGTTATCGATCCGCTGTTTTTCCCCGGCGGCAATATCGGCAAGCTGGCGGTGTGCGGCACGGCGAATGATATTGCCGTCAGCGGCGCAACGCCGCGCTATCTCTCCTGCGGCTTTATCCTCGAAGAGGGGTTGCCGATAGAGACGCTGAAAACCATTGTTGAAACGATGGCCGCCACCGCCCGCAGCGCCGATATCGCCATTGTCACCGGCGATACAAAAGTGGTGCAGCGCGGTGCGGCGGATAAAGTATTTATCAATACCGCCGGGATCGGCGCGATCCCTACGGCGATTCACTGGGCGGCGAACAGACTCCAGCCCGGCGACGTGCTGCTGGTCAGCGGCACCCTCGGCGATCACGGCGCAACGATTCTTAATCTGCGTGAAGGCTTAGGGCTGGACGGTGAACTTGCCAGCGACTGCGCGGTGCTGACGCCCCTGATTCAGACGCTTTTAGCGATCCCCGGCGTAAAAGCCCTGCGCGATGCCACGCGCGGCGGCGTCAATGCCGTGGTGCATGAGTTTGCCGCCGCCTGCGGTTTCGGCATTGAGCTTAAGGAAGGTGATTTACCGGTGAAACCGGCGGTGCGCGGAGTTTGCGAACTGCTGGGGCTGGATGCATTGAATTTTGCCAATGAAGGCAAACTGGTGATTGCCGTACAGCGCGAGGCCGCAGAGCAGGCGCTGGCACAGTTACGCGCCCACCCATTAGGGCGCGATGCAGCAATAATTGGCGAAGTGGTTGAGCGTAAAGGTGTGCGGCTAACAGGTCTGTACGGCGTGAAGCGCCTGCTGGATCTGCCTCATGCCGAGCCTTTACCGCGCATTTGTTAATTTTTTCACGCTTTTGGCGTGTGTTCCTGGAAAAGCAAAATGTCGTATACACCGATGAGCGATCTCGGCCAACAGGGGTTGTTCGATATCACGCGTATGTGTTTGCAGCAGCCCGATATGGCTGCCCTGTGTGAAACGCTGGCGCGTCTGAGCCGCGAGGCTGGCCTTGCGGACAGCGCGGCGATTGTGCTGTGGCATGCCGACAGCCATCTCGCCAGCCGCTACGCCGTGCAACCCTCCGCCAACAGCGCACTCTATCATGACCAACCGCTGCTGGCAGGCGGCCCGGTGCGGCATATTCTCTCGCATCCGCAGGCCTTGCACTGCAGCGCGTCGCTGTTTAATGAAACCTGGCCCGCTCTCGCGCAAAGCGGAATTTACCCAGAATTCGCCCACTACTGCCTGCTGCCCCTTGCCGCCGAAGGGAAAATTTTTGGCGGCTGCGAATTTTTTCGTAGCCTCGATCGGCCATGGAGCGAAAAAGAGACCGAGCGCCTGCAAACGCTAACGCAAATTGTCGCGGTAGTGGTCGAGCAGCTCCAGAGCAGGGAAAACCCAACCTCGGATTACGATCTGATGTGTCAGGAGCGCGACGGCTTTCGCATTCTGGTCGCCATTACCAACGCGGTGCTCTCCCGGCTGCATATGGATGAGCTGGTCAGCGAAGTGGCAAAAGAGATCCACTACTACTTCGGTATTGATGCGATTAGCCTCGTGCTGCGCGGCAGCCGCAAAGGCAAGCTGACCATCTATTCGACCCATTATCTTGATGAAGCCAATCCGACCCACGATACCCAGGAAGCCGATGAAGCGGGCACGCTGACGGAGCGGGTATTTAACAGCAAAGAGATGCTGCTGCTCAATCTCCATGAGCGCGACAAGCTCGCCCCTTATGAGCGGATGCTGTTTGAAACCTGGGGCAATAATATTCAGACCCTGTGCCTGCTGCCGCTGATGTCCGGGAAAAATCTGCTCGGCGTGCTGAAACTGGCGCAGTGCCAGAAAGAGGTCTTTACCCAGGCGAACCTGAAACTGCTGCGCCAGATTGCCGAGCGTATTGCCATTGCCGTTGATAACGCGCTGGCCTACCAGGAGATCCACCGCCTGAAAGAGCGGCTGGTGGATGAGAACCTCGCCCTGACGGAACAGCTAAATAATGTCGATAGCGAGTTTGGCGAGATCATCGGGCGCAGCGATGCCATGTATCGCGTGCTCAAGCAGGTAGAGATGGTGGCGCAGAGCAACAGCACGGTGCTGATCCTTGGCGAAACCGGCACCGGCAAAGAGCTGATTGCCCGCGCTATCCATAACCTGAGCAGCCGCAACGGTCGGCGAATGGTGAAGATGAACTGTGCGGCGATGCCCGCCGGTCTTCTGGAAAGCGATCTGTTTGGCCATGAGCGCGGGGCGTTTACCGGTGCCAGCGCCCAGCGAATCGGCCGTTTTGAACTGGCGGATAAGAGCTCGCTATTTCTGGATGAAGTGGGCGATATGCCCCTTGAGCTGCAGCCCAAGCTGCTGCGGGTTTTGCAGGAGCAGGAGTTTGAGCGCCTCGGCAGCAATAAACTGATCCAGACCGATGTGCGGCTGATCGCCGCCACCAACCGGGATCTGAAACAGATGGTGGCGGATCGCGAGTTCCGTAGCGATCTCTACTACCGGCTGAACGTTTTCCCTATCCACCTGCCGCCGCTGCGTGAACGCCCGGAAGATATCCCGCTGCTGGTAAAAGCCTTCACCTTTAAAATCGCCCGCAAAATGGGGCGCAATATCGACAGTATCCCGGCAGAAACCCTGCGCATTCTCAGCGCGATGGAGTGGCCGGGCAACGTTCGCGAACTGGAGAATGTGATTGAGCGCGCGGTGCTGTTAACGCGCGGCAATATCCTGCAACTGTCGATGGCGGAAATTCCCGTGCCGCCCGCTGCGGCTGCGGCAACCCAGGCAGAAGTGGCGCGCGAAGGCGAAGATGAATATCAGCTGATTGTGCGCGTGCTGCGGGAAACCAACGGCGTGGTCGCCGGGCCGAAAGGCGCAGCGGCGCGGCTGGGGCTAAAACGCACCACCCTGCTCTCACGGATGAAGCGTCTGGGGATTGATAAAGAGGCGCTCGGCTAATTTAGACAGAAAAGGGGGCCAACTGGCCCCCTCACTTATTCATCACGCTTTGGTTTTGGCCGGTACTTCTCCGGCAGTTCCGGCACCGGGCGCTTATCATCGATTAAGTGTTGCACCGTCAGAATTGGGTGTCGCCACAGCATCCGCGGCCCGGCCCAGCGCATAATCTGCTTCATCTCTTCACGCTTCGCCGGCTGATAGCAGTGCACCGGGCACTGTTTGCAGGCCGGTTTTTCTTCGCCAAACACGCACTTATCAAGGCGCTTTTCCGCGTAGGCATTAAGCCCGGCGTAATGCTCCGGGTTGTTAACCGCGTTCGGGCAGGCGCGCTCATACAGCGCAATCATATGGCGGATGGTCTTTTTTTCGCGCTGGATGCGAGGACCAGACATAGCAATCACCCCTTCAAAAGATGCATACATAATACTCCTTTACCGCGCGGCAAAAAACCATCCGTAGGGCGTTTTTTACCTCAGGAGTGCGCTTCCGCCAGCAGTTTCTGAATCAGTTGCTCCTGCTGTTGATACTCCCCTTCGCCAAAAAACATCTGCCGCAGCTGCCCTTTGGCATCGAAGTAGTAGTGCGCTGGCCAGTACTGATTGCCAAAGGCGTTCCAGATGGCGTAGTGATTGTCCACCGCTACCGGGAAACGAATATTCTCTTTGCGCACTACCTCTTTTAACGACTGGATGTTCTTTTCAAAGGGGTATTCCGGGGTATGCACGCCAATCACCACCAGCCCCTGATCGCGGTATTTCTCCGCCCACGCTTTAACATACGGCAGCGTGTGCTGGCAGTTGATGCAGTCGAAAGTCCAGAAATCCACCAGCACCACTTTGCCTTTTAGCGCCTGCGGCGTAAGCGGTGGGGAATTAAGCCAGCTGACCGCGCCATCGAGTGGCGGCATGGTGTTGCGCACAACAGGTTCACTCACCGGCTGTAACGTGACGGCCGGTTTCGTCGGCGACCCTAAACTTAACAACTGCTGCTCGAGCCGCGTGGTCAGCCCGCTTGCGCCCTGCAATGCTGACGTTGCGCCACTGCCGATCAACACCACCGCCCCCAACATCACCACTCCCGCCCCCTGGCGCAGCCGCTCGCTCACTGACAGGCTGGCGCGCAGACGGGCATAGAGTTTATCCCCGCACAGCCAGAGCAGCGCCAGCATAAATGCCGCGCCGCTGCCGTAAGCCGCCAGCGCTACGGCCGTTTGCCCGCTCGCGCCGTTGAGCATGGTACTGCTTAAGATAGCGCCCAAAATCGGCCCGGCGCAGGGCGCCCACAGCAGCCCGACGGATAACCCCGCCAGCAGCGCCGAGGCCACGCCTGCCGTACGACGGCTGCGGTTATCCAGACGCTCTCCGGCGCGCACGGCAAACTGCATCACGGTATTAGCGATACGCGTGGATATCAGCGACAGCGCCATTAACGCCAGCACGCCCAGCGCCAGCCAGCGTCCCCAGGCGTTAGCCTGGATAATCCACTGCTGGGTGGCGGTCGCCAGCAGTGCTACCAGGGTAAACATCAGCACCATTCCGCCCAGTAGCGCGGCGAGATGGCGTTTATCGCGGCCAAAACTGGCGAACAACAGCGGGATCACCGGCAGGGTGCAGGGGCTAAGCAGCGTCAGTAAGCCGCCTAAAAAAGCAATTATCACCATAACAAGCTCCTTAATGCGTTGAGGAAACAGACGCATTACAGCGCCGCGGTGTATCGCGGCGGTGTCGGTGAAGGAGGGGTTTTGTCAGCCGTTGTTACCCGGCCGGGGGAAGATACACAGCGATACAAATCTATTGCGTCAGCGACACGCAAACATCCAGCCCGCCCTGCGGGCGATTACTCAGGCGCAGCGCGCCGCCCAGCTGCGACACCAGCTGTTGAGCAATCGCCAGCCCGAGACCGGTGCCGCCGGTGCCGCGATTGCGCGAGGTTTCCAGCCGGTAGAACGGCTCCAGCACCGCCGCTAATTCCGCGTCGGGAATACCGGGGCCGTTATCCAGAACGTGAATTTCCACCGCGCCATTGGCTGCCAGTTCGATATCAATTTCTGCTTGTCCGGCGAATTTCAGCGCATTATCCAGCAAATTGCTCAATACGCGCCGCAGCGCCTGCACATCAATCTGTAAAGTGATATCCGCCGGGCAGCGCAGCAGCGTGACTTCTTTGCCGACATCGACATAGTCATAGACCAGGCTTTCGATAAACGGCTGCAGCGCCAGCCGCGACGGGCTAAGGGAGGGCGCGTCCTGGGTGCGGGCATAGGCGATACCTTCTCGTACCAGCCGCGACATCTGATCGAGATCCGCCAGCAGCTTGTCGCGTAGCCCCTCATCGGCGGACATCTCGCTGCGCAGGCGCATGCGGGTAATCGGCGTTTGTAAGTCGTGCGAGATGGCGGCAAGGATTTGCGCGCGCGATGTTAAATGATGGGCAATCCGCGCCTGCATGGCGTTAAACGCCCGTACCGCATGCTGCACCTCCGTTGGGCCGCTTTGCGCCATTTGCGGCGCTTGCGCTGACGGGGTTAACGCCTCCAGCGCGCGGGTAAAGCGGGTCAGGGGATCGACCGCCAGGCGCACCGCCAGCCAGCAGCACAGCAGCATCAGCAGCAGTTGCCCAACCAGCACCGCCGGTAGCCAGCGGGCGATGGGCGTCGGGCGCGGTGTAATATCGATAGTCAGCGGCGCACCATCATGCAGCGTTAAATGAGCCTGTAAATGCTCCTGCGGGCCGGGAATGGCGTTGATTTTCAGCGCATATTCCCCGCCCAGCGCCTGTTCAAGGGAGCGCGCGGTCTGTTGCGAGCGCCAGCTTGTCGGGTACTCACCCCCTTCCCCATTGCTGAGTAAGTAGCGATAGTTGGTGCGATCGATACGCGCCAGCCACGCCGGACGCTCGCTGGCGGGTAGCCGGTCGAGGATCGCCACGCTTGAGACAACGTCATATTCCAGATTGCCGAGCATCACCGAGCGCGCGGTGCTGATACGTTCATACAGCAGCAGGCTGAGAGTTAAGCCGTTGGCCAGCAGCAATCCCACCAGCACAATCACCACTAAACGCGAGAGCAGCGAGCGCGGCCAGAGCCTCATTCCCACACCTCTTTAATCATCACCGACATCGCGAGAACGTAGCCTTCGCTGCGCACGGTTTTGATATAGGCCGGTTCGCGGGCATCGTCATTCAGGCGCTGGCGCAGGCGGCTCACCAGTAGATCGATGGAGCGTTCAAAAAGTTCCGCGTCGCGCCCCTGGGTCAGATTCAGTAGCTGATCGCGGTTGAGCACGCGCTGCGGATGGTCGAGAAAGACGCGCAGCAGGCGATATTCCGCGCCGCTTAACGCCACTACCGTACCCTGCTGATCCACCAGGTGGCGCGCCGAGGTATCGAGCAGCCAGTCGCCAAAGGCCAGACAGCGCCCGACTTCGGTTATTTGCAAATTGGGCGGCAGCATGCGAGTGCGGCGCAAAATGGCTTTAATACGCGCCAGCAGCTCGCGGGCGACAAAGGGTTTCACCAGGTAATCATCGGCCCCCATCTCGAGCCCGACAATGCGGTCCGTCTCTTCACTGCGGGCCGTTAGCATCAGCACCGGCACATTTTTGTGCGCGCTGCTGCGCAGTTCCCGGCACAGGGTTAGCCCGTCGGGGCCGGGCATCATGATATCCAGCACAATCAGATCCACCGGCGTGGTTTCAAGGCGCTGGCGCATCTCTTTACCGTTGGCGGCAACGCTGGCGCGCAGGCCCGCCTGGGTCAGGTAGTCGGCAAGCAGGGTGCGAATTTCGCGGTCATCATCAACAACCAAAATATGATCAATATGTTCCATCAACTTAGCCCCGGCAGGAAACGATAAAATGAGTGTATCCTGGTTACGGCGGCTGCGGTTTCCGGCTTTGTATCACACTGTACAACCGCTAATAGACATCACGCTGGTAACGGTTTTCCCGTGCCAGCACCGCCAGCCAGTCGCTCGCCTCCTCTGTGCTCATACCGCCGTGAATTTGCGCCACTTGTTGAAGGGTGTTTTCGACATCTTTCGCCATCTGGCTGGCGTCGCCGCAGACATAAAAGTGCGCCCCGGCGGCTAACCAGTGCCACAGAGCCGCGCCCTGCTCCAGCATGCGCTGCTGAACGTATATCTTCTGCGCCTGGTCGCGGGAAAAGGCGGTGGTTAAGCGCGTCAACACGCCGCTTTGCTGCCAGGCTTCCAGTTCCTCGCGGTAGTAAAAATTCGTGGCTTCATGCTGCTCGCCGAAAAATAACCAGTTCTCCCCGCTTGCCCCTACCGCTTCGCGCTCCTGCAAAAATCCGCGAAACGGCGCGATGCCGGTGCCTGCGCCGACCATAATGATTGCCGTGGCCGGATCCGTCGGCAGGCGAAAATGGGGCGCGGGCTGAATAAAGATCGCCGCCTGCCCGGCGCGATCCGCCAGAAAGGTTGAACAGACACCGCCGCGCTGCTTGCTGTCGCCATAACGCACGGCGGAGACGGTTAACTCGACGCGCTGCGGGCACACTTTCGGGCTGGAGGAAATAGAGTAGAGTCTCGGCTGCAGGCGGCGCAGCGCCGCCAGAAGTTGCGCGGGTGCGAGGGTGACGGGGAAAAGCTGTAACAGATCGATAATCTGCCGTCCCCACAGCCATTGCGCCAGTTCCGCCTGGTTTTCCTCCGCCAGCAGGTTGTTCAGCGTCTCGCTTACGGCATGCTCCGCCACCAGCCGCAGCACCTCTGGCGTGATGCGCGTGATGTCGTAACAGTCGCACAGAGCCTGCGTTAGCGTCATCTCGCCCACGCCGCTTACCGTTACCACGCTTTCACCGTTAAGACGCAGAAGTTCGAGGATCTCCGACACGCGCTGCGGGCAGTTGCGCGGCCAGACGCCGAGGGCGTCACCCGCTTCGTACTTCAGGCCGCTGCCTTGCAGGTCAAAGGCGAAACGGCGGATCTCCTTTTCTGACCCCGGCGCGCTCAGGCGCTGGTTGGTAATCAATGCTGCGCTCACCGGCGTGTTGCGGCTAAACCCCGGTTTGACGGCGGGCGGTTCACTGAGTACTGGCGCATCGGTGCCGAGAATATCGCGCTGAATAGTCGCCAGCCACTGCGGCGCGGTTTCATCATTGCCGACATCGCACGGCTGGCATTCCCATAGCCGCTGCGCGCCCAGCGCCGCCAGACGGGCGTCGAGTTTGCGGCCAAAGCCGCAAAACTGCTGATAGTTGGCATCGCCGAAGGCCAGCACCGCAAAAGCGGTAGTGCTAAATTGCGGGCAATTTTCGGCGCTTAACGCCGCCCATAACGCCGAGCCATTGCCCGGTGGATCGCCATCGCCAAAGGTGCTGGCAATCAGTAATAGATACGGCGCGGCGTTGATATCCGCCACGCTTACGCGGTCCATACCGCGCAGCTTTACCGTCTGCCCGGCATGTAAAAAGTGTTCGGCGCAGCGGCGGGCAAAGGCCTGCGCGTTACCGGTGGTGGAGGCCCACAGCACCAGCACCGGTTTATCGTCCGCATGCGCGGACGGAGCGGCGACGGGCGCGGGCTGCTGTTCGCTGCGCACCAGTGAAATAGCGCAATGTTTTAGTTCCGGCTGCAGGGAGACGGGATCCAGCGCGGCGCTGGTGACGGCGTTGATGGCAAGCTGCTCGCCGAAGAGATCGTTCCAGTGAAACGGCGCAAAGCAGTTACCCGGCAGCACCCGATCGGTGATCACCGCGGGCAGCCTGGCGTTGCCGCGTCGGGAACGAATCTCTACCCAGTCGCCTTCATTAATCGCCCGTTGTTTTGCGTCCTGCGGGGCAATCTCAATAAACGGACCGGGGTTGAGGGCGTTAAGCATCGGGATTTTGCCGGTTTTAGTCAGGGTGTGCCATTGATGCTGCACACGCCCGGTATTGAGCACCAGCGGGTACTCTTCATCGGGCATTTCGGCGGGAGCGAGATCCGGGCGAGGGAAAAACTGCCCCTTGCCGCTGGCGGTGGCAAAGCGCACTTCGCCATTTGCCTGACGGTAACGAATGGGATGGCGCGGCTGAGTATTATCCGGGCCGCAGGGCCACTGCAACGGCGTCTCACGCAGCCGCGCATGGCTGGCTCCGCGAATGTCATAGCCCGTTGCCGGGTTGTAGGCCGCACGAATTTCATCAAACACCTCGGCGGCGCTGCTATAGCTAAAACCTTCGGCATAGCCCATCTCGCAGGCGACGCGGGCGATAATTTGCCAGTCCGCCAGCGCCTCACCCGGCGGCGAAACCGCCTGCTGCATTAACGTCATGGTGCGCTCGGAGTTGATCATTACTCCTTCGGCTTCCGCCCACAGCGCGCCGGGCAGCAGAATGTCGGCATAGCGGTTAGTTTCCGTATCCAGAAAGGCATCCTGGGCAATCACCAGCTCGGCGCGCTCCAGCCCGGCGATGACCTTATCGCGGTTCGGCACGGTGGCAACCGGGTTGGTGCAAATTATCCAGCAGGCTTTGATCTCGCCTGCGCTCATGGCGTCGAACAGCGCTACCGTGCCGTCGCCAACCTCGCGGCGCAGCGTGCCCGGCGGGCGCTGCCAAAGGCGTTCGACAAAGGCGCGATCCTCATCCACCAGCACCGAACGCTGCCCCGGTAAACCGCCGCCCATATAGCCCATTTCGCGCCCGCCCATGGCGTTTGGCTGGCCGGTAAGGGAGAACGGGCCGCTGCCGGGGCGGCAAATCGCGCCCGTCGCCAAATGGAGATTGCACAGGGCATTGGTGCTCCAGGTGCCGTGGGTGCTCTGATTCAGCCCCATCGTCCAGCAGCTCATCCACTCATCCGCTTCGCCAATCCACTGCGCCGCCTGGCGAATATCGGCTTCGTTGAGTCCGGTGCGCTCCGCCACCTGCGACAGCGTATAGTCCAGCAGAAAGTCCGGCATCCCCTGCCAGCCTTCGGTGAAGCTGCTGATAAAATTGTTATCCAGATGGCCGTTTTGCACCAGCAGCGCCAGCAAGCCGTTGAGCAGGGCCAGATCGGTACCGGGTTTGATCTGCAAAAACAGCGACGCTTTTTCCGCCGTCGCGGTGCGGCGCGGATCGACGACGATCAGCTTCGCCCCGGCGTTAACCCGCTCCATCATGCGCAGAAAGAGGATCGGGTGGCAGTCCGCCATATTCGCGCCAATCACTAAAAACAGCGAGGCGTGATCAAAATCATCGTAAGAACCCGGCGGGCCATCCGCGCCGAGTGACAGCTTATAACCACTGGAGGCGCTGGCCATGCACAGGCGCGAGTTGGACTCGATATTGTTAGTGCCAATAAAGCCCTTCGCCAGCTTGTTCGCCAGGTACTGCGCCTCCAGCGACATCTGGCCGGAAACATAGAGCGCTACGGCATCGGGGCCGTGATTATCGATAATGCCGCGCAGCCGCCGGGCGCTGTCGCTAATCGCCTTATCCAGCGCGGTGCGTACCGCTGGCTGCTGGCGGGTCGTGCGAAGAAAAGCGCTCTCCAGCCGTCCGGCGGCGGTAAGCGCCTCGGCGCAGCTTTTGCCTTTGGTGCATAAACGCCCCCGGTTAGCCGGGTGGGTTTTATCACCGCTGACCGCGATAATGCGCTGGTTTTCCACCTGCATCACCAGCCCGCAGCCTACCCCACAATAGGGGCATACGCTTTTGATCTGCTCCATTTTCGCCCCTCGGGTGACTTAAGATGCTTCGGCAATGGCGGTGAATGCGCTCTGCTCTGCCGCCACGCGCTGCACCCAGATCTGCCCGTGCTGGATTTTTACCGGCCAGACGCGCACGCGCAGCGCCGCATCCTCCAGGCTCTGCCCGTCGCGCAGGCGAAAGCGTTTTTTGTACATCGGTGAAATCACCATCGCTTCGCCGTTGGCATCGCCCAGCAGCCCGCGCGCCAGCACATTGGCCTCGCTGCCCGGTTCATGGGTGTCCAGTGCAAAGACCTGCGGCTCGCTGCCGGGCAGGTGAAACAGGGCAATTTGTTGGTTGCCGAGGCGCGCCGCCATACCTGCGTTGACCGGAATATCCGCCAGCGCGGCAATATGTACCCATTCGCCATCACCGCTGTGCGTCTGTCGCGGGTGCGGTTTCTCCTGCGGCGTTGCCGGGCGGATCTGCCCGCGTTCCGGCACCATCACCACCGCTTCATCGGGCCGATCGCTATTAAGGAAGCCACGGAACAGCAGGCGGTTCTGCGGGTTATCGAGGGTGGTTTTCCATTCGCACTGGTAACTGTCGACCACCTGCTGCATTTCACGCTCCAGCTCGGCGGCAATATCAAGGCTGTCTTCCAGCACCACCTGTTTCAGGTATTCCAGCCCGCCTTCCATATTGTCAAGCCAGGTACTGGTGCGCTGTAAGCGGTCGGCGGTGCGGATATAAAACATCAATACGCGATCGATGGTGCGGATCAGCGTTTCGCTATCGAGATCGCTGGCAAACAGATCCGCGTGGCGCGGCTTCATGCCGCCGTTGCCGCAGACATAGAGATTCCAGCCTTTGTCGGTGGCGATAACGCCAATATCTTTGCCCTGCGCTTCGGCGCACTCGCGGGTGCAGCCGGAGACCGCCATTTTGATTTTGTGCGGCGAGCGCAGCCCCTTGTAACGGTTCTCAAGGGTAATCGCCATCCGGGTGGAATCCTGCACACCGTAGCGGCACCAGGTGGAGCCGACGCAGGATTTCACCGTACGCAGGGATTTGCCGTAGGCGTGACCGGTTTCAAACCCGGCGGCAATCAACTCTTCCCAAATGGCGGGCAGCTGCTCGAGGCGCGCGCCAAAGAGATCGACGCGCTGGCCGCCGGTGATTTTGGTATAGAGGTTGTAGCGCTGCGCCACTTCGCCGATGGCGATCAGCCCCTGCGGGGTAATCTCTCCGGCGGGAATGCGCGGCACCACGGAGTAAGTGCCATCTTTCTGGATATTGGCGAAGTAGCGATCGTTGGTATCCTGCAGCGGCAGATGCTGCGGTTTCAGCAGATAGTCATTCCAGCAGGAGGCGAGCAGCGAGCCGACCAGCGGTTTGCACACTTCACAACCGTGACCGTGGCCGAACTGGGTAATCAGCGCATCGAAACTGCGAATCTCATGCAGGCGGATCAGGTGATAGATCTCCTGGCGCGACCAGGCGAAGTGTTCGCAGATATCCTTTTTCACCTCCACGCCGTGCTGCTGCAGTTCGTGTTCCATCACCTGTTTGAGCAGCGGTACGCAGCCGCCGCAGCCGGTTCCGGCTTTGGTGCAGCTTTTGATCGCCCCAAGCTCAGTACAGCCACCCGCCACCGCAGCGGCGATATCGCCCTTGCTGACGTTGTGGCAGGAGCAGATTTGCGCACTCGCCGAGAGCGCCGCCACGCCCAGCCCTTTCGGCGCATCGCCGGAGAGCGCGGGCAGGATTAGGGTTTGCGGCTGCGCGGGCAGCGGCATGTCATTCAGCACCATTTGCAGCAGCAGGCTGTAATCGGCGCTGTCGCCAATCAGCACCGCGCCGAGCAGCCGTTTGCCATCGGCAGAGACAACAATTTTTTTGTAGATTTCGCGCGGGCCTTCGGTCCACTGATAGCTCTGGCAGCCCGGCGTTTTGCCGTGAGCATCGCCAAGGGAGGCCACTTCAACGCCGAGCAATTTTAGCTTGGTGCTCATATCCGCGCCGGTAAACGGCGTTTCCCGCGCGGCCAGTTTGTCGGCCAGCGTGCGCGCCATCTGGTAACCCGGGGCGACCAGGCCAAAGATCTGCCCGTTCCACAGTGCGCACTCGCCAATGGCGTAAATGGCGCTGTCGGAGGTCTGGCAAAAGTTATCGATGACGATGCCGCCGCGCGGCCCGATTTGCAGCTCTGCGCTGTGCGCCAGCTCGTCACGCGGGCGGATCCCCGCAGAGAAGAGCAGCAGATCCGTCTCCAGCCAGCTGCCGTCAGCAAAGCAGAGGCGATGGCGCGCCTGTTCCCCGCCGACAATCTCCCGCGTCTCTTTGCGCGTATGCACCTGCACGCCGAGGGCTTCGATTTTGCGTTGCAGCATCGCCGCGCCGCTTTCATCAAGCTGCACCGCCATCAGGCGCGGGGCAAACTCAACGACATGGGTTTCCAGCCCCAGCTGGCGCAGGGCATTGGCCGCTTCCAGCCCGAGCAGACCGCCGCCGATCACTACGCCGCGGGTGGCGTTTTGCGCCATATCAGCAATGGCATCCAGATCGTCCAGCGTACGATAAACCAGGCAGCCGGGGCGCGTATTGCCGGTAATGGGCGGCACAAAAGCGTAGGAGCCAGTGGCGAGCACTAAGGTGTCATAGTGGGTTTCAGTACCCTGTTCGTCGCGCAGGCAGTGCCGCTCGCGGTCGACGGCGACAATTTTACTGCCGCAGTGCAGCGTGATGCCGTTTTCCGCAAAGAAGCCTTCGCTTACCAGCGACAAAGATTGCGCGCTGCGCCCGGCGAAGTATTCCGAAAGATGCACCCGGTCATAGGCGGGCAGCCGCTCTTCGCCAAACACCACAATGTCGTAGTGCTGATGCAGCCCGCGCTCAACAAGCTGCTGCAGGAAGTAGTGGCTGACCATGCCGTGCCCAATCACCGCTAATATTGGCTTTTTCATACGCTGGATCCTTAAAGCAAAAGGGATGAGCTCAGGCCGCTTTCGGCTGTTTCTCATAGAGGAAATGGAGTACCTGCTGGCGATAGCGCTGATAGCGGGTATCGTCGGCAAGGGCGACGCGCGAACGCGGACGCTCCAGTTCCACCTCCATGATTTCGCCGATGGTTGCCGCCGGGCCGTTGGTCATCATCAGCACGCGATCCGAGAGCAGCACCGCTTCATCGACGTCATGGGTGATCAGCACAACGGTGGTATGCAGACGCTGCTGAATCTCCATTACCGCATCCTGTAAATGGGCGCGGGTTAAAGCGTCAAGGGCACCAAACGGCTCGTCCATCAACAGCACGCTGGGTTTCATCGCCAGCGCGCGGGCAATACCGACGCGCTGCTTCATCCCGCCGGAGATCTCGTGGGGGCGCTTATTCCACGCGTGGCTCATATGCACCAGATCGAGGTTGTGCATGATCCACTCATGCATCTCGGGTTTATGCATCTCGCCGCGAAAGACCTGGCGCACCGCCAGCCCAACGTTGTCGTAGGCCGTCAGCCACGGCAGCAACGAGTGGTTTTGAAACACCACCCCGCGCTCGGGACCGGGGCCGTCGATTTCACGGTTGTTACACAGCAGGCCGCCGCTGGTGGGCAGCGTCAGCCCGGCAATCAAATTGAGCAGCGTGGATTTACCGCAGCCGGAGTGACCAATCAGGCTGAGGGTTTCGCCGGGGTGGATATCGAAACTGACGTTATCCAGCGCCAGAAACTCACCGCTGCTGGTGTTGAAACGCTGGCTCACCTGCTGAACTTGGATAATGGGATGGGTACGCATCACAGCCCCCTAGCGGTTGGTGTAGTTAAAACGGTTAGCAATCCACATCAGCCCCTGCTCCAGCAGCAGACCGACCACGCCAATCACCGCGATGGCGATGATGATGTTTTCCACATTCAGGTTGTTCCACTCGTTCCAGATCCAAAAACCGATGCCAATGCCGCCCGTTAACATTTCGGCGGCGACAATCACCAGCCAGGCGATGCCAATCGACAGGCGCATACCGGTGAGAATGCCGGGCAACGCGGCGGGGAGCAGGATTTTGCGCATGATGGTGAATTCAGAAAGCTTCAGTACCCGCGCCACATTGAGGTAATCCTGCGGGATCTGCCGTACGCCTTCGGCGGTGTTGAGGATCATCGGCCATATAGAACAGATAAAAATCGTCCAGCTCGACGCGGGTTCTGCACGCTGAAACAGCAGCAGGCCAATCGGCAGCCAGGCCAGCGGGCTAACGGGGCGCAGCAGGGAGATCAGCGGATTGAGCATATTGGCGACAAAGGAAAAGCGGCCAATCAGAAAACCGGTCGGAATACCGACCAGCGCCGCCAGACCAAAGCCCGTCGCCACGCGCTGTAAGGAGGCCAGCACGTTCCAGCCGATGCCCTGATCGTTTGGCCCGCCGATGTAAAAGGGATCGGCGAAGATCTCCAGCGCCGCCAGCCATGTCTGCCAGGGGCCGGGAAAGTTTTTGCTGTTCAGCGCCGCGATCTGCCACAGGCAGAGCAGCAGCCCGATACCGATAAGCGCCGGTACCACACGCTGCATCAACGGGCGCAGCAATGTCGGGCGGCGACGCACACGCGGTTTGGCGGGCAGCGTGACGATCTCAGCCTCTTGCGGGGAGATTGCCGCCTCGTCACGGGGTAAGGGGATAACTTGCGCCTGGTTTTTCATCAGCGACCTCTCATTTTTTTACGCTAAATCCGTTGGCATAGGCGGCAGGATTGCTGCCGTCCCAGCGAACGCCGTCGATTAATACGCTGCTGCGCATCTCGCTGTCGGGCAGCGAAATGCTGCCCACGGCAGCAGCAGCCTGTTTGTAGATATCAATACGGTTGACCTGGCGGGCGACGGCGAGATAGTCGGGATCGGCGTCGAGCAGCCCCCAGCGTTTATGTTGGGTGAGGAACCACATGCCATCGGAGAGCCACGGGAAGTTGACTGCGCCATCATGGAAGAAGCGCATCGCGTGCTCATCCTTCCAGTTTTTGCCAATGCCGTTGTCGTACTGGCCGAGCATGCGACCGACAATGGTCTCCTCTTTGGTATTGAGATAAGCCCGCCCGGCGATCACTTTTGCCGTTTCGCGGCGATTCTCATCCGAGGCGTCAATCCAGCGCGACGCCTCCAGCACGGCGGCGGTCAGCGCACGAGCAGTGTTGGGGTTTTTTGCCACCCACTCCGCGCGCGTACCCAGCACTTTTTCCGGGTGATCCGGCCAGATCTGCTGGCTGGTGGCGGCGGTAAAACCGATACCATCGCTAATGGCACGCTGGTTCCACGGTTCGCCAACGCAGTAGCCAACCATATTGCCGATCTTCATGTTCATCACCATTTGCGGCGGCGGCACGACAACGCTGCGAATGTCATTGAGAGGGTTAATGCCCGCGCTCGCCAGCCAGTAGTTGAGCCACATAGCGTGGGTGCCGGTCGGGAAGGTTTGCGCAAAGGTGTAGGTTCCGGCGGAGCTGGCGGCGATATGTTTGGCAAGCTGGGGCAGATCGGTGACGCCCGCCTCGTGCAGGGCATTGGCAAGGGTGATCCCCTGCCCGTTCTGGTTGATGGTCATCAGCGCCGCCATATTGCTTTGCGGCCCGGAAAGCCCCATCTGCAGGCCGTAAAGCTGGCCGTAAAGCATGTGCGAGGCGTCGAGTTCGCCAGAGAGCACCTTGTCGCGCACCGCCGCCCAGCTGGCCTCTTTGCTCGGCTGAATAGAGATACCGTATTTTTTGTCGAAGCCTTTAACGGCGGCCATCACCACCGATGCGCAATCCGTCAACGGGATAAAGCCCACGCGCACCGTTTGCAGCTCCGGCGCGTCGGAACCGGCGGCCCAGGCGCGGTTAATGACGCCGGGCACCAGCAGACTGCCGCCCAGCGCCGCGCTACCGAGTAAAAACTGACGGCGGGAAACCGTCATACCTTTGTTGTTATCGCTCATTGCCATCCTCGCGCTGCTCACCGTTGTGGGATGCAAAAAAAAACGGTGCCCATAAGCCCGTGCAAAACTGCACGCTTATGGACACCGTTGTCCGCTTAACGCGTTACCGACCGCCGTTGGCCGGTTGCGCGTTATGATTTTTATTTCTCAAAGGATAAAGCAAGGGTTGTGCCAGAATGGAAAAAACCGTTTTATGCGGCTTTACACGCTTTCACCGACCCACGGGCGCACTGTGAAAGCGCACTTTTCGCACTGGCAGTGTGCAGCTACTCCTTAAGGGTTAGTCTGAAACACATCGGCTACCGCCAGCATGGCGGAGGCGATATCAATCAGCTTTTTGTTCTGGTTCATCGCCATGCGCCGCAGGGTTTTATAGGCTTCGTCTTCGCTGAGCTGGCGGTGCTGCATCAGCATGTTTTTGGCGCGCTCAATCTGTTTGCGTTCATTGAGGGTTTCACGCAGCGCCGCCAGTTCGCTGTCCAGCGCCTGTAAGCGCCGCGATTGCTGCACCACCAGCGTCAGCAATGAGCGGCCAAGCTGCGGACGCACGCCGTCGCTCTCCAGCCAGCCGTGCGCCTCGCTAAACACCGAGTACCCGCTCTCTTCGCTCTCCTGTAACGGCAGCAGGCTTTCGATATCGGCAAGCTGCTGGTGATTTGCCTGCTCGGTGGCGGCAATGCGCGCCCGGCAGTGCGCCATTAGCGCGTTTGCCAGACCATCTTCGAGGCTTTTCATATCATCAATGCGCTGGGTGGCGAGGGCAAACCAGCGCAGGCAGCTGTCGGCGGCGAAGGTTTCGCGCCCGGTACAGGCTATGCGCCGCAGACGTTCAAACTCGCTATCGACGCTGATGTGTTGCCAGCGCAGGCGATGTTCATCATCGGCAAAATCGGCGAAGGTGGTGAAGCAGCGCTCCTGACGTTCAATCAGATCCACTAATTTTTGCTGCGTATCGCCACTGAAGGTGCCGGCGGCAAAGGCCGCCGCGCCCGTGGCCCGCTCTTGTCCGGCGTACTCTTTGCCCTGCATAAAGCTGAACATGGCGATTAAATGGCGCGAAACAGCCGGTTCGGCGGCGGTGTCCGAAAGCTCAAACACCAGCGCTAACAGATGGCGAATAATGTCGTTAAAGAAGCTCATCGCCTGCGACAAGCGCAAGGTGCGCTGGCGAATTTGCTGGCGTAACGCGGGCAGCACGCCGAGGGCGTAGGTGACACTGGCGACATGGCTGAACAGGCGGCTGGCCTGCGGCAGCGCGGCGATATGCTGCTCGAGGATGTCGAGGTGCGCCATCAGCGGTGCCTGCGCCTGCGCCACTTCCTCTTCGCGCTGTCGCAGTTCATCGGCAAACTGCCCTTCCATCGCGCAAAGAAACATATTGGAGGTGCCGCGCTCGCGCTGCAGCATATGCACCAGCTGGCTGATTTTGCCTACCAGTTCGCCGCTTTGCAGCAGATAACGCAGGCTGTTTAGCTCGCACTGGCGCGAGGCGAGCAGGAAACGAATGGTGGTCGATGAGTTGGCGATCATACGTTTGCTCCAGAGAAGTTATCCTTCACTGATGCAAGGGGCGCGCCAGGTCGCCCTATTTAGTCGCCCGCTCGCGTCGCCTTGACCATGGTGATAATGACCGTATACAGCTCCTCAATCGCCTGTTTCTCGCCGATAGCACCTTGCAACGCCGCCCACGCCAGCCCTTCGGCGGCCCCCAACATCGCCCACAGTGCCGCATCGCGCAGCGGCTCGCCGCAGAACGGCGCGAACAGGAGGCGGCATTTTCCCGTAAAGTCGACGGCGTAGTCGTGGCGGATGGTCTCCAGCTCCGGCGAACCGGCAAGGGCCGCCAGCAGGCTCGGCATTTCGCGGCCCTGGAACAGGACGCACTCAATATAGGCGGTGGCGATAACCGAGGCGCGCGCGGCAAGCTCCGGTGCGGCGTGTGCCAGCGCCTGATCCATTTTTTGATTCTGTCGATTGTCGTACTCTCGGTAGAGCGTCGCCAGCAGCCCGGAGCGGCTGGTAAAATGGTCATAAACCACCGGCTTGGTGACGCCCGCTAACTCCGCAAGATGGCCGAGGGTCAACGCTTCGGTTCCCTCCTGTTGAATAATGTGCCACGCAACATCCACCAGCTGCGCAGCACGCGCTTCCCGAGACAAACGCTGACGCACGCGTTTTTCCGCCATGCTCTTTCTCCCTTGACAGATTCATATACTAAAAGTAACTTACTAATGGTAGGTTACTGTTCGTATATAAGCTTACGTCTGTTGATGACGGATGGCAACGCAGGAGGTACAGATGCACGCATTAATCGTGGTTTCTCACCCTTTAACAGATTCGTTAACGCAGCAGGTCGCCGAGGCGGTCGCGCAGGGAATAACCCAGGCCAACAGGGAAAATAGCAGTGAAATGGCTTCGCTTACGCAGGAGGGCTTTGATCCGGTGTTTAACGCAGCCGACCATAAGGCGTTTACCGACGGTGCACCGCTGCCCGCCGATGTACTGGCCGAGCAGGTGCGCATTGAAAAAGCCAACGCGCTGGTGCTGGTTTTTCCTATCTACTGGTGGACCATGCCCGGCCTGTTAAAAGGCTGGATCGATCGGGTGTTTTCCAACGGCTGGGCTTATGAAGAGGGGGCGAATGGCAAAGTGTCCGGCAAACTGGGCCACCTGCCTGTTCACCTCGTCGCGCTGGGCGGTTCAGATATGAAAACCTTCGATAAACACGGCTATGCACAGTCATGGAATACGCAGATTGCCCACGGAATTTTTGATTACTGCGGCGCGCCGGTGCGTACCAACGCGACGCTGATGCTGCCCGATTTCGGCACGCCGCAGGCGCTGCTGCAAGAAGCACTGAAGTTGGGTGAGCAGATATTTCCCCTCCCGCAATAAGCCTCTTTATCCCCCGCAAGCCCGTACACCCAGCGGGCTTTCTCGTGGCAAACACGATTACTGGCCGGAGAAGTAGCGCCGACGCAGCGCGCGGTCGCTACCGTCGACAAAATAGCCTGAGGCGGCATCGATCCACTGCGTGGTTTCATACAGGTATTTGGGCGAAACGGCACCGGCCACCACGCGCTGCTGATTTCGCGCCACGGATTCACGAAACGCATAATGGCTAAACAGGCGCATAAACTCGCCAAGATAGACATCCGCCACGGCAGGATTGCCCTTTATCACCAGCATATTTTCATCGTTCGTATCCGTGGACGCGGCGGAGAAGTTCGCCGAGCCGACAATCACAATCGGTTCCGGCCCCAGCGGGTCGATCAGCAAATATTTAGTGTGGATCCAGGTTACGTGGGTCTGTTCTACGGGGCTTTCGATCTCTTTTAGCCAGCGGTCAAAGGCGTTCAGCACGAGGTTTTGCCCGACGGCGACGGTAACATTCGGATGTTTGCGGATACGGTCGATTTCCGCCGCCTGCTGCTTGTACTGGCTGCCGGTGCCTTTTTTCTCCAGCAGGGCGAAACGCAATACGTCATCGGTGCGATCCCAGGCCGGCAGCAACAGCGCATTGATGCCGAAGGCGAAGGTGCCAAACAGCCCACGCTCGGCACCCGCCGCAAGTTTTGCGTACCACTCCAGCGCCTGCAACGAAGTGCGCGGCGAAAAGACGCAGCTCACCTCTTCCTGCCAGGGAACCGGCGGCGCGGCGGTAATGGTTTCAACCTTTTTCGCCGTGGGCCCGCGGGTTAAATCCTGCAACAACAGCTGCCAGTAGGTTTCGTACTCCTCTGCCACCCGGCTATCGCGCACGATATGGGCATTGTTCGAATGGCCAAAGATGCCGTTTTCACTCAGGTTGGTGGAGCCGGTCCAGACCTGCTGCGAGACGCCCTGACGCCGCCAGACAAAAAACTTGTTATGCATATAGCGGCCGGAGTGTTCGCGCGGGTGCACCAGCGCCTGGATGCCGCTGTGGGCGAGGTGTTTTTCGTTCGACTCGCGCTGGGAATCGGCAT
The DNA here is from genome assembly GCF_000814905.1 of Enterobacter sp. Bisph1. Classification (GTDB taxonomy): domain Bacteria; phylum Pseudomonadota; class Gammaproteobacteria; order Enterobacterales; family Enterobacteriaceae; genus Kosakonia. Next base: position 26,053 of record NZ_JXAG01000042.1, read on the forward strand.
CGTAGATCACGCTTACCTGCACGCCCCGATCGGCGGCACGATGAAGTGCGTCGTAGATACGGCTATTTTTGAACTCAAAAATAGCGCCGTGCAGCTCATCGCCTTTTTCGGCCTGGGCGATAAATTTTTCCAGCCCTTCAAGCAGCCCGCGCGACAGCCATTTCCACGCCGCATCGCCAATCTCCGCCGGGCTGGCGTTGTGAAAACGACGGGCATATTCCTGGGAGGCAATCGCGCCGCGGTTGAAGAAAATCGCATGCTCGCCGTTATCCACCGGCTCGGTAACTACCGCGAGCTGCACCGTATCGCCGGACATCAGCGCATCAGCCGGGCCTTTCATCGCCACAATCTGGTAATGGTATTCGCTACCGGGCGCGACGCTGTAATCCGACCACTGAAAGGTTTGAAAGGGGTGTTTAAATGAGGAGACCGGCACGCCCGGCGCGGGGGTCGGCTCAACGCTGGCAAAGGTCTTCATCCCCTTTAGCCAGATAACTTCGCCATCGCTTTTGCGCGTGCGCTGAATAGCAAAGCCCAAAATATTGTCATCGGTTATCTGCTGGGCCGACATATCCCAGCCCAGCAGCACCACATAACTGCCCGCGACGGCTAATGCCGTTAATCCACCCTGCTGCCCGCTTACACGCATGGTTACTCTCCGCTGGGGTCCGCGCGAGGAATATCGCGGCACGTAGCAGCAAGTATAAACTACCGGCATGACGTAACGGTGAAAGGCATTAAAACTGGCCGCGCCCTGCTGCGCACGGAGTATTCCTACAATCCGCCCCGCTGCGGCATTCACCGCTATCCTTGTACAACGCGCTTTTCCCATAGCGGGCAAGTTAAAAACAGATCCCATGGCGGAGGTAAGATGAAAATATTAATGGTTTTGACGTCCCACAGCGAACTGGGTAATACCGGCAAGAAAACCGGATTCTGGCTGGAAGAGTTTGCCGCGCCCTGGTATGTCTTTAAAGACGCAGGCGCGGATGTGGTGCTGGCCTCCCCGGCGGGCGGTCAGCCGCCGCTGGATCCGAAAAGCGATTTACCTGATTTTCAGACCGAATTAACCCAGCGCTTTAAAGGCGATCCGGCGGCGCAGCAGGCGCTGGCGAATACCGTTAAGCTTGAGAGCGTGAAAAGCGAAGAGTTTGACGCCGTGTTCTATCCTGGCGGTCACGGCCCGCTGTGGGATCTGGCAGAATCCCAAAGCTCGATTGCGCTGATTGAGGCCTTTGAACGTGCCGGTAAACCCGTCAGCTTCGTCTGCCACGCGCCGGGCGTCCTGCGCCATGTGAAAAACGCGGCGGGCGAACCGCTGGTGAAAGGGCGTAAAGTGACCGGCTTTACCAACGGCGAAGAAGCGGATGTCGAGTTGACTAACATAGTGCCGTTCCTGGTGGAAGATGCGTTAACCGCCCTCGGCGCTGAATATCAAAAAGGGCCAAACTGGGACTCTTTCGTGGTGGAAGATGGTAAATTGATCACCGGGCAAAACCCGGCAAGCTCGGAAGCGGTGGCGAAAGCGCTGCTTACGATGTTGCGCTAACACGTCTGGCCGCCATTACCGCTCGCGTAATGGCGGCATTCCCACTACACCGTCGCCGATTTTCCGCTTTTCCGCTGCTGATAACCGCGCCGTTTCCCCTCTTTGCCGCCAAATTTGCCAGAATAAATAGCCAAAATGTGAAGACCAGCAAAAGGCCAGGTCAACCTAAGACAATTTTACTTTTCTTGAAATATCCGCATCGGCAACCCTACCGTATACTTGTTTCAGGAAAAGAAAAAAGTCATTCAGATTAGTCGCGCGGCCAGTAAGAAGAGAAAACTACGATTCTGGCAGGCGGATCATCGGACAGTGAGGGTCGTTTGTATGGAAAAGAAACATATTTATCTGTTTTGCTCTGCGGGTATGTCAACGTCGTTACTGGTGTCAAAAATGCGAACCCAGGCGGAAAAATATGACGTTCCGGTCATTATTGAAGCATTTTCTGAATCGCTGGCCAGTGAAAAAGGCCCGCAGGCCGATGTCGTATTGCTGGGCCCACAAATCGCCTGGATGTTAGAGGATATCCGGCGTCTGCTGCCCAATAAACCCGTTGAAGTCATCGACTCTGCGCTGTACGGCAAAGTGGACGGTTTAGGCGTTCTTAAAGCCGCGGTGGCGGCGATAAAAAAAGCCGCCGCGCAATAAGCTCCATTCTCGCTATTTACACACCTAATCGACACATACGCCGCACTATTTCTGGTGCGGCTTTAAAGGGTATTTTTCTATGAGTAATGCGATTGCTTCACTTGAAAAGATACTGGTGCCTTTTGCAATAAAAATCGGCAAACAGCCGCACGTTAACGCGATTAAAAACGGCTTTATTCGCTTAATGCCAATCACCCTTGTGGGGGCGATGTTTGTCTTAATTAATAATGTGTTTTTGAGTTTTGGCGAAGGATCGTTTTTTTACTCCTTAGGTATCCGCCTTGATGCTTCAACCATTGAAACCCTGAATAGCCTGAAAGGCATCGGCGGCAATGTTTATAACGGTACGCTGGGCATTATGTCGCTAATGGCGCCCTTCTTTATCGGGATGGCAATGGCGGAAGAGCGCAAAGTTGATGCGCTGGCCGCCGGGCTGCTCTCCATTGCCGCCTTTATGACGGTAACGCCTTATAGCGTGGGCGAATCCTATGCCGTCGGCGCAAATTGGTTAGGCGGCGCGAATATTATTTCGGGGATTATTATTGGCCTGGTGGTCGCGGAACTGTTCACCTTTATTGTGCGGCGCAACTGGGTCATTACCTTACCGGATAGCGTTCCGGCGTCCGTTGCCCGTTCCTTCTCGGCGCTGATTCCCGGCTTTATTATTCTGTCGATCATGGGGATTATCGCCTGGGCGCTGACTCAATATGGCACCAATTTCCATCAGTTTATTATGGATTTTGTCTCTAAGCCGCTGGCGTCGCTCGGCAGCGTGGTCGGCTGGGCGTATGTGGTGTTTGTGCCGCTGCTGTGGTTTTTCGGTATTCATGGATCCCTGGCGCTCACGGCGCTGGACAGCGGCATTATGACGCCGTGGGCGCTGGAGAACGTTGCGCTGTACGAGCAGTACGGCTCCGTTGACGCTGCGCTGGCGGCGGGGAAAACCTTCCATGTGTGGGCGAAACCGCTGCTCGACTCCTATATTTTCCTTGGCGGCAGCGGCGCGACGCTGGGGCTGATTATCGCTATTTTCATCGCTTCCCGCCGGGCGGATTATCGCCAGGTGGCTAAGCTCGGGCTGCCTTCTGGTCTGTTCCAGATTAACGAACCGATTTTGTTCGGCCTGCCAATCATCATGAACCCGGTAATGTTTATCCCGTTCATTCTGGTGCAGCCGATTCTGGCAGCGATCACCCTGCTGGCTTACTACGCGGGCATTATTCCACCGATTACCAATATTGCGCCGTGGACGATGCCCATCGGACTGGGCGCATTCTTTAATACCAACGGCAGCATCGCCGCCCTGTTGCTGGCGGTGTTCAACTTAGGCATTGCCACGCTGGTTTACCTGCCTTTTGTGGTTGTCGCCAACAAAGCGCAGAACGCCATCGAGCAGGAAGAGAGCGAAGAAGATATCGCTAACGCCCTGAAATTCTGACCGACCGCGGCAGGGTATGTGCCCTGCCGCACTGACTTCGAGGAGCAATGATGTTCGATTTCGATACCGTGCAAGAGAGCACTTCGCCAACGGATGAACTGGAAGAGGTGGTGATGAACTTAATCATCAACGCCGGACACGCGCGAAGCCTGGCTTATACCGCCCTGAAGCAGGCCAAACAGGGAGATTTTGACGGCGCGAAGGCGCTGATGGAGCAGTCGCGCCTGGCCCTTAACGAGGCGCACCTTGTGCAGACTAAACTGATAGAGAGCGATCTTGGCGAAGGGCGGGTAAAACTGAGCCTGGTGCTGGTGCACGCGCAGGATCATCTGATGACCTCTATGCTGGCGCGCGAGCTGGTAGTGGAACTGATTGAGCTTCACGAGAAATTGCACTGACAAGGAGTAAACAATGCAGCCTTCGATCAACACGCTGGAAATTAAAACCGTTTATGAGCAGCAGTTGTTTAACGGTAAAAATTTTCATGTGTTTATCTACAATAAAACCGAGAGCGCCAGCGGGCTGCATCAGCATGATTATTATGAGTTTACCCTGGTATTAACCGGACGCTATTTTCAGGAGATTAACGGCAAGCGCGTGCTGCTCGAACGCGGCGATTTTGTCTTTATCCCCCTCGGCTCGCACCATCAAAGTTTTTACACCTTCGGCGCAACGCGCATTCTCAATGTCGGCATCAGCAAATGCTTTTTTGAACAACATTACCAGGCTCTGCTGCCCTGCTGTTTTGTCGCTTCTCAAGCCTACCGCACCAGTAACGCTTTTCTCAGTTATGTGGAGAACGTCATTACCTCCCTTAATTTTCGCGAAAACGGGCTGGATGAGTTTATTGAAGCGGTGACCTTTTATGTGATTAACCGCCTGCGCCATTACCGCGAAGAGCAAGTGGTGGATGATACGCCGCAGTGGCTAAAAAGCACCGTTGAGTCGATGCACGATAAAACCCAGTTCGGTGAAAACGCGCTGGAGAATATGGTGCAGCTGGCGGCGAAATCTCAGGAGTATTTAACCCGCGCCACCCGGCGCTATTACCAGAAAACGCCGATGCAGATTATTAATGAAATCCGTATCGATTTTGCCAAAAAACAGCTGGAAATCACCAACTACTCGGTGACGGATATTGCTTATGAGTCGGGCTATAGCAGCCCAAGCCTGTTTATTAAAACATTCAAGAAAATGACCTCATTCACCCCCAATAGCTACCGGAAAAGGTTAACGGAAATCAACCAATAAGGTCGGCGGGTTGAACGTAATAAACCACCGTGTTTGACACGAAGGGAGAAAAGATGAATCAGAAACTGAAAGTCGTCACCATTGGCGGCGGTAGCAGCTATACACCTGAATTACTCGAAGGGTTTATTAAGCGCTATCACGAACTGCCGGTCGCGGAATTATGGCTGGTTGACGTTGAAGACGGTAAAGAGAAGCTGGATATTATTTTTGATCTTTGCCAGCGTATGATTGAGAAAGCGGGGATCCCACTAAAACTGTTTAAATCCCTCAACCGCCGCGAAGCGCTGCAGGGGGCGAGTTTTGTCACCACACAGCTGCGCGTCGGCCAGCTTAAAGCGCGCGAACTCGATGAACGCATTCCGCTGAGCCACGGCTATTTAGGCCAGGAAACCAACGGTGCCGGCGGCTTATTTAAAGGGCTGCGCACTATTCCGGTTATTTTCGACATTATTAAAGACGTGGAAGAGATTTGCCCCGACGCGTGGGTGATCAACTTTACCAACCCGGCGGGAATGGTTACCGAAGCGGTCTATCGCCACAGCGGTTTTAAAAAGTTTATTGGCGTATGCAATATTCCTATCGGCATGAAAATGTTTATTCACGACGTGCTGGGCTTGCGCGATAACGACGATCTGGCAATCGATCTGTTTGGCCTGAACCACATGGTGTTTATTAAAGATGTGCTGGTCAACGGCGAGTCCCGCTTTGCCGAGCTGCTCGACGGCGTGGCTTCCGGTCGGCTGAAAGCCTCATCGGTGAAGAACATTTTCGACATGCCCTTTAGCGAAGGGCTGATCCGCGCGCTAAATCTGCTGCCCTGCTCCTATTTGCTCTACTACGTGAAGCAAAAAGAGATGCTGGCTATCGAGATAGGTGAATATTACAAAGGCGGTGCACGCGCGCAGGTGGTGCAAAAGGTCGAGAAGCAGCTGTTTGATCTGTACAAAGATCCCGAGCTGAAAGTGAAGCCGAAAGAGCTTGAGCAGCGCGGCGGTGCCTATTATTCCGATGCGGCCTGCGAAGTGATTAACGCTATCTATAACGATAAGCAAACCGAGCACTATGTGAATATTCCCCATCACGGGCATATCGACAATATTCCCGCGGACTGGGCGGTGGAGATGACCTGCCTGCTGGGACGTAACGGCGCAACGCCGCACCCGCGCGTGACGCACTTTGACGAGAAGGTGCTGGGGCTTATCTATACGATTAAAGGCTTTGAAATCGCCGCCAGTAAGGCGGCCTTAAGCGGCGATCTCAACGAGGTGCTGCTGGCCCTGAGCCTTAGCCCGCTGATTCACTCCGACAGCGATGCGGAAATTATCGCCCGCGAACTGCTGTTGGCCCATGAAAAGTGGCTGCCAAACTTCGCCGGGGCGATTGCACACCTGAAAGCTGAACATCACTAACCGGGGCTGGCTATGGAACGCTTACTGATTGTTAACGCCGATGATTTCGGCCTCAGTAAAGGGCAGAACTACGGCATTATCGACAGCTTTCGCCATGGCGTGGTGACTTCCACCACGGCGCTGGTGAACGTTGATGCTGTGGAACACGCCGTTCTGCTGTGCCAGCAGGTGCCGTGGCTGGGCGTGGGTCTGCATTTTTCCCTGACCTTAGGAAAACCGTTAACGCCCATGCCGGGCCTGGCGCGGGAAGGGCAACTGGGAAAATGGCTCTGGCAGCTGGCACAGGAAGATGCCCTGCCTCTGGGGGAAATAGCCCGCGAGCTGGAGGCGCAATATCAGCGCTTTATCGCGCTGTTTGGCCAAAAGCCAACGCACCTGGACAGCCATCATCATGTGCATATGATCCCGCAGATCCTGCCGCTGGTGGCGGAGTTCGCCGACCGGCACGGTATTGCCCTGCGCCTGGATCGTCCTGCCCTGTCGCCCGACGCCGTCCTGCCCGCGGGTCTGCGCAGTACCGACGGATTCAGCAGCGCGTTTTACGGGGAAAGTATCAGCGAAGCGCTGTTTCTGCAGGCGCTGGATGACTCCACGGCACGGGGAGAAACCACCCTTGAGATGATGTGCCATCCGGCTTTTATCGATAATACGTTGCGCACAAGCGGCTACTGTTTTCCCCGCCTGACGGAGCTGGAGGTGCTGACCTCGCAGACGCTGAAGTATGCGATTGCCGAGCGCGGCTATCGGCTGGGCAGCTTTCTTGATATTTAAGTCACGCGTTTGCGGTGCGTTTCGCACCGCAACGCTTAAGGTGTGGATGATTGCGTCGCCTGGGAATTAACGGCCTTGCGCCCGTTTTAAAAAGCAGGCCATTGCAAAACAGCCTTTAAAATAGTTGCATTGACTGGTAAATCCTTTTTACCAGACAATGCAAAACTTAAAAGAAGGGCTAACTCGAACAAGCATCGATCTTATTATTATTGGTCTACTTCCCTGATGATGACACACGGGGTGAAATCAGCGGGAATAGTGGTCTATAGAGGATATATCTGTCTACCACGGTTTTGCATCTCTTTGATCAAAATCGCATAAATCCCAGGCAACCAGGTTGACATTACATTATTGCGCGACTCCCCTTCCTAATATGAAATTATATTTCCACCTCTTTCTTGTTTTAATAAGTCCCGCACTAAAAGAAACATTTAATATTTACGAAGGTTATATTTAAGTACGGCAAATGGAAAAACAGCCTTTTTAAAGCAGCACAAAAAAACACCAACGCGGAAAAATAAAGGGCATTCCCCTGCTGGCAATAATCCCACTCACTAAAAAAGAGAAATGTGAAGCGCAAGAGTAATTTTTTGTGCTATCGATCTACTTTTTTCGCAAAGAAAAATAAACGCGCACGAATAATTAAAAAAACCATTCCCGCAGGTTATTAAACTCAAAATTCCATTTACTTCCTTTACATAAGAACAAACAAAATGAGATCGATAAAAAAAGCAGTGAAAAAACCCGCCTTAACGGCAATATGCGCGACCTTTCTTCTCTCCATGCAACCTGCTATTGTCCATGCCGCTGATGCCTTCAGTGCAGATTCCCCATGGATGTTTGGCGACTGGGGCGGCACCCGGAGCGAACTGAAAGACAATGGCGTAGATTTCCAGGTCAATTACACCATGGAAACCGCCTCAAACCTGGCGGGCGGTTATAGCACCTCCACCACCGCGCGTTACAGTGACCAGCAAGCCTTTGGCATGAACCTCGATTTGCAAAAGCTGCTCAACTGGGATGATACGGAATTCCAGGTGACCATCACCAACCGTAATGGGCAGAATCTTACCAATCGGGTAGCCGATCCGCGTACCGGCATGCTCTCTTCGCCGCAGGAAGTCTACGGCCGCGGTCAAACGTGGCGCCTGACTCAGTTCTGGCTACGTAAAGGTTTCTTTAATGATGTACTGGATATCAAAGCGGGTCGCGTGACCGTTGGCGAAGACTTCGACAACTTCGACAGCAAATTTCAAAACCTTGCGTTCGGTAGCGGCCAGGCGGGTAACTGGCGTGGCGATCATTGGTACAACTGGCCGGTTTCACAATGGGGCGGCCGCGTGCGGCTGAATTTCACCCCTGAGGTGTTTATGCAGGTCGGCTTCTATAACCAGAACCCTTACAACTACAATCGCGGCGATGGCTTCCGCATGGAGTTCAGCCCAACGGAAGGCAACCTGGTACCCGTTGAACTGGGCTGGAAACCGCAGCTGGGCGCGGACAAACTGCCGGGGAACTACCGCGTTGGCTTCTACTATTCATCAGCCAATGATGATGTCTATGGTTCATGGCGTAACGGTAGTAATCAGGATACCGCCCACGCTTACGGCGGCTATATCCTGGCGCAGCAACAGTTAACCACCCAGGGTGGCTCGAGCGATCGCGGCATCAGCCTTACGGTTCAGGCGGTGATGAACGATCACAAAACCTCGAAAACGGATAACTACCAGTCGATTGCGCTGACCTGGAAAGGGCCGTTTGACGCACGACCGCAGGATGAAATCGGCATTGGTGTCGGCCGTATTCATATTAACTCTACCTGGACGGAGCAGTTAAAGAACCAAAATCGCTTTAACAATCAAACCGACTATAACAGCCTGGCCTACCTGCCGATTCAGGAAGGGTCTGAATATAACTACGAAATTTATTACAACGTGCAGGCGACAAAATGGCTGCAGCTGCGTCCGAACCTGCAGTTTATTACAGCACCAGGTGCGGTCAGCCGCGTGGATAACGCGCTGGTGGGTGGGATTACGGCGAACATCAATTTCTAATCTTGCCGCAATAAAAATCCACGCTGCGGCGTGGATTTCTCTTTTCCCGCCGTTTATATCCAGTCTTCGACCGCACCGTCCAGCGGGCGCAGCGGCGGCGCGATACGACCGATCTCCTCTGCAATATCAAACTCGGTAAGATCCTGCGCCGTGGCAAGTAAATAAGTGTGGCCCTCGGCAGAGAGCCATTCAGAGATGAAATATTGCTCTTCGTAGGACAGCTCAATTTTCCGCTGTCCCTCGCGGTCAAAGAACTGTCCGTAACGCTCATCATGCCGGGACAGGTTTAGCCCCATTGCCGGATAGACACCGCGCCAGACCGCGCCATGGTGTTTGCCACCCAGCACCAGATACTCCTGCATAATGTTCTTGCTCATTGACGCTCCTTACCAGGCTGTTTCGTTTGTTTTAAGGGTAGACAATGCTGCACTGAACTGCGTGCCAGGATAAGTTAATGCTCAAAGCTGATCCATTCGATATATTAAGATAATGCGTTGTTTTATAACAAATGATTATTAACGGCTTTTTTTAAAAAACATCATAACTAATAAACATTGGCGTCAGAATAAAAGCCACGGGAGATATTCCTTTGGTCATAGAATTTATTACAGATGTTTTTTGCGAACACAGATATGTCTCTTTCCGTTAACAGACGCATAATTTGATATTTAGCAAAAACGAGAGGATCTTCATGTGTTGCCGGGTAGTAATCTTACTCGATCGCAGATTTCTACACGGGGATCCGCATAATCCTCCTGACAGGCCGCTGCTATCCCTTCCAGCGGAATATCGGTTTGCACACGGATATGGTGCAGGCTGTGGGAGAGCCTGTAGGTATTATCAAGTTTGAACGTTCTGGCTAGGGTTAATAACAAATTGCTGCATTTGAATGGCATTTCCTTCGTATCAGGTATGGCATAAACGCCTCTGTTAGGATCATAAAAATACAACGATTTCTCATAGTTGATAAAGACAGTACTATGTGCACATATATCTTCCTGCGTCGGGTTTCTTTTCATTTTTGTCGTAATGATTAATGCTGTATTTTCATAACGATCACGGTACTGGAGCATCTCATCTATTTCGTTTTTAGCTTCAGCGCCTGTTATAAGCGTGTAGAGCAGCTTGTTTTTGTATTCACTCTCTTCAGCGCTGCGATTAAAAGCAAGTTGTTGCTCCTGATCATTCAAAGTATCAACCATCATTTTTAGAGAGTTGAGAAGCAGCGGTGTATAGAGTTTATTAGCTTCTAAAATTTGTTGTAAATACTTGCTGTAATCATTAAATTTATATGAATTTTTGACGAGAAGATTGTGCAATTTCTCTCTGTGAATTTCCATCATAGAACGACTCTGATGATTTCTGCCTGCTTGCTTTAACACCTCTGTGACCCAAAACAGGCTGCTGCCAAAACAGATACCTTTCTCGTGATTCCTTAATACAGAATAGTTAAAGTATATTTTTTTTGTGTTTATTAATAAATCTTCCTTTGTTAAAAGTCTCATGATGGGATACCTTGCAATGAGTGGAGGAATATAATTTATGCAAGTGATTCGCCGGGTAAAGTGAATAAATGTGATGCATTATGAATCGGCAATAACATAACTGGATTAATTTGCGAGCCTCTTTTCTTACCCCTCATTCCCTACCACAGACACTCACCCACCGAGAGCATCAGCGCTGACAAAGATCACTGCTCTTTTTCTATTTCAATAAAAATATGGTGTGGAAGTGGGGTAAGTCGATAAACACCCTTAACCTGAAGATTGCTGGCCAGTGTTAAAAATAAATTTTCATTACAGAATGGAGGATTCCAGGGTTTAGGTAATATATATACCCCTTTATTGATATCATAGAAATAAAGTGATTGTTCATAATTTATAACCACTGTGCTATGGGAAAATAGTTGCGCCCGCGATTTTGCCGTCACCAACCTGGTGTTTATAATCATCGCTGTGTTTTCATTACCTTTACGGTTTTTTAACAGCCCGTTGAGTTTTTTACCTGTTTCATTACCATTAAGAAGAGTGTATTTTAATTTATTTTCACGAATTGCATTACATTTTATACTGTTCGCAAGAAGTTGCGCCTGTGCATTTAATGAAGAGACAATTTGTTTTTTTTGCGCAATTAAACCCTCTTCAGTACCTTCAGAAGTTTCATAATAATTCTGTATAAACATACTAAAATCATAAAACTCGCGCACGCGTGCCAGGGGGAAATCCCTACCAGTTAAAAAACGGGCACCTTCAATTAACTCATTTTGCATAAGTAATCTTTGTGTACTTTCTACTCTTTTCGTTGAAGCATCCAGTTGAAATGTATATTTAAGAAATACATCCTGTATTCTTAGTCTGTGTACTTCATTTAATGTCATTCCCGTGGGGGTATCACCTTTGCCTGCCTGCTTTAAAATTTCCACTGCAAAATGCAGGCTTGCGCCAAAACACATCCCATTTTTTTTGTTATGGGCATTCATATAGCCATCATATATTTCTCTTGTCGCAATCATAATATCTTTATCGGTTAATATATACATCATTAATATCCTCCCGCCGGTGAGTAAGATATAAAGCATGATTAATTTCCGGCTCTACACCAGAGAGGGAAAGTGATGAAATGTGATACATTGTGAAAATGTGTCTGCTCAACGGTAACGGGCGATGATTAAAGCCGTGGCTGAAGGCTTAGCGCGTCATAATGACGGTATTGCACCTGGTGCCGGGTAGCCATTTTCACTGATGGGGTGAAAGCCTTAATCGCAAAAAAGGGCTTTCTCATGCAACCTGACGGCGTAAAATTACCCGCACAGTTAACTGAAACCAGGAGTATCCAATGAACGACGCCATTACGGTTGTTGCAACCATTACTGCCCATGCCGGCAGCCGCGAAAAAGTGGCTCAGGCGCTGAAAACCGTTGAGCGGGATGTGCAGGGCGAACCGGGCTGTGAGTTTTACCAGTTGCATCTTAACCGTGAAAACGATCATCAGTTCGTGATGATTGAGCGCTGGGCCTCCATGCAAATGCTGGAACAACACAGCCAGGCCGCACCGTTTAAAGCATTAGTCAGCGCTATTGACGGGCTCGCGGATCTGCATGTCACCACCTTAACCCGCAACATTTAAGCGCTACTGGCGCATTAATTATTCAGCCCGGCCAGCGTTTCGCTTAACGCTTAAGCGCCGCCGGGCTGCTGGCTTTTAGCGGCTCGTTTGTTAAAGCCATTCAGCCATCCGGGTGTTTAAGTGGTTAAAATAAAATAAGATAAATGTTGCTATAAAAAATTCGCTGTGTCTTAATAGCGTCATCGGTTTGGAATACAGACCTTATGAAAGCAGTTTTAGTAAAGCAGTCCTCAGTTCAAGAGTTATCCAAAGATACCCTTCTTCGAGAGCCTCCTCCTAAGTGCCAAATAAGTTACTCTATAAAACAGGCCATCATCGCCGCGCTTAGTGGCTCATAAATTAAGGATTTATCTATGTCTAACAAAATGACTGGTTTAGTAAAATGGTTCAACTCTGATAAAGGTTTCGGTTTCATCACTCCGAACGACGGCAGCAAAGATGTATTCGTACACTTCTCTGCAATCCAGAGCGATAACTACAAAACGCTGGACGAAGGCCAACAGGTTTCCTTCACCATCGAAAATGGCGCCAAAGGCCCTGCAGCTGCTAACGTAACTGCACTGTAAGCCGCGCTCATTATCAGCGGTCCTTGCAACAGCGATGAAGGCACCAGCCTGAGCAGTTAAGATCTGCTGATAATAAAAAAAACCCGCCTCGATGCGGGTTTTTTATTGCCTGAAATTCGCCCTGCCGTTTCGTTTATCATGACGCTTCCCGCCGGATTTACCCCACAGAATTATGCATCACGCCACGATCAAACCCGCGGGCTTAAATTCACTTAAGCAGGAGAAACATGCGTCTCTCCTGCTTATTGCCGGTCAGGGCTTCACTTTTTTAGTGACTTTATCAACGGCTGACAGCACCGTTACGAAGAACAGCGGGACGAAAAATATCGCTAATAATGTCCCCGTTACCATGCCACCAAACACCCCGGTCCCGATCGCCTGCTGAGTCGTAGCGCTGGCACCCGACGCCAGCATCAGCGGGACAACCCCCAGCGTAAAAGCGAGGGAGGTCATCATGATGGGGCGTAAACGCATTTTTGCGGCTTTTACGGTAGCATTCACCAGCGATTCCCCTTCTCGTTGCAGCTGACGCGCAAACTCCACGATAAGAATGGCGTTTTTTGCCGACAAACCGATAAGGGTAATCATACCGACCTTAAAGAAGGCGTCGTTTGGCATTCCTCTCAGATAAACCGCAATCATCGCGCCAATCAGCCCCAGTGGAACCACAAGCATAACGGAAACCGGTATGGACCAGCTTTCATACAGAGCCGCCAGCACCAGGAAGATAACCAGCATCGACAGAATCATCAGCGTCGGCGCTTCGGAGGCCGACTCCTGCTCCTGTAGCGACTGTCCGGTCCACTCGATAGCAAAGCCTGCGGGTAATTCAGCGGCGATTTTATCCATTTCTGCCATCGCCTCGCCGCTTGAATAACCCCAGTTTGGCCAACCGGTTATCCTGAATGCCGGATACCCCTGATAACGAACCATTTGCACCGGCGATTTTTGCCATACCGGATGGACGAACTCAGAGAGGGGCAACATTCCGCCATTTTTATTACGCACATTCAGCGCCAGCACTTCCGGTAAGCGCATACGTGCCGAAGCTTCAGCCTGCACAATCACCTGCTGCATACGGCCTTCATTCGGAAAATCGTTAACATAGCTGGAGCCAAGCGCACCGGAAAGCGTCTGATTGATTTCATTAAAAGAGACGCCCATCGCTTCAGCCTTTGGTCGGTCTATTTTCAGGCTGATACCCATACCGTCAGGTAAACCGTCCATATAAACACCGTATAACGCTTTGCTCTGGCCTGCTTTTTCAAGCAATATGTTGAGCGCTTTAACCAGCTCAGGATAGCCGTGCCCCGCTCGGTCCTCCAGACGCAGAGTGAACCCGGAAGAGGTACTCAGCTCAGAGATGGCAGGGGGAAGCAGACTGGTAACTGTCGCTTCCGGGATATCACCCAGCGCTTGCTGCACATGAGAGACTTCATCCTGCGCCGTTGCGCCGTTACGTTGATCCCATCCTTTCAGAGTGGTGAAGGCCATTGCGGCATTCGAACCCGCGCCGGAAAAACTGAAGCCCAGAATGGAAACATTACGGTCGATGCCCTCTCTCTCCATCACGACTTTCTCGTATTTTTTCACCACCTCTGCCGTTCGTTCCATCGTGGCATCAGCGGGCAGCTGTACGGAAGTAATAAAGTAGCCCTGGTCCTCCTCGGGCAGAAATGAGGAGGGCAAAAATTTAAATGCGAAATAGAGAACAACGCATAAAGCCAAATAGATAAGCGACATTCTACCGGTTTTACGCACCACCCGGCTCACGCCTTTCTCATAGCGTCCCGTCAGCCGATCAACAAGCCGGTTAAACCAGGCAAAAAAACGATTCTTTTTATGGGAGTCAGCCGTAACGGGTTTCAGCAGCGTTGCGCACAATGCCGGCGTTAGGGTTAATGCGAGGAACGCTGAAAAGAGAATAGAAACGGCCATCGAAAGCGTAAATTGACGATAAATCACGCCGATCGAACCCGATGCCAGCCCCATCGGCAAGAACACGGCGCTTAACACTAATGTTATGCCTACAACGGCACCGGTTATCTCCTTCATAGCTTTAATGGTGGCCTCTTTTGGCGATAGCCCTTCTTCCGCCATTAAGCGCTCGACGTTCTCAACCACCACGATGGCATCATCCACGATGATACCTATTGCCAGCACCATGCCATACATGGTGAGTACGTTTATCGAGAACCCCGCCAGCAACATCACCGTAAATGTGCCCAGCAAAGCGACCGGCGCAACGATGGCCGGAATAAAGGTATAACGGACATTTTGCAGGAAGAGATACATCACCAGGAAAACCAGCACCATCGCCTCGATAAAGGTATGGACCACTTTTTCTATCGAGATTTTGACAAAGGGCGAGGTATCAAAAGGGATCGAATACTCCATTCCGGGGGGAAAAGATTTGGCCAGCTCCTGCATTCTGGCTTTGACCGCCTCGGATGTACGCACGGCGTTTGCGCCCGGGGATAGCTGGATAGCTGCCGCCGTCGCGCCATGCCCGTTTTCCCTGATGGCAAAGGAGTAGGACTGCAATCCAAGCTCAACGCGAGCCACATCGCCTAACGTCACGCGAGAGCCATCCGTGTTCGCCCGCAGGACGATTTTACGAAACGCTTCTGGCGTAGAGAGCTGTCCATCAACATCAAGAGGCCAGGCGGTTAACTGATCGGCGGTCGATGGTGAATCGCCCAGCTTACCCGGCGAAACTTGCGCATTCTGCTCCGTAATTGCCGTCGTGATGTCACTGATTGAGAGCTTGTAGGCGATAAGTTTCGCCGGGTCCAGCCAAATGCGCATCGCCTTTTCTGAACCAAACGCCTGAATTTTTCCCACGCCATCAACACGACGCAGTTCGTCGGTGATATTTCGGGCAAAGTAGTCGCTTAAATCCGCTTCGCTGAACTTCCCGCTGGGGGAGTTCAGCCCGACCATCATCAAGAATCCTGACGATGCCGCCTCGACGCTTAACCCATTTTGACGCACCGCTTGTGGAAGGCGCGGTTCGACGACTTTTATCTGATTTTGCACATCAACCTGGGCAAGGCGGATATCCGTACCCGGCTTGAACGTGACGGTGATTGACGCCACACCGGAGGTGTCACTGGTGGACTCATAGTAAAGCAGATCGTCCACGCCCGATAACTCGCGCTCAATCAGTGAAATAACCGAGTCATTCATGGTCTGGGGCGTTGCGCCGGGATACGTGACCGAAATAGAAAGACTTGGCGGAGCGACAGCAGGATACTGCGCAACCGGGAGCTGCGGGATAGCAATTACGCCCAGCAGGATAATAAAAAGCGCAATGACCCAGGCGAAAACAGGCCTGCGTATAAAGAACTGAGACATCAGAAATTCCCGTTGTAAGCGATCATGACGAGGCTAGCGTTGTTTACCGGCTGGCTGGGCTATAACGTCGGCACCATCCCGCAGTTTGTCCTGACCATTAATAACAACCTTATCCCCTGCTTTCAGGCCAGCGGTGACGGTGATGCCCTTTTCCGTCTGCTCTCCGGTCTGGATTTCAACGCGCTTCGCTTTGTTTTCGTGGGTTACAATCCATACTGTGGTTTTAGCATCACGCCTTTCCAGTGCTTGCTCAGGTATCGCCAGGCCCTCTTTTTGGATAAGACGCGTGGTCTGCAATTTTACAAACATACCCGGCAACAGCGCCCGCTGCGGGTTGTCAGCTTCAGCGCGCAGGACAACATCACCGGTTTCATCATTAACACTGACGCCTGAGAACAATAGCTGGGCCGCAACGCCATACGCTCTGCCGTTGTCATCCAGAACCTGTGCGCTGACCCCTTCGCCGGGCTGGCTTCCCGCAGCGTTATCTGCGGCCATAAAAATCGAGCGCAGCTCTTGAGCCGGTACACGCGCATCAACATACACGTGGTCCAGCTGCTGGATTACCGCCATCGCCTGCGTGTCGTTGGGGCTAACAAGCGCCCCCTCGGTGACAAACTCCTGATCGATACGTCCGCTTATCGGTGCTTTGACCGTCGCATAATTTAAATCGAGCTTTTTACGGTTCAGAGAAGCCACCGCTTCAGCCAGGTCGGCCGCCGCCTGCTCGCTGCTGGCTTTTGCATCATCGAAATCCTGCTGGCTTATGGCCGCGCTCTTTTGTAACTGTGAAAAGCGCGCAGCCCGCTTACTCATCTGCTGCCAGGTGGCCTTTGCTTTTGCAACCGCTGCGCTAGCCATTTCGACATCCGCCGCAAAAGGCGCGGCATCGATTTGAAAAAGTGGTTGCCCTTGACTAATTTCTGCGCCCTGCCTGAACAGTCGCTTTTGGATAATCCCCCCTACCTGCGGGCGGATCTGTGCCGTTTTAACGGCACAGACGCGCGCCGGATAAAGACGAACTGAATAGATCTCTGCCGGGATAAGGGTTTGGATAACCACTTTTGTTTTCGCTGGCGCGGCAGGGGCTTCGGTTGATTCGGAAGAATCACAGCCTGTAATAAACCCTAAGCAAAGCAGGGTAAAAAGAGCCAGCTTTCTGATATTCATTGCAAATTTCCGGTATGGTCAGATAAAAAACGGTATAACCATCAGCGAAGAGGGTAACGGTGTGTTAAGGCATAATGCCGCTATGCGTCGCCTGAAACCTTCGGCATGAACACCGACGATGTCAGCAAGCCCAATGGAAGCGGTAAGCTTTTGAATTTAAAAAGAACTGGCCTTTGCCATTGGTTATACATAGCGATCAAACCCTAAAAATCAAAAAGGTGGACAAGCGTTCAGCTTGAATTTATAGTGAAGATGAACGCTTGTCCATCTTTTGGTAAAAAATGAGGAAACGTGACGAATGTCTTATCTCAGTCATGATGCAAGACGCCAAATGATTCTGGAGACGGCTGTAAATATTGCTTTTACCGAAGGGCTGGCGGCGATGACGGTACGCAGAGTTGCGCAGGAGGCGCAGATTGCCGTCGGGCAAATTCATCGTCATTTCGCTTCAGCATCCGATCTCAAAGCGGAGGCTTTTCTGTTATCGGTCACGCAGTCTCTGGCATTGCTGAAAGATTCGGGTAAAACCGAAGGCGCGGGATGTTTAGAAATGATGAGCTGGTCTCTCGTTACGTCGCAATTTGAAGAACTGCGTCACTACAGCCAGCTATGGAAAGAGGCAGAAGTGATCTCCTGGACCGATGAGGCCATGCTTAAAGGATTCAGAGCGGCGACTAAAGAGTGGCATAACGTTTTAGTCGAACTGCTGGAGACCGGTATTGCCAACGGTGAATTTACGTGCAAACGACCTGTGGATGCAGTCGCATGGGACTGCATTGCTTTTTCATGCGGCCTTGACGGTATTTTCAGCTTAAAAATGGAGGAATTTGGAGATAACGAGTATCAGGCTCACGCGGAATATTTTTTAAAAAGCCAGCTGGATGTAAATAAATGACCGGCAGGGTCATTCTATGTTGCGTTGATTTGCCGGTTAAAGAAGCGTCCAGAATAACAAAGTAAATAGCGTATTTTTGGCAAGGTAAAGTATGAGAAATGTAATGAAGTCGGGGATCGCAGCGGTCGCCCTGACGGGAGCCTTTCTGCAGGTGGCTCAGGCAGCTGATTTTTCTATGGGTTTAACAGCCAGTTGGTCTTCGAAACTCTATCGACAGGTTAATGAGAATAAAAATAACCTCATTTTTCCAAATATTGATTTCGAAGCCGACCATTTCTGGTTACATGGTCTTAGTACCGGGTATAACTTTATTGAAACACCCGAAGATCGTTTAGCCGTGCTGGGCTATTATCTGCCCCTCTCTTACAAAGCCAGCGACAGTCACTCAAGGCAAATGCGTGAGCTTAAAGACCGCCGAAGCACCTTTATGGCAGGCCTAAGCTATACGCACCAGTCCAACACCTGGGGTGTTTTTGAATCGGTTTTGGCAGCAGACGTGCTGGATAACAGCAACGGTTACAACTGGAGTAACACCTGGAGTCTGCCTCTTGAGTTTGGCGCTTTCACCCTCGAGCCTGCGCTGGGTGTGAACTGGAACGACCGGAAATTCAACCGTTATTACTACGGCGTCAGTTCAGGTGAATCAGCCAGAAGTGGTTTACGCAAATACACGCCCGGAGACAGCTGGACGCCTTTTGCTGAACTCAATCTCAATTACAGTTTGACGGATAACTGGAATATCTATGGCGGAACGCGCTTTACCGTCCTGGCAAAAGAGGTAAAAAACAGTCCGATGGTAGCGAAAGACTCACTGGTCACTTTTTGGACCGGGGCTTCCTATACCTTTTAATGACAACGCCGGAGCCGGCTCCGGCGGTTTTATTAACCTAATAGAAGTCGTTATTCGACCCAGGTATTTTAGACTCGCGTCAGCATCTGCAGCGCGAAATAGCTCACTTCGACCGAATTGAAAAGCGCGAGTTATTAATTTGCGTCGCTGCCCTATTGTTAGCCAAAAATAGCGGTCCACATGGCTTTATTTTAACGGATAAAACATTCTGCTTACAGGTTATCAAATGAATATATCCCTACTGAAGCAAAAAATATACGGCTGGAAAGGGTGTTCTGCTGACGTGTATGCGAATTTCTACTTTCAATATGGTGGAAGCGTCTGCGTGCATCCGCGCGTGCTCGCCTATCTCAAATCAACGCTGGGTATTGATATCCATTATTATTATAAAAATAATGCGGCATTCTGTACTTTTAATCACTCCCTGCTGTATAAAAATTCAAAGATCCCTTTCGTATTTGACGATCTGCTCTTTCCTGCCAGTCCGGAAAGTAAATTACTGTTGCCGTTTAAAACTAAACGCCTCTCCCCTTTCTCACGCTATCGCTACCGGAACGCAATTTATTCCGATGCTCTGAAGCATAAAATCGCTTATGTCAAAGAGACGTTTTCTAAAACCACCGTTCGTAAGCGCAATGGTGATGTAAGAAAGATCCAGCAAGCCGGCGGCGAATTTCGCCGTGCCGGTCAATTCAGTGCTGCAAACCTGAGCCAGATTTACTGTCACCTGTTTGATTTACGCTGGCAGGGGAAGATTCGCTGTTTTGACCGCGATCTGCTGGAAGACGTGCTGAGAGAACTCAGCGATCTTGTTTTCGGCAACGTACTGCTGATGAAGAATACGCCCTGCGCATTCGATTTAATCTTTAAGGCTGACTCTTCTGCCTGGATATATTTTGATGATATCAATGGCGGCGTCGACCCACAGTTTATGCACCTCGGCGCAGGTACCGCCCTGTTATGGAAAAATATCCTTGATGCCAGAATGGTTGGAACCATGGCTCACCAGCAGACCATTTTTTCGCTGGGTGCTTATTTGAAAGGATGGGAGTACAAAAAACAGTGGTGTGATATCTCTGCCTCCGGCAGGGTTATCCTCTGACGCTAAGCCGTATAAGATTTATTTTGGCGAGGACGGTGCGGTCGCGCTATACAGTACATTCACAAAAAATCAGAGGTTTAGTAAACAGTGCAAACTGGAAAAAGAAAGGAAACCGCTTGCGAACTTGCATCTTACCTTATTGCCGTTGCGGCCGCGGTTATGGTGTTTCCCCTCCGGCTGCTGCCGTGCCTGCTGGCGGGCATGGTCATTTATCAAATCATTGATGCGTTTCGGGTGCGATCGCAAGGTTTTCTGCGTTCTAAAGTCTCCGGCTGGCTCGCCGTGATGTTTATCAGCCTGGTTATCCTGGCCGCACTCTTTGGCGTTTTCACGCTGGTTTATAATGTCTTTGCCCTCGACTTCAACAGCGAAGGGGATTTTTATCAGAAGATGAATGACGTGGTTCGTGAGGCGCACGATAAGCTTTACCCGGTACTGGGCGATTATATGCCGGCAAGTTATCAGGAAATTGAAAACACCTTATTCACCTGGATTCAAACCCATATCTATGTTTTGCAAAACGCAGGACAAAGAACCCTGCACTTTTTTGCCGTTACTCTGGTAGGTATTTTTCTGGCGATCCTGATTGCTCTTGGCTCTGCAGGCGAAGCGCCTGAAACGGCCAATCTGAAATACCATCTTTTGCAGCGCATCAGAACCTTCAGAGAGGTCTTTAGCGCCGTTGTTTCGGCACAAGTGAAGGTCGCCGCCTTTAATGCGCTGGCGACGGGCCTGTTCCTGTTTTTGATAATGCCGATGCTTGGGTATCATTTGCCCTACGCCAAGACCTTAACCTTTATCACTTTCCTCTGTAGCCTGCTGCCGATTATTGGCAACCTGATATCGAATACCTTAATTACCCTTATCGCTCTTTCTATAAGCCTACAGGCGGCAATGGTGGTAATCATCTTCCTGATTGTGATTCATAAGGCGGAGTACTTTATTAACGCCCGCTTCTTCGGTGAAAAGATACAATCATCGGTATGGGAGTTGCTGTTGGCAATGTTGTTATTAGAATCTCTTTTCGGTGTGGCTGGCGTCGTCGCAGCCCCGATATTTTATGCCTGGCTTAAGGCAGAACTGCGCAAAAAACAGCTGATCTGAGAGGCGCTAACCAGAGAGGAAGGATGCAGTTGCCTTCCTTCTTCTCTTTTTAGTTTGCTGCTGTGCCAGCGCTTTTTACAGCGGAATAATCCCCAGCCCTAACGCGGCAATCAGGGCGCACAGGCTCATTATCCATACCTTTAATAATGAGTGATGAATATGCTCATCAACGCGTAAATTAAGCAAACTCAAACCAAGATGCGTGGCGGGAATCACCGGGCTGAGCAGCAGGCCGATCTGTTCCGTAATCAGCATCGCAATCGTGACATGTAACGGCGATACGCCAAAGTTCTGCCCCAGCCCAACGGCAAGGGGTAATAACGCAAAGTAGAACGCATCGGAGCCGATTAATATCACAATCGGCACGCTAAAAGCGGCAAGGATAAGATAAAGATAAGGCCCGAGACTGGTTGGGAAGATTTCGGCAATCTCGTTAACCAGCACTTTGATAATACCGGTGTTTTGCAAAATCCCGACGAATACGCCGATGGTAAGGAAAATCACAATCACCGGGAAGATGGTCAGGGCGTACTCTTTTATCTTCTGCTGCGCCTCTTTGGTATTGGGGTAATTAATCATTACCGCCAGCGAAAAGGCCAACATAAAGAGGAAGTTTCCTGCCACTAATCCTGAAACAAGGATGACAATAGTGGCGATAACCAGCGCAAAATTGAGTTTTAGCAGCCACGGATTGTGGTTGGTGTTGCTGGTGAGCATTTGTCCACGCATCACGGCAAACTCTTCACGGGTTATGCCTGAACCGCTGCGGTCTTCGCGTTTTGCCATTACCCAGCAAAGAATGACGCCCAGCAAGAACAGTACCGCCTGCAGGGGAATAAGCCGATAGTAGACATCCAGAATATCTAAATGGGTGACGGCAATTGCGCGGTTAAGTGAACCGCCCCACGGCGTGATGCCCGTTACGCCAACGCCGACGGTTATCAACAGTAAAAGCGTTTTTTTACTGATGTTCATTTTTTCATAGATCGGCAGCAACGCCGGAACCGTCACCAGCAACGTGGCATAGGCATTGCCGTCCAGGCTACAGACGGAGGCAATGACTAACGTTGCCAGTAAGACGGAAAAGGTCGATGGCGTAATAAAGCGCAGAATAAAACGGACAATAACGTCAAATACGCCCGCCTCTTTCATTAAGGTAAAAAACATGGCGCT
Organism: Enterobacter sp. Bisph1; assembly: GCF_000814905.1. Lineage (GTDB taxonomy): Bacteria > Pseudomonadota > Gammaproteobacteria > Enterobacterales > Enterobacteriaceae > Kosakonia. Next base: position 48,513 of record NZ_JXAG01000042.1, read on the forward strand.
GAATGCCACCAGCGTCGCCGTGCCGACCACGGACTTTAGCCCCTGGGCAACATATTCACCCAGCTCTTTAAACCCAAATCCACATACCAGTGCGGCAATGGTTGGCAGAACAATAAATAATACGCCCGGTGGGAAAACATTTTTTAATAAACCCCAGGTTAGGAGTATAAACATCACTATCCCGGTGATAAGCATCAGCGACATATACGACCTTATTTCGGTAGAATTATTTATTGCAGGCAAACCCTGCGCGATAAACTCGCGCAGGGTAAGTCAATTATTTCATATTGAAAGTGGCGTTGAGTTCGGCAACGTTTTCATCGGTTAACGTATTCATGCCAAAGGGTTTCAGCATAAAATATAATTTCGCGGTTTCTTCTAACTCTTCGGCATTAAATACCGCTTCGCGAATATTTTTACCGGAAATAATCGGCCCATGATTAGCAAGTAAAATAGCGTTATGTTCCGCAGCCAATTTTTCTACATGTTCAGCAATCAGCGGTGAACCGGGGCGAATATAAGGCACCACCGGTAATTTCCCCACGCGCATGACGTAATAAGGTGTAATGGGCGGTAACGCATTTTCGCAGTCGATGCCCGGCAGACAGGAGAGCGCGGTGAGCCACGGCGAGTGCAGATGAACAATACCGCCGCACTGCGGGCGCTGACGGTACATCGCCAGGTGCATTAAGACCTCTTTCGAGGCTTTCTGGCCCGACAGCAGTTCGCCCTCCATAGTGACCTTACTCAGTTCATCGGCGACGAGATCGCCAAAACTGGAGTTTGTCGGCGTCGCCAGGATATTACCGTCGGGAAGTTTAAGACTGATATTCCCTGCGCCGCCGCTACTGTAACCGCGCTCAAACATAGAGCGTGCATAGCGGACCATATCCTGTCGAAGTTGTTGTTCACTCATGATAGTGCTCCTGCGCTTTCAGGAAGAAATCCGGGTTACCGAAATTTCCGGATTTAAGAATGACCCATTGCGACCGGTTAAGAACCTGTGTCCAGGGCACGCCAGGTGCGACCTGTTCACCGATAATCATCCCGTCAATTTCAAGGCCCTGCGTCACCGCGCCAGATGTCTCGCCACCGGCGACAATAAATTTATTGAAGCCCGCCCCGGCAAGGGACTGGGCCAGCTGTGCGAAGAAGGCTTCAATTTTTGTGCTGACGAAGGCCGCGCCGTAATGCTTTTGAATTAACTCAATCAGCTGTGGCGGCTGCGTGGCATAAACCAGCGGTGCGGTGGATTCATTGGCATGGGATTGCACCCAGCCGGAGACCGTCTGCAGATAAGCCGGGTCGTTAATGATTTTTTCCACATCCAGCGCCAGCGACGAAGCGCGTTGCTGATAGAAGTCAACCTGCTGATTGGTCATGGCGGAACAACTGCCTGAGAGCACCACGGCAGGACCTTGCGGCTCGATCTGCAAAGCCTGCTTGTTGGCAGAGGCTTTCTCACTGTCCAGCGTGGCGATGGCATAGCCTAAGCCCGCCGCACCGGTAACCAGCGGAAACTCCTCTGTTGCCCGCGCCACGGTAAGCAGATCCTGATTATCCAGCACGTCGAACACCAGATAGCGGACTTTATCCGCCAGCCGCGCGTCTATTTCTGCCGCAATGTTTTCGGGATGGTTTTTTACCGTCTCCAGATTGATATTGCCGCAGCGTCCAACCGACTGGGCTTCCATCAGTTTTTTCAGGGAGGAGTGTTTCATCGGCGTCACGGGATGGTGCTCCATGCCGCTTTCATTGAGCAACTCCCCTTTTACAAACAGATGACCATTAATAATGGTGCGTCCGTTATCCGGCACCGCCGGGCAAATCAGGGTGACGGCGGTATTGAGCTGCTTCATCAGCGCATCGGTTACCGGCCCGATATTGCCCTGCGCGGTCGAGTCGAAGGTTGAGCAGTATTTAAATAGCTGACGCTGGCATCCCTGTTTTTGTAACCAGTCGCTTGCCGCAAGCGACATTTCCACCGCTTCGTTTGCGGGAATTGAACGGCTTTTCAATGCGATAACAATGGCATCGGTATTGCTGGCGTCGAATGCCTGGTGCGGAACGCCATTAAACAGCACGACGTTCCAGCCCGCATTTACCATAAAACTGGCAATGTCTGTTGCACCGGTAAAGTCATCGGCGATAACGCCTAACTTAATCATTTTGATTCCTCGACATGCTTTGATGCTCATCATAGTGCTTTTATGTGATAAAAAATGCAAATAACCCATTTGTTAAAACGTGGTTAAGATCACACTTTTCGAGTTAACAATGTCGATTGCCTGATAGCTATTAATATGCGCCACAATGCCCGTCTCAATTGCCATATTTTGTTACTTCCAGCCAGGAGCGTTAACGCCATGAAAGGTAAAGAAATTGCTAAATGCGATCGGGAATATCGGATAAATGTGATCTCCATCACCTTGCGTTTAATGCATTTATTGGTATAAAAATGCAATCGAAGGTAAACAACTTATTGGAGTCATGTTATGCGTATTCTGGTTCTGCCTTGTGATGGCATCGGTCCTGAAATTACCTCGGCTGCGGTTACCGTGCTGAATGCCCTGGATAAAGCCTACGGCCTGGGCTTTGAATTCGATTATGAAGAAGTGGGCTTCACCAGCCTTGAAAAATATGGCACCACCCTTCGCCAGGAATCCTTAGATAAAGCCAAAACCTATGACGGCATTATTCTGGGTACGCAATCACATGCTGATTATCCGGCACCGGAAAAAGGCGGCCGCAACGTGTCCGCCGGTTTCCGTATTGGCCTTGATCTCTACGCCAACGTGCGTCCAGCGCGCACTCGTCCATTCCTGACTTCCAACATGAAGGAAGGCAAAACGATGGATCTGGTGATTATGCGTGAAGCTACCGAAGGCTTTTATCCGGATCGCAATATGACCCGCGGCTGGGGTGAAGTGATGCCAAGCCCGGATATGGCGCTCTCCACCCGTAAGATCACCCGTCACTGTTCTGAGCGTATTGCGCGCAAAGCCTTTGAACTGGCGATGCAGCGTAAGAAGAAAGTCACCGCCATCCATAAAGCCAACAGCTTCCATATGACCGATGGTCTGTTCCTCGAAGCCGTGCGTACGGTAGCGAAAGAGTTCCCGGAAGTGCAGCTCGACGATCTGCTGGTAGATGCCTCCACCGCGCATCTGGTGCGTAACCCGGAACGTTTTGACGTGCTGGTCGCCACCAACTTCTACGGCGATATCATCAGCGATCTGGCAAGCGAACTCTCCGGGAGCTTAGGACTGGCCGGTTCGATTATGGCCAGCGATACCCACTGTTGCGCCCAGGCGCAGCACGGTTCCGCACCGGATATTCAAAACCAGGATAAAGCGAACCCGGTATCAATGATCCTGTCGGCGGCAATGATGCTTTCGTGGTATGCCGAGAAGCATAACCAACCGACCTTCCTGAAAGCGGCCAATGAAATCCACCGCGCCGTGGACGAAGTGCTGGAAAACCCGCAAACCCGTACGCCGGATCTGGGCGGCACCTGCGGCACCAAAGCATTTGCAGAAAAAGTCGCGGCGGCTATTCGCGCCTGAGTCTGAATAAGGCTGCCCGTCTTGCGGGCGGCCATCCGTTGTGGAGAGCGTAATGCGTCAACGTATCGTCCTAATTCATGCCACGCCGCTGGCCGTCGGCCCCATAAATGACACCTTTAAACAACTTTGGCCGGAGGCAGAAATCAGCAATCTTCTTGATGATGCGTTAAGTGTCGATCGCGCAAAAGAGTCAGCCCTGACCCCACGCTTATATAAACGCATTGATACGCTGGTGGACTATGCGGTCAATATTGACGCGTCCGCAGTGCTATTTACCTGCTCAGCATTTGGCGCGGCGATTGAGGCCAGCGCGCAGCAACATGCGCTGCCGATCCTCAAGCCGAACGAGGCGATGTTTGAAGATGCCCTCGAACAGGGTGGCAATATCGTGATGCTGGCGACCTTTGCCCCGGCGGTAAAGGGGATGGAAGAGGAGTTTCAGGCGCTGGCTTCATCCCACCACTCCGATGCCACTCTCAGCAGCGTCGTGGTTGCCGGTGCGCGAGACGCCCTGAACAGCGGCAATGCCGAACGTCACAACCAACTGATTGTTGAAGCAGCGAAACAGCATCAGGAAGCCGCCGCGATTATCCTCGCCCACTTCTCGATGGAGATCGCTTATCAACAGGTGAAAGCTGCGGTCCCTTGCACGGTATTAAGTAGCCCACAATCGGCGGTAAAAAAACTTAAGCATGTGATGAAGTAATCTTTTGCAGACATTAAGGCATCGCTGTGAATAAAGAGCTAATAGCGGCAGAGATAAAATACAGTCACCTGGCGACTCGGCCTGATTATGTATTACCAGCGAACAGTTGTGACTGCCATCATCATATTTTTGACCGACGCTTTCCGTATACGCCCGATGATAAACGGGATTTACCCAATGCGACGGTAAGCGATTATCGGGCATTTAAACGCTATCTCGGTTTTACGCGTCACGTATTAGTACAGCCCTCTTCCTATGGCACGGATAATCGCTGTCTGATTGCCGCATTAAAAGAGTTTGGCAGCGCGGCGCGTGGCGAAGCGGTTGTGACGGACGCCGTGAGCGATGAAGAGTTGAATAGCCTCGCGGCAGCAGGCGTGAACGGCATCCGTTTTAATTTTGGTGCCGGTAATGTGACGACGCCGGAGATGATTTTACCGCTGGCGAAACGCGTGGCCGAGCGCGGCTGGCATATCCAGCTTCACGCCAGTGCCGATACGTTATTAGCGTTAGCACCGGTGCTGAAACAAATGCCCGGCAATCTGGTTATTGACCACTATTTTCGCCTGCCGCAGCCCGCGCCGATGACGCATCCGGCATGGAAACTGGCCTGGGAGTTACTCGAGTCCGGGCGCTGTTGGGTCAAGCTCTCCGCCCTTTATCATCAGTCGCAATGCGATGACGTCTCCGATATGGCGCAGATGATAACGCGTTTTTTGCATGACGGAACGGAGCGGGTGGTATGGGGAAGCGACTGGCCGCATCCGAATTTAATTAGCGCAAATAAGAGAATGCCGGATGACGCATTAATTCTGGGAAATATTTCCCAGTGGGCAAATAACGACCGGGTAAGGCAGAAATTATTTGTTGATAACCCGGCAGAACTTTATGGATTTAACGTTTCGTCTTCACTATAAGGCCGAAAATAATGACAACACCTGACTCTACAAAAACGAAAAAGAAACCCACACATTATCGCTATATGATTTTGTTAATGGTGTTCTTCAGTATTGCCCTCAACCATGGCGATCGCGCGACTTTTTCCATTGCCGGCACCGATATGGTTAAAGCCGCCGGTCTTGATATTGTCGCCCTCGGCTATTTGATTTCGACGTTTACCTGGGCCTATGTGCTGGGCCAATATCCTGGCGGCTGGCTGCTCGACCGTTTCGGATCCAAAAAAGTGCTGGTGGCCGGCGTCTTTACCTGGTCCTTTTTCGTCTTTCTGGTCGGATTCAGCACCTCATTCCACAACGTCTGGGTGACCCGCATCATGATCTTCGGCTTCATCTTTATGATGGGCTTGATTGAAGCGCCCACCCTTCCGGCGAACTCCCGTTTTCTTGCCGCCTGGTTCCCGGCAAAAGAGCGTGGTAAAGCATCAGGTTTTACCACCGCTGCCCAGTACTTCGCGCTGGTGGTGTTTCTGCCGCTGATGGGCTGGTTTTCCTACACTTACGGCTGGGAAGCGGTGTTCTGGTTTATGGGCGGAATGGGGATTATTGTTTCGCTGGTGATGAATAAGGTGCTGGCGGATACGCCGAAAGTGCACCCGCTGGTCAATAATGAAGAGCTGGATTACATCCAGTCCGGCGGCGGCTTGATCAACATGAAGGCGAGCAAAAAAGGGGACAATGTCGGCAAAGGCTACACCATGAAGCTGCTGACTAACCGCCTGGCGCTTGGGGTCTACATGGGGCAGTTCTTCTTTACCGTCCTCTCTTACTTCTTCCTGACGTGGTTCCCGGTCTATCTGGTGCACGATCGCGGGATGACCATTTTAAAAGCCGGGTTTGTCGCATCGTTACCCGCACTGTGTGGTTGCGCGGGTGCTCTGTTAGGCGGCGTGCTGTCGGACTATATGCTGTCGCGGGGTTTTAGCCTTTCCGCCGCGCGTAAAACGCCGATTGTGATCGGTATGCTGCTGGCCGTTAGCATGGTGATTTGTAACTATGTGGATTCCGCCTGGGTGGTGGTTGCCATTATGTCCCTCGCCTTCTTTGGCAAAGGCTTTGGTGCGATGGGCTGGTGCGTGGTTTCTGACTTCTCACCGAAAGAAGCCGTCGGTTTGAGCGGCGGACTGTTCAATATGATTGGCAATATCTCCGGCATTTTCACACCGATTATTATCGCCTACATTATTAAAGACACCGGATCGTTTAACGGCGCGCTGATCTTCGTTGGCGTCTGCGCGTTCCTGAACCTGTGCTGCTATCTATTCGTGGCGGGGAAAATCCAGCGTCTTAATTTTGATAATCAACGCAACGATAATCTTACCGAGGAGCCGCATGTCAGCCACTGATCCACTTCGTTTCGCCATCAACCTGGGTAATGCCGTGCTGGCAAAAAGCCTGCCGGACGGCAGCTGCGGCGGCATCACCGTCGAACTGGCGAAGAAGATTGCCGCGACGCTCAACAAAACGCCCGCGTTCACCCCTTACCCGACGGCGGGTAAGGTGGTGGACGACGCGCAAAAAGGGCTGTGGGATATCGCCTTTCTGGCCGTTGATCCCCTGCGCGAAGAGGTACTTCACTTCACGCAACCCTATATCACCATTCAGGGGACGGTGCTGGTTCGCGAAAATAGCCGCTGGCAGAGCGTGAATGAGATGGATAAACAAGGTGTGGTGATTAATGTTGGGAAAGGTGCAGCGTACGATCTCTATCTGACGCGAGCGCTGCAACACGCCACCCTGAATCGCGTTGCCTCTTCACAGCAGGCGATCGATCTGTTTCTGCAGGGCGAAGGCGAGATGGCCGCGGGCATTCGCCAGCCCCTTGAGCGGACGGCGGCGGGACATGCTGGCTTTCGCGTGTTGCCGGATAACTTTACGCAGATTCAGCAGGCGATATGTGTTCCGGTAGGCAATAGTGCGCTGTATCAAACCGTTAGCGACTTGTTGACGCAATGGCAACAGGATGGTTCGGTTAAAGCGCTGATCGCCTCACAGTTAGGCGCGGCGTAACGCGTTCGCAGCGTTCTCGTTTCGGGAACGCTCGCTTATCCAACCCTCAATTTTCACCCCGTTATTCCCATGAGATGGTATCGCGACAAAACCTAAAACGACTGCTGTAATGGACGTGCTTATGACATCAATCCGCTCTGAACTGGTGATTAACGGCCAGCGCTACCACTACCTGGATCTTACGCAATATCTCCCTCTTGAACGCCTGCAAAAACTCCCCTATTGCCTGCGCATTTTGCTGGAAAACGTCGCACTACGTTCGCCCGGCACGCTGGATCATTTTTTACAGATGCTTGACGGTTCTGCAGCGAAAAATGAGGTGGAGTTCTATCCCGATCGTCTGATGTTTCATGACACTACCTGCCTGCCCGCGCTGGCGGATTTCGCTGCGATGCGCAACCTGGTAACGGAGCTGGGGGGCGATGCGGCGGCGATTAACCCGCGCATTCCGGCGGTGCTGACTATCGATCATTCGGTGATTGTCGAAAGCTATGCTTCGCCCACCGCGCTGGAAGAGAACTTACAGTATGACTTTCGCCGTAATGCGGAGCGCTATCGCTTTATTCGCTGGGCGGAGAAGAGCCTCGACAATTTCCGCGTTATTCCCCCCGGTACCGGCATTATTCACCTGATGAACCTCGAAGCGGTGGCGGAAGTGGTCAGCGTCGATGAAAGCGCACCGCTGCCGTTGCTGCATGCCGACTGCATGATCGCTACCGACAGCCATACACCGATGATAAACGCGCTGGGCATTCTGGGCTGGGGCGTTGGCGGCCTTGAAGGTCAGGCCGCGCTGGTCGGGGAACCGGTGACCTTAGGTTTCCCGGAAGTCGTTGGCATTTCCCTTTCTGGCGCCCTTGCCCCGGATGTTAGCGACAGCGACCTGGCGCTGCATATTACGCGGCTGCTGCGTGAAACCGGCGTGGTGGGTAAGTTTGTGGAATTTACCGGACCGGCGTTACAGACGATGTCCGTTGAATCGCGCGCGACCCTTGCCAATATGGCACCCGAATATGGCGCGACGGTGGTTTACTTTCCCTTTGACGAACGTAGCGCGGAGTACGTCGCGCTGACCGGGCGCTCGGAAGCGAAACAGCAACTGATTGAGGGCTATATGCGGGCACAGCATTTGTGGCGCGCAGCGGATTCGCCACAGCCAGAATTCAGCCAACTGATTGAACTCGATCTGGCAAGCGTAGAGCCCTGTATGGCCGGTCCGGTGAATCCGCATCAACAGATCCCCCTCGGCCAGGCCGCGATCAGCTTCGAAGAGACCCTTAGCCCGCAGACTCAATCCCTTAGCTGGCAGCACGCGGCTTATCCGCAGCCCATCAGCCAGGGCGCGATAGCCATCGCGGCGATCACCAGTTGCACGACCACCGCCAATCCGTGGCTGATCATCCAGGCGGCGCTCTTTGCCCGTAATGCGGCGCGACTCGGTTTAAAGCCGAAACCGTGGGTGAAAACATCTTTTTCGCCCGGCTCGCGTGCCGTCACTGATTATCTGCAGCAAGCGGGATTATTGGCCGAGCTGGAGAAAGTGGGCTTTGATGTTACCGGCTACGGCTGTATGACCTGCATTGGCAGCTCCGGTGCGTTACAACCCGCTATGGAAGAGATGGTCAACGAAGGGCTGCAGGCCGTTTGTGTGCTATCAGGCAATCGCAACTTCCCGCGTCGGGTGAATCCGTCGCTGGGGCACGGTTATCTCACCTCACCGGCGCTGGTGATTGCCTGGGCGCTGGCGGGTCATATTTCTTACGATCTTACTCACGAACCGATTGGTTATGACCACCAGCAGCGGCCTGTAACCCTGCGGGATCTTATGCCGTCGCGGGAAGAGGTCGACAGGTGGCGGCAAAAGATCGTTAAACGCGAACACTATGTAAAACGCCGGGAGATTATCTGGCAGGGAACCCCGCACTGGCAGCAGATCGAAGCCCCGGGAAGCGTACTGTATCCGTGGGAATCGACCTCGACCTATCTTCGTCGCCCCGGCTACCTTGAGCGCTTACCCCGCGATCCTGCCGCTCCCCTTACCCTTTCTGGCGCGCACCCCATTTTGTGGCTGGGCGACGATGTGACCACCGATCATATCTCTCCGGCGGGGGCGATCCCGCCTGCAAGCCTGGCGGGGAAATGGTTACTTGAACACCGGGAAGATCCGGCCGATCTCAATCTCTATTCGACGCGGCGCAGTAATCACGAAGTGATGGTACGCGGCGCGTTTACCAATAAATCCCTTATCAACCGCTTGCTGCCTGCCGAACGGCGCGGCGAGGGGGCGAAAGCCTGGGATCGGGGGCATAACAATATCGTGCCGGTTTATGAAGCCGCTCAAAGCTGGCTGGCCGCCGGAATACCGCTGGTTATTTTTGCCGGTGAGCGTTACGGCGCTGGTTCCAGCCGGGACTGGGCCGCCAAAGCCCAGGCGCTACTCGGCGTAAAAGCGGTAGTAGCGAACAGCTTTGAGCGTATTCATCGCACTAATCTTATCGGGATGGGCATTTTGCCGCTGCATATCACTCCGGCCGACGCGGCACGGTTACCGGCGCTGACCGGCCGTGAGGAGATTGAGATTAGCGGGCTGGAAAATCTGCAGCCAGGCTGTACGCCGTTGCTGATGCGTATAACCTGTGATGGCACCAGGATGGGTGAATTTCCCCTCTCTTTAACCCTTGACTCGCGCCAGGAGTTACGTTATCTGCAGCATGGCGGCATTCTGCCCTATGTTATTCAGCAAACCCTTAAGCTTGCCAGGGGAGAGAAAGATGCGCTTTGACCTGGTATCGCTAGCGCTTTTCGTGGCGGTAGCCGAGGAGCAGAATCTGACCCGCGCAGCGCGGCGCAAACATACGGCGGTGTCGGCGGTGAGTAAGCGCATCGCCGAGCTGGAACAACAGGTCGGCACACAGCTGATGCTGCGTATGCCGCGCGGTATCGCGCTGACACCGGCCGGTCACTCCCTGCTCTATCACGCCCGCCAGGTGTTTCGTCATCTGGAGAATATGGAAGAGGAGTTGGGGGATTATGCAGCGGGCATTCGCGGGCATATCCGCATTGCGACCATTTCCGCCGCGCTGATGAGTAGCCTGCCGGGCGCGATCAGGGATTTTTTGGCCCTGTATCCACAAACGGATATTGAGATTGAGGAGCATACGGGGCTGGCGGTGGTGCAGGCGCTGCTTGCTGGCGAAGCCGATGTTGGTTTCTTTTCTAACTGGACGCCCGCGTCGGGGATAGACGGCTGGCCGTGGCAGCAGGATGAATTATCGGTGCTGGTGTGGCCGACGCATCCGCTGGCCGGACGCGAGCGGCTCAGCTTTGCGGATATCGTTAACGAAAAGATGATTGGCGCCCATCGCCTGAGCGCCGTGAACCAGATCCTCGAACGAGAGGCGCGTGCGCAAGGCAAAAGCCTGAACGTCGGGCTGCGCGTCAGCAGTTTTATCGCCATGGCCGAGCTGGTGGCGCAGCAGCTGGGCATTGCCGTACTGCCGGTGCATGAGCTGGCGCCCTGGACATTGCACAGCGGCGTAAAATTCATTCCGCTGTCCGATCATTGGGCACGGCGGGAGCTGTTGATCGGTGTTAAAAACGCTTCGCAGGCTTCGCCGTCGGTCAAAGCCCTGTTGAGCCATTTGATCCCCCCGGCGAAGCCCGTTAATCCTGCTAGCGCCACGCCAGCCCGCTAAGTTCAGGCAAAGCAGATGCAGGTTGGGCTGGCCGTTTCGACAAGCACTGCTGTGGGGCTAAGCCTGCCGGTTTCACTGTCGACATCAAAGACCTGCAGGGTATCTGAATCTTCATTGGCGCTAATGAACTGCGACCCATCAGGGGATAACGTAGTGAAACGGGGCGTTTTACCACCGCACGGCACCCATTCGACGGGCGTTAGCGTGCCATCGTGCGGATCGACGCGAAACAGGACGATAGAATCATGACCGCGATTGGCGGCATAAACAAATCGCCCTGAGGGGTGAACTTCCACTTCGCTGGCGTCGCTTCGCTCTGCATAACCTTCCGGTAACGCACTAAGGGTCTGTTTCAGGGACAGCGCGCCGAATTCTCTGTCGACATCAAACACCGTGACGGTGCTGCTCAGTTCGCTAATGCCATAAAGCCAGATGCCATTGGGATGAAAATCAACATGACGCGGCCAGCTCCCTGCAGGAAGCCGGACTTCACTTGTCTGGAAGGCCTGCGATGGAAGCCAGCGATAGAGGCGAATCATATCGATGCCGTTTCCCGCTTTTCGGCCCTGAATCGGCACGGCAAAGCGATCGCTGTGCGGCGCGAAGACAATCTCATGCGGGCGAGAAAGGGTGGCAATTCCGCCGTCATTCCCCTGCCCTTCGACAGCGGAAAAATGGACCGGCGCACCGAGGCCTGCGTCAGTAACGGGCAGCGCGGCAATGTTTCCGCCCTCGTGATTGGCAATAAGCAGCGTCTGCCCATCCGGCGTCAGAGCGGCGGCGACAGGGTTGTTCCGGCGGGCCGGATCGAGGTCAGGATTCGCGTGGCGCGGGCCCGTTGTCTGGTCGCTCTGCAAACTGAGTAAACCCGTCTGTGGGTCGCGATGAAAGACGGCAACCCGGTCGCCATCGCCGTGCAGAACGTATAAACGATCGCGCTTAACATCGAGGGTCAGCCACGAAGGATTGTCCTGAACGGAAGGAATGCACTGGATCTGCTGCCACTCCCCCGCGTCGGTAATACGAAATACCGTAATCCCTTTCCCCCGCGCGCCGCGCCACGCCGACGTCCGGCAGCCAACATAAGCAAATCTGGTCATGAATTCCTCGCTCTATTTGCATTTTTTATACTAAAAATGCATTTAATGAAACGTGATAACAATCACACTTCAACTACACCGCCTTTCTCACCTCAGCATTCAAGCTAATTAATACTGTTTTACACGCTATTACAGCGGAAATGCAGTTTTAGCAGATAACATTAAACTGCATTTAAATGATCGCAAATGCAAAAACAGAACGATCCTGCTCACATTTTCGGCAAGCCCAGGTTGCGGAAAAAGCGAGACCACCGCTTACTGTTAACAACAAGTAAACAAATGTTAAAAATCTGCAGCAGGAGAGAGGTATGGCTCAACGAATTGCGTATGTCACATCGGGAATGGGCAGTCTGGGGACGGCGATTTGTCGCCGTTTAGCCCAGGACGGATTTATTGTTATTGCCGGTTGCGGGCCTAATTCTAAAAGGAAAGCGGGCTGGCTGGAGGATAATAAGAAATTAGGGTTTGATTTTATCGCCTCGGAAGGCAATGTTGCCGACTGGGATTCCACCGTTAAAGCCTTTGAAAAGATCCGCCAGCAGGTTGGCGAGGTGGATGTACTGATAAATAATTCCGGCACCGCCAGGAATGTGCTGTTCCGCGATATGCAACCGCAGGAGTGGCAGGCGGTAATTGATACCAATATGAATTCCCTTTTCAACGTCACCCGCCAGGTTGTTGAAAGTATGATGGCGCGCGGCTGGGGACGAATTATTAATATCTCCTCGTTAAATGCGCAGATTGGCACCATTGGCCAGGTGAACTACGCCACGGCGAAATACGCGGTGCGTGGATTTACCCGCGCGCTGGCGCGTGAAGTTTCCGCGCGCGGCGTAACGGTCAATACTGTATCGCCGGGTTATCTGGCAACCAGTAAGCTTAAAACCGTAACCCCTGTTCAGGTGATCGATAAACTTGTTCAGGAGATTCCCGTCAGACGCCTGGGTTCGCCAAAAGAAATTGCCTCGATTTGCGCCTGGCTAGCCTCCGATGAAGCAGGCTACGCCACGGGGGCGAATTTCTCCGTCAATGGCGGCATGCATATGAGTTAACCCGCCTGAATTAACGATTCATCCTTTCCATGACTTTAAAACGTATATAGCAATATATGCGTCGGAGACTCTTATGCTCTCGTTACTGGGTTACGGCATGATTGTGGTCTTTATGATCCTTATCATGACGCGGAAATTATCGGCGTTAACGGCCCTGATTATTATCCCGATTATCTTTGCCCTGATTGCCGGCTTTGCGGGTGAAATGGGCGACATGATGATTGATGGTTTAAAGAAGGTCGCGCCAACGGCAATTATGGTGATCTTCGCCATTCTCTATTTTTGCACCATGTTCGATACGGGCTTATTTGATCCGATTATTCGCTTCTTCCTGCGTATTATTAATGGCGATCCGGTAAAAGCGGTCATGTGTACGGCGCTGCTGGCGGCAATGGTTTCGTTGGATGGCGATGGATCGACAACCTATATGATTTGTGTCACCGCCATGCTGCCGCTGTTTAAACGCATTCGCCTCGATCCCCTTGCTCTTACCTGCGTGGTATTTCTCTCCGGCAGCGTGACCAATTTACTGCCGTGGGGCGGCCCGCTGGCGCGCGTGTCGGCATCGCTCAAAATCGAGTCCAGCGAACTGTTTGTCCCGCTGATCCCCTCGATGCTGTCCGGGCTGGCGGGTGTACTGGTGCTCTCCTGGTATATTGGCATCCGCGAACGCCGCCGCCTGGGCAAGCTCAGCATCCAAACCAATGGCTACGGTTCGGTGGTGGAAGAGGATAGCGAAAGTTACTTACCGGCGATCAATGAAGTGAATGAGGAGCTGCGCCGCCCGAAAATGTTCTGGCTCAACGCGACGCTGACGCTGGCGCTGATGGCGTCGCTGGTGATGGAGCTGCTGCCGCTGTCGGTGCTGTTTATGGTAGCTTTTGCCATCGCGCTATTGATTAACTACCCGCATCTCGATGCGCAGCGCCAGCGTATTGCGGCTCATGCTCCGGCGGCCCTTAATCAGACCTCTATATTCCTGGCGGCAGGCATTTTTGCTGGCATTTTGTCCGGCACCGGTATGGTGACGGCAATGTCCAATTCGTTACTGGATATCCTGCCGCAATCCTGGGGGCCTTATCTGGCACCGATTACCGCGCTGATAAGCCTGCCCGGCACCTTTTTTATGTCCAACGATGCGTTCTATTACGGCGTGTTACCGGTGCTGGCCGAAGCGGCGAAAGCCTATGGCATTGAAGCTGCTGAAATCGGTCGCGCCTCTCTTGTCGGGCAGCCGGTGCATCTGTTAAGCCCGCTGGTGGCCTCAACCTATCTGCTGGTCGGGCTGGCGGGGGTAGAGTTTAGCGACCATCAAAAATACACCTTTAAATGGGCTATCTTGCTGTGCATGATTTTTCTGGCGTCGGGTTTGCTGCTGGGGCTTTATCCGCTCTATTCAGTCGCCAATTAATGGCCGCTGGCTCACTGGGTGAGCCAGCTTATCCTTACGCTTCTGCGCCGATGCGACGAATTTTTTTATTTTCGAGGGCCACGGCCAAATGTTGCTTGATGGTGTAAGAGGCCTCAATGCGCTGGCCGGATTCAATCAGTGCAAGGATCTTCAGGTGATCTTTAACTTCGGCATAGTAGCGATTGCGGTCATCCATGATGCGGTAATCCATCAGCCGACGCATGCGGTTGACATTGCGCAGGGAGATTTCAAAAAAGGGATTATTGGAAAAACCGATCACCGTTTCGTGAAACTTATACCCGGCTAGCTGCAGCTGGGTGGGAGAAAGCCGCTCGATACCGCTTTCCAGTAACATTTCAAGTTCGCGCCGAAGCTCGTTAATTCTCTCCTGCGGCGCATTAAAGGTGGGTTCGAGAATCGCCATCGGCTCAATGACCATGCGGAAACTAAAGATATGCTCCAGCGCCGCTTTGGTTTTTGCGACGGGCAGAAACCGCCAGCCGTACCCTTGCTTACGCTCGACCCACCCTTCGCTGATACCGCGGGCAAGCACGGTGGAGAGCTGGCTTTTGGTCAGGTTATAGCGCTTCATCAGGAACAGTTCGGTGACTTCGGACGCGATCTGATCCTGCAGCCAGTCTTCGGCAAGTTGATAGTATTCAGGCAGATCCAGCTCTTCGGTCAGTTGCTGGTCGTGGACGGCCTGGGTGACATAATCGTCTTTAACAAAAAAGCCGCGATTCACCTTTTGCGCCAGCACCCCTTTATGTTCGAGATATAACAAGGCTTCCCGCACCGGGGAACGCGAGACATCGAAGCCTTCCGCGAGCTTAGGTACGCTTAAATGCGAACCGGGTGCAATTTCCCCGGAATCAATTAAGGTCATGATCTTCTGCGAAATACGTTCTGTAAGTGCACTAATTTTCATGATGGAGCCCGGATAAATGAGAGTCAAAATGCAAAAAATAAAATAAGTATTGCATTTTTAAATCTTTAAAAGCAATGGGTAAAGAAGGGGGAATTTACTGGTGTGCAGTGGATACGCGAAAGGTGTGTGGTTGGTTTACATGCTAATGGACTGGGCCGTCAGAGGCGGAATTTGTGAGAAATGCACTGCTCCTATGACACGGTTAAATGACGAGGAAATGGCGAAATGATTGACCTCCCCCAAGGCAGAAGAAGACCCGGAATGCATCTGGAATTACAGTTTTCGCCAATTTGGTATGGTAAAAGCGGATGAGTATATCGGGCGGATCTCTGCCGTTTTTCATGTATTAGGTGTTCATCAGATTGGCACTCCGCGGCCGGAGCCTGGAGAAAAAATCTTTGCACTCCCGAGTGAGAAGCATGTTATTTACTTCATTCCTGAAACAACAGTGGTCACCATAAGCCGTATTTTAAACCCTTCACAGGAAAACCTCCGCCACCAGCCATGGCGTAAAACCTCACCAACATTTAATGCACTCTTAGACGGATATACAGCATGGTAAGCATGCTTTTTTCTATTCTGAACACTGAATGAATCCACGATTTCCACCAACATCCGTTTTATCTTTGTCGACTGGTTTCAGTGTTTCACCTACTTGATCCATCCAGGCCTTCCCTCGCTGTTTTCCTGCCATAAAGAGTCCGTTATCATGCTCGCTACGTCCTTATGAAAGGAAGTGCAGGATTTCATGAGATCCAATGAGCCACGTGAACGCCATGAGAACAATTAAAATCCCTAACTCATTAAATTTAAAGAAAATGGACATCACAAACTGATGAGTACACTACAGAATTTCGACGCCCATACCCCGATGATGCATTGGTGTGACAGCACTGATTAATAACGATTATTTTCCACTAAATTATAAAAGCCATATTTTAACCTACACTTACTTAAGTGTCTGATTTTACGATTATTGTTTGCTGTCCTTATCCAGCGTTATAATCCCTCTGTTTTTCCATCCTCTAATAACACAGGGCATCTCAATGAGCCGATACCATGTATCCAGCAGTGAAGGCCAGTATGAGAAAAACTCTGGCGAGCAAGTGTTGGCTAACAAGCTGGGAATCGCTACTTCTGATGAGATGGATGAGGCCGAACTTGTCCTGTTAGAACAACTCTACCAGTCCGTTTTTGAAGAACAGTTCCCGGAAGGACAGCTCAGCGTAGCCATGATAAAAAGCTGGCATCGCCGCTGGTTAGGTAACATTTACGAGTGGGCTGGGCAAGAAAGAGCGGTCAATATCAGCAAAGGTGGCTTTATGTTTGCCCCCTCTGCGCAGTTGCCAAAACTGCTGAATGAATTCGACACCATGTATCTGGCTCAATATACACCGTGTAGCGGCATAGATGAAGAACAACTCATCACCGCTATCGCCATAACTCATGTGGAGTTGATACTTATCCATCCATTCAGAGAGGGAAACGGACGCTTGTCGCGACTATTAGCCGACGTGATGGCCGTGCAGGGAGGATACAAACCGCTGGACTATCAAAGCTGGGAGCAAAACAAAACCCAGTATATCTCGGCTATTCATGCAGGCGTATCAATGGACTACAAGCCAATGAAACACTGGGTCAGGAAGGCATTAAGAAAGGATTAGGCAAGACGAAGATGCGCGAACTTCTTGCGTGCAGCTTCCAGCGAAGCTTCAACCCTGGCGGAAGGCTGGCCTGTTTCAACAGCCGTAGATGTCGCTACTGAGCGAACAATGTCAGCACGAGACGGCTTAGCGTAGCTTGCCTGAGTTTTTTTGTTGTTGCTCATAACACCCCCCGGTTGACAGACTTAATGAATGAATTATATCAAGGAATAGTGAGAACTTCCTGCCTTTAATACAGGCTCTAAATACGACATTGGAACAAGCGCTAAAGTACAAAGCATATAAGTGACCTGCATTAGGTAATGCCTTATTAACTGAAAAAAGTTACACGATTAGCCTCCGCTGCCTTTATGCAGATAATCTGTCCTTTCATTCCGTTTGTCTCTTCTATTTCTTGATACCTCTTTTTAGGTGTTTCTCCCACTTCATCCATCCAGCCCTCCCCCGCTGTTTTCCTGCCATAAAGAGTCCGTTATCATGCTCGCTACGTCCTTATGAAAGGAAGTGCAGGATTTCATGAGATCCAATGAGCCAGGTGAACGCCATGAGAACAATTAAAATCCCTAACTCATTAAAATTAAAGAAAATGGACATCACAAACTGATGAGTACACTAGAGAATTTCGACGCCCACACCCCGATGATGCAGCAGTATCTGAAGCTAAAAGCCCAGCACCCGGATATTTTGCTGTTCTACCGTATGGGCGACTTCTACGAGCTGTTTTACGACGATGCGAAGCGCGCGTCGCAGCTGATGGATATTTCCCTGACCAAACGCGGTGCGTCGGCCGGTGAGCCGATCCCGATGGCGGGCGTGCCGCATCATGCGGTGGAAAACTATCTGGCAAAACTGGTCAGCCTTGGCGAATCCGTGGCGATTTGCGAACAGATTGGCGATCCGGCCACCAGCAAAGGGCCGGTGGAGCGCAAAGTGGTGCGCATTGTTACTCCCGGCACCATCAGCGATGAAGCGCTGTTGCAGGAGCGCCAGGATAACCTGCTCGCCGCCATCTGGCAGGACAATAACGGCTTTGGCTATGCGACGCTTGATATTAGCTCAGGTCGCTTTCGCGTCAGCGAACCGGCGGATCGCGACACCATGGCCGCCGAGCTGCAGCGCACCAATCCGGCTGAGCTGCTGTATGCGGAAGATTTCGCCCAAAGCGATCTGATTGAAGGCCGTCGCGGTTTACGCCGACGCCCGCTGTGGGAATTTGAAATTGATACCGCCCGCCAGCAGCTGAATATGCAGTTTGGCACCCGCGATTTGGTGGGTTTTGGCGTCGAAAACGCCCCGCGCGGGCTCTGCGCCGCCGGTTGCTTGCTGCAGTATGTCAAAGACACTCAGCGCACCGCCCTGCCCCATATTCGTTCCATCACCATGGAGCGTCAGCAGGACACCATTATTATGGACGCCGCGACGCGCCGGAATCTGGAGATCACCCAGAACCTGGCGGGCGGTGTGGAAAATACCCTCGCCTCGGTGCTCGACTGTACCGTTACGCCAATGGGCAGCCGTATGCTGAAGCGCTGGCTGCATATGCCGGTGCGCAATACCCAAGTGTTGACGGAGCGCCAGCAGGCGATAGGCGCGTTGCAGGAGTTTACCGGTGAACTGCAGCCGGTGTTGCGCCAGGTGGGCGATCTGGAGCGAATTCTGGCGCGTCTGGCCCTGCGTACTGCCCGTCCGCGCGACTTAGCGCGTATGCGTTACGCATTCCAGCAATTACCGGAACTGCGCAGCCGACTGGCGGAAATCAATAGCGCACCGGTTCAGGCCCTGCGTGAAAAAATGGGCGAATTTAGCGAGCTGCGCGAACTGCTGGAGCGGGCGATTATCGACGCGCCGCCGGTGCTGGTGCGCGACGGCGGTGTGATTGCGCCGGGCTATAACGCCGAGCTGGATGAGTGGCGCGGGCTGGCGGATGGCGCGACGGATTATCTCGATCGTCTTGAAATTCGCGAGCGCGAACGTCTGGGGCTCGATACGCTGAAAGTCGGCTATAACGCAGTGCACGGCTATTTTATTCAGATCAGCCGCGGGCAGAGCCATCATGCGCCGATCCACTATGTGCGCCGCCAGACGCTGAAAAACGCCGAGCGCTACATTATTCCTGAGCTGAAAGAGTACGAAGACAAAGTGCTGACCTCGAAAGGGAAAGCCCTGGCGCTGGAAAAACAGCTGTATGAAGAGCTGTTCGATCTGCTGATGCCGCACCTCGGCGATCTGCAGCAGAGTGCGTCGGCGCTGGCGGAGCTGGATGTTTTAGTCAATCTGGCGGAACGTGCGGAAACCCTGAACTACTGCTGCCCGACCTTTAGCGAAAAAGCGGGGATCCGTATTAGCGAAGGTCGCCATCCGGTGGTCGAGCAGGTGCTGAAAGAGCCGTTTATCGCCAACCCCCTGAACCTGTCCCCACAGCGCCGAATGCTGATTATTACCGGTCCAAATATGGGCGGTAAAAGTACCTATATGCGCCAGACTGCGCTGATAGCGCTGCTGGCCTATATCGGCAGCTATGTTCCGGCACAGAAAGTGGAGATTGGCCCAATCGATCGTATCTTTACCCGCGTTGGTGCGGCGGACGATCTGGCCAGCGGGCGATCGACCTTTATGGTAGAGATGACCGAAACCGCCAACATCCTGCATAACGCCACGGAAAACAGCCTGGTGCTGATGGATGAGATCGGTCGCGGCACATCGACTTACGACGGTCTGTCGCTGGCGTGGGCCTGCGCCGAGAACCTGGCGAACAAGATCAAAGCGCTGACGCTGTTTGCGACCCACTACTTCGAGCTAACGCAGCTGCCAGAGAAGATGGAAGGCGTGGCGAATGTGCATCTCGATGCGCTGGAGCACGGCGACACCATCGCCTTTATGCACAGCGTGCAGGACGGTGCCGCCAGCAAGAGTTACGGCCTCGCCGTTGCCGCGCTGGCGGGGGTACCAAAAGAGGTGATTAAGCGCGCGCGTGGGAAACTGCGTGAGCTGGAGAGCTTATCGCCGAGCGCTGCCGCCACGCAGATCGACGGCACACAAATGTCGCTGCTGGCCGCGCCGGAAGAGACCAGCCCGGCGGTTGAAGCGCTGGAGAATCTCGATCCGGACAGCTTAACGCCGCGCCAGGCGCTGGAGTGGATCTACCGGCTGAAAAATCTGCTGTAAAGGTGCCCTTTCCCGGCCGCCAGACGCTCAGCTAGCGCTGGCGGCCGCTCTCTTTAATAATCCGCGAACTGTCTACTGCCTGCATCAGGAGCAACCATGAATGTGTTTATACAAGAGATCGTTGACGCCCATATCGCCATCGAAAACTGGCTTGGCCGCGGCGAAGGCGAGCTGGCTTCATTGATGGCGCGCTTTGCCGCCGATTTTTCCATGATCGCGCCGACGGGCGCATGCCTGGATTATGCCTCCCTCACCGGTTTTTTTCAGGCGCAGCGCGGCAGCCGTCCCGGGTTGAAGATTGTGGTCGATGATTTTGTCGTGCTGGCACAGTGGGACAACGGTGCGGTGATTCGCTATCGGGAAACCCAGGGGGAAAATGTGCGCGGGTCGACTGCCGTGTTCAGGCTGCAAGAGGGGCAAATAGTGTGGCGGCATCTGCATGAAACCGCGCTGGGCAAATAACACAGCGCAGCAAAGAAAAAAGGCCGCATCGTTTTCGAGCGGCCTTTTTAACAGGAAATAGTGCTTATTCGCGGAACAGCGCTTCGATGTTCAGCCCTTGCGTTTGCAGGATCTCGCGCAGACGACGCAGGCCTTCAACCTGAATCTGACGAACACGTTCACGAGTCAGGCCAATTTCACGGCCCACATCTTCCAGTGTTGCAGCTTCATAACCCAGCAGACCGAAACGACGCGCAAGAACTTCACGCTGTTTGGCGTTCAGTTCGAACAGCCATTTGACGATGCTCTGTTTCATATCATCGTCTTGCGTGGTGTCTTCCGGACCGTTGTCTTTTTCATCGGCCAGGATATCCAGCAGCGCTTTTTCAGAATCACCGCCCAGCGGCGTATCAACTGAGGTAATGCGCTCATTGAGACGCAGCATGCGGCTGACATCATCAACGGGTTTGTCCAGCTGTTCGGCTATCTCTTCTGCGCTCGGCTCATGATCCAGCTTATGGGACAGTTCGCGCGCGGTACGCAGATAAACGTTCAGCTCTTTAACAATATGAATCGGCAGACGAATCGTACGGGTTTGGTTCATGATTGCCCGTTCAATGGTCTGACGGATCCACCAGGTGGCATACGTCGAGAAACGGAACCCACGTTCCGGGTCGAACTTCTCTACGGCGCGAATCAGCCCCAAATTGCCCTCTTCAATCAGATCCAGCAGTGCCAGACCGCGATTGCTGTAACGACGAGCAATTTTTACCACCAGACGCAGGTTACTTTCGATCATGCGACGGCGGGAGGCTACGTCACCACGTAGCGCACGGCGTGCGAAATAAACTTCTTCTTCGGCCGTTAACAGTGGAGAGTACCCAATTTCCCCAAGGTAAAGTTGAGTTGCGTCTAAAACACGCTGGGTGGCGCCCTGCGACAACAACTCCTCTTCGGCCAGGTCGTTATCACTGGGTTCCTCTTCTACTAAGGCTTTTTCGTCAAAAGCCTCTACTCCGTTCTCATCAAATTCCGCGTCTTCATTTAAATCATGAACTTTCAGCGTATTCTGACTCATAAAGGTGGCTCCTACCCGTGATCCCTGGGCAAAGCATATGAAGACAACTCATGTCACCCATTGCAGCGGCATCTGCGCGCGCTGCAACGGCGTACGTGGGAAGGACTTCAGCCACTTTGCACCGATTTATCGCTGCGGCAAATAACGCAGCGGGTTTACGGATTTCCCCTTGTAACGAATTTCAAAATGCAAGCGTGTTGAACTGGTTCCGGTGCTACCCATGGTAGCAATCTTCTGCCCCGCCTTAACTTCTTGTTGTTCCCGGACCAGCATTGTGTCGTTATGGGCGTAGGCACTCAGGTAATCATCGTTATGTTTTATAATGACCAGATTACCGTAACCGCGCAGTGCGTTACCGGCATACACAACGCGACCATCTGCGGTCGCAGTGATTGCCTGTCCTTTACTGCCTGCAATATCGATACCTTTGTTGCCACCTTCGGTCGCAGAGAAGTTATCGATAATTTTGCCGTCGGTCGGCCAGCGCCAGGTAGAGATTGGTGAGCTGGTTGACGTACTGCTGACAGTCGGTTCGGTTGAGCTTACAGAAGGTGCCGTAACGGGCGCTGTGACAATCGTCGCAGGCTTATTGTTTGGCAACATTTTGTTAGCACTCTGTTCACCTGAATCCTCAGAATACGTAATTGTCGGTTTTGAAGCAACCACTACGGTTGAATTTTGTGCAGATTTTGAGACTATTCCTTGTGCGGATGCATCAGCCTGGGTTATTGCATTGCCGCCTGTGATTGGCGTACCAGATGAGTTACCTACATGTAACGTTTGTCCCACTTCGAGACCGTACGGGGCTGCAACGTTGTTACGCTGCGCTAAGTCACGGAAATCGTTACCAGTAATCCAGGCAATATAGAATAACGTATCACCGCGTTTCACGGTGTAGGTGCTGCCGCCAGTGTAGCTTCCTTTTGGAATATTGCCATATTGTCGGTTATAGACGATATGACCGTTTACCGTCTGTACCGGCTGGTGCGTTACCGGCTGCATTTGCGTCGGCTGAACAGCAGGACGTTGCACGGGCTGAAACTGCGGCTGCGGTGCGGGGCTACCGATTTTCGGCGGCGGCGTGATTAGCATACCACCGGAGCTGGAACTGCTGCTGGCGTTGCTGTTACCGCCAACGGAGCTGACCGGGGCCGGAGGATTAGTGGAATTTGAACACCCTGCCAGCCAAAGTGAAACCAGCGACAATGCCGCAACACGGCTTACGGTTAATTTTGGGCTTCCCGCGCTCATTTATCCCCCAATAATATGTAATTTAGCAATGACTTAAAGATAACCGTGAAAACTTCCGGCAACCAGCCACACCATACGCTGTTATTGATTGAAAATCGTAAGAAAAATCTGTTTCTTACGCCAATTCGCCTCTGACCAGAGGCACAAAGCGTACGGCTTCAACGGTATCAATAATGAATTCGCTTCCCCGCCGACGAACCCGCTTCAAATGCTGGAGTTCGTCGCCCACGGGCAAAACGAGAATGCCGCCGTCATCAAGCTGCGCCATCAGGGCAGCCGGAATTTCCGGCGGTGCTGCGGTCACGATAATGGCATCAAAGGGAGCGCGTGCCTGCCACCCCTGCCAGCCATCGCCATGACGCGTAGAAACATTGTGTAGGTCGAGCTGCTTCAGGCGGCGACGCGCCTGCCACTGCAGCCCTTTGATGCGTTCGACAGAGCAGACGTGATGAACCAGGCGCGCCAGAATAGCCGTCTGATAGCCGGAACCGGTGCCAATCTCCAGCACACGCGAAGCTGGCGTCAGCTCCAGCAGTTCCGTCATGCGTGCAACCATATAAGGTTGCGAAATGGTTTGTCCCTGACCAATGGGTAATGCGACGTTTTCCCACGCTTTGTGTTCAAACGCCTCATCGATAAATTTCTCGCGCGGCACTTGCGATAACGCCTCAAGCACCTGCTCGTTTTTGATGCCCTGCGCGCGTAATTGATTGAGGAGATCCTGTACGCGTTTGCTTACCATTGCCTGTTCACCCCGGCACGATCCAACCAGTCCGACACCACATCATGCGCGCTGTAAGCGGTTAAATCCACATGCAGCGGCGTTACCGAGACGTAGCCTTCATCCACGGCGGCAAAATCCGTATCCGGTCCGGCGTCGCATTTCTCGCCGGGCGGACCAATCCAGTACAGGGTGTTACCGCGCGGATCCTGCTGCGGAATAACCTGATCTGCCGGATGACGGCTGCCGCAGCGCGTAACGCGAATACCTTTGATCTCATTGAGCGGCACGTCGGGAACATTAATATTTAAAATCCGCCCGGTGCGCAGCGGCTCCTGCCCCAGGGCGCGCAGTAACGAACAGGTCACCGCCGCGGCGGTGTCATAATGCGTCTGCCCGTTAAGGGATACCGCCAGTGCCGGGAAGCCAAGGTGACGGCCTTCCATCGCGGCGGCAACCGTACCGGAGTAGATCACATCATCGCCAAGGTTCGGACCGGCATTAATACCGGATACCACAACGTCCGGACGCGGGCGCATCAGCGCATTGACGCCAAGATAAACGCAGTCCGTCGGCGTACCCATTTGCACGGCGATATCGCCATTTTCAAAGGTAAACGTCCGCAGCGAGGATTCAAGAGTAAGGGAATTAGACGCACCGCTGCGGTTACGATCGGGAGCGACGACCTGAACGTCGGCGAACGCCCGGAGCGCCTTAGCCAGCGTCTGAATGCCCGGCGCATGGATCCCGTCATCGTTACTCAGCAATATTCGCATAATCACCCGATGTGTTGATAAGTTCCCTGACGACGCTGGTGGCAAAGCTACCCGCCGGAAGCCAGAAGCGCAGTTCAACGGTGGCGTCATCCCACCAGTTCCAGCAGAGATTTTGTGGAAAAAGCAGCATCGCGCGGCGCGCCGCTTCCACTTTCTCTCGCAACAAAAGCGCCTGCAGTTCCGGCGCACCGGCCAGGGCCTGTTGTTCAAACGCCAGCGCGTCGCCCTGGGTGCCCCACTCGCCGCTGCCGGGCAGCGCGGCGGTAATCAGCAGCGCTTTCGCATCAACGCGCGCCTGCAGTTCCGCTCGCTCTTCTGTCGTTGCCACAAACCAGCTGCCGCGACCCGCTAATTGTAGCGCATCACCGTCAACAACTTGATTGAAGTCTGTTTTTTTCAGCCGCTCGTTGACTATCTGATTAAACAACGCGCTACGCGCCGCCGACAACCAAAAACTGCGCTTATTGCGATCGCGCACAGGGGCATTGCTTTGCGCCCAGCGCAGCGCGCCCTGCAGGTTACTGCCGCCGATACCAAAGCGCTGCGCGCCGAAATAATTCGGCACACCTTTTTGTGCGATGGCATTCATACGCGCCTCAACATCCGCGCGGTCGCTTATTTCACGCAGCACCAGCGTGAACGCGTTGCCCTGTAGCGCGCCGAGGCGCAGCTTGCGTTTGTGACGCGCGTACTCCAGCACGCTGCAGCCTTCCAGCGCAAAGGCGCTGAGATCGGGCATACCGTTACCCGGCACGCGGGCGCAGAGCCACTGTTCGGTAATCGCCTGTTTATCTTTTTGTCCGGCAAAGCTCACTTCGCGGGCTGGAATTTTAAGAAATTTTGCCAGCGCATCCGCCACAACCCGCGTGTTACAACCGATCTTCTGAATACGTACCAGAATATGTTCGCCTTCACCGTCAGGTGCAAAGCCGAGATCTTCTACCACCAAAAAATCTTCCGGGTTAGCTTTCAGTACGCCGCTGCTCGCCGGTTTGCCGTGTAAAAACGTCAGGTTATCGAAGTCGGTCATTTCGCCGCCTTGTGCAGTAACGCCACGGCCTCGCAGGCGATGCCTTCACCACGGCCGGTAAAGCCCAGCTTCTCGGTGGTGGTGGCTTTGACGTTAACGTCATCCATGTGACAGCCCAGATCTTCTGCGATAAACACCCGCATCTGCGGAATATGGGGCAGCATTTTCGGGGCCTGGGCAATAATGGTCACATCGACATTGCCAAGCGTATAGCCTTTAGCCTGAACGCGTCGCCAGGCTTCACGCAGCAGTGCACGGCTGTCTGCGCCTTTAAATGCCGGATCGGTGTCGGGAAACAGCTTGCCGATATCACCCAGCGCCGCCGCACCCAGCAGCGCATCCGTCAGGGCATGCAACGCCACATCGCCATCGGAGTGCGCCAGCAGGCCTTTTTCAAAAGGAATGCGCACGCCGCCAATAATAATCGGGCCTACGCCCCCAAAGGCGTGTACGTCAAAACCGTGTCCAATGCGCATTATGCTTTCTCCTGCAGGTCTGCATGGGTCAAATAGAATTCTGCCAGTCGTAAATCTTCAGGGCGGGTGACTTTGATATTGTCCGCGCGTCCGGCCACCAGCTGTGGGTGAAAACCGCAATACTCCAGCGCCGAGGCTTCATCGGTTATCACCGCGCCTTCGTTAAGCGCGCGCATCAGGCAGTCGCGCAGCAGCTGCAGCGGGAAAAACTGCGGCGTCAGGGCATGCCAGAGATCGTTGCGCTCAACGGTATGGGCAATCGCCGTTTGGCCGGGTTCGGCACGTTTCATGGTATCGCGCACCGGCGCGGCGAGAATGCCGCCGACGCGGCTGGTTTCACTTAAGGAAAGCAGGCGCTGTAAATCATCCTGATGCAGGCAGGGTCGCGCGGCGTCATGCACCAGCACCCACTGCGCCCCCTCGGCGGCATGCAGACCCGCCAGCACGGAATCGGCGCGCTCAGCGCCGCCGTTGACGACGGTGATTTGCGGATGGGCGGCAAGGGGTAATTGTGCAAAGCGTTCATCGCCAGGGCTGACGACGATCACCACCCGCGCCACGCGCGGATGGGCGAGCAGCGCGGCAACCGCGTGCTCAAGAATGGTTTTATTACCGATGGAGAGATACTGCTTAGGACATTCCGTTTGCATGCGGCGGCCAAATCCGGCGGCCGGCACCACGGCACAGACGTCCGGTATCATTGCTGACATGTCGTGAGTCCGGGATTATTTAAGGTCTGTTTTGAGTATTTTGTGTATTTTGCGTGTTCTGCGCAGAGCCCGCCGCGCGTTTCGACGCGTCAGGCACCAGACGATAAAAGGTTTCGCCCGGCTTAGTCATCGTTAATTCGTTGCGTGCGCGTTCCTCAATCGCTTCCTGGCCGCCATTGAGATCGTCAATTTCGGCGAAAAGCTGATCGTTTCGCGATTTTAATTTGGCGTTTGTCGCCTGCTGTGCCGCCACATCTTCGCTGACGCGGCCGTAATCATGCAGACCATTCTTGCCGAACCACAGCGAATACTGTAGCCAGACCAGTAAAGCCAGCAATAGCAGCGTTAGTTTGCCCATCCTGCCCCCTGAAAAAACGGCATCATCATCCCACAACTTGTCGTCAGACTCCACTTCGGGCCGGGCGATGCCGCACAAGTGCCAAACTTTATCATAAATGTGCGGCGATCCGTAGCCGGACACATTGTCTTAATGAGCGTTACGGTTTGACGTACAGAGGATTACCCCATCAGCCACATAAACAGCACACCAAACATGGCGATGACCGTTAGCAGCGTCGCCACGCTGCTGTAGAGCAGCTTACCGCTCAGCAGCGAGTGCAGCGCAATGCCGACCACCACCGAAACGGGCATCAGGGCAAGAAAGAAGGGCCAGGTGTAGAGAAAGAAAAAAAGCGTATTGGAGCCGTAGAGCATAAAGGGGATGCCGAGCGCCAGCAGCCATGCGACGAAGCCCACAACCGCTCCGGGGAACGACCATGTTGTGGTTTCGTCGGGGGTGGCAGCCACTGGCTGCGACCGTGGAATGGTGATGTTCTGACCGTTGCGCATATCTGATCCTGTTGCCTGTAGGATCGGTAGAGGAGATACGCGTGGCTAATAAGCGCGAAGATCCGCGCCTTCATCGCCACTATGCCGCGTATCGCCAGTACCGTCTCAGGATCTGATAATATCGCCCCGCCGGAGGAGGTCTAATAATTGGCTGACTAAATTTGTTACCAATTGTTCGCCGTCCAGATGCGCTTCAGGGGCGTGTGGCGCTTCATAGACAGAATCGATACCGGTGAAATTACGCAGTTCACCGGCGCGCGCTTTCTTATATAAGCCTTTTGGATCGCGCGCTTCGCAGATAGCCAGCGGCGTATCGACAAACACCTCGATAAACCGTCCTTCCCCGAGGCGCTCGCGCACCATTTGCCGTTCAGCGCGGTGCGGCGAGATAAAGGCCGTCAGCACCACCAGCCCCGCCTCGACCATCAGTTTGGCGACTTCACCCACGCGTCGGATATTCTCTTTGCGATCCACATCGCTAAATCCCAAATCGTTGCACAGCCCGTGGCGCACGTTATCGCCATCGAGCAAATAGGTGCTAACGCCTGCGCGGTGCAGCGCCTCTTCCAGCGCCCCGGCGACGGTGGATTTTCCCGAGCCGGAAAAGCCGGTAAACCACAGCACCACGCCACGATGGCCGTGGAGTTGCTCGCGCGCTTCCTGGGTGACAGGATGAGCGTGCCAGACAACGTTTTCATCATGCTCGGCCATTACTTGCCTCCCAGCAGATCGCGCGCGCCCCAGTGCGGGAAGTGTTTGCGAATAAGCTGATTCAGCTCCAGCTCAAAGGCGCTGAACTCACTGGTTTGGGCAGGCGTATCCAGATGCACTTCGCGCACCATCCCTGCGCCAACGGTCACGTTGCTCAGGCGATCGATAAAGATAATGCCGCCGGTCACCGGATTTTGCTGGTACGCATCGAGCGTTAACGGCTCATCAAAAGTCAGATCAACTAAACCAATGCCGTTCAGCGGCAGTGCGTCGACCTGGCGCTGGGTGAGATTGTTGATATCCACCTGATAGTGAATCGCGTCAACGCGGGCGCGGGTTTTCTTACCGGCAACTTTAATGTCATAGCTCTGGCCGGGCTGTAACGGCTGTTCCGCCATCCACACCACATCCAGCGCGGCGTTTTGAGCCGCGGGCAGCGTCTCTTGCGCATCGAGAATAAGATCGCCACGGCTGATATCGATCTCATCTTTCAGCACCAGGGTAATCGCTTCCCCGGCACCGGCTTCCTGTAAATCGCCATCAAAGGTCACGATACGGGCAATAGCGGATTCCACGCCGGAGGGCAGCACTTTAATACGCTGACCCACTTTCACCACGCCGGAGGCGAGCGTGCCGGAGAAGCCGCGGAAATCGAGGTTCGGGCGGTTAACATACTGCACCGGGAAACGCATCGGCTGCGTATCTACCACGCGCTGGATCTCGACGGTTTCCAGCATCTCCAGCAGCGTCGGGCCGCTGTACCACGGCATTTTCTCGCTCTGGCTGGCAACGTTATCCCCTTCCAGCGCCGACAGCGGCACAAAGTGGATATCGAGATTGCCCGGTAACTGTTCGGCAAAGGTCAGGTAATCCTGACGAATGGTCTCAAATCTCTCCTGGCTGAAGTCCACCAGATCCATCTTATTGACGGCGACCACCAGATGTTTGATACCCAGCAGCGTGGAGATAAAGCTGTGACGGCGGGTCTGATCGAGCACGCCTTTACGGGCATCCATCAACAAGATCGCCAGATCGCAGGTCGACGCGCCCGTCGCCATATTACGCGTGTACTGTTCATGCCCCGGCGTGTCGGCAATGATAAATTTGCGCTTTTCCGTCGAGAAATAGCGATAGGCGACATCAATGGTGATGCCCTGCTCGCGCTCTGCCTGCAGGCCATCCACCAGCAGCGCCAGATCGAGTTTTTCGCCTTGGGTGCCGTGGCGCTTGCTGTCGTTATGCAGTGTCGAAAGCTGATCTTCATAGATCTGACGGGTGTCGTGCAGCAGACGGCCAATCAGCGTACTTTTCCCGTCATCGACGCTGCCGCAGGTGAGAAAACGCAGCAGGCTTTTATGCTGCTGGGCATGCAGGTAGGCTTCAACGCCGCCTTCATCGGCAATTTGTTGGGCAATGGTGGTATTCATGGCGGCTCCTTAGAAGTATCCCTGACGTTTTTTCAGCTCCATGGAGCCGGCCTGGTCGCGGTCAATCACGCGCCCCTGACGTTCGCTGGTGGTGGAAACCAGCATCTCTTCGATAATCTCCGGCAGCGTTTGCGCGCTCGATTCCACCGCGCCCGTCAGCGGCCAGCAGCCGAGGGTACGAAAACGCACCATCCGCTTCTCGATAACCTCACCGGGCTGCAGATCGATACGGTCGTCATCGATCATCATCAGCATGCCGTCGCGCTCAAGTACCGGGCGTTCCGCCGCCAGGTAGAGCGGCACGATTTCAATATTTTCCAGGAAGATGTACTGCCAGATATCCAGCTCGGTCCAGTTAGAGAGCGGGAAGACGCGAATACTTTCGCCCTTATTAATCTGACCGTTGTAGTTGTGCCACAGCTCCGGGCGCTGGTTTTTCGGATCCCAGCGGTGGAAGCGATCGCGAAAGGAGTAAATACGCTCTTTGGCGCGGGATTTCTCTTCGTCGCGGCGCGCACCGCCGAATGCAGCGTCAAAACCGTATTTGTTCAGCGCCTGCTTCAGCCCTTCGGTTTTCATAATATCGGTGTGTTTGGCGCTGCCGTGCACGAACGGGTTAATGCCCATCGCTACCCCTTCCGGATTTTTGTGCACCAGCAGTTCGCAGCCATAAGCCTTCGCGGTACGGTCACGGAATTCATACATCTCACGGAATTTCCAGCCGGTGTCGACATGCAGCAGCGGGAACGGCAGCGTGCCCGGATAGAAGGCTTTGCGCGCCAGATGCAGCATCACGCTGGAGTCTTTGCCTATCGAGTACATCATCACCGGATTGGAAAATTCAGCGGCCACTTCGCGGATAATATGGATACTTTCCGCTTCCAGTTGTCGCAGGTGAGTGAGTCGTTTTTGATCCATAACCTTTCCTTAAGCCAAATTAATCACGGAAGCGTCGAACGCCTCCGCCGCTGTCGAATGCTGGAACCAGGCAAGTTCGCGATGCAGACCAACCACCTCGCCCACCACCAACAGGGCGGGCATCGGCGCGGCTTTTGCCAGTTCCTCGAGTTGTTCTAATGTGCCGGTGGTCACCTGCTGATCCGCCCGCGTTCCGCGCGAAAGCACCGCCACCGGTGTGGTTTTGTCCCGCCCGTGGGCGATTAATTGCGTGCTGATTTCCGCCGCCTTCATCGTGCCCATATAGATAGCCAGCGTCTGGCGGCTTTTCGCCAGCAGCGACCAGTCAAAGGGGGCGCTATCGGCTTTGTAATGGCCGGTCACAAAGGTAACGCTCTGGGCAAAATCCCGGTGGGTCAGGGGAATACCCGCATAGGCTGTTGCGCCAGACGCGGCTGTAACGCCCGGCACCACCTGAAAAGGGATCCCGGCGGCGGCCGCTGCCTGCAACTCTTCGCCGCCGCGGCCAAAGATAAAGGGATCGCCGCCTTTCAGACGCACCACGGTTTTCCCTTCGCGCGCCGCCTCAACCAGCATGCGGTTGGTGTCATGCTGCGCTACAGCATGGGAACCGGCGCGTTTACCGACGCAAATTTTATCCGCATCGCGGCGCGTCAGTTCCAGGACCGCATCGCTCACCAGATGGTCATAAAACACCACGTCCGCCTGCTGAATAACCTGTAATCCGCGCAGAGTCAGCAAACCGGCATCCCCCGGCCCTGCGCCAACGAGGATAATCTCGCCGCTGCTGGAGCCGGGCTGCGTAAGCTCCGCTTCCAGTACTTTTTCTGCCGCCGGTTCGTCTCCCGCCGCCATCAGGCTGGCGAAGCGCCCGCGAAAAGCGCTTTCCCAAAAACGTCGGCGTTCATCGGTGGTTCGGCGATAGGCTTTAATGCGTGTGCGCCAGCGCCCGGCCACTTCCGCCATGCGCCCGAGATTTCCCGGCAGTAACGCTTCGATTTTTTCGCGCAGCAGGCGTGCCAGCACCGGTGCGTTGCCGCCGGAGGAGATGGCTACCAGCAGCGGTGAGCGATCGACAATCGACGGGAAAATAAAGGAGCACAGCGGCTGATCGTCCACCACATTTACCAGCCGATGGCGCGCGTTGGCGGCGTCGAACACCCGGCGATTGAGCGCCGCATCGTTGGTGGCGGCAATCACCAGGAAAACCTGTTCCAGCTGCGATTCTGCAAAAGCGGTATCCAGCCAGTGAATGGCCTGCGTATCAGCAAGCTGCTGCAGTTCGGGTGACAGACGTTGCGCCACCACCTGCACCTGCGCGCCCGCACGGCGCAAAAAGGTTATCTTGCGCGCGGCGATCTCGCCGCCGCCAACCACTAAAACGGGACGGTCTTTCACTTCCGCAAATATCGGCAGGTAATCCACAGCGCAGTAACTCACTCACAGCCAGTAATAGAGGGACTATAGGGGGCGGGTTAGAACGAATGAAATTACGAATTGGAATGAGTAGTTCCGCAAAAGAATAACGACCGGGCAAAGCAAATGCCAAAAAGTGCTTAACAGCAGTTTTTTGAAAGGTTAAGAACAAATGAAATTGTGTAAAGCGGGTCACAGTTTCATACTAGGCGCGGTAAAAATTCTGCCTCCTAAAGGACTCACTATGTTTTCCGCATTGCGCCTCCGTACCGCTGCCCTGGCGCTCGGCGTATGCTTTATCCTTCCGGTTCATGCCCGTACCTCCCAAACCGGCGACTTTGCCACTGAGCAGGCACGACATATTGCCACGTTGTTTCCCGGCCGTATGACCGGCACGCCCGCAGAAATGCTCTCGGCGGATTATGTTCAGCAGCAGTTTCAACAGATGGGTTATCAAAGCGATATTCGTAAATTCAAAACCCGCTATCGCTATACCACGCGAGATAATCAGCAGAGCGTGCAGAATATTACCGGCAGCACGGTGATTGCCGCCCATGAAGGTAAACTGCCGCAGCAGATTATTATTATGGCGCACCTCGATACCTACGCGCCTAAGAGCGATGCGGATGTCGATGCTAATCTCGGTGGCTTAACCCTGCAGGGCATTGATGATAACGCTGCAGCTGTCGGCGTAATGCTGGAGCTGGCGCAGGTGCTGAAACGAGCACCCACGCAATACGGTATTCGCTTTGTCGCCACCAGCGGCGAAGAAGAAGGCCAACTGGGTGCGGAGAGCTTTCTTGCGCGGATGAGCGATAAAGAGCGCAAAAACACCCTGCTGGTGATCAATATGAATAACCTGATCGTCGGCGATAAGCTCTACTTTGCCAGCGGTAAAAATACCCCGGCGTCGGTGCGCAAACTCACGCGCGATCGCGCGCTGGCGATTGCCCGTACGCACGGTATTCTGGCGTCGAGCGCCCCGGAGAGTAACAGCAAAACCAACCATAGCGCCACGGATGCGCAGGTGTTTGATAACGCCTCGATCCCGGTACTGTCCGTGGAAGCGACGAACTGGTCACTGGGGCAGAAAGATGGCACCCAGCAGCGGGCGAAATCAAAAGCCTTTCCCGATGGCGTGACGCTTCACCGTGCGCGGCTGGATAATCAGCAGTATATCGACCAGGCGCTGCCGGGACGCATTGAGCGCCGCAGCCGCGACGTAATGCGCATTATGCTGCCGTTGGTGCAAGAGCTGGCAAAAGCCAAAAAATAACGCCAGCTAAGCTGGCGTTATCGTGACGGCTGGCAGGATTAGCGCTCGTCGCGCCTGCCGCCCACCGCGGCCCACATTCTGCGTACATGCACCGTCACTTCTTCACGATCGTGATAGAGCTGGCGGGCATGGATCTCTGCGGCAATATTGTGCTCATCAAGCTGCGCCTGAATATAGGCCAGATTGTTCGAGACCTCTTCGTAACGCTTCTTCATCGGTAGCTTCAAGTTGAAGATGGTTTCGCGACACCAGCCGTTAGTCAGCCACTGCGCCATCAGCGCGGCCACTTTCGCCGGTTTCTCCACCATATCGCACACCATCCACGAAATGTTGTTGCGATTCGGACGGTAACGGAAGCCGTCTTCACGCAGCCAGGTTACCTGGCCGGTATCCATCAGGCTTTGCGCCATCGGGCCGTTATCCACCGACGCGACCCACATATTGCGTTTCACCAGTTGATAGGTCCAGCCGCCAGGGCAGGCACCCAGATCGACGGCGTACATACCGTTTGCCAGACGTTCATCCCACTCATCCGCCGGAATAAAGACGTGGAACGCCTCTTCCAGTTTCAGGGTTGAGCGGCTCGGCGCATCCGACGGGAATTTCAGTCGCGGAATGCCCATATAGAACGGCGAGTTATTAAAGGTATAAGAGTAACCGGTGTAACAGCAGCCAGGGGCGATAAAGAATACATGCACCACCGGACGCTTGGTTGAATCACTGTGCGCCAGCACGCCTGCTTCACGCAGCGCGCTGCGCAGGGGAACGGTAAATTTACGGCAGAACTTCATCAGCTCTTTGCTTTCGTTGGTGTCTGCCACTTCCACCCGCAGATCGCCGCCCTTCTCCACCGCGCCCTGCAGCATGCCCACGATGGGCGTAATGCGGTCTTCCGGCGGTAAATCCCGCAGCAATTCGCCGACAACAAACATCTGGCGGGCGAAAATCAACGAACTGAACGGCAACTCGCGCGCCAGTTTGTCCGCATCGTTTGGCTGGTAGCATTCGAACACCACATAGCCCGCGTTCTCTTTCACCCGCGCGAAACCGAACACCTCAAGGCGTCCGGCTTTATCGGTAATCTCTGCCGCGCACTCTTTCTCAAAACCCGGGCGGCACAGCAATACCACTTTATTCATGAACAACGCCCCTACGTTTTAGACGAATTGCGCCCACTAACATTAATGCCCAGCCGATGAGGAAACAGACGCCACCGACCGGCGTAACAAACGCCCACAGGCGTAAATGGGAGAGCGCCAGGCAATAGAGGCTGCCGCTAAACAGCACGGTGCCGAACGCCAAAAAGACGCTACTCCAGTAAAACCAAATGCTGATACGGCGCTGCATTGCCACCGCCAGCCCCAGCACCGCCAGGGTATGGAACGCCTGATATTCAAGCCCGGTCTGGATCCAGCTCATCTCGACCACGCCGAGGGATTTACGTAACACATGCGCACCAAAGGCGCCGAGCGCAACAAATATAAAGCCGCTTATCGCGGCGAAAATCAGCATAAAACGGCTGGTCATCTGAGTACCCTAAAAGTCATACGCGTTATAAACGCGCGAATTATTGTTCATAACGGAAACGGAATTTTTCCTGCTCGCTTGCCGCTTTAGCCAGAATCCACTGACGAAAGGCGGCTATTTTACCCAGTTCTGCCTGACTGTCATGACAAACCAGATAAAACGCATTCTTACTGACCAGAACATCATTAAACGGGCAGACCAGGCGGCCGGCCTCAATTTCGGACTGCGCCATGACGTTGTTGGCCAGCGCGACGCCCTGTCCGTGGATGGCAGCCTGCAGCACCATTGAGCTGTGGCTAAATATCGGCCCCTGCTGAACGTTAAGATTGAGACCTAATTGGCGCGTATAAGTTTGCCAGTCGCGGCGGGAAGCGTCATGCAGCAGCGTATGATGCGCCAGGTCTTCGGTTTTTTTCAACGCCTTATCCCCGGTCAGCAATAAAGGCGAGCAGACCGGCAGTAGATATTCCGCATACAGTTTTTCAACACGCAGCCCCGGCCAGTTACCGCGACCGTAGAAAATTGCCACGTCGACATCGTCCGCCAGTTTGTCCTCTTCACGGTCAACGGCCTGGATACGAACGTCGATTCCCGGATAAGCTGAGTTAAAGCTGGAGAGTCTTGGCACCAGCCACTGAATAGCAAAACTGGGCAATAAACTGACCGTCAGTGCGCCTTTTGCACTGCGTGCCTGCAGTTTGCGGGTGGCCTCGTTAAGCTGAGAAAATATCTCTTTAATATCCTGAAAATAGCTCTGGCCTTCCTCCGTAAGCAGCAGCGAACGGTTGCGGCGACGGAACAATTTCAGACCGAGAAAATCCTCGAGAGACTTGATTTGGTGGCTTACTGCGGCCTGCGTCACAAAAAGCTCATCGGCGGCGCGAGTAAAACTTAAATGGCGGGCAGCAGCATCAAAAACACGTAATGCATTAAGGGGCGGTAATCGCTTGGACATGGTTATTTGGCTTTGATGTTAATACAATTTAACAAACAGGAAACAGTGTTTAACCTATTAGTTTTTTTTATCTGAGCCATTATAAATTGTTCGTTGAGCTTCTACCAGCAAATACCTATAGTGGCGGCACTTCCTGAGCCGGAACGAGAAGCTTTTTTCGGAATGTGTGTTCTGATGGGCTTTTGGCTGACGGTTGTGATGTTGTGTTGTTGTGTTTGCAAATTGGTCTGCTATTCAGACCCCGGTAGCGACGCTACCCCTTTTTCACTTCCTGTACATTTACCCTGTCTGTCCATAGTGATTAATGTAGCACCGCAAAATTGCGGTGCTTTTTTTTACCTGCTGGCAGCACTATTTTTCCAGCGCAACCATCTCTTTCACATCGGTACGGTTGATCTGCTGCTCATTGCCGTTGGCATCTTTATAAGAAATCAGCCCGGTCTGGTTGTCGGTTTTCGGTTTACCTTCAGAGATAATCGTACGACCGTCATTGGTGTGCAATGCATAGTTCGGACCGGAACACGCGCTCAGGGCAAAAGCTAAAGTACATGCAGATATAATTGCGGCAGCCTTTTTCATTTCTTCTCCTTTCTGGCAATTAATACTGTGAAATACTCTTCATAGAAGAGTCTCGAACAATTACCTAACACTATTTAGCATAACCTGCTTCATGAACTCTGCCAGGACAAACAGATAATTCTTATGGTTATCAACTGCCTTGCTCAGAGGAAAAAATTGCGCGACGATCGCGGCAATAGAATGAGGAATCCCATGAACGCATTTAACCCAGCGCATTTTCGCGCGCAGTTTCCGGCCCTTGTTGATGCGGGTGTCTATCTCGACAGCGCTGCGACCGCTCTGAAACCGCAGGCGGTGATCGACGCCACGCAACAGTTCTACAGCCTGAGCGCTGGCAACGTTCATCGCAGCCAGTTTGCGCAGGCGCAGCAGCTTACCGCACGCTATGAAGCGGCGCGCGACCAGGTTGCCGCGCTGCTTAATGCGCCGTCCGGTAAAAATATCGTCTGGACCCGCGGCACCACCGAAGCCATCAATATGGTCGCTCAATGCTACGCCCGTCCGCGCCTGCAGCCCGGCGACGAAATCATTGTCAGCGAAGCGGAACACCATGCGAACCTGGTTCCCTGGTTAATGGTCGCGCAACAGACCGGCGCGAAAGTGGTGAAATTACCGCTGGGCGCCGATCGTCTGCCGGACATCGTCCAACTGGCGCAGTTGATAACGAAACGCAGCCGTATTCTGGCGCTCGGGCAAATGTCGAATGTCACCGGCGGCTGCCCGGATCTGCACCAGGCCATTACGCTAGCCCATGCGGCAGGCATGGTGGTGATGGTCGATGGCGCGCAGGGGGTGGTGCATTTCCCGGCCGACGTCCAACAGTTGGATATCGATTTCTACGCCTTTTCCGGCCACAAGCTTTACGGACCGAACGGCATTGGCGCGTTATATGGCAAAGCGGAACTGCTGAATGAAATGGAGCCGTGGCTCGGCGGCGGCAAAATGATTCGCGAAGTGACCTTTGACGGTTTCACCCTGCAGCCGGTGCCCTACAAACTGGAAGCCGGTACGCCCAACGTCGCCGGGGTGATCGGATTAAGCGCCGCGCTGGAGTGGATGGAAAGCCAGGATGTCGTGCAGGCAGAAAGCTACAGCCGCGGCCTGGCGACCCTTGCCGAAGAGCAGCTGGCGCAGCGCCCCGGTTTTCGCTCGTTCCGCTGTCAGGACTCCAGCCTGCTGGCTTTTGATTTTGCCGGTATTCATCACAGCGATATGGTGACGCTGCTTGCTGGCTACGGTATCGCGCTGCGCGCCGGGCAGCACTGCGCACAACCTCTGCTAGCGGCGCTCGGCGTTCAGGGCACGCTACGAGCCTCGTTTGCCCCCTATAATACGCAGCAGGATGTTGACGCGCTGATCGACGCCGTCGATCGCGCCCTTGAAATTTTGGGGGATGAATGACCAGCCCGACTTTTGCCGGACATCCGTTCGGCACAACGGTAACCGAAGAGACGCTGCGCCAGACCTTTGGCGCGCTGCATCAATGGGAAGATAAATATCGCCAGCTGATCCTGCTCGGCAAGCAGTTGCCTGCAGCCACGGATCAACTGAGAGCGCAGGCGCGGGAAATTCCCGGCTGTGAAAATCGCGTCTGGCTGGGTTCGATGCTCGGCGCGGACGGGAAAATGCACTTCTTTGGCGATAGCGAAGGGCGCATCGTGCGCGGATTACTGGCGATTCTGCTGACCGCCGTGGAAGGCAAAACGCCAGCAACCCTGGTGAATGAGGATCCGCTGGCGCTGTTTGATGAGCTGGGTTTACGCGCGCAAATTAGCGCGTCACGCAGTCAGGGACTGGCGGCGCTGGCCGCCGCCGTGCAGGAAGAGGCACGTCAGGCGCTGGCCTGACGCTGGGCTTTCGCCAGCAATTTTTTTAGCGCATGGGAGACCGCGACAAAGCCAAAGGTTGCGGTGACCATCGTCGCCGCACCAAAGCCCGATGCACAGTCCATGCGTTTTGGCCCTTCGGCGGTGCTTTTCATCGCACACACCGACCCGTCCGCCTGCGGGTACACCAGCGCTTCGGTGGAAAAAACACAATCCACGCCGAGCTTGCCTTTACTGTTCTTCACCACGCCAAAATCGCTTTTTAAGCGCTCGCGCAGTTTTGCCGCCAGCGGATCCTGAATGGTTTTCGCCAGATCGCTGACCTGGATCTGCGTGGGATCGATTTGTCCGCCCGCGCCGCCGGTAGTCACCAGCGGGATCTTATTGCGTCGGCAGTAAGCAATCAGCGCCGCTTTCGGGCGCACGCTATCAATCGCGTCTATCACATAGCTGTAATTGCCGCTCATCATCTGCGCAACGTTATCGGCGGTAACGAAATCATCAATTACCGTCACCCGGCACTCCGGGTTGATCTCGCGAATGCGCTGGGCCATTACCTCGGCTTTCGCCAGGCCAACATTCTCGCGCAGGGCATGAATCTGGCGGTTGGTGTTAGTGACGCAAACGTCATCCATATCAATAAGCGTAATCGCGCCAATGCCGGTGCGCGCCAGCGCTTCTGCCGCCCAGGAGCCGACGCCGCCAATGCCGACTACGCAGATATGCGCATCGGCAAAACTCTGCAGCGCGTTTTCGCCATATAACCGCGCGGTGCCGCCAAAGCGCTGTCGCCAGGCGTCACTGATTACTGCTGACATATTCAAACCTCAGAGAAAACAAGAAACCCTCTTCCGGGGCCGGAAGAGGGTGCGAGTGTATCACAAGCACACTCAGCCGCTGAACACGCCGCCGCCCATCCCGGTACCGGGGGCGTTTTTCAACACCCATACGCGACCATAATGGTTGTACCATCCGGCGCGGTGACCGGCATCGGGACCAATGCCCTGATAGATATCGAAGTGCTGGCCTTTAATGGCACCGCCTACATCAAGGGCCACCATCAGGCGCAGTTCATACTGGCCGTTAAACTTACCGTTGTTATCCAACTGTGGTACTTCTGCCAGCAGCGTGGTGCCCGGCGGAATAACCGTACGGTCGGAGGCGACAGAAGCGCGCCCAATCAGCGGTACGCCGCTGGCCCCTTTTACCGGTGCCCAGGATTGCGGTTTAAAGAAGACAAACGACTCGTTCTCTTCCAGCAGCGCGCGCACTTCCGCTTCACTATGTTTTTGTCCCCATTCGCGAATCGCCTGCATCGACATATCTTCGCGCTTCACTTCACCGCGGTCGATCAAGACTTTGCCGATGCTGCGGTAAGCGCGGCCGTTTTTACCGGCGTAGCTAAAGAAATTAAGCGGGCTGCCGTCGCCAAAATCGATATAGCCGCTGCCCTGCACATCCATAATGAAGTTGTCCATTAGCGAGTTGCTGTAGGCCAGCACGTAGTTTTCGCTAAGGGCACCTGCATAGATTTCCGCGCGCGACGGCAGACGGCCGCGTTTGTTCGGCATGCGGTAAATGGGGTAGCGGAATTCACCCTGGCGGGTATGACGCGCCTGCAGCACCGGAGTGTAGTAGCCGGTAAACTGTACGTTACCGTAATTGTCGGTGCCTTCCATTTGCCAGGCATCGAGGCCGAACTGGCGCAGGTTGCGCGTATCGCCGCCGGACATCAGCCACGACTGGATAGCATTATAGACGCCGCTCTGGCTGCCATAGAGGCGCGGGGCGGTGCTACGAATTTGATTAACCTGCTCGGAGAAGTCACCGCCGTTGATCGGCGCGCCTACCGCGTCAGGTTGATTGACCAGGGAAAAAGGCTGGGAAAATTTTCCGTCTTTATACTGTTGACCGCGATCGGTCGGTTTGGAAGAACAGGCCGCGAGAATTGCTACCATTGCGCCTGTGAGTGCGAACTTAACCCAACGTCCTTTCATTATCTCTCATCTTTTGGTTAACCCGGAGCGGGGTGAAGATAACAAACCCGCCCCACTAATGAAATGCGCCAGCGGCCGTAGAGCGCAATTTTGGGCAAAAACTGAACTGATTGTACTGTTTTTATGCATCCATCAGGCGATTAAAGGATTAAGGCGAAAAAAAGGTTGCATCAAATAGTTAGCAGAGTATAGTGCGCATCCACGGACGCGGGGTGGAGCAGCCTGGTAGCTCGTCGGGCTCATAACCCGAAGGTCGTCGGTTCAAATCCGGCCCCCGCAACCAACACAATGAACACCTTAACGGGTGTTTTTTTGTATCTGCAGTTTGTAAAAAGAAAAATGGCGCTGTTCGGCGCCATTCTGTTATCCCCTTCTTGCCAGCGTCGCCCCATCGGCGAAGTAGGCTTTAATACCCGCCAGAATCGACTCAGCCACTTCCTGCTGGAATTTCGCCGTCTTCAGCTTACGCTCCTCTTCGACGTTGCTGATAAACGCCGTCTCCACGAGGATAGAGGGAATATCCGGCGCTTTCAGCACCGCAAAGCCCGCCTGCTCAACGGAGTTTTTATGCAGGTTATTCACCCTGCCGAGCTTATTGAGCACCGCTTTGCCAAACTTCAGGCTGTCGTTAATGGTTAACGACTGCACCATATCGAACAGGGTGTGATCGAGATAGCGGTCGCCGCTTTTACTCACCCCGCCGATTAAGTCCGCTGCGTTCTGCGTTTCCGCCAGGTATTTTGCCGCGGTACTCGTCGCCCCTTTGGTCGACAGGGCAAAAACGGAAGAACCGCTGGGCTGGCGGCTGGTAAAGGCATCCGCATGAATCGAGACAAACAGGTCGGCGCGCTGCTTTTGCGCCTTGGCAACGCGTACTTTCAGAGGGATAAACACATCCTCGTTGCGCGTCATATAGGATTTCATGTTGCCTTCTTTCTCGATCAGCGCATGCAGCCGACGAGCGATTTGCAATACCACATCTTTTTCGCGGGTGCGGTATTTCCCCGTCGCCCCCGGATCTTCGCCACCGTGACCAGGATCGAGCATGATCACAATCGGTCGGTCGCGCCCCGCTTTACCGGGCTGCGGACCGCTTTGGGCAGGCGGAACCTGCTGTTCAAGATCGCCCTTGTTGTACTCTTCCAGTAGCGCCAGCAAAGGATCCTGCACATCTTTGGCGTTTGCCGGATAGAGATCCAGCACCAGGCGCTCTTTAAAACCGGCCACCGGTGCCAGCGCAAACAGCTGCGGCTTAATGTCCTGTTTCAGTTCAAAAACCATGCGCACGGTCTGCGGATCGAACTGGCCGACCCGCGCGGATTTAATAAAGGGATCGTTGCCGTGGATCTGCGCCGCCATGCCTTTTAGCACGGAGTTAAGATGCACACCTTCGAGATCGACCACCAGCCGGTCGGGATTGCTCAAGGCGAACTGTTTGTATTGGATGACATGGTTCGATTCGACCGTCACGCGCGTATAGCTTGACGCAGGCCAGACGCGAACCGCCACGACCTGGCTTACTGCGGCCAGCCCAATCTGGCTCACGCTTAATAACCACATGGCCCCCGTCCCTTTTAATAATCTGCGGCGGCTCAGCGCTGAATGACTTCCCGACATGCTTCTCCCGAGCAATTTTTCTTTAATAAAAAGATATTCGTCAAAATTGACCGAAAACTTTAACGAATGCTGCATAAACTGTCATCTATTAAAGGGTAAACATATGTCTGCCCACGGGCGGCGCGAAGGCACAATTGTTGTGAGATCGTTTAATTTGCACTTGCACGCGGCGGCATAAAAGAATAAAAATACACAATTTACGAATAATCATGCAGTGAGGACAGGCCGTGGTAAAAGAGCGTAGAACCGAACTGGTGCAGGGATTTCGCCATTCCGTTCCCTATATTAATACCCACCGGGGAAAGACCTTTGTCATTATGCTCGGCGGTGAAGCCATTGAGCATGAGAACTTTTCCAGCATTGTCAACGACATCGGCCTGCTGCACAGCCTGGGTATCCGGCTGGTGGTGGTCTACGGCGCGCGTCCGCAGATTGATGCGAACCTGGCCGAACATCACCATGAGCCGATTTATCACAAACATACCCGCGTCACCGATGCCAAAACTCTGGAACTGGTTAAGCAAGCCGCCGGGTTATTACAGCTCGATATTACCGCTCGCCTGTCGATGAGCCTGAATAACACACCGCTACAGGGCGCGCATATTAATGTCGTCAGCGGCAACTTTATTATTTCCCAACCGCTGGGGGTGGATGATGGCGTGGACTACTGCCACAGCGGGCGAATTCGCCGTATTGATGAAGAGGCGATTAACCGCCAGCTCGCCAGCGGCGCGATTGTGCTGATGGGACCGGTGGCGGTTTCGGTCACTGGCGAAAGCTTTAACCTCACCTCGGAAGAGATCGCCACGCAGCTGGCTATCAAATTGAAAGCGGAAAAGATGATCGGCTTTTGCTCCTCGCAGGGGGTGATGAACGATGAGGGCGACATTGTTTCTGAGTTGTTTCCCAATGAAGCCCAGGCGCGCGTTGAAGCCCTTGAAGCGCGCGGAGATTATCACTCCGGCACGGTGCGTTTCCTGCGCGGCGCGGTCAAAGCCTGCCGCAGCGGCGTACGCCGCAGCCACTTAATCAGCTATCAGGAAGATGGCGCGCTGTTGCAGGAGCTTTTCTCCCGTGACGGCATCGGTACGCAGATTGTGATGGAGAGCGCCGAACAGATCCGCCGCGCCACTATCAACGATATCGGCGGCATTTTAGAGCTGATTCGCCCGCTGGAGCAGCAAGGGATTCTGGTGCGCCGTTCCCGCGAACAGCTGGAGATGGAGATCGACAAATTCACCATTATCGAGCGCGATAACCTGACCATCGCCTGCGCGGCCCTTTATCCCTTCCCGGAAGAGAAAATTGGCGAAATGGCCTGCGTGGCGGTGCATCCGGATTACCGCAGCTCCTCGCGCGGGGAAGCGCTGCTGGAGCGCATTGCGGCACAGGCGAAACAGATGGGCTTAAGTAAACTGTTTGTCCTCACCACCCGCAGTATTCACTGGTTCCAGGAGCGCGGTTTTACGCCGGTTGATATTGATTCCCTGCCGGAAACCAAAAAAGAGATGTACAACTATCAGCGCCGTTCGAAGGTGCTGATGGCGGATCTCACCTGAAGAACAGCCCCCGCCGTCTGCGGAGGCGTGTTACATGCGTGAACGAAACAGCGCGTCCAGCCCGCTGCGCCGCTCGGTGCGGGTCGCTATCGCTTGTCCCAGCACGCGTTCATCGGCATACAGGGATAAGCGCTTACGGGCGCGGGTGATAGCGGTATAGACCAGCTCACGCGTCACCACCGGCACAATGTGTTGCGGCAGGATCAGCGCCGCGTGATCGAATTCCGACCCTTGCGATTTATGCACCGTCATCGCCCAGGCGGTGTCATGTTCCGGCAAGCGGCTTGGCAACACCGGTTTTATCTCGCCGTCCGGCATCGTGAACCAGACGCGCATCCCCTGCCCTTGATCCAGCGCGATGCCGATATCACCGTTAAACAGCCCCAGCGCCGAATCGTTGCGTGAAATCATCACCGGCCGCCCGTGATACCAGCGCGAGTGCGGGAGGCGGGAAATAAGCCCCTGACGCACCATCGCTTGCTCCAGCCGCTCATTGAGCCCGCTCACGCCAAACGGCCCTTCGCGCAGCGCACAGAGCAACTGGTATTCACCAAAGGCCTCAATCACCGCCTGCGGCGCGGCCTGCTTTTTCACAGCCGAGAGAAAGTGGCGATAGCCCGCAAGGGCATCGTCAATCATATCCTGATACTCTTGCGCGCTTTGCAGGGGCTTACGTTCAATATCGCTAAAACCCTGCTGAAAGACGGCCTGGGTGGCGCGTTTATCGCCGCGGTTGACGGCGGCGGCGAGCTGGCCGATGCCGGAATCACTGCCAAAACGGTAGCTTTTTTGCAGCAGGCACAGGCTGTCATGCAAACCGCCTTTTTGCACCTCGCCTGGCGGAACCGTAGTGCCGGTCAGACGTGATAGCTGCGCCGCACGTTCAGGGCTGTAACCGACGTTAACCCATGCACAAATATCCCCCAGCACCGCGCCCGCTTCCACCGAGGCCAGCTGATCGCGGTCGCCGAGGAAGATCACTCGCGCCCGCGACGGCAGGGCATCAATTAAGCGCGACATCATCGGTAAATCGATCATGGAGGCTTCATCGACCACCAGTACATCCAGATGCAACGGGTTACCCGCATGGTGGCGCATCCGCTGGCTGCCGGGCTGAGCACCCAGCAGACGATGTAGCGTACTGGCCTCGTCCGGCAGCATCGCTTTCAGACGCGCATCCAGCTGTAGCTGGCGTAATGCATTACCGAGGGATTCCGTTAAGCGCGCGGCGGCTTTACCCGTCGGTGCGGCAAGGCAAATCCGGCATTTGTCGCCATCCACCATCTGTACCAGGGCGGCGAGCAGTTTCGCCACGGTGGTGGTTTTTCCGGTCCCCGGC
The DNA here is from genome assembly GCF_000814905.1 of Enterobacter sp. Bisph1. Taxonomy (GTDB): domain Bacteria; phylum Pseudomonadota; class Gammaproteobacteria; order Enterobacterales; family Enterobacteriaceae; genus Kosakonia. The sequence continues at coordinate 93,245 of NZ_JXAG01000042.1, forward strand.
CCGCCGGAAATTACCGAAATCCGCCGCGTGAGCGCCACGGCGGCGGCTACTTTCTGCCAGTTGATATCGGCTTCTGTGGCGGCGGGAAATAGCGTTTCCAGCGTCTGCATCATGCGCGCTTCATCTACCCCGGCAAGCAGCGCTTGTTCAGCAAAAAATTCCGCTACCCTTCGTTCGTGGCACCACATCCGGTTCAGGTAGAGCCGGGAATCCGTCAGGATCATCGGCGCGGCGGCTTCATTTTCACTAACGGCAGGCGAAGCCAGCAGGGTTTTCTGCCAGTCATCCGGGTTATCGGCGAGGGCGAATAATTCCTTAAACAGCGGCGAGTCTGTGCCGAAGATCTCCGACGTCAGGCGCGACAGCGGCAGGCAAACGTGCCCTTCTCCGGTATCGTGACTGAGCAACGCCGCCGCCAGCATCACGGCGGGCTCCTGCTCGGTCGCGACCGTCAGGGCGAACTGGACATCCAGCGGGCGCAATAGCTTTTGCGCCACCGCCTCCTGCAATAATTTTTGCATACTCATGGCAAGACCTCTGGCGCAACGCCTGTGAACAGGTCGTCCATTTGGCTAATCAGTTCAATATCAGGGCGAATGGTGAATATCCCCTGCTGCGGGTTTTGCGCATCCACGCCGCGTAAAAAGAGATAAATCACGCCGCCAAAATGGCGCTCATAATCGTAATCGGCAATACGATGGCGCAAATAGCGGTGCAGCGCCAGGGTATAGAGCTGATACTGCAGGTCATAACGGTGCGACTGCATCGCCGCCGCCATTGCCGCTTGCGTGTAGGCTTCCGCGCTCTCGCCAAGCCAGTTGGATTTATAATCCAGCAGGTAATAGCGCCCGTTATGGCGAAACACCAGATCGATAAAGCCTTTCAGCATACCGCGCACATCGCGGAAATCCAGCGGCGGGCAGCCCGCCGACAGGGGATCGTAGCGCCGAATCAAGCTATCAAGGGCATCGGCGCTGAGCGTGGCGCTAATCGGCAGGTAAAACTCCATCTCGACCTGTTTCTCTTTATTGCTCAAGCGGCTCAGGGAAACACCGGTTTGCGCCAGCGGCGCGGTCAGCACCGCCTCTATCCAGCGGCTTATTACCGGCTGCCAGTGCGCTTCATAGCCACCGGCCAGCAGTTTCGCCTCAACCCAGGCGTCTGATACCGGCTGGGTAAAATCCAGATCTTCAAACAGGCTATGCAAGAAGGTGCCCGGCGCTGCGCCGCGGGGAAACTGGTGCGGCGTCAATACCGGCTCAGGCAACACTTCTCGCTCCCCAGCGGCGTCGATATCGAGCCTCGGCAGCAGATCCTGAGCGATACCGTGGGCGCGCTGCTGCAGCCCGGAATAGCTGGTCACACGCCAGTCATCGATAATGCGCCGGGTGACGCTGCGTACGCTTAAGCTCGGCGCGTCTGTTTGCGGCAGCTGCCAGCGCTCAGTATCCGGCATATCAGGGGTACTCAGGGCAATATCGTCATTGCAGAACTGCTGTAAGACGTTACGCAATGCGTTGGCATCCAGCGCTTCGCCTTGTTGCAGCAGCCGCCCAAGCGCGCTCTGGTGAAAGTCGCTGGTGCCGGCTTTTTCACCCCGCCGACGAAACAGGGGCGCAATGCCTAAACTGCAGTGCCAAATCGAACGGGTCAACGCGACGTAGAGCAAGCGCAGATCTTCGGCCAGGCGCTCCGCTTCCGCCAGCGCGACGCTCTCCTCGGCGTGGCTGAGATCGAGTACGGCGGCAAAGGAGTCGCGATCGTGGTAGAAGCCCTGATCCTGGATGCGGAAATTGGCGATAAACGGCAGCCAGACCAGCGGATACTCCAGCCCTTTCGACTTGTGAATAGTGACGATTTGGACCAGATGTTTATCGCTCTCCAGACGTAACTGCTCGCTGGAGGCATTAGCATTTGGCTCGGCGATACGCTGCGCCAGCCAGCGGGTCAGTGCATGCTCACTCTCCAGCTGTGTTCCCGCTTCCTGCAACAGCTCGCTGATATGCAGCATATCCGTCAGCCGCCGTTCGCCCCCCGGCGTGGCGAGCAGATTTTCCGCCACCTGCCGTGCGCCCATTAAGGTGCGCAGCATCGCCATCACGCCGCGTTTTTGCCACAGTTCGCGATAGCGGGAAAACTCTTCGACAATCTCATCCCATGCCAGCTCGTTCTGATTAAGCGCATCGATATCCAGCGCGGTCAGCCCCAGTAGAGAGGTTGCCAGCGCGCTGCGTAGAGCACTTTCACGCTCGGGCGCAAGCACCGCCTGCAGCAGCCACAGCAGTTCCTGCGCTTCAGGCGTTTCGAATACGCTGTCGCGGTTAGAGAGATACACCGACGGGATGTTTAATAAGGTAAGGGCATCGCGGATAAGCGAAGCTTCATGGCGGCTGCGCACCAGCACGGTGATATCCGACGCTTTTACCGGGCGCACGTTATCTTCGGTATACAGCAGCGCCTCGCCCTGCTGCCCGGCATTAAGCAGATCGCGGATTTGCGCGGCACAGAGCTGCGCCATAAATCCCTGATAATCGCCCACGCTGACGCCATCCCCGTCCATCAGCCACAGCTTCATTGCCGGCTGCGTTTCGCCCTTAAAGGTGAAGCGTAAGCCCGCTTTTTGCGGGGCAGATTTGACCGGCAGAAACGGGATCTGACGGAACATAAACGCGTCTTCCATCCGGCTGAACAGCTGGTTGACGCTGGCAATCATCCCCGGCGCTGAACGCCAGTTGGTATCCAGGGTGTAGCGGGCGCTCACTTCGTCGCGCGCTTTCATATAGGTGAAGATATCCGCACCGCGAAAAGCGTAGATAGCCTGTTTCGGGTCGCCAATCAGTAGTAAACCGCACTCCGGCTGATTCAGCCAGATACGGCTAAAGATACGGTACTGTTGCGGGTCGGTATCCTGGAACTCATCGATCATCGCCACCGGGAAACGGGCGCGGATGGCCGCAGCCAGCGCTTCGCCGTTCGGGCTTCTTAATGCGTCATCAAGGCGGCTGAGCATATCGTCAAAGCCCAGCTCGCCACGGCGGCGCTTCTCTTTCGCCACCATGTCGCGGATTTCCCGCATCGCGCTGGTCAGCACCAGATCGTTGAGGGTTAACGATTGTGCCAGCAGGTTTTCAATGGTGACAAACAGCGGATGCTCAGGTGCCGCGCCCCCTGGTTTAGTACGCTCGATAAGAAAAGACTGGGCGAATTTTTCCAGCGCGTCCGGCAACAGATAGCCGCGCGTCGCTTCCTGCGCCCAGGCAGAAATCTTCTCGATCCACTTAGCCTGGTTGCCACGGTTGAACTTGCGCCGGTCAATGCCTGAATTTTCCAGCAGCGGCTCAAGTTCGCTGACGGCAGCGTTCCACTGACCTTTTACCTCATCGATGCGGGTAATAATTTGCTGATGGCGAGAGGCCAGCGTTTCATCTGCCGCCGGCGGGACTTTGATTTGCGGCGCTTCGCCGTGCAAATAGCGATCGATCGCTTTCAGCAGATCCTGCGGCCCTTTCCACGAGGCATGGATAACCTCGGCGATCTCGCGAGGCAGCGGATAACAGTGACGACGCCAGAAATCCGCACAGGCCTGGTAACGCAGCAGGGATTCATCTTCCAGCAGCTGCAGTTCAAACAGCATGCCGGATTCAAAGGCGTTCAGGCTTAACATGCGCTGGCAAAAGCCGTGGATGGTAAACACCGCGGCTTCGTCCATTTGCCGCTCAGCCAGCAGCAACCACTGCGCCGCCTGCTGCTTGTCATCAATCTCATTGAGCAGGCTCGCGTAGAGCGGGTTTTCGGTGCTGTCGCGCAGGCAGGCGATACGAAGTTCGTGGATATTGCTACGAATGCGGCCGCGCAGTTCTTCTGTCGCGGCCTCGGTAAAGGTCACCACCAGCAGCTCTTCCACGCTGAGGGGGCGCGGGAAGGCGGCGCTGCCGCCTAACCCTAACAGCAGCCGCAGATAGAGTGCGGCAATGGTATAAGTTTTCCCGGTGCCCGCCGAGGCTTCAATCAGGCGCGCACCGGTAAGCGGCAGGCGCAGGGGATCAAGGGTCTCAGCGGTCGTTTCTCTCATCTTTCTCGATCATCTTCGGTAAGGTTTGCTGCAACGCGCTGGCGCTATCCCAGACCTTCCACCCCTGCGGTCGGGCATAATCCACTTTTCCGCTTTGGCTTCCGGAGATCTGCGACAGGATCGCCATACCTTGCGGCTCGACCACCGCCTGGTGGAAGAAGTCGGCAAGTTTTTGCGGCGTCAGCAGTTTTATCTGAGCCACTACTTTATCACGCGAATCAAAGCGCATATTACCGCGATCGAAATCTTTGCTAAATTTGGCCGCCTCTTCGCTTAAGGTTTGCGGCGCCTGGGTCATTTGCGTTATTACCCCTTGCTGGAGCTGGGCAAACTCGTCCGGCTTCAGCGCCCGCAGCTTCGCTTCTGCCGTCGGGAAGAAGGCTTGATAGCGCTGCCAGAGATAGGCTGGCTGTTTATCATTGCTTTGCAGTAAGAACCCCAGCCCCCACTGACGACCAACGCTGGTCGGGAAGGCAAATACCGCATAACCCAGCTGTTCTTCGGTACGCAGTTGGTTATAGAACCACGGCTGGACGATTTGCCCGAGCATGGCGCTGTAGGCCGAACTGCTGAACTCGTCAAAGCCGGTGGGCACAAACACTGCCGCAAGCGCGGAGTCGGTGCTGTTACCCGCTTTTTCAAAGCTCACGTTCTGCTGCTTTTCCACGACAACGTTCTGATTGCGACACCAGACGCTGCCGTTAGCCGCCAGCTGCTGCTGGACGTCATGGCCGAGATCTTTTGCCTGCTGCTCGCTGAGGTTACCGACGACCAAAAACTCCGGGCGCGCATTGCTCTTCAGCGCATCGCGATAGTGCAAAATATCCTGCAGGGTGATGGACGGCAGCAGCGCGCGGCGATCTGCCCGCTGAAAATAGGGCACCTGCGAAAGCATTTGAATGGGCATGATCGCCTGATCGAAGGCTTTGCCTTTTTCAGCCGAATCGAGCATCAGCGCATACCAGGATTTGGCCTGGGCCAGCTGCTCTTCCGTCGCCGTGTAGCTGAAATAGCCCGCCAGCAGCGCCTTGAAAAGCTGCGGTAGACGCTGGGTGTAACCATTGGCGTTAAGCATCAGACCATTATTGGCATTGGTCGAGAAGCTGATGCCGCCGACCGCCGCCTGGTTGCTGAGCTGATCAAGGGCCAGCCCCGCCAGATAATCATTGAGGGCAAACATCACCTGATTTTTGGCGCTGTCCATCGCCTGCGGATTGCGCAGCACGACGCTGACGTCCGCTTTCGGTTCGCTGGCGAAGTACTGGCTTGGCGTGTAGATCACGCGCAGGTTCGGTTCATCGACAATCAGTTCAGGATGATCGTACTGCTTAGCGGTTTTGATCAGGGTGAAATCATCGGGAATATAGGGGTTCAGCTCCGGGACTTTAAGCGCAATCGCGCTCTGGCGTTTCTGCCAGTCGGCGAAGGTGTCGGCACTAATTTTATTTACCTGATAAGGTGCCTGGACAAAATAGGCGGTTTTGTCATGGGGTTCATCGGGGCTGATGTACCAGATACGGGCGTTCTGCGGCGTCATTTCATCAAGGCGCGCCTGCACCGCTTTGGCATCGAACTGGTCGGCAATATTCACCGAGTCCAGCGTATGGGCAACAGGTACGCGGATCATGGTATCCGCCAGCCACTCAACATAGTCCATATCGCGGGTAATGGAGGGATAACGGAAATCGAGATCGAGGATATGCGCCAGCTCGTCAAAATAGCGCTTATCTACCCCTTTTTCGCGCAGCAGCTGCAGGTAGCTGAATATGGCGGCGACCACTTCGTCACGTCGGGCCTGACCTTTATCAGTTAAGGTGGCGGAAATAGCCAGCACGCCGCTGTTGCCGTTAACCACCGGATCGGAATCACCGCGGATCCCTTCCACCAGCCCCTGACTCTGCAGCCAGTCCGAGAGCGTGCCCGGGCTACGGTTGCCAATCAAATAGGTAATGAGCTCGTCCGTTTTGCTGCGAAACGCTGGGGTGTTGTTATCAATACGAAACTCAACGCGCAGTACCTTACGTGGCACGGCCGGAACGTAATGAATGATGATCCCTTTCTGCGCATCGGTCACCACAGGAACGGTGATTTCCGGCTTTTCAAGCCCCTTATTCGGCACGCGACCATAGGTCTCGACGGCGATTTTCGCCAGATCCGTCAGCGGGCGGTTACTGTAAATCACCGCCTTCATCAGGTTTGCCGAGTAGTATTTATCGCGGAAGTTCAACAACGCGGTGTGCACCGGGCTGTCCGGCTTATCGCTTAAGGTTTCGAGGTTACCGCCGGAGAAGCGCGCGCCGGGATGCGCCGGGTTAATGGTTTCGGCGCTGACCTGCGCCATCCGCATGCCGTCCCGGGTACGCGCCATTGTCAGTTCGGCATTCACCGCGTTACGCTCGCGCTCAACGTATTTTTTGTCCAGCATCGGTGCGGCAATAGCATCGGCTAACCGATCAACGGCACCTTCCAGCGCATTGTTTTCCACTTCCAGGTAGTAAGCGGTGCGATAAGGCGCGGTACTGGCATTATGGCTACCGCCATGCAGTTTCAGGTATTCGGCGAGGCTTTCGGGCTGCGGGTATTTTTTCGACCCCATCAGCGTCATATGCTCAAGGAAATGGGCCAGCCCCGGATGGGCATCGGGATCTTCCAGCGAACCAACGGGTACCACCAACGCAGAGAGGGATTTCACCGCCTGCGCATCGGAAACCAGCAGCACCACCATACCGTTATCAAGGCGGATAGCCTGATACTGGCGGGTGTCTTTGTCGCTTTTACGGATGGTTTCCTGAACAGGTTGCCAACCGGTATCTGCCTGACTGAAGGAAGCCCAGAGGGCGAAAAACAGGATTAACGCTTTTAACCAGGTGCTGCGGGGCATTCACGAACCTCATCATTAACTTTTCCGGCTTGCCCGATAACGCTCGGGACAACCCGTTCATTTCGTGCCGGCTGAGCCAGCACGCTTGTTATATCAGTCCGTGACCGTCGCGCATGATAATGGATGCCTCCATTTCGCGCAATTTTTATACCGTCATTCGGACTGGTTGTGTCGATAAAGCGGTAACAGGAAACGCTGCGCCTGCCGGGTAATTTCTGCGTAGTACTCCGGCTCAAGGGTTCGCCACAGACGCTGATACCAAACATCCTCGCCTTCACCGCGCACCATCATATTGCCTTCATAGGCCTGCAGAAATTTACTTTGCGCTTTTTGTAACGTCTCCTCGTCCTTTAACATGGCATCATTTGCCGCGTCATAACAGACTTTTATCCACGCCCCCCCGCTTTCTGGCAGGACCAGCAGCGGTTTTGCCATCCCTTGTTTAAAGCCTTCAATCATTGTCGCCAGGTACGCCAGCGCTTTATCGGCAGGCAGCGCCGGGAAACACCACTGCCCTTCTTTACGAACCAGCAAACGGCTGGTGCCGGTTCCACCGCTGGCACAATAGACAAGATGTTCCAGCCAAAGTTGCACCCCTTGCGCAACGTTCAGCAGCGCCGGACGCCAGCGTAATAACCCGTCAGGCTGCACCCGCGGCAGCCAGCCGGTGAGATGCACCCCAGCGCAGTGCAGATCGATTTCCATGCTTTCAGCAGGCTGGCGATACTCAATGACGCGATCGGCAAGCTCCTGCATCTCCTGACATTGCGTTTCCCAAATGATTTCACCGAATGCCCCATAGGGCAGCACGCCCGCTGCCCGGTAGCGGCGAAACAGTTTGTCCGCATCTTCCTGATCCACCAGCGTATTTAATAGCTCGTGGTTAAGCTGGAAACGGCTCAGGCCGTCGAGAATAAAGGGTTCCGCATCGGGGATTTCGCTCTCTTCCGGGCGGAAATTAACCCGCAGGCGCATCTGGAAAAAGGCGCGCACCGGATGCGACCAAAACCGCTGCAGCTGTTCAAAAGTGAGCGTATCAAACGACAGCTCATCGAGTGTTTGAATAAACGCCGCGTGGGCTTCGCCCTGCGAGCTGGCGGCTGGCAACCAGTCGCGGACATAGCTTTGCCACTCATCATGGGTATAGTTTGCCGGGTCGAACGGCATGCGCGTATGCAGATGGGTGATATGCGCCTTCACCCGCCGTTCGCTTTCATCGCAGTTGCGCAGCGCATCGCCAGGTAAATAGTGGCTCTGACCGATGTAATCCACCAGCTCCTGCACCAGTACCGAGGGGTAACGCTCTTTATTGTCCTGAATAGAGCGGCCAATGTAGCTGATATAAAGCTGCTGCTGGGCTGAGATAAGCGCTTCCAGGAACAGATAGCGGTCATCATCCCGGCGGCTGCGATCGCCACGCTGCGGCTTCTGACTCATCAGATCAAACCCCAGCGGCGGCAGCGCGCGGGGATAAACGCCATCGTTCATCCCCAACAGGCATACCACCTTAAAAGGAATGGAGCGCATCGGCATCAGCGTGCAGATATTGACGGGCCCGGCGAGGAAACGCTGGCTGATGCGTTCCTGATCCAGCCGCTGCGCCAGTTCATCACGCAGTAAAGAGAGCGGGATCGCTTCGTGGTAGTTTGCCCCCGCGCCGTGAGCAATAATCTCCTGCCACTGCTGCTCAATTAACGCCAGCGCGGCTTCAGTGTCGGGATCCGGCAGGAAAAAGTCATTGAGCATTTCGCGGCATACCGGAAGCCACTCTTCCAGCGGCCTCGCCTCGGCAAGCCCGCGCCGCCAGAGATTGAGCTGCATCAGCAGCGATGCCAGGTGCCCGACCAGCTCGGCGATAAGCCCGCTGGATTCGTCATAGGGTAAAATGGACTGCCACTCTCCCTGACGACTCTCCATGGCATACCCCAGCAGCATGCGCGTCAGGCCAAATTGCCAGGTATGCTGCCCCGTTGGCGGCAGCTCCAGCTCCCGTACGTTATCGTCATCCATGCCCCAACGGATGCCGGATTCATTGACCCACAAGCGCAGATAGCGCAGGCCCTCTTCGTTGATATTAAAACGCGCCGCGAGTACCGGCACATCCAGTAGCGCCAACACATCTTCACTGACAAAACGGCTATCCGGCAGCGACAGCAGGCTGAGAAACGCCTGCAGCGCCGGGTGCGCCTGGCGCGCGCGGCGGTCGGAAATAGCATAAGGAAGATAACGATCGCCGCTGGCGCTGCCGAATACCGCCTGAATAAACGGGCTATAGCTGTCGATATCGGCGACCATCACCACGATATCGCGCGGCGTAAGCTCGGGATCCTCTTCCAGCATCGTCAATAACCGGTCATGGAGGATCTCCACTTCGCGCTGCGGACTATGGCAAATATGCACCGTCACGCTGCGATCGTCGGCATTGAGGAGCCGTTTTTTGTCACTGCGGGAAAATTCTTCCGCCGTGACGCCAGCCACTGCGCCATTTTGCAATTCCAGAATGTCGTATTTCAGATTTTGTAACAGCGAGCCGGGCGTAACATCGACGAACGCATCCAGCTCCTCATAGCGCTCCATCCCTGCCAGCAGAAAGATATTGTCCCGTCCAAGCTTGCCCCACGAAGCCAGCAACGGATTTCCCACCTCCTGCTCGCCCTCGGCGTTAAACAGACCTTCCGCGTTTTGCGTATCGCGGAACAGGGGAAGCAGACGGTTTTCCCGATGGTGGCGACGGTTACGGGTGATGAGCTTCGCCAGAAAGGCGGGATCTTTTATATCGCCCCAGTAGTAGCGACAAGGGTTGGTAAACAGCAGATGGACATCGATATGTTTACCCAGCGCCTGTAACGCCTGCAAATAGATCGGCGGAAGCGCCGAGATGCCGCAAATAAAGACCCGCGAAGGCAAACCGGCGGGCGGTTCAGTGGCCGTTTCCAGCTTATTAATAAAGCGTTGATAGAGATTGGCGCGGTGCCAGTGCGGCTGTCCAAGCGCAGCGGTATGTTCGACCAGCGCGCGCCACAGCGGTGCCTGCCAGCGCTGGGCTTCATCGAGCCCGTCGATAAGTCCCCCCGCTTCCCAGCGCGTCAGCCATTCCGGGCGGTAGACCAGATATTGATCGTACAGATCCGCCACCCGTGAACAGAGCTGGAACAGTTTGCGCTTATCGTCGTCATCGTTGAGATAGTGGCGCAGCATGGTGAACTCTTCGTCCTCAAGCATGCCGGGCAACAGCGACATCAGCTTCCAGCTCATGCTCTGCTTGTTAAAGGCGCTCTCTTTTGGAATGTCATCCAGGACGGTGACAAACATATCCCAGATAAAGCTTGCCGGCAGCGGGAAGGTAATATTCGCTGCAATACTAAATTTTTGCGCCAGCGTCATTTGCAACCATTGCGCCATGCCGGTGCTTTGCACCAGCACCACTTCAGGCTCAAAGGGATCGTCAAGCCGGTCGTGCTCGACAATAAACTCCATCAGTGCTTCAAGCACATCCAGACGATTGGAGTGGTAAACCCTTAACATATACGCTCCTGACTACTGACTGTTGGGGCAAAATAATCTCACCATGTTCCCCTGCCTACCCGCGGGTGAGGTCACGGTAACGTTGATGCTGACACATCCCCCGCTGGTTGTCTGCCCCCGCTGAACGTGCCAGCCCGGCGGCAACGGCGAGGCTTCGGATTGCGCCTGCTCCCAGGCATAGCGCCAAAGCTGTCGCCACTGGCTTGCGGAGGTGAACCCGGAAGCCAGCGCCCGATGATACCCGCCAAGGGCGGTAACGACCATGACCATTAACAACATGGCAAGCAGGACTTCCGTCAGGCTAAAGCCGTGCTGTTTGTTTATGGCGGCAGACATAGCGCATCCTCCTTCATTGGACAAAAATCACTCCAGCCATGGGGCAGAAAACGTACGCTATCCCCTTCTACCTGCCCCCGCTGCCACAGCGATGCGTCTGCGCTGGCGACAATAAGCAGCGCGCTGTTGTCATCAAAAATGCGTAAACAGCTGCGAACATTCACCTCGTCATGCTGCTGACAGCGCAGCGCCGGCGTGGCTGGCCATGTTTGCTGGCGCGCCCGCTCCATGGCCGAGTGGAGCAGTGCGGCGTTGCGTATTCCCTGATTTTCACTGTTCACGCGCCACAGGTGGCTGCTTAACTGCAGGTTTAAGCCATGCAGCATCAGGTTGCCCAGCAGCAATAACAGCAGTACCAGCGCCAGTGACGACATCCCTCGCTGGCGGTTCATAAGTTATATCCGCTTACGCTCAGCTGCGCCGTTATGGGCGGGCCGGAATAACCCGCCACGCGGGCAGCGAGGGTAATGGTAAGCCGGGGCGCAAAATCCGCCGTCTGCTGCTTTACAACATGGAAGCGTTCAATGGTCATCTGGGCAGGATCGGTTATCTTTTCCCAGCCCCGGCCGCTACAGGAGGTTGCACCGCGCAGGATCTCCAGCGCGCCGCTTTGCAGGCGAAAACCGGTTTGTTCCGATTCGCTGCTGGCCGAGGATTCCCACCGCCCGTTACTGTTGGCATCCCATTGCGCAATCACGCACTCGCCGTTACTGCTTATGGTCAGCGGCTGGCCGCTACATCGCCCGTTGCAATATCCCGCGCGCTGCAGATGTTTGGCGATGCCTCGCAGCTGTAGCCAGAGATCGTCCTCCACCGTCTGCAGACGGGTGTGCTGCGACACCGCCAGCTGCAGTGCCGGTAAAAATCGGGCGGAGGCCAGCAGCAGCACGCTGCCAATCGCCATCGCCAGCAGCGTTTCCAGCAGTGAAAACCCCCGCGCCCGGTCTAACATGCGTTAGTCGCCGACGGCTGGCACATTCTGATGCGCCCCCAAACCGATACCACTACGCGCCACTCCCCTGCGCTGCTGCGCAACCGGATGCTGCCGGGCCAGGCGGTATTGCGCAGGCCAAAGAAACCCAGCGAGGGCGTGACGTCCAGCAGTTCCACTTCCGGCCAGCGCGGTTGCAGAGTAAACGCATTCTGCACGGCGCAGCGCTGCGAGGGTGAATTCGCCAGGCACCAGCCCGCGCCTTCGCGTACGCCATAGACCCGCTGAGAACGGTTGTTCCAGTTAACGTCATCGCGTATACGTTCAAGGAAATGGCGTACCTGTACGGCGGTTTGCCACAGCCGCTGTTGCGCCTGCCAGCTTTGCCAGCCCGCGACGCTTGCGCTACTCAGCGCAGCGATAATCGTTATCGCCACAAGGGTTTCAATCAGTGTGAAGCCACGTTGTTTTTTCATGGCCGCAGTCTCTCTTGACGGTTGCTGCGAATCGAGAGGCAAACGGCAAAGTTACGAGGCAGTACGAAAGGAATGGGTCATGTTGCAGGTCGTTACACGAAGGGTGGAAGCGAGGCCGAAGAAACTACAGAAGGGCAAAAAATAACCGGCGCGTTACCGCACCGGTTATGCCAGGCTCTGAAAAATCAGATAGCGACGGGCGCTTTAATCGCCGGATGCGGATCGTAGCCTTCAATCTCGAAGTCTTCGAAACGGTAGTCAAACAGCGATGCCGGTTTACGTTTGATAATAAGCTTCGGCAACGGACGCGGCTCACGGCTTAGTTGCAGATGCGCTTGTTCCAGGTGGTTGCTGTAGAGGTGCGTATCGCCGCCGGTCCAGACGAAATCGCCCGGCTCCAGATCGCACTGCTGCGCCATCATATGCACTAACAGCGCATAGCTGGCGATATTGAACGGCAGACCAAGGAAAACATCGCAGGAACGTTGATAGAGCTGGCAAGAGAGCTTGCCGTCCGCAACATAGAACTGGAAAAACGCGTGGCAGGGTGCCAGCGCCATTTTGTCCAGCTCGCCGACGTTCCAGGCAGAAACAATAATACGGCGCGAGTCCGGATCGGTTTTCAGCTGGTTAATGACCGTCGAGATTTGGTCAATATGACGGCCATCCGGCGCAGGCCAGGCGCGCCACTGTTTACCGTAAACCGGGCCAAGATTGCCCTCATCGTCGGCCCATTCATCCCAGATGGAGACTTTATTTTCGCGCAGATAGGCAATATTGGTATCGCCCTGCAGGAACCACAGCAGCTCATGAATAATTGAACGCAAATGGCAGCGCTTGGTGGTCACCAGCGGAAAGCCGTCCTGCAGATTAAAACGCATCTGATGACCAAAAATAGAGAGCGTACCGGTTCCGGTGCGGTCGTTTTTCGGCGTGCCTTCATGAAGCACCTTCTGCATCAATTCTAAATACTGTTTCATGGTTCCTCAGGAAACGTGTTGCGGCGAACGGTGGCGATACGCCCAGATCATCATAATTGCGCCTGCGACAATCATCGGAATGGAGAGGATCTGCCCCATACTGATGTACTGCACCCATTCGCCGGTAAACTGGGCGTCGGGCTGGCGGAAGAACTCAACGATGATGCGGAATGCGCCGTAGCCAATCAGGAACAAGCCGGAGACCGCGCCCGTCGGACGAGGTTTACGAATAAACAGGTTCAGGATGATAAACAGCACCACGCCTTCCAGCGCCAGCTCATAAAGCTGCGACATATGACGGGGCAGCACACCGTAGGTATCAAAGATGGACTGCCATTCCGGATGAGCAGGCAGTAACGCGGCGTCTTCCGCGCGTGAGCCGGGGAACAGCATGGTCAGCGGGAACGACGGATCAACGCGCCCCCACAGCTCGCCGTTGATAAAGTTACCCAACCGGCCAGCGCCCAGACCAAACGGGATCAGCGGCGCAATAAAATCAGCGACCTGGAAGAAACTGCGTTTGGTGCGACGGGCAAAAACGATCATCACCACGATGACACCAATCAGCCCGCCGTGGAAGGACATACCGCCATCCCAAACGCGGATCAGATACAGTGGATCGTTTAAGAAAACCGGGAAGTTGTAGAACAGCACATAGCCGAGACGCCCGCCGAGAAAAACGCCGAGAAAGCCCGCGTAGAGCAGGTTTTCCACTTCGTTTTTAGTCCAGCCGCTACCGGGGCGATTGGCCCGGCGCGTTGCCAGCCACATCGCAAATACAAACCCCACAAGGTACATCAATCCGTACCAGTGAAGGGACACCGGCCCAATGGAAAAAATCACCGGATCGAAGTCCGGAAAATGCAGATAGCCACTGTTCATCTGTCACCACAACTTGTTGTTATTCCGCCGAAAGTGGACAGCGGTTCACCTACGCGACCCTCATCGCGGGCCGCTCCAAAGCTGCGAATCATAGCATAAGGCACCGCGCGCGGGTGGCGAGGAAGTTGTAAAAGTTATGTATGAACGGGCTAGATGCCGCCACGAATAAGGCCGCCCAGCCCGCGCCGCTCCATAAACGCGGCAATCTGATGCCGTACTTCTGTCGCCAGCTGCGCGTCCAGCGCGCGTCGCGCCAGAGTTTGCGCCTCTTCACAATCGATACGCCGCAGCAAATATTTGATGCGCGCCACCGAACGGCCGTTCATGGAAAGATGGCGATAGCCCAGCCCAATCAGCACGGCGACGCACATCGGATCCCCGGCCATTTCACCGCACAGCCGCAGATCGATGCCTAACCGTTCGGCCTCATCAGCCACCATCGCCAGCGCGCGCAGCACCGCCGGATGAAGGCTGTCATACATACTTGCGACGCGGGTATTGTTACGATCGACCGCCAGGATGTACTGGGTCAGATCGTTGGTACCGATAGAGATAAAGTCGACGCGATTCGCCAGGTGCGAGAGCATAAAGACCATTGACGGCACTTCCAGCATCACGCCGATACGCGGTTTCGGGATGGCGTAGCCGATCATCTCTTCCACTTCGCGCCCGGCGCGTTCAATCAGCCTGCGCGCTTCATCGACTTCCTCAATGCTGGTGATCATCGGCAGCAGAATACTAAGATTGCCCGTTGCCGCATTGGCGCGCAGCATGGCGCGCACCTGCACCAGGAAAATTTCCGGCTGATCGAGCGTAATGCGGATACCGCGCCAGCCGAGGCACGGGTTCTCTTCACTGATAGGCATATAGGGCAGTTGCTTGTCTGCGCCGATATCCAACGTACGCAGCGTGACAGGCTTGTCATTAAACATCTGCAGCATGCCCTGATACTGGGCGACCTGCTCCTCTTCCGAGGGGAAACCGCTTTGCAGCATAAAGGGTATTTCGGTGCGATAAAGCCCGATACCGTCGATGCGGCTACCCAGTTTCTCTTCATGCTCCGGGCTTAAGCCCGCGTTGAGCATGACCTTCACCCGTTCACCACTCTTTAACTGCGCGGCCAGATTGACATCGTCTTCGGCAAGCCGGCTAAGCTCATTCTCTTCGCTAATCAGGCGCTGATATTCCTGCAACAGCACCGGTTCAGGATCGACCAGCAATTCGCCACGATAACCGTCGACAATGAGCATGCGGCGGCGCAGCGACGCGGGCTGAATATCCGCCCCCATAACCGTAGGAATACCGAGCGCACGCACCATAATCGCCGCGTGGGAGTTTGACGCGCCATCGCGCACCACCACACCCGCCAGCCTGTCGTGGGGCAGCTCTGCAAGGGTGGTGGCAGACAGTTCATCGGCAACGAGGATAAAACGCTCCGGCCAGCTGTCAGGACCGGAAATGGTGTCATCGAGATGGAACAGCAAACGCTGACCCAGCGCGCGTAAATCGCCGGAGCGCTCTTTTAAATAGCCGTCGCTCAGGGCGGCAAACTGCTCGGCAAAACGTTCAATAACGGTTTTCACCGCCCATTCGGCCACCACGCCTTGATCCACTTCATCAAACAGATCGCGGCGCAGGCGCGCATCGGAAAGCAGGTGCGAATAGAGATCGAAAATAGCCGCGGTCTCTTTTTGCGCCCCGGCGGAGAAACGTTTGCTGTAACGGCGAAATTCGCTGGCGGCCTCTTCCAGCGCGGCGGTTAACCGCTCACGCTCAAGGCCGGTGTCGAGGGTTGAAGCCTGATATACCTGCTCCATTAACGGCAGCGTTTCATCTACCCAACCCGGGGCGATAGCCACGCCGGGCGAGGCTGGCAGGGCGCGAATACGCGTCTGCCGATATTGACCAAACAGCGCGTTTAACTGTGACTGGGAGAGGATCGCCGCCATCTGCGTGGCGAGGGTAACCAGGAAAGACTCTTCACTTTCATTATACTGGCGCAGCTCGCGCTGCTGTACCACCAGCACGCCAAGCAGCTGACGGCGTTGAATGATCGGCACGCCAAGAAAAGCGCGAAAGCGCTCTTCTTTCACCGCCGGAATGTATTTAAAACTGGGGTGCTTTTGCGCATCGGCCAGGTTGATAGGTTCCGCCAGCCTGCCTACCAGACCGACGATTCCCTGATCGAATGCGAGCGTGACGGTGCGACCGCGCGGCTTTTTTAAACCGCGCGTTGCCATCAGGTAATAACAACGCCGGTCATGGTCTGCGAGATAAACCGAACAAACTTCGGTTTCCATCGCCAGACACACGTCGGTAACCAATATTTCCAGCGCTTCGTTAAGACGTGGCGCGCTGGCGACTTTCTCAACTATTTCTCGCAGTCGGGTGAGCATGATGTGGGTGGCTTAACCTCGTTTACGTCGCCAGGCAGGCGCGCTTTGTGGCTTCACAGGCGTTTCCTGAAGCGACAACACCGCGCTTGCAAACTCTTTCATCACCCGTCGGTAGACATCGCGTTTAAACGACACTACCTGACGAACAGGATACCAGTAGCTTACCCAACGCCAGCCATCAAATTCGGGCGTACTACTGGTTTGCATATTGATATCGCTATCGTTACCGATCAACTGCAAAAGAAACCATTTTTGTTTCTGGCCGATACAAACCGGCTTTGTGTCCCAACGCACCAAACGTTTCGGTAACTTGTAACGCAACCAGTTACGCGTAGAAGCAAGAATACGTACATCTTTACGACTTAAGCCCACTTCCTCGAACAGTTCCCGGTACATTGCCTGCTCCGGGGACTCGCCAGGGTTGATCCCACCCTGGGGAAACTGCCATGAGTGCTGTCCAAAACGTCTGGCCCACATGACCTGACCTTGTCGATTACAGATTACGATTCCCACATTTGGGCGGTAGCCATCGTCATCAATCACCGGACTACCTCAAAAAAAGTCTGAATAAAGTGATTGTTTCACACTCCCGGAAAACGGTAAACCACTCTATGACAAGGATCAGAACGAATAACATTTGAATAACTCACAGCTATCCTCGAAGTTATAAACAGAGAACGCCATCGGCGGCGCTTTTTATTCACCTTTTCTGTGGATAGAGTTGTGAAAAAGTATGGAATTACCCAGGGAAAACCCGGAACAGTCTGAATAACACATTATTATCGTCAGAAAATAAAATACATAAATTCATTACGTTAACCCCATTAAACACGGTTATCCCGCCCATAATGTGACGATCATCACCTAAAGGATCCTGTAACTGATGAAAGATCGAACAGAGTCGAATTTATCCACAGTTTATGCCACTTAGTTAAGCGTATTTTGTGCAGGAATTCGATTTTCGTCGCACGTCAATGCTGTAAATCGAAACAGTAGTCGTGCTTTTCCCCAGTTATCCCACTTTTCTGTGGATAACATGGTGTAAGATCCTGTTCATTGTCAGTGACCAGAATTGGAAAACCCGACGGGGTGTTGCGCAACTCAAAATATATCGTCAGAAATTATCTTATAAATCATCACATTGTTTATGTCATGCAGAAAAAGATACACTGCCCGGCGACGGTACAAAACAGCTGTCTATTTTTTGAGCGAAGGTTTTAAACATGCTAGCGTTAGCCCCTTTCACTTCTCCACCCGACTCCGAAGCGCAGCTGCTCGCGCAGGCGCAGCGCCTGGCGGGTTATACCCTTGGCGAACTGGCGGCGATTGCCGGTTTGCCCGTGCCGCTCAATTTGAAGCGTGACAAAGGCTGGACCGGCGTGCTGCTGGAGCTGTGGCTGGGCGCCAGCGCGGGCAGTAAACCTGAGCAGGATTTTGCCGCGCTCGGCGTCGAGCTTAAAACCATCCCGGTGGATAACTTCGGGCGTCCGCTGGAGACCACCTTTGTTTGCGTCGCGCCCCTGACGGGCAATAGCGGCGTGGTGTGGGAAACCAGCCATGTGCGGCATAAGCTTAAGCGCGTGTTATGGATCCCCATTGAAGGCGCGCGGGAGATCCCGGTTGCGGATCGCCGCGTCGGATCGCCGCTGCTGTGGAGCCCCAATGAAGCGGAAGAGCAGCAGCTGCGTCTCGACTGGGAAGAGTTAATGGATCTGATTGTGCTAGGGCAGGTCACCCGCATCACGGCCCGCCACGGCGAAGTGCTGCAGCTGCGCCCAAAGGCCGCCAACAGCAAAGCGCTGACTGAAGCCATCGGCGAGCATGGGGAAACCATTCTCACCCTACCGCGCGGCTTTTACCTGAAAAAGAACTTCACCGGTGCCCTGCTGGCGCGCCACTTTTTACTTTCACCCTATTAATTTTTTGCCTCCTTGTCAGCGGCGCTTATAATTAGCGCTTCTTTTTTTTGGCAGGATTTTTATCAATGTTATTTGCATGGATCACCGATCCCAATGCCTGGATGGCGCTCGGTACGCTGACGCTACTGGAGATAGTGCTTGGGATCGACAACATCATTTTTCTCTCTCTGGTGGTTGCTAAGCTGCCTGCTGCGCAGCGAAACCACGCGCGCAGGCTGGGTCTGGCCGCAGCGATGATAATGCGTCTGTTACTGCTGGCGTCGATTGCCTGGGTCACCAGGCTAACGCACCCGCTGTTCAGCGTGTTTGATCACAACGTGTCAGCCCGCGATATGATCTTGTTCCTCGGCGGCCTGTTCCTAATCTGGAAGGCGAGCAAAGAGATCCACGAATCGATCGAAGGGGAAGAGGAAGGCTTAAAAACCAATGTGCATTCGTTCTTCGGCGCGATTGTGCAGATTATGCTGCTGGATATCATCTTTAGCCTCGACTCGGTGATCACCGCCGTCGGGCTCTCCGATCATCTGTTTATTATGATGGCGGCGGTGGTTATCGCCGTCGGCGTGATGATGTTTGCCGCGCGCCCCATCGGTGAGTTTGTCGATCGTCACCCGTCGGTGAAAATGCTGGCGCTGTCGTTTTTGATTCTGGTCGGCTTCACGCTGATTCTGGAAAGCGTCTCTATTCATGTGCCGAAAGGTTACATTTACTTCGCCATGTTCTTCTCCATCGCCGTTGAAAGTCTCAACCTGATACGAAATAAGAAGAATCCTCTGTAAGTAAAACGCTTCCTCTTGCGGGGAAGCGTTTTTCCTGATTAATCTGCTTTTAACGGCTATTTTCAGATTATCCCGCTTTTTCATCGCTATACAGCACGCTATTACTACACTTGTTGTCAGACACACGCTACCAGAGGGGGAGAATAATGAAGAGATGGGCAGTGATTATTTCCGCAGTAGGATTGGCTTTCGCCGTGTCCGGATGCTCAAGTGATTATGTGATGGCTACCAAAGACGGCAGGATGATCCTGACGGATGGAAAGCCACAGGTTGATGATGATACGGGGCTGGTAAGCTACCGCGATCAGCAGGGCAATAAGATGCAGATTAACCGCGATGACGTATCCCAGATTATCGAACGCTAAGAAATTACCATAAAGGTCAGTGACCTACTGACCTTTCAATGATTTTTCTCTTCCCCTTTTGTCTGCCCTCTGCCATGTTTATATTCCTTTGTCAGGTCGTCTGACGTTGCACGCTTAAGGAAGCCGGCTATGCAGTATCACCGTATCCCCCACAGTACGCTTGAGATAAGCACCCTTGGGCTGGGCACAATGACGTTTGGTGAACAAAACAGCGAAGCCGACGCCCATGCACAGCTCGATTATGCCGTCAGTCAGGGAATCAACCTGATTGATGTCGCAGAGATGTACCCTGTTCCGCCACGCCCGGAAACCCAGGGATTAACGGAAACCTATGTCGGCAACTGGCTGGCAAAACGCGGCATCCGTGAAAAACTGGTTATTGCCTCGAAAGTCAGCGGCCCGAGCCGTAACGGTGACAGCGGTATTCGCCCGAACCAGGCATTAGACAGGAAAAATATCCGCGTGGCGCTGGACGACAGTTTAAGACGCCTGCAAACGGACTATCTCGATCTTTACCAGGTGCACTGGCCACAGCGCCAGACTAACTGCTTTGGCAAACTCGGCTACAGCTGGGTGGAGAGCGCGCCGGTAGTAACGCTGCTGGAGACGCTGGAAGCGCTAACGGAGTATCAACGCGCCGGGAAAATTCGCTATATCGGCGTCTCCAACGAAACCGCCTTTGGCGTGATGCGCTATCTGCAACTGGCGGAGAAACATGAACTGCCGCGGATTGTGACGATTCAGAATCCCTACAGCCTGTTAAATCGCAGCTTTGAAGTGGGTCTGGCAGAAGTGAGCCAGTATGAAGGCGTCGAGCTGTTAGCCTACTCCTGTCTGGCGTTTGGTACGTTAACCGGCAAATATCTTAACGGCGCGAAACCCGCAGGCGCGCGTAACACGCTGTTTAGCCGCTTTACGCGTTACAGCGGCGAACAGGCGCAAAAAGCCGTTGCGGCGTATGTTGATATTGCCCGGCGTCACAATCTGGATCCGGCACAGATGGCGCTGGCCTTTGTGCGTCGTCAGCCCTTCGTCGCCAGCACCCTGCTGGGCGCGACGACGATGGAACAGCTGAAAACCAACGTTGAAAGCCTCAACCTGGAACTCAGTGAAGAGGTTATTGCGGAGATCGAAGCGGTGCATCAGGTTTATACCTACCCGGCACCGTAATCGTTAACGGCGGCGCTGCCAGATCCACAGCGCCGCAATCGCCAGCGCGAAAATCACCCCAAAGCCAACGCCGGTGGCGATAACCGGTACGCCCGCCTTCACTGCCAGCGAGTACAATCCCAGCATCAGCAGCATCGCCAGGTTCTCCCCCAGGTTCTGCACGGCAATCGCGTTGCCCGCGCCGACGGACGCTTTACCAATGGATTGTAATAACGCATTAAGCGGCACGACAAAGAAGCCGCCCAGCATACCGATCAGCATAAGAACGCCGTAGGCGGGCAACAGCGCGTGTTGCAGAGAAAACAGCACCACCGCCACGCCAATCAAGATGCCAGCGGGCATGCAGCGCGCCACGGTTTCCAGCGTCACCAGTTTCGCCGCCAGACCCGCACCGGCCACAATCCCAACGGCGACCATCGCATTAAGATAAGTTGGCGTTGCGTTATCGGTAATGCCGAGGGCCACCGGCACCCACAGCACCAGCAGAAAACGCAGCGTCACCCCGGCCCCCCAGAACAGGCTTGTGCCTACCAGCGAGAAGCGGGTTTCGCTGTTGTGCCACAGGCTTTTACAGGCGCTGAAGAAGCTGCCCGTCATCGGGCCGAAACGCCAGGATTGCCCGGGCCGTGCCGCCGGCAGTTTCGGGATCAGCAGATTCGCCGCTACCGCGCCCGCGTAGGTCAACGCACAAACCCCCAGCGCCGCCAGTACATGCCAGTCGGCCAGCACGCCACCCGCCATGGAGCCAAGCAGAATCGCGGCGATGGTCGACGACTCCATTAAACCATTCGCTTTAACCAGCTTATCGCCGGTCGTGATTTCGCCAAGAATGCCGTATTTCGCCGGCGAGTAGGCTGCCGCACCAACACCCACCAGCATATAACCGACAAACGGATTAATGCCGAGGCAGATACTCGCCGCGCCTAACAGTTTCAGACCGTTGGCGAACATCATCACCCGGCCTTTGGCGAAACTGTCCGCCACCTGACCGACAAAAGGGGCAAACAGAATGTAAGCACCCACAAACACCATCTGTAAAATTGGCTGGCTCCAGTCGGGATAAAACTCCGCCTTCAGTAAGGCCAGCGTGGCGAACAACAGCGCGTTGTCGCCAAAAGCTGACAGGAACTGGGCGGCAATCACCGCCATCATCCCGCGCGACCACAGCGAGGAGTTAGTGCTTACTGACTTAGGCATTCGCGGTTTCATCCTCATCCAGCATGCTTTTAAGGGTCACAAAATCGGGTTTGCCACTGCCCAGCACCGGCAGCTGCTTCAGGTAACGGATATCACGGGGAACGGCCAGTTCCGGTACGCCCTGCGCACGCGCCTGCTGTTGCAGCTTATCGCGCGTTAGTTCGTTATCGGTAGTAAACATCACCAGCGCCTCGCCTTTGCTGACATCGCTCTTCACCACCGTCGCGTGCAGTTTCTCTGGCGAAACAGCCATCGCCAGCTGTTCAACGATTTCCAGCGAGATCATTTCACCAGCGATTTTAGCAAAACGCTTCGCCCGCCCCTGGATCTGCACAAACCCCTGCTCGTCGAAACGGACAATATCGCCGGTGTCATACCAGCCCGCTTCCATTTCGCCAGCCACATTCTCTGCCACCGGCGCTTCCAGCACGCCGGGATTTTCCACGCGCAGATAGCCGGTCATGACGTTTGGCCCTTTCAGCTGCAGCCGTCCGCCCTCTTCAATGCCGGGCACCGACATCAAACGCGCATCCATACCGGGTAAAAGACGGCCCACGGTACCAGGTTTTGCCGCCATCGGCACATTGATGGAGACCACCGGCGCGCACTCGGTTACGCCGTAGCCTTCCAGAATGCGCAGACCGAACTTGTCCTGCCATAGCTGGCGCGTGCTCTCTTGTAATTTCTCCGCGCCGGCCACCACGTAGCGTAAGCGAAAGAAGTCATAAGGATTGGCGAAACGGGCATAGTTGCCAAGGAAAGTCGAGGTCCCGAAAAGCACCGTACAGTTTCGGTCATACACCAGTTCGGGAACGATGCGATAGTGCAGCGGGCTCGGGTACAGGAATACTTGTGCACCGGTCATCAGCGGGGTAAGTAGCCCCACCGTCAGGCCAAAAGAGTGGAACAGCGGCAGCGCCGACATAAAGCGGTCGTTGGCGGTAAAGTCGGCGATGGTTTTAATCTGCTCGACGTTCGCCAGCAGGCTCTTATGGCTATGCACCACGCCCTTCGGATTGCCTTCAGAGCCGGAGGTAAAGAGGATCAGCGCCGGGTCTTCCGGTTTTTGCGGCAGCTGGGCTTTCAACGGCGTCAGCAGATGGCGGAAAATCCACAGCTTATCTTCCCAGGTAACATCACCTTTCAGATCTTCAAGATAAACCCAGCGCACCTGGGTGAGTTGTTCCGGCAGGTGCCAGAGTTTGCCTTTATCCATAAAAGTGCGCGAAGTGAAGATAGTTTTAATCTGCGCCGCCGTAATGGCGCTACTGAGCCCTTTTACCCCAGCGGTGTAGTTCATCATCGCCGGGATACGCGCCCGGGCTATCGCGCCGAAAATTACCGCCGCGCTGATACCGGCGTTTGGCAACATCAGACCGATTTTTTCGCCCGGCGCAGTGTATTTATCCAGAATACGCGCCACGAACAGCGTCTTGGTCAGCAGCTTGCGGTAGCTGTCCGGGGTGAAATTGATATCTTCAACGCAGGGCTTATTCGCGCCATAGCGATATTGTGCCGTGAGCAGCGCTTCGAACAGCGTCTCGCGCGGGCGCACCGCCATGCGCGCTTCCATCATGATTTGGTGCAGCATCTCACCCGCCAGCTTACGGCGGTCACGGGCGCGCGGCGCATCCGGCATCGGCAGATGGGTTGGCGGCAAAATATGTAAGGTAATACGCGGAAACAGGCGCTGTTTCACCAGCCCTTTCAGGCGGCTAAAGTAGCTCAGTTCTGCGCCATCAATACGCAGCGGAACCACCGTCGCGCCAGATTTTGCCGCGACAAACCCGGCCCCGTCGTAAATCTTCATCAGCGAGCCGGAAACGGAGATTCGCCCTTCCGGGAAGATCACCACCGGACGTCCCTCTCCCACCAGCCGCACCAGATGTTTAATCGACATCGGTTTGGTGGGATCCAGGGGGACGAAATCAATAAGCGAACTCACCCAGCGCATATACCACTGGCTGCTAATAGAGGTATATACCGCAAATACCGGGCGCACCGGCAGGAACAGCGCCAGCAGGATGCCATCGATAAACGAGACGTGGTTCGGGGTAATAAGCACGCGTTCCCCGTGCAGCGCTTGTGTGTTGCCGATCAGCTGTACACGAAACAACAGACGGAACAGACCGCGGAAAAAGCCCAGTAACATTTCAACTCCTTTTGCCAGTCAATGATATGCGTTTGCAAATTGTGGCAGATTACATGAGAAGTGTGGCGGGTTGAAATGCGGGCGAAAAAAAACCTGCGCGTCCGCGCAGGTTGGTGCAATAAATGAGTACGAAAAGCGTACCGAATAAATCACCGATCAATACCTCTGGGAAATCGATTGTCGCGCGCCGCTTCGTTTGCTACCAGCGCGAAAAAGCAAAAGAGTACGCCGAAGTGAAACCAGCTGTGTCTAATGACGATAGCTGTTACAGACTGCAGGCAAAAAAAAACCTGCGCATCTGCGCAGGTTGGTGTAATTCAAGTGTGCAACCCTTAGGGCCGCGCTCACCGATCAATACCTCTGGGATAACTACTCTGTCACGCCGGGAGATCCGCCACCAGCGGACAATCGAAACAGCCTTTCGCAAAGTGTAACTAAAGGTTGTGCCTGAATTACTTTGCAATTTTCGCCATGTAACGTTTTCAGCGGATTCCTTCGTGTCAGCTCACGTTTGCGCATACCCGCCGGGCGCTTTCCTTGATAAGGCTCCCCTTTTCCGTAACACTATCCCCCGTGTAAACGCTTACCCAAAGGAAGGTGCGTAATGGCGACCATTAAAGATGTCGCGCGGCTGGCTGGTGTATCGGTCGCAACGGTTTCCCGCGTGATTAACGCCTCACCAAAAGCGAGCGAATCCTCGCGCCAGGCGGTACAAAGCGCAATGGATGCGCTCAACTATCATCCTAACGCTAACGCCCGCGCGCTGGCGCAGCAGTCCAGTGAAACAATGGGCCTGGTGGTAGGTGACGTCTCCGATCCCTTTTTCGGCGCGATGGTGAAAGCCGTCGAACAGGTCGCTTCGGCCAGCGGGAATTTCTTGCTGATTGGCAACGGCTACCATACGGAAGAGAAAGAGCGTAAAGCCATTGAACAGTTAATTCGCCACCGCTGCGCGGCGCTGGTGGTGCATGCCAAAGTCATCCCCGACGAAGAACTCGCCTCGCTGATGCAGCAGATCCCCGGTATGGTGCTGATTAACCGCATTCTGCCGGGCTATGAGCAGCGCTGCGTCGCGCTGGACGATCGCTACGGCGCCTGGCTGGCCACCCGCCATCTGGTTCAACAAGGGCACACACGAATTGGTTATCTCTGTTCTAACCATGCCATATCCGATGCGGAAGATCGGCTGCAGGGGTATTACGATGCGCTGAAAGAGAGCGGCTTGCCCTGTAACGACCGGCTGGTGACCTTTGCCGAGCCCGATGAGAGCGGCGGCGAACAGGCGATGACCGAGCTGCTCGGTCGCGGACGCAACTTTAGCGCCGTTGCCTGTTACAACGATTCAATGGCCGCCGGCGCAATGGGTGTGCTCAACGACAACGGCATTGATGTGCCGGGCGAGATTTCATTGATTGGCTTTGATGATGTGCTGGTGTCACGCTATGTTCGCCCGCGTTTAACCACCGTGCGTTACCCGATTATTACGATGGCGGCGCAGGCCGCCGAACTGGCGCTGGCGTTAGCGGAAAACCGCCCGCTACCGGAGATTACCAACCTGTTTAACCCGACGCTGGTGCGCCGTCACTCGGTCATCTCGCCGCAGGAATAACGATAGAGGTGTACGGTCTTGTCAGGATAGTCGAGACCGTCGCCGATATACTCCCAGCCAAAACGTTCATAAAAATCACGACAGGCAGAATAGAGATGCAGCTCCTGAAAGCCCATCTGTTGCGCCTGCGCGATAACATGACGCTGCAGCTGCCCCGCCAGCCCTTTGCCCCGCACGCGCTCGTCGACATACAACGCGGCCAGCCACGGGAACAGATCCTGACGGCTGATCAGATCGCAGCGCCACAGCCCAACGGTACCGAGTAATTGATCCTCATCGACCAGCACATATGTCAGCGGCAGCTTACCCGGCGTCTGGCTATGAGCAATGATGCTGGCGAAAAAGTCGCGCGGCAGCGAGTCGCCAAACTCGCGCCATAGCCATTCCACCACCTGTTCCGCGAAATGGGGAGCGTCATACAGCGGGATAATGTTCACTGGATCTTCCCCTGGAAAATTGGCACCGATTCAAACAGGTAGCCGTCAAAATCCGGGGCATCTTCATCGGAGAGTTCCAGCAGGCTTTTTTTCACATTTTCCAGATGCTGCCACATCGCCTGCCAGGCGCCCATCACATCCCGCCGGCGCAGGGCCGCCAGCAGCGTTTGCCGGTCGCCTAACCATTTCAGGCGATAGGGACGGCTGGCGATATGCACGTTGAACTGTTGCCACAGCGGGCTGCTGTCCATGTGGTGCCAGATGCTCTCTACCGTTGCCAGTAGCATCTGGTTTTGCGAGGCACCCGCCAGCACCAGGTGGAACATTTTGCTGTTGTCCTGGGAGGTGTCGTTGAGGGCGATGGCGCGCTGCTCCTGCTCAAGGATACGCCGCAGATTATCAATATCCGCACGCGTCGCCATTTTCGCGGCAAAGGCGGCGATATTACTCTCCAGCAGCTGGCGCGCCTGCAGGATCTCAAACGGGCCAATGTCGCTGCTTAAAAAGCGCTCCTCTTCGTTTTCGTCCGCTTGCGGAATGCGCATCACGTAAACGCCGGAACCCTGGCGGATATCCACCGTACCCTGCAGCTCCAGCATCAGCAGCGCTTCGCGAACGATCGTGCGGCTGACGCCATATTTTTCGGCGATATTGCGCTCCGGCGGCAAACGTGAACCCACGGGATAATACCCCTGGATTATCTGCTCACGCAGATCTTCACCAATCTCCTGGTACTGTTTTTTTTCCGGCGGGACGACGGCCTTCTCCACAATATCACCTGCAAATTTGAGTTATCGCTCAGGCCGGGCGCGCCCCGGCCTGTCGGCGCTATCTTAGCAAAGCCAGCGCCTGATCGAGAACTTTCGCACCGTTTAAGGTGCCGTAGGCCACCGAATCGATCACCGCAACGGGGATGCCATATTCGCCGGCCAGTTTCTGACTTTCCGCAAGCTTAAAGCGCACCTGCGGCCCCAGCAGCACCGCAACGATATCGGTGGTGTAGCTTTGCAGTTCATCCCGCAGCGTCTGTTCAGCAATGGCATAAATCTTCAGTTCGAGGCCGCGTTCCGCCGCCGCTTTTTCCATTTTTGTGACCACCAGCGACGTCGACATCCCGGCGGAGCAGCACAGCACAATTCGTTTCACGAGGGTTTATTTCCATTGGTCATCAATCGTCAGGGTAAGCTGGCGCTCATCGCGCAGCTTGCGAAACCAGGCGGCAGACTTTTTCGGTCGCCGGTCGCGCTGGTGGTTTAAATCAATCTCGATCAGGCCATAGCGATTTTTAAAGGCATTCATGGGCGAGACGTTATCCGTAAAGGCCCACAGCATATACCCCAGGCAGTTCGCCCCCTCTTCTCTGGCGCGCAACGTCTGGTACAAATGGGCAGCGATAAAGTCGATGCGGTAATCATCGTCAATGGTGCCCGCCGCGTTGCGAAACTGCCCTTCATTCTCCACGCCCATACCGCTTTCTGCGACAAACCATGGAATGTTGCCGTAGTCGTTTTTGATGCGCATCGCCATCTCATAGATGATCTCCGGCAGGATCTCCCAGCCGCGGGAGGTGTTCATCTTTCTGCCGGGCAGCTCAAAAGGTTCATAGTAGTAAGCGGGGTGGAATGGCGTTTCCGGGTGCCAGGCGCGGGACGGGGTTTTTACCCGGTGCGGGTAGTAGAGATTAATGCCCAACTCATCAACGGTATTCTCCGCAATAATCGCCAGCTCCTCTTCGGTGTAATCCCACGACACCTGATGTTTTTCCAGCAGGGCAATCAGCTCCGGTGGATAGTGGCCTTTCACCATAGGGTCGAGGAATACCCGGTTATAAAACAGATCGTAACGCTCGGCGGCCTGCACATCATGGGGGGCGCGAGAACGCGGGTACGTCACTTCCGGATTGAGAATACAGCCCACGGTACCGGGATAACCTTTCTCGCGAAACAGCTTCACCACCTTCGCCGTGGCAAGGTTTTTATGATGATTCCACTGCATCCACGTGCCGGTGTTCTGCTCGTAAGGCCAGCGCAGCGCATCGAGGTAAACGCGAGTTTGCACCACAATGGGCTCATTGAAGGTGAACCAGCGGCTCACTTTAGCGTGAAAGCGTTCAAACACTTTTTCCGCATACAGCAGATAGAGCTCAACCACTTTTTTCGATGCCCAGCCGCCGTAAGTCTCCAGCAGGTATCCCGGCAGTTCGTAATGCTCCAGGCAGATCATCGGCACGATGCCGTGACGCTGCATCTCGTCAAACAGTTCATCGTAATAAGCGGCATAGCGCTCATCGACCACGCCCTGTTCATAATCCGTCAGAAAGCGCGACCAGTTAATCGAGGTGCGGTAGTGGGTCAGCCCCGCTTGTTTCATCAACTCAACATCTTCACGAAAGCGCTGGTAAAAGTTGGTCGCGACAGCCGGGCCATAGCCTTCGTGCCAGACGTGGCGATCGTGTTTGTACCACAGATCGGGCCACGAATCCTGGCCCTCGCGCTTGTCGATCCAGCCTTCGGTTTGCCAGGCGGACGCGGCCGCGCCGAGCATAAACGACGGCGGTATAGCGATAGTTTTCGTGCTCATTCCATCCTCAGGCGTTGTTAGCGGTTTGTGCCTGCAACTGCGCTTGTTCGGCGCGGCGGAAGGCAATTTTCACAAACGGCAGATAGATAATGACGGAGGTGATAATGCACACCAGCTGGGTAATGACCGCGCCCATCGAACCGGCGGTCGACAGCCAGGCGTTGATCAATGGCGGCGTGGTCCACGGCACCATCACCACCGCTTTACCGGCAAAGCCGCTGAGGGTGGCAAAATAACCAATCGATCCGGTAACCAGCGGGGTGATGATAAAGGGGATCGCGAGGATCGGATTAAGCATGATCGGCATACCGAAGATCACCGGCTCGTTAATATTAAACACGCCGGGGCCGATGGAGAGTTTGGCAATCTCTTTCATCTCTTTGCGCCGGGTGCCGATCATCACCGCGATCAGCAGGCCAATCGTCAGGCCGGATCCGCCAATGCTCATATAGACGTCCCAGAACGGCATGGTGATGATGTTCGGCACCTCTTTACCCTGCTCAAAAGCGCTCATATTGACGGTAATCGCCCCCAGCAGCAGCGGTTCGCGGATAGGCTTAATCATCTGGTTGCCGTGAATACCAATCACCCAGAACAGCTGGGCGACAAACATCAGCAATAAAATGCCCGGCAGGCTTTGCACCACGCGCTCCAGCGGTTGCTGAACCACCTGGTAAACGGCGTCGTACAAATACATGCCGGTCAACTGGTGGAAGACAAAGCCGAAGGTGGCGATCGCCGTGGTGGTGATAATCGCCGGGATCAGCGCGGAAAACGAGGCGGAGACGTTCGGCGGCACGGTATCCGGCATTTTGATCTTCAGGCTGTCGCGATTTTCCAGCCAGCAGTAAATCTCTACCGACAAAATGGCGATAAACATGCCGAGGAACAGGCTGCGGGTATCGGAGAACTGGCGTAGCAGCACATCTTTCACCACATGCATCTGCCCATCCACCAGCATTTCCACAGTGGTCGGCGTCACGCAGATAAAACAAATTACCGCCAGCAAGCCGGGAAACAGCGTCTTAATACCGTTGATGCGCCCGAGCTCAATACCGATCAAAAACACCGCGCCAATATTGAGGAAATTCAGCGTCGCATAGTTAATTGCGCTGGTAATCGGCTTAAGTGCTGCGAGGAAAGAGAGTGATTGAAAGCTGGCGAGGCCGTTTTTCGGATCCAGCACCATATTCGAGATCAGCACGGAAAAGGCACCGACGATGATCACCGGCATCAGGGTGATGAACGAGGCTTTAATCGCCATGATATAGCGATAGCTGTTGAATTTTGTTGCAAAACTACCCAGAGAATCGATCAGCTTTTCTTGTAGAGCCATGAGTTAACACCTCGGTAAAGGGGCTTTTTGTCGATATGGGGAGACAGCTAAGCCCCATTTGGCATACCAAAAATAGTCACGCGTATGTAAAAGTTCTGTGACACGACTCCCAACCCGCTAACTGGCATTCCAAAATGAGAAAAAACACAACATTGGCATACCACCTTAGTTTTCGTAGGGTTTTCCTCTATTGATTCAGCCCGGTCGGCATCCCTTACCCATTAAATGAGTGTGGTAAACTGTTTTTATTACGCGAAATGGGAATTCGTTATGGTCACAATGCTGGATGTTTCACTGCGCGCGGGGGTGTCAAAAGCCACGGTTTCCCGGGTGCTGAACGGCACCGGGCAGGTGAAAGAGAGCACCCGCAATCAGGTTTTTAAAGCGATGGAGGAGCTGGAGTATCGTCCCAACTTTCTTGCGCGCTCGCTGGCCAACCGCACCAGCAACAGCATTGGGTTGGTCGTTTCCAGCTTTGACGGTTTTTATTTTGGCTGCTTATTACAGCAGGCGGCGCGCCGGGCAGAACTGCACGGTAAACAGCTGATTGTCACCGACGGTCACGATACGCCCGTGCGGGAAGAGCTGGCGGTGCAGATGCTGGCCGACAGGCGCTGCGACGCTATTATCCTCTACACCCGTTTTATGAGCGAAGAAGCGATTTTACAGCTTATTGACGCCACGCCGATGCCGCTGATAGTGATCAATCGTCAGCTGTTTCAGGCGCGGGATAAATGCGTTTTCTTCGAGCAGCAGGAGGCCGCTTTTCAGGCGGTAGATTACCTGGTGACCCAGGGACACCGCGCCATCGCCTGCATTACCGCGCCGATTCATACCCCCACCGGCCAGGCGCGGCTAATGGGTTATCGCAAGGCGCTGGAAAAACACGGGATTGGCTGGGATGCGGCCAAAGTAAAATACGGTGACTCCGCCATGACCGGCGGCTATACGCTGTGCCAGCAAATGTTACAGCAGGGGGTAACTTTCAGCGCCCTGTTTGCCGGTAACGACGATATGGCGCTGGGGGCGGCGAAAGCGATTCGACAAGCGGGCCTGCGCATTCCGCAGGATATTTCGCTGTTCGGTTTTGATGATGCGCCGAGCGCACAATGGCTGGAGCCGGGGCTGTCGACGGTTTATTTACCCATCGACAGCATGATCACTACCGCCATCGATCAGGCGATAAAATTAGTCAACAGCGAGCCGATCGCGGCGATCCCGCCCTTTACCGGCACGCTGGTGTTGCGAGAATCCGTCGCGCCGGGACCGGGCACAAGGCTTAGCACTGCTCCAGCGCGATAAGCTCTGCAATGGTCTGGCGGCGGCGAATCAACCGCGCCACGCCGTTATCAAATAATACTTCCGGCAGCAGCGGGCGGCTATTGTAGTTAGATGACATCGACGCGCCGTAGGCTCCGGTATCGTGCAGCACCAGATAATCACCGGCTTTCACCTGCGGCAGCGCGCGGGTTTCCACCTTCCCGCCCTCTTGCTGAGTAAAGACATCGCCGGATTCGCACAGCGGACCGGCCACCACGGTGTCGATCAAAGGCGCATGTTGCAAATCACGGCCATCGGCGGCAAGGGCAGTGATGTGATGATAACTGCCGTACATCGCCGGGCGCATCAGATCGTTAAAGCCCGCGTCGATCAGCACAAAGTGGCGGCTGCCCATGTTTTTCACACTGCGCACCTGTGACACCAGTACACCGGATTCAGCGACAAGAAAACGTCCCGGTTCGATCTCCAGTTTCACCGCATGCCCCAGATGTTTTGCGATTTGCTCGCGGGCGGCATTCCACAAGCCATAATAGTGCGCGGTATCGACCGGTTCTTCCCCTTCACGATAGGGAATCGACAGGCCGCCGCCGGCAGAAATGGCCGGCAGATCCTGACCGGATTCCACCACCAGCTTCACCATCGCGCCGCACACTTGTTCAAGATGGGCGTAATCGACACCGGAACCGATATGCATATGGATGCCAGCCAGTTTCAACTGGTAACGCTGAATGACCGCCAGCGCGTCCGCCATATCGCCATACCAGATGCCATGCTTGCTGTTTTCGCCGCCGGTATTGGTTTTCTGGCTGTGGCCGTGACCAAAGCCCGGATTAACGCGCAGCCAGACGCGATGGCCCGGCGAAACGTCACCCAGCTGGTGCAGCATATCGACGGAACCGGCATTTACCGCAATGCCCAGCTCGCTGACACGCGCAATCGTTGCCGCATCCAGCACGTCGGCGGTAAAGACGATATCGTCCGGATGGCGTTGCGGATCGTAACCCGCCGCCAGCGCACGCTCGATCTCGCCGAGGGAAACGGAGTCGACTTTGACGCCCTGTTCGCGCATCAGGCGCAGAATATGAATATTCGAGCAGGCTTTTTGCGCGAAACGCACCACATCGAAGGCGCGCAGTTTGGCGATTTGCGCACGAATAATTTGCGCATCGTAAACCCAAACCGGGCAGCCAAATTCGGCAGGCAGCCGCAGCAGGTTATTCGCGTTGAGGTCGGTTTCAGTCTGGTGTAATGAGCGTGGCATAGGTCACTCCGGCGTCTTTTTTGTTGATTACGCCACACTGCAAAGAGAATAAAAAATATCGTTTTATCGCGACTCTATGCAAAAATGATATGGCTAACCCTGCAAACCCGGATCCTGATGATGCCCGCTGTTAACCTGCGCCATATCGAAA
Source organism: Enterobacter sp. Bisph1 (assembly GCF_000814905.1). GTDB lineage: Bacteria > Pseudomonadota > Gammaproteobacteria > Enterobacterales > Enterobacteriaceae > Kosakonia. Next base: position 125,961 of record NZ_JXAG01000042.1, read on the forward strand.
TCTTTCATGCTGTGATGACCGCCGGCAATCTGACGGAAGCCGCCGCACTGCTGCACACCTCGCAGCCGACGGTGAGCCGTGAACTGGCGCGTTTTGAAAAGGTGCTGGGGCTGAAGCTGTTTGAGCGCACGCGCGGGCGTCTGCAGCCAACGGTGCAGGGCTTGCGCTTGTTCGAAGAAGTGCAGCGTTCGTGGTACGGGCTGGACAGAATTGTCAGCGCCGCCGAAAGCCTGCGCGAGTTTCGCCAGGGTGAACTTTCTATCGCCTGCCTGCCGGTGTTTTCTCAGTCGTTTTTACCGCTGCTGTTGCAGCCCTTTCTGGCGCGCTATCCCGATGTCAGCCTGAATATCGTGCCGCAAGAATCTCCGCTACTGGAAGAGTGGCTATCGGCGCAGCGCCACGATCTCGGCTTAACGGAAACCCTCAGCACGCCGGCGGGCACCGAGCGGACGCCGCTGCTGACCTGTAATGAAGTGTGCGTAATGCCGCAGGATCATCCGCTGGCGCGTAAAACGGTGTTAACCCCCGATGATTTCCAGGGGGAAAACTATATTAGTTTGTCGCGCACCGACAGTTACCGACATCTGCTGGACGCGCTGTTTAATGACCATCAGGTGAAACGGCGTATGGTGCTGGAAACCCACAGCGCCGCCTCGGTATGCGCGATGGTGCGCGCAGGGGTAGGCATTTCAGTGGTCAACCCGCTAACGGCGCTCGATTACGCCGCCAGCGGTGTGGCCGTGCGCCGCTTCAGCATTGACGTGCCGTTTACGGTAAGCCTGATCCGCCCGCTGCACCGCCCCGCTTCCGCGCTGGTCGAGGCGTTTAGCCTCCACTTACAGGCAGCGATCCCCCTTATCAGCGCACCGTTGGCGGCCATGCTTGGTGAGCCTTAAGAGAGCATAAATTCCACCGCATCGGCGGCGTGCAGCGCCGCGGTATCAAACACGCGAATCGGGCTATGGGCTTCCGGCAGCAGCAGGCCAATTTCGGTGCAGCCAAAAATTACCCCTTCCGCCCCTTCACTGGCTAACTGCTGAATAAGCTTCACAAAATAGTAGCGCGACTCATCGCTGAACGTCCCCAGGCACAGCTCCTCAAAGATAATGTCATTGATACGTTCGCGGTCGAACGGACCGGGCACGGAGGTTTCGATACCAAACTGTTTTTCCAGCCGTCCACGGTAAAAATCCTGTTCCATGGTGTAGCGCGTACCGAGCAGCGCCACGTTACGCATGCCCGCGTTTTGAATCGCCCGCCCGGTGGCGTCGGCAATGTGCAGGAACGGAATATGGCACCGCTCTTCAATTTGCCCGGCCACTTTATGCATGGTGTTGGTACACAGCACAATCGCCTGTGCCCCCGCCTGCTCAAGGCCCGCCGCCGCCTGCGAGAGGATCTCGCCGGCTTTGTGCCACTGCGCCGTCGACTGACAGGCTTCTATTTCCTGGAAATCCACGCTGTGCAGAAGCAAGCTCGCGGAGTGCAGGCCGCCGAGGCGGGCTTTAATGCCCTCGTTTATCAGGCGGTAGTAGGGAATGGTCGATTCCCAGCTCATCCCGCCCAGCAGTCCTATCGTTTTCATCGCTTGTCTCCGTCTGGTTTTGCGCTCAGTCAATCAAAGTTGTGATCGACTTTCAACTTCTCTGGCCTCGCGTTTATTTTTATTGAACGCTGAGATAAGTTATTTTGAAACAATGTTTCATCATCATTAATTGTCTCGTTATCACTAACGATACCCACTACAGGACAGCACGATGTTTATCTTCCATAAAGACACGCAGCTTGATGACCTGGGCAACGGCGTTTCCCGCCGTATTCTTGCCCATGACGGCAAAATGATGGCGGTCGAAGTTATGTTCGAACAAGGCGCCATCGGCCCAATGCACAACCATCCTCATGAACAGCTTACTTACGTTTTATCCGGCGAGTTCGAATTTACCATTGGTGATGAGAAACATATCGTCACCGCAGGCGATACACTTTATAAGCAACCGCACATTATGCACGGCTGCGTCTGTTTAAAAGCCGGTACGCTGCTCGACACCTTCACGCCGGTACGGGAAGATTTTTTAAAACCTTGAGCGAGATCGTAATTATTTAACGCCTCCTGGAATTAGGGGGCGTTTTTATTTATATCGCGAAATCAATTCGCAAGGTAATCGTTCAATTATAGAATCATTTCATTTTACAATATATTTAGCGACAACTCTTAACCCGCCCCGCGCATTTATTTTCATTCACACCGTTGTTTTTCGACAAAAATGACACCCACCTCACCTTATTGAAACATCGTTTCGACTTTGATCACATTTCATGAATTAATCGAATGACGCCCCTGAAAAACCCAATAAAATATTTTAAAACGACGTTTCACAAACCAGGAACAGACGTTCACAGCATTCTAAAACCGGAATTATTGTGAGTATTTCCCGGTAATTAAAGCTTCTAAAGGCATTGATTCCATTAATTATTGTGATCAAGCGCACGCACAGAGCCTGTTGTTCTCCCCGGATGCCCGGCCGGCAGGGGGAAAAAGATACTCTCCGAATCCGTATTACACATTGTTCGCCAGGTAGGTATGTATGAATGAAAACAGACTGCTGGGATTGGCCTGGATATCGCCCTACATTATCGGGCTGATAGTCTTTACGGCTTTTCCCTTTATCTCATCGTTGTTTCTCAGTTTTACTGAGTACGACCTGATGAGCCCGCCGGTATTTAACGGCATTGAGAATTACCGCTACATGTTGACCGAAGACTCCCTGTTCTGGAAATCGATGGGCGTCACCTTTGCTTATGTCTTTTTGACGATCCCGCTGAAGCTTGCCTTCGCGTTGGGTATCGCCTTTGTGCTCAACTTTAAACTGCGCGGCATCGGCTTTTTCCGTACGGCTTACTATATTCCGTCCATTCTCGGCAGCTCCGTCGCCATTGCCGTACTGTGGCGCGCGTTGTTTGCTATCGATGGTCTGCTGAACAGCTTTATCGGCGTGTTTGGTCTTGATCCGATTAACTGGCTTGGCGAACCGTCGCTGGCGCTGATGTCCGTGACGCTGCTGCGCGTATGGCAGTTCGGTTCTGCAATGGTGATCTTCCTCGCCGCGCTGCAAAACGTGCCGCAATCCCAGTACGAAGCGGCAATGATCGACGGTGCCAGCAAATGGCAGATGTTTATGAAAGTAACCGTGCCGCTGATTACGCCGGTGATTTTCTTTAACTTCATCATGCAGACCACGCAGGCGTTCCAGGAATTTACCGGCCCGTATGTCATTACCGGCGGCGGACCAACCTATTACACCTATCTGTTCTCGCTCTATATCTACGACACCGCCTTTAAGTACTTCGATATGGGCTACGGTGCGGCGCTGGCCTGGGTTCTGTTCCTGGTCGTCGCGGTCTTTGCCTCTGTCGCCTTTAAGTCGTCGAAATATTGGGTGTTCTACTCTGCCGATAAGGGAGGCAAAAATGGCTGATATCCAACAACTCACGCCGGGCATGAAGGAAGCCGAACGTGAAGTGGCGCGCACGATGCGCCGCGAGAAGATCAGCGCGTGGATCCGCTACACGATCCTGCTTTTTGTCGGTCTGTTAATGCTCTACCCGCTGGCGTGGATGTTCTCGGCGTCGTTTAAACCGAACCACGAGATCTTTACCACTCTCGGACTGTGGCCGGAACATGCCACCTGGGACGGCTTTATTAACGGCTGGAAAACCGGTACCGAGTACACCTTCGGTCATTACATGCTGAACACCTTAAAGTATGTCATCCCGAAAGTGATTCTCACCATTATCTCTTCCACCATTGTCGCTTACGGCTTTGCCCGCTTTGAGATCCCGTGGAAGAACTTCTGGTTCGGTACGCTTATCGCCACCATGCTGCTGCCCAGCACCGTGCTGCTGATCCCGCAGTACCTGATGTTCCGTGAAATGGGCATGCTCAACAGCTATTTACCGCTGTATCTGCCTACGGCTTTCGCCACCCACGGTTTCTTCGTCTTTATGCTGATTCAGTTTTTACGCGGCGTACCGCGCGATATGGAAGAAGCGGCGCAGATCGACGGCTGTAACTCATGGCAGGTGCTGTGGTACGTGGTGGTGCCGATCCTGAAACCGGCGATTATCTCCGTGGCGCTGTTCCAGTTTATGTGGTCAATGAACGACTTTATCGGGCCGCTGATTTATGTCTACAGCGTGGATAAATACCCGATCGCACTGGCGTTAAAAATGTCCATCGACGTGACCGAAGGCGCACCGTGGAATGAAATTCTGGCAATGGCGAGTATCTCCATTCTGCCATCCATCATTGTCTTCTTCCTGGCACAGCGCTACTTCGTACAGGGCGTGACCAGCAGCGGAATTAAAGGTTAAGAGGGAAATATCATGGCTGAAGTTATTTTCAACAAACTGGAAAAGGTTTACTCCAACGGCTTCAAAGCGGTACATGGTATCGACCTGAAAATTGCCGATGGCGAATTTATGGTGATTGTCGGCCCGTCCGGCTGCGCCAAATCCACCACCTTACGTATGCTGGCGGGTCTTGAAACCATTAGCGGCGGCGAAGTGCGTATCGGCGATAAGATTGTGAATAACCTCGCACCGAAATCACGCGGCATTGCGATGGTGTTCCAGAACTATGCGCTTTACCCGCATATGACGGTGCGCGAAAACCTCGCGTTCGGTCTCAAGCTGAGCAAAATGCCGAAAGATGAGATCACCAAACAGGTCGATGAAGCGGCAAAAATTCTGGAGCTGGAAGAGCTGATGGATCGACTGCCGCGTCAACTTTCCGGCGGTCAGGCACAGCGCGTGGCGGTTGGCCGCGCGATTGTGAAAAAACCGGATGTGTTCCTGTTTGACGAACCGCTGTCCAACCTGGACGCCAAACTGCGTGCTTCAATGCGTATCCGTATTTCCGACCTGCATAAGCAGTTGAAAAAATCGGGTAAACCGGCAACGACCGTCTACGTGACGCACGATCAGACCGAAGCGATGACCATGGGCGACCGCATCTGCGTGATGAAGCTCGGCCATATCATGCAAGTAGATACGCCGGATAATCTCTATCACTTCCCGAAAAATATGTTTGTCGCCGGCTTTATCGGCGCGCCGGAAATGAACATCAAACCGGCAAAAATCGTTAGCAAAGACGGCCAGCTGCATATCACCGTCGGTCAGGAAACCCTGGCTCTCAACGCGCGTCAGCAGGAGAAAGTGGCGAACCATGCCGACCAGGAGGTGTTCTTCGGCGTGCGTCCGGAGTTTGTTTCCGTCTCCGATGAGCCTTTTGCAGATGATTACGGCACCGGCGATTTGGTGCGCGTAGAAAACATGGGTCACGAGTTCTTTGTTTACCTGAAAGTTGGCGACTATGAACTGACCGCCCGAATTCCTTCTGATGATGCTAAGCCAATGATTGCGAAGGGGCTTCACCGGAAGGTGTACTTTAAGTTCGATATGAATAAGTGTCATATTTTTGACGCGAAAACAGAACAGAACATTTCCTTATAAATAAACGAACGACTTCGTGATGGGTTAAGGCGGCACGTCGGTTTTACACTGACGTGCTCATTAAACGCCGCGAATCGTGAAGTTTAAAAACAAACACGTTGGAGTATAAAAATGAAAAAAGTGCTTACCGGCGCCATCATCTCCGCAACTCTGGGCATGTGCGCTGTACCCGCAACCGCCGCTGATAATGTTGATCTGCGTATGTCCTGGTGGGGCGGCAACGGCCGCCATCAGGTCACCTTGAAAGCGCTGGAAGAGTTCCATAAACAGCATCCGGACATTACCGTTAAATCTGAATACACCGGTTGGGACGGCCACCTTTCCCGTCTGACCACGCAAATCGCGGGCGGCACCGAGCCGGACGTGATGCAGACCAACTGGAACTGGCTGCCGATCTTCTCCAAAAACGGCGACGGTTTTTATGACCTGAAACAGGTGAAAGACATTCTCGATTTAAGCCAGTTCGATGCCAAAGAGCTGCAATCAACTACCGTTAACGGCAAGCTGAACGGCATTCCCATTTCAGTGACCGCGCGCGTGTTCTACTTCAATGACGAACAGTGGAAAAAAGCGGGCGTCGCCTTCCCGAAAACCTGGGACGAGCTGTTAGCAGCGGGCAAGACCTTTGAGAGCAAACTGGGCAAACAGTACTACCCGGTGGTGCTGGAGCATCAGGATACGCTGGCGCTGCTGAACTCTTATATGGTGCAGAAATACAACATTCCTGCCGTCGATGAGAAAGCGAAGAAATTCAGCTACACCAACGAGCAGTGGGTGGAATTCTTCCAGATGTATAAAAAGCTGGTGGATAACCACGTGATGCCGGACGCCAAATATTATGCGTCGTTCGGTAAGAGCAACATGTATGAAATGAAGCCGTGGATCGAAGGTGAATGGGCCGGTACCTATATGTGGAACTCCACCATCACCAAATACTCCGACAACCTGAAGCCGCCAGCCAAACTGGTGCTGGGTGAGTACCCAATGCTGCCGGGCGCAACGGATGCGGGTCTGTTCTTTAAACCGGCGCAAATGCTGTCGATTGGTAAATCAACCAAGCATCCGAAAGAGGCTGCGCAGGTGATTAACTTCCTGCTGAACAGCAAAGAGGGTGTAGAAACCCTGGGTCTGGAGCGCGGCGTGCCGTTGAGCAAAGCGGCAGTACAAACGCTTACCGCCAGCGGCGCGATTAAAGAGAACGATCCGGCGGTTGCGGGCCTGCGTCTGGCGCAATCTCTGCCAGCTAAACTCTCCGTATCGCCTTACTTCGACGATCCGCAAATTGTTGCCCAGTTCGGTACCGCCATTCAGTACATCGACTACGGTCAGAAAACCGTTGAAGAAACCGCGGCCGACTTCCAGCGTCAGGCCGAACGAATTCTGAAACGCGCCATGCGCTAAGATTTTACCGTCATGACATACCCTGCCCGTTACGGCAGGGTATTTTTTTATCTAAGGAGCAGATAATGGCAAAGGGGAATACTTTCTCTCTCACCTTTCACCGTCAGAAAGACGCGAAAACTGGCCATGAAGTTATCCGGTTAACGCCACCGCATGTTATTTGTCACCGCAACTACTTTTATCAAAAGTGTTTTACTCAGGACGGCGGGAAACTTATTTTCGGCGGCGCGTTCGATGGCTACTGGAACTACTACCTGCTGGATCTGGTGCGCCACGAAACTACACAGCTCACCGAAGGCGCGGGCGATAATACCTTTGGCGGTTTTCTCTCCGCCGATGATTCATCCCTGTGGTATGTGAAAAACACCCGCGAGCTGCGCCGCGTGGATCTGCAGACCCTTGAGGAGCAGATTGTCTATCAGGTCGACGATGAGTGGGTGGCCTACGGCACGTGGGTTGCCAACTCCAGCTGTACAAAACTGGTGGGGATCGAAATCAAAAAAAGCGACTGGCAGCCGCTCACCGACTGGCAAAAATTCCGCGCGTTTTACTTCACAAATCCCGAGTGTCGTTTGATCCGTATCGATCTGCAAAGCGGCGAGCGCGAAACGCTGCTGCAGGAAAAACGCTGGCTTGGTCACCCGATTTATCGCCCGTTCGACGACAGCACGGTGGCGTTTTGTCATGAAGGCCCGCGCGACGCCATCGATGCGCGTATGTGGCTGATTAATGAAGACGGCAGCAACCTGCGCAAAGTCCGTCAGCATCAGCCGGGAGAGAGCTTTACCCATGAATTCTGGGTGCCCGATGGTTCCGCGCTCTATTACGTGGCCCATCAGGAAAACGATCCCTGTAGGTATCTCTACAGCGCCGATCCCGTGACGCTGGAAAATCGCCAGCTGATGGCGATCCCGCCCTGTTCACATTTAATGAGCAATCAAGATGGCAGCCTGATCGTGGGCGATGGCGCGCCGCATCACACCGGCGAGATCGATCTCAACGATCCCTTTATCTGGGTGTTTGATATTAAAAGCGGGGAGCAGAACGCGATTTGCCAGCATAACAGTAGCTGGAAAGTGCTGGAGGGCGACCGCCAGGTGACTCACCCTCACCCCTCGTTTTCGCCCGATAACCAGTGGGTGCTTTACACTTCTGATGCGGAAGGTATGCCCGCGCTCTATCTGGCGCGGGTTTGATATCGTCCGCTTCGCCACGCAACATAGATACTAATCAACGCCGATCGTGCAATGACCATAAATGGTAGTACCAACACGCTTGTTCAATACAGTTCGTAGGGATAAATTTCATAGCAGGTTTGCAAAACTAGTTATGGCTAATAGGGTTTACAGGGGCACTTACATGGCAACGTTATTCAAAAAATTGAGAATCTTGAGACGAAACAGAGCGCCCATTACTTCTAAGTTGGATGCAAAATTCAGGCCCCTTCATTTCGCAAAATGTGAAACTGACAGGCGCTTTGCCGGAATTTTGCTAGACCCATCACAGCCAAAATTTCTCACCGTTTCAGAACTTGCCCCTGCAGACGTTCTCTTTTGCGCATGCGATGACAATGAACTGACTCATGGAATAATTTCACATGGCTCATCTGGCGACTATGTGCATGTTGCGATCTACATTGGCGATGGAAAAGTGGTTGAGGCAATAAAGCCGGGCGTTGTAGAAAATACTCTGACCAATGTAGTAGCTCGCTATCCTTATATAGCTATATGTCGGTGCCCTGGCGCGGAACCCAACGGACTACCAGGGCTTAGTGACAAAGTTGTGGCATTCTGTAAAGAACACGTTGAGCAACAAACACCATATAATCTTTTGGGTGCCATCTTATCCCCCATACTTGAATTAATAGAGCTGAAAAAACAGCACAAATGGCCTGCGCGGTTCGCTGGGAAACAGAGAAAAAGAGGACCCAGGAACTCTTTCTTTTGTTCAGAATTTGTTATAGAGGCCTTTACTTATGGTGGATATATTAGCGAGGAGACAATGGACCCGGCTACGTACTCACCAACAGCGCTTGCTGAAGAGAATGATTTTTGGTTGATCGGCTACCTTGGTAATCCTGATATGGTTGAACACATCCGTAAGCATGACCTCTTTCTAACAGGAGGCATAATTTGACCGCAGTACCTTACAACCAACTGATTGATCCGCTCAGTGCCATAAGCAGACCTGAACCTCATTGGTTGGCAAATAAATCAGTCAACAATAAACAGTTTTGCCCCTGTCGTTGTTCTTGACTGATGTTGCTCAGCATTATCGCCAACCTGATAACTCATTCCTGCCCTCAAGATGAATACACGTCCATCTTCGAGAGTGGTTTCTAATTCACCCTCCACGCAGAAGAGGATATGACCTTTTTGACACCAGTGATCCGCCAGATAGCCAGGAGAATACTCAACCATGCGAACACGGATTTGATTGAGCTCGTGACCAAAAAACTGTGTACGCCAGTACGCGGTGCCCGTTTCTCCTGGGTGCTCTGTACTTTCGACTTCACTCCAGTTTGTCGTGCCAAAAGCAAATGCGTCCATCTTCATTCTGTACACTCCGTATGAATAAAAAGTCTGCTGTTCAGGTTTTTAACGCTTCGCGATTATTATAATTTGCGAAGCCCACGCGTTGAGCATCAACACTGATTAGCGAATATTAAAGCTATTCGTACCGGTAAATTCAGCCTGCAAAAGTGAGTATTCGAAGAGCCGTTCAAACTGGGTCGCATCAATTTATTGAACTCACAACGAAAAGCGGACGCCCTCTCTGCTGGAATCGTCCGTCTTTTGCCCGAATCATACGTTATTTAAAATTCACCCCTTGCACGCTGAATTATCAAGGGGAAATAGCGCATGAATTTACAATGAGTTTATCACCTGAATAGGTACATCCCTGCCTTGTCCCAACTTTATCCGGATGCAGGCATCCCAATGATACCGTGCCATCGCTTTGCTGCGCACTGCTAAATTTGCCACGGATTTTATTCTTACAGCACTGTTTAAAACCTGATGGTGTCGAGAAGTCACACTTGTTCTCATTTTGCGCCAACGTGTTTAGACCCGACTTAGCATCTGACAACAGTTCAGGGGTGCTGGAGGTATTAATGGCAACATCAGACGTAGCATTCAGCGCGGCCTGCGTTGCGTTGCCCCCTCCTGCAATTTCGCTCACCATTCCCATCGCCGCGCCAGTCACAGCAGAATTAAAACGATCGTTTTCTGCTGCTTTATTTTGTTCGAATTCCGCGTTGTCTTGTGCTTGCTGTACTCTGATTTGCTCTTGTCTTTCCGCAAATTGCTGATTATCGGCATCAACCCTATCACGCATACCTGCAAGCTCAAGCAAAGTCTGTTTTTGTCGGGTATTGACGGGAGCATTAAGTTTTTCCGCCACCGACAGGAAGGTTTGCTTATCCCGGACATAGCGCCGTTTTTCAACCGGAACATTGCCCCATGATGAGTTCAGTTTCTGAAACTGGGTGGAAAGCATTGACGCTATTTTCTTATTTCCTGTCTCATCCGCTAAACTCGTTGCCGTGCTGTACATTGCTGCAGTGGAAAAGGGTGTAATAGTGAGAGAGTCATTGAATTTTGCTAATAATTCAGGAGAGCGCTCTCCCAGCTTATATCTTTCGGCATAAGATTTAGCCAGGAAGTATTCCGCTTCTGCCGCACCCGCCTCGCGGTAATACTTCGCCACCTCATTTTCAAAGCCTGACATAGCCTGCCAGGCTCTCTTTGGTTCATGCTGACTCAAAGATTGCGCTTGCCGGGTATACCAGTCGAATTGCTTCTCAAGATATTGGGAATAATTTTTATAATCTGAGTGCTGAAAGTCGTAGCTGTCTCGGGCAATGAGGTAGTTATATTGCTTATTTTTTTCCATTTGTGCCGATATGGAATCATCAAATGCGCTCGCTTTACGTTCAAGTTCGCTATCAGCGCTGGCGGAGCAATTGAGCAACATCTCTCCACGCCCGGCAATATAGGCGTTGAAATTGTTGGCTGCCACTTGAGACTGGGACTGTTGCAACTGGGATTCGCATTCAGCTTTTTCTGGCGGGGAAACCGCACAACCATTAAATAATAGAGAAATCAACGCGATGGAAAGCAATCTGAAATTATTCATGTACGCCCCTTCCCCTTTCGTTATACGCCACTTGCACACACTATTTGTTACATAACCTTACACCATTTTCACAAAAAGATAACCTTTCTGGCGAGCAAGCGTCCCTTTACGAAAGGACGCATAACACCTTTATTCACTCCTTTCACACCGTATGTACTTTTGCAGAAAGCGCGTAGACTGGTCTGTCACTGTTCCCTGTTAGCGATAGCCATGTGTGCATTGCGGATGCTTTAGCTCCCGAAAATACGTTGCCGTATAAGAGAGGCCGTCAGAAATATTTTGATTTAAAAGACCTGGGCAATCGGGGCGCTAGCTCCCTCAGATCGGCGGGCTCTTCGGACTTTGGCTTACAGCACCTCAACCACTTCAAACTCTTCTGCGATCAACTCCATATCTTCAGAAAAATGACCTTCGCGGGTGAAAAATCGTTGATGCTCTTTCTGCCAGTATTGAAGGCTCAAATCGCCTTCACCTTCTTTGCGCGCAAACGCCTCAGTAACATCACAGAAACGCACCAGTCGCATTGAAACCAGTCGGATCACGCAGACCGGGACATTCAGGCCATCAAGGATAATGTTATAGCTCCCAATCCTCGGGGCAGACTTTTCTTGCTGGTAAGAGGCAAAGGATCCGCAGGAGGCCGTTTTGATCCCTTTTTTAATCAGGTCCGCAAGCTCGCTGGCCAGTTGCGGGCTGTCACCCATTTGCCAGGCATCTGCGCCTGGATACTTCGCTTTGATTTCCTCAACCGTAACCATTAAAACCCTTCTTAATCGTCGATGAAAAAAACGTTATAACGGTTTGATCTTGATCCGTCCCGACATAAACAGTGATGCATTTCTTCGGATATGAGGTTTTACGCTCATAGCTGACAAAGGTCTGGCATCTGTCCGCTCTGTGCCACAGGCAGTCAATGACTGCTTCATGAAAGCTTGCCGAGACCCGTTGAAGAATACGTGCGTTTAAAGACGTTTTGAGCGCGTTGCCAGGAAGACCACTGCGGCTCCGGCAGCAACGATGAGCGTATCTTCAATCAGGCCGCTCCTGGTCTGCCCCATTCCTGCGATGGCCTTTTTGCGTGCCGCAAGGGTTACATATGCAAGGGGCACCGCGGCAGAGATAGCGATCGCTGCCCCGGTTTTTTCTTTTCCGCTCGGTGCCAACGCAGCGCCCGCAATCCCTGCACTGGCTACGCGTGCCGACAAGCCCAAAAACACGGTGCGGTCTGGCGCTGACTTCATCTTGTCGCCAAATAGTTCACCTACACCCATCGCTAACGCGCCGTATTTGAATAGCGGACGGTCCAGTAGCAAGAGTCTGCCGGATGTTTCGCGCCTGGTAATGCGTGCTGCAGCGATGGCCGCCATCGGCGTCATGGAACGGCAGCTGGCGACAAGGCCAATTAAGGCGGAATAAACGAAATCGGTTATTTTCATTAATTATCTCCTGAATAAATAAAGGTTTTTTTAATTCCTGGAGCTTTATCAGGGTGTAAGCAGGAACAATCTTTTAATTAACGCATTTACACGATCACGTCTTTTAAAAGCTTTTCTTTCAACGCTGAGCCGCATCTTGCAGTGCCACAAGTGTAATAGTCAGTATAGATGAATGGTTTGAGACAAAAGAAATGACGGAAGTGGGAGGATGAAGAATGCGGGCTGTACTTAATTGCAGCGAGCCAATAGCCGGGGTGGGTGCCGTAAATTTTAATCTTGCGGCGCTGGTTTCCACTTCTGCTGAAAACAACGCCGCAAGATTCAGAGGAGCGCCGGTATTTACCGACCGCAAAGAGAAAGCATGCTCGCCCGGCGTTATGTGAGGGTCGCTAATTACCACAAACGCCGAGGGAGCTAGCTTTCACACACCGATATTGCGCAGTTTCTCGCCCGACATCAGACGGCGCTCGATATGCTCCAGCGTGACGTTTTTCGTCTCCGGGATAAGCCAGTAAGTGACGCCGACAAAGGCGATATTCAGCGCGGTATAGAGCCAGAAGGTGCCCGCCGCGCCAATCGCTTCCAGCAACGTCAGGAAGGACGCGCCGATAATCATGTTCGACACCCAGTTAGTGGTGGTGGAACAGGTAATACCAAAATCGCGGCATTTCAGCGGCTGGATCTCGGAACAGAGGATCCACACCACCGGCGCGGCGCTCATCGCATAACCCGCAATGCAGATCATGGTCATACCGACGGACAACCAGGATAAGCCGTTAGATGCCGTGCCGTTATCAAACTGCATCAGGCAGTAGCCAAGGATCAGCGTACCGATGGCCATTACGCTAAAACCAATCTTCAGCGCCGGTTTACGTCCGGCTTTGTCGACGGTAAAGACGGCGATAAAGGTGGCGAACATAAAGGTCAGCCCGACCACCAGCGTGGCGATCATTTGCTGTTCGGTGGTAGTAAAACCGGCCATTTTGAAGATGCGCGGCGCGTAATACATGATGATATTCATCCCGGTAAACTGCTGCATCGCCTGCAACAGCATGCCGAGGAAAACGGCGCGGCGAACATTGCGGTTGTTTTTGAACAACTGGAAACCGCCCTGTTTCAGCTTCAGACTTTCACGGATCTCATTCAACTCTTCGCGTGCTTTCTCCGAGGTATCGCGCAACATGCGCAGCACCTCTTCCGCTTCAATATGCCGCCCTTTTTGCGCCAGCCAGCGTGGGCTGTTCGGTAGAAATACAACCAGCACAATCAGGAGTAATGCCGGCAGCGCCAGCACGCCGAGCATCGCGCGCCAGTTGCCGCTATAGCTGAACGCGGTATCGGAGAGAAACGCCAGCACAATGCCCAGCGTGACCATTAATTGATACATGCTGATCATTTTGCCGCGCACGTTCTCGCTGGCCATTTCCGAAAGATAGAGCGGCGCGGTGTAAGACGCAATCCCCACCGCGACCCCGAGCAGCACGCGGGAAAGCAGCAGCACTTCGACGTTGGCGGCAAAAGCTGAACCCAGGCTGCCGGCAACAAATAGCACCGCGCCGACCATCAGGCTGTGCTTACGCCCGAGGCGGAAAGAGAGCCAGCCGTTGAACAGGGCGCCGATCGCCGCGCCGAGCATCATGCTACTGACCACCCACTCCTGTAACCGGCTGGTCAGGGCGAAGTGATCGGTGATAAACGGCAGCGCGCCGGAAATAACCCCAATATCGAGGCCAAACAGTAATCCGGCAACCGCTGCCGACACGGAGACAAATAGATTCATACGCCGCGTATCGCGTAAAGCGCGCGGTAAAACAACGGAGTCAGTACTGAGAGAAGCCATATTTTTTTGCCTGCACAGAAGAAGACGTCTTATGAAAGTAAGGCAGCATGAAGAAAAGCGTCAGTGAGTAAAACGCGAAAATATGGATTAATAAGCTATGGCACATGGTTTTGTGATGGAGTTTACAATTTTGAAAATATCGTTTAACGCATAAACTATTTTTAACTTATTTAATTTTAAAGATATTTTATAGATAGCATGCGAATTAAGACAAAAGGATATGGATTTTTCAATTAAATGGATATGGACATATAAAATGCGGGCAGAAAAAAACCTGCCCTTGGGCAGGTTTTTATGCGGAGCAAACGCGGGAATTAACGCGCCAGCCAGCCGCCATCAACGGCAATGGTATAGCCGTTAATATAGTCAGAAGCGGCAGAGGACAGGAACACCACCGGACCCATCAGATCGCTCGGCAGACCCCAGCGGCCTGCCGGGATACGGTCGAGGATCTCAGCGCTGCGCTGCTCATCAGCACGCAGTTGCTGGGTGTTATTGGTCGCCATGTAACCCGGCGCAATTGCGTTCACGTTGATGTTGTGTTTCGCCCACTCGTTCGCCAGCAGGCGGGTTACGCCCATTACGCCGCTTTTGGACGCGGTGTAAGACGGTACGCGAATACCGCCCTGGAAGGAGAGCATCGAGGCGATGTTAATGATTTTGCCGCCATTGCCCTGAGCGATGAAATGTTTCGCCGCCGCCTGAGACATAAAGAACACGCTCTTAATGTTCAGGTTCATTACGTCGTCCCAGTCTTTCTCGCTGAAGTTGATCGCGTCTTCGCGACGGATCAGACCGGCGTTGTTTACGAGGATGTCAATTTTGCCGAACTCAGCAACCGCACGCTCCAGCAGTGCCGGAATACCGTCAATCTGACGCAGGTCGGCAGTGAGGCTCAGAAAACGGCGGCCCAGCGCGGTCACGCGCTCAATGGTTTCTGTTGGCTCAACGATATTGATGCCAACGATGTCGCAGCCCGCTTCCGCCAGCCCAACCGCCATACCCTGTCCGAGACCGGTATCGCAACCGCTCACTACCGCAACTTTACCTTGGAGAGAAAATGCATCCAGAATCATATTTGTTCCTTAATCTATCAGCGCCTGTACCGGACAGGCATGGTTTTATGCTGCCCGCGACTAGCGCAGATCTTTTACCGCGACGTGGTCCATGTCATCAAAGACCTGGTTCTCACCCACCATCCCCCAGATAAAGGTGTACGCGCGCGTACCCACACCTGAGTGAATTGACCAGCTGGGAGAAATGACGGCCTGCTCGTTGTGCATCACGATATGACGCGTTTCTTGCGGCTGCCCCATCATATGGAATACGCAGGCGTCCTCTTCCATATTGAAATAAAAGTAGACTTCCATGCGGCGTTCATGGGTATGGCACGGCATGGTGTTCCACAGGTTGCCCGGCTCAAGCTCCGTCAGCCCCATGCTTAACTGGCAGGTTTCCAGCACATCCGGCACAAAATATTTATTGATGGTGCGACGGTTGCTGGTCAGCGGATCGCCGAGGGTAACCGGTGCGACATCGGCCGGGGTGACTTTCTTCGTCGGGAAGGTCATATGCGCCGGGGCGCAGTTGTAGTAGAACTTGGCCGGCTTCGTACTATCTACGCTGGCGAAAACCACCTCTTTCGCCCCTTTGCCGACGTACAGCGCATCGCGATGGCCGATTTCATAGCACTGACCATCAACGGTAATGGTGCCCGGACCGCCGATATTGATAACGCCCAGTTCACGGCGCTCAAGGAAATAGGTTACGCCCAGCTGCTTGCCGACTTCACCACCGACCGAAACGGTTTTGCTCACCGGCTTAATGCCGCCAACGATAATGCGGTCGATATGGCTGTAAACCATGGTGTATTCGTTATCTACGAACACTTTTTCAACTAAAAACTCATCGCGCAGGCCCTGGGTATCCAGTGTTTTCGCATGCGCGCTGTGGATGCTTTGTCTGACTTCCACGGTAACCTCCAGGTAATGTTGCCCGATATTCAATCAACGAAACGCAGAAATAGCGTTTTGTATATTCATTGCGTGCATCTTAGCCCGGCTAAAACACGTTTTCAATGTGAAATAAAACAACGTTTCAATTTTTATGCTTATTATTTTTAAATCTGTAAACAGGATCACGAATGTTTGGCGTTGACAGCGTTTCGCTCACGGTTACGCTCTGTTAACCGTTTTAAATAAAGCATAGCAAACAATGAGTTAATCCGATCTTTGAGTTTTGACGGTGGTTGGGTCGATTTTCCGTTTAAAATCAAAGCCCGTGCGAAAAATGGGTTTTCAGCCCCGTTTTTTTACACTCGGATAGTTCGCTTTTCTTATAAATTGCGTCAGCAATCACACATATTGAAACATTGTTTTGATAAATTATTACCGTGTTTTTAAACTTTAATCATAGCTGGTCATTATTGGGGGCGCATTTTTCCCACCGGACCATCAAAAGGAGTGAAAAATGGCGAAAGGCATGCGGGTAAAACTCAATTACGCTATCAGCCGCGATCCGGATACCGGCGCGGAGATCACCCGCTTAACACCACCGGAAGTCACCTGTCATCGTAACTACTTCTATCAAAAATGTTTTTTTAACGATGGCAGCCATTTGTTGTTTGCCGGCGAATTTGATGGTCACTGGAATTATTACCTGCTGGACATTGCGAAAGCCGAAGCCGTGCAGCTGACCGAAGGGGCTGGCGACAATACGTTCGGCGGGTTTCTCTCTCCCGATGACAGCGCGCTCTATTACGTGAAGAACGATCGCACCCTGCGCGAAGTTAATTTAACCACCCTCGCCGAGCGCGAGATTTATCGCGTGCCGGAAGAGTGGGTTGGCTACGGTACCTGGGTGGCAAACAGCGATTGCACTAAGCTTGTGGGGATTGAAATTGCCGCCAGCGACTGGACGCCGCTTAATGACTGGCAGCTGTTTCATGATTTCTTCCATAAAGGCCCGCACTGCCGCCTGCTGCGCGTCGATTTGCAAACCGGTGAATCAAGCGTTATTCATGAAGAGAGGAACTGGCTGGGTCACCCGATCTACCGTCCGTTCGACGACAATACCGTCGCGTTTTGTCACGAAGGCCCGCACGACCTGGTCGATGCGCGTATGTGGCTGGTCAATGAAGACGGCAGCAATGTGCGTAAAGTGAAAGATCATGCCGAAGGCGAAAGCTGTACCCATGAATTCTGGGTCCCGAACGGCTCCGCACTGGTGTATGTCTCTTATCTGAAAGGTAAACAGGGACGTATGGTTTACAGCTTTAATCCGGATACCGGGATTAACGAGGCGGTGATGCCCATGCCTGCCTGTTCACACCTGATGAGCAACTTCGACGGCACGCTGCTGGTGGGCGATGGTTCCGGTACGCCGGTCGATGTGAAAGATACCAGCGGCTATACCATCGATAACGATCCTTATTTATACGTTTTCGATGTGGCGAAAAAAGCCTATTTCCGCGTGGCGCGCCACGATACTTCCTGGGCGACGGTGGCGAACAGCCGCCAGGTTACCCATCCGCATCCATCCTTTACCCCGGATGACAGTGCGATCCTGTTTAGTTCCGATAAAGAGGGCAAACCGGCGCTCTATATCGCGAAACTTCCTGAGCAACGCGTGATGTTGCAAGCATAAAAATTGAGTTAGTGTTTCTGTAACTGGCCTTGCCCTCCTTCACCAGAGGGCTTTTTTTTCGTCTCGCAAGCCTGCGTCGGCATTTTTCCGGCCTTTTATCACCCCCTGTAGCTCATCAAATAAAACTCTTACCTACACACAGTAAAATTCTTAATTTAAATTCATTTTTATTCAGCTTTCTTCCGTAGGCAGCGATGCTAAATACGCTACTTTCTACTGGCGAAGCTGCTTTTCTGTAATACATATTAATCAACGCTTCGAATCATGGAGGAAATATGTTATTCAAATCCACAATCGATGCAAAAAAACATGGGATATACACTGCTGTTAATAAGAAAAATGACATTCCAGAATTATCCGACAAATCAGTCAATAAATTATTACAAGTTTTACATGATGATCTGATTGATATTAATAATGTTTATTGCACCTATCCCGTCTATGACGTTCATATTAAACCTGCTGCTCTCCTTATCAGACATATCGTCCGATGTTTTATTATCGCTACCGGAGAAAAAGGCCACGATGGTCTTTTAATACCCGAAGAGAGATTTTATTTTAATTCGCCGTGGCTTAGAACTGAACTTCTTCCTGAACGTTGGGGCTATGAATCATGCAAAATTTTACTTGAAAGAATGCTTTCCAAATATCTTTTTGTTTTTGAATTAGCTAAAGCAAAAGAACTTCTTGAAGTAAGTCCGTTTTTATCAACAGACCCAAATCGTCGAGAAATCCTGACGTGGGTTTCAAGGATTGAAAGTAAAGCACAACAGCAAAAAAAACATGTTACTGAGCTTTTAATGGCTGAAATGCTTGGTGCGCACATGTTCCGAAATGCAAATTCCAATGCTTTTAATAATGCGGTGCAGAGGGTTTTGTCTGCACAATTTTGTAACGACAAGGCGAAAATAAAATTTCAGGGTGATAGATTTTCCTTCAAGCGAAAAGTTAAAAAATTGAATCTCATGTCTACTGCGTTGTTAAAAGAGAAGATTGAAGATATTTTATTTGACAATACCGGAGAGGCTCTGTTATTCAAAGAAATGTCACTGCTGGACAGACTCGTTGAACTTCATCGAGAAGACCAGGATAATTACCCAAGAGGAAAAAAAGTCACTCTCTTTTATACGGGGGTAAATGACAACCTCGACTGGTGGACAGCGGAAGAGTGTGAACAGGAGGGTTTTCCAGCGATACGGGCAACAACAAAAGAAATCCCCTCAGAATATGATTACATGATGGAAGCCGAACAATTACGGATCAGGTTCGCGCTACCGCCGCGTGAACGAGCCCCAGAATAATTGACTCAACATTGAAGGTAAATACGCTTTGCTTAATCCTTTACGTTGGGTAATTTAAAGCATTTTACAGTATGGCGAATGGCCGATCGCCTTTAGCATATTCATGCTCTTTCATAATAATCTGTTTTCTTGCTGCACAACATTCTGCGCCCGACTTAAAAGCAAAAACCCCGGCCAACGGCGCCGGGGTTATCGCGAGGGTAATACCGTTCAGACAATCAGAAAGAGTAAGCCACACCGAGACGGAAACGGGTCTGGCGTTCGTCGGAGTCTTTCACGCCCACGTTGCCCAGTTCCACATACGGAGACCAGTTTTTGTCCACTTTGTAAGCCACTCTGGCGTTATATTCGTTGGAGTAGGTTTTATCGCTATCACGCGTCACACCTTCGGTGCTCTTCGCGTAAACATAGTTCAGCTCGAAGCGGTAATCGCCCAGCGCCCAACCTACCCAGCTATCAAATTTGTTGACTTTGTTATCAATGGTCGCGGAATCCGGGTTACGGGTATATTCATAGCGATAGCGGCCAGCGATATAAACGCCGTTATCAAAGCTGTACTGCGCGTGAATATAAGGTTTGTAGATGGAGAAAGTATCTTTACTTTCGATGTTAAAGCCTGGTGTTAACGCAAAATTGTCAGTTGCAGCCCAGCGCCAGTTAATGGACTCTTCGTGGCCGTTACCCACGAGTTCCGTTAACGGTTTATCCGCGTCATCGCCGCCAGATTTCCACTTCGCTTCTACACCAAAACCTAAACCATTATCGAAACGGTGGGATACCGCAACGCGATCGGCGTTGGAACCGTTGTCGATGTATTCATGACGTAAGTCCACGGTGACGGCTTGTGAAGCAAAGGTAGCGCCAAGGAGTGAAGCGAGTGCCAGAGTTTTCTTAAACATGAGATTACCTCAAGAATTAAAATTATGTTCCATTTTTATGGAATTGCATTTTATTTTTTTAATAACTTTATTTTAGTGATCGCGATCGTAAATATTTGTATGGAGCTGAACTATGTAAAAAGGCGTGATGAATATCAATATATTTGCCCTATCCAGCCCGGTTAATATGATAAAGATCACACCATTATTTTATTAACCGTCAGATTACAAAGTTAGATACAATTGCAAAAATCCTTTTAAAACAGTTAGATGAAAAAATAGCAAATATTAATAAGCAAGCTAATTAATATATATTTAAATTGTCACAGAGGGAATGAAGCACTGAATCGCGGGCGAAATTGTATTGCCAAAGCATTCAGATGGATTATTAAGGGGTGTTATTTGGATTTTAATTTAATTGAAACGGACAATTTAGCCATCATTACAAACAATAAAGCCTTCCATACGGAAGGCTTTATTTTACTTAAGGAGAGAGATTAATCGCGTTCGATTGCCAGCGCCACGCCCTGGCCGCCGCCAATACATAACGTCGCCAGCCCTTTACGAGCGTGGCGTTTTTGCATTTCATGCACCAGCGAAACCAGAATGCGGCAGCCGGAAGCGCCAATCGGATGACCCAGCGCAATCGCGCCACCGTTAACGTTTACCCGCTTCTCATCCCATTCCAGAATTTTACCCACCGATAATGCCTGCGCGGCGTAGGCTTCATTGGCTTCAATCAGATCAACCTCGTCCAACAGCCATCCGGCGCGCTCAAGGCAGCGGCGCATTGCATACACCGGCGCAATACCCATTAATGCAGGATCGACGCCGACGCTGGCAAAGGCGCGGATGCGCGCCAGAACGGGTAAATTGAGTTCCTGCGCTTTGCCTTCACTCATCATCAGCACCGCCGCCGCGCCGTCATTGATTGGCGAGGCGTTACCGGCGGTGACCGAACCGCTGTGTTCAAACGCCGGGGCCAGCTTCGCCAGCGCTTCCGCGCTCGGGTCAGTCCGCGGCTGCTCATCGGTATCCACCAGCAGGGTTTGTCCATCCGCCCCCACCGCGCTGACGGCAACAATCTCATCGCGAAAACGGCCGGAGTCAATGGCGGCGCGGGCTTTGTGCTGCGAACTTAACGCCCACTCATCCTGACGCTCACGACTGATGCCATATTCGCGCGCCAGATTTTCCGCCGTCACGCCCATATGATAATCGTTAAACGCATCCCACAGACCATCATGGACCAGGCTATCGATTAACTGGCTGTTGCCAAGCTGCGCGCCGGTACGGCTGTCGGTTAGCACATGGGGCGCGCGGCTCATATTCTCTTGCCCACCGGCAATCACCACGTCCGCTTCGCCGCACTGAATAGCCTGCGACGCCAGATGCAGCGCTTTCAGCCCGGATCCGCACACGTCGTTAATGGTGATAGCTGAAACCGTATTCGGCAGACCGCCTTTAATCGCCGACTGGCGCGCCGGGTTCTGCCCCGCGCCTGCCGTCAGCACCTGGCCTAAAATCACTTCATCAATATCCTGTGGCTGCACGCCGCTGCGCTCAATCAGCGCACGCACCACCAGGCTGCCCAACTCAACGGCAGAATGGCGTGACAGTGCGCCTTGAAAACAGCCGATAGGCGTGCGAACCGCGCCGACTATTACGACATCTTTCATCGCTATCCCCGCAGTTGGTCAATGCGGCCATAGTAGAGCATTGTTAATAACTATTAACGTGGATGTTTAAAATTGGTGAGATCAATCACAGCGAAAATGGATAGTGAAGGAGCTGGAAGGGATTGCGCGGCCGTTAAGACCGCGCAGAGGGGATAATCAGTTATTAACCGGGATCACCGCGCCTTTATATTTGGTGCGGATCCACTCCTGAATCTCTTTTGAGTGCAGCACGTTAACCAGCGCAACGATATCTTTTTTCTTCTCGTCACCACGGTGCACGGTAATAATGTTGGCATACGGGTTGTTCTCACCGCTCTCAACGGCTATTGGATCGTGAACCGGATCCAGACCGGCATCAATCGCGTAGTTGGCGTTAATCACCACCGCATCGCCCTCATCGTTGTTGTACATCTGCGGCAGCAGCGCGGCTTCAACATTTGGCAGGAACTGCAGTTTTTTCGGGTTATCCACGATATCGTCAATGCGCGCCGTCACTTTGTCGATACCCGGTTTCAGCTTAATCACGCCCTCTTTTTCAAAGATGGACAGGATACGCCCCTCTTCAGAAACGGCATCACGCATGATTACTTTCCCGCCCTGCGGCAGCTCTTTCAGGGATTTGTATTTTTTCGAGTAGATACCAATCGGCTCGATATGGATCGCGCCCGCGCTGACGAAATCATAGGTTTTGTCGCCCGCATGATCTTTGATAACGCTGTTCAAATAAGGAATGTGCTGAAAGTAGTTAGCATCCAGTTCACGGCTGGCCAGCGCGGTGTTCGGCAGAATGTAATCCTGGAACGGTTTAATTTCGAGATCGATACCCTGTTTTGCCAGGATCGGTTTCGCCTGCTCGAGAATTTCTGCATGGGGTACGTTAGACGCGCCCACGGTCAGCGTATCGGCCCATGAGGAGAAGCTCAGCGCGCTGAGAGTGGCGGCGGCAATCAGTGTCAGTGTTTTTTTCATGTTGTTGGTTTCCTGTAATTATCGTTTATCTAATAGAGAAGTAATCACGTCGCCGCAGAACTGGATAATGAAGACGATGATAAGAATGGTCACCGTCGCCACCAGCGTGACGTCGTTATGGTTCCGCTGGAATCCTTCCAGATAAGCAAGATTGCCCAACCCGCCAGCGCCGATTACCCCGGCCATGGCGCTGTAGCTCACCAGCGCAATCAGCGTCACGGTGATACCGGACACCAGCGCAGGTGATGATTCGGGCAGCAATACCCGAAAGACTAAGGTGCTCAAACGCGCGCCCATCGAACGGGTCGCCTCAATCACCCCTTTATCCACTTCGCGCAGCGCAATCTCGACCAGACGCGCATAAAACGGCGCAGCACCCACAATCAGCGCCGGCAACGCGGCGTTGGCTCCGAGAATGGTGCCGACGATGGTTTTGGTAAAAGGGATGAGCAGCACAATCAAAATAATGAACGGAATGGAACGGAAGACGTTGACCACAATCGAAATCACGCTATACAGCGTGCGGTTCTGGAACAGGCCGCCGCGCGCCGTCAGAAACAGTGCCAGACCGAGGAAAATCCCCAGCACGAAAGTCGCTACACCGGAGAGCGCGGTCATATACAGCGTCTCTTGCGTCGCCGCCCAGAGTTGCGCCCATTTCAGATGCGGAAAGAGTGAATCAACCATGGTTTACGACCTCGCTTGCAATATCCGTCTTGCCGAGGTCAGCAAGGATATTATTCAGTTGTTCCGGGGTCGCCTTCACATGCACCCATAATTGCCCAAATACGCCGTGCGCCGTTTGCGACATCTTGCCGTGCAGGATGTTAAACGGCAGGCCATAGCGCAGCGTCAGTTCACCGACAATCGGCTGATGCGTGCTGTGGCCGGTAAAGGTCAGCTTAATCACCGTTCCGTCCAGCGCGCTATTCAGCTCAGGATTAAACGCTTCCTCTTCTTTATACTGGCTGACCTGACGTACAAACTGCTGGGTAATCGGCTGCTGCGGATGGGTAAACACGTCCAGCACTTCGCCCTCTTCCACCACTTTGCCGTTCTCCATTACCGCTACGCGGTCACAAATTTTGCGCACCACATGCATCTCATGGGTGATCAACACCACGGTGAGTTTAAAGCGGCGATTAATATCCAGCAGTAAATCGAGGATCTGATCGGTAGTCTGCGGATCAAGCGCCGACGTCGCTTCATCACACAGCAGCACATCGGGGTTATTCGCCAGCGCGCGGGCAATGCCGACGCGCTGTTTCTGCCCGCCGCTAAGCTGCGACGGCCAGGCGTTTTCACGCCCTTTCAGCCCAACCAGCTCAATCAGTTCCGCAACACGCGCGTTAATTTTGGCTTTTGGCGCACCGGCAATCTGCATTGAAAAGGCGATGTTTTCGCGCACGGTGCGCGACCACAATAAGTTGAAGTGTTGAAAGACCATGCTGATCTTCAGCCGCGCCTGGCGCAGAGCTTCACCGCGTGCGGCGGCAATGTCCTGGCCGTTGATCACCACGCTGCCGGAAGTCGGTTTCTCCAGTCCGTTTAACAGGCGAATCAGCGTACTTTTCCCGGCACCGCTGTAGCCAATAATTCCGTAAATTTGCCCCTGCTCAACCGTCAGATTGACATTGTCGACGGCGGTAATCGATGCCTTTCCCTGGTCAAAAATCTTAGAGATATTCCTGAGGACGATCATGCGTTGTTATTTTCCGTTTGGCGGTTTAGCAGTATGGATGTCCAGAAGATAATAATCACTCTGAGTGATATTTGAAATAACCAAATTGACATTAATTATAACTAAACGCGTTAATCCCGCCGGGCCACGGCCTGGATGATTTAGAATATATTTGGCAATCTTTTGCCGTATATCGCATAACTGGTAGGAGAATGAGGTGATAAGCAGGTAAAAATAGCGTATATCCCGCTTTTTCTGGCTATCGATCCATCCCACTTACGGGCATGGATCTCTCTTCTAATGACTGAATAAAGGCAAAGCGCCAGACATGAAGCTGCAGGCGCTGGCCCAGGCAAGCAAAACCGGGAGCCATCAGGCTCCCGACACTCTTACTGAATTTTCCAGCGCCGAGACCACCTGATTACGGCCCTGTTTTTTTGCCGCATAAAGTGCGGTATCGGCCCGGTGAATCAGCCCGCTGGCAATCATATGCAGCGGTTTTCCCTCTGACTGTACCTGCCCGGCCTGCAGGGTTGCAACGCCAATGCTGATGGTTAAAAACCCGGTTGGGCTCGCGTTATGCGGCACATTCAGCGCGCTGATGTTACCCCGCACGCCTTCAGCGAGATCTCTTGCCTGCGCCAGATTGGTGCCCGGCAGGATTATCAAAAACTCTTCGCCGCCATAACGGCTGACGTTATACCCGCTGCGCAGATGCGATACGGCAAGCGTACGGGCGACCAGCCGCAGGCAATCATCCCCGGCCTGATGGCCTTTGTTATCGTTATAATTTTTAAAATAATCGATATCTGCCAGGCACACCGACAGCGGGAAACCGTCTTCCAGCGAGCGGGCAATCTCTGCCAGCAGGCATTCATCCATATAGCGGCGGTTAAACAACCCGGTCAGATGATCGTGCTGTGCAAATTGCTGCAACACTTTGTTAGCGCTGGCGAGCTTATGTTCCGCGTGGCGGCGTTCGGTGATATCCACCCACGTAACGGAGAGCCCGATGACCGTGTCCATCGCGTCCTTTACCGGCACGGCCTGCAAATCGTAACTGCGGTCGCGAAAACTCAGCTCCCGCGACGGCAGCGGCTCACCCCGATCCGCCAGCGCAAAATCCGAAATAAAAAAGGGCCAGTAATCCGGCATTAAGCGCTGAAAGTGACTCTCCGTTTCCTGCACATCGCCCAGCAGTTTCGCCATCGCGTTATTGGACATGACTAAGCGCCCGGCGCGATCGATCATGCACAGCGCCACCGGCGTGGTTTGATAGATAGTTTCCAGCTGCAGCACGCGCTCACCAAGATGCGAAATATTGCGATCGATACCGCGATAGCCCCGCAGCTCACCCTGCTCATCAAACAGCGGAATACCGCTAGTCTCCAGTACAACAACGGATCCATCGGCGCGTTGATTGCGGTTTACCAGCCCGGAAAAGGCACGTTTCTCGGTAACAATTGCGCCAAACGCACCTGCCACACGTTCCGCCTCGCCCGGCGGCATAAAATCAAAAGGCGTTTTGCCAATCACTTCTTCCGGCGGCACACCGAGTAGCTCGGTAACCACATCAGAAGTCCAGGTATAACGCCCCTGCGCGTCTACCTCCCAAACCCAGTCAGAATTGTTATGTAACAATTCAAAAAGATGCTTTGCGTCTTCATCCCGGTGATTGAGCCGTTTTTTTTCATTATTCATCGTTTCATTTCCGCATGGCCTGCTTTATGCACAGCAACAAGCCTTGTGAAGGTGATGAAAGCAAAAATCATTCACCACAAAAATATACCTGTCTGTCTCGCTAAACTGCTCGCTAACTCAATGAAAGCGAATCAGATTATCACTACGTTCTGTCACTTTACTGGTCACCACGTCGGCGTCTGCGCGCCGTAAGAAAGGGCGTAAACGCCGCTTTCTATCACCAGAAGTAATAATAGTTACCCTGTACATGATTGCGTCAGGCTTTTTCGCGTGGCTAACGGCCGCGCTTCCCGCTGCCCCACGATAAAGAGCTATTCATTTTATCCACACCGCGAGTACTTTAATGTTTTAAAGAATATAGTTAAGGAGGTAAATTAATTTGCCTTAAGCAAAATTGCGTAAGATTTTTTTAATTTTTCGGAAATATCTATTTCTTAATGTTTTATTAAGGGCGGCGTTATTTTATTGCCATATAACTCTGTATAAAAATGTTTGGATTAACATTATCTTCAAAACAAAACCAATCGCTTTGCGACTGTTCCGATTTTACGGCATCGCTACGCGCGCGTCACGCACAGCCGGGCCAGACGTACATTTATTATCGGCGCGGGGAAATAACAATAATGTGTGTTCAGGCAGTGAATACTAAACACCCGTTGCCATCCGCCCTCAGGCCTACAGTAAGATGCCATAAGGCGCATTATTTTTCGTTATCTCTTTTGCTTGAGCAACTTTTTTGTTGAATCAGCAGGAGAATGAACAGGCAAATTAAATAATCACTACAAGAGCGATGGATATTCTCACCTGTTAATCCCCGGCAATAGTTGCTGCTTTGCCATTCATTAACGTATCGCGTGGGACTACCGTTCTTCTCTGGAACGCGCCACGCGTAAGCACAAAGAGAAGCGGCTCCCCTTTCCCCCTGTCGACAGCAGTCAGGTAAATACGCTCTTTTCCCCTGTCTATTTGCAGGATGGATATCGACAGAACTGTGCTCTGATAAGATGACCTAAAACTCTCTCTACGCTTATAACAGGAGCTGCGCCCGATGGATCCGTTCCAGCAAATTTTAAAAACGACAATGGCCCGCACCGATGACGCACCGCAGGCTATCAAGCCGCAGCCCCTGCTGGAAGCGGAGTTTAAACCAAGGGTAAGGCATTCAGCGGTGGATGATTTCCTTTCGCTGGCGAAAGCGCGCAGGACCATTTATACCCTCGGCAAAGATCTGCCCATCGCCGATGATGAGGCTATCGATATTATTAAAGAGGCCATTCGCCAGGCGCCCTCGGCGTTTAACTCGCAAAGTTCACGTGCCCTAATCCTGCTTGGTAAAGAACACGATCGTTTCTGGGAGATGGTGCGTGAACAGCTGCGTAAAGTGATCCCCGCCGAGAGCTTTCATGCGACCTCGGATAAGCTCGACGGGTTTGTTGCCGCCGCCGGATCGGTGCTCTTTTTTGAGGATCAGGAGGTGGTAACGCAGCTACAGCGTCAGTACATTGCTTACGCCGATAACTTCCCCGTTTGGTCAGAACAGAGTAGCGGTATCGCCCAGTACGCCGTGTGGCTGGCGCTGGCGGAAAAGAGCATTGGCGCGAATTTGCAGCACTACAACCCGCTGATTGATATCGATGTTCGCGAGGCGTGGAAGATACCGGAAAGCTGGAAACTGCGGGCTGAAATGAACTTTGGTTCGATCATCGCCGCCGCCGACGACAAGAGTTTTATCGATGACGAAAAGCGCTTTATCGTGGCCCGATAGGCGCGGTTTGCGCGACAGATTTTCAGTATGCTCAGTGACTGACCGTTTAACGGCCAGCCACTGACTTAACTGCGCATGGGTAAGAACTTACTCGTCAAAATACCAGTAACCCTGGTTGACCAGCCCGGTCAGCTCCTGCGCAAAAGCGGGGTTATCAAGGGCATTGCCCAGTTCATTGACGCCAATAATGGTATAGCGGCTCAGGGCATCGGCGGCTTGCGCATCGGCAGTATCGAGATATTCACTGTTGATAAAGACGCTGCCGTCCACGTTCAACACGCGTAAACCACTCAGACGCGTCAGCACTTGCCCCTCTTTAAGCGCATCAACAATCTCGTCAACGCTGTAATCATCCGGCTCAGGCGCGACGTCCAGTTCATGGCGCGGCGTGGTGATAAAGCTGCCAAACCACTGTTTGAAATGCTCCGGCTGGCTGACCAGCTCAATCATCATATTGCGCACACGTTCCAGCTCGTAAGCTTCAATCCGGCCCGCATGTTCGCGGCAGGTTAGATCCGGGTCGCTGTAGTGCTCGCTACCGAGATCGTTTTCCAGCGCGTAGTCGGCAAAGCTGCTGATGAGATCGCGGCCGTTTGGCCCGCGGAAACCGATAGAGTAGTTAAACGCCTCTTGATGAGTGAAACCGTCATGGGGGAATCCTGGCGGAATATAGAGGATATCGCCCGGCTCAAGATCTTCATCAATGATTGGCTCAAAGGGATCGACATGCAGCAGCGCCGGGTGCGGGCAGAACTGACGCATCGGCAGTTTGTCGCCCACGCGCCAGCGACGGCTGCCCATACCCTGAATAATAAACACATCATACTGATCGATATGCGGACCCACGCCGCCGCCCGGTACGGAATAGGAGATCATCAGATCGTCAAAACGCCACTCAGGTAATACGCGAAACGGCTTCACCAGTTCCGCTGCCGGCATATGCCAGTGGTTGACCGCCTGCGCCAGCAGCGACCAGTCTTTTTCGCCGAGATGATCAAAAGATTCAAACGGACCGTTCCACGCCTGCCATTGACCATTCACATGGCTGACAATGCGGCTGTCGATTTCCGGCTCCATCGCCAGGCCTGCCAGTTCGTCGGGCGTAATCGGGTCGACAAAATCCACGAACGCGCGTTTGAGGACCACAGGTTTCTTTTGCCAGTATTTTTCAAGAAATTCCGGCCAGTTGAGATTGAGTTGGTAAGCCATAAATCACACCAGTGAAAGGGGAAACGGCACTGATTATAAAGAGAGTCAGTGCCCGTTCGCCTTGTCATTGGTCAAGAGCGGGTGCGGCAAGGGGCGGAGAAATCTCAAGAGCGCTCAATGCTGTCAGTAAAGCGTCCACTTTCGGCAAAAGCTGCTTACGACGCGGCCACACTAATGTCAGCGCCAGCCCCGGCGGCTGACAGTGCGGCAGAATCAACTGCAGCTCGCCGCGGGCGATTTGTCGGTGTACCAGCCAGGTCGGCATCTGACCAACGCCTAAACCGGCGCACAGGGCTTGAACCTGCGCATCAACATCGCCAAGGGCCATGCGGTATGCCACGTTGCGCCACTGTATATGACCGTCCGCGGTAGTAAATAGCCAGGGTTTGGTGCTGCCATCAACCCGCTCGTAAACAATCGCCCGGTGCTGCATCAACTCCGTCTCACTTTGCGGCATGCCTGCGCGTTGCAGGTAATCGGGGGCGGCGCAAAACACCATTTTCTCACGACCAATCTGCTTCCACCCTAGCGAAGCGGGCATATCGGCGGTTTGCCCTATACGCACCGCCACATCAATTCCCTCATCGAACAGATCAACAAAACGATCGGAAAAGGTCAGACTCAGATCCAATTCCGCGTGGTGCTGACAAAAGGGGATCAGCAGCGGCATCACGGCCAGCCGACCGTAGGTATTCGGCACGGCGAGGCGTAAACGCCCGGAAGGGATCGTGCGATGCGCCGCCAGCACCGATTCGGCTTCCGCCAGCTCTTCGAGAATGCGAATACAGGTTTGGTAATAGGCGTGTCCGGCATCGGTCACTTCCAGCCGTCGCGTGGTGCGTTCAAGTAACCGCGATCCGAGACGCGCCTCGAGGCGGGCGATACTTTTACTGATTGCCGAGCCGGTCAGATGCAAACGCTCTGCTGCGGCGGTAAAGCTCCCCGCTTCGACGCTGGCGACAAAGGGGAGGATATCTTTCAGGCGCTGATCGCTCATTAGATTGATGAATCCAGGTTGTGAATGGTGTGAATTAATACCCAGGATAAGAATGCCATTCTCTATTAGCCTGAAAAGAGGCACAACATTGAGGATCAACGTATGCAGAAAAAAGCTTTAATCGTCGGCATCAGCGGCGTGATTGGGCGCGCGCTGGCGGAAAAACTGCTGGCGGAAGGCTGGCAGGTAACGGGTTTGTCGCGCGGGCGCGGCGCGGTTCCGGCGGGCTGCGCCAGCCTGACGGCGGATTTAACCGATGCGGCAGCGATTAGCTCAGTCCTGCAAGGAGAAAAACCCGATGCGCTGTTCTTTAGCGTCTGGGCGCGTCAGGAGAATGAAAAAGCCAATATTCGCGTCAACGGCGCCATGGTGAAAAACGTCATTGCTGCGCTGGGCGAGCGGTTGAACGGGGCGCATGTCGCGCTGGTGACCGGCATGAAACACTATCTCGGCCCGTTTGAAGCTTACGGAAAAGGCGAAGTACCGATTACCCCGTTTCGCGAAGAGCAAGGCCGCCAGCCCGTCGATAATTTTTACTATGCCCAGGAAGATGAACTCTTCGCCGGGGCGCAGAAATATGGCTACCGCTGGAGCGTGCATCGCCCGCACACCATTATTGGTTATGCGGTGGGCAATGCGATGAATATGGGGCTAACGCTTGCAGTCTATGCGACGCTGTGCCGCGAAAAAGGCTGGCCGTTTATTTTCCCCGGCTCGCCTGAACAGTGGAACGGCGTCTCGGACGTCACCGATGCGGGTCTGCTGGCCGAGCAGCTGATCTGGGCGGCGACCAATGAAAGTGCGGCGAACGAAGATTTTAACGCGGTGAATGGTGATGTGTTCCGCTGGAACGCGCTATGGCCGCAGCTGGCGAGCTATTTTGGTATTGAAGCCGCGCCTTATCCGGCAACGATGATGCCGCTGGCGGGGCGGATGCAGGAAGCGCAAGCCGCATGGAAAGAGATTGCCGGTAAGTATCAGTTAGCTGAAGCTAACATCGATAAGCTGGCGTCCTGGTGGCATACGGATGCCGATCTGGGACGCCCGATGGAAGCCTTCGCCGATATGAGCAAGAGCCGCAAAGCGGGCTTTACCAGCTATCGCAGCACGCTGGACGCCTTTACCACGCTGTTTGAGCGCCTGAAAGCGGAAAATATTATCCCGCGCTAACTTCGCGGTTTGCCGCCAGATGCACATGTTTATAGCGGGATAAAGGGTACTCTTTCGCCCCGCCAATGCGTAATGCGCGCCAGGAAAAGTGTGCGCCTAAGGGCGCACCAGCTTGTTTACGCACGTGCCTGAAACATCAATGTATCGGAGGTAAATGCGCCTTCATTACCAACAAGAAAGTGCTGTTTGACTTCATCTGATGCCTGCACCTGGAGATAGCGGATCGCCGCGCGCAGTACTTCCGGCGTATTCATCCGTTCCACCCAAGATTGATACTCCAGCGCCAGCCGATCGGTCAGTAACTTTTCAATCAACAAGCCGCCTTGCTGCGTCATCTGCAGCCATTCTGCCGGGGAGTAATTGCGCACATGAGACGGATCGCGCAGCACTTCAATGGTTTGCAAAAAGATATCCAGCACCGGACGGCCAGGCGAAGCGATATCCATCAGGATAAATTTTCCGCCAGGTTTCAGGACACGTTTTATCTCGCGCAGTGCGAGTGCGACATCATGCCAGTGGTGCGCCGAGTAGCGGCTGATCACCACATCAAAGCTGCTGTCGGCAAACGGCAGTTTTTCTGCCGCTCCGTGCGCGGTCGCAATATTCGTTAACTGACGATCCTTAGCTGCCTGGCATACTACCGCCAGCATCTTCTCTGACAAATCGTATGCCGTCACCTCACGCACCACGCCAGCGGCCACAAAACTGGCATGCCCGGCACCGCAGCCCAAATCCAGCAGCGAAGCATCGCCATCGTGGCTCAGCCATTCGGCCAGCCGTACCAAATCTGCGCCTTGCGCATGCACCTGGCTTGTCAGATACGCCTGCGCCTGGTCGCCAAACTGTTTTTCCGTTAATTCATGATGATTTACCGCCATGCTCTTCTCCTGTTATTGCCCGATTGAACCCTGTTTTTTTGCGACTATACGGCTGCTTTTATAGGGGTACAATATGTGTACTTATACTGGTATTAACGGGTACCACCATGGAAAACACGCTGTTTGCCGGGCCGAAAACGTTAGGTGCTTTTTTGCGGTCGCAACGGGAAAATACCGCGCCTGCAGATATTGGGTTGCCTGCGCAGGGACGACGCCGTACGCGGGGATTGCGCCGTGAAGAGGTGGCGCAGCTCAGCGGGATCAGTACCACCTGGTATACGTGGATTGAGCAAGGCCGGGATATTGTAGTGTCGCCGCAAACCTTAGCGAATATCGCCAGCGTGCTGAAAATGAACGCCGCCGAGCGCAAATATCTCTTTCATTTGGCACTACAAAACGATCCGCAGGAAGAGAAAGTGATCTCCGTTGAAGCCTCCGTGCTGGCAGCAGTAGATCAAATGGCCTGTCCCTGTTATCTGCTGGATCTTACCTGGAATATGCTGGCGTGGAATCGCCCCGCCAGAGCGCTGTTTCACGGCTGGCTGGATAACGACAAGCAGCCGAATATGATGAGCTTTATGTTTCGCCACCCGCTGGCGCAAACGCTGGTGGCCGACTGGGAAACGCGCGCCAGCCGGATTGTCGCTGAACTGCGCGCGGACGCGATGCACTATCCCCACGATCGGCAGCTAAACCAGTTTGTGCAGAGCCTGAATAATGACAGCGCGCTGTTTCGTACGTTCTGGTCGCGCCAGCAGGTTGTGGTGCGCGAAGGCGGTGAGCGCGTTTTTAACCATCCGCAGCAAGGCGAGCTGCACTTCCGCCAGATGACCTGGCAACTGACCAGCAATCGCTCAGTAAAAATGATTATGTTGATGAACGAGACATTAAGCGGCGAAGAGAAGAGATAACAAATTAGAAAAGCGTGGCGGGTTTAACAGGCAATAAAAAAACAGGCCAGAAAACTGGCCTGTTTTTATTTGCGAAACTCCATCGGAGCCTGGCTCTGCTGCGCATACGCAGCGATAGTGTCAAATGTCATCATTGGCGTTTTGCAAAAAATACATTTGGCACCGACCGGATTTTTCTCAGTCACATCGAAACTGGAAACTCGGTATTGCGACCCGTGACAGCACGGGCAGCGAAAATGAATATTGGTAATAATTCTAAATCCTTAGCGCGGTACCACATTGGCCGCAGCCGGGCCTTTCGGGCCATTTTCAATAGTAAACTCAACTTCTTGATTTTCATCAAGAGTGCGGAAATCATTGCTCTGGATCGCGGAGAAATGTACGAAAACATCTTTACCGCCATCTTTAGGAGTAATGAAACCGAAACCTTTCTCAGCGTTAAACCATTTAACGATACCGATCATTTTAGTAGACATGCGTAAAACCTTCTATTTGGTGCGCCGAATTACGGCATTAATGGTCTGAAGACATTATTTTTATCAGTGTGTAAAGCGAAGACCCAAACAGAAGTAGCAAGGAGGTACTTAGTGATGAGAAAGACTTTAGTGAACTACTGGAGATAATGATTTATCAAACCGACTACTCATTAACGCACGGTTAAGTTTTCGGCGCAAGCTCAATCGCAAATTATTTTTAGCCTGCTGGCATACGCAGATTCACCTTCGCCGCGGTAACGTGTTATGGCTTGAATTATCGACAAAAAAGGTTGTGTGACAGAGATCTCATAAATCTGCTTACCGTCAGGTTATTATCAATACTAGTATGGTAGTTAACAATATTTCTTTTAGAGGTGGTAACAATATGCAGATGACAATGCGCTGGTTTGGGCCAGTTGAAGATAAAATTCCGCTGGAACACATCCGGCAGGTTCCGGGCGTCGATGGCGTTGTTGGCGCATTGTATGATGTTCCGGTCGGCGAAGTGTGGCCAAAAGAGAAAATCCGCGCTCTTGTCGATCGCGTTCATCAGGCCGGTTTAACCATGGAAGTGATTGAAAGTGTTAATATTCATGACGATATTAAAATTGGCCTTCCCAGCCGCGATCGCTTAATTGAGAACTACCAGCAAACCATCCGCAACCTGGCGGAAATCGGCGTTAAAGTGATTTGCTACAACTTTATGCCGGTTTTCGACTGGATGAAAACGGACATGAATTATGTTCTGCCAGACGGTTCGTTGACCATGGCGTTCGAGAAAAAAGGTATCGATAAAACCCTCGACGAAGTGGTCAAAGAGGTGCTGGAAAATGCCAACGGTTTCGCCCTGCCCGGATGGGAACCGGAACGCCTGGCAAAAGTGCAGGAACTGTTTGCCAAATATAAAGATGTCGATGAGACGAAACTGCGCA
Source organism: Enterobacter sp. Bisph1 (assembly GCF_000814905.1). GTDB lineage: Bacteria > Pseudomonadota > Gammaproteobacteria > Enterobacterales > Enterobacteriaceae > Kosakonia. The sequence goes on from NZ_JXAG01000042.1 coordinate 160,478, forward strand.
ATAACCTGGTCTATTTCCTTGAACGAGTGATCCCGGTATGCGAAGAAGTGGGCATAAAAATGGCCATTCATCCCGACGATCCGCCCTACTCTATTTTTGGCCTGCCGAGGATTGTGAAAAACCGCGACGATCTCGACTGGATTTGCAATGCAGTCAATTCCCCGGCCAACGGTATCACCTTATGCACCGGTTCCATTGCCGAAGATCCCGATAACAACGTCTACCAGATTCTGGCAGAGTTTACCCGCCGCAAACGGATACATTTTGCCCACGTGCGCAATATTAAATTGATTGCCGATAAAGACTTTTACGAGTCCGCGCACTTAACCCGTTACGGTTCGCTGGATATGTTCCAGGTGATGAAAGCCCTGCATGACAATGGTTTCGAGGGCTATATCCGCCCGGATCACGGTCGCTTTATTTGGGGCGAAACGGGACGTCCCGGCTACGGCCTTTACGACCGCGCGCTGGGCGTAACTTACCTGCATGGTTTGTGGGAAGCGCTGGAAAATCAGCATTAAAGAGAGACTGACGCGGAAATACACCCTTCAATACCGGCGTCGCCGGTATTGTTATTCAGGCGCGGATATCGTCGTATTCGCGCGTCGTATCAAACTCGTGTTTGGCAAACGGACATAACGGAATAATTTTACGCTGCTCCGCACGCATTTTTTCGACCACGCGCGCCACCAGCTGTTTGCCGACGCCCTGTCCTTTCAGACTCGGGTCAACATCCGTATGTTCAATAATACTCAGATGTTCTCCCGTGGGCACAAAGACGATTTCGGCAACCTGCGTTCCCTGGGCGTCATTGACATAAAATTTGTTGTGACCTTCAAGAATTTCCATGTTTCACTCACTTAGTTGTGGCGGTACTTCAACGCACCGCTCGGGCAGGTGTCAATAATACGTTCAACCGTGGCGGCATCGACTTCGTCGGGCATGATCCACGGTTTGCGTTTGAGATCGAAAAGCTTCGTGTTACCACGCACACAGTTTCCCGCGTGCTTACAGACCGACGTATTGAAATAGACATCAATCTTCTCGCCGGTATAGACGCGATAGCCCGCGTCCAGTAACTCCTTATCCATGACATCGCCTCTATTATTGTTGTGTTGTAACAGTAAGCATAGCCGCTCTACTTTTACGCAACCTGCGGCCCGTTATCAATAACGAAGTATATGAAATCCTTCTTGTTCAGTCGGTTCGACAAAGTAACGGGTAATATGCGCAAACTGTTCGTCGGTGGCGGCAAAATCATGGTTGCCTGCGGCGTTGCGCTGGCGTAAACGGGCTATGCAAACCTCATCGCCCACCGCCAAATAATGGAGCACATGCGGCGCGCCGGACGCGTTAATAATCGACATCATCCACTGGCGGCTCGCCAGGGTATTCGCGGGAAAATCGAGCACGACATTAACGCCCGCTCGCAGCAGCGCGATGGCGTGCGGCTTAATGGCGGCTTTTAATTTCGCTGCATAGAAGATGTAATCCTCTACGCTGCTCATCTCCTCTTTGAACAGCAGCGCCAGCCAGCTGTCTTCGCTCAGTAACACCGTACCCGGCGTTTTTAGCAGTTCGCCGGCAAGGGTTGATTTACCCGACGCGATTTTGCCGCACAGAAGATGGAGTGTGGCGGTAGTTGGGGATTCTTCGCTCATAACATGTCCTCGCAGGTTGCTGCCAGCAAGGCCCCGCCGTGCTGGCGGGAAATAGATACGCGTTATCCCACCGGTCGAATGACGGTGCGAATAAGGGGGGTAATAAGTTGATATAAAGATTGTTTATCAGACATAGATGAAACGTAGCAGCAATCCGGCCTCGTTGCCAGCACCTCATTTTTATCAATGGTAACGGTAATAAATTATTTTTTTATAAGGATATCGGGTACACGGCTCCTGCACGTTGCACATTACGCGGTAAAGCATCTGTGCCGGGCCTGTTGCCGTTAGCACTATCAACAGGAAAGGACAATCCGTGACTTATTACAATGATTACTAATTCGAGGCTCAAATAACACACCACCCAACAAAACAATAGACTTAACACAAATTAAAAGATTTTATACTGGCTCAGCATAAAAAGCAGTGAGAGGTCGCTAGCTATTATGATTAATAGAATATTAAAACTACCAACTTTTAATTTGGAATCGCTTTAACTTAATAATAAAATTATTAGTCATTTGCCAGATTGCATATCACAGATGATTATTTTTAACGACGTGAATTTCACATCTGCAGTTTTCCAACATTGTCAAAAACAGCGCTTTAATGTATAAGGCGTAACTACTGGCATTACTGTAATGCAGGTTATTTTTTAATCTGAAACATAAATGAAATTTTATTAATTTGTTTTATCTAATAGATTAAAGGGATTGCTATGAACAAAATTTTTAAATGGTTTGCTGCTATTGTTTTTGTCGGTGCCTTGTCAAGCTGCGCGCGTACCGCTCCCATTGAGCAAATTCACTCCACTGTCAGTACAGGCCACACTGCTGAGCAGGTAAAAACCGCGATTCTGAAAGCAGGCCAGAAGCGTGAATGGATTATGTCTGAAGCGGGCCCAGGCGTTATTAAAGGTCGCCTGCAGTCACGCGACCACTCGGTAGAAGTAAGTATTCCTTATTCTGCTACAAGTTATTCAATTAAATACGAAAGCAGTATGAACCTGAAATCATCCGAAGGTAGAATTCATAAAAGCTATAACCGCTGGGTGCATAACCTCGACAACGATATTCAGTTGAATCTTTCCGCAGGCGCAGCGCTGTAATATTTTATTAAAGTCGGGCCGAAATGGCCCGATAACGTTTTTTTGCCCGAAAAAGGTTTTGCAACAATGTACGAAAAGGATACTCTCAGCGCGCTGGATGCTATTACCGAAGCGCAACGTATCGCCTTTGCACCGATGCTGTTTCAAACTGCGCTTTGCCTGCGTAATTCGGGTGTTCTTTCCTGGCTTGATAAAAAAGGGAAAAAAGGTGCCTGTATTGAGGAAATAACCGAGAACAGCACCCTGAATGATTATGCCGTCAGCGTTTTGCTGGATATGGGATTAAGCGGACGGATCGTAATCCATCAAGAAGGACGTTATTACCTGGCGAAAGTTGGACATTTTTTACTCCACGATGCCATGACCCGCGTCAATATGGATTTTACGCAGGACGTTTGTTACCAGGGGTTATTTCATTTGGCCGACGCTCTGCAGGAACAAAAACCCGCCGGCTTAGCCGTATTTGGCGACTGGCCAACGATCTATCCCGCGTTATCACAATTACCAGGGCCGGCAAAAGAGAGCTGGTTTGCCTTTGATCATTACTATTCTGATGCCGCTTTTGACGCTGCGCTGCCATATGTATTCGCAACCTCGCCGACAAAATTGTACGATGTGGGCGGCAATACGGGGAAATGGGCGCTACGCTGCTGCCGCTATGACGAAAATGTTGCCGTCACGATCCTTGACCTGCCTCAGCAGATAGCGCTGTCGCGGGAAAATATCGAAAAAGCAGGTTTATCTCATCGCATTGGCTTCCATGCTGTCGATATGCTTAGCCATGCGACATTGCCGGGTGATGCTGATATCTGGTGGATGAGCCAGTTCCTGGATTGTTTCTCTCCTGAGCAGATTGTCGCCATGTTGACTCGCATTGCACGGGTTATGAAACCTGGCGCGCGGTTGTGCATTATGGAACTGTTCTGGGATGCACAAAAATTTGAAGCCGCATCGTTTAGTCTGAATGCTACCTCGCTTTATTTCACCTGTATGGCGAACGGTAATAGCCGGTTTTACAGCGTCGAGAAGTTTTATCACTACCTGGAAAGGGCCGGCTTCCATGTAGAACAGCGGCTGGACAACCTTGGGGTAGGTCATACCTTATTGATGTGCCAAAAAATTGAACTATAGAGCAGTTTAACTGCCCGCACAGGCATGCCTGCCATTTGATTACGGTTTTTCCGCGGACGCGCGTAGATGAAATTTTCACTTAACATTATTGACTGGCAGGCAAGAGCGCCAGGCCTAAGCGATGCCGCAGAGTGGCAGGCGTGGTCACGCCAGCCGCTTAGCATCGACCCAGCCGCGCCGCTGGCTAAACTGACCGAACTGTCGATGATGACGGCGCGTCGCCTCAATTCAGGCAGCAAACTGGCGGTAGATATTGGCCTGACCATGCTTCGCGACCACGCCGTAGATGCCGTGGTCTATTCCAGTCGTCATGGCGAACTTGAGCGTAATTTCCGCATATTGCATGCGCTGGCGACCGGGCAGTCCGTCTCGCCAACCGACTTTGCCATGTCGGTGCACAATTCGGCGGTCGGCAATCTGACCATCTCTGCGCGTCAGCCCATCGTCTCGTCTTCTGTCTCAGCCGGGCTGGACACTTTCCAGCAGGCGTTATGCGAAGTGTTAAGCCTGCTTCATGCTGGCTATTCCCGGGTGTTACTGGTCGATTTCGACGGCGCGCTCCCCGACTTTTACCATCCTGGCTTACCGCCGCAAATGCCCACCTGGCCGTACGCGCTGGCGCTGGTTATTGAAGCCGGTAGCGCCTGGCGTTGCGAAACCCGTGCCGGCAGCATCGGTGAAGAACCTGCATTGCCGCAAAGCCTGATGTTCCTGCAACGTTATCTCAACAATGACCGGCAGTTTGTAGTTCCTGGCGAACGGTTGCTGTGGCAATGGACACGCGAATGAGTCGCCTGTCTGCCCAACTCAACTGGTTATGGCGTCTGGTAATGACCGGTTTTTGCTTCGCGCTCTTTGGCGTAGGCGGCCTGCTGCTGTCGCTGGTATGGTTCAATCTGCTGCTGGTTGTCCAGCGCGATCGCGCCAAACGCCGCCGTCTGGCGCGTCACAGTATTGCGGCCAGCTTCCGCTTTTTCTTGTTCGTCGCCCGTGGCACAGGGGTGCTGAACTATCGCATTGAAAATCTTGACGCCCTGCAACGCGATCGTGGCTGTCTGGTAGTGGCCAATCACCCCACGCTGATTGATTACGTGATCCTGGCCTCGGTGATGCCCGAAACCGACTGTCTGGTGAAAAGCGCTCTGCTGCGTAATCCCTTTGTCAGCGGCGTGATTCGTGCAGCGGATTACCTGATAAATAGCGAAGCCGAAACGCTACTCAATGCAAGCCAGCAGCGTCTGGCACAGGGCGACACGCTTTTAATCTTCCCGGAAGGGACGCGGACAACCTTCGGTGCGCCCCTCTCTTTGCAACGCGGTGCGGCGAATATCGCCGTGCGCTGTAACAGCGATTTGCGGATGGTATTGATCCACTGCAGCGAACATCTGCTGGATAAAAAAAGCCATTGGTACGACGTACCCGCAGAAAAACCCCTCTTCACCGTAGATGTTCGCGAACGCGTGAACATCCGTGAATTTTACGATGCAACGAGACAAGAACCGGCACTGGCTGCAAGGCAGTTAAACCGGCATCTGCAGCATCGATTTACATCAGGCCTTCAATCTTTGTCAGGAATTAATGATGCAAGCGCTTCATCTTGAAATTAAAAATCTCATTATCAGTACGCTGAATCTGGACGAGCTAACCGCCGGGGATATCGATACCGAAGCCGCGCTCTTTGGCGATGGCCTGGGTCTTGACTCCATCGACGCGCTGGAACTTGGGCTGGCCGTAAAAAATCAGTACGGCGTTGTGCTTTCCGCCGAAAGCGAAGAGATGCGTCAACACTTCTTTTCCGTCGCCACGCTGGCTTCTTTTATTAACGCTCAACGCGCCTGAGACGCGATCCGCTATGACAGAACACGAAACGATTTACCAGGAAGTCTGCGGGCTTCTAACCAAACTGTTTGAAATCGACCCGCAGGAGATCTCTCCTCAGGCTCGGCTGTATGAAGATCTTGAACTCGACAGCATCGATGCGGTTGACATGATTGTTCACCTGCAGAAGAAAACCGGTAAAAAAATCAAACCGGAAACCTTCAAATCGGTCCGTACCGTTCAGGATGTGGTCGACGCTGTCGCTCAGCTTTTGCGCGAAGAGTAAAAGAGCGTGCGTGGTGGCCGAAAATTTCCGGCGATCCCACTACTGACGGGATTAATGCTGCTGGCGTGGCCATTCCTGATTGGATTTGGGCTGACGCATAACAGCCTACATTGGTTGTTACCGCTGATGGCTCTGCTGCTGGTGCTGCGTCTGCATCAGGTACGGCGAAATGCAGGACCGATGCGCTATGTGGTGCAGTGCATCGCGCTGGCAGGCATCGCGCTCTGCGCTGCAAGCTATCTGCTGAAAGCCCATCAGTGGCTGCTGCTCTATCCGGTAGTTGTCAATATTGTGATGCTGGCGGTGTTCGGCGGTTCACTGTGGACAGCGATGCCGCTGGTCGAACGATTGGCACGTCTGCGTGAGCCGAATTTGCCCCCCGCCGGTGTGCGTTATACTCGCAAGGTGACGCTTGTGTGGTGCGGATTTTTCATCGGCAACGGTGCAATAGCCCTGTTTACCGTGTTCCACGGCGATATGCAGCTGTGGACACTGTGGAACGGTATGGTGTCTTACCTGCTGATGGGGACACTGATGGCGACAGAGTGGCTGGTGCGTCAACGGGTGATAAAAAAAGAGAAGCACAATGAATAACCCCCTTCCTCTAAGCCAATGGCTAAATGCTCCGCGCCCTGACGACACGCCAGTCGCCTGGCTTGACGATCGCAGCTGGACCCTTGGCCAGTTGCGTCACGATGTCACCTTACTGGTACAGGTGTTGCGTCAGCAGGAGGGTGAGCGTTGGGCACTGTGCTTTGAAAACAGCTACCTGTTTATTGTGGCGCTACTTGCCTCGCTGCATGCCGGTAAAACGCCGGTCATTCCAGGCCATATCCGGGTCTCGCTGCTGGAAGAACAGCAATCACTATTCAGCGGCGTGCTGAGCGATAAAACGCTCGGCTTTCAGGGGAGGGTCATCGTCGTCTCCTCATCCCGGCAGACAGAACGCCAGTGGTCCCCCCTGCCCTTTATTGACGGCACGCGCGTTGTTGAACTCTTTACCTCGGGTTCCACAGGAACCCCACGTCGGGTGATTAAGCACATCGCCAGCCTGGACCGTGAAGCGTGCATGCTGGCGAACCGCTTCGGCGAACGTCTGGCTGGCGTCAGCGTTGTGGCTTCGGTCGTACCACAGCATCTTTATGGCCTGACGTTTCGCATCATGTTGCCAATGGCGATGGGCCTGCCCCTGCACGCGCCAATGCTCTATTACGCAGAACAGCTGGCGGCGCTCCCTGATGACAGGAAGTACCTTTTTATTAGCAGCCCGGCGTTTCTGAAACGGCTGGATACCGAACTGGCTGCGCCGCCCGTCGCAATGCTCATCTCCGCAGGCGGAATGTTACCCTGGTGCGATGTCACTGCGACCCATGACTGGCTTAAGGTCTGGCCGGATGAGATCTACGGCAGCACCGAAACCGGAATTCTCGCCTGGCGACATCGCCAGGAAGAGAGCGTTTACTGGCTATCCTTCCCCGGCGTGGCGTTCCATCGCGAAGGGGAACTCTGCCGTGTGACCTCCCCGCTCATTCATGAAGCGGAAGGGTTACAGCTGGATGATATTCTGCACTTCGACAGCGACGGTTTTTTTACTATTGCCGGGCGTCGTGGACGGGTGGTGAAAATTGAAGAGAAGCGAATATCCCTGAATGAGATCGAACGTCGCCTGCTCGAGTTAGAAGGTATTTGCGAAGCGGCAGCGCTACCGATCACCCGTGGCGGTCGCCAGGGGATTGGTGTATTGCTGGTGCTTGATGAGAAGACCCGCCAGCGCTGGCATCAGCAAGGTAAAAAAGCCCAGCAATTAGCCTGGCGCCGCGCCCTGCTGCCCTGGCTTGAGCCGGTCGCGGTTCCCCGCTACTGGCGTGTTATTGATGAAATGCCGGTAAACAGTATGAATAAGCGTGTCTATGCGCAGTTACAGGAGTTGTTTCATGAAAATTCATGAAATCGAGCGCCACCAGGCACAGCCGGATACGCTGGAAATTATTTTGCACCTTGACCCCTCCCTGTTCTGGTTCGAGGGGCATTTTGCCGTACAGCCGTTATTGCCGGGCGTTGCACAGCTGGACTGGGTGATGCACTACGCCACTACGCTGCTGGCACCAGGCTACCGTTTTCACAGCATTCAAAATGTGAAATTCCAGGCCCCTCTGCTACCAGAGACCACGGTGACGCTGCATCTTAACTGGCAGGCTGAACGCCAGATCTTGACCTTTAGCTATCAGCGTCATGCCGGGTCAGAGCGCCATACGGCGAGCAGCGGGAAGATTCGCCTATGTCCGTAACGTTCCGCCCCTGCGTACTGATCCCGTGCTACAACCACGGCGCGATGATGGCCAGTGTATTAGCGCGCCTGGCGCCGTTCGGCTTGCCTTGTCTGGTTGTGGATGACGGCAGTGAGGAGAGTACACGCCTGGAGCTTGAGCGTCTGGCGGCAGAGCAACCGCAGGTCACGCTGGTGCGTCTGGTGAATAACACCGGTAAAGGTGCTGCGGTAATCAAAGGGCTGCAAGAGTCGGCGCGCGCGGGTTATACCCACGCCGTACAGGTGGATGCCGATGGTCAGCATGCTATTGAAGATATCCCTCACATGCTGGCGCTGGCTGAGCGTCACCCGGAGGCATTGATCTCCGGCCAGCCCATTTACGATGACTCCATTCCGCGCTCGCGCCTGTATGGCCGCTGGATAACGCACGTCTGGGTATGGATTGAAACCTTATCCCTGCAGCTGAAAGACAGCATGTGTGGTTTTCGCGTCTACCCGGTTTCCCCCACCCTGCAGTTGGCCGAACGCGTGCCGCTGGGTAAACGGATGGACTTTGATACCGAAGTGATGGTCCGTCTCTACTGGCAGGGCAACACCAGCTATTTTCTGCCGACCCGCGTGACCTATCCGCTGGATGGTTTATCCCATTTCGACGCATTAAAAGACAATGTACGCATCTCGCTTATGCACACCCGGCTGTTCTTCGGCATGCTGCCGCGCATTCCCACGCTGCTGCTGCGCCGTGGTCGCCAGCACTGGGCGCAGCAGGACGAGGTCAAAGGTCTTTGGGGCATGCGCCTGATGCTGCGGGTCTGGCAACTGTTTGGCCGCCAAACATTTACCCTGCTGCTGTGGCCAGTGATTGGTGTCTACTGGCTGACCGCCCGCCCGGCGCGTCAGGCCTCGCAGCAATGGATTCGCAACGTGAAGCAGGAGCTGACGCGACGGAACCAGCCTGTTCCCGCGCGCCTTAATAGCTTTTTCCACTTTATGCGCTTCGGCAACGCCATGCTGGATAAAGTCGCCGGTTGGCGCGGTGAATTAAAATTGCATCGTGATGTGGTTTTTGCCCCCGGCGCTCAGGACGCACTCAATCTCGATGCCTCGCCAGGCAAACTGCTGCTGGCTTCGCACCTTGGCGATGTCGAGGCCTGCCGGGCGCTGGCGCAGCTTGAAGGCGGTAAAGTCATCAACGCGCTGGTGTTTAACGATAACGCTCAGCGCTTTAAACAGATTATGACCGAGATGGCACCCGAGGCTGGCGTAAACCTGATGCCGGTGAATGACATCGGGCCAGAAACCGCCATTGCCATCAAAGAGAAGCTGGATCGCGGTGAATGGGTCGCCATTGTCGGCGATCGCATTGCCGTCACTCCGCAACGCGGCGGCGACTGGCGAGTGATCTGGAGTTCATTTATGGGGCAGCCCGCGCCGTTCCCACAAGGGCCTTTTATCCTGGCCTCCATTTTGCGCTGCCCGGTGGTGCTGATTTATGCCCTGCGTCAGCAAGGCGCGCTTACGTTGCACTGCGAGCCTTTTGCCGATCCGCTGCTGCTGCCACGCGGGGAGCGCCAGCAGGCGCTGCAAGAGGCTGTCGATCGCTATGCGCAGCGGCTGGAGCATTACGCCTTAATGTCGCCGCTGGACTGGTTTAATTTTTTCGATTTCTGGCATCTGCCGGATGCCAAAGAGAAGGAGTAAAGGGTGCTGACCGATCCCCGCTTTACGACCGAAGTAGAGATCACCGTTCCGTTCCACGATGTCGATATGATGGGCGTGGTCTGGCACGGCAACTATTTTCGCTACTTTGAAATCGCCCGCGAGGCGCTGCTTAATCAGTTCAATTACGGCTATCGCCAGATGAAGGCGTCAGGCTATGTCTGGCCGGTGGTCGATACCCGGGTGAAGTACCGTGATGCGGTGACCTTCGAGCAGCGCATTCGCGTGCGTGCACACATTGAAGAGTATGAAAACCGCCTGCGGATTGCCTATCAAATTTTCGACGCGCAAACCGGTAAACGCACCACCACTGGCTACACCATTCAGGTCGCGGTTGAAGAAGCCAGCCGCGAAATGTGCTTTGTCAGCCCGGCAATTTTATTTGAACGTATGGGAGTTACGCCATGAAATGGTTGCCTTTACTGGCGCTGATGTTCAGCCCGCTGGTGAGTGCTGTGACGCTGGATGAGCTACAGCAGCGGTTCACGGAACAACCTGTCGTGCGCGCGCATTTCGAACAGATACGCACCATTAAGGATCTGCCGCAGCCGCTGCGTTCCCAGGGCGAAATGCTGATCGCACGGGATAGCGGCCTGCTGTGGGATCAAAAGGCGCCTTTCCCGATGTTGTTGTTACTGGATGACAAGCGGATGGTGCAGACCATCAACAGCCAGCCGCCGCAGACCATTACCGCTGAAAATAATCCGCAGATGTTCCAGTTCAACCACCTGCTGCGGGCGCTGTTCCAGGCCGACCGCAAGGTACTGGAAGAGAACTTCCGCATCGATTTTAAAGATTTGGGAGAAGGCCGCTGGTCGCTGGTACTTACGCCGACGACGACACCGCTGGATAAGATTTTCACCACGCTCGATTTAGGCGGCGCAACGTACCTGGAGTCGATTCGTCTGAATGACAAACAGGGCGATCGCACCGATATTGCCCTTTCCCACCACCAACTGACGCCCGCCAGCCTGACCGATGACGAACGCCAACGCTTTGCCGCACCGTAAATCCCTGCGCCCGGCGCTGCTATGGGCTACGGTATGCTTGATCATGCTGGGCGTGCTGCTGTCTCTGCTGCCCGGCGCGCGCCTGAACAGCAGCGTCCTGGCTATGTTGCCGAAACAGACGCTCGGGGCGATCCCTCCGGCACTTAATGATGCGTTTATGCAGCGCCTCGACCGCCAGTTAGTCTGGCTGGTCAGCCCCGGGAAAGATGCCGATCCGCGCGTGGCGCAGCGTTGGCTGGAACTGCTAACAAACAGTCATGCACTGAATGAGGTGAAAGGCCCGATGGACGCCGCCGGGCAAAAAGCCTGGGGTGAGTTCTTCTGGCAGCATCGCAATGGTCTGATTGATTCAGCTACCCGCGCCCGTCTGCAAAACGGTGGCGAAGCGCAGGCACAGTGGATTTTATCCCAGCTCTACTCGGCCTTTTCCGGCGTCAGCGGCAAAGAGTTACAAAACGATCCCCTGATGCTCATGCGCGGCTCGCAGCTGGCGCTGGCACAAAATAGCCAGAAACTGCGGCTAATGGACGGCTGGCTGGTTACTCAGGATGATAAGGGAAACTACTGGTATTTGCTGCACGGCGAGCTGGCAGGCTCATCCTTCGATATGCAGCAAACCCACCAGTTGGTGACCACACTAAACGCGCTGCATGAGACGCTGAAAACCCATTTCCCACAGGCGCAACTGCTTTCGCGCGGTACGGTGTTTTACAGTGATTACGCCAGCCAGCAGGCGAAACGGGATGTTTCCACGCTGGGCCTCGTCACTATTCTTGGGGTGATCCTGCTTATCGTCGCGGTTTTTCGCTCTCTTACACCCCTTCTGCTGTGTCTTCTTTCTATCGCCACCGGTGCGCTGGCGGGCACGGTAGCGACGCTGCTGCTGTTTGGTGAACTGCATCTTATGACGCTGGTGATGAGTATGAGTATCATCGGTATTTCAGCAGATTACACCCTCTATTACCTGACGGAACGGATGGTGCACGGGGCCGAGCAATCACCGTGGCAAAGCCTGACTAAAGTTCGTAATGCCCTGCTGCTGGCGCTGCTGACCACCGTTGCCGCCTACCTGATAATGATGCTGGCTCCGTTCCCCGGGATTCGCCAGATGGCGGTATTTGCCGCCGTGGGGCTGAGTGCCAGCTGCCTGACGGTAATTTTCTGGCATCCCTGGCTGTGCCGTGGTTTGCCCGTGCGACCGGTACCGGCGATGGTGATCATGCTGCGCTGGCTCGCCGCATGGCGCCGCAATAAAAAACTCTCTGTTGGCCTGCCCGTCGTGCTGGCGCTGATTTCCGCCGCCGGGCTCGCCACCCTAAAAGTTAACGATGATATCGCCCAATTACAGGCGCTGCCCCAGCCTATTCTGGCGCAGGAGAAAACTATTACCGCTCTGACCGGACAGAGCGTCGATCAGAAATGGTTTGTGGTGTATGGCGCAACGCCACAACAAACGCTGGAGCGGCTGGAAGCTTTTACTCCGGCGTTAGAGCAGGCACAAAAAGCGGGCGAGGTTGCCCGCTGGCGTACTCTGCCACTGAACTCGCTGGCGCGGCAAAATAGCGATCTCCGTTTATTGCAAAACGCCGCTCCGGCCATAACCAAAGTGCTGCAAAAAGCGGGCCTGAGCGCCGTCTCGCCGAATCTCGAGGCCATGCCCGTTAGCGTGGAAGCGTGGCTCAAAAGCCCGGCCAGCGAAGGCTGGCGGCTGCTGTGGATGACCTTGCAAAATGGCGAAAGCGGTGTGTTAGTCCCGGTGGAAGGCGCGCGGGACAGCGCTGTACTCAGCGAGCTGGCCGCCCGTCATGACGGCGTAGTCTGGGTCGATCGTAAAGCCAGTTTCGACAGTCTATTTGCCCTCTACCGCTCGCTGCTGACGGGGCTATTGTTGGTGGCGCTGGCGATTATTGCCTGCGGTGCGATGGTCCGTCTCGGCTGGCGAAAAGGGCTTACCAGCCTGGTGCCGTCCGTGCTGTCACTGAGCTGCGGGCTGGCCGCGCTGGCCGTCACGGGTCATCCGGTTAATTTATTTTCACTGCTGGCGCTGGTACTCGTGCTTGGCATAGGTATCAACTACACACTGTTTTTCAGCAACCCACGCGGTACACCACTGACGTCAATGCTGGCCATCACGCTGGCAATGATGACCACGCTGCTGACGTTAGGCATGCTTGTATTTAGCGCCACGCAGGCGATTAGCAGCTTTGGGATCGTGCTGGTGAGTGGCATTTTTACCGCCTTCGTATTGGCCCCGCTGGCCATGCCCGGAAAGAAAGAGAGAAAACGAAAATGAACGCTTTTTACCGCACCGCCGCGCTGGTCGCGACGCTGCTGCTGGCGGGCTGCAGCCATTCGAATCAAAATGCGGGATCTCATCCGCAGGCCTGGCTCCAGCCGGGAACGCGTGTAACGCTGCCGCCGCCAGGTATTACTCCAGCGGTCAGTTCGCAGCAGCTGTTGACAGGCAGCTTTAACGGACAAACCCAGTCCCTGCTGGTGATGCTCAACGCCGATGCGCACAAAGTGACGCTTGCCGGGCTCTCATCTGTGGGTATCCGTCTGTTCCTCGCGACCTATGATGACACCGGCATTCACACCGAGCAGTCAATCGTCGTACCGCAACTGCCACCCGCCAGCCAGGTGCTGGCGGATGTGATGCTTAGCCACTGGCCCCTCAGCGCCTGGCAGCCGCAGTTGCCGAAGGGCTGGACACTAACCGACATGGGCGATCGACGCGAGTTGCGTAACGCCAGCGGTAAGCTGGTAACAGAGATTGTCTACCTGCAACGCAAAGGCAAGCGCGAGCCCATTAGCATTGAGCAACACGTCTTTAAATACCACATCACCATTCAATATCTGGGTGACTGAGATGATTTACATTTCTGCTGTTGGCATGGTCAACGCGCTCGGTAACTCACAGGATGAGATTGCCGCTAACCTGACGGCGGGCATAGCGCCAGGCATGCATTGCCGGACCGGCTGGTTGCAAGGCTCACCCGACGCTGTGCTGGGCGGTGTAGAAGGTGAACTGCCGCCCATTCCGCATTCCATGTCGGTGCATCGCACCCGCAATAATCAACTGCTGCTGGCCGCGCTGGCACAGATTCAACCCACGGTTGACGAGGCGATTGCCCGTGTCGGTCGCGATCGCGTGGCCGTTGTGCTTGGCACCAGCACCTCGGGGCTGGATGAAGGCGATGAGCATGTCCGTTGCAAACTCAATCAGCAAGAGAGTATCCACTGGCACTATTCGCAACAGGAACTGGGCGATCCGTCCCGCTTCCTTAGCAACTGGTTACGGCTGGAAGGCCCGGCCTATACCGTCTCGACAGCCTGCTCCTCCAGCGCACGGGCAATGATTAGTGGTCGCCGCTTAATCGAAGCTGGGCTGGTGGATATCGCCATTGTTGGCGGTGCAGACACCTTAAGCCGAATGCCGGTCAACGGCTTTCACAGTCTTGAGTCGTTCTCCCCTACCCTCTGCGAACCCTTTGGCCGTGACCGCCGGGGGATCACCATCGGCGAGGCCGCTGCGCTGATGGTGCTGACCCGCGAACCCACCGGAGTTGCGCTGCTGGGCACAGGCGAGTCCAGCGATGCTTACCATATTTCAGCGCCCCATCCGCAGGGCGAAGGGGCGATTCGCGCCATCACCCAGGCACTCAACGAAGCGGGCATGCAGCCACAAGAGATTGGTTATATCAACCTGCACGGTACTGCCACCCCGCTCAATGACCAGATTGAATCACAGGTGATACACGATCTCTTTGGCGAGAGCGTGCCTTGCAGCTCAACCAAACATCTGACCGGTCATACGCTGGGCGCAGCGGGCATTACCGAAGCGGCGCTGAGTTGGCTTATCCTGACGCGCGATTTGCCGTTACCGGCTCAGGATTTCACCCGCTATGTGCAGGACGATACGCTGCCGCCGTGCGGCGTGCTGCAACAGAGCACCGCGCTGAAAAAACCGTTCATTCTGTCTAACTCATTTGCGTTTGGTGGCAACAACGCCAGCATTCTGCTGGGGAGAGTGTCATGAGCTACTTATCACCCGTCGCCTATTTACCCCACGATGCGCCAATGATGCTGCTGGGTTCCGTCGAATGCGTCACGGACGATACTGCGGTGTGCCATGTCGCGGTAAACGGGCAAAGCGTACTGGCACCGTTTCTGAATGCCGATGGCGATTTGCCCGGCTGGTACGCGCTCGAACTGATGGCGCAGACCGTTGGCGTCTGGTCAGGCTGGCACCGTCAGCAGCAGGGGCAGAATCAGATTGCGCTGGGTATGGTGCTGGGTGCTCGCGAACTGGTCTGCGCAGACGGGCGTTTTGCCAAAGACTCGACGCTAGAAATCACCGTCAAACTGCTGATGCAGGATGAACGCTTCGGCAGTTTTGAATGCGCCATTTCCGCCGCTGGAAAGACGCTGGCGACAGGCCGCGTTAATACCTTCCAGCCAAGTGCAGAAGAATTAATCTCGCTTTTTAATCAGGAATCTAAGCCATGAGTCGTTCCGTACTGGTCACCGGAGCCAGCAAAGGCATTGGTCGTGCCATCGCCTGCCAGCTTGCCGCTGACGGCTTTACCGTTGGCGTGCATTACCATCGCGATGCCGTCGGCGCACAGGAGACGCTCGATGCTATCACCCAGGCGGGTGGTCAGGGACGTCTGCTCTCTTTCGATGTCGGCAACCGCGAGCAGTGCCGCGAGGTGCTGGAGCAACATATTGACGCGCATGGCGCATGGTATGGCGTGGTCAGTAATGCGGGAATCACCCGCGACGGCGCGTTTCCGGCACTTAGCGAAGACGACTGGGATAGTGTTATCCATACCAACCTGGACAGTTTTTATAACGTGATTCATCCCTGCATTATGCCGATGATTGGCACCCGGCAAGGGGGACGCATCATCACCTTATCCTCCGTCTCCGGCATGATGGGTAATCGCGGCCAGGTGAACTACAGCGCGGCAAAAGCAGGCATTATTGGTGCCACCAAAGCCCTGGCGATTGAGCTGGCAAAACGCAAAATTACCGTCAACTGCATTGCCCCGGGGCTGATTGATACCGGGATGATTGAAATGGAAGAGGCGGCACTGAAAGAGGCTATGTCCATTATCCCCATGAAACGTATGGGCCAGGCCGAAGAGGTTGCCGGGCTCGCCAGTTACCTGATGTCAGATATTGCGGGCTACGTGACCCGCCAGGTTATTTCCATTAACGGAGGGATGCTATGACGCGTCGCGTGGTAATTACGGGCATGGGTGGGGTTACTGCCTTTGGCGAGAACTGGCAATCCGTTTCCAGCAGGCTGCTGGCCTATGAAAACGCGGTACGTAAAATGCCGGAGTGGCAGGTTTATGATGGCCTGCACACTTTGCTGGGCGCACCGATTGATGATTTTACCCTGCCGGAACACTATACCCGCAAGCGTATCCGCTCTATGGGCCGCGTATCGTTGATGTCTACCCGCGCCACCGAACTGGCACTGGAGCAGGCGGGGTTAATTGGCGAGGCGGTGCTCACCAACGGGCAAACCGGTATCGCTTATGGCTCATCGACGGGCAGTACCGGGCCGGTTAGCGAATTCGCCACCATGCTTACGGAAAAGCACACCAACAACATTACCGGTACGACTTACGTGCAGATGATGCCGCATACCACGGCGGTGAATACCGGTCTGTTCTTTGGTCTGCGGGGTCGCGTTATCCCGACATCGAGCGCCTGTACCTCGGGCAGCCAGGCGATTGGCTACGCCTGGGAAGCCATTCGCCACGGTTATCAAACCATTATGGTGGCGGGCGGTGCGGAGGAACTTTGTCCGTCTGAAGCGGCGGTATTTGACACCCTGTTCGCCACCAGCCAGCGCAATGACGCCCCCAAAACCACCCCTTCGCCATTTGATACGCAGCGTGATGGACTGGTGATTGGTGAAGGCGCAGGAACGCTGATTCTGGAAGAACTTGAACATGCGAAAGCACGCGGAGCCACCATCTATGGTGAGATCGTCGGCTTCGCCACTAACTGTGATGCAGCCCATATCACCCAGCCACAACGTGAAACCATGCAAATTTGTATGGAGCAGTCGCTGGCAATCGCCGGGTTAAGGGCTCAGGACATGGGTTATATTTCCGCACACGGTACCGCCACCGATCGCGGTGATATCGCCGAAAGCCAGGCCACCGCTGCGATCTTTGGTAACAACGTGCCGATTTCATCCCTGAAGAGCTATTTCGGCCATACGTTAGGGGCATGCGGTGCGCTGGAAGCGTGGATGAGTCTGCAAATGATGCGTGAAGGCTGGTTTGCACCGACCCTTAATTTAAAACAGCCTGATGAGCAGTGCGGCGATCTGGATTACATCATGGGTGAAGCCCGCCATATTGATTGCGAGTATCTGCAAAGTAATAACTTCGCCTTTGGCGGCATCAATACCTCGATCATCATCAAACGCTGGGCATAGCTATGTACCAGTTTTTACTGGGCAAGATCTCTACCCTTACCGCGGATCCGCTGGCGGCAACCTTCGCAGACAGGGCACCTCAGGGGGCAAGAAATGTCTCCTGGCTCGCAGGGCGAACGCTGCTCGCCAGAGCATTTCACCCTGCCCCTCTGCCCGATATTATTTATGGTGAGCATGGAAAACCGGCCTTCTCAGATTGTTATCCATTGTGGTTTAACCTGAGCCATAGCGGGGATGACATTGCCTTATTGTTGAGCGACGAGGGTGAAGTCGGCTGCGATATCGAAGCGATCCGCCCGCGTAAAAACTGGCAGGCGTTAGCGGATGCCGTCTTTAGCCAGGCAGAGCGTGATGAATTAAACCAGCAAGCGCCGGAGCAACAACTTCCTGCATTCTGGCGTATCTGGACCCGTAAAGAAGCCCTGGTCAAGTATGCAGGTGGCAGCGTCTGGCTAATGAGCGTCTTAAACAGCAGTCATCACGCGCAATGCAGTGCGCTACAACTCGGTTCGCTGAGCCTTGCTGTTTGTACCTCGACACACTTTACGTTATCGAAGGAGTTGATTACTTTCCTATGAATCTCCAGCTAACCAACAAAAAGTTGTAGACGGTATTTCTCCGGGGTCATGTTATTCAGCGATTCGTGCAGGCGTTTATTAAATGTGCATGGTGCGATTATGCGGGATAGGCTTTTACTGCTCAAAGATGGCTTCCCCCTCTTCCCTGTCGCTCTCTCTCGCCAGTGATGCCAGGTGCTCGAAATCAGCGACGGTGTAGTACGTTTTGGGTGCCGGGAGTCGCGCCATACGGCTACCGTGCCAGAGCTGTAACTGCGCCAGCGAAGCAAGATCGTAGCCCTGCCAGCGGTGCGGTAAGTTCTGCCGCCACGGCTTAGCCTGCTCGCCCGGAACCGGGGTGGGGAGACGATTATCCGTAACGTCATAATTACGCAGCAGCACCAGCTGCTTTTCTGGCACGTGTCGCTTGCTATCCCACCAGCGGCCATCCAGCATGTCAAAATGGAAGCGGGTAATGTCGGCAGGCTGTGCACCGAGTTCCTTCAACGCCTGCGGCAATACCTTGTCCATTGCCTGGTTGTAGGCTTCTTCGCTGGTGATATGCCGATGGCGGATCAGCGAGACGGCAATACGCGCTCCGAGTAAATTCGAGTAGAGATCTTCCGGTGAAAAAGCAGAGACTTCTTCTGATATGCCGGTAATAGAGCTAAAGCCGTACCATTGTACAATTTCATGCCAGGCCGCCAGCTGAAACGCCAGATGGGCGGAAAGCCATGCTGCCAGATCCCGGCGTGCTTGATTGCTGGTCGGTGGCGTAAAGCCCTTGAACACTATCCGGCGCTCCGTCAGTTCATCGTCCAGTTTGAGTACGAAAGGGTGGCCAAGTTTCGGCAACAGTTGGCTGAAAAGATATACCGTCATATCGGCGGTATCGCGGATATGCGCGGTATCGATAAACCCACCGCGGGCGGTATAAATAATTCCATTGCGTTCACGTCCCATCCCGACCAGATTGGCGATCCCGGCCAGCACGCTGTCGTTATAGAGATGCTTTCCGAGGCAATCGGCGGTAACAACGTTATCGAGCTGATAAAACGGCAGCGGGATATTCAACACTTCTACCCGCAGATTATAACCGAACGCGCAGCAGGGTCTCAGCCCTTGCGGCGGAGCCAGTGAGGTCACTTCGGCTCCCTGTGCCGCTGTAGCAAGCAACATGATGCCTGCCAGCAAGCCTTTTACTCCCTTCAAAATGCCTCTCCCACCTGAAAATAGAACCCGCTGCTGCCCTTACCGATACCGTAATCGAGGCGCACGTTCATAAGCGGTTTGAATTCAAAGCGGTACCCAACCCCCGCAGAGGGTAACCAGCGTCCGTTATCCAGTTCATGAAACGTTGATGCCATCGTGCCGGCCCCAATCCAGCCAGCAATTCCGTGTCGCCAGCTCAATTTCTGCCGATACTCCAGCTGGCCGCTGATCACATTCTTGTCGCGATAGCGGCCCTCATAGTAACCACGCATCCGCTCGTTACTGCCAAGCAACGGCAGCCTATTCCACGGCACGTTACCTTGTGTGAAATCGCCGTTCACTTCCCAGGCCAGCACACCCCCTTCTGTGACGAGGTGGTAGCGGCTGTAGTGCAGTGAGTACTCATTAAAATCGGTGTCGCTGCCGGTAACAGAGCTGTAGCGGATATAGCGGAAATCCGCGCTCTGCCCGCTACGCGGATTGGGCACAAAATCGCGATCGTCCCAGCTAAGCGATACGCTTGCGCCGGAGCTGAACACCGAAGCTCCTTCCGGCGTATTTTCTATATGCCGCGGAGCGTCAGCATCCTTGTCCGCAGCGTGTTCCATCGCCAGCGACCAACCCACGCCAAGGTACGTATTTTCAACCAGTTGGTGGTACAACATCGGACGCAGGGAGAAGCCCTGTGAGGTGTACTTCTGTTTTTGATGATCGTTATCGCCAGCGGTAAACCCTTGCCCCCAGAAATAGGTGGTCTGATTATCCAGGGAGCCTTCGACAAAGAAACGCCAGCGATCGTCGGCGAAAAAAGCGTAATTAGTGAAATTGACACCAAAAGCGCCGGTGAGGGTAGCGTAACCATTAAGTGATAACGTCGAGTTCTGGCTTACGCTATCATTCAGGTCGGGGCGATAAATACCGACGATAGCCGTGCCCAGGCCCAACCCCTGTTCCGGGTTATAAAAAGGACCGGCTATCACTCCCCACTCTATCCCTTTGCTGGCATCACACGGATTACTGGCGCTGACGGGTTCCAGCCATTTGTCGATTTGCTCCTGGCCCGGCAGCAAAGATTGCGCGCCGCAGGATAATGTCAGCACCCATAAGGAACACAACAGTATGCGAATGCCGTTAAACATCAAAAACGGTACTCGCCAGCAACAAAGAAGCTGTTGCGCGTGGCAAAACCAACCTCTGTCGTCACATTGAAATCACGGGTAATGACATACTGCGCCCCAATCAGCATGTTCCAGGGGGATTGCAAATGCTGTTTAACGTCGAAGCGGCCTTTCCCTTTACTGTTTGCCATATTGACCATCTCTTGCAGGCCTGTAGAGGGCATGGAGAGATCGCTAAGGCGACCTTTAAATTCCTGCTGAACGTCCTGATACATGCTGCCGACCCAGACGTTTAACTTGCCGGCAGGCAGATGGAGCGTATCCATTCCCGGCGTCGTAAAGCGGTAGCCCAGGCGCGGAGTAAACGTAAAAGCGTCAATGCTGCCGTCGAGAATATCAAAACGGGTCTGCGTGTAATTGGCATCTACCAGAGCAAACCAGTTACCGACTCCGCCTGCCAGCGTAGTGCCTGCGCCGTAGGTGGTACCTTTGAAATCGAGCCGGAACTTCAGATTTTGCAGGTTATCCGGCCTTATCTCACCTAAGTTACCCAGTTTCACTCCCACGCCAATATCAGAAACCGAATGACCTTCCGTATGACCAACCAGACCATAAACGTTCATAAACGGGAAGATCCAGGCATCAAGCCTGAGGGTTTCTGTTTCGCTGCTTTCTCGGGTATCGCCGACGTTGATTTTGAAAAGGTTATCAAGTGGTATGGACCCCAACGCCAGGCCGCTAAAGGCAATGCTATCGACGGCAATGTTCTGCCGCATATTCATGTAATTTATATTTATGCCGAAAGGCGCGGGCAAATCATAACCCCGCGCTCGCGCTTCGTCGCCATAGAACGGCAGTGCGGAAAAAGAAGATGGCTGCTGGTTTTCCTTATGCGGCGTGTCGGCCGCAAACGGCCCGGTATCCTGATACCAATAAAGCGATGCCGAAGGGGTAACGGGCGAGGTTGCGGCCCAGGGATGAAAAGCGATACACATTAAGCTCAGCAGTGCCGCGCAGTTAAAGTTATTCATTTTAAAGAAATTTCCCTATATTCAGTCGTTATCCGTTAGTTGGCGGGTGGTAGAATATCAAAAATATAATTAGCATACTAATCATTAGTATTGTAATGATTTAAATCAAATCTTTCATGCGTTTTACGGGTTATTCTCACTTCACCCGAAATGTTGGGTTTTAGTAACTCTTTGAATACGTGAGGATAAAATGAGAAAACTGGCAGTGGCAGCAGTGGGCGTTATAACAGCATTGGCGGGAACAGCTCATGCTGCTGAAATTTATAACAAAGATGGCAACAAACTTGATCTGTATGGAAAAATTGATGCCCTGCATTATTTTTCCAGCAATGCCGATAAAGATGGCGACCAGTCATATGTTCGCGTTGGCATCAAAGGGGAAACCCAGATTAATAGCCAACTGACCGGTTTTGCACAGTGGGAATATCAGTTTAATGCCAACCGGCCAGAAAATGGTGATGGAAGCGGCTCGCCTCAGGCGTGGACTCGTCTGGCTTTTGCCGGAATCAAGTTCGATAAATATGGTTCCATTAATTATGGTCGAAATTACGGCGTGCTCTATGATATCGGTGCCTGGACTGACGTGCTGCCAGAATGGGGAAATGATAGCTATGAAAGTCCCGATAACTTTATGACCGGCCGCGCTAACGGCCTGCTTACCTATCGAAATACTGATTTCTTTGGCCTGGTTGATGGGCTTAATATTTCCCTTCAGTATCAGGGTAAAAATGACGGAAGAAGTAAAGAGGCCTTTGATGGCGCACGTCTTAGCAATAATGCACGTAGTAACATTGCCTACGAAAACGGCGATGGTTATGGTGTTTCAGCAGTTTATGACTTCGATTCTGGAATCAGTGCCGGCGCGGCTTATACCAGCGCAAAGCGCACTCTCAATCAGTTAACCTATGATAAATTTAATACTGGAAACACGGCAGAAGCCTGGACCGCAGGGTTAAAATATAACAGTAACCACCTTTACCTCGCGGCAAACTATGCAGAAACGCGCAATATGACTTATATGGGAGACCTGAATAGCGTTGCGCATAAAGCGCAGAGCTGGGAAGTGATTGGTCAATATCAGTTCGACAATGGCTTCAGGCCATCTTTAGGTTTCCTGCAGTCTCGTGCCAGCGATGTGCCTGGATATGGTAATTTTGACCTGACTAAATATATTGAAGTAGGCACTTATTATTACTTTAATAAAAACATGTCAGCCTATGTTGATTATCGAATCAATCTGATAAAAAACAATAATCCAGCAGGTAGAAATTCCGATAATATTATCGCTACCGCTTTTGTGTATCAATTCTAAAAACCTACGCGTCAAAACAGGCAAAACGTAGCACTCGTTTTGCCTGTGCCTTTGCAACTAATTAGCCTTATCCTTATTTTCATCAATTAACAATGCAGCCTTGAAGTAACAATAAGACATATAAGATATTTTTACTCAACAAAAAAACCCGCCATAGCGGCGGGTTAGCGTTGTATCATTGGATACATAATTCTTATAAATAAAAATATAAAATGCACATTAACGTTGAGGCAAGACTCAGAAATAGGTTGCTGCTTTATTTATGAAGTTCTGCGGTCATATGGACACGGTTATTCGTATTGGCTTCGGTGATGACATATCCAGCGCCCTGCTCTGCTGCCTGTGCAGCAATTTTGGCTTCCGCCTCATCGAGAGTATCAGCAGTAACAGAAATGCTGTGGGCAAAACTTGAAGCTGAAATAACCAACAGAGCAGCGACGGTAGCAATTGACCTTGTTTTCATGGTTTTCATAATGTTAGTCCTTAACTGAAGTGATTGAAGTTTATCTCTTTGTTGAAATAATGGTAATAATTCTAATCATTATAATATTAACAATTCGTGTCATTTATTATTAGCTTTCTAATTAATTATCAACAGAGTGACAACCGCAGCCTCACCCGCCGAGAGGGAAGCCGCATTGGCAAGGCAGCAGCATCAGGCAGTTCGTTGAGGGTTACTAAAGCACTGGCGGTTTTTAGCTGATGGAGATGAGAACGACGAGGTGCGGTTTCGTAAGGGCAAGCTTGGCCTGCTGTCGCAAAAGGAACGATTGATGACACCAAAGCCAAAACAATAACGACAGCCAGGAGAAGCGCCAAGCATCAACGCAAAGTGCTTTAACAGTGGAGATTCAGGAGTGATTTAGCGTTTAAAGAGAAGAGTACCCCTAACCCACAGTCTCACCGTCAGAACTCGAAACAGGGTCATAAACGCCACAGAGGAAGGTAAATCGATATACATCCTGCCCAGCCTTCGGCTGGGAGAGGCGGGGAAGTTGAAACCTTAACCGTCGAGGGAGCGGAAAGCATAAGCGTGCAATTTTTTTAAGCCGGGGATTCAGTTCTAGGCTAACGGTTGAACGCGGCTTGAGACAGTTAGTTCACACATCTGGGACGAATAGTCCACTTCGTGAATCACGAGCTTACGCAGGTCATATGTGGCGGAGGTAGAAAATGTCTAAAAGACAAAACTGTAAACGCTTGGAAGGGTTACTGATCTGGCAACAATACACAATAACAGCGAGATATTTTGAGCGATGTATTCTACTTTGTGGCACACAACAATCAGAATCCACTTAATCCCAATGAAAGATTGCTTTAAGCTTAGCAAGCTTTGAACAAAACAATCAATAGTTACCAACTGGGATAATTATCATGCATAAAGGTTTATTGGTGTTACTGGCTTCAACCATTATTCTTTCAGGCTGCGCGGCTAAAAAAGATCTCGTTCCAACTGGGGGCAGTAAAGCCGATGGAACAGTTCGTATGAGCTATTCGTACGGGATGTTTGAAGTTCCTCAGGTCGACCCGCAACAAGGAATAGCTGCTGCTAAATCGCGTTGTGCTGCATGGGGTTATTCAGGTGCAGAAGCCTTCGGTGGTTCCACATCAATTTGCTCTCAAATGTCTTCGTCTGGCTGTACTATAACAACCGTAACCACAGAGTATCAATGCACCGGAGATATTAAGAAGTAAATACGCAAATGGGGCTAAAAGCCCCATTACAAAGCACCTTCGCCTGTTAGTTTTCAATCGTACAGTCAGCGGCCCGCTCTGGCGGATTCAATAATCATCTCGACCGTTAGAGCTTTTATTTCTTTCTCTGGTTTCTTCTGCCAAAAAGGATACTCATATTCTATATAGTTCCTGGTGTCCATATTGCTGTAGTCAATATTGAAATGTTTAAACACGTCCAGAAGCATATCTTCCACGTTTTCTGGAACAAGCCGGAAGTTATCGGTCAACGTCCAGTCCTTAGTGATTCTCTTAAATCCGGGTTTAAGCCAGTGTTCTCTAATAAGGTAGTGTTCCATTAGATAATCAATTACATCCTTTTTATAGTCGCGTTCGGCTATTATAAATATGTCTATTGAATACGGTCTTGATGTCGTGCAATAATATTATATTTATTTTGTTTTAGTCTTATTTTTTATCCGCTGGACGACCGCTAAAGCCAACGCATATCCAACGCAAGAAATATGTCTGCCAACGAAGGTGGCAATTTTATTTGTGGAAATTACGTTAAGGGAGCGGATTTTTCAAACTGGGGTCAATGGCCGCCAACCGAATGGGAAACAGGCGTCTCTTAAAATCTTTCTGCTAAAAATTAAGGCGAAGCTTGTGCCGGGTGTGTTATGCCCCGCTGTCAGTTTCCCGGAAATAGGTATGTAAGGCTGGCCAATAAGAATGGTTGCAGCCGAGGAAACATCCATGCTGAAACTCTCGCGAAGTTTTCCAGAAAGATAAGGTTAAATAACTCACCAGCGGATACATTAGTATGGCCGTGATAAAAGTAGGCTCCATTCAACTTTTCAGAGGAATCCATAACCGCCCCCCTGTAGACTACTCCGGGTCATCTAATCTGTTTTCCTCGTCATCTTCAAGCATGGATTCAATAAAAAACCGTTGCTCATGGGTAAGCTCTATTTCCTTAAACAACCTGCACAACTCGGCTTTCCAGTGTTCGTCTTCGTTTTCCTGACTGATTCAGCCATATATTGCCGTACTTATTTTAGGGTCAACCCAGTCTATAAAATGATCAACGCTAATGCAACACATTGATATTTATTGCAGATGCAAAAACAACGGAGGGGAGGACTCAGGAGAAATGTCCCGCACAAACAAAGCATAACCGAAGCAGGTGTCGGCAATAACAAACCTAATACCCGAATAGTAGTATTGTGGCGTTAGCGCTCTATTGAGTTTGATAATACTTTTACAAGCGTAATAAATTGAATCTCGGTTTTCAGAGAGCTTAACCGTCTGTCGTAACACCGACACACTCGCAATTAGTCAGGTGTCACAGTGAAACGAAGCTCATACCCTCTACCTGTCGGCCAAACTTTTTTCTCGGAGGTCACCCTCCATCCATCGACGGTATATTCACCGTATTTCCCTTTATTAAGTGAACCCACAATATCAGCAACTTTTCCCGGTGAGTTGGGAAACATCTTTTTCATTATTTCAATTGATCCGTTTACAAAATAGCTTCTAGCAATTTTAACCGAATCTGGTTCTTGGTTGTTCATATTAAGCATAAGCATCAATTTCTTTGTTTTGGTCTCATTCCCGGACACATAGTAAGCGATGTTGTTATTAATCGAGTCGCTACTATTCGGTGCTTCTATTTCAAAATATGGTGTTCCACACGTATAGTCTTCGCTGCCTTCTGAGTAAGGTTTATAGGTTGACGGCGCTTTTATGAAAGGCATCTCTGAAAGGAAGTGACAAGCATCAGAAGGAATAGGAGCTGATGTGCTAACGGCAAAACTTGAAGTTGAGACAACAGATAGCAATAAAAAAATAGTCTTTTTATTCATGGGAAAAATCCTTGTTATACGAACTCATATAGTTTTGTCTTATTGACTCAAGCACTATGCCATATATAAATAGGTTACAATCTGTTCGACCATAACGATGGGCGTAAGTCAGTAGATCATCGACAAATTCAGTAAATACTTTAATAAACTTCAAGATGCATTAATGACTTGGCATCAGTTATTTCTTTTGGGGACAGGGCGAGTGTAAGCAGATCCACCCATCAACTGAATAAATATCACCCCACTCACAGACAATGATAAGCCATTAGCCCGATTGGTGATACAGCAACAAGCGGAGCGGAGCGACTTCATCAGGGTTATGTTATTACAGCGGGGCTTATCAGGATGCTCGTATATCACCAAGGAACCGTGAGTCAGACGGAGACAAAGCCTGCATTTCGTTTGCAGGTACGAATATCACCATAAACCTGTTTATTCCCTGCAACGTCATCTCGACGTGCGGCATCAGGGAGCCTCGGGAAAATGAGACAAAACGCTTCTGAGCCGCTTTATCACCTACGCCAAACGAACCATCACGGGTGCTCGCCAGACCGGGGTGAAAACAGGAACCATCGGCTGCGTATGGAACCAACAGTTCAGGGTCGTTATCTTCAGAGGAATCAGACACCAACAGTTGCCAAGGCTCAACACTCAGAGCATTAGCCAGCACCTCAATCGCATCCAAAGACGCATTAGAGCGACTGCGTTCAATACGGCTCATATAGCTATGAGCAAACCCACACCGATCGGTAAAGGCTTCCTGGCTCATTCCGGCCGCTATACGCAGCTCTTTTACTCGTTGTCCAAACAGTTTTCTCCGGGTCATTTTCATGCCCTGAATTTGCGCAGATGTCTACTAAAGAGACACGGACTAATAGTAACATTTTGAATCAATGATCTATGATGCGATAACTGACACCGCTGTGGTGGATTCTGAGGGATAACAACATGTCAAAAACACGGCTTAGTAAGCCCGGTTTTCCAGCCAAGTCTATGCTGACCGTTATGTTAATAGCTGCGTCATCCACATCTTATGCAGCAGAGAGTATTGATCAACTGGCAACACGCATTGGGATGGATCACTTTCGGGAGGCGATTAAGAAGGGCGACCGCAACGGCTTTAAAACACTGCCCGCAAAAGGCTATAAAAACGGCCTTACCGGGCTGTTAATCAAAACTAACACCTACGTTAATCCCGAATACAGCTTTGCAGATTGCGATACGGACACCGTTATCGTTTCTGTTCAGGAAAACAAAACGCTACCAGGGTGCAGGATCTCTTTGAAGCTTGCAAAAAAAGATGCGAATGGTAACTACCAGGATAGCGGCATTCGTGTTGAATATGGTATCGGCACAGGTTCTAAAAAGTTCATCGCCAATAATTCTAACTGGGCGCAATATGCCATTACAGGCAGCAAAGTGCTGGAACTTTCTCTCGAATAGCAACACGTAGAAGGCAGCCGGTGAGCATGAGTGCAGCTACCGGCTTACCATTGCCAGCATCGACAACAGAAGCTTACCGGCAGCGGAAGTCAGATCCGTTGTGCCAGGCTGGTGGACAATGACCTGATGCCGCGATCGGATAGCATTCTGACTGTCTGGAGCACGTCAATAGCATCACGCCCCAAACGCTCAAGTTTCGACACCACCAACGTCTCATCAGAAAAGATGTTTATAAAACATATAAAAACAAAACAATAAGTTAAGAGGAAAATACAACTCAAGAACCAAGTGCTTGTTGTCTTGAAGTTTCAGCTTAACACCCACCAGCCCCCCAGCCTGCACTACAAAAGCTACCTGAAATATTCGTCGCGCCGAAAAGTGGATGTCCCGGGTTTACCACTCCCCCTTTCAGGCATTGCGTTCAAAAACTTCGGGGGTGGCAAAATCATCCTTATATTTGCAGATAAACATTGTTGAAAAATTCTCTCCCGCATAGTTCAATTAACTACTTAGGAATTTTCTGATCGTCTTTCTCAAGGAAGCTTATGCCCGTGTCCAATTCTTACCAGGCCCAACCGGATGGTTATGTGCGCTTTGATTGGAGTGGCAACACCATAGAAGGCGAGTTTTTCAGCTATGTGGAGTGTGGTCGAGATACCGACCCCAAATGCGGTTATATCCGGCCATTTGATAGAGGCATCAGACAACAACTAATTGATAATTTACAGGCTACTCACGGCATCGATCTTCAGAAATTCACCTCTCAAGATGACCTTATCACCTGTGATGCTTTTGTGACCCATAAAGATTTAAAAGCAAAACACCAGGTTGTTGTTGATGCTTTTGAATTCATTGGTGAATCCGAGCTTACAACTGAAAGAGAATGCATCGGTAATTGCCGGGTCGACTTACTACGACGCCAATATATTGTCGGTGTCCAACTTAAACAGCCTCAAGAGTCTTTGGACAACCTCAACGCCGAGTTCCTCAAATGGGTGACACCTTTCTACACACCTTTGCGTTATAAACGCAAATGGCTAACCAAGTATCGCGAGGGGTTATTACGTTTTGCCATAATCGTTGTTTTAGCAGTGCTCGGGTATTTTTTTTTAGCTAAGTAATTAGTGTGCTGCTTAGCCAGCCGCGCAATGAGAACACCGCAAATTCCGTACTATGATTTCACGACACTGAATAGCGGCGTATTACCCCGAATCTTCTCTTTATCCACTTGTTTGAACTCTTCCAGAGACACATACCACTTATTCAGCAAACGCGCGGCGATCGCTCTGGCATTTGCAAAATGGGTTGTGCGGGTAGATGCATGAATTTCGCGCTGCCCTACGAGGGAGCAATAACGAACCGGCACGGTGATCCGCATAACGTAGATCCCACGGGGACGTCGGTCGAGATTATCTACGCTGTGCCATCGGCTGTATGACCCCTTTGCAGGAGGATCTCGAGCGCCGTCACGTATGAATAAAAAAATGCTGAGGAATGAATACGTTAAGGAAAGTCTGGAGCGGGCGAAGGGGTTAGAACAACCCCGCCAATAACTTGAAAAATATAGAATTTTCAAGTTATATCTTAACTTATACCCCCAAAGATACCCCCAAAGCACAGAGGCTTTGAATTCAAGTAATTACCTTTGTCGATAAATCAGCAGGAAGCGAGATGATAGCAAATGGCAGGCATACTCGAAAGCAGCGACACCAGTAGCATCAGACTAATTACGATTTAATAAACCCAGATCGCGGCGGGCCCTCATGATATCAATATTCGTGAGATATGGCGTTTGTTCTTGCCAGCTAAACCCTCTGCGATCGATACGAACCAGTTCGTACTTTTCCACTAGAAAGTTAATGGCATTAGCGAGAGTGATACCGGCATCGAAATGTTCCTTTATAACGGTTTCATCACTGAACGGCGTATCGTTCAGGGTCAGACCATAGTGTTTTTCCAGTAGCCGTGTAAGAAGCAATTGCCAGACTGCAACGGGTGGCAGGCAGGGCTTCGCCGCCCGCGAAATTGTAGCCGGTAGAATTTTCATATTTGTTCTCGTGAAATTTGTTAGCGCTGAGTGGAATAAACAGCGACGTATACATAGCCACAACTGCCAAGGGTATCGGCTTCGCAGGTAAAACCGTTGTGGTACAGGGTGACGCAGTGGGCGTGGCGAGGATTCATTTCACCCGTGCTCAGCATGGATTCCATCCGGCTGATAAAATGCGGAAATGCCACATCCAGCTTAAGACATTCGGCATCACTGAACTTACCTGTGATACAGGCCCGGTCAGCCAGGTAGTGCAGCTGGTTGCCCTCCTGCACCAGACGTGTTCCCAGGCGCGGCGTGATATCGCGCTGCAGGCCCCAAATGATGTTGCTCATTACAGTTCTCCACAATTGTCAGTTCAGGGTGATGCTCATCAGGCAGGCATAAGGCCCGTTGCGGTCCTGGCGGCGTTCGGCGTACACAGCCAGGACTCCTGTGATATCCGGAACATCCCTGCCGGTGTAATGACAGACGCTACCGTGCCACTGATATTTTCCGGTGCAGTAGCGAAAGATTCGGGACTCAGGATGCTGGCGGTATATCGTCATTGCCCGGCGTTTACTGATAATTTTCATGTAATACCTCACAACAGACCGTGTTCTGCGAACGAATAGATTTGCCTGCCACCAACAATCAGATGGTCAGGAATACGGATATCCACCAGTTGAAGTACCTGAGTCAGTCGCTGCGTGAGGGCTTTGTCAGCCTGGCTGGGTGTCGTCTCGCCGGAAGGATGGTTATGCACCAGTATCACCGCCGCCGCATTGAAGTGCAGTGCACGTTTGACCACTTCCCGGGGATGGACCTCGGTGCGGTTAATCGTGCCACTAAAGAGCGTCTCATGGGCGATAAGCTGGTTCTGATTATCCAGATACAGCACCCGGAACTCTTCCCGCTCAAGTGCGGCCATATGCAGTCGCAACCACTCCCGAACGGCGTGAGTAGAGGTGAAGGCTACCCCTGGCTCATGCAGGTGCCGCTCCAGAGCCCTGAGCGCCCGCTGAATGAGACGCCGGTCCTGTGGCGTCATCTCGCCGGGTAAAAAGGAGAGCTGTTTCATCCTTTGTTCCTCCGTTCAGTCGATGATACGCAGAATGGCGTGAGCTTCAGGATGCTGCAGGGCATAGTCCCGCAAGCGATAATAGTGTGCGGTCATTGCGTCACACTCTGTGCGACAGGCGTGATGGCTGTATTCAATCATGCAGACCGCGATACCTGCGGCTTCCACGCTCATTTCCGCGCCATTGCCGTTCATGCTATTAAACAGATGCCATTTATCGCCACCGTCAGCATCAGGGGCCATAAACGCGCCGCCATTACTGAGCGTGTAAAAGGACCAGATACCACCGCTGTACTCATCACAAAAGCGCTCCATCCAGGCGAAAATACGCGGTTCCAGCGTTATCCACTGCGGGATAGTGCCAAAGTACAGCGGCCAGAAATCGAGACGCTGTTCGTCAGGTACTGGTGTTGCTGTAAGGGCAAATTGAGGTTCATTAGCGGGTACCAATTCGCATTGAGTTTGTGTCGTCATGGATTTTCTCCGTCAATAAAAACGCCAGCGACGATGGCTGGCGTATGGGAAATAAAGGACAGACAGGGATGATGAATGGGTGTGGTCAGGAGGAGGATGCTCTGAGCATGCCTGAGTTGCGGATATAACGGTTAAGCCCTTCACCGGCATCCGGTTCAAAGCACCACGCCCGCCAGATCATTCGACCTTCAGAGTCACGAACCACCAGGCGGAAGTGTGTGCCCTGGTCGTCTTCAATGCTGATGTTGCGATACCTGCGGGTAACCGCTTCGGCCTGCTGTCGGGTGAACTGTCCTGATGGCAACATATGAGATTCAGACATTGGGTGTACCTTAAAAGCAAAAGCCCCTGACGCAGAAGCGTCAGGGGCTGTGGGTGTATGCAGGTGTGGGATGATTATCAGTAACCGGTTTGTACCTTATACAGCTGCAGGGTTTTACTGCCCCGGACAATTTTCACATACAAGGCATTATCTTTTGTGCCGCGCACAAACCCGGCCTGTACATCGCCCTTACAGTCACCACCATCGTAAGGAATGTTGGCACCGGTCTGGCGCACCAGGTCGATAATCCCGAAGCTAAGGTCCTCACAGGCCGGGCCCGGCAGGTCCTGAATCAGGGCAAATTTATGGTCGTCGCTGACACCGGTCAGTGAGCACATGGAGGTGTTGATGTCGTTTCCCTGGCACCAGTACTCCTGGCCGGGATTGTCTTTATCCATCAGGCTTGCCGGAAGTTGAGCGGCACCGGCACTGAAGGCGGCAAGTGACAGAATGAGGGCGGGTACAGCAGAGGTCATTATTTTCAGCATGGTTTTCTTCCTGAATTAATCCAGCCCGCTGTCGGGCAAAATGAGGGAGGTAGGTATCGGGTGTTATCAGAAGCGCCGGTAGCGAAACAGCTCTTTGCCCTGGTACAACGCCACCAGGTCGTCATACTCCGGCTTCTTCTGGTTGGGCTTAAAGGTCACTACCGTGCCCGGACGACACAGGTCTTTTGCGGTGAGACCGAATTTCTTGTCCGGAGTAATGGTGAATCCCTTCGACACATCGTTGTGCATGATGGTTATCCAGCCCCACAGGCCGCCTTCGCAGTCTTTAAAGGGTGCGGAACGCACCGTGACCATACCGCCCTTACGGTCAACGAACATGGCCTCACACTTCCCCGTGACCTGACGATGCGCATCACACCAGAAAATGTTCCCGTTGTTGTCATTAACTACCGCAGGTAGGGTCCGGTTATAAGGCTGAGCCTGAGCGCCCGCACAGAGCAGAAGGCTGCCGGTAATGCCCAGTATTTTAATCAGTGTTTTCATTACGTTGGTCCTTAACAGAGAAAGAATCAGGTAGCGGTGATTCAGGCCCAGACGGTCAGGCCCAGCATCAAAAGCCATACCCAGAGGTAAGCTGGTTTCTGACCGAGAGTTTTCGCCCGCCGCCACAGATAGAACGGCACCAGCCAGGCCAGTTTGCCGAACGTGGTGGTGTCCACTCCGGCCTTACGCAGGCGTCGTTCATCGAGATACCCCAGAGCAATATTGAGCAGCAGCGTGATAAACCAGTACTGCCCACCCGAGACGGCATCATATGCCTCGTCAAATGACATCCCGTTCAGCCCTGCAGTCCACAACTCCAGCGCGTAGCCAATGAAGGGAGCAAATGCCAGCGTCCATACCACTCCACCCGGAATGCGGTTCCCCGGCAGCGCTGGTGGTGTGGTGCTGTGGAGCAGCGCCGAAGCCAGCGGGGTGGCGGAGACCGGTTGCCAGTCCGGCATACCCTGTCGCCACACCAGCGTGGCAGCGGTGAGTTCACCGCGCGCAATCAGGCCAGTGATGTCGTCTTCAGTCACATTGTCGTGACGTATGCCATTTTTCTCGTAATGCCAGGTCATTGTTTTTCCTTCTTAACAGAGATAATTAAATCAGTGTGTTGCCCGGCTCCTCCTCAGAGAGCCCAGGAGACAGGACTTCGCGGATACAGCTGAAGTGCGGAAGGGCCCGGATAAAGCCCGCCTGTGTGGTTAACTGGCTGAGACGTTTTAGCGGGGTGAA
>NZ_JXAG01000043.1 GCF_000814905.1 Enterobacter sp. Bisph1
ATCCAGTCATCTGAGTGCCCACACAGATTGTCTGATAAATTGTTAAAGAGCAGTTGCGACGCGGCTTTCAGCTCACTGTCGCGAGGTGGCGTATATTACGCTTTCCTCTTTCAGAGTCAACCCCGTTTTGCAGGATTTTTTCTCTTCCGACTTAACGTCGCTGCGGGATGTTCTTCGCTAGCGCCGTGTCGATGGAGGCGCATTATAGGGAGCCAGGAAGGAATGACAAGCGGAAAAATGCATTTTTATTTCAACCGCTCATCTTTTCGTCATAACGGCTATTTTTGGCGCTTTTTAATCGCCGCCGGCAGCTCTGCAAGGCTGTTTATCACCCAATCGGCGCTATTTTCCGCTTCTTCCGTTATCGGTTTACCGGTGCGCACCAATACTTTGGTGCCAACATCGGCCGCCGATGCCGCCTGCATATCTTCCAGCTTATCGCCAACCATATAAGAAGCGGCCATATCAATGTGCAGAAAATCGCGCGCAGAGATAAGCATGCCCGGATGCGGTTTACGGCAATCACATACCTGGCGGAACTCCTCAACGGTGCCCTGCGGATGATGCGGACAATAATAGATACCGTCCAGGTCAACGCCACGATCGGCCAGAGACCAGTCCATCCACTCCGTTAAGGTTTCAAACTGCGCTTCGGTAAATTTGCCGCGGGCAATACCCGACTGGTTAGTGACCAGCACCAGCGCAAAACCCATTTCCTTCAGTTCACGCATAGCGTCAATGACGCCATCAATAAATTCGAACGCGTCAATTTCATGGACATAGCCATGATCGACATTAATAGTGCCATCTCGATCGAGAAAAATAGCGGGTACAGACGTTGCCACGGGGTTGCTCCTGAAAAAGGCCTATGCGCTTAGTATCTCATGTTTCGCCACGCAGGAAAGTGCTCATCGTTGATGAGTGACATTGATTTAGACGTCTGGATGCCTTACCATCCACTCTGTTTACGGCACGTAGCCGTAACCGGCGAAAGAAAATGCCACGGCTAACCCTTACTACGATAAAAATAATCTAATGATTAAACTTTCCAATATCACCAAAGTGTTCCAGCAAGGGAACCGTACGATTCAGGCGTTAAATAACGTTAGCCTGCACGTTCCCGCTGGCCAAATTTATGGCGTTATTGGCGCATCCGGTGCGGGTAAAAGTACGCTTATCCGTTGCGTCAACCTGCTGGAGCGTCCAACGCAGGGCAGCGTTTTGGTCGACGGTCAGGATCTGACCCAGATGTCGTCCGCCGATTTAACCAAAGCTCGCCGCCAAATTGGCATGATTTTCCAGCACTTTAACCTGCTCTCTTCGCGCACCGTTTTCGGCAATGTGGCTTTGCCGCTGGAATTGGATAACACCCCGCGTGATGAAATCACCCGTCGGGTAAAAGAACTACTCGATCTTGTGGGTCTGGCGGATAAGCATGATAGCTACCCGGCAAATCTCTCCGGCGGGCAAAAGCAGCGCGTCGCCATTGCGCGTGCCCTTGCCAGTAACCCAAAAGTGCTGCTGTGTGATGAAGCCACCAGCGCCTTAGACCCGGCCACCACCCGTTCTATTCTCGAACTGTTGAAAGACATTAACCGTCGCCTTGGCCTGACCATCCTGCTGATTACTCATGAAATGGACGTGGTAAAACGCATTTGCGACTGTGTGGCGGTGATCAGCAACGGCGAACTGATTGAACAGGATACGGTGAGCGAAGTGTTCTCCCATCCGAAAACGCCGCTGGCGCAGCAGTTTATTCAGGCGACGCTGCATCTGGATATCCCAGAAGATTATTTGCAACGTTTGCATACGCAACCCCGGGCGCACAGCGTACCGATGCTGCGAATGGAGTTTACCGGCCAGTCCGTCGATGCCCCGCTGCTGTCGGAAACGGCGCGTCGGTTTAATGTGAACAACAATATTATCAGCGCGCAGATGGATTACGCGGGCGGCGTGAAATTCGGCATTATGTTGACGGAGATGCACGGCACTTCGCAGGATACGCAGGCGGCTATCGCCTGGTTGCAAGAACACCATGTAAAAGTAGAGGTACTCGGTTATGTCTGAGGCAATGATGTGGCTCTTTGCCCGCAGCATCTGGGAAACGTTATTTATGACCTTTGCTTCAGGCCTGCTGGGCTTTGTCATCGGTCTGCCGTTTGGCGTGCTGCTGTATGTGACGCGCCCGGGTCAGATTATGCAAAACCCAGGGCTGTATCGCGTGATCTCGGCGCTGGTGAATATTTTCCGCTCCATTCCCTTTATCATTTTACTGGTCTGGATGATCCCGTTCACCCGCGTGATTGTCGGTACATCAATTGGGCTTTACGCCGTTATCGTTCCACTGACCATCGGCGCGGCACCCTTTATTGCGCGGATGGTAGAAAACACGCTGCTGGAGTTGCCTGCTGGTCTGATTGAAGCTTCACGCGCTATGGGCGCGACGCCGATGCAGATCATTCGCAAAGTGCTGCTACCTGAAGCGCTGCCGGGGCTGATTAACGCAGCGACTATTACCTTAATTACCCTGGTGGGTTACTCAGCTATGGGCGGAGCTGTCGGTGCAGGTGGTCTTGGGCAATTAGGTATCCGCTACGGCTATGTGACCTACGATCCATTCGTAATGAATTCTGTACTGATCCTGCTCGTGGTGCTGGTTTACTTAATTCAGTTCGCAGGCGATCGTATCGTCCGGGCTGTGACGCACAAATAACGTTACACACAACATAACGATTCAGATAGAAAGGAAAACATCATGGCGTTTAAATTTAAGACCGTTGCGGCAGTCGGTGCTCTGCTGGGTTCGCTGGCGCTGGTCGGTTGCGGCCAGGACGAAAAAGATCCGAATCACATCAAAGTCGGGGTGATCGTGGGTGCTGAAGAGCAGGTTGCTAAAGCGGCACAGAAAGTGGCGAAAGAAAAATATGGCCTCGACGTTGAACTGGTCACGTTCAATGATTACGTGTTACCGAACGAAGCCCTGAGTAAAGGCGATATCGACGCCAATGCTTTCCAGCATAAACCGTACCTCGATCAGCAGATTAAAGACCGTGGTTTTAAACTGGTTCCGGTCGGTAATACCTTCGTTTACCCGATCGCCGGCTATTCGAAAAAAATCACATCCCTGACGCAACTGCAGGACGGTTCTCAGGTAGCGGTACCCAACGATCCGACCAACCTTGGCCGTTCCCTGCTGCTGTTGCAGAAAGAGAACCTGATTAAGCTGAAAGACGGCGTAGGTCTGATGCCAAGCGTGCTGGACATCACCGAAAACCCGAAAAATCTTAAGATTGTTGAACTGGAAGCGCCACAGCTGCCGCGTTCTCTCGACGATGCGCAGATCGCACTGGCGGTCATTAACACCACTTACGCCAGCCAGATTGACCTGACGCCGGAAAAAAATGGCATCTTCGTGGAAGATAAAAACTCACCGTACGTCAACCTGATCGTTGCTCGCGAAGATAATAAAGACGCGGAAAACGTGAAGAAATTCGTGCAGGCTTATCATTCTGATGAAGTCAGCGAAGCCGCCAATAAAGTCTTCAACGGCGGCGCGGTGAAGGGCTGGTAATCTCTGCCGTCTGTAATATCATTCAAGGCGGGCGCAAGCCCGCCTTGTCATTTGTGCACGCGCCTGATTCAATAAGCGGCGTTAAGAACATTACTTCGAGGATACATTATGCGTGCTTTACCGATCTGTTTATTAGCATTCATGCTAAGCGGCTGTTCACTGCTAAGCAGATCCCCTGTCCCACCTGTTAAAAGCACCGCCTCGGCGCCAAAAGCAGAACCGGAGAAACCAAAGGCCACGCGCGCAGCACCGGTAAGAGTCATTACGGATCCCGCTGAACTGGTCGGTAAACCGTTCCGCGATCTGGGTGAAGTCACCGGTGAATCTTGCCAGGCCACTAACCAGGACTCGCCGCCAAACATCCCTACCGCGCGTAAACGCATGCAGATTAACGCCTCTAAGCTGAAAGCGAATGCGGTTCTGCAGCACAGCTGTGAAGTAACCAGCGGCACGCCGGGCTGTTACCGTCAGGCGGTTTGTGTCGGATCTGCGCTGAATATCTCGAGCAAATGAGTACATTTGCTTTCGAGCAAATCGGCGTCATCCGCTCACCTTATAAAGAGAAGTTTGCCGTACCGCGCCAGCCAGGCCTTGTGAAACACGGCGGCGGCGAACTTCACTTACTGCCTCCTTATAACCAGCCCGATGCCGTCCGTGGTCTTGAAGGTTTTAGCCATCTGTGGGTGCTTTTCGTGTTTCATCAAACGATGGAAGGCGGCTGGCGCCCCACCGTGCGTCCGCCGCGGCTGGGGGGAAACGCCAGAATGGGAGTGTTCGCCACCCGCTCGACCTTTCGCCCTAACCCGGTTGGCATGTCGCTGGTTGAGTTGAAAGGGATATGCTGTGAGAAGGATCGTGTCATTTTGCAGCTTGGCAGCCTCGATCTGGTCGATGGCACGCCGGTGGTGGATATTAAACCCTATTTGCCCTTTGCCGAAGCCCTGCCGCAGGCACAGGCAAGCTACGCGCAGCAGGCGCCCGTAGCGGAAATAGCCGTTACGTTTAGCGCGGGTGTTGAATCGCAGCTAACCCTTCTTGAAGCACGCTATCCGCAGATAAAAAACTTTCTGCGGGAAGTGCTGGCGCAGGATCCGCGTCCGGCTTATAAGAAAGGCGAAGAGCAAGGGAAAACCTATGCCGTCTGGCTGCTTGATTTCAACGTGCGCTGGCGCGTAACGGATGACGGATTTGAAGTCTTTGCTCTTGAAGCACGCTAATTTTATTTCCTTCTCTTTTGGCATCTCTGCCAGGCTGATAAACTAAGCCACTTTTTTCTGTGTCAGGCCTCTCGCAGGCCTGTGCCAATTGTCCAAATGGAACCGTAACAACATGCGTACTAGCCAATACTTGCTCTCTACTCTGAAGGAGACGCCTGCCGACGCCGAAGTCATCAGCCATCAGCTGATGCTGCGCGCCGGGATGATCCGCAAACTGGCCTCCGGGTTGTACACCTGGTTGCCGACCGGTTTGCGCGTTCTGAAAAAAGTCGAAAACATCGTGCGTGAAGAGATGAATAACGCCGGTGCGATTGAGGTGTCCATGCCAGTAGTGCAGCCCGCTGACCTGTGGCAGGAGAGCGGCCGCTGGGAGCAATATGGCCCGGAGCTGCTGCGCTTTGTCGATCGCGGCGATCGTCCGTTTGTGCTTGGCCCGACTCATGAAGAAGTGATTACCGATCTGATTCGTAACGAGCTGAACTCCTACAAACAGCTGCCGCTGAACTTCTTTCAGATCCAGACCAAATTCCGCGATGAAGTGCGTCCGCGTTTCGGCGTAATGCGCTCACGCGAATTCCTGATGAAAGATGCTTACTCTTTCCATACGTCTCAGGAATCTCTGCAGGAGACGTACGATGCGATGTACGCCGCCTACAGCAAAATCTTTAGCCGTATGGGTCTCGATTTCCGCGCGGTACAGGCGGATACCGGTTCTATCGGCGGTAGCGCTTCCCATGAGTTCCAGGTGCTGGCGCAGAGCGGTGAAGATGATGTGATCTTCTCTGACTCTTCCGACTTTGCCGCTAACATCGAATTTGCCGAAGCGCTGGCCCCGAAAGCGCCGCGCGCCGCCGCTACGCAGGAAATGACGCTGGTTGACACGCCGAACGCGAAAACCATCGCCGAGCTGGTTGAGCAGTTTAATCTGCCGATTGAAAAAACCGTCAAAACCCTGCTGGTCAAAGCGGTAGAAGGCAGCAGCTCGCCGCTGGTTGCGCTGCTGGTTCGTGGCGACCATGAGCTGAACGAAGTGAAAGCCGAGAAGCTGGAGCTGGTTGCCGCGCCGTTAACCTTCGCTACCGAAGCGGAAATCCGCGCGCTGGTGAATGCGGGTCCGGGTTCCCTTGGCCCGGTCAACATGCCGGTTCCGGTGATTATCGATCGCACGGTGGCGGCAATGAGCGATTTCGCCGCCGGTGCCAATATCGACGGTAAGCACTACTTTGGCATCAACTGGGATCGCGATGTCGCCACCCCGACCGTTGCGGATATCCGTAACGTTGTTGCCGGCGATCCGAGCCCGGACGGCAAAGGGACGCTGCTTATCAAGCGCGGGATTGAAGTTGGTCATATTTTCCAGCTGGGCACCAAATACTCACAGGCGTTGAACGCCGCAGTTCAGGGCGAAGATGGCCGTAACCAGATCCTCACCATGGGCTGCTACGGTATCGGCGTAACGCGCGTGGTCGCGGCGGCGATTGAGCAGAACAACGACGAACGCGGGATCATCTGGCCGGATGCGATTGCCCCGTTCCAGGTAGCGCTGCTGCCGATGAACATGCACAAATCCTATCGCGTGCAGGAGCTGGCGGAAAAAATCTACGCCGAGCTGCGTGCGCAGGGCATTGAAGTGCTGATGGATGACCGTAAAGAGCGCCCGGGCGTGATGTTTGCCGATATGGAACTGATCGGTATTCCGCACACGGTGGTGATTGGCGATCGCAACCTCGATAACGACGATATTGAGTACAAATACCGTCGTAATGGCGAGAAGCAGCTCATCAAAACCGGCGACATCGTCAGCTATCTGGTAAAACAGATTAAAGGTTGATGGCATAAGAGGTCCATTTCAGGGCCTCTTTTTTTATCTATAGAACCCCCCTCTGGCTTAGCTCAGGGGCTATAGACAAAAAGAGCGGTCCGCCATCGCGGGCCGCTCGGCTCATTGCAGGGATGCGCTTAATTGCCGCAATGCTTATCGGCGATAAATTTAGCGTCTTTATCCGCCACTAATGTTTTCACCCCTTCGCCCGTGTCCGGGTTCGGTTCTAAGGTAAAGTGCCCCTCAACCACCAGCAGGATCGGTTTTGTATCGGTCCCGCGCGCTGCGGCGTAATCCCGCTCAAGCTGCGCGTTGCTGGCAACGCTCACTTTCTTACCGGTTGAACAATCGGTAAACACCGCCGCATCGGCCATATACATATACATGCCGCGCATCGCCATTGGCGTCGCCGGCAGGGCCGCATTCACCGGCTGGAGCGTGTAATTAAGCCGTGAGGAAATCGGGTTGCCTGCCCGATCAAGCATCTCCAGCGCATCACCTTTGACGCGGAAATAGATTTTTTCCCCGTGCGTATCGGTGAGGATCAACTTATCCGCGGTGCGCGCCCAGTTACCGTATGAACCGTACATCGAAGGCGCTTTTCTCCCTTGATAGTGCTGGTTCATCACCCAACTGCCGTCTTTTTCCAGAAACAGCGAGGTTTCGATGCCTTCGCAGTCCGCGCAGGGCAAAACGCCGCGCCAGCTCTGCTGCATCGTTTTTAACTCTTCAACCCGTGTTGGTTGTACGGTCTCAACGTCGCCTCGGTGGTAACAACCGAAAAGCGTAAACAGAGAACATCCCGCCAGCACAGCTAAAATCGCATTTTTCACGCTCAATTCCTTATGTTGTGTTAATGATTCCCCGTCAGCCCTCATGGCGACGAACCTTGCCGCGTAGCGCTTTTACCGACGATTTTTGCGCCTTGCCCGTCAGTCGCCGCTCTTTGGATGCGCGGGTCGGACGCGTCGCCCGGCGGCTCTTTTGCACTGCGGTTAACTCTTTAATTAGCGCCACCAGTCGGGCAATCGCCGCTTCGCGGTTCATCTCCTGACTGCGGTACTCCTGCGCTTTTATTACCACCCAGCCATCGCTGCTAATCAGATGGTGCGACGTTTCCAGTAATCGCGCTTTATAATACTCAGGCAGGCTTGAGGCCCGAATGTCAAAACGCAAATGGATAGCCGTGGAGCTTTTATTCACATTTTGACCGCCCGCGCCCTGCGCCCGCACGGCGGTAATCTCCAGCTCTTGTTCATTGATAGAGACCGAACGGGAGATGACAATCATTTCAGCGTCTGCCAGACGTCGAAATGAATTTCCAGGTTCTGACGGGCGTCCGATAACCAGATAGCTCCATCCTGTATCGTCGCCTGCAGCGTCATGGTCCTGTCGCTGGCAAACGCGCTCAATTGCGCCAGCTGTGTATCATCCAGATACCAGATGCTCAGATTACTCAACGACGCACAGCGCGACTGGTTTTGCTGCCACCAAATTTGCGCCGCTCGTGAATTATAGGTAAAAAGCGCCACCTCTTTTGCCTGTGAGCAGGCTTTCTTCAATCGTTTCTCATCCGGCAGGCCAAGTTCAATCCACAAATCGATGCCGAGATAGTCATTGCGCAGCCATACTTCCGGCTCGTCATCGGCGCTGAGGCCGCGGGTAAACTGCAGACGTTCATCGGCATATTTCATCCAGGCCAGCAGGCGCAGCATCATACGCTCCTGCGTTTCGGAAGGATGGCGAGCCAGCGTTAACGTCGCATCTAAAAACTGATTACGATCCAAATCAGCCACGTTCACCGTCGCTTTATAAATTGTTGCCTTTAAGGCCATAACACCGCTCCTTCATAAAATGGCCGCTATTGTAGCGAATATAAGCATAACGCGCTGTTATCTCTTGCCGCTGCGGGTATTCATCGCTCTGATAATGATTAACAAGGTATGGTATAGTCACCTTGCTAAACACAGTGTAACTTCGTAGGCTTAGAGGTATCTCACAGTAAAGTCA
Source organism: Enterobacter sp. Bisph1 (assembly GCF_000814905.1). GTDB lineage: Bacteria > Pseudomonadota > Gammaproteobacteria > Enterobacterales > Enterobacteriaceae > Kosakonia. Next base: position 8,621 of record NZ_JXAG01000043.1, read on the forward strand.
GCTTGCTGACAGGAGGTGATATGAACAATTATTGTGAGTTAGTACGCAGACGTTATGCGGAAATCGCCAGCGGAGATTTAGGGTATATCCCGGATGCGCTGGGGTGCGTGTTGAAAGTGCTGAATGAAATGGCGTCGGATGACACCGTTTCAGAGTCGGTCAGGGAAAAGGCGGCGTATGCTGCCGCGAACTTACTGGTGAGCGATTATGTCAATGAATGATGCCTATCAACCCATCAACTGTGATGACTATGACAACCTTGAGCTCGCCTGCCAGCATCATCTTTTATTGACGCTGGAACTAAAAGACGGCGAGGTGCTCAGCGCCAAAGCCAGCGATCTGGTCTCACGTAAAAATGTGGAGTATCTGGTGGTCGACGTTGCAGGCAGCGCCCGCGAACTGCGTCTCGATAAAATTACCAGCTTCAGCCATCCTGAAATCGGCACCGTTGTGGTGAGCGAGTCCTGATATTTTTTACGGGCAGCGCACGCTGCCCGTTATCTTCGCCATTCTAGCTGCACGCCCGTCTGTTCCGCGCTTTTCCTTCCGTCTTGCGTAACAAACACTCCCGCCGCCGCGATAAGCGTTTCACCATAAAACAGCAGCGGCGTGGTATCGCGCAACCAGGGCGCTACGCCTAACTCCTGCCAGAGTTTCTTCAGCTTGCGTCCACCGTTGCGCCCGACAATATGCACCATGCCGGGTGCCTGAAAACGCACAGTTACCCTTTCGTTAGCGCCGGGGGCACGAATTTCCCCTCCCGCTACCAGCAACAACTCGCCCAGCCCCGCCGGCAAACTCAGCGGGTTAAAAGGTGCAGGCCAGCAAAGTTGCGTCTCGCGTTGGCTATCAATCGCCCGCGTCCACCACAAACAGGATTGATAACGCCGCACCGCGAACTCGCCCAGCCGCAGGTTAGGTGTCGCATCCTCACGCGCTAATGCCACTTCCTGCCATAAGCGATCGAGCATCGCGCGTGAGGGCATCACAGCACCGCGCTGCGCCAGCCAGCGGCGCAGTAACGCCCGACGGCGAATATCGCTTACCCCATGCAGAGCATCAATCCTCAGCGCCCCTTCATCGGTCATCGCCGTGGCAAGTTCCTCTGCCAGCAGTTCATCAAGTAACTGCTCCTGCTCACCGCACAGCGCTGCGCTGCGCGCGACGGCGTCGGCAAAATGCGGCCAGCGCGCATTGAGAAGCGGTAATACCGTTAAGCGTAAAAAGTTGCGGTCAAAACGAGCGTCATTGTTACTCTCATCCTCAATCCATGACAGCCGATGATGAAGCGCCCACTGTTGCAGGGATTCTCGCGTTTGGTTTAGCAGCGGGCGAATATGCTGCGTGCCGGCGAAAGGCAGCTTTTCGGGCATCGCCGACAGCCCGGCCGGTCCGCTACCGCGTTTTAGCGCCAGCAAAAAGGTTTCGCACTGATCGTCCAGATGCTGGGCCGTCGCCAATACTTCACCGGGTATTAAGGCAGCGGCAAAGGCCTGATAACGCGCTTTGCGCGCCTGCGCTTCCAGCCCCTCACCTTCATTTACCACCTGAACGCGGACCACTTGCAATGGAATCTGCCATTGTGCGCAAACCTTCTGGCAATGGCTAACCCACTCATCGGCGTGCGGGCTCAGCCCGTGATGAATATGAATCGCCCGCAGCTGTAGTTCGGGGAATTGCTGACGCCAAAGCATAAAGTGATGCAGCAGGACGGTGGAATCCAGCCCGCCGCTAAACGCCAGCAGAAACTGGTGCGATATGTTCGGCATTGATGCAAGAAATGGCGTGGTCATAGGGGCTATTAAAACGAAGTCATGCCCGGCACGTTACCGGGCATTGATAGAGCTGGCAAGCACTACTGCTGGTAAAGCTCGAGGGGTAAACCGTCGGGATCGTTAAAAAAGGTGAAACGTTTGTCGGTACAGGGATCGACGCGGATCGCTTCGCACTGTACGCCGTGAGCGGTTAAATGCGCTACCGCCTGCTCGATGTCATCAACGCTAAACGCCAGATGGCGCAGGCCGCACGCTTCCGGTCGGCTGGGACGGGCTGGCGGGAAAGGGAATGAAAACAGCTCGATCACATACTGGCCGTTAAGCGCCAGGTCGCCTTTCCAGGAGTCGCGCGCTTCGCGATAGATCTCGCTTTGCAACGTAAACCCCAGAATATCGCAGTAAAACGCTTTGCTCTTCGCGTAGTCCGTAGCAATGATGGCAATATGATGAACCTGTTTTAAACCCAGCATAATCTCTCCTTTTTTTGTTGCCAGAACGTTACTCCCGCCCGCAGATGCCCGCAATAGCTCACTGGACTTTTAGGACTCGTACCCGATAAACGCCCTCTTCATCCCGCTTCGCGCCATGAATATCCGTTTCAAAACCGGGGTAATGGCGGCCGATGGCGCAGAGCATCAACAGGAAATCCAGCACCGCCCGGCTGGCTTCGGTAATCATCTCGCCGGGCATCACCAGCGGCACGCCGGGAGGATAGGGCAGGATCATATTCGCCGAGATACGGCCAATTAACTGTTCCAGTTCGATAGTTTCCACTTCACCCTGAACCTGCCGCTGCCAGGCCTGGTGTGGCGTCAACTTCATCTCCGGCAGCACATCGAAGGCTTGCAGCATCAAGCGCGGTAAATCGTGCTGGCGAATCAGTTTATGGATCCCTTGTGCCAGATCCTGAATACGCATATTGCGGTAGAAATCGGGATCTTCGGCATACAGATCCGGCAGCATATTTCTCACCCGCAGATTGAGATCGTAAGAGCGTTTAAACTCCATCAGTCCGCGTAACAGGCTCATCGCGCGGGTTTTATCGATGCCGATACTGAATAAGAAGAGTAAATTATACGGGCCGGTTTTCTCCACGACTACGCCGCGCTCATCAAGGAATTTCGCCACCAGCGCCGCCGGGATCCCTTCCTCGCTCATATTTCCCAACTCGTCCATGCCTGGTGTAAGAATGGTGACTTTCACCGGGTCGAGGTACATATGTTCGGCATCGGCATCACGAAAACCGTGCCAGCTTTCGCCAGGCGCAACCGGCCAGCAATCGGCTTCATCGATCTCTTCCGGCTGCCAGATATCGAAGAACCAATCCTCGGCTTCATCTTTTAGCCGCTGCACTTCTTTGCGAAAATGCAGCGCGCGCTCGACCGAACGGTTGATCAGGCGTTTTCCCGGATTGCCGCGCAGCATCGCCGCCGCCGTTTCGATAGACGCCACCAGCGGATAGCTGGGTGAGGTGGTGGTATGCATCATAAAAGCTTCGTTAAACGCGTCTTCATCATATTCACCTTTAATGTGAATCAGCGAAGCTTGCGAAAATGCCGCCAACATTTTGTGCGTCGACTGGGTTTCAAAGAAAACCTTGCCCGGCACTCGCTCGCCGCTCATCCCGCTTTTTCCGGCATAGATCGGATGAAAATTGGTATAGGGAACCCAGGCAGAGTCGAAATGAATCGACGGGATATCCAGCGTCTTTTTGATCCAGTCTGTGTTATACAGCAGACCGTCATAGGTTGAGTTGGTGATCACCGCATGAACCGGCCAGCGCCCGCCGGCGGTTTTCGCCACCTTCTCTTCGATGCTGGCACGGGAGAATTCGCGACGCGGAATACCGCCTAAAATCCCCAGCGCATTACGCTCCGGCTTCAGCCACAGGGGTGTGATATCGCTCATCATCAGCAAATGGGCGAGGGATTTATGGCAGTTACGATCAATCAATACGGAGCTACCCACCGGCGCGGCATACATACCGATTATTTTATTCGACGTTGACGTGCCGTTAGTCACCATATAGCTCTGCTCAGCGCCAAAGGTGCGGGCAATATACTCCTCGGCTTCGAGATGCGGGCCGGTATGATCCAGTAACGATCCCAGCTCGGTGACCGAGATCGAAACATCCGCTTTCAGCGTATTACCACCGAAAAAATCATAAAACAGGCAACCAACCGGGCTTTTCTGATAAGCGGTGCCCGCCATATGCCCCGGCGTACAAAAGGTGTATTTCCCCTCTTTTACATAGGTAAACAGTGCGCGGGTAAACGGCGGTGTAATGTTGTCGAGGTACTCTTTGGTGTACTGGCCAATGCGCGTAGCGATATCCTCGGACACGCCGAGGGCGTACTCGAAAAACCACAGCGCCATGCGCATATCCTGGGCGCTGATATCCATCGTCGAGTGGGTATTGATAAACGCGTAGAGGGGTAAATACTCGTTGAGCTGGTTGATTTCACTGCACAGATCGAGGGAGTACTCATCCCAGTCAAAGATAACGCCGCAGATGCGCGGGTTGTGTTCGATAAACTTCAGCAGGTCGTTGCTGTTTTGCGGCCAGATAAGTTTAAAACCTTGTGCCTGTAGCGCCTGCTCCAGCTCCTTAATCGGCTCATCTTTATAGAAAACGCCATGGGGTCCCATGATGGCAATAATATTCACCGCTACCTCCGTCAAAAACCTTTGCTAAGCATAGTAGAGCTAAACGACGGATAAAAAAAAGCCGCACAGCGGTGCGGCTTTTCAGAATGGGATGAAGAGATAGATTAGGCGTAGCCGTAGCTCATCAGACGCTGGTAACGACGGTTACGCAGATCGTCTTTGCTGAGCACATCCAGATCGGCCAGGTCGGCCAGCAGCTGCGCTTTCAAAGACGCCGCCATCGTTTCCGGATTACGGTGAGCGCCGCCCAGCGGTTCCGGGATAATGGAATCGATAAGCTTCAGCTCTTTCAGACGCGGCGCGATAATGCCCATCGCTTCAGCGGCCAGCGGCGCTTTATCGGCGCTTTTCCACAGAATTGAGGCGCAGCCTTCCGGGGAGATAACGGAATAGGTGCTGTACTGCAGCATATTCACTTTGTCGCCCACGCCAATCGCCAGCGCGCCGCCGGAGCCGCCTTCGCCGATTACGGTGCAGATAACCGGCACGTTCAGGCGAGACATTTCACGCAGGTTACGCGCGATAGCTTCTGACTGACCGCGCTCTTCAGCGCCTACGCCCGGATAAGCCCCCGGCGTATCGATAAAGGTGATGATCGGCATGTTAAAGCGTTCCGCCATTTCCATCAGGCGCAGCGCTTTGCGATAGCCTTCCGGTGCCGGCATACCGAAGTTACGGCGAATTTTCTCTTTGGTTTCGCGCCCCTTCTGATGACCGATGATCATCACCGGACGACCGTCCAGACGCGCGATACCGCCAACAATGGCTTTATCGTCGGCATAAGCACGGTCACCTGCCAGTTCGTCAAATTCGTCGAAAGCCAGGCGGACATAATCCAGGGTGTATGGACGCAGCGGATGGCGTGCCAGTTGAGCAACCTGCCATGCGCCAAGATCGGCGAAAATTTTACGCGTCAGCTCTACGCTTTTTTCACGCAGACGATGCACTTCTTCGTCGATGTTAATATCCAGTTTTTCATCCTGACGGCCAACGGCGGTCAGAGAATCGATTTTCGCTTCCAGCTCAGCAATCGGCTGTTCGAAATCAAGGAAATTCAGACTCATAGTATTCCTGTATTAGTCAAACTCCAGTTCCACCTGCTCCGAACCAATGAGGCCACGCAGATCGTTAAGTAAACGATCGCTCGGAGAGACACGCCACGTTGCGCCGAAGCGTAACCGCGCGCGCGCATCCGTCCTCTGATAGTAGAGATGTACTGGAATGGTTCCCGAACGGTGAGGTTCCAGAGACTGACGGAGTCGGTTTAAAAGCTGGTCATCAATTTGCCTGTCCGTCAGCGAGATAGCAAGCCCGCGGGCATATTTTTCCCGGGCTTCGTCAATGTCCATCACTTCGCGAGCGGTCATTTTAAGCCCACCGCTGAAGTCATCAAAGCTGACCTGTCCGCTGACGATAAGTATGCGGTCTTTTTCCAGCAGATGCTGGTATTTATCCAGTGCATCGGTGAACAACATCACCTCCAGACGCCCGGAACGGTCATCCAGCGTACAGATGCCGATACGATTGCCACGCTTGGTGACCATAACCCGCGCGGCAATAACGAGCCCCGCCGCCGTGGTCACTTTCCCACGTTCGGTCGGATGCATGTCTTTCAGCCGGTAGCCTCCGACATAGCGCTCAATTTCTTTTAAATACTGATTAATCGGGTGTCCGGTAAGGTACAGCCCCAGCGTTTCACGCTCGCCGTCGAGCACCGTCTGTTCCGGCCACGGCTGGCAGCTGGCATAAGACTGCTCAATCTGCTCCGGCTCTTCCGCCAGCACGCCGAACATATCCGCCTGGCCAATCGCCTCGGCTTTCGAATGCTGATCGGCGGCTTTCAGCGCATCGCCCAGCGAGTTCATTAACGCGGCGCGATGCGGACCGAGGCGGTCAAACGCCCCGGACATAATCAATTTTTCCAGCACCCGGCGGTTAAGCTTTTTGATATCGGTACGGGCGCAAAGGTCGAACAGTTCACGGAAATAACCGCCGTTGTTACGCGCTTCGATGATTGCCTCAATCGGGCCTTCACCGACGCCTTTGATTGCGCCAATGCCGTACACAATCTCCCCGTCGTCGTTAACGTGGAAATGGTATAAACCCGAGTTGATATCCGGCGGCAGGATCTTTAATCCCATACGCCAGCACTCATCGACCAGGCCGACCACTTTTTCCGTGTTATCCATATCGGCAGTCATTACCGCCGCCATAAATTCGGCCGGATAGTGCGCTTTCAGCCACAGCGTCTGGTACGACACCAAAGCATAGGCGGCAGAGTGCGATTTGTTAAATCCGTAGCCGGCGAATTTCTCCACCAGGTCAAAGATTTTCATCGCCAGTTCGCCGTCGACGCCGTTTTTCTTCGCCCCGTCTTCAAAAATAGAGCGCTGCTTGGCCATCTCTTCCGGCTTTTTCTTACCCATCGCACGACGCAGCATATCCGCGCCGCCAAGGGTGTAACCGGAGAGCACCTGCGCAATCTGCATCACCTGTTCCTGATACAGGATAATGCCGTAGGTAGGCTCCAGTACCGGTTTCAGGCTCTCATGCTGCCACTGTACATCCGGGTAGGAGATCTCTTCGCGGCCGTGTTTACGGTCAATAAAGTTATCTACCATGCCCGACTGTAGCGGCCCCGGACGGAACAGGGCCACCAGCGCAATCATATCTTCGAAGCAGTCTGGCTGCAGGCGCTTAATCAGATCTTTCATGCCGCGGGATTCAAGCTGGAATACCGCCGTGGTCTCCGAGCGCTGCAGCATGTCGAAACTTTTCTTGTCCTCCAGCGGGATAGCGGCAATATCCAGCGGCGGCTCGCCGTTCTTCTCACGCCGGGCGTTAATCATCTCCAGCGCCCAGTTGATAATGGTCAGCGTACGCAAGCCGAGGAAGTCAAACTTCACCAGGCCCGCGTATTCAACGTCGTTTTTATCGAACTGCGTGACCGGATGCTGACCGGCCTCATCGCAATAGAGCGGCGCAAAGTCGGTAATTTTGGTTGGCGCGATAACAACACCACCGGCATGTTTACCGGCGTTTCGCGTCACCCCTTCCAGCTTGCGCGCCATATCGATCAGCGCTTTAACTTCTTCGTCAGCTTCGTAAATTTCCGGCAGCTGCGGTTCGGCTTCAAACGCTTTTGCCAGCGTCATCCCCGGATCCGGCGGCACCAGTTTTGAAATGCGATCGACAAAGCCATACGGATGACCGAGTACGCGGCCAACGTCGCGGATAACCGCTTTCGCCGCCATAGTACCGAAGGTGATAATTTGCGATACCGCATCGCGGCCGTACATATCCGCGACGTGTTCGATAACCTGGTCGCGTTTTTCCATGCAGAAATCGACGTCGAAGTCGGGCATTGAAACACGTTCCGGGTTAAGGAAACGTTCGAACAGCAGGTCGAACTCCAGCGGATCGAGGTCGGTGATTTTCAGCGCATAGGCCACCAGCGAACCGGCACCGGAACCACGGCCAGGTCCTACCGGCACGCCGTTATCCTTCGACCACTGGATAAACTCCATAACGATAAGGAAGTAGCCCGGGAACCCCATCTGGTTAATCACCTGGAGTTCAATATCGAGGCGCTCATCGTAAGGCGGGCGTTTTTTGGCGCGTAGCTGCTCGTCCGGGAACAGGAATGCCAGGCGCTCTTCAAGCCCCTCTTTCGATTTCACGACGAGGAAATCTTCGGTGGTCATATCCCCGGTCGGGAATTGCGGCAGGAAGTATTCGCCGAGGCGCACGGTGACGTTACAGCGTTTGGCGATTTCGACGGTGTTTTCCAGCGCTTCCGGGATATCCGCAAAGAGTTCGCACATCTCCTCTTCGCTGCGCATATATTGCTGCGCCGAGTAGTTGCGCGGCCGTTTAGGATCGTCGAGGGTAAAACCGTCATGGATCGCAACGCGGATCTCATGAGCGTCGAAGTCGCCAGCATCGTTAAAGCGCACATCGTTGGTGGCGACCACCGGCAAACCATGCTCTTCGGCCAGCGCGACGGCGGCATGCAGATACGTTTCTTCATCCGCACGGCCGGTGCGAATCAGTTCCAGATAGTAGCGATCGTGAAAATGAGTTTTATAGAAGTCGAGACACTGCTCCACCAGCGCGCTATTGCCGCGCAGCAGGCATCTACCGACATCGCCCATACGCCCGCCGGAGAGCAGAATCAAACCCTCTTTCAGCTCCACTAACCAATCACGGTCGATCCACGGCCCCGCCGCGCCATAACCGCGCTGATAGGCGCGCGAGATAAGCAGCGTCAGGTTTTGATAGCCGATGTTGTCGAGGGCGAGCACGGTCAGTTGCGTCATCTCATCCGCGAGCAGATCGCTTTGCACATGAAAATCCGCACCGACGATCGGCTTTATCCCGGCACCGTGTGCCGTTCCGTAAAACTTCACCAGACCGCACAGGTTAGTAAAATCGGTGATTGCCAGCGCAGGCATGCCGAGGGCGGCCGCCTTTTTTACCAGCGGTCCGGTTTTCGCCAGCCCATCAATCATGGAGTAGTCGCTATGCACCCGCAGGTGTACGAAACGTGGTTCAGCCATTTTCAGAATCCAGCCTGGTTATTTCACGTTCACAAGAATCAGAGGACCTGGCTCAGCGCGCGTTTAACCGGCGCAAAGCTGCGGCGATGATGCTCCGTTGCGCCGTGCTCCGCCAACTTTTCCAGATGAAAAGCGGTCGGATAGCCTTTGTGTTGCGCAAAGCCATATTGCGGAAAGATAACATCAAGTGCTGCCATCTCTGCATCGCGGGTCACTTTGGCGAGAATAGACGCGGCGCTGATTTCAGCCACGCGGCTATCGCCTTTAACCACCGCCAAAGATGGCATCGGCAGCGCCGGGCAGCGGTTGCCGTCGATCAGAACAAACTCCGGCACAATGGTCAACCCGGCAACGGCGCGCTGCATCGCCAGCATCGTGGCGTGCAAAATGTTCAGCTCATCGATTTCATGAGGCTCCGCGCGGCCGAGGCTCCAGGCCAGCGCTTTCTCTTTGATCTCATGATAGAGCGAGATACGGCGTTTTTCGGATAATTTTTTGGAATCGTTGAGGCCGACAATCGGACGGGCCGGATCGAGGATCACCGCCGCCGTGACCACCGCACCCACCAGCGGGCCACGCCCAACTTCATCCACACCCGCAACGAGGTGCGTGTGCGGATAGACAAACTCTATCATTTTGCTAGCTCCAGTACGGCATCAGCCGCCTGTTCATCGGCATTGCAACGAATCTGCTGATGCAGCTCGCGGAAAATATCGTGCATCTGATGGCTGGTTTTGCCGTTAGCCAGTAAAGGATCTAACGCCGCGGCAAGGGCCTGCGGATGGCACTCATCCTGCAGCAGCTCTTTAACCAGTTCGCGCCCGGCCAGCAGGTTCGGCAGCGAAACATAGGGCGTTTTTACCAGACGTTTTGCCAGCCAGAAGGTGAACGGCTTCATGCGATAGCCCACCACCATCGGGCATTTCGCCAGCATGCACTCCAGCGCGGCGGTCCCGGATGCCAGCAACGCGGCATCGGCAGCAATCATCGCTTCCCGCGCCTGGCCGTCGAGCATCTGCACCGGCAAATCGGGCGCAATTTCCGCTTTGATGCGCGCGAACTGCTCGCGCCGTTTCGCATTGACCAGCGGCACAAGCACTTGCAGATCGGGATAGCGCTCCCGCAACAGCTCGGCGGTACGCAAGAAATCCGCGCTGAGCATTTCCACTTCCGCACCGCGGCTTCCCGGCAGCAACGCCAGACAGTGGACATCAGCCGTAATGCCTAAATGTTGCCGCGCCGCGTGCTTGTCCGGATCTAACGGCATCGCATCGGCCATCGTATGGCCGATAAAACGGCACGGGACGTTAAATTTATCGTAAAACGCTTTTTCGAAAGGCAGAAACGCGAGCACCAGATCGGTGGCTCTGCCAATTTTGAAAACGCGTTTTTGTCGCCACGCCCAGACGGAGGGGCTGACGTAGTGAATCGTTCGAATGCCCTGCTCTTTCAGCTTGCCTTCGAGGGTGATATTGAAATCTGGCGCATCGATACCAACAAAGACATCCGGCTGGAGTTCTCTGAAGCGACGGGTCAGATCGGCACGGATGTGCAGCAAACGACGCAGCCGCCCCAGCACCTCAACGATGCCCATGACCGCCAGCTCTTCCATTTCATACCAGGCTTCGCACCCTTCTGCCTGCATGCGCGGCCCGGCAACGCCAACGAAGCGCGCGTTCGGCACGCGTGCGCGCAGTGCCCGGATAAGACCGGCACCAAGAATATCGCCGGAGGTTTCTCCGGCGACGAGGGCTATCGTAAGAGGACGCGAGTCGATCATTAACGAATCAGACCGCGCGTTGAACGTTCAAAGAATTGCATAAACGCGTCAACTTCCGGGTGCTTAGCGGCAAGCTCAGCAATTTCCGGTTTCGCCTCTTCCAGCGTTTTACCGCTGCGGTACAGCAATTTGTACGCATTACGAATAGCCACTAACGCTTCCCGGCTAAAGCCGCGACGTTTCAGGCCTTCGATGTTCACACCGAATGGCGTGGCATGGTTGCCCTGCGCGATAACGTAAGGCGGGACGTCCTGCGCAACGCCGGAACAGCCGCCCACCATCACATGCGCACCGATAATGCAGAACTGATGCACTGCGGTCATGCCACCGATGATGGCGAAATCGTCAACGGAAACGTGACCGGCCAGCGTCGCGTTGTTCGCGAGGATACAGCGACTTCCGACGGTGCAATCGTGCGCAACGTGCGCATTGATCATCAGCAGGTTATCGCTGCCCACCTTCGTCAACCCACCTCCCTGTACTGTTCCACGATGGATGGTGACGCTTTCGCGGATGCGGTTGCGATCGCCAATTTCCACGCGCGTCGGTTCACCAGCATATTTCAGATCCTGGTTAACCTCGCCGATGGAGGCGAACTGATAAATCTCATTGTCGCGGCCAATCGTCGTATGACCATTTACCACAACGTGGGATTTCAGTACGGTGCCCTCACCTATTTCTACGTGAGGTCCAACAATACAAAATGGGCCAATATGAGCGTTAGCGCCGATAACGGCACCGTCTTCAACAATGGCGGTAGGATGAATAAAGGCGGTATTATCAATCACGTATCAGGCCTCCCGGCTACGTGCACACATCATAGTAGCTTCACAAACAATTTTACCGTCAACCAGCGCGACCCCTTTGAAACGGGTAACGCCACGGCGGGTTTTCTCGAAAGTGACTTCCATGATCATCTGATCGCCAGGTACAACAGGACGCTTAAAGCGCGCTTCGTCGATACCGGCGAAGTAATACAGCTCACCCGGCTCCAGTTTGCCGACGCTTTTAAACGCCAGAATACCGGTTGCCTGCGCCATTGCTTCAAGAATCAGCACGCCCGGGAAAATCGGTTTGCCAGGGAAATGCCCCTGGAAAAACGGCTCGTTTACCGAAACATTTTTAACTGCGCGCAGAAAACGACCTTCTTCAAAATGCAGCACGCGGTCAACCAGTAAAAACGGGTAACGGTGCGGCAGAAGCTCCAGGATCTCTTCAATGTGCAGAGTATGAGTGTCAGTAGTCAAAATACTCTTCCTGTCTAAATATACTAAAAAGCAATAATAACACGGCCCGCGGCAATCATCAGAATGCCAACAGGCCGGGAAGTATATACACTTTATGCTTTGAGGTGCAGAGGCTTTTCTGCTCCCCGAAGTCTTGTGTACAAGCGTTAAGCGGATGAATTATTCGTCTTGTTGATTAACCTTGCGCTCGACAGCTTTCAGGCGCTTGCTCATATCATCAATATTCATCACCAGAGCTGCGGTTTTTCGCCACGTTTTATTAGGTTGCAGCGGGATACCGGAGGAGTAAATACCCGGCTCAGTAATAGGACGCATGACCATCCCCATTCCCGTTACGGTAACCTTGTCGCAAATTTCCATATGCCCGTTGATCACGCTGGCGCCGCCAATCATGCAGTAGCGACCAATTTTCAAGCTGCCCGCCATGATAACGCCACCGGCCACGGCGGTATTGTCGCCAATCATAACGTTATGTGCAATCTGGCACTGGTTATCGATAATGACGCCATTACCAATACAGGTATCATCCAGCGCGCCGCGATCGATGGTCGTACAGGCACCGATCTCGACGTTATTACCGATAATCACCCGGCCAAGCTGCGGAATTTTAACCCAGTTGCCGCGATCGTTGGCATAACCAAAGCCGTCGGAACCTATCACCGTACCGGACTGAATCAGGCAATTTTCACCGATCTCAATCTCATGGTAAACGGAGACATTGGCCCACAGACGCGAGCCTGCGCCAATTTTGGTATTTTTTCCCACGAAGCAGCCCGGGCCGATGACCACGTTATCACCCAGGGTCACGCCGGATTCAATCACGGCGTTCGCACCGATGGCAACGTTGTTACCAAGCTTTGCGGTGGGATCAATAACGGCGCCAGGCGCGATATTCTGCGCAGGCTGCGGCGTGGTATCAAGAATCTGCGCCATACGCGCGTAGGTCAGGTAAGGGTTTTTCACCACTAACGCTGCGCTGCTGGCAAAAGGAAGATCGTCCTGCGTCATGACAACGGCAGAAGCCTGACAGGCGGTCAGGTGTTCACGGTACTTAGGATTGACCATGAAAGTGATATGGCCCGCTACGGCAGATTGCATGGACGCAACGCCGGTGATGACGATATCGCCATCACCGTGTAGTTCTGCATCCAACTGCTGAGCTAAATCAGCCAGTCGAATTGAAGGCATTACTTATTTAACCTGTTTCAGTACATCAGCGGTGATGTCTTTAACATCATTGCTGTTGTAAATAACGGCGTTAGAAGGAACAACCAGATCAACACCCTGATCGGCAGCCACTTTTTTCACTGCGGTCTGAATGCGAGTCACCAGTTTGCCACGCTCTTCGTTAGAGCGACGCGCCTGATCCTGCTCGAAAGCCTGTGCTTTTTGAGCAAATGCCTGACGGCCGGTAGTGATATCTTTTTCCAGCTTGCTGCGATCGCTCGCCTTCATAGTAGAACCGTCACGCTGCAAACGCTGTGCTTTTGCTTGCAGGTCGGATTCCATGCTTTGCAGTTCGCTCGCACGACCGCCGAATTCGTTTTTCATGGTCTGAGAAACGCCGGACGTCTGCGCAACCTGCTGCAGCAGGCTACCCATATCAACAATTGCAATTTTGTCAGCGGCCTGAGCTGACGCAGCCATTGCCAAACCTAAACCCGCAGCTAATAACAACTTTTTCACAATTAACTCCTTACCATCCCGTTTGTACCCGGAGGTACAGCTCTTTGCGTGGCTGGGCTTTGCGTTGAAAGCCACAGCCATCACTACACTGCTCGCGCATTCCTTTGCAGTACGGCGTCGTTACCAGGTTTTACCAATGTTAAACTGGAACTGTTCCGCTTTGTCTCCATCGTACTTTTTAAACGGCTGGGCGTAGGAGAAGACCAACGGCCCCAATGGGGACATCCATTGCAACGCGATACCGGCGGACATGCGGATATTGCTCGGATCGCTATAATCCGGAATACCCAGCGCTTTCATCTGCGCGGTATTTTGCCAATTTGTATCCCATACGCTACCCGCATCCCAGAAGAAGGAAGTACGCACAGAGTTCGCATATTTATCACTAATAAACGGCGTCGGGGTAATCAGCTCGGCGCTGATCACGCCCATTGCGTTACCGCCCACCGCATCATCAGACTTACAAAGCGAGTTTGCAACGTTGTTATTACAGTTGCTCTGGCCACTGCCGCCGTAGTAAACCGCTTTCGGACCAATGTTATTGGACTGGAAGCCGCGTACGGTGCTGGAGCCGCCTGCGTAAAAGTTCTCGTAGAACGGCATCTCTTTACCACCTAAACCGTCCCCGTAACCCCAACGCGTACGACCCAGAACCACCCACTTATGATCGTCGTCGATCGGGAAGTAGGACGCGGTATCAACAGTAACTTTGTAGAACTCGTTATCCGAGCCCGGCATCGTCACTTTACCGTTCAGGTTGACACGCGAACCTTTGGTCGGGAAGTAACCGCGGTCGAGGTTATTGTAAGTCCAGCCGTAGTTGAACGTGAAATCGTCCGCCGAGTAACCGTTACTGTCATCCTGCGTACTGGCTCTCTGACCTACAGAATCCAGATAACGCCACATCGCCACCTGCGGTTCCATCTTCGACAGGCTGTTATGAACATAGCCTAAACCGGTACGCAGGGAGTTATATTCGTTAATCGGGAAGCCGAGCGTTCCATCAAGACCGTAGCTCTTGTTGGTATAAGAGGACAGGTCTGCATCATCCGCTTTAAAGTCGTTATAGAAGATACGACCGCCAAGGCTGACACCATCCACCGTAAAGTACGGGTTGGTCACGGACAACTCGGAGTAGGTCTGGTAGTCGTTTTTGGTTCCGCTAATACCGACGGAGTAACCGGTACCTAACCAGTTATCCTGCTGCACGCCGACCTGGAAGCTGACGCCGCTTTCGGTACCGTAACCGACACCGAAGTTAAAGCTACCGGTATTACGCTCTTTGACTTTATAGACCACATCAACCTGGTCCGGGCTGCCCGGCACGCGCTGGGTGTCGGTATCGACAGTTTCGAAATAGCCCAGACGGTTCAGACGTTCTTTACCCTGATCGACTAAATCGCTACCCAGCCACGCCCCTTCCATCTGGCGCATTTCGCGACGCAGTACGGCATCTTTCGAGGTGTCGTTACCTTCGAAGCGAATCTTACGCACGTAGAAACGGTTGCCGGCATCAACGTTGATATGCAGCTTAACGGTTTTGTCCGTATCGTTGATTTCAGGCTGAGACTGAACGCGCGGATAGGCGTAACCATAGCGACCCAGAAGCTTTTTAATATCGTCTTCCATTTTGGTCACTTTGGCGCCGTTATACAGCTCGCCCGGCTCGATTTTGGTCAGGCCTTCAATTTCCGCTGAGTGGCCTGCGAGATTTCCGCTGACCTGCACGCCAGAGAGTTTGTATTGATCGCCCTCGGTGACGTTAACGGTAATGTAGATGCCTTTTTTGTCCGGCGTCAGGCTTACCTGCGTCGAATCAATATTAAAGCGCGCGTAGCCGCGATCCAGGTAGTAACTGCGCAGGCTTTCCAAATCACCCGCCAGTTTCTGTTTCTGGTATTTGCGATCGCCGACCACGTTCCACCATGGCACTTCGTCACGCAGCTGGAAGTTGGAGATCAGCTGTTCGGTGGTGAAGGCATGGTTGCCGACAATATTAATCTGTTGGATTTGCGCGGACACGCCTTCCTGGAACACAAGCTTCAGGTCAACGCGGTTGCGCGGCAGCGGGGTGACGACAGCTTTGACGCTGGCGCTGTATTTACCCACGCTGTAGTAGAAATCTTCCAGCCCCTTTTCGATATCGGAAAGCGTGGTGCGATCCAGTGATTCGCCGACACGTACGCCAGAAGCCTCAAGGTTCTGTTTCAGCATCTCATCTTTCACCGACTTGTTACCGGAGAAAGTGATGCTGGCGATTGTCGGGCGTTCTTTCACCTGAACAAGGAGAGTATCGCCATCACGCAGGACACGAACATCCTCGAAGTTGCCGGTGGCAAACAACGCGCGAATGGTGTTACTGATATCTTCATCATTCACCGTATCGCCAGGGCGTACTGGCATACTGAGGAGGGCCGCACCAACGGCGACACGCTGAAGGCCTTCGAAATGAATATCTTTCACTACGAATCCATCAGCACCGTATACGGTGGCGCTGCTAAACAGCAGCGACGCTATGAGCAACTTTTTCATCGCCATCGTTATTATGCGTTCTTCCTAACATACTCTCTTACAAGCGAGAGAAATCATTGAAAAGTGCAAGCCCCATTAACAGCACCAGCAAGATAGAGCCAATGCGATAACTAAAGTCTTGAACTCGCTCGGATACCGGTCCGCCTTTCAGCTTCTCAATTGCCAAAAACAGCAGATGCCCGCCGTCAAGGACAGGTAGAGGGAACAGGTTAATAATGCCCAAGTTCACGCTTATCAAAGCGAGGAACATCAGATAGTAAATCAACCCGAACTCCGCTGACATCCCAGCCCCCTGGGCGATTGAGATCGGCCCACTGAGGTTGTTCAGTTTTACATCACCGGTTATCAATTTCCCCAACATACTGACCGTTAGCTTCATCAACTGCCACGTTTTATCCGTGGCTTCCACGATGGCGCTAAATGGCCCGTACTGGCGTACTGTTTTGTATTCATCTGGCAGCGGAATAACTTTAGGCACAACGCCTGCGAAACCTTCTGCTTTGTTACCGGGCTTTGTATCCGGTATTAACGTCAAAGACAAGGGAGCCCCGTGTCTTTCTACTTCCAGCGCCAGCGACGTACCGGGATTATCCCGCACCAGCATAACGAAGGTCATCCACTGCGCTAATTGATGACCATCGACTTTAACGATCCTGTCGCCCGCTTGCAAACCCGCTTTGCTGGCAGCCGAACCGGGCTGCACCTCTGCAAGCACCGGCTCAAGCTGTGCCGCCCGCGGCGTCATCCCGAGGGACATCACCGGATCGTCTTTATCAGGCGCAAAGTCCCAGTGACGTAAGTCCAGCACTTTATCCTGACGATTGTTACTGCCGAACGGCGCTACGCTAATTGTCGTCTGGCTATCACCAATTTTAGACACCAGCTGAAGGCGCACAGCATCCCAATCAGGCGTTTCGATGCCGTCAATCGCTTTAAGTTCCGTCCCCGGCGCAATTTGCGCGTTGGCGGCGATAGAGTTGGGTGTTATTTCACCAATAACCGGACGCACGCCGGGAACGCCGATGATAAACACCAGCCAGTAAGCAAAGATAGCAAAGATGAAATTAGCGATGGGACCCGCGGCGATAACGGCGGCACGTTGACCCACCGTTTTATTGTTAAACGCACAGTGGCGCATTTCTGGCGTCACCGCCTCAACGCGCTCATCAAGCATTTTGACATAGCCGCCCAGCGGGATCAGGGCGATAACGAACTCAGTGCCGTGTTTGTCAGTGCGACGCCACAGCGCTTTACCAAAACCGATGGAAAAACGCTCAACCCGGACGCCACAGCGGCGAGCAACCCAGAAATGGCCAAATTCGTGCACGGTGATCAGTACACCTAGCGCAACAATGAACGCTGCCAGATTCCAGAGAATGCTCAGCATAAAACCTTCCGTCAAATCGTCCTGAAAACCAGCAATAACAAGCAGGCAAATACCGGTACTGCCGCTGTCAGGCTGTCAATACGGTCCAGTATACCGCCATGGCCCGGAATAAGATGCCCACTATCTTTAATTCCGGCTTCACGTTTGAACATACTTTCCGTGAGATCGCCGAGCACCGATACCAGCGCAGCCACCAGCGAGCAGATAAACAGCGTGGACGACGCAACGTCCAGGTTCGCCCATGCGCCATAACCCCACGAGATTAGGCCAGCGGTCAATAAGCCGCCAAGGAAACCTTGCCAGGTTTTTCCGGGTGAAACTTTCGGCGCGAGCTTATGTTTGCCAAACAGCTTGCCAAACATATACGCCCCGGAATCCGCGCCCCAAACGAGGATCATGATGTACAGCAACCACAGCGCACCGCTGTAGTGATTGACATCGTAATGCCACACGCGCAGCGCCAGCATGCCCCAGAAAAAAGGGATAATGGTCAGAATACCGAAAATCAGACGCAACGCTTTAGAGTGACGCCAGAAGGCGGCGGACGCGGGATAGCTCAGCACTAGCGCTAATGCCACCAGCCACCAGCCCAGCGAAGCCCACAGGGAAATCTTCACCAACGGATGATGCGTATTATGGTGATATTCCGGCAAGGTAAATAGCATCAACGCCAGCAGAAAACCGCATAGCACCGCCAGCCAGATGCGCTGCGTACGGGACGTGAAGCCGCTCAATTGCCCCCACTCCCACGCGGCGAGCATGCAAACAGCGAGCGTAACGATCGCAAATCCCACCGGCGGCAGCAAAAAAAGCGCTGCAATAACAATGGGTATTAATACAAAAGCAGAAATCAGGCGATACTTCAGCAAAAGCAACCCCCATCAGGCTGTGTCGCCACCAGGCTCGGTACCGCCGAAACGACGCTCTCGATTGGCAAAGGCATGCAGCGCACCTTCAAAGTCTTGTTCATCAAAATCGGGCCAAAGAACATCTGTAAAGTAAAGTTCGGCATAGGCAATTTGCCAAAGTAAAAAATTACTTATGCGATGTTCCCCACCAGTCCTAATCACTAAATCAACAGGCGCCAGCTCGTGCATGCAGACTTGCTTATTCAGCATCTCTTCATCAATCTGATCCGGACGCAATAGCCCTTCCTGCACCTGCACGGCAAGCTGCCGAACGCCCTGAACGATATCCCAGCGGCCACCGTAGTTCGCTGCGATATTCAGCGTCAGCCCGGTATTCTGGGCGGTTAACGCTTCCGCCTTGCGGATTCTCTCCTGCAAACGCGTATTAAAACGACTCGTATCGCCAATAATGCGTAAACGCACATTATGACGGTGCAGGCTTTTTACTTCGCTATCCAGCGCCCACACAAACAGCTCCATCAGCGCGCTTACTTCCTGCGCCGGGCGATTCCAGTTCTCGCTACTAAAAGCATAAAGCGTCAGCGCATCAATACCATTATTGGCGGCAAAGGAGACCGCACGGCGTACAGATTTCGCCCCGGCTCGATGACCAAAAGCCCGAAGTTTTCCTTGTCTTTTCGCCCAGCGACCATTGCCATCCATAATGATTGCTACATGGCGACAGCCATGCGTTGGCAAACTTTCGCTTATCGGTTGGTTAGCAGACAACATAACGCGTTTTAGTCCCTGAAAAGGATTTAGCGGTACTCAGGAATACAAAAGCCTTTACGCAAAAAAGCCGTGTAAACCACGGCTTACACTAAACGCCATCATCCAAACTGGCAATTTTGTGGCGCAGACTATATCACCGAAGGCCAACGCTAACAAATAGCGCCGTCACTCAAAGCTGTAATATCACTAGCTTGCGAGACGCATCACTTGTTGTTGCGCAGCCGCGCGAGCCAGCGCATCGACAGCCAGCACGTCATCAATGCTCTGCGGTTCGTGCACATCCAGCCGTTCCAGCACGGACAGATTAAGGGCGGCAATATCCGTAAAGCGGATAGCCTGCGCCAGGAATGCCGCAACCGCCACTTCATTCGCCGCATTGAGCGCCGTGGTGGCCGCCTGCCCGGCATCGGACGCATCCATAGCCAGCTTCAGGCACGGGTAGCGATCGTAATCGGGCTTCGCAAAACTTAACGAACTCAGTTTGCAAAAATCGAGGGCATTCACACCTGATGGCACACGTTTTGGCCACGCCATGGTCTGTGCAATCGGCGTACGCATATCCGGCTCGCCCAGTTGCGCTAATACGCTGCCATCGTGATAACGAACCATGGAGTGGATCACCGATTGTGGATGAATCAGCACTTCCATTTGCCGGGCAGAAGCATTAAACAACCAGCGCGCTTCAATGTATTCCAGACCTTTATTCATCATAGTGGCGGAGTCAACGGAGATCTTGCGCCCCATAGACCAGTTCGGATGACGACAGGCCTGATCCGGCGTCATTGCAGCCAGATCCGCTATCGGCGTCTCCCGAAACGGGCCACCAGACCCGGTAAGTAGAATAGACGATACGCCATTCTGCTCCAGATCAGCGTACCCCAGGTTGTGTTGGATTGTTTCCGGCAAACTCTGAAAAATAGCGTTATGCTCGCTGTCCACCGGCAAAAGCTGCGCTTTACTCTCTTTCACCGCGTCCATAAACAGGCGGCCACAGGTGACCAGCGACTCTTTATTCGCCAGCAGCACCGTTTTCCCGGCGCGAATAGCGGCAAGGGTCGGCACCAGACCGGCGGCACCAACAATAGCGGCCATCACCTGATCGACCTCGCCAAGGGACGCCATTTCGCAGGCGGCCTGCTGCCCGCTTAACACCTCCGTTTGGCTGCCATGCTCGCGCAGAGCGCGCTTAAGCTGCTTTGCGCTCTCTTCATCATCCATCACCGCAAAACGCGGCGCGAACTCAAGACACTGCTCAACCATGCGGGCCACGTTCTTACCGGCAACCAGCGCGGTGATAGCGAAACGATCGGGATTGTGGCGAACCACAGACAGCGTGCTGCAACCAACAGAACCTGTTGAGCCAAGAAGAGTTAAATGCTTCATGAAACGCTCGCAACGTTGCAAGGATAAAAAGCAAAACGCCGTCAGCAGAGCCACCTGTGCGGCTCTCTGTACGGCGTTTTAGTCGGTATTATGCGAATCAGAACTGCATCAGTTCCGCTTCTTTGTCCGCCAGCGCCGCATCCACTTTCTTGATAGCCGCGTCGGTCAGCTTCTGCACGTCATCCTGTGAGCGACGATCGTCGTCTTCACTGATTTCTTTATCTTTCAGCAGGGCTTTCACTTTATCGTTCGCATCACGACGAACGTTACGTACGGCAACACGGGCTTGTTCAGCTTCACCGCGTACGACTTTGATCAGATCTTTACGACGCTCTTCCGTCAACGCCGGCAGCGGAACGCGAATATCGCTGCCCGCAGAGCTCGGGTTCAGACCGAGATCGGAAGCCATAATCGCTTTTTCGACGGCCGGGCTCATTGAACGATCGAAGACGTTGATTTTCAGTGTACGGGAGTCTTCAACGGTCACGCTAGCCAGCTGGCGCAGCGGCGTCGGCGTACCATAATATTCAACAACGATGCCGTCGAGCAGGCTTGGGGAAGCGCGGCCAGTACGCACTTTGCTGATTTGAGTTTTGAACGCTTCTACGCATTTGTCCATGCGCACTTCAGCATCTTTTCTGATATCGCTAATCACGTTACGGATCCTTGAAATCTTGTCGCAGGCAGGCCATACGGCGAATGTGCTAAGTATAGCCTGTTCGATTTATGGCACCCTAAAGATGCCAGAAAGAACTGCTAAATAAATTAAAGCGGAATCTTACCTTTATTTATTGTTTACGGGAATTATTCCGTAATCAATGTGCCTTCTTTTTCGCCCATTACCACGCGGCGCAGCGCGCCGGGTTTGTTCATATTGAATACGCGAATCGGCAATTTATGGTCGCGGGCCAGCGTAAACGCCGCCAGATCCATCACTTTCAACTCTTTTTCCAGCACTTCGCTGTAGCTCAACTGTTCACACAGCGTAGCGGTCGGATCCAGCACCGGATCGGCGGTAAAGACGCCATCTACTTTAGTGGCTTTCAGCACCACATCCGCTTCAATCTCAATACCGCGCAGGCACGCTGCGGAATCGGTGGTAAAGAACGGGTTGCCGGTACCGGCGCTAAAAATAACCACACGGTTGTTACGCAGCAGGCTAATCGCTTCTGCCCAGCTGTAATTGTCGCAAACACCATTTAACGGGAACGCGGACATCAGACGTGCGTTCACATAGGCACGATGCAGCGCATCACGCATGGCCAGCCCGTTCATCACGGTTGCCAGCATACCCATGTGGTCGCCCACTACACGGTTCATTCCCGCTTTCGCCAGACCCGCTCCGCGGAACAGGTTGCCGCCGCCAATTACCACGCCAACCTGAACCCCCAGTTCGACCAGCTCTTTAATTTCCTGCGCCATACGGTCAAGAATGCTTGGGTCGATACCGAAGCCTTCAGATCCCTGGAGTGCTTCGCCGCTCAGCTTAAGCAGAATGCGTTTGTAGACGGGTTTTGCATTGGTAGTCATGTTTCTTTGCCTTTGACTGTCAACAATTGGACGGGGTGAATACTGGCGCATATGATACGTCGCCTACCAGCGCAAACACTAGTGAGCTGGCTGATTTTCAGATGATGGACATAAAAAGAAGCCGCCCTAAGGCGGCTCCTTTTATTGATTAAGACTGCTTGGACATGGCAGCAACTTCTGCTGCGAAGTCAGTCTCAACTTTCTCGATGCCTTCGCCCACTTCGAAGCGGATGAAGCCCGTTACGTCAGCGTTGTGCTCTTTCAGCAGCTGAGCAACAGATTTGCTCGGATCCATTACGAAAGGCTGGCCGGTCAGGGAAACTTCGCCGGTGAATTTCTTCATACGGCCTTCAACCATTTTCTCAGCGATTTCTTTCGGCTTGCCAGACTGCATGGCGATGTCCAGCTGAACCTGGTACTCTTTTTCTACCACTTCAGCGGAAACGTCTTCCGGCTTAACGAATTCCGGCTTGCTTGCAGCAATGTGCATAGCCAGCTGTTTAACCAGCTCGCCATCAGCGCCTTTAGCAGCAACCAGAACGCCGATACGCGCGCCGTGCTGATAAGAGCCCAGAACTTCGCCTTCCAGCGCGGAAACGCGACGGATATTGATGTTCTCACCGATTTTAGCAACCAGTGCAACGCGCTCTTCTTCGAACTGCGCTTTCAGAACTTCAACGTCAGTGATTTTGCCAGCAACCGCTGCATCCAGAACTTTATTAGCAAATGCCTGGAAACCACCGTCTTTCGCTACGAAGTCAGTCTGGCAGTTAACTTCCAGAATGATGCCGTAGGTGCCGTCGATTTTGGTGATGATCACGCCGTCAGCAGCAACGTTGCCTGCTTTTTTCGCCGCTTTGATAGCACCAGACTTACGCATGTTCTCGATCGCCAGCTCAATGTCGCCATTCGCTTCAGTCAGCGCTTTTTTGCAATCCATCATGCCTGCGCCAGTACGTTCACGCAGCTCTTTTACCAGGGATGCGGTAATTTCAGCCATTCTTTAATCCTCGGGAGAGATATGACCTGCCCGGTTCCAGGAACCAAACAGGCTTAAAAGTGAAAAAGGGGGCCATTGACAGGCCCCCTAACCAAACTCGGTACTACCTGCTCAATAAGGGGCTCAAAGAGCGTGCCTTATTACTCAGCTTCTACGAAGCTTTCTTCCGCTTGAGTCGCCAGATCCGAAGAACGGCCTTCACGAACGGTAGCAGCAACGGCATTCAGGTACAGGCTAACAGCACGGATTGCGTCATCGTTACCCGGGATAACGAAGTCAACGCCGTCCGGATCGGAGTTGGTATCAACGATAGCAAATACCGGGATACCCAGGTTGTTTGCTTCTTTGATTGCGATGTGCTCGTGGTCAGCGTCGATAACGAACAGTGCGTCCGGCAGGCCGCCCATATCTTTGATACCGCCCAGGCTGTTTTCCAGCTTGTCCAGCTCACGAGTGCGCATCAGCGCTTCTTTCTTGGTCAGCTTGTCGAAGGTACCGTCCTGAGACTGAGTTTCCAGGTCTTTCAGACGTTTGATGGACTGACGAACGGTTTTCCAGTTAGTCAGCATACCGCCCAGCCAGCGATGGTTCACGAAGAACTGGTCGCAGTTCAGAGCAGCGTCTTTCACCGCTTCGCTTGCAGCGCGTTTAGTACCAACGATCAGGATTTTGCCTTTACGAGAAGCAATCTTGTTCAGCTCAGCCAGCGCTTCGTTGAACATTGGTACAGTTTTCTCAAGGTTGATGATGTGAACTTTGTTACGCGCACCGAAGATGAAAGGCTTCATTTTCGGGTTCCAGTAACGGGTCTGGTGACCAAAGTGAACGCCAGCCTTGAGCATGTCGCGCATGGAAACAGTTGCCATGTTTAAAACCTCTATATAAAAGTTGGGGTTATGCCTCCACGTATCCCATATTACCGACCCCGAAGGGCACCCCGGAATATGTGCCGATACGTGTGTGTTATTACACAAAGTGAGATTTGTGGCTTCTATCCCAAAATGGAACGGAAGTCCGGCGCGCTTTATATCATAAAAGCCGCCTGGAAACCAATAGTTGTTGACGCTGTGTGCTGTTAATGATTCTCGATTTGGCACAACCTTGGCACCACTGATACCATTGACAGCACTAATCCTGGTATAGTCGAAAAAATCGACACTGATGGACACTTTCCATGGCTATCTCTATTAAGACCCCTGAAGAAATCGAAAAAATGCGCGTCGCTGGCCGTCTCGCCGCCGAAGTGCTGGAAATGATTGAACCGTACATTAAGCCGGGCGTCAGCACCGGTGAACTTGATCGCATCTGCAATGATTACATCGTCAACGAGCAGCATGCCGTTTCCGCCTGCCTTGGCTATCATGGCTTTCCGAAATCCGTCTGTATCTCTATTAATGAAGTGGTGTGCCATGGGATTCCGGATGATGAAAAACTGCTGAAAGATGGCGATATCGTCAATATCGACGTGACCGTAATTAAAGATGAGTATCACGGCGATACCTCGAAGATGTTTATCGTCGGCAAACCGACCATTCTGGGCGAGCGCCTGTGCCGCATCACCCAAGAGAGCCTGTATCTGGCGCTGCGTATGGTTAAACCGGGCATCCGTCTGCGTACCCTGGGCGCGGCAATTCAGAAATACGTTGAAGGTGAAGGCTTCTCCGTGGTGCGTGAATACTGCGGCCACGGTATCGGCCGCGTTTTCCACGAAGAGCCGCAGGTGCTGCATTACGATGCCGATGACGGCGGCGTGGTATTACAGGCGGGCATGACCTTTACCATCGAGCCGATGGTTAACGCCGGCGATTACCGTATTCGCACCATGAAAGATGGGTGGACGGTGAAAACCAAAGACCGCAGCCTTTCCGCGCAGTATGAGCACACTATTGTGGTGACTGAAACGGGCTGCGAAATCATGACCCTGCGTAAAGATGACACTATTGATGCGGTGCTGACCGCCGCATAATCCTGCGCTGGCAACCCACTAAACGGCCCGCTCTGCGGATAATAGCGTTTGGTAAGGGCTCGAATCATTATTTAAGAATCCGGAAATGAACATTCGTTTCCGGTTTTTTTATGCCTATCGAATCTACATCACGGGACATTTCCTGCCAGGTATTATGCAACCCTTCGTCGCCGCTCGTGCCGTCCGCAAGGGGCGTCAATGGCTGGCAAGTGAAGCGGTTCGTCAGCCCCCTCACCTGTTCACAACCACGTCATGAATACATTCCGAATCTCGCACCTTGCAACCTATGATGATTTACTCACCACTGGACATTAAATACACTTTTTATGTGGATTTATCACCAGATGAGGAAAAGGAAAAATGGCAATTCCCGCTTATTTATGGCTCAAGGACGACGGTGGTGCGCACATCAAAGGATCGGTGGATGTTCAAGACCGCGATGGTAGCATTGAGGTCAACGGTTTTTCCCATAATCTGCGCATCCCGACAGATGGTATGACGGGTAAAATAACCGGAACACGTCAGCATTCCGCAGTGATTATTTAAAAGGAATTCGATAGCTCCAGCCCCTGGCTTTATAAAGCTGTGGCAACGGGTCAAACGCTTAAATCAGCAGAATTTAAATGGTATCGCATCAATGACGCTGGTCAGGAAGCGGAGTATTTCAACATGCTGCTTGAAGGGGTGAAGATTGTCGGTGTTTCGCCAGTGATGCACGATACGAAAGATCCGACCAAAGAAAAGCATAATCACCTTGAGTGCGTAGAGATTCGCTATGAAAAAATTACCTGGCGGCATTGCGATGGCAATATCATGTTCACGGATAGCTGGAACGAGAGAGCACAAGCGTGAGACGCCCAACATTAGCGGCATCACCTCATCCGCCATATGATGTCTCCTCTTTCACCCCTACTGGGGTGAGCATCGTCAATAACATGATGCTGGCGCGATTTCATCGGGGGCCATCAGCGCTTACCTATGCATGGTTTTATCAGCAGGTAAGAGGTCGTGGCCCATGGGATTATAAACAGCACGGACGGCAGTTCGAAAACTTTGGCAACTTCCATTTCGGCGCTGTTGGCCGTGCTGCCGGCATTCCCGATGAAATATTACTAAGAGGTGCAGGATGGGCGCAAAGTATGGCAGGCACATCTGACCCCACTTTTGGTGTTTGGTATGGATCAGCTCCTTATGGTGATGATCCTGACGACCAGTACTGGATTAAAGCGGGCATCGACTATGCAAAACGCGCTGGTTTTTAAGAAACGGTATATTCTTCTCCTCCTGCTAGTCATTATGGCCTTTGGGGTTTACCCGCTATTGCACTTCACTCCTCTTGAGCAAGTGATTATCAAGAAAATGAAGGTAAACAATCTGGCGAACCTGTACATCACAGAAGCGAGCGCAGGGGCCACTACAGGCTATTCTTATCGCTTTTATCTATATGATGCCTCCAAAGACGATAACGCGTTTATGGCAAGTCTAAAGGGTGATAACGAGCCGTTTATGATCACTACCGATAAAGACGGACTGGAGAAAATCGAGAATGGCGCAATATTTCTGTCTGTGAAAGGAACCGTCTATTCCTTTCACAGTCCTGCGGGTTATCTGGCTAACGGTTCACCTTACTCTCTTCCCGTTCACCTCGTCTTTTCCCCCTTCTGAAAGCAAAGCCAGCGTTAACGCTGGCGCTTTTCCTGCAGTAACCTTTCATACATGGAAAGCATGCTGGTTAAATACGCAGGGGTGGTGTTGCATAATAAGTTCACAGATGATTACTTGGGCACACGTAAGCAATCTATTCGCCGCAGGCAGCCGGTGAGTCTACAAAGACCACATATCTCTGGCCAGGTCTGTTAAAAAACAGCCAGCCAGATGGACAATATCCGCTGCACAAGTCGTGTTTACACACCTCCTTCCCAAGCTGGGTCATACATATAAACGACTTTTCATTTCTCATTATCTCTTTTAAGTTGTTTTGCTATGCATATGCACTCCAGACGGGTGGCCAATAATGAGCAATCTCACTTCCGAACAATTTGTCAGCGCGGTACAACCCACCCTTCCCGGCCAGCCTGAATATCCCGGCGTTTGGTCAGCAGACCAGCTTCAGTGCGCAACAATTAAAGCCCATATTGATGCTTTCCAGCAGTGGCTGGGGCAGGTTTTCGATGCGGGTATCTCGGCTGAACAGCTGATTGAGGCGCGTACGGAATTTATCGATCAGCTTCTGCAACGCTTATGGCTCGAGTACGGCTTTGGCGACGTTCCCGATACTGCGCTGGTGGCGGTTGGCGGATATGGTCGCGGCGAACTGCATCCGCTGTCGGATATTGATTTGCTGATCCTCAGCCGGCGTAAACTGTCGGACGAGCAGGCGCAGAAGATTGGCGAGTTGCTCACCCTGCTTTGGGACGTGAAGCTGGAAGTGGGACACAGCGTACGCACGCTGGATGAGTGTTTACAGGAAGGGCTGTCGGATCTCACCGTTGCGACCAACCTGATTGAGTCTCGCCTGCTGGTGGGCGACGTTGCGCTGTTTCTTGAGCTGCAAAAACATATCTTCAGCGACAGCTTCTGGCCGTCGGAAACCTTTTTCCCGGCGAAAGTGACTGAACAACACGAGCGCCATCAGCGTTACCACGGAACCAGCTACAATCTGGAGCCGGACATTAAAAGCAGCCCCGGCGGGCTGCGCGATATCCACACGCTGCAGTGGGTCGCCCGGCGTCACTTTGGTGCGACATCGCTGGATGAAATGGTCGGCTTTGGCTTTCTTACCGTCGCCGAGCGCAACGAACTCAATGAGTGTCTGCATCTGCTGTGGCGTATTCGCTTTGCGCTGCATCTGGAAGTGAACCGCTACGATAATCGCCTGCTGTTCGACCGTCAGTTGAGCGTGGCGCAGCGTTTGAACTATGTCGGCGAAGGCAATGAGCCTGTCGAACATATGATGAAGGATTTCTTTCGCGTCACCCGCCGCGTTACGGAGCTCAATCAAATGCTGCTCCAGCTGTTTGATGAAGCGATCCTGGCACTAACCACCGATGAAAAACCGCGCCCGATTGATGATGAATTTCAGCTGCGCGGCTCGCTTATTGATCTGCGCGACGAAACGCTGTTTATCCGCGAGCCGCAGGCGATTTTGCGCATGTTTTATATGATGGTGCGTAACAGCGCTATCACCGGTATCTATTCAACGACGCTGCGCCACCTGCGCCACGCCCGCCGTCATTTGACGCAGCCCTTATGCTATAACGCCGAGGCGCGCGCCCTGTTCCTCAGCATGCTGCGCCATCCCGGTGCCGTCAGCCGCGGTCTGCTGCCAATGCATCGCCACAGCGTGCTGTGGGCCTATATGCCGCAGTGGTCGCATATTGTTGGACAGATGCAATTCGATCTCTTTCACGCCTATACCGTGGATGAACACACCATTCGCGTACTGTTAAAGCTTGAGAGTTTTGCCAAAGAGGAGACGCGTAATAAGCATCCGTTATGCGTGGAGCTGTGGCCACGTTTAAACCACCCGGAACTGATCCTGATTGCGGCGCTGTTCCATGATATCGCTAAAGGGCGCGGCGGCGATCACTCGGTCCTCGGCGCGCAGGATGTGCTGAAATTCGCCGAATTACACGGCCTTAACTCTCGTGAAACACAGCTGGTTGCCTGGCTGGTGCGTCATCACCTGTTAATGTCGGTGACCGCCCAGCGCCGTGATATTCAGGATCCGGAAGTCATCAAACAGTTTGCCGAAGAGGTGCAGACGGAAAACCGCCTGCGCTTCCTGGTCTGCCTGACGGTGGCTGATATTTGCGCCACCAATGAAACCTTGTGGAACAGCTGGAAACAGAGCCTGCTGCGTGAACTCTATTTCGCCACCGAGAAACAGCTGCGCCGCGGGATGCAAAACACGCCGGATATGCGCGAACGTGTGCGCCATCATCAGCTTCAAGCGCTGGCATTGCTGCGCATGGATAATATTGATGAAGAGCAGCTGCATCAGATTTGGGCGCGCTGTCGCGCGAACTACTTTGTTCGCCACAGCCCAAATCAGCTTGCCTGGCATGCGCGTCACCTGCTGCAACACGATCTGAGTAAGCCGATGATTCTGCTCAGCCCACAGGCGACGCGCGGCGGCACGGAGATTTTTATCTGGAGCCCGGATCGGCCGTATCTGTTTGCGGCGGTTTGCGCCGAGCTTGACCGGCGCAATCTGAGCGTTCATGACGCGCAAATTTTTACCACCCGCGATGGCATGGCAATGGATACCTTTATCGTGCTGGAGCCGGACGGCAGCCCGCTTTCTGCCGATCGCCATGAGGCCATTTGCTTTGGGCTGAAACAGGCCATCACGCAGCACAGCTGGCAGCCGCCGCAACCGCGTCGCCAGGCGGCAAAATTGCGCCACTTTACCGTTGAGACCGAAGTCAATTTCCTGCCGACCCATACCGATCGAAAATCGTTTTTGGAATTGATTGCCCTTGACCAGCCAGGGCTGCTTGCGCGCGTCGGTCAGGTGTTTGCCGACCTTGGAATTTCCCTGCACGGGGCGAGAATTACCACTATCGGCGAGCGAGTAGAAGATTTATTTATAATCGCGACCGCCGACCGGCGCGGCCTTAATAATGCGCTGCAAAAGGAGGTGCAACAACGGTTGACAGAGGCCCTCAATCCAAACGATAAAGGGTGATTATTTTTTTACATAGATGGAAAGAGTAAACAATGCAGCAGTTACAGAACGTTATTGAATCCGCTTTCGAGCGTCGTGCAGAAATAACCCCAGCAAATGTCGATACCGTTACCCGTGAAGCGGTAAATCAGGTTATTGCTCTGCTTGATGCCGGCGCGCTTCGTGTCGCAGAAAAAATCGAGGGTCAGTGGGTAACCCACCAGTGGCTAAAAAAAGCGGTTTTGCTCTCCTTTCGCATTAACGATAACCAGGTTATCGACGGTGCGGAAAGCCGCTACTTCGATAAAGTGCCGATGAAATTCGCCGACTACGACGAAGCGCGTTTTCAGAAAGAAGGCTTTCGCGTGGTGCCGCCTGCTGCGGTGCGTCAGGGTGCGTTTATTGCCCGTAATACCGTATTGATGCCTTCTTACGTCAATATTGGTGCCTACGTTGATGAAGGCACCATGGTTGATACCTGGGCGACCGTCGGCTCTTGCGCGCAGATCGGTAAAAACGTGCACCTCTCCGGCGGCGTCGGTATTGGCGGCGTTCTGGAACCACTGCAGGCAAACCCGACTATTATTGAAGATAACTGCTTTATCGGCGCACGTTCTGAAGTAGTAGAAGGTGTTATCGTTGAAGAAGGCTCTGTTATTTCGATGGGTGTCTATATCGGCCAGAGCACCCGTATTTACGATCGTGAAACAGGCGAAGTGCATTATGGCCGCGTACCGGCGGGATCTGTCGTTGTCTCCGGCAACCTGCCGTCGAAAGACGGTAAATACAGCCTGTACTGTGCGGTGATTGTGAAAAAAGTGGATGCGAAAACCCGTGGCAAAGTGGGCATTAACGAACTGCTGCGCACCATCGACTAAGGGGTTCCCTCTCCCGCTTTGGGAGAGGGTGATATAGCGCGCCTTTTTAACAATCATAGCTGGCTAAAAAATATTTTTTCGTTAATTATTCATAGGTTATGTTGAGCTTAAGGGTACCGCTATGTACGATAATCTGAAAAGTTTAGGCATTACCAATCCTGATGAAATCGATCGTTATAGCCTCCGCCAGGAAGCAAACAACGATATTCTGAAAATCTATTTTCATAAGGATCGAGGCGAGTTTTTTGCCAAAAGCGTTAAATTCAAATACCCACGCCAGCGTAAAACTGTCGTCGCCGATGGCGTCGGTCAGGGTTACAAAGAGGTGCAGGAAATCAGTCCAAACCTGCGCTATGTGATTGATGAATTAGATCAGATTTGCCAGCGCGATCGCACCGAAGTGGATCTGAAACGTAAGATCCTTGACGATCTGCGTCACCTGGAAAGCGTGGTCACGAATAAGATCAACGAAATCGAGTCCGATCTGGAAAAGCTGACCCGCGGGAAGTAAATTCCCTGTAGTAGATAACCTCATGCCGGGTTAACTACCCGGCATATTTTTCGTTAATGCTGTTCATCCAGCTGCAGCGCCACATACAGCAGTAATCTGTCGTCGAAATTCCCCAAATCCAGCCCCGTCAGTTCCGAGATGCGATTCAGGCGATATTCCAGGGTATTGCGGTGAATAAACAGCGCCTTCGATGTCGCCAGCGGCTGCACATTATGACGAAACCAGGCCGCCAGCGTGCGCCGCAACAGACCGTTGTTATCCATCGCTTTTAGCCGGGTGAGCGGACGCGCCAGTTCGTTGGCCTGCCAGCCGCCTCGCAGGCTATCAAGCAGCACCGGCAACATTAAATCCTGATAAAAATAGCTGCGGCTTTCCGGCATTCGCTGTTTTCCCACCATCATCGTGGTGCGTGCCGTACGGTACGAACGGGCGATGCTGCCGGGGCCGGAGAAGTAGTTACCCAGCGCGACACGAAAACGCAATTGACCATTCTCTTTCATCCGGCCGATCAGCTGCTCCACACGCTTACGGTGATCTTCAGCATCCCAGCGGCCAAACTGATTGAAAGCCGGTTTGAGCACCACCATTTCTGTCAGGGAAACAATGGCAATCAGGTTATTGCGCTCCGGTGTGGTAAGAGCATTTTGCAGCTGCTGCAGTTCCGCCATCGCGCTATCGACGCCCAACTGACCGCTGTCCACTTCCACCACCGCTACCACGCGCGGCTGGTTTAAATCGATACCTAAACGCTGCGCCCACTCGGTCAACGCCGGGGTATGTTCCTCTGCCTGGATCAGGTTCATCACCAGCTCTTCACGCAGACGGCTGTCCTGCGCCAGAAGATGCATCAGGCGCGATTGCTCCAGCATCATTTCGGCGGTCATACAGACGAGTTCACCATATTTGCGCAGCGTTTCCGGTTCTCCCGTCAGGCCAATGACGCCTACGATTTCCCCTTCGAGACGCAGCGGCAGGTTGATGCCCTGACGTACGCCATGGAGATGGCGGGCAACGGCATCATCAATATCAACCACGCGCCCCTGGGAGAGCACCAGCAGCGCGCCTTCGTGCAATTCCCCAATTCGTTCGCGATCGCCGCTACCGATAATGCGACCCCGTGCATCCATCACGTTAATGTTCGTATCAATGATGCGCATCGTGCGCGCCACGATATCCTGTGCCATTTTGGTATCAAGATGCCAGCCAGCCATTTACCCCTCCCCTGTGCAGAGCCAAAGCATATGGCAATATATTTTCGCGTGCACTGTGCAGATGCACAAAGGAAAGGTGATAAGTATGGAGTTGTGGAAGGACTCACAAAATAGAGAGTTCCTCTTCCCCACGAACGGGGAAGAGGATTAATGCATGTTACTGCATCAGCAGATAGATAGAGGTGTCACCACGTTGGATATTCAGCGCCAGCACGGAAGGTTTGCTGTCGAGGATTTTGCGCAACTCGGCGATATTTTTCACCGGCTGCTGGTTCGCGCCGACAATCACATCACCTTTTTTCAGGCCAATCTGCGCTGCCGGGGTATTCGCTTTTACCGCGTTAACCACCACGCCGCCATCTTTGCCTTTATTGCTCATCTCGGCACCTTCAATACCGCTGAAGATGGTGCTCGACTCAACCTGATTCTGGCTGCTCTGCTGCAGCTCAAGGGTGATATTGACCGGTTTACCGTCGCGCAGCAGGCCGAGCTCAATCTTACTGCCGATCGGCATTGAGCCTACCTGCGCACGCAGCGCGGCAAAGCTGCTAATCGGTTTGCCGTTCAACGAGGTGATAACATCCCCCGCTTTGACACCGGCTTTCGCGGCGGCGGAATTTGGCATTACCTGGCTGACAAACGCCCCGCGCTGCGCATCGACCTTCATCGCTTTCGCCAGCTCAGAGTTCAGTTCGGTCCCCATAATGCCCAGCTCACCGCGGCGAACCTGGCCGTACTCAACCATCTGTCCGGTGAGGTTTTTCACCATGTTGCTCGGAATAGCAAAACCGATACCGATGTTGCCGCCATCCGGCGCAAGGATGGCGGTGTTGATACCGATCAGCTCACCGTTCAGATTGACCAGCGCGCCGCCGGAGTTACCCCGGTTGATCGCCGCATCGGTCTGAATAAAGTTTTCATAGTTTTCCGCGTTCAGGCCGCTGCGGCCCAGCGCGGAGACAATCCCGGAAGTGACGGTTTCACCCAGCCCAAACGGGTTACCGATTGCCACGGTGTAATCCCCCACGCGCAGCGCGTCGGAATCCGCCAGTTTAATCGCCGTCAGGTTTTTCGGATCCTGAATCTGCACCAGCGCAATATCGGAACGCGGATCTTTACCCACGACTTTGGCGTCAAATTTACGCCCGTCGCTCAGCTGTACTTTAATGGTGGTGGCGTTATCCACTACGTGGTTGTTGGTAACGACATAACCTTTTGTCGCATCAATGATAACGCCGGAGCCCAGCGCCATAAATTTCTGCTGCTGGCTATCGCCCTGGCCACCCGGCGCGCCGCCGCCCTGGCAGAAGGGCGAGCTCTGGAACGGCGATCCGTCCTGGCAGAACGGTGAATTGTCGCCAAAGAACTGCTGGAAGTTGCGCGGCATACGCGGCGTGTTGACGGTGGTGCTACCTTCAACGTTGATACTGACTACCGACGGCATCACTTTTTCCAGCATCGGCGCGAGGCTCGGCATTTGTTGCGATGGGGTAGCTGAAGATGCCGTTTCCGCCGCCAAAGCCGGCAGAGGAGACAGCGCTAAACTTAAACTCAAAGCCAGTGCACTCATTGCAAATGTGGTTTTTTTCATGTCTCTCTTTCTCTTTACCGATTAACACAAACTGCTGTGTACGTGACACTCAGAGTCGATTTATAGCCTTAAGTTCAGGTATTAAGCGTCTGGAAAAAGTAAAAAAATATTGTCGCTCTTTACAAATCTCGCGGGTTATTCCACCGCCATCAAACGACGATATTCATCCCATGAATATAAATCCGTCATACCGCTGATATAGTCCTGAATTAATCGACAACGGTGATAATACTCCAGCACCGGGTACTCCACTGCGGCGGGGGATAATTTACTCACCGCCTCGATATAGGCGAGCCGATGGCGCGTTGAAAGCTTTTGAAACAACCGCGATTCAATCGGAAAACGCCGCAGGCGATCTTTTTCCACCAGCTCGCTGAAATCCGCCGTTGACAACTGTAACAGCGGGCGATAAATATCCAGCAATCCACTGATGACGCGATAGCCCTGTAATTCAAGCTGTTCGACCTCAGGGTGGCTGAACACCTGTTTTATGGCGACATTTTTATATAATTCAAGTAGCTGACTAAAACCGCTATCGTCTTCTAATAACGCGTGATTGAATTCGCCGCTGAAAATCTTCGGTAGGTTGTCAATAAAACGCTGCGCCGCATAGGGCACCAGTTTATTGAGCGTATTGACGCGCAGATACATGAAAAATTGATCTTCCGCGCTACGGCTCAGGGAATTAGCGCGCGATTTCTCCCAGGCATTTTCGACCACTTGCGAAAATAGCGATCCCTTTTCATGGTTGCCCCAGGCGTCATAAAGATGCTGATAGAGCTGCTCGACGCTGAAAATACGCTTTTCAACCGCATCTTCTAAGTCAGCCACGCAATATGAAATATCGTCCGCGGCTTCCATTATCCACGTCAGGGGAAAGCGGCTGTAAATATCGAGGTCTAACTCTTTACGTAACCGTTCGACATAGGCCTCTTCAGAAAAAAAGAACCCTGGTTTTTTCATTAAATAACTGTGCGTGGCGGGCGGCTCACCAATCCACCACGCCGGACGCGTATATTTTAAGATACACCCCACCTGCGCCCAGGTAAGGTTCATGCGCATTAAGGTATGCACCAGACGAATGCCCTGCGCGTTACCTTCAAAATGGCTTAAATCATGGCGCACTTTCCGGCGCAACGCATTGAGTGTCTCTTCGCCTTCACGCAGGCGCAAAGAGACCACTTCACAACGATCGTCCGTCAGAGGTTGGCTTACGGCGTCGTCCGGTGCCAGCCGCTGGCGGAACCAGTCATTGATCGCCGCCTCGCCAAAATGTCCGAACGGCGGATTGCCTATATCGTGCATCAGGCAGGCCATCTCCACGATGCTCTCAAACGGCCCCGTCAGCTCATCCAGACCGTAGGTTTCCAGCAGGCGCTGCTCTTTCAGGCGGCTTAAAATCTCTTTGGCGATATAGCGCCCCACCTGCTGAACTTCCAGCGAGTGCGTGAGCCGTGTGCGCACCGCCGCGTTACGTTCCAGCGGGAATACCTGAGTTTTTTGCTGCAAACGCCGAATAGCGGGAGAGTTGATAATGCGACCACGATCGCTTTCAAAGATGCGCAGAATTTCACGCTCTGTTTTAACACCCTGCGGCGAACGGTAGCGGCGGTGCCAGTTTATCTTGTTGCGAAAGTCGATCTCTGCCATTTCCTCTCCTGTGCGTAGCGTCACGGGATATCATGCAATTGTGTATGCCATGATAGACTATGCCCTGAAAACGTATTTCTGTTCTATCACATTAGCGAGTATCTCCATGAAAATTGGCATTATTGGTGCAATGGAAGAAGAAGTTACGCTGCTGCGTGACAAAATCGACAACCGTCAAACCCTGAATATCGGCGGGAGCGAAATCTACACCGGTACGCTAAATGGTACAGAGGTTGCGCTGTTAAAATCCGGCATTGGTAAAGTGGCCGCCGCGATGGGCGCAACGCTGCTGCTGATGCATTGCCAGCCGGATGTGATTATCAATACCGGCTCTGCAGGCGGGCTGGCATCGACGCTGAAAGTGGGTGATATCGTGGTCTCCGACGAAGCGCGTTATCACGATGCTGATGTCACGGCGTTTGGTTATGAGCTGGGTCAGTTGCCCGGTTGCCCGGCGGGGTTCAAAGCGGACGACAAGCTGATTGCTGCGACCGAAGCCTGTATTAATGAATTGAATCTGCATGCGGTACGCGGCCTGATTGTCAGCGGCGATGCCTTTATTAACGGTGCCGAAGGTCTGGCGAAAATCCGTCAAAACTTCCCGCAGGCTATCGCCGTCGAGATGGAAGCGACCGCCATCGCGCATGTTTGCCATAACTTTGGCGTTCCATTCGTGGTGGTGCGTGCTATTTCCGACGTGGCGGATCAGCAATCCCATCTGAGCTTTGACGAGTTCCTGGTAGTGGCGGCGAAGCAGTCCAGCCTGATGGTTGAAACGCTGCTACAGAAATTGACGCGTGGCTAAGTCGTTTATCAGGGTATTCACCGCCCTGCTTATTGTTATCCCGGCGTGGCTGGTTGCCGCGCCGCGTGTTATTTCCCTTTCGCCTGCCAATACCGAACTGCTGTTTGCGGCGGGTATCACGCCCGTCGCCGTTAGCAGTTATTCCGATTATCCACCGCAGGCGGCAAAGATTGAGCAAGTGGCCAGTTGGCAAGGGATAAACCTGGAACGCATTATTGCGCTGAAGCCCGATCTGGTGCTGGCGTGGCGCGGCGGCAACACCGAGCGCCAGGTTAATCAGCTTAAGCAGTTTGGTATTACCGTCATCTGGGTGGATGCGATAACCATTGAGCAGGTCATCGACACGTTACGCCAGCTCAAACCCTATAGCCCGCAGCCCCAGCAGGCGGAACAGGCGGCGCAAACGCTGCTTGAACAGTATCAGATGCTGAAAACCCGCTACGCCAGCCAGCCCAAAAAGCGCGTGTTCTTGCAATTTGGCGCGCAGCCGCTGTTTACCAGCGGTAAAGGCTCGATTCAAAACCAGGTGCTGGAGCTGTGCGGCGGGGAAAATATCTTTGCCGGAAGCCACGTGCCCTGGCCGCAGGTGAGCCGCGAACAGGTGCTGGCACGCCAGCCGCAGGCGATTGTGGTGGCGGGCGATGGGAAAGAAATTTCGGAAATTGAACAATTCTGGGGAAAACAGCTAAAAGTACCGATTATTTCTCTGCACGATGACTGGTTTGAACGCGCAAGCCCGCGTATTATCCTCGCCGCTCAACAACTCTGCACTGCCCTTGCGCAGGTGAAATAACCGGGGAACTCACCATGCTGGTTTACTGGCTGGATATTATCGGCACCGCCGTGTTTGCTATATCAGGCGTACTGCTGGCGGGAAAATTGCGAATGGATCCGTTTGGCGTGCTGGTACTCGGCGTGGTGACCGCCGTCGGCGGCGGAACTATTCGTGATATGGCGCTGGATCACGGCCCGGTATTTTGGGTTAAAGATCCCACGGATTTAGTGGTGGCGATGGTGACCTGCATGTTGACGATCCTGCTGGTGCGCCAGCCGCGTCGGATGCCGAAATGGGTCCTGCCGGTGCTGGATGCCGTCGGTCTGGCGGTTTTTGTCGGCATTGGCGTCAACAAAGCGTTTCTCGCCGAAACCGGCCCGCTGGTGGCGATTTGCATGGGTGTTGTCACCGGCGTGGGCGGCGGGATTATTCGCGATGTACTGGCGCGCGAAGTGCCGATGATCCTGCGTACGGAAATCTATGCCACCGCCTGTATTGCCGGCGGGATCGTTCACGCCACGGCGTACCACTTCTTTGCCGTACCGCTGGAAAACGCCAGTATGCTGGGGATGGTGGTGACGCTCGTTATCAGACTGGCAGCCATTCGCTGGCACCTGAAACTGCCCACCTTTGCGCTGGATGAAACCGGGAACCGCTAGAGGGTGCGCAATTGAGCCAGAGATAAGCTCTGGCTCAACGGCGATTAAATGCTGAACGAAGAACCGCAGCCGCAGGTGCTGGTCGCATTCGGGTTAGTGACCACAAAACGGGAACCTTCCAGACCTTCGGTGTAGTCGACCGAACCGCCAACCAGGTATTGCAGGCTCATGGGATCAACCACCAGGCCAACGCCCTGCTTCTCAATGGTCATATCGCCTTCGTTGATTTGATCGTCAAAGGTGAAACCATACTGGAAGCCGCTGCAACCACCGCCGGTGATGTAGACACGCAGCTTCAGATTTGGGTTATCTTCATCCGCAATCAGGTTTTTTACTTTGCTGGCTGCTGCGTCGGTAAACTGCAGCGGCAACGCTACGTCATCACTCATCTCTTACTCCCGTTGATACTGCGATCTGGGCAAATATTGACCCGACCTATTGAGCTATTATCCAATACCCGACCAAATCGTTCAAGTATTCTCCCGCGCGACTGCGCTGTCGCGAGCCGCA
Organism: Enterobacter sp. Bisph1; assembly: GCF_000814905.1. Taxonomy (GTDB): domain Bacteria; phylum Pseudomonadota; class Gammaproteobacteria; order Enterobacterales; family Enterobacteriaceae; genus Kosakonia. The sequence continues at coordinate 47,032 of NZ_JXAG01000043.1, forward strand.
TCCTGCCTGGCAAGTGTACGTGCCAGAATCGCGGAGTAGAGCGGTTTGCCGCCCAAAAACTGCGCTAATAGTGTCGCACCAAGACAGGTAATGATCATTGGCAAAATAAGCTGATAATTGTCAGTCATTTCCAGAACTAGCACAATACCGGTCAGCGGCGCGCGCAGTGAAGCGGCCAGTAACGCGCCCATTCCAGCGATGGCGAAGGTGCCGGCATCAAGCTGATAATGTGGGAAAATTACCATGCTGGCGCTGCCAAACGCCATGCCGAGCACAGTACCGAGCGCCAGCATCGGCGCGAAAATACCGCCCGGCGCGCCGGAGCTAAAACAGAGTAAGGTTGTGGCGACGCGAATAAGAAATATCAGCAGCAGTGCGCCAACGGTATAATTTCCCGCCGTCGCAATCGGGATAAGGGCAAAGCCGCCGCCGGAAACCGCAGGCGCAATCAAACCCAGCACGCCGCAGCAGCCACCGATAAGCCCGCCCACCAGCACCCATTTTCCGGTGTGCCCGCCGTGAATACGGGCAAAAAAATCCTGGGTGCGCAGCACCAGCGTATTAAACAGCGGCCCAATCACACCAAAAATCATCCCCAGCAGCAGATAAAGCCACAGGGTATTGACCGGCGCATTGCTGAGTTTACCGACGTCGATTACCGCCGCTTCACCGTTAAAGAGGCGAAACACAATGCTCGACATAATTACGCCGGTAAAGACTGCTTTAATCGAGATCAGGTTGTAGTGAAACTGCGAACGCATCTCTTCAATGATGAACAAAATGCCCGCCAGCGGTGCGTTAAAGGCGGCGGAAAGCCCTGCCGCCGCCCCGGTAGCCAGTAACGTATGCCGCGCTTCACCGCTGCGCAGGCGAAAGAGATCGCTCATCATGCGCCCGATATTGCCGCCAATCTGCACGGTGGGCCCTTCCCGCCCCAGCACCATTCCTGCGCCCAGCGTCCCCATCCCGCCCAAAAACTTAACCGGTAAGACGCGCCACCAGCGCACGGGACGCAGTTCCTCCAGCGCGCCTTCAATTTCCGGGATCCCGGATCCGCCTGCTTCGGGAGCAAAGCGCCGTACGAGGAAGTAGCCTACCATTGCCAGCAGCGCCGAGCCGGCAAAGGCCAGCGGCCAGACCAGCCAGCTTCCCGCCATCTGCGCCAGCGCGCCGATACGCGCGTTCAACACCGCATTAACGGCTTTTTCAAACAGCACGCCGACCAGTCCCGTGAGCGCGCCCGCTACGGCTGCGACCAGTAAGATCGCCAGCGGTGTTTTGTCGCGTTGCAGCATCTGGCGAAGAATATTGCGGCGTCGCCGTTGTTCAACCTGCTGTTGTTCGAATGAGGGAGTTTGTACTGGCATAGGTATTCGACAGGTAATACAAAAGAGGCATTTTACCCAGCAAAGCCCGCCGCGTCGCGAGTAAAATCCCTGCAAAATGTGTCGTTTCGCCGGGCAAGACTTTTATAACTTTCCTTTAATCACATAGAATGACCGGCAAAGATTTTTCCACCAACCAGGAATGAAAGCATGAGCAAGTCTGAAAACCTCTATAACGCAGCGCGTGAGCTGATCCCGGGCGGTGTTAACTCACCGGTACGCGCCTTTACCGGCGTTGGCGGTACGCCGCTGTTTATCGAGCGTGCTGACGGTGCTTATTTATATGATGCCGATGGCAAAGCCTATATCGATTACGTGGGCTCCTGGGGGCCGATGGTGCTCGGTCATAACCATCCGGCTATTCGCAACGCGGTGATTGAAGCCGCCAGCCGCGGCCTGAGCTTTGGTGCGCCAACGGAGATGGAAGTCAAAATGGCCCGGTTGGTTACCGAGCTGGTGCCGACGATGGATATGGTCCGCATGGTCAACTCCGGTACCGAAGCAACAATGAGCGCCATTCGTCTGGCGCGCGGCTTTACCGGTCGCGATAAGATCATCAAGTTCGAAGGTTGCTACCACGGCCACGCAGATTGTCTGCTGGTGAAAGCCGGTTCCGGTGCGCTGACTCTCGGCCAGCCCAATTCACCGGGCGTGCCGGCGGATTTCGCTAAACATACCCTGACCTGTACCTATAACGATCTTAGCTCCGTGCGCGAAGCCTTTGAGCAGTATCCGAGTGATATCGCCTGCATTATCGTTGAGCCAGTAGCGGGGAATATGAACTGCGTGCCGCCGCTGCCGGAATTTCTGCCGGGCCTGCGCGCGCTGTGCGATGAGTTCGGCGCGCTGTTGATTATTGATGAAGTGATGACCGGTTTTCGCGTCGCGCTGGCGGGTGCGCAGTCTTATTACGGTGTCGAACCGGATCTGACCTGCCTGGGTAAAATTATCGGTGGCGGCATGCCGGTCGGCGCGTTTGGCGGACGCCGTGATGTGATGGACGCGCTGGCCCCTACCGGCCCGGTTTACCAGGCGGGTACGCTCTCCGGTAACCCGATTGCGATGGCGGCGGGTTACGCCTGCTTAACGGAAGTCGCCCAGCCGGGCATTCACACTACCCTTACCGAGCTGACCACCCAACTGGCGAACGGCCTGCTGGATGCCGCGCAGGAAGCAGGTATTCCGTTAGTGGTGAACCATGTCGGTGGGATGTTTGGTCTGTTCTTTACCGATGCCGACAGCGTGACAAGCTATCAGGATGTGGTGAAGTGCGATGTCGAGCGCTTTAAGCGCTTCTTCCACCTGATGCTGGAAGAGGGTGTCTATCTTGCGCCGTCGGCGTTTGAAGCGGGCTTTATGTCTGTGGCCCACAGCCCGGAGGATATCAATAACACCATTGATGCCGCCCGCCGCGCGTTTGCCCAACTCTAAAGCCTGTAGCCTCTCCCCGCCGGGAGAGGCTTTTTACCGGCTCTGCTTCCTTAGCAAATAGATAAAGTACGGCGCGCCGATAAAGGTCGACAGCAGCCCCGCCGGGATCTGGAATGGAAACATCACCATTCGCCCACACCAGTCGGCAAAGACCAGCAGCAATCCCCCCGCCAGTGCCGAAATCACCATATGCGGCATGGTGCGACGAAAGCCCATCATCCGCGCGATATGCGGTGCCATCAGGCCAACAAAGCTGAGCGGACCAATCGTCATGGTCGCCGTTGCCGTGAGCGCCGCCGCCAGCAGCAGCAGCCCGACGCGCGACGGCATTAACGCTATCCCCACGGAACGCGCCGTATCGCCGCCGAGAGGTAAGATCATCAGCCAGCGACGACACAGCGGCGTCAGCGCCAGTAAAATCACCATCATTATGCCGGTACGCAGAACCTGTTCGCCTGACGCGTTATAGGTACTACCGGAGATCCACGTCAAAATCGTCGCCATACGCGGATCGCCGCTCGCCTGCAGCATCATCAGCAGCATGGTAAACGCGGTACTGAGCGCCATCCCCGCCAGCAGCATGCGGTGCGGCGAAAAGCCCCCCCGCCCGGCAGCAACCATAATAATTAACAGCGTTACCGCAGCGCCCAAACTCCCGGCGGGCATCAGCCAGCCAAAGGCGTTGCCCGGCACGAAGAACAGCATCAGCACGACGCCAAACGCGGCTCCAGAACTAATACCTAACACTTCGGGGCTGGCCATCGGGTTGCCGGTCAGACGCTGAATAATGCACCCCGCCACCGCCAGCATCACGCCTGCGGTAAGAGCCGCCACGATGCGCGGCCAGCGCCACGGCATCAGCTCTTCCAGCAGCGGGCCTGTAGCCCAATGCCAGCCGGTTGCATCACGACCGAAGGTCAGCGCGACCCACATTCCTAACAGCAGCAGCGCTAAACCCGCCAGCGCAAACCCCAGCACATGCTGGCGCTCGGCGGCCAGTTTGTCGCCGGCATCCATCGCCGGTGCGCTCATACTGCGCAGACGCGGCAGCAGCCACAGCAGCAGCGGTGCGCCAATCAGCGCAGTGATAGAACCGGTGGAGACTTCCATCCATACGCGGCTTAGCCACCAAACAACTTGATCTGAGAGCCAAAGAATCAGTGCGCCAATCACTGGTGCCAACAGCAAGCGCGACAATAAGCGCCGCGCGCCGAGCATCTTCGCCAGCAGGGGCGCAAACAGGCCGATAAAACCAATAATGCCGACGGCGTTGACCAGTAAGGCGCTTAATGCAATTGCCAGCGTCAGAGCCGCCAGCCGCGCCAGCGACAGCGCGAGACCAAGATTACGCGCGACGCCATCATCCAGCCCCATCAGGGTTAACGGACGCAGCAACAACAGCGTCAGCACCGCGCCGCCCAGCAGCTGTGGCCACAGGCGCTGCACAATGCTCCAGTCCGTTTGCGTCAGCGTTCCGGTGCTCCACAAAAACATGCTTTGCAGTTGATCATGATGAAACAGCACCAGCAGTTGGTTGATCGCCCCGCAATAGAGGCTAACCACCAGACCGGCAAGGATCAGTGTGACGGGCGATAAGCGTTTGCCCCACGCCACGCCAAACACCAGCGCGCCCACCGCGCAGGCACCGGCAAGTGCGGCAAACTGCGCAGCCATAACGCCGGGGATCGCCCACAGCGTGGTAATGGTGATACCCAGCTGCGCGCCGGTCGCCACGCCTAACGTTGTGGGTTCGGCCAATGGGTTTCGTAACACCTGTTGAAACAGCACGCCAACCAGACCCAGCCCGGCCCCCACCAGCAAGGAGATCGCCAGACGCGGCAGCAGGCTGTAGTGAAACAGCATTTGATCGATAAGGTTGATATCCGGCGCATACACCGCCTGCGCCCACTGCGCACGCGGCAGGGCAAGGGTTAAATTGGTCCAGCTCAGCCAGGCGGCGGCCATAAACAACACCGCCAGCAGCAATGCCGGGAAAGGTAATATGCGTCGGCTCATGCCCGGCCTCCCAGCGCACTATCGAGTACGCGGGTGAAATGCATCGCCGACAGCGTCGCGCCATAGAACCAGACGGCAGGCACGCGCTGAAAACGACCGGCGCGCACAAACGGCATCGCCTGCCACAGCGGTGTCGCCATCAATTTCTGCATCTCCAGTTCGTTACCGTGATCGAAGCAGATAACATCCACATCTTTGTATTCCGCCAGCCGGTCGATACCCACCGCCACGCTGCCCCAGAAGGTGGTTTCCCCGTGCCAGGCGTTGCGGATCCCGACTTCATCAAGCACTTCCTGGAACAGGCAGTTCGGCCCAAACGCCAGAACATGGCGCTGATCCAGCACCGTTATCATCAGTAACGGACGTTCGCCACGCCGCGCAAAATGGGGTTTTCTTTCGGCAAGCAGTGCATCAAAGTCGTCGAGATGTTTTTTGGCCGCCGCCTCCAGATTGAGGATTTGCGCCATCTCCATTAATGAACGTTTCGCCATGGTCAGCGGCTTTTTACCGTCACTAAAGGTGAAGCCGCGGCCCGGCGCGATTTTTGCCAGCTTCTCTTCTGCCGGGCCATAGCCCGCCGACCACACCATCCACGACGGTTTCATCTGCGTCAGCAGTTCGAGGTTCGGTTCGGTTCGCAGACCTACATCAATTACCGATGCGGGCAATGAAGGCTCGTTAACCCACAGGTTGTAATTGTGCACATCAGCGACGCCATAAGGCATTACGCCGAGCGCCAGCAGCAGTTCTACCGGCAGCCACTCCAGCGCCACGATACGCGCGGGGTCGATGGCAGCCGCTTTCGCACTGCGCATGTTCCACATTACGGGTGAAAGCGCCATCGCCATCAGCAGACGTCGACGGCTAAGAGAGAGTAATTCAGCCATCAGTAAACAAAACTCACCGGGGCTGCCCCGCCAGGGTGCGGCAGGATGCCCATAGGGATACCGTAAATCTGTTCCAGCGTCCCGGCGCGCATGATGGCCTCCGGCGCGCCTTCAGCGATCATTTCCCCGCCGCGCAGCGCCACCAGATAGTCGCAATAGCGCGCCGCCATATTGATATCGTGCAGCACGGCGATTACCGTCAGGCCGCGCTGCTGGCTTAAACGGTGCACCAGCGCCAGCACATCCACCTGATGGGCGATATCGAGCGCCGAGGTTGGCTCATCCAGCAGCAGACAGCGGCTATCCTGCGCTACCAGCATCGCGATCCACGCGCGTTGGCGTTCGCCACCGGAGAGACTATCCACCAGCCGGTGCGCCAGCGGTTTAAGTCCCACCAGTGCAATGGCCTCTTCTACCTTCTCTCTATCGGCAATGCCAAAACGCCCTAACGCCCCGTGCCACGGGTAACGGCCAATCGCCACCAGTTCACGTACCGTCATCCCTTCCGCCTGCGGTAACTGTTGCGGCAGGTAGGCCACTTTGCGGGCGAAGGCTTTGCTGTTCCAGCTGTCCAGCGGTTGCCCGTCCAGCAGGATATCGCCGTCGGTTGGCGGCTGGTGGCGGCCAAGCATTTTCAAAAGCGTGGATTTACCGGAGCCGTTATGACCAATCAGGCCGGTGACTTTGCCCAGCGGAAAGGTCAGCGAAAGCGGATGCAGCAGCGTGCGGCCAGGCACGCGAAAGGTGACATCGCTCAGCTGAAAGGTAGTATCGGGAAGCGCTTTGTTTTCCTGCATGATCGCCAACTTATAAGCGGGCACAGCGAACCGTGCCCGAAGAGAGATTAGAAGCGGAAGGTTGCGGTCGCCACCACCTGGCGCTCTGCGCCCCAGAAGCAGCCGTAGGTGTTAAAGCAGCTTGCAACGTACTCACGATCAAGCAGGTTATTAACATGCACCGCCACGTTCGAACCGGCCATGCCGAAGCGAGCCAGATCGTAACGAACCAGCGCATCAACCACCGTGTAGCTGCCTACCTTAAAGGAGTTAGCCGGATCGCCGTAGCTGGAGCCGCTAAAGCGTGCACCGGTGCCCAACGTCAGGCCAGAGAGCGCACCATCATAGAAGGTGTAATCACCCCACAGAGATGCCATATGTTTTGGCACCTGGGCCGGGGTGTTGCCTTTATAAGTGGTATCAGTGGTGTATTCAGCCTGAGTATAAGTGTAAGAACCGACCATATTCAGGTTGGCTGACAACGCCGCTTTCGCTTCAATCTCAACGCCGCGCGCGCGGATCTCGCCCCCTTCAACCGACCAGATCGATCCATTTGGATCGGCCATCAGGTTGTTGCTCTTGGTGAGCTGATAAAGCGCGCCGGTCAGGACAATTGGCTGGTCTTTCGGGCTGTATTTCACGCCGGTTTCGTATTGCTTACCTTTGGACGGCGTAAAAATAGCGCCGCTCGCGCCGGTGGTCGAAGCCGGTTCAAAGGATTCACTGTAGCTGAAGTAAGGAGTAACGCCGTTGTCAAACAGGTAGTTAACGCCACCGCGCCAGGTAAACTGCTTATCGTCACGTTGCGAGGTCACATTGGTGGTACGGTTAAACGCACTCTGTTTAGCCCAATCATAACGGCCGCCCAGCGTGACCAGCACCTTATCCCATTGCGCCTGATCCTGTGCGTACAGGCCCGTTTGCTGCTGGCGATTGAGGATTTGATAGGCACCGGACGGTGTGGAATGCGCGCTGAAATCAAAATCGTTGCGGTCGAGATTGTAGATATCAGACGGTGCGACAGCACCGGCATAGCCGAACCACGAGTTAATGTCGTTACGCATCCGCATGTAATCAACGCCGGTCAGCAGGATATGATCCACCGCGCCGGTAGAGAACGCGCTTTGCAGCTGCGTATCGACGGAGAAGTTCTGCAGCTTCTCATGATCGATAACGTACTGACGCGTCAGATAATGGCCCCATTCGGATTGCGCAATATTTTTACATGGACTGGTTGATGGGCTGTTCGCGTAGAGCTTATCGGAACACATGCCGTAGCCATAAGTACTGTTATGCGCTGTTTTATTCTCGGCATAACGCAGATTCTGACGCACGGTAAAGGTATCGTCGAACGCGTGTTCGAAGCTGTAACCCACCATTTTCTGATTACGTGAATAGGTGTTGTTTTTCGAGCCTTCGTTGAAATCTGTCGGCAGACGATTGCCGTTTGGCAGCGGCTCAACGGTGCCCTCTTTCGGCAACCAGCCGTAATAGCCGGTATCCGGCTCGTTCTGGAAGTAGGACAAGAAGGTGAAATTGGTCTTGTCATCAGGACGCCAGCTAAAGGACGGCGCAATCGTGTATCGCTGCTCTTTAATCCCCTGCTGCTGTGCGTTAGCGGAACGCGCAAGCCCGGTTAAGCGATAAGAGAATACGCCGTTATCGTCCAGCGCATCGCTAAAATCAAAGCCGGTCTGGAAAAGATTATCCGTGCCTGCTTTAAACTGTACTTCATACAGAGGCGTGGTCGTCGGGCGCTTGCTGACCATATTCAACAGGCCGCCAGGACTGCTTTTGCCGTATAAAACGGAGGTTGGGCCGCGCAGAATTTCTGCACGCTCAACCATATAAGGATCGATTACCGCGTCGTTATAGAAGTTGCCCTGCATCTTCAAACCGTCGAGGTAGTTGTTCTGCGTCTGCCCATCGGCGGCAAAACCACGAATAATCAGGTAATCATAGGTATTGGATGCGCCACGCGTACCGACCGCAACGCCCGGCGTGTAGCTCAGGGCTTCTTTAACGGATTTCGGCTGGTGGAGCGCTATCTCTTCGCTGGTCACCACGGAGATAGATTGCGGTGTTTTCTCCAGCGGCATATCGGTTTTCGTCGCCGTTGCCGTGTGCTTCGCGGCAATCGTAGCCGCCGGTCCCCAGGCGCTTTCCTGCGGTGCAGCGCTGGTGGTGACGGTAATAGTTTCTTCTTTTTGGGTGGTTGCAGCCTGTGCGTAAACAGACATGCCGCTAACCGCTGTGGCTACTACAACCGCGATTTTACGCAGCGTAGTGTTAACTGGCTGAGCAGTGTTAGGACGCGCCATGGATTTTTCTCTAATCAAATAAGTGAACGATAACGTAAACGAGAATTATTATTATGACCGCAGCATAATATGCGAAGCGTTGTGCGCATAGCAAGCAGTAAGCAGCCGGAAAAGCGATAAGGGATGAAGAAGTAACCAGCGTATTTGCAGGGAGTTACGAGGGAATTAAACCAGCGTTATTGGCATGTTTAACAACGGTGAAAAAACCCCGATGTTGCCATCGGGGTTGCTGCTTTTATTACGGATTAGGATTAATTGCCACCAAACATATCTTTAATCCAGCCCGCTACGCCATCGCTTTTCTGCTCCTTCTGCGGCGGCTGTTGAGGCTGCTGCTGCGGTTGCTGCTCTGGCTGAGATTGATCAAACGGGTTGCCGGTTTGCGGCGGCTGCTGGGTTTGCTGGCACAGAGAATCCGGGTTGGTGGTCCACACCGGCAGCTGGCGCACGCCACCGCCGCCGCAGACAAAGTTGCCCATCTCATCGACGCCCATAGTATTAATATCTTCCGGCGGCGTCAGGTTCAGCGGGTTCGGCGACTGGTTATCCAGATAGCGCTGGTAAATCGCCATCGCACCGCTGGCACCATACAGTTTGGTCGGCTGGTTATTATCACGACCCACCCAGGTAATGGTCACTTCACGCCCGTCGATACCGGCAAACCAGGTATCAACGTTATTGTTGGTGGTACCGGTTTTGCCTGCCAGATGCAGCCCCGGATACTTCGCACCCAGCTGGCGGCCCGTTCCGCGCTGGACAACCTGCTGCATCGTCCATAGCGTCATATAGGCTGCCTGAGCGGGAACGGCGCGTTCCGCCTGCGGGAAGCTCTGATAGAGCACCGTACCATCTTCCGCAATCACCGAACGCAGCGCGGAGAGCGGTGCGCGGTTACCGCCGCTGGCGATAGTCTGGAAAGCCTGCGCCACTTCAATAGGCGTCAGGTTCAGCGCACCGAGCAGCATCGACGGCATACCCGTCAGCTGATCTTTCGGCGCGCCGAGTTTTTCCCAGGTATCCGTCACCGCCGGTAAACCTACCGCCATACCGAGGTTCACCGTCGGTACGTTCATTGAGCGGGTCAACGCATCTACCATCATCACCTGACCACTGAAGCGACGGTCATCGTTCTGCGGCGCCCACACCTGGCCATTGGACAAGCGCAGTGAGATCGGCGCATCGGCAATCCAGGTATTCAGGCGATAGATATTCGGTTGGCTTAGCGCCGTGAGATAGGTCGCCGGTTTCGCCAGCGAACCAATCGAGCGCCGCGCCTGCATCGCACGGTTATAGCCCGCGAACTGCGGCGTTGCCCCGCCGACCATGGCGCGCACTTCGCCGGTAAAGCGGTCAACGACCACCATCGCCGTTTCAAGGTCCGTCAGTTTACGCTGCTTGATCAGCAGCGGAATGCCTTCGACGGCGGCTTTCTCAGCGGCATCCTGCGCCACGGAGTCAAAGGTGGTGAAGATCTTCACGCCGGAGAGATCTTTAACTTTATCCCCCAGCTTCGCCTGTAGCTCCTGGCGCACCATCTGCATAAACGCCGGTTGCGGTGAAATCACCCCCCCGCGCGGCTGCACGCCCAGCGGACGGGCGCTCAGCATGTCGTAAATTTCCTGGTCGATCACGTTCTGCTGCTGCAGCAGACGCAGCACCAGGTTACGACGTTCCAGCGCCAGTTTCGGGTTACGCCACGGGTTATAGATAGACGCACCTTTCACCATCCCCACCAGCAACGCCTGCTGATCGAGGCTCAGCTCTTCAACCGGGCGGCCAAAGTAGTAGAGGCTCGCCAGCGGGAAGCCGCGGATCTCGTTATCGCCACTCTGACCGAGATAGACCTCGTTCATATACAGCTCAAGAATGCGATCCTTGCTGTAGCGGGCATCCATAATTAGCGCCATATAGGCTTCGTTGGCTTTACGCCAGTAGGAGCGCTCGCTGCTGAGGAACAGGTTTTTCACTAACTGCTGCGTTAGCGTACTCGCCCCCTGCACCGTACGCCCGGCGGTCAGGTTCGCCAGCACCGCACGACCAATGGAGTAGAAACTGATGCCGTCGTGTTCGTAAAAGTGACGGTCTTCGGTTGCCAGCAGGGTATCGACCAGCAGATCCGGGAAGCCGTTACGCGGCACGAACAGGCGCTGTTCGCCATTCGGCGAAGAGAGCATGGTGATGAGACGCGGATCGAGACGGAAGAAGCCGAACTGGCGGTTGCTGTCCATGTTTTCGATGGTTTCCAGACGATTGTCGTCAAAGGTCAGACGCGCGCGCACCTGCCCTTCTTTACTGTCCGGGAAATCAAAAGGACGGCGGATCATCTCGATGCTTTTCGCCTGCACGGTAAACTCGCCGGGACGGGTCATCTTCGTCACCTGGCGGTATTGCGTGGCTTCCAGCAGCTTCACCATCTCATTTTTGCTGATGGCCATATCCGGTTCGAGGTTGACCATCCGGCCATACACCGCGGCGGGCAGCTGCCAAACTTTACCGTCGATACGGGCGCGGATTTTTTGATCCAGATAAACGCCATAAATAGCGCATAGCACGGCCAGAATGATGGCAATTTTTACTAATAGCCAGAACCAGCCGCGTTTGCCGCGTGGCTTCTTGCCTTTGCCTCTCCCTTTTTTCGGCATCGGTTCCTCATCTTCATCGTCATACTCGTCGTACTCTTCTTCCTCGAGTCGACGTCGGCTGATTTTCTCTTTCGCCGGACGCGCAGGTTTCCCCTTGCGTCCAATTGGCTCGCGGTCATTCCCCGCCATGCTTTACTCTCCGCAACTTTCAGGCGCAAGGGCCTGATTCTCAACTCTTCTGCTTACAGGCAGAAGAAGAAATCTCTCAATTTATCGCACTGTTTCTGGCGCAACGGCCCTCAGTGCGACGAATATTTTATGGTGCGCCGCGTCGGCGCGGTATTTGCCGGATCGTCCGGCCAGACATGCTTCGGATAGCGTCCTTTCATCTCCTTTTGCACTTCACGGTATGCGCCAGCCCAAAAAGCGCTTAAATCACGCGTGATTTGCAGCGGCCGCTGCGCAGGGGAAAGCAGCTCCAGCACCAACGCCACCCGCCCTTGTGCAATAGTGGGCGTCGTCGCTTCGCCAAACATCTCCTGCATGCGCACTGCCAGCGCAGGTGGGTTATCTTCATGATAACGAATCGCGATGCGGCTTCCCGTCGGCACAGTGTAATGCGCAGGCAGCTCACTATCCAGACGTTGGCGTAATGCCCACGGCATCGCGTTTTGTAGCGCCCCGGCAATATCCAGCGCTTTCAGCGCACGCAGCGATTGTACGCCACCCATTTGCGGTAACAGCCACGTTTCGAGATTTTCCAGCAGCGACGCCTCATCGACGGCCGGCCACTCAACCTCCGGCAGCCATTTCGCTGCGCAGTGCAAGCGTAATCGCAGCTGTTCGGCTTCCGGCGTCCAGTTCAATACCCGCAAACCTTTATCACGAATACCGTTGAGCATCGCCTGATGCAGCTCCTCTTCTGACGGTTTCGCCAGCGGCTGGACCTTGAGCGTTAACTGGCCTATCCGGAAACGGCGAAACGCTTTTAACGTGCCCTGCGCCTCGTCCCACTCGACGCTGTCCGACGGCTGTAATAAATGCGGACAGCGGCTGATAAGAGCGTCAATATCCAGCGGCAGCGCCAGCAATATGCGCGCATCCGGCGACTGGCTACCCTGCAACAGCAGCGGCGCAATCAGCCATTCGTGACGATTCATGGCATCATCCACATCCAGCATCGCCCCCATACCGTTTGCCAGTTGATAACGTCCTTCCTGACCGCGCCGACGGGCGATACGATCGGCAAAGGCGCTCGCCAGCAGAGGGGCCAGCGCACGACTCTCCTCATGGCCGTTACTGCTTTTCAAGCGGCGAGCGAGCTGGCGCGCCCGTTGCTGCCAGTTCGGCTGAGTCCGGGAAAAGGCGGCGCTTAAATCACTGTTCGCTCCGCGCGGCGGCTCTTCAAGGATCGCCGCCAGTTTAGCCGCTGTGGCAATCTCATCATCGCCTTGCGCCGCCGCCAGCATCGCGGCCAGCCTGGGTTCATTACCCAACGCCGCCATGCGTTGCCCAAACGGCGTCAACCGGCCATTTTCCAGCGCCTGTAGCTGTTCGAGCAGCTTACGCGCCGCGGCGAGATTAGCCGCTAACGGCAGATCCAGCCAGTTTAACTGGGCAGGATCCTGGCAGCCCCACTGTAATAACTCCATCAGCAGCCCGGAGAGATCGCTGTTCAGGATCTCCGGGCTACTCTGCGCCGCCGCACGTTCCGCCTGCTCTTTACTGAGCAGATGCACGCAGATGCCCGGCTCCAGACGCCCTGCTCGCCCGGCGCGCTGGGTCATCGAGGCAATACTGGTGCGCTGTGTGACCAGGCGGGTCAAGCCGCTGCGGGCATCGAAACGGGCGACGCGCTCCAGCGCGCTATCAACCACCAGGCGAATACCTTCAATGGTTAAACTGGTTTCGGCAATATTTGTTGCCAGCACCACTTTACGCTGCCCCACAGGCGCAGGCAGTATCGCCTTGCGCTGTTCCGTCAGCGGCAGCGCGCCGTAGAGCGGACAGAGCAGCGTATCGCTGCCGACGCGGGAAGCCAGCTGCTCCTGTACGCGCTGAATTTCCGCGACGCCGGGCAAAAACAGCAGCAGCGAACCCGCTTCCTGACGCAGAAGTTCTGCGGTTGCCTGGGCGACCGCCTCGTCAAAGCGCACATGAGCTGGCAAAGGCTGATAGCGCTGCTCAACGGGAAAAGCACGTCCGGCTGAAACAATGGCCGGCGCATCCGGTAACAGCGTCTGCAAACGCGCGTTATCCAGCGTGGCCGACATCACCAGCAGCTTGAGATCGTCGCGCAAGCCTTGCTGCACATCGAGCAGCAGCGCCAGCGCGAGGTCCGCCTGCAAACTGCGCTCGTGAAACTCATCAAGGATCACCAGCCCCACGCCGCCAAGCTCCGGATCCTGCTGAATCATTCGCGTTAAAATCCCTTCGGTGACCACTTCGAGCCGGGTATTTGGCCCGACGCAGGTCTGCGCCCGCATACGATAGCCGACGGTTTCGCCAGGCTGTTCATCAAGCATTTCCGCCAGACGCTGCGCCACGTTGCGCGCCGCCAGCCGACGAGGTTCGAGCAGTAAAATGCGCCCGTTAATGTCGCCCTGTTGCAGCAGTTGCAACGGTAACCAGGTGGATTTCCCGGCCCCGGTCGGCGCACTTAACAGCACCTGGGGTGCGGTGCGCAAGGCGCTAAGGATCTCGGGTAGAACGGCGGCGGCTGGCAGTAACGACACAAAAGCTCCGGAGGGTTAACATACGACGGCACGCAGTATAACATCACCGCAAACCTTTGACTTCGAGCCTGCCATGTCTGAACCGAAAAGGCTGTTTTTCGCCCTTGAACTTCCTGCTGATATTCAACAGCAGATCATTTTGTGGCGCGCACAGCACTTCCTGGCGGACGCCGGACGGCCGATTGCCGCCGCGAATCTGCACTTAACGCTGGCGTTTCTGGGGGCTATCAGTACGGAAAAACAGCGCGCGCTTGAGTCGCTGGCGGGCCGTATTCGCCAGCCGGGTTTTACCCTTACACTGGACGATGCCGGACAGTGGCTGCGCTCGCGGGTGGTGTGGCTCGGTTCACGCCAGCCGCCGCGCGGGCTGCTGCAGCTGGCAGATATGCTACGCGCGCAGGCCTCGCGCAGCGGCTGTTATCAAAGCCCGCAGCCGTTCCATCCGCACATTACGCTGCTGCGCGACGCCAGCCATGCTGTACCGCTGCCGCCGCCGGGTTTTCACTGGTCATTTCCGGTAACGGCATTTTCGCTCTATGAATCACACTTTAGCCAGGGCCGAACGCGCTATAGCGAACTGAAACGCTGGACGCTGCAAACATAAGGATGTTCTATGGATTTTTCCCCACCGCTCAAATCCGCCACCCTGATTCAGCGGTATAAACGTTTCCTTGCCGATGTTGTCACGCCTGAAGGGGAAACCCTGACTTTGCATTGCCCGAATACCGGCGCAATGACCGGTTGCGCCACGCCGGGGGACACGGTTTGGTATTCCACATCGAATAATCCGAAACGTAAATATGCCCATACGTGGGAATTATCCCAAACCCAGCAGGGGGCGTTTATTTGCGTCAATACTCAGCGGGCAAATATGCTGACAAAAGAAGCGATCGTCGCTGAACGGCTACCAGAACTGAGGGGCTATAGCGTTCTGAAAAGCGAAGTAAAATACGGCGCGGAAAATAGCAGGATTGATTTTCTATTACAGGCGCATGACCGACGCAACTGCTATATTGAAGTGAAATCGGTCACGCTCGCCGAGCAGCAGTCGGGCTACTTCCCGGATGCGGTAACCCTGCGGGGACAGAAGCATTTACGGGAGTTGATGAGCGTTGCGGCCAACGGCGATCGCGCGGTAATCCTGTTTGCCGTACTGCACTCCGCCGTTGAACATTTTTCTCCCGCACACCATATTGATGAGGAATACGCGCGTTTACTGAAAGAGGCACATTGCCGAGGGGTGGAAGTTATTGCTTATAAAGCGGAACTTTCTGCCGATAATATCACTCTTAGTTTGCCACTGCCTTTTACGGTATAAAGGCAAGCTTATGACGAGTAAGTGGTTTGGTCGCGTGCGCAAATACGCTTTTCTTCACAGGGTTGTCAAGTGTTGCGTTTAGATATTTGCCATCCGTAAAAGCATCTGCTATTTATAGCGGCCTGATTTTTCCCCCACACGGGGATCGATAGTGCGTGTTAAGGAGAAGCAACATGCAAGAAGGGCAAAACCGTAAAACATCGTCCCTGAGTATTCTCGCCATCGCTGGGGTGGAGCCGTATCAAGAGAAACCGGGCGAAGAGTATATGAACGAAGCCCAGCTGGCGCACTTCAAGCGTATTCTTGAAGCATGGCGCAATCAACTCAGGGATGAAGTCGATCGCACCGTCACGCATATGCAGGACGAAGCAGCAAACTTCCCCGATCCGGTCGACCGTGCCGCGCAGGAAGAAGAGTTCAGCCTTGAACTGCGTAACCGTGATCGCGAGCGCAAGTTGATTAAAAAAATCGAGAAGACGCTGAAAAAAGTCGAAGACGAAGATTTCGGCTTCTGCGAATCCTGCGGCGTTGAAATTGGTATCCGTCGTCTGGAAGCACGTCCGACTGCCGATCTGTGCATCGACTGTAAGACTCTGGCGGAAATCCGCGAAAAACAGATGGCGGGCTAATCCCCGACAGTCTCACGGTGTGCCGCCGGGCGCGGCACGTCCTATATGGCGGGATTTATTCCCGCCTATATTTTTTTGCCAGCGATATGCCTGAATCAGACTATATTGGGCGCTTTGCGCCATCCCCGTCCGGAGAACTGCATTTCGGTTCGTTAATTGCCGCTCTCGGCAGCTACCTGCAAGCGCGCGCCAGCCATGGCAGCTGGCTGGTACGCATTGAAGACATTGATCCTCCGCGTGAAGTGCCGGGTGCCGCCAGCACCATTCTGCGTCAGCTTGAACATTACGGGCTGCACTGGGATGGCGACATTGTCTGGCAATCTCAGCGCCATAATGCCTACCGTGAAGCCCTTAATCATCTTCAGCGTGAAGGGATGAGCTATTTCTGCACCTGTACGCGGGCGCGTATCCAAAGCCTTGGCGGTATCTACGATGGACATTGCCGGACTTTGAACCACGGTCCAACCAATGCCGCCGTCCGGCTGGCTCAGCACCATCCGGTGCTGCACTTCGACGATAAACTGCGCGGGCGCATAACCGCCGACGAAAAACTGGCGCGGGAAGACTTTATCATTCACCGTCGTGATGGATTATTTGCCTACAACCTTGCGGTGGTGGTCGATGACCATTTTCAGGGTGTCACAGAGATCGTGCGCGGGGCGGATCTTATCGAACCGACGGTGCGGCAAATTTCCCTCTATCGCCAATTTGGCTGGCCCGTGCCGGGCTACATCCATTTGCCGCTGGCGCTGAATGCACAAGGCAATAAGCTTTCCAAACAAAACCACGCCCCGGCTTTACCTGACGGGGATCCGCGCCCGGTAATAATCAGGGCTTTACAATTCCTGAACCAGGATGTAACAAATGAGTGGCAGGATCTGCGCATTGATGCGCTGCTGCAAAAAGCGGTGGCAAACTGGGCACTCTGCCGTGTTCCTGAAGCCGCGGATGCGAATACAGCATTCTCAAACGGCTCGCGCTGAGCTATGATTAGCCGCTATTTTTTTGTCCTGACGTTTGACACTACCGAGGTGTACTATTTTTACCCGAGTCGCTAATTTTTGCCGCAAGGTGCTAAGCCGCGAAGAGAGCATGGTCGTTGAGGCTATGGCGCAACCGCAGATGGCGGTTATCCCGCGTGAGCAGCACGCTATTTCCCGCAAAGATATCAGTGAAAATGCGCTCAAAGTGCTCTATCGTCTGAATAAAGCGGGCTACGAAGCCTACCTCGTAGGCGGCGGCGTGCGCGATTTATTGCTGGGCAAAAAACCAAAAGATTTTGACGTGACCACCAGCGCCACGCCGGATCAGGTACGTAAACTGTTCCGCAACTGCCGCCTGGTCGGCCGCCGTTTCCGCCTGGCGCATGTGATGTTCGGGCCGGAAATTATTGAAGTCGCCACCTTCCGTGGTCATCACGACGAGCAGCAAACCGACCGCGCTATTTCGCAGCGCGGGCAAAACGGTATGCTGCTGCGCGACAATATCTTCGGATCAATAGAAGAAGATGCCCAGCGCCGCGACTTCACCATTAATAGCCTTTATTACAGCGTGGCCGACTTTACCGTGCGCGATTACGTCGGCGGTATGCGCGATCTGCAAGAGGGCGTGATTCGCCTGATTGGCAATCCCGAAACCCGCTACCGTGAAGATCCGGTGCGCATGCTGCGCGCGGTGCGCTTTGCCGCCAAGCTGAATATGCGTATCAGCGAAGAGACCGCCGAGCCGATTCCGCGCCTTGCCACCCTGATTAACGATGTTCCCCCGGCGCGCCTGTTTGAAGAGTCGCTGAAATTACTGCAGGCCGGTTACGGGTATGAAACCTGTCGTTTATTGCGTGAGTACGGTCTGTTCCAGCCGCTGTTCCCCTCCATCACCCGCTACTTCACCGAAAAAGGTGACAGTCCGATGGAACGCATTATTGAACAGGTGCTGAAGAACACCGATAACCGCATTCACAACGATATGCGCGTTAATCCGGCGTTTCTGTTTGCCGCCATGTTCTGGTATCCGCTGCTGGAAGATGCCCAGCGCATTACCCAGGAGGGCGGTCTGGCCTATTTTGACGCCTTTGCGCTGGCGATGAACGATGTGCTGGATGAAGCCTGCCGTTCGCTGGCGATTCCAAAACGCATTACCACGCTGACCCGGGATATCTGGCAGCTGCAGCTGCGTATGTCCCGTCGCCAGGGCAAACGCGCCTGGAAGCTGATGGAGCATCCGAAATTCCGCGCCGCCTATGATCTGCTGGCGCTGCGCGCCGAAGCGGAAAATAATAGCGAACTGCAGCGGCTGGCGAAATGGTGGGGCGAGTTCCAGGTTTCCGCGCCGCCGGCACAAAAAGATATGCTCAATGATTTAGGCGATGAACCGGCGGAACGCCGTCGTCACCGTCGTCCGCGTAAACGTGCGCCGCGCCGCGAGGGCAGTGCGTGACTCTTGCGTATATCGCGCTGGGCAGCAACCTGGCGTCACCCCTCGATCAGATTAACGCGGCGATTGCCGCCCTGGGGGAGATCCCACAAAGCCGCATTGTGACGATCTCTTCGCTTTACCGCACGCCGCCCCTTGGCCCGCAGGATCAGCCGGATTACCTCAACGCCGCCGTGGCGCTGGAAACAGATCATGAGCCGGAAACCCTGCTCGACCACACCCAACGTATTGAACTGCAGCAAGGCCGCGAGCGTAAAGACGAACGCTGGGGGCCGCGCACTCTCGATCTTGATATCATGCTGTTTGGCAATCTGAGTCTCAACACAGAACGTCTGACGGTACCGCACTACGACATGAAAAACCGTGGCTTTATGCTGTGGCCGCTGTTCGAAATCGCGCCCGATATATGCTTCCCGGACGGCACCTCACTGCAGGAAATCTTAACGCTGCTGGACGCGCCCAAACCCGACGCCTGGTAATTTTTTGTTTTCCCCCGCCCCACTTCCCACAGCCTGGCTAAAATCATTGCCGGGATAAATGTTACTGCTAGAATGCGCCTCATTTGCTTTCGTTTATCAGGAAACATTATGAAAACCACCACCATCACCTGGTTGCATAAATGCAAACAGGAAAAAAAACGCTTTGCCACTATCACCGCCTACGACTACAGCTTTGCGAAGCTGTTTGCCGAAGAAGGGATTAACGTAATGCTGGTGGGTGATTCGCTGGGCATGACGGTCCAGGGCCATGACTCTACCCTGCCGGTGACGGTGGCCGATATCGCCTATCACACGCAGGCCGTCCGCCGCGGCGCACCCGGCTGCCTGCTGCTCGCCGACCTGCCGTTTATGGCCTATGCCACGCCGGAGCAGGCGTTTGACAACGCCGCCGTGGTGATGCGTGCGGGCGCTAATATGGTGAAAATCGAAGGCGGTCGCTGGCTGGCACCGACGGTAAAAATGCTTACCGAGCGCGCCGTACCGGTATGCGGTCACCTGGGACTAACGCCGCAGTCGGTAAACATTTTCGGCGGCTACAAAGTACAAGGGCGCGGCTATGCGGCGCAGGGGCTGCTGGACGATGCACTGGCGCTGGAAGCCGCTGGTGCGCAGCTGCTGGTGCTGGAGTGCGTACCCGTGGCGCTGGCGCAGCGTATTACCGACGAGCTCACCATTCCGGTGATTGGCATTGGCGCAGGTAATGTCACAGACGGCCAGATTCTGGTGATGCATGACGCGTTCGGCATTACCGGTGGACATATCCCGAAATTCGCCAAAAATTTCCTCAGTGAAGCAGGCGACATGCGCGCAGCGGTCAGGCAGTATGTTGCCGACGTCGAATCCGGAGCCTATCCGGGTGAAGAACACAGTTTCCATTAAGGAGCCTTGTAGTGCTGATTATTGAAACCCTCCCGCTGCTGCGCCAACACATGCGCAGGCTTCGTCAGGAAGGCAAACGGGTTGCGCTGGTGCCAACGATGGGCAACCTCCACGAAGGCCATATGAAGCTGGTAGATGAAGCGAAAAGCCGCGCCGATGTGGTGGTGGTGAGTATTTTCGTCAACCCGATGCAGTTTGATCGAAAGGATGACCTGGTACGCTACCCGCGCACCCTGCAGGAAGATTGCGAAAAACTGACCAAACGTAAAGTCGATTTTGTCTTTGCGCCCGCACCGGCAGATATCTATCCGCAGGGCACCGACATCCAGACCTTTGTCGACGTTCCGGGCCTCTCCACCATGCTTGAAGGTGCCAGTCGCCCGGGGCACTTCCGTGGCGTCTCCACCATCGTCAGTAAGCTGTTTAATCTGGTGCAGCCGGATATCGCCTGCTTTGGCGAGAAGGATTACCAGCAGCTGCAGTTGATCCGCAAAATGGTGGCGGATATGGGCTACGATATCGAGATTGTTGGCGTGCCGACGGTGCGGGCGAAGGATGGCCTGGCGCTGAGTTCGCGTAACAACTATCTCACTGCCGATGAGCGCAAGATTGCCCCGGTGCTGAGCAAAGTAATGAACGCCATAGGCGAAAAATTGCGGGCGGGCGATCGTAACGTTGAAGAGCTGATTGCCGTTGCCGGGTTGGATCTCAGCGACGCGGGTTTACGCGCCGACGGTGTGCAGATCTGCGATGCGGATACGCTTCTGCCGCTCTCTGGCGATAGCCAACGCGCGGTAATTTTGATGGCGGCATGGCTTGGTCAGGCGCGGCTGATCGACAATAAAGTCGTCGACCTGACCTGCTAGACAGGGCGAAAAAATCGGGCAATACTCCACTGCTGGCTGGCCCTTACGCCTGCAGGCAGTGGGGCAAGTAGACGGGGATTGCCGGAGCCGCGCCCCTTTTCAGGTTTATTACAGTTACGAAGGTTGAATGTATGATTCGCACAATGCTGCAAGGCAAGCTCCACCGCGTCAAAGTGACGCAGGCCGACCTGCACTACGAAGGTTCCTGCGCCATTGACCAGGATTTCCTTGAGGCGGCCGGTATTCTGGAATACGAAGCCATTGATATTTATAACGTCACCAACGGCAAACGCTTCTCTACCTATGCGATTGCCGGCGAGCGCGGCTCACGCATTATCTCGGTTAACGGTGCAGCAGCGCACTGCGCCGATGTTGGCGATATCCTGATTATCGCCAGCTACGTTACCGTGCCGGATGAGGTTGCCCGTAGCTGGCAGCCGAAAGTGGCCTATTTTGATGGCGACAACGAGATGAAGCGCACCGCGAAAGCCGTGCCGGTTCAGGTTGCCTGATGCCCTACCCCTGCGGCTGATTGCTAATCAGCCGCGACATAGTCTCCAGCGAATCCGTTCTCAATACGTACAGCCGCTTCAGTAAAAAGGGGTTATCCCCCGGTTTCACTTTGCCACGCACCGTGGTTACCGCCAGATGAAAACCTGCGTCATTCGCCGCCTGCACCGCTTTATCGTCATAACCGCCAAACGGGTACGAAAGATAAAGCACATGGGGATTGAACTGCGCCAGCGCGCGGCGCGAGCGTTTAAAATCAAAGAGGATATTGTGATAGTTACGGCTGAGTAATATCGGATGCAATGTATCATCGACCCGATGCAGAAAATGGGTATGCGACTGAATATCAAACACATCTTTAATTTTATTAAGCTCCGATACGCTCATAAACTGCAAAAATTTCGGATCCCAGGGCTGCGGCTTCAGTTTAATGCGGGAGGAGATGATAAACGCCGTCGCTTTAAAACCGTACTCACGCAGGATCGGCCAGGCGTAGCGGTGCACCGACTTCAGCCCATCGTCAAAGGTTATCACCACTGAACGGGCGGGTAGATTCATGCGATTACGCACGTACCCTTCCAGCTGATACATCGACAGCGTGGTATAACCCTGGTCACGTAACCAGGTCATCTGGTTGGTAAAGGCGCGCACCGAGGTGGTGGTCGAGGTATGGCGAAAACGGGTGTTTTCCTCATCACGCAGAATGTGGTGATAGGTGAGTATCGGAATACCGCTATCTTCTTGCGCATCCAGGCTGCTGATCCACGCCAGACGGTTGCCGATGCGGATCTGAAACCAGGTTTGATTTAAACGATCTTTCAGCTTATCGATTATCGGATAGCGCAAATTCTCCGCCAGCGTGCCTACCCGCTCGCTGGTGTTATCCGCTGCGCTGTACAGGGGCGTATCTTGCCAGGTGATCAGATTTTGGTTACTGAGAGGTTTATTCAGATCGCCGAGACTGTCTTCTACCCGCTCCTTGCCAGAGAGGGTGCCCAGATGCCCGCGATCGATAAAACCGGTGCCGAAACCAAAGCGAAAAGCGTAATAATCTTCCGCCCCCGGCACCACCGCCAGGATCTGTCCGGCCCGGATATTGCCGACGGTCACCACCTTGTCTCCCACCTGCGCCCAAATATTGGCATCTTCCGTTACTTGCATGTAATGCGCGGGAATGCGTTGTTCACTGACAATACTGGCTGATGACCCAAAGGCGACCAGCGAGAGCAAAAGGATTATTAAACGAGACATGAGTCGGACCGAATAGAAAAACTGCGCCTATTGTAGCAACCGCTAACCAAAACCAACGGCGATGGTTAGTCTAAAAAAACGCCTAATCCAGGGGATTGGCTCTCTTCACCCGAAGAGAGCCACCGCTTTGGACTAGCTGCGTAAGCCACGCCCGCGATTAATCAAATACCAGCACAGCAGGTAAAAGAAGATGATAAATACCACCAGCACGCCGACGGTGGTAAACAGCGGCACGTCAGAGATGCCGAGAAAACCAAAGCGGAAGCCGCTAATCATATAGACGATGGGGTTGAGGTGTGACAGCGCCTGCCAGAACGGCGGCAGCAGCGTCAGCGAGTAGAATACCCCGCCCAGGTAGGTTAGCGGCGTCAGCACAAAGGTGGGGATCAGGCTGATGTCATCAAAGGTTTTGGCGAACACCGCATTCAACAGCCCTGCCAGGGAAAAGAGCACCGCAGTTAACAGCAGCGTCAGGCCGATAAACAGCCATGAGTGCACCTGAAACGGCACGAAAAACAGCGACACCGCCGTCACCAGGATACCGACACATAACCCGCGCGCCACGCCGCCACCGATATAGCCCGCGATGATCACATGGGTCGGCACGGGTGCTACCAGCAGTTCTTCAATGTTGCGCTGAAACTTGGCGCTAAAGAAGGACGAGGCCACGTTGGCATAAGCGTTGGTGATCACCGCCATCATAATCAAGCCCGGCACGATAAACTGCATATAGGTAAAGCCGTGCATTTCACCGATACGCGAACCAATCAGGTTGCCAAAAATAATAAAGTAGAGGGTCATGGTGATCACCGGTGGCACCAGTGTTTGCACCCAAATGCGCATAAAACGCTGAATCTCTTTGTACCAGATACTCTTCAGCGCCACCCAATACAGCTGCATCATGCGCCCTCTCCTTTTCTGTCATGCACCAACGTAACGAACAACTCTTCAAGACGGTTGGCTTTATTACGCATACTTAATACCTGCACACCTTGCGCGCTCAGCTGACTGAAAACGCTATTAACGCCCTGCTCGCGCAGCACTTCCACTTCAAGCGTGGCGGTATCAACCAGCCGGTATTGATAGCCCTCCAGCTTCGGTAGTGGGCTTTTCGGCGCTAAATCGAGAATAAAGGTTTCCGATTTCAGCTTTGACAGCAGCGCTTTCATCGAGGTGTTTTCAATCAGATCGCCGCGCTGGATGATGCCGATGTTACGGCACAGCATCTCAGCCTCTTCCAGATAGTGGGTGGTCAGAATGATGGTGGTGCCTTTGTCATTCAGATCTTTTAAGAAGCCCCACATTGAGCGGCGTAGTTCGATATCTACCCCCGCCGTTGGCTCGTCGAGAATGAGTAATTTGGGCTCGTGCATTAGCGCGCGGGCAATCATCAACCGGCGCTTCATCCCGCCGGAGAGCATCCGCGCACGTTCGTTACGCTTTTCCCATAAATCGAGCTGATTAAGGTACTTTTCACTGCGAACCAGCGCATCTTTGCGATCGACGCCGTAGTAGCCCGCCTGGTTAACGACAATCTGCTGCACGGTTTCAAACGGGTTGAAATTGAACTCCTGCGGCACCAGCCCCAACTGGCGTTTCGTATTGACGACATCTTTTTCGAGATCGTAACCAAAAACGCTAACCCGTCCGGAAGTTTTATTTACCAACGAACTGACAATACCGATGGTGGTTGATTTTCCTGCGCCATTTGGCCCAAGAAGCGCGTAAAAATCTCCCGCTTCGACTTGTAAATCAATGCCGCGCAGCGCCTGAACGCCGCCCGGATAGGTTTTTTTAAGCTGCTCAAGCTCCAGTGCAATGGTCATGTATTATTGATTACCTGTTTTCTGACACTCGATGTGTGGTTTAAAAAGAGAAAGAGTTGACCTATATTAGCGCAACGCACTTACTTGGTTACAGGTCGTTAACCTCCATGAAAGACATAAATACACTCATCAGCAACAATGCACTTTGGTCAAAAATGCTGGTGGAAGAAGATCCTGGGTTTTTCGAAACGCTGGCGCAAGCACAGAAACCACGCTTTCTCTGGATTGGCTGCTCCGACTCCCGCGTGCCGGCTGAACGGCTGACCGGCCTCGAACCCGGCGAACTGTTTGTTCACCGTAATGTAGCCAACCTGGTTATCCATACCGATTTGAACTGCCTGTCTGTCGTGCAGTACGCTGTTGATGTGCTGGAAGTTGAGCACATCATCATCTGCGGCCACTACGGCTGCGGCGGTGTACAGGCGGCCGTGGAAAACCCGGAGCTGGGCTTAATCAATAACTGGCTGCTGCACATTCGCGACATCTGGTTTAAACATAGCTCGCTGTTGGGCGAAATGCCGCCGGAGCGCCGCCTCGATACGCTGTGCGAACTGAACGTAATGGAGCAGGTATATAACCTGGGCCACTCGACGATTATGCAGTCCGCATGGAAACGCGGCCAGAATGTGACGATCCACGGCTGGGCCTACGGTATTCATGATGGTTTGCTGCGCAATCTGGACGTGACCGCTACCAACCGCGAAACGCTGGAACAGCGCTATCGCCAGGGCGTGTCAAATCTGACCCAGAAGCACGTCAATCATAAATAACGCATCGGGGCCAGCGGCCCCGATTTTTTTACTCTTCCAGCATCACTACTTTGCCAACATAGGGCAAATGGCGATAGCGCTGAGCGTAGTCAATCCCGTAGCCCACTACAAACTCGTCCGGGATAGCAAAACCGACGAACTCCACCGGCACGTCCACTTCGCGGCGCGACGGCTTATCCAGCAGGGTACAAATCGCCAGCGACTTCGGCTCGCGCAGGCGCAGGATCTCGCGCACTTTCGACAGCGTATTGCCGGAATCGATAATATCTTCGACGATCAACACATCTTTGCCACGAATGTCTTCATCAAGATCTTTGAGGATTTTCACATCGCGGGTGGTCGACATGCCGCTGCCGTAGCTGGAGGCGGTCATAAAATCGACTTCGTGGGAAACCTGAACTTCACGGCACAGGTCCGCCATAAACATAAATGAGCCGCGCAGCAGGCCGACCAGCACCATTTCGCTGCCGCTATCTTTATAACGCTCAGTGATTTGACGACCCAGCTCAGCGATACGCGCTTTGATCTCCGCTTCCGGGATCATCACTTCAACAGTGTGTTTCATATTACTAACCATATGATTTAAAGAGTAAATCACTCAATACCGGCACAAAACCAGTGATTGAAACGCAAGGCGCGCAGTATACCAGCAAAACGAATAATGCGGGTTATTTGACGACAAAGCTCATTTTGTGATGACGGTCACACTTGTTAACTCCTATAATTAGTTGCTATCAAAATATTAACAAATCAATGGATGCGTTTTATGGCGGAAACAAAAACTCAACAGTCGCGGCTACTTGTTACGCTGACGACGCTCTTTGCAGCCTTTTGCGGGCTGTATTTACTCATCGGTGGCGTCTGGCTCGTTGCCATCGGTGGCTCCTGGTACTATCCCATCGCCGGTCTGATGATGCTCGGCGTAACCTGGCTGCTGTGGAAACGTAAGCGTGCTGCGCTGTGGCTGTATGCCGCGCTGCTGCTTGCCACCATGTTATGGGGCGTTTGGGAGGTCGGTTTCGACTTCTGGGCGCTGACGCCACGCTGCGATATTCTCGTTTTCTTCGGTATCTGGCTGATCCTGCCCTTCGTCTGGCGACGCCTGATTGTACCGGCAAGCGGAGCAGTAGCCGCGCTGGTGGTGGTGCTGCTGATTAGCGGCGGGATCCTCACCTGGGCGGGCTTTAACGATCCGCAAGAGATCAATGGCACCCTGAATGCCGATGCCACGCCGGCCGCGCCGATTTCCCAGGTCGCCGACGGTGACTGGCCAGCCTATGGACGTAACCAGGAAGGTCAGCGTTATTCACCGTTGAAACAGATCAACGCCGATAACGTGAAAAACCTGAAAGAAGCCTGGGTGTTCCGTACCGGTGATGTGAAGATGCCGAACGATCCGGGTGAGCTGACTAACGAAGTGACGCCGATTAAAGTGGGCGATACACTCTATCTCTGTACTGCGCACCAGCGCCTGTTTGCTCTTGATGCGGCAACGGGTAAAGAGAAGTGGCATTTCGATCCGCAGTTGAACAGCAACCCGTCTTTCCAGCATGTAACCTGCCGCGGCGTCTCTTACCATGAAGCCCGCGCGGAAACTGCAAGCCCTGATGTGATGGCCGATTGTCCGCGCCGCATTATCCTGCCGGTCAACGATGGTCGTCTGTTTGCGCTGAATGCGGATAACGGTAAGCTGTGCGAAACCTTTGCCAACAAAGGTATTCTCAATCTGCAAACCAATATGCCGGACACCACGCCGGGTCTCTACGAACCGACGTCGCCGCCGATCATCACTGACAAAACCATCGTCATTGCCGGTTCGGTAACGGATAACTTCTCTACCCGCGAAACTTCCGGCGTTATCCGTGGTTTTGACGTTAACACCGGTAAACTGCTGTGGGCCTTCGATCCGGGTGCGAAAGATCCGAACGCTATCCCGTCGGACCAGCACACCTTTACCTTTAACTCCCCTAACTCCTGGGCACCTGCGGCCTACGATGCCAAACTCGATTTGGTCTATCTGCCGATGGGTGTGAGCACGCCGGATATCTGGGGCGGTAATCGCACACCGGAGCAGGAGCGTTTCGCAAGCTCTATCGTTGCGCTGAATGCCACCACCGGTAAGCTCGCCTGGAGTTACCAGACCGTTCATCACGATCTGTGGGATATGGATATGCCGTCCCAGCCGACGCTGGCGGACATTACCCTTAATGGCAAAACTGTTCCGGTGATCTACGCGCCAGCGAAGACCGGGAATATTTTCGTCCTCGATCGTACCAACGGTAAGCTGGTGGTGCCCGCACCGGAAAAACCGGTGCCACAAGGTGCTGCAAAAGGCGATTACGTCAGCAAAACCCAGCCGTTCTCCGAGT
This sequence comes from Enterobacter sp. Bisph1, assembly GCF_000814905.1. GTDB lineage: Bacteria > Pseudomonadota > Gammaproteobacteria > Enterobacterales > Enterobacteriaceae > Kosakonia. Next base: position 74,516 of record NZ_JXAG01000043.1, read on the forward strand.
TGAGTTTCCGTCCGACGAAAAACCTGAGCGGCGCAGATATGTGGGGCGCCACCATGTTCGACCAGCTGGTGTGCCGCGTGATGTTCCACAAGCTGCGCTATGAAGGCATCTTCACTCCACCTTCCGAGCAGGGCACGCTGGTATTCCCGGGTAACCTGGGGATGTTCGAATGGGGCGGTATCTCCGTTGATCCAAACCGTCAGGTGGCGATTGCCAACCCGATGGCGCTGCCGTTTGTCTCCCGGCTTATCCCGCGCGGTCCTGGCAATCCGATGGAGCCGCCGAAAGATGCAAAAGGCACCGGTACGGAATCCGGTATTCAGCCGCAGTATGGCGTACCTTTTGGCGTCACGCTGAACCCGTTCCTCTCGCCGTTCGGCCTGCCGTGTAAACAACCGGCCTGGGGTTACATTTCCGCCCTGGATCTGAAAACCAACCAGGTGGCATGGAAAAAACGTATTGGTACTCCGCAGGACAGCATGCCGTTCCCGATGCCGTTCCCGGTGCCGTTCAATCTGGGTATGCCGATGCTGGGCGGTCCGATCTCTACCGCCGGTAACGTGCTGTTTATCGCCGCTACCGCCGATAATTACCTGCGCGCTTATAACATGAGCAACGGTGAGAAACTGTGGCAGGGTCGTCTGCCGGCAGGCGGCCAGGCAACGCCGATGACCTATGAAGTAAATGGCAAGCAGTACGTGGTCATTTCCGCAGGCGGTCACGGTTCGTTTGGTACGAAGATGGGTGACTATATCGTCGCTTATGCTCTGCCGGATGAGGCGAAATAAAACCGTTTACCCTCTTCCCGTTGGGAAGAGGGTTTTTCTTTACACCGTAAAGCCTAACATCATCCCGGTATCTTCATGTTCGAGCAGATGGCAGTGGGCCATATAGGCAAACTCCTTCGGCGCGTCATGCTGGAAACGCACTAACACTTCACTGCGCGCCCCATAGACATTCACCGTATCTTTCCAGCCTGCGCGATGCGCGGCCGGTGGTTTGCCATTCTCTGAGAGAATGCGGAACTGGGTGCCGTGGATATGGAACGGATGCAGCATCATGTCGCCCTCGCCTGAAATAACCCAGCGCTCGAACTGCCCCTTTTGCGCGGCAAACTGCGGCGCGTCCATCTCAAAGGCTTTGCCATTGATGCGGTTGGCATTATGGAAATCGAAGCCGCCGTCGTGGTTCATCTCACCGTGCCCCATCGACATCTTGCCCATTCCCTGATGCATATCGCCCATCTCCCCATGGTGCTTCATGCCGGCCATTGCGCTGTCGCCATACTTTTTCTGTAGCGCCTGCATCCCCATCATATCGAGCATCGGATCCATCGATAGCTGGAAGGTGCGCTGCGTAAGCCCGTCAAGAGCAGGCAGCGCCGGGAGTGCCGCCAGCGTATCCGGTAAGGTACCGGAAGCGGTAACCTGTAACGGCTGAATACGCAGCACCGGCTGCGGCTGGTCAAAGGGGGCAACGGTCATTCCCATCTGCTCCACCGGCAGGGTAAGCAAATCGAACGCCTTACCGTTACTGATATCTACCAGCACCTCAAAGCGTTCGCCCATGAGCATCGGTAATTCACTGACTTTTACCGGCTCACCGAGAAAACCGCCGTCGCTCGCCACCACATACAGCGGACGATTATCGCTGGTGGCAAACTTCAACGAACGGGCGTTGCAGCCGTTGAGTAAGCGTAAGCGCAACCAGCCGCGCGGAGCGGAGTGCTGCGGGTAGATAGCACCGTTGGCGAGCAGCGTGTCGCCAAACCAGCCCACCGCCGCGCTCATCACATCGAGCTGGTAATCAATCTGCCCTTGCGCGGTGAATTTCTTGTCCTGCACGATCACCGGCACATCATCAATGCCCCACTGCTGCGGCAGGCGCAGCGTGCGGCTGTGCTCATCTTCAATCAGCACCAGACCGGCCAGGCCCATCGCCACCTGGTGACCGGTTTTGCCATGCTGATGGGGATGGAACCAGCATGTCGCCGCTTGTTGGGTAGGCGTAAAGCTGACTGTGCGGCTGGCGCCGGGTTTGATAATACCTTGCGGCCCACCGTCGACGCTGCCGGGCACTTCCACGCCATGCCAGTGGACGGTGGTCTCCTCGGCAAGGGTATTGCGGATATCGACGGTGACCGCCCGCCCCTGGCGCAGCTTCAGGGCTGGCCCAAGCAGCGCGCCGTTGTAGCCCCAGGTGGTGGCGCGCTTATCGCCAAACTGGGTTTCTCCGGCGCGGATCGCTAAGGCGATACGGCTTTGCGCGTCGGCTTCCAGTAAGGGCGGGATCGGTAAGGCGGGACGGCTGGCGGCAAACAGCGGACGGCTCCAGAGCGGCAGCGCGCTCATCACCCCCAGCGTAGCGGAATATTTTAAGAAATCTCGACGTTGCATAGCCATTTCCTTATTGATCGCAGGTCAGCGTTTGAGCTTAAACCCTCCCCCTGCCGGAAGGTCAAGAAAAGAGGTAATAATAAATATCGTCGCCTTACGAGGACTATGCTAACGTTTAATTTCCGTTATACCGTGGTAGAAATAATGAAGACGTTTTTCAGAACAGTTGTTCTCGGCAGCCTGCTGGCTGTCTCCGCTAACAGTTATGCCCTGAGTGAATCCGAAGCTGAAGACATGGCCGATCTGACGGCTGTGTTTGTATTTCTGAAAAACGACTGCGGTTATAACAACCTGCCAAATGGGCAGATCCGCCGCGCGCTGGTATTTTTTGCCCAGCAAAACCAGTGGGATCTCAGTAACTATGACAGCCTGGATATGAAATCCCTGGGCGAAGAGAGTTACCGCGATCTGAGCGGCATTGGAATTCCAACCGCTAAGAAGTGTAAAGCCCTCGCCCGCGACTCCCTGAGCCTGCTCGCCTACGTTAAATAATGCCGAAGGTTTAACCGTGCATCGCTAATCCGGGTTAGCCAGGATGTTGCGCCCGTTTCGCTGGGGTTTACACAGGAGCTACCGATGGCCGAAAACAACGTATGGCAAGAGACGCTGCACGACCATTTTGGGCAATACTTTGCCGTGGATAAGGTGCTGTATCACGAAAAAACCGATCATCAGGATCTGATTATTTTCGAGAACGCCGCCTTTGGTCGCGTAATGGCGCTGGATGGCGTGGTACAGACCACCGAACGTGACGAGTTTATTTACCACGAAATGATGACCCATGTTCCGCTGCTGGCCCACGGTCATGCGAAACATGTGCTGATTATCGGCGGCGGCGACGGCGCAATGCTGCGCGAAGTAACGCGGCATAAAAACATTGAAACCATCACCATGGTGGAAATAGATGCGGGCGTGGTCTCTTTCTGCCGCCAGTATCTGCCGAAGCATAACGCGGGTGCCTATGACGATCCGCGCTTTACGCTGGTGATCGACGACGGCGTCAATTTTGTTAATCACACTGACCAGACCTTTGATGTGATCATCTCCGACTGCACCGATCCCGTTGGTCCCGGGGAGAGCCTGTTCACCTCTGCCTTTTATGAAGGCTGTAAACGCTGCCTCAATCAGGGCGGTATATTTGTTGCGCAAAATGGTGTGAGCTTCTTACAGCAGGATGAAGCAGTGGGCAGCTACCGCAAGCTGAGCCCCTATTTTCGCGATGTCAGTTTTTACCAGGCTGCGGTGCCCACTTACTACGGCGGTATCATGACCTTCGCCTGGGGCACGGATAATGAAGCGCTGCGCCGGCTGTCGACGGAGATTATCGCCGCCCGCTTCCACAGTGCTAACCTCACCTGCAACTATTACAACCCGGCAGTCCATACGGCAGCCTTCTCTCTGCCGCAATATTTACTCAACGCACTGGCTGCACGGTAACACTCGGGAGGTGATAACCCTTGAAAAAGCTTAAGCTACACGGCTTTAACAACCTGACCAAAAGCCTGAGTTTTTGTATCTACGACATCTGCTACGCCAAGACCGCAGAAGAGCGTGATGGCTATATTGCTTATATTGATGAGCTCTATAACGCCAACCGCTTGACGGAGATCCTCACCGAGACCTGCAATATTATTGGTGCCAATATCCTGAATATCGCCCGTCAGGATTACGAGCCGCAGGGGGCAAGCGTGACGATTCTGGTGAGCGAAGAGCCTGTCGACCCGCAGCTTATCGATAAAACCGAGCATCCCGGCCCGCTGCCGGAAGCGGTGGTAGCGCATCTGGATAAAAGCCATATCTGCGTGCATACCTACCCGGAAAGCCACCCGGAAGGCGGTTTGTGCACCTTCCGCGCGGATATCGAAGTCTCTACCTGCGGCGTGATTTCACCACTAAAAGCCCTGAACTATCTGATTCACCAGCTCGAATCCGATATCGTCACCGTCGATTACCGCGTGCGCGGTTTTACCCGCGACGTCAACGGCATGAAACACTTTATCGATCATGAGATAAATTCGATTCAGAACTTTATGTCCAATGACATTAAATCCCTGTACGACATGGTGGATGTGAACGTTTATCAGGAAAATATCTTCCATACCAAAATGCTGCTTAAGGAGTTCGATCTTAAGCACTACATGTTCCATACCAAACCGGAAGAGTTAACCGCGCAGGAGCGCAAAGAGATCACCGAAGCGCTGTGGAAAGAGATGCGCGAGATTTACTACGGCCGCAATATTCCGGCCGTATAAGGCAAAAGGGCGTCGGGACGCGCCCTGATTACCGCTGTTTGAGGAACTGCCGATAGGCGGCGACCACCTGAAGAAAATCCTCCACGCCGCACAGGGAGAGGCTCTCTTCATCGTAGTAGTTCATCCCCTCTTCCATCTCATCGCCGGTAAATTCCAGCTGATTGGCGCGAATCATCACCTCTTCGCCATCCAGCCATAGCGTGTACTCATGCCCGGCGCGCTGCCAGGAGCGCTCGCTGCCTTTCACTGTATGCGCCGCCTGCTCAACTTCATCCAGCAGCGCCAGGTTCTCTTTGACTTCTTCATTAAACCAGTGACCGACCACTTCGTGGCCCATCGACATGCGCACCTTTACCACCCCGGTGACATCGCGCAAAAATTCATAATCCATAATCGCTTCCTCATGCAGGCCAAAGGCTGCCTATACCGTAATTATCGCAGCACAATACAAGAAAAAAAGCGCAGCAGACGGCAGCGAAGGGAAATATTGTTGAAAGCGCCGGGAAAGTAGACGTAAAGGAGGGTAAGCAGGCAAAAGGCGGATAAAAAAAAAGCCACCCCGCAGGGTGGCTCTCGCTGTCAGACGGCGGTCTGGAAAATCACGCCGTCAGCTTTCTCGGTATATTGATCAAGCTTGTCGAAGTTTAGATAGCGGTAAGTATCCACGGCGGTTTTATCCACCTGCGACATAAAGTTGAGATACTCTTCCGGCGTGGGCAGTTTACCTAACAGCGCCGAAACCGCCGCCAGCTCTGCAGAGGCCAGGTAGACGTTCGCGCCGGTGCCTAAACGGTTCGGGAAGTTACGCGTCGAGGTGGAAACCACCGTCGCGCCGTCCGCTACACGCGCCTGGTTACCCATGCACAGGGAGCAGCCCGGGATCTCAATACGCGCACCGCTCTTACCGAAGACGCTGTAGTAGCCCTCTTCCGTCAGCTGTGCCGCATCCATACGCGTCGGCGGCGCAACCCACAGGCGGGTCGGCAGCTGACCTTTGTGGCTGTCCAGCAGTTTACCTGCGGCACGGAAGTGACCGATGTTGGTCATACAAGACCCGATAAACACTTCATCGATATCGGCACCCTGCACATCAGAGAGCAGACGCGCGTCGTCCGGATCGTTCGGCGCACACAGGATCGGCTCTTTGATTTCCGCCAGATCGATCTCGATCACCGCCGCGTATTCCGCGTCGGCATCCGCTTCCAGCAGTTGCGGATCCGCCAGCCATTTTTCCATGCCCTGGATACGGCGCTCCAGCGTACGGCGGTCGCCGTAGCCTTCAGCAATCATCCACTTCAGCAGCACGATGTTAGAGCTTAAGTACTCGATAATCGGCTCTTTGTTGAGCTTAATGGTACAGCCAGCAGCAGAACGTTCAGCGGACGCATCGGTCAGTTCAAACGCCTGCTCGACTTTCAGATCCGGCAGACCTTCGATCTCCAGAATGCGGCCGGAGAAGATGTTTTTCTTGCCTTTCTTCTCAACGGTCAGCAGACCCTGTTTGATGGCGTACAGCGGGATCGCGTGCACCAGATCGCGCAGGGTAATACCCGGCTGCATTTGGCCTTTAAAGCGCACCAGCACCGATTCCGGCATATCCAGCGGCATCACGCCGGTCGCGGCGGCAAACGCCACCAGACCAGAACCTGCCGGGAAGGAGATACCGATTGGGAAACGGGTATGGGAGTCACCGCCGGTACCCACGGTATCCGGCAGCAGCATACGGTTCAGCCACGAGTGGATAACGCCATCGCCCGGACGCAGAGAGACACCGCCGCGGTTCATAATAAAGTCCGGCAGCGTATGGTGCGTCGTCACGTCAACGGGCTTCGGATAGGCGGCGGTATGGCAGAAGGACTGCATCACCAGATCCGAGGAGAAGCCCAGGCAGGCCAGGTCTTTCAGCTCATCGCGGGTCATCGGCCCGGTGGTATCCTGAGAACCCACAGAAGTCATTTTCGGTTCGCAGTAAGCGCCAGGGCGAATACCGTCAACGCCGCAGGCGCGGCCGACCATTTTCTGCGCCAGCGAGTAACCACGGCTGCTAACCGCAACATCTTTCGCCTGACGGAATACGTCGCTGTGCGGCAGACCAAGGGCTTCGCGGGCTTTGGTGGTCAGTCCGCGACCAATAATCAGCGGAATACGGCCACCGGCGCGCACTTCATCAATCAGTACGTCAGTTTTCAGCTCAAAGTTCGCCAGCAGTTCGCCGGTTTGGTGATTGCGCACTTCGCCTTTGAATGGGTAAACATCAATCACGTCGCCCATATTCAGGCTGTTAACATCCACTTCGATCGGCAGCGCGCCGGCATCTTCCATGGTGTTAAAGAAAATCGGCGCGATTTTGCCGCCCAGCACCAGGCCACCGCCGCGCTTGTTCGGCACAAACGGGATGTCATCACCCATAAACCACAGCACGGAGTTGGTGGCGGATTTACGTGAAGAACCGGTACCGACAACGTCACCGACATAGGCCAGCGGGAAACCTTTCTTCGCCAGCGCTTCAATTTGTTTGATCGGGCCAACGGCACCCGGCTGATCCGGCTCGATGCCTTCACGGGCGTTTTTCAGCATTGCCAGCGCGTGCAGAGGGATATCCGGGCGCGACCAGGCATCCGGTGCCGGAGAGAGATCGTCGGTGTTGGTTTCGCCGGTCACTTTAAACACGGTGACGGTGATTTTTTCCGCCAGCGCCGGGCGATTGAGGAACCATTCGGCATCTGCCCAGGATTGCATCACCTGTTTCGCATAGGCGTTACCCGCTTTCGCTTTCTCTTCCACGTCGTAGAAGTTATCGAACATCAGCAGCGTTTGCGACAGCGCTTTCGCGGCGATCGGCGCGAGTTTGTCATTGTCCAGCGCGTCAATTAGCGGATGAATGTTATACCCGCCCTGCATGGTGCCCAGCAGTTCAACGGCTTTTTCAGGGGACACCAGTGGGGAGGTGGCTTCGCCTTTGGCGATAGCGGCAAGGAAACCCGCTTTGACATAGGCGGCTTCATCAACGCCCGGCGGGACACGGTTAGAAAGCAGGTCAATCAGGAATTCTTCTTCGCCAGCAGGCGGATTCTTCAGCAGCTCGACAAGCCCTGCCATTTGGGTTGCATCTAATGGTTTTGGCGCAATCCCCTCAGCGGCACGTTCGGCTACGTGCTTACGGTATTCTTCTAGCACGACGGTTCTCCTCGCTCTCATTGTCATAGTGCGGCATACACTTTCTTACTTCACGTTACCTCAACATTCGTGGCGAAGGCTTTCCCGGTCACTTACTCGAGTAAGCAGTCAGGATTCGCGCTTTTGTCACTTTGACGCAACGTGAAAGGTTTCGTGTACGGGCGTTATCTTCACTTCACGCTCCTGTGAGACAGCAGTTTGTAGGGTAAGAGCCCGGTACCGCGTCGGGCAGCATAGCAGGATTTTCAGGGGGTGTTAATCCGTTTACAAAAAAGCAACATTAAATATTAGCTGAATCGTTAAGGGCGAAATAATGCAGACGCAATAATCGTTTAAAGCGGTAGGATGCTCGCGGTCAGATAAAGTAAAACGGCTCCGCAGAGCCGTTTCGTTACGTGATGGTTACGCGGTGGCCATAAAAGAGCGCAGGCTACTGTTGGCGTATTTTTCTGGCGTGACGGTTTCATCAACCATTTTATCCAGCACATACTTTTTCACCGTTGAGCGGTGGTCAACTTTCTCATCATGGCCAACGCTGGTCAGCATCCCGCGCCCGTTAACATTCAGCGTGGTGGTATTCTCATCATCATTTTCCACCAGATGATAGAGATAGTTTTGCGATGATTTCATCTTGTTCAACGCCAGCGGAATCGACGGATCGATAGCATCGTGCCAGGCGGCGCTCAGATGGCTGCGCGTTGTCTGTTTAACGGTTTTCGCACCATCGTCATGCGCCTGCACTTCAGAGGATTGCGAAGCAGCATAGGAGAAGCGATCTTTCTCATTTTCATGGGCCGGGTTAGGTGATTTCTCGGCTTGCGTGAACGACAGAGAAAAATCATTGAGCCCGCTTAATTGCGACACACCGTTCGCGCTGAGCATAAGATTTTGCCCGCGTAAGGCACTGGCACTTTCTGCGTCGCTGGTGCTATTCAAGGCGCGGAAAACCGACTTCATCGTCTCCATCTGGCCGCGATCGCCGTTACCCGCGAGGCGCGCTTTATCGAATTTATCATCATAGGCTTTCAGAGCCTGCTGTTGCTGGGCATGGCTGCCAGCGAGGCCAGGTTTCGAAAGATCGCTGCTCATCTTCAATGAGAAGTCACCATCCTGATAAGCGATGGCGCGTTCTTTATCATCGGCATGGAAATTCAGCGACTGGAGTGAATCTTCTCCGTTGCGCACATCGGTTTTTAGATCCACCGACTGCAAAAGTTTATTATCAAAGTTGGTTAAACCGCCGATATCGAGTTTTGGCGGCATTTGCCCAAGTCCGTTGAGGGTTTTACTCAGCGCGTCGCCGAGGCTCGCCACCGCAGCGGCATCATCATCGCTTAAGGCTTCGCCCTCCGTTTTCATCTCAACGGCCAGACCATCATCCTGCTGCGTCATGGTCAGATTCACGGTTGAGCCGGATTTTGTCACCACGCTTAAGGTAACGGCGAATTTATTGGCTGCACTCGCGGTCTCTGCCGCCACGCCGGTGACGGCCTGGGTGACATCGCCACGGTTCTCTTTCAGGTTACCCAATAGCGTGCTGCCAAGGGTCGCCAGCGACGAGATAGAACTGCTGCTCTGCGCGGTGTGCATCAGCCCTTCGATAACCGGGTTTAACTGCTGCACCGCATTGGCGCTCATTTTTTTCGGTGACAGGCTGTAGACCGCCGCAATGTCTGACGATTGGCTACCGAAAATGACTTTTGCCGAGGCATTATTATCGGCGGCGCTATTCTCGCTGGCGGCGCGTGCTGACGACGCACCCACCTTTGTTGACGTGCTGACGCGCGTCACGTCAGGCAGCTGTAGAGCAAAATTAAGTCCGCGGATCATGACGATGAAACTCCCTCTCGCACCGGTAATGGTAGACACATAACATCGGCAGTTTTTGCACAAACTTTATACGGACGAGAGGATAACGCTGGTTTCTTCGCACAACACAAAAGAAAAAGCGAGCCAGAAACCTGACTCGCCTGATTTAGACTACCTGTGAAAACGGACGAAAATTACTTTTTCTTCGCTTTCGGGTTCGGCAGATCGGTAATGCTGCCTTCGAACACTTCAGCGGCCAGACCCACAGATTCGTGCAGGGTCGGGTGCGCATGAATGGTCAGCGCGATATCTTCCGCATCGCAGCCCATTTCGATAGCCAGACCGATTTCGCCCAGCAGCTCGCCGCCGTTGGTGCCGACAATCGCGCCGCCGATAATACGGTGGGTCTCTTTGTCGAAAATCAGTTTGGTCACACCGTCAGCGCAGTCGGAAGCGATAGCACGGCCAGAAGCAGCCCACGGGAAGGTGGCGGTTTCGTAGCTGATGCCTTTCTCTTTCGCTTCTTTCTCTGTCAGACCTACCCATGCCACTTCTGGCTCGGTATAGGCGATAGACGGGATAACTTTCGGATCGAAGTAGTGTTTCTTACCGGCGATAACTTCTGCGGCAACGTGGCCTTCATGCACGCCTTTGTGCGCCAGCATCGGCTGACCGACGATATCGCCGATTGCGAAGATGTGCGGCACGTTGGTGCGCAGCTGTTTATCCACGCGGATAAAGCCACGGTCATCAACTTCCACGCCTGCTTTACCGGCATCGAGGTTCTTACCGTTCGGCACACGACCGATAGCCACCAGCACGGCATCATAACGCTGCGCTTCCGCCGGGGCTTTTTTGCCTTCCATGGAAACGTAAATACCGTCTTCTTTCGCTTCAACGGCGGTCACTTTGGTTTCCAGCATCAGGTTGAATTTCTTGCTGATGCGTTTGGTAAAGACTTTAACGATATCTTTATCAGCGGCCGGGATAACCTGGTCGAACATCTCAACCACATCAATCTCTGAACCCAGCGCATGATACACGGTACCCATCTCCAGACCGATGATACCGCCGCCCATAACCAGCATACGTTTCGGAACGGATTTCAGCTCCAGTGCGTCGGTAGAGTCCCATACGCGCGGATCTTCATGAGGAATAAACGGCAGTTGAATCGGACGGGAACCCGCCGCGATGATAGCGTTGTCGAAGTTGATAACGGTTTTGCCGTTTTCACCTTCCACTTCCAGGGTGTTCGCCCCGGTGAATTTACCCAGACCGTTGACCACTTTCACCTTACGGCCTTTCGCCATACCCGCGAGACCGCCGGTCAGCTGCGTGATCACTTTCTCTTTCCAGGTACGAATCTTGTCGATATCGGTTTTCGGTTCGCCGAAGACGATACCGTGTTCAGCCAGCGCTTTGGCTTCTTCGATAACTTTTGCAACGTGCAGCAGCGCTTTAGAAGGGATACAACCTACGTTCAGGCACACACCGCCAAGGGTGTTGTAACGTTCTACGATGACGGTTTCCAGACCTAAATCAGCGCAACGGAAGGCAGCAGAGTAACCTGCCGGGCCTGCCCCAAGTACCACGACCTGAGTTTTGATTTCAGTACTCATCATGACCTCTTATTGATTTCCGGCGGTCAGGGGTACTTCGTGTCGCCCTTCATCCACCGGGACGTTCTATCCGCCCGCAGTTTACAAAATTGTTAACAATTTTGAAACAACAAACGGCAAACGAATTGTCCTTAAGCCCCAATAACCTCAACGCACATGAGATTACCAGAAAAAAGCCGGCCGTCAGGCCGGCTTTTCTGATTACATCACCAGACGGCGAATGTCGGACAGCATGTTATTGATGATGGTGATAAAGCGCGCACCATCCGCACCGTCAATCACACGGTGGTCGAAGGAGAGCGAAATCGGCATCATCAGACGCGGTACGAACTCTTTACCGTTCCAGACCGGCTCCATTGCAGATTTGGAGACGCCCAGGATAGCTACTTCCGGCGCGTTAACAATCGGTGCGAAGTGGGTGGTACCCAGGCCGCCGATGCTGGAGATGGTGAAGCAACCGCCCTGCATTTCGCCAGCGGTCAGCTTACCGTCACGCGCTTTCTTAGAAATGACCGTCAGTTCACGGGACAGCTCGGTGACGCTCTTCTTGTTCACGTCTTTAAAGACCGGAACAACCAGACCGTTCGGGGTATCAACCGCAACGCCGATATTGATGTATTTCTTCAGCGTCAGTTTCTGACCATCTTCAGACAGCGAGCTGTTGAAACGCGGCATCTGCTCAAGAGCGGCAGCCACGGCTTTCATGATAAAGACCACCGGGGTGAACTTCACATCCAGCTTACGTTTCTCAGCTTCGGCGTTCTGCTGTTTACGGAACGCTTCCAGATCGGTGATATCGGTTTTGTCGAAGTGCGTAACGTGCGGGATCATCACCCAGTTACGGCTCAGGTTAGCACCCGAGATTTTCTGGATACGGCCCAGTTCCACTTCTTCGATTTCACCAAACTTGCTGAAGTCCACTTTCGGCCACGGCAGCAGGCCCGGCAGAGAACCACCGGTCGCGCCAGCGGCAGGGGCAGACTCAGCGCGTTTCACCGCATCTTTCACATACGCCTGGACGTCTTCGCGCAGGATACGGCCTTTACGACCGGTGCCCTTCACTTTCGCCAGGTTTACGCCAAACTCGCGCGCCAGGCGGCGAATCAGCGGGGTAGCATGGATATACGCGTCGTTTTCGGCGAAATCGGATTTGCCTTCTGCTTTTGCAGCAGGGGCCGCAGCCGGTTTCTCAGCTTTCGCCGTCGGTGCCGGTGCCGCCGCTTCTTGCTTAGCCGCAGGGGCAGCAGCAGGCGCAGCGCCTTCCACTTCAAACACCATAATCAGAGAGCCGGTAGAGACTTTGTCGCCGGTGCTGATTTTGATCTCTTTCACGGTACCGGCGAACGGTGCCGGGACTTCCATTGAGGCTTTATCGCCTTCAACGGTGATCAGTGACTGTTCAGCGGCAACTTTATCGCCCACTTTCACCATCACGTCGGTCACTTCAACTTCATCACCGCCGATGTCCGGAACGTTGACTTCTTTCACGCCGCCAGCGGCTGCTGGAGCAGCAGACGCCGCCGGAGCAGCGGCCTGTGCAGGCGCGGCAGCCGGTGCAGCACCCGCCACTTCGAAGATCATGATCAGAGAGCCGGTAGAGACTTTGTCACCGGTGTTAACCTTGATCTCTTTCACGGTACCCGCGAACGGTGCCGGGACTTCCATCGAGGCTTTATCGCCTTCAACGGTGATAAGAGACTGCTCAGCGGTAACAGTATCGCCTACTTTTACCAGAATCTCGGTTACTTCAACTTCGTCACCGCCGATGTCAGGTACGTTCACTTCTTTAGCTGCACCCGCAGCGGCCGGAGCGCTGGCTGCCGGAGCGGCTTCTTTCTTCTCTTCCTGCGCAGGTGCAGCGGCTGCTGCACCGTCGGCGGAATCGAAAATCATAATAAGTGCGCCGGTCTCAGTTTTATCGCCAACGGAGACTTTGATCTCTTTCACGATGCCAGCCTGAGGAGACGGGACTTCCATAGAGGCTTTGTCGCCTTCTACGGTGATAAGCGACTGTTCAGCTTCAACTTTGTCGCCCACTTTGACCAGGATTTCGGTGATTTCAACTTCATCAGACCCGATGTCCGGTACTTTGATTTCGATAGCCATTATCTCTTTACCTCTTACGCCAGACGCGGGTTAACTTTTTCTGCATCGATGTTGAATTTGGTGATCGCATCCGCCACCACTTTCTTGTCGATTTCGCCACGTTTAGCCAGTTCGCCCAGAGCAGCAACCACAACATAAGAAGCATCAACTTCGAAGTGGTGGCGCAGGTTTTCACGGCTGTCGGAGCGACCGAAGCCATCGGTACCCAGTACGCGGTAATCATCAGCCGGTACATAAGTACGAACCTGCTCAGCGAACAGTTTCATATAGTCAGTGGAAGCCACCGCCGGTGCATCGTTCATCACCTGAGCGATGTACGGTACGCGCGGAGTTTCCAGCGGGTGCAGCATGTTCCAGCGCTCACAATCCTGGCCATCACGCGCCAGTTCGGTGAAGGAGGTTACGCTGTAAACGTCAGAGCCGACGCCGTAATCTTTCGCCAGGATCTGCGCTGCTTCACGTACGTGACGCAGGATAGAACCGGAGCCCAGCAGCTGAACTTTACCTTTGCTACCGGCAACGGTTTCGAGTTTGTAGATACCTTTACGGATACCTTCCTCAGCACCTTCCGGCATCGCCGGCATGTGGTAGTTTTCGTTCAGCGTGGTGATGTAGTAGTAAACGTTCTCTTGCGCTTCACCGTACATGCGCTGCAGACCGTCATGCATGATCACAGCCACTTCGTACGCGTAAGACGGGTCGTAAGAGATACAGTTCGGGATAGTCAGAGACTGAATATGGCTGTGGCCATCTTCATGCTGCAGACCTTCACCGTTCAGGGTAGTACGACCGGAGGTACCGCCGACCAGGAAGCCGCGAGCCTGCTGATCGCCTGCCTGCCAGCACAGGTCACCGATACGCTGGAACCCGAACATGGAATAGTAAATATAGAACGGGATCATCGGCAGGTTGTTGGTGCTGTAAGAGGTCGCAGCAGCCAGCCAGGATGCGCCTGCGCCCAGCTCGTTAATACCTTCCTGCAGGATCTGACCTTTCTCGTCTTCTTTGTAGTATGCAACCTGCTCACGGTCCTGCGGGGTGTACTGCTGACCGTTAGGGCTGTAGATACCAATCTGACGGAACAGACCTTCCATACCAAAGGTACGCGCTTCGTCGGCGATGATCGGAACCAGTCTGTCTTTGATGGACTTGTTCTTCAGCATCACGTTCAGGGCACGGACGAAAGCGATGGTGGTGGAGATCTCTTTGTTCTGCTCTTCCAGCAGCTGAGAGAAGTCGGAAAGCTGCGGCAGCTCCAGTTTTTCCGTGAATTTCGGCTGACGCGACGGCAGGTAGCCTTTCAGCGCCTGGCGACGTTCGTGCAGGTATTTGTGCTCTTCAGAACCTTCGTCGAAGGTGATGTAAGAGAGTTTTTCAACCTGCTCGTCGGTGACAGGAACATTGAAACGGTCGCGGATATAACGCACGCCGTCCATGTTCATTTTCTTCACCTGGTGCGCAATGTTTTTACCTTCGGCGGTGTCGCCCATGCCGTAACCTTTAACGGTATGCGCCAGGATAACGGTAGCTTTGCCTTTGGTATCACGCGCTTTTTTCAGTGCAGCGTAAATTTTCTTCGGATCGTGACCGCCACGGTTCAGGGCCCAGATCTGCTCATCAGTCCAGTCTGCAACCAGCGCGGCGGTTTCCGGGTATTTACCAAAGAAGTGTTCGCGAACGTACGCGCCATCTTTGGATTTAAAGGTCTGATAGTCGCCGTCAACGGTTTCGTTCATCAGCTGGATCAATTTACCGCTGGTATCTTTACGCAGCAGCTCGTCCCAACGAGAACCCCACATCACCTTGATAACGTTCCAGCCAGCACCGCTGAAGATGCCTTCCAGTTCGTTGATGATTTTGCCGTTACCGGTGACCGGGCCATCCAGGCGCTGCAGGTTACAGTTGATGATGAAGCAGAGGTTATCCAGTTTCTCACGGGTAGCGATAGTGATCGCACCTTTGGATTCTGGCTCATCCATTTCACCGTCGCCGAGGAACGCGTAAACGGTCTGTTCAGAGGTATCTTTCAGGCCACGGTGTTCCAGATATTTGAGGAATTTCGCCTGATAAATCGCACCGATCGGACCCAGACCCATTGATACGGTCGGGAACTGCCAGAATTCCGGCATCAGTTTCGGGTGCGGGTAAGAAGAGAGACCTTTACCGTGAACTTCCTGACGGAAGTTGTTCATCTGCTCTTCGGTCAGACGGCCTTCAACAAATGCACGTGCGTAGATGCCCGGAGAGATGTGGCCCTGGAAGTAGACCAGGTCGCCGCCGTCTTTCTCATTGCGTGCACGGAAGAAGTGGTTGAAGCAAACTTCGTAAATGGTCGCGGAAGACTGGAAGGAAGCCATATGGCCGCCCAGCTCGAGGTCTTTTTTGGACGCACGCAGCACCGTCATGATGGCGTTCCAGCGGATAGCTGAACGAATGCGGCGTTCCAGTTCCAGATTGCCCGGGTATTCCGGCTCATCTTCAACGGCAATAGTGTTTACATAGTTGCTCGCCCCTGTGCCAGCTGCCACTTTCACACCGCCTTTGCGGGCTTCAGAAAGGAGCTGGTCAATCAGATACTGAGCGCGCTCAACACCTTCTTCACGGATGACCGATTCGATCGCCTGTAGCCAGTCGCGAGTTTCGATCGGATCCACGTCATTTTGGAAACGTTCTGACATGGGGGGTATTCCTTATCTATCTAATTCGTTGATTTGTCTGGAACCTGTCCCATTGCATTTTCATGCTCATGCTTTCCATAGCCACCACAAAAGTGCAATAAGACAGGTTCTGCGTTTAGTTGCCGCGCTCTAAAGTTTGGCGCTGGTGTTACCACTCTTCCGGTGCAAAATGCCCCAGAAAATTCTAATTCTTTCTCTGCTCCAGCCGTCGCAGCGAGCGTTCACGACGGCTCTGCTCACGACTTCTGTCCAGCAAAATCTCTTCAATAAACGCCAGATGGCGGTGCGATGCTTCACGCGCCTCTTCCGGCTTGCCGGCCATGATGGCGGCAAAAATGCTTGAACGATGGTTGCTGACCTGCGGCAGCATTTCGCGGCGCGCGTAGAGCAATTCAAAGTTCTGACGAACGTTTTGCGCCAGCATCGGCTCCATGCAGCGTAGCAGATGAAGCAGCACAACATTGTGTGCAGCCTCGGTGACAGCAATTTGATACTGCACCACCGCACTGGACTCTGCGTCCAAATCCCCCGACTCCTGCGCCAGCTCAATGGCATGATGCAGCTCGCTTATCCGCGTTTTGTCTTCATCTGTACTGCGCAGCGCCGCGTAATATGCAGCGATCCCTTCCAGCGCGTGGCGGGTCTCAAGCAGGTCAAATTGGGATTCGGGATGATCGGTAAGAAGCTCAACCAGCGGATCGCTGAAGCTTTGCCACAAGCTGCTCTGGACAAACGTTCCGCCACCCTGGCGACGAAGGAGCAGGCCTTTCGCTTCGAGACGCTGAATGGCCTCGCGCAGGGAAGGACGAGAAACATCGAACTGTTTGGCCAGTTCGCGTTCTGGAGGCAGTTTTTCACCGGGGCGCAATGTCCCCTCGAGAATCAAAAACTCCAGTTGCTGCTCAATCACATCGGAAAGTTTTGGTTGGCGGATTTTGCTGTAGGCCATGATTCCCTGTCTCTGCCATTCGCCCAAAGTCAATTGGTCTTACCAATTGCATGTTCTTGACGGTAAAGTAACAAAGTATTCACCTTCTGTCCATACAGGTTTTGATTGAAATCAGGAAACCAGGCACATTTTAACAATGATACAGAAATGACGTTTCAAAAATGTAACCTTGCACAAATGCCTCATTTACTCCAAAAGAGGCACATTTAACGTTAATGAAACGTCAGCCAAATCATTTGAACCGATTCAGTCGCACAAAAAATGAATATTTATTCATAAATTTAGGTTAAATAAGCTAAAAATAAGAAGTGAAGAGGTAGAAGGGTTAGTGACAACTGGTCTCTTTTTCACCATGTCGTCACAGGAGGTTCATAAAGCAGATGCATTCCCTGCCGCTTACCACTATTCTGAGTCGTACGAAAGAGAACGATGAAAATTCATATTATCTTTTCGTAAACTAATAAATACAAAAAATGGAATTTAATATTTACACGCATTTGAAAGCGTACACATAACAACCACACACGAGGTTTCATAATGGAAGGTCAACAGCACGGCGATCAGCTAAAGCGCGGCCTGAAGAACCGCCATATTCAGCTTATCGCGCTGGGTGGCGCTATTGGGACTGGGCTGTTTCTGGGCAGCGCATCGGTCATTCAATCCGCCGGCCCCGGCATTATTCTCGGCTATGCCATTGCCGGTTTTATCGCTTTTCTGATCATGCGCCAGCTTGGCGAAATGGTCGTTGAAGAGCCGGTAGCAGGTTCGTTTAGCCACTTCGCCTATAAATACTGGGGCAGCTTCGCAGGCTTCGCTTCCGGCTGGAACTACTGGGTGCTGTATGTGCTGGTGGCGATGGCGGAGCTCACCGCCGTTGGCAAATATGTGCAATTCTGGTGGCCGGAGATCCCCACCTGGGTCTCCGCTGCCGTCTTCTTTGTGATTATCAACGCCATCAACCTGACCAATGTAAAAGTGTTTGGTGAGATGGAGTTCTGGTTTTCCATTATTAAGGTTTTCGCCGTTGTGGCGATGATCGTCTTTGGCGGCTGGCTGCTGTTCAGCGACAGCGCAGGTCCGCAGGCCACCGTACGTAACCTCTGGGACCAGGGCGGCTTCTTGCCGCACGGCTTCGGTGGGCTGGTGATGATGATGGCGATTATCATGTTCTCCTTTGGTGGGCTGGAGCTGGTGGGGATCACCGCCGCAGAAGCCGACAATCCAGAGCAAAGCATTCCGAAAGCGACCAACCAGGTTATCTACCGCATCCTGATTTTCTATATTGGTTCGCTGGCCGTGCTGCTCTCCCTGATGCCGTGGACGCGGGTGACCGCCGATACCAGCCCGTTTGTCCTGATCTTCCACGAACTGGGCGACTCGTTTGTGGCGAATGCGTTAAACGTTGTGGTGTTGACGGCAGCGCTCTCTGTCTATAACAGCTGCGTCTATTGCAACAGCCGCATGCTGTTTGGCCTGGCGAAACAGGGCAACGCGCCGAAAATTCTGCAACAGGTCGATAAACGCGGCGTGCCGGTGAATACGATTATTACCTCTGCACTGTTCACTGCGCTGTGCGTACTGATTAACTACCTGGCACCGGAATCTGCGTTTGGTCTGCTGATGGCGCTGGTGGTTTCCGCGCTGGTGATCAACTGGGCGATGATAAGCCTGGCGCATATGCGTTTTCGCCGTGCTAAGCAGCAGCAAGGCGTTAAGCCGCGTTTCCCGGCGCTGTTTTACCCGCTGGGTAACTGGATCTGCCTGATCTTTATGGCCGCCGTGCTGGTCATTATGTTGATGACTGACGGTATGGCGATTTCGGTCTACCTGATCCCGGTATGGATCGCCATCCTCGGCGTCGGCTACCTGTTAAAGCAGAAAAACGCCCGCGCGGTGAAAGCCAATTAATCCCTACTTTTTTTGCCCTCTTCCATCGTGAAGAGGGCTGTTTCCTACCTGTTACCTTCCTCACACTTTTCCTGTCACAGCCATTTTGTCCATCACTGCGGCCTGATGATGCTACGCAAAGTAAAACTTCCAGGCGAATAATTCATTGCATATCTCACAGGGAGCACTGGCAATGGACAACACTAAACTGTCTGTTAAAGAAAAGATTGGCTACGGCATGGGCGACGCCGGATGTAATATTATATTTGGCGCTATCATGCTGTTTGTTAACTACTTTTATACCGATATCTTCGGTCTTGCCCCTGCTTTAGTTGGGGTACTGCTGCTGTCAATTCGCGTTATTGACGCGGTAACCGACCCGCTAATGGGGGCGCTAGCCGATCGCACGCAAAGCAAATATGGGCGTTTTCGCCCCTGGCTGCTGTGGATAGCCCTGCCGTACGCCGTGTTCAGCGTGCTGATGTTTACCACGCCGGAATGGACCTATAACAGCAAGGTTATCTATGCCTTTATCACCTATTTCCTCCTCTCGCTGACCTACACGGCGATTAACATTCCTTACTGCTCCCTCGGTGGCGTTATCACTAACGATCCGAAAGAGCGGGTCGCCTGCCAGTCGTACCGCTTTGTAATGGTGGGGATAGCAACGCTGCTGCTGTCGCTTACCCTGTTGCCGATGGCCGAGTGGTTCGGCGGCGCTGATAAAGCGAAAGGCTATCAGATGGCGATGATGGTGCTGGCATTTATTGGCATGTGCATGTTCTTGTTCTGCTTCGCCACCGTGCGTGAGCGTGTCCGCCCTGCGGTGCCGACCCACGATGACATGAAGAAAGACCTGAAAGACGTGTGGAAAAACGACCAGTGGGTGCGCATCCTGCTGCTGACCCTGTGCAACGTTTGCCCCGGTTTTATCCGCATGGCGGCAACCATGTATTACGTCACCTGGGTAATGGGGCAAAGCACTCATTTCGCCACGATGTTTATCAGCCTTGGCGTCGTGGGCATGATGATCGGCAGTATGCTGGCGAAAGTGTTGACCGACCGCTGGTGCAAGCTGAAGGTTTTCTTCTGGACCAATATCGCGCTGGCTATTTTCTCCTGTGCTTTCTACTTCTTCGATCCGCACGCCACGGTGCTGATTGCCGTGCTCTACTTCCTGCTCAACATCCTGCATCAGATCCCTTCCCCGCTGCACTGGTCGCTGATGGCGGACGTTGATGATTACGGCGAATGGAAAACCGGCAAACGTATTACCGGCATCAGTTTCTCCGGTAACCTGTTCTTCCTGAAAGTAGGTCTGGCGGTCGCCGGTGCGATGGTCGGTTTCCTGCTCTCCTGGTATGGTTACGAAGCCGGGGCTAAAGAGCAGAGCGCCTCCGCCATTAACGGGATTATGCTGCTGTTTACGATTATTCCGGGCGTAGGCTATCTGATTACCGCAGGCGTCGTACGCTTGCTGAAAGTCGACCGTGAACTGATGAAACAGATTCAGGCGGATTTGGAAAAACGCCGCGTCAATTACCATGAGCTGAGCGAACGCAAGACGGTACCGGCAGGCGATAACGTAAGGAATGCATAATGAGTAACTGGCCGAATCCCTTTATTGAGCAGCGCGCCGATCCGTTTATTCTGCGCCATGAAAACCACTACTACTTCGTGGCCTCGGTGCCCGAGTACGATCGCCTGGAGATCCGCCGCGCAGCAACGCTCGACGGATTACGCAGCGCCGAAGGCGTGGTGGTCTGGCGCAAGCCGCAAAGCGGGCCAATGAGCGAACTGATTTGGGCACCGGAACTGCATCATATTGATGGCAAATGGTATCTCTACTTTGCCGCTACATGGACCAAAGCGCTGGATGCGCTCAATATGTTCCAGCACCGCATGTTCGTGCTGGAGTGTAGTGATGCCGATCCCCTCACCGGCCGCTGGGTAGAAAAAGGCCAGGTGAAAACGCCGTTCGACACCTTTGCTCTGGACGCAACGACCTTTGAGCATCAGGGCAAGCGCTGGTATTTGTGGGCGCAAAAAGCGCCGGATATTGCCGGTAACTCCAATCTTTATCTGGCAGAAATGGAAAATCCCTGGACGCTGAAAGGCGAGCCGGTGATGTTAAGCAAACCGGAGTTTGACTGGGAGTGCCGCGGTTTTCTGGTCAACGAAGGACCGGCGGTGCTGTTCCACGACGATAAACTTTTCATCAGCTATTCAGCCAGCGCCACCGACGAAAACTACTGTATGGGTCTGCTGTGGATCGATATCGCGGCCAACCCGCAGGATCCGGCAAACTGGCATAAATCGCCGCAGCCGGTATTCAAAACCAGCTACGAAAACCGCCAGTACGGGCCGGGGCACAATAGCTTTACGCAAACGCCGGAAGGGGAAGATGTTCTGGTGTATCACGCCAGAAATTACACCGAAATCGAAGGCGATCCGCTCTACGATCCCAATCGTCATACCCGCCTGAAAACCATTCGCTGGCAAGAAAACGGGATGCCTGACTTCGGCATCCCGGCGGCGGATAATCAATAAGATTGCGGCACGCGATTACATCAGCGTGCCGTAAATCGTTAACAATGCCACCACCACAACCAGCACCAACGAGGTTTTCTTCGCCATGGAGACGGCGGCTTTTGGCGTCTCCACTTTATCCGTATGCGGCTCACGCGCCAGCGAGAACTGCGCGAGGCGCGTCAGCACGTGGTACTGCGAGGTGTGACGGTCGGCAAGAGAAGCAAACCAGGCGGGCAGCGCTTTTTCACCGTGCCCCACCAGCGCATAAACAACGCCTGCCAGGCGTACCGGCACCCAGTCCAGCAGATGTAAAAGCGCATCAATGCCCGACTGCTGACGCTCGTTTGGCGTTTTATACCGCGCCAGCCAATACTGCCATGCGCGAAGGAACGCATACCCCACCAGCAACACCGGCCCCCACGCGCCGCCAACAATAAACCAGAACAGCGGCGCGAGATAAAAGCGGAAGTTAATCCACAGCAGGGCGTTTTGCAGCTCGCGCAGAAATTCCCGCTCGTCGCAACCCGGCGGCACACCGTGGATTAACGTCAGCTCGTTAGCCATCGCCGTATGGGCATGGGCATCGTTACGCGACGCGGCTTTCAGATAGGCGTGATAATGCAGACGGACTTTCCCGGCACCAATGCACAATACCCCGAGCAGGATCCACACTATCAACAGCGGTACATTAAAAAAGAGCCCGTGCACCGCGCGCAAGAACAGGAAGGTAATGAGCATCGCCAGCGCGGCCATTAGCACGGTTCTGAACATCGAGTAATGTTTTACACGCCGGAACAGCACCTCCAGCCGATGGTCCAGTTGCCAGTGCTCTCCCAGTTTAAACAGCCGTTCCGCTGCTAATACCAACAGCAGGGTGAATAATGTCATGGCATCTCCTTTTCTGACATACCGGCCACCAGCGCGCGAAATCTCGCCCAGTCAAAGGCGGGTCCGGGATCGGTCTTCCGTTCGGGGGCGATATCACTGTGTCCGGTCATATTGTCAACAATCGACGGGTAAAGCTCAATCACCGTTGTTGCGATCGCCGCCAGTTGACGATATTGCGCATCGGTATAGGGCAGATGATCGGTACCTTCCAGTTCAATACCAATCGAAAAATCATTACAGCGCTCACGTCCCTGCCAGCACGATACACCCGCATGCCAGGCGCGTTTATCGAAAGGCACATATTGCACAATTTCACCGTCGCGACGAATCAGGCAGTGTGCGGAAACACGCAGATGAACAATCTCAGCGAAGAAGGGATCGGCGCTGGCATCCAGCGTGCCGGTGAACAGCGCGTCTATCCATGGACCGCCAAATTGTCCTGGCGGTAAGCTGATATTATGCACCACCAGTAATGAAGGCTGTTCATCGTCCGGGCGGCAGTCAAAATGGGGAGACGGTACGTGCCGCGCCTCGACCAGCCAGCCCTTGCGTAACTGCATAAGGAACTCCTTATAGAGGATGGTGCTGAAACACGCTTCAGGGTAGCATGTTTAGACTGTGTCCCGGAATGGCGTTGCCTGCAGGACATAACCTAACATTGTGATTCGTTACCCTTTTTGGAGTCTATCATGCCGCCTCGCCGCTATAACCCCAACCTCCGACGTGACGCGCTTATGGAACGCATCGAACGGGATATCCCTGCCGCAGTGGCCCAGGCCCTGCGTGAAGATCTGGGCGGAGAAGTGAATGTCGATAATGACATTACCGCGCAATTGTTACCGGCAGAAAACCGCTCCCATGCGGTGATCATTACCCGTGAAGCGGGCATCTTCTGCGGAAAACGTTGGGTTGAAGAGGTTTTTCTTCAGCTGGCGGGCGATGATGTCACGATGACCTGGCATGTGGCCGATGGCGATGCGATTACGGCCGATCAGCCCTTATTCGAGCTTGATGGCCCTTCTCGCGTGCTGCTGACCGGGGAGCGCACCGCCCTCAATTTTGTGCAGACCCTCTCCGGCGTCGCCAGCGAAGTGCATCGCTACGTTGAGCTGCTCAACGGCACGCAAACGCAACTGCTGGATACGCGCAAAACGCTGCCGGGATTGCGGACCGCGCTTAAATACGCGGTACTGTGCGGCGGCGGTGCCAACCACCGGCTGGGGCTTTCCGACGCGTTTTTGATTAAAGAGAACCATATTATCGCCGCCGGCTCCGTACGCCAGGCGGTGGAAAAAGCGTTTTGGATGCATCCGGATGTGCCCGTTGAAGTCGAAGTGGAGACGCTGGAAGAGCTCGACGATGCGCTGAAAGCCGGGGCGGATATTATCATGCTGGATAACTTCACCACCGAGCAAATGCGCCAGGCCGTGAAGCGAAACCAGGGCCAGGCGCGGCTGGAAGTGTCCGGTAACGTCACCCAGCAAACCCTGCGTGAATTTGCCGAAACCGGTGTCGATTATATCTCCGTCGGCGCGCTCACCAAGCATGTTCGCGCTCTCGACCTTTCGATGCGCTTTCGTTGAATCGTATGTTGAACGGGCCGCTGGCCCGTTTTTTGTGTGACTTCTCGCATTGTTTTTGTTCTGCGCTGCAATACCTTCACTAATACTGGAAAGCGCTATCCCGCTTCACTTTTTCCTCCTCGCCAGGCGTTACCCGTGCTGACAAAGTGATGGCTCAAACAAGGAGCCGTCGATGAACAGACAACAAGGATTCACCTTAATTGAGCTGATGGTGGTGATTGGCATTATTGCCATCCTGAGCGCTATCGGTATTCCCGCCTATCAAAACTACCTGCGCAAAGCCGCCCTGACGGACATGCTGCAAGCGTATGTGCCCTATCGCACCGCGGTTGAACTCTGCGCGCTGGAGCGCGGCGGCACGGGCAATTGCGACGCCAGCAGCAACGGTATTCCTGCGCCGACCACCACCCGTTATGTTTCAGCCATCAGCGTTGAACGAGGCATCGTTACGCTAACCGGGCAAGAGAGTTTGAACGGGCTTAGCGTAGTCATGACGCCGCAGTGGAGTAACGCAGACGGCATGCTGGGCTGGACGCGAGCCTGCAATACGCAAGCAGACAGCGCCTTGCAGCAGGCCTGTGAAGATGTTTTTCGTACCGGACGCTAAGGAGCAGCAATGAAAGAGGATAAACTGCTGGCGCTCTGCCAGCGCCACAATGCGGTGATACTCAACAGCGAAGAGGATCTTCTTACCCTCGCGGTGGTGGAAAGCCCCAGCACGGAGTTAATGGAATCTCTGCAGTTTTCCCTGCAAAAGCGTATCGATATCCGTTGCTGGACGCCGGAGCAGATGGATAAGCATCATCAGCGAAATGCACAGGCAGCGATGCCGACCGTGGCCGAGTCAAAAGAAGATACCGGCTCAGCGGTAGAGATCTTAAACCACACGCTACAACAAGCGCTGATACTGCGCGCCTCCGATATCCATTTTGAACCGGGTGAAAACGACTATGCCATTCGCTTACGTGTCGACGGCGTACTGCATGCACTGTCACCGCTACCCGGTACGCTAAGCAGCACCCTTACGGCACGGTTAAAAGTGTTGGGTAATCTTGATATCGCCGAACGGCGCATCCCGCAGGATGGGCAGTTTAGCGTTGAGTTGTCCGGGCAGTCCGTTTCGTTTCGTATTGCCACCTTGCCCTGCCGCCACGGTGAAAAAGTGGTGTTACGGCTTTTGCACCAGGTGAATCAGGCGCTGGAAATCGCGGCGCTCGGTATGACCGACGCGCAGGTCGCGCTGTTTGACAGAGCGCTGGCGCAGCCGCAAGGATTGATTCTGGTCACCGGGCCAACGGGCAGCGGTAAAACCGTGACCCTGTATAGCGCACTGCAGGCGCGCAACAAGCCAGAAGTGAATATTTGTAGCGTCGAAGATCCGGTAGAGATCCCGTTGAGCGGGCTGATTCAGACGCAGATCAACCCCCGTGCCGGGCTGACCTTTCAGAGCGTGCTCCGTGCCTTACTGCGCCAGGATCCGGACATTATTATGGTCGGCGAAATTCGCGACGGCGAAACGGCAGAAATAGCCATTAAGGCCGCGCAAACCGGCCATCTGGTGCTGTCGACGCTGCACACTAACTCCACCAGCGAAGCGCTGATACGCATTCAACAAATGGGGGTGGCGCGCTGGATGATCTCCTCCGCGCTTTCGCTGGTGGTAGCGCAGCGGCTGGTGAGAAGATTGTGCCCACACTGCCGTAAGCTGGGGATTGAAAACAATACCTTGCCGGGTAATGTATGGCCGCGTCCGCTGCCTCGCTGGCGCGCCGAGGGGTGCGAGCAGTGCTACCACGGTTTTTACGGCCGGGTGGCATTATTTGAAGTGCTGGCCATCAGCCCGGAGGTTCGCCAGGCCATCGCCAGCGATCTCAGCGCCGATGAAATCGCCCGGCTGGCGCGCGAAGATGGAATGACCACCTTATTTCAGCACGGCTGCCTCGCCGTGGAGCAAGGGCTCACCACGCTGGAAGAACTGGTACGCATATTGGGTTTCCCGGGTGGCAAGTAAACAACTCTGGCACTGGTCCGGGCTGACAAGGAGCGGTGAGCTGCAAAGCGGCCTCTACTGGAGCGAAAACCGCACCGCTACCGTTTTGCTGTTATACCAGCAGCATATTCATCCGCTCTCGCTAAAGCGTTGCCCAATTCGACGCGCGTTGTGGAAAGCAGAATATAGCAGCCCGTTGTTGCATCAGCTGGCGACCCTGCTGCGAGCCGGTCTAACCTTACCGGAGGGGCTGGAGCTACTGGCAGAACAACATGAGGCAAGGCAGTGGCGCGCGCTGCTACATCACCTGGCGCAGGCGCTGGAACAGGGTGAAACCTTCTGTGACGCCCTGCGCCAGTGGCCGGAGGTATTTCCGCCGCTCTGGCTGGCGATGATTCGCACCGGAGAGTTAACCGGCAAGCTGGAAGAGTGCTGTTTTAAACTTGCTGAGCAGCAAAAAGCTGAACGAGAGCTGGCGCAGAAGGTGAAAAAGGCGCTGCGCTATCCGTCAATCATCCTGGCGCTGACGGCGGCGGTAGTCGTGGCGATGATCTACCTTGTATTACCGGAATTTACCGCTATTTATCAGACCTTCAACACGCCGCTGCCCGGCTTAACGCGGGGAGTCATAGCCAGCGCCGACATTATGCAGCGTGCGGCGCTACCGCTGGCAATAGCTGCGATCATCGCCGGTGGGGCTCTGCATATGCTGCGCAATCATGCTGACTGGCAGCGCTATAAACAACGCTGGATACTGGTAAGCCCGATCATAGGCCCTCTGGTGCGCGGTCAGCGGCTCAGCCAAATATTTACCGTGCTGGCATTGACCCAGCGTGCCGGCATCGCTTTTTTACAAGGGCTGGAGAGCGTGATAGAGACGCTCACCTGTCCTTACTGGCGGGCGGTATTGCAACGCGCGCACCGGCAAATCACCGAGGGGGAAGCCATTTCTGCGGCGTTAAAGGAGAGTGGCGAATTTCCACCGTTGTGTATTCAACTGATTCGCACAGGGGAAGTGTCGGGCGCGCTGGACAGTATGCTGGAAAATCTGGCACAGCATCATAGCGAGCAAACCCATCTTCTGGCCGATAGCCTGGCCGCCGTGCTGGAACCGCTATTACTGGTGATCACCGGGCTGGTGATTGGTGTGCTGGTGGTGGCGATGTATCTACCCATTTTTCATCTGGGAGATGCCATGGGCGCAGGAGGATAACGCAGGCGCAGCGCGGTGCGCCTGCAAAGCGGTCAGAGGCTATTGAAAACGCGGTTTTCTTGTTCCTGAACGCGGATAAAGGTCGTACGTTTGGTCAGTTCTTTCAGGCGAGAAGCGCCGACATAGGTACAGGCCGAACGCAGACCGCCAAGAATATCGCGGGCGGTATTTTCCACCGGGCCGCGCAGCATCAGCTTGACGGTTTTTCCTTCCGCCGCGCGGTAACCCGCAACGCCGCCAACGTGGCGATTCATGGCGGATTCAGAACTCATGCCGTAGAAGAGCATAAATTTTTCACCGTTCTCTTCTACCACGGTGCCGCCGCTCTCTTCGTGACCCGCCAGCATACCGCCAAGCATGACGAAATCCGCGCCGCCGCCAAAGGCTTTCGCCACATCGCCGGGCACGGTACAGCCGCCATCACTGACAATCTGGCCGCCGAGGCCGTGAGCCGCATCGGCACACTCAATCACCGCAGAAAGCTGCGGGTAACCGACGCCGGTTTTAACGCGCGTGGTACAGACGGAACCCGGGCCAATGCCCACTTTCACGATGTCGGCACCGGACAGAATCAACTCTTCACACATTTCCCCGGTAACGACATTACCGGCGCAAATGGTTTTGTCCGGCCAGGCGGCACGCGCTTTGGCAACAAATTGCACAAAATGCTCGGAGTAACCGTTAGCAACATCGATGCAGACAAAATTGAGCGCCGGATGCAGGGCGAGGATCTGTTTGGTTTTTTCGAAATCGGCGTCGGACGTGCCGGTAGAGACCATCACATGGCGCAGCACCTCGTCGGACTCGCGCTGAACAAACGCGCCCCACTCTTCAACAGAGTAGTGTTTGTGTACCGCGGTAAGAATATCGAATGACGCCAGCGCTTTTGCCATCGCAAAAGTCCCTACCGTATCCATATTGGCCGCAATAACCGGCACGCCAGACCAGCTCATCCCGGAATGTTTAAAGGTGAAGGTGCGCTCCAGCTCAACATCGGAACGGCTTTTAAGAGTAGAACGTTTAGGGCGGATAAGAACGTCTTTAAAACCTAACTTCAGATCTTCTTCAATACGCATGTGTGCAAATTCCTGGGGTCAATGGCGAAATAACAAACTCACAACTCCAGTGACGCTATCATACGCGCTAATAAGGACCGCGCAAGACTGCGAATTTCTCTTTTTTTAAGCTACAATCCTATAAATTTACCTGGTGAACAGGTCAGTTTCGGTCAAATGTTTTCATTGTCGCTTGTTTTAATTGCAACCAATTGAAATAACTCATAATTAAATTTGCAGTTTTACGTTTTTCATCTCTCAGAAACGGGACGAAAAAGCGTTACGCAGGCCGAAAAACGACGCAATGTGAATAATGGCAGGCTACTTTAGGACAAAGTGTAATGGGCTATACGGTTGCGTTAACCGGCGGTATCGGCAGCGGCAAAAGCACCGTGGCAAATGCTTTTGCGGCACAGGGCATTAATATTGTCGATGCGGATATAATCGCGCGCCAGGTTGTGGAACCCGGGACCGACGCGCTGCGCGCCATTGCCGGGCATTTCGGCGCTGATATCCTTCTCGCGGACGGCTCATTAAATCGTCGCCTGTTGCGTGAACGTATCTTTGCTTCCCCGGCTGACAAAGCCTGGCTAAACGGTTTACTCCACCCGCTTATTCAACAGTTAACGCAGCGCCAGATTGCGCAAGCAACTTCACCTTATGTACTGTGGGTCGTTCCGTTGCTGGTGGAAAACCAGCTTTATGATAGAGCCGATCGGGTGCTGGTTATCGACGTCCCGGTTGAAACACAAATTGCACGCACCATGCAGCGTGACGGCGTTAGCCGCGAACAAGCAGAAAAAATTCTCGCGGCCCAGGCCACACGCGAAGCGCGACTTGCTATCGCGGATGATGTTATTGACAATAATGGCGCACCAGATGCGATTGCATCGGATGTTGCCCGCTTGCATGCAGCTTATCTTGATTATGCTTCGCAGGCCGTATCACAGGAAAAATCATAATGCACACCCACATCCTTTTTGAACATCCGCTCAACGAAAAGATGCGTACATGGCTGCGCGTTGAGTTTTTACTGCAACAACTCTCGATCCATTTACCGTTAAACGATCACGCTGACGCGCTGCATTTTTTCCGCAACATGGGCGATATGCTGGATGTGTTTGAACGGGGCGATATTCGCACAGAATTACTTAAAGAGCTGGAGCGTCAGCAGCGTAAACTCCAGGGCTGGAGCGACGTGCCCGGCGTTGATCTTAATCGTATTGAAGCCATCCGCCAGCAGCTGAAAGAGAGCGGCGCCGTATTGATGGCCGCGCCGCGCATCGGTCAGTACCTGCGTGAAGACAGACTGATTGGCTTAGTGCGCCAGCGCCTCAGCATCCCTGGCGGATGCTGTAGCTTCGATTTACCGACGCTGCATATGTGGCTGCACTTACCCCATGAACAACGCGATGCGCAGATCGCCCTGTGGCTTGAAAGTTTGGATCCGCTGCGCGCGACGCTGTCGCTGATCCTGGATCTTATTCGCAATGCATCCCCGTTTCGTCGCCAGACCAGCCTGAACGGTTTTTATCAGGATAACGGCGACGATGCCGATCTGCTGCGCCTGCAGATCCCCCTTAAGGATCGTTTGTACCCGCAAATTTCTGGCCATAAAAGCCGCTTTGCTATTCGTTTTATGCCCTTCGACAGCGAGAACGGTCTTGTACCGGAGCGGCTGGATTTCGAACTGGCCTGCTGTTAAGGAGTTCCGTTATGAGTGAAACGACAATTGTTAACTGCCCAACCTGCGGAAAATCGGTGGTCTGGGGAGAACAAAGCCCGTATCGGCCGTTCTGCTGCAAGCGCTGCCAGCTGATTGATTTAGGCGAATGGGCGGCGGAAGAGAAGCGCATTCCGAGCGCAGGCGATCTCACCGACAGCGATGACTGGAGCGAGGAGCAGCCGTAATCGCTAACCGCACGGCTGCGTGCAGCTTAGCGCTGCGCCAGCCGGGTAATAACAGGTTCGTTGGCCGGGGGGAAATCCTGCGCGTTCAGCTTCTCCTGCGCTATCCACTCGCCCGATTGCCCCTCTTTGCCCCATGGCTGCCCTTCCCAGCGTTCAACCAGCCAGAACCAAAGGGTGATGTGGCGATCCGGGAACTGATATTCCAGCTTATCAAATAGTGTCGCGTCAGTGGGCGTGATACCGACCTCTTCCTGCAATTCGCGGATCATCGCCTGTTCCGGCGTTTCACCGGCTTCAATTTTACCCCCCGGAAATTCCAGCTTATTCGCCATATGCGCATCGGCGGCGCGGCGGGTAATAAAAATTTCTCCTTGCGGATTACGGATAATCCCGACGGCGATATTGAGTATTTTCATTATGCAGACTCCATAAAAAAGGCGCAGATATCTGCGCCTTATTCATTATTATCACTCTTTTATGCCAGACGTCCGTGGCACTGTTTGTATTTTTTACCGGAACCGCAAGGGCACGGATCGTTACGGCCGACTTTGCGTTCGCCCGTCTGCGAGGCAAGTTCTGCCGCCGCGGCTGACGCGTCATCCTGATGACTCAGCTGCTGCATCTGCGCCAGACGTTCGGCCTCTTCACGACGCTGCTGCTCCATCGCTTCGACTTCTTCCGGCATACGGACCTGAACTTTGCTCAGGGTGCTGATCACTTCATATTTCAGCGACTCCAGCATGGCGGCGAACATGGCGAAGGATTCGCGCTTATATTCCTGTTTCGGATCTTTTTGCGCATAGCCGCGCAGGTGGATACCCTGGCGCAGGTAATCCATTGCCGCCAGATGCTCTTTCCACAGGGAGTCGAGGGTTTGCAGCATCACGCCTTTTTCGAAATGACGCATCATTTCCGCGCCAACGACTTCTTCTTTGCGCTGATAGGTTTCTACTGCGCTTTGCAAAATACGTTCGCGCAGCGTCTCTTCATGCAGATCCGGCTCTTTATCCAGCCATTCAGCAATCGGCAGCTCGAGGTCGAAATCATTTTTCAGACGCTCCTGCAGCCCCGGGATATCCCACATCTCTTCCAGAGATTGCGGCGGAATATGGCCGTCGATGGTGGCTTTAAAGACGTCTTCGCGAATGCTGTTAATCGTCTCACTGACATCCGTTACATCCAGCAGTTCGTTACGCTGGGTGTAGATCGCGCGACGCTGATCGTTAGCCACATCGTCATATTCCAGCAGCTGCTTACGAATATCAAAGTTGCGGCTTTCCACTTTACGTTGCGCGTTAGCAATGGCCTTGGTTACCCACGGATGCTCAATCGCTTCGCCAGGCTTCATACCCAGTTTGCGCATCATGCCGGAAACGCGATCGGAGGCGAAAATACGCATCAGCGCATCTTCCATGGAGAGGTAAAAACGGGAAGAACCGGCATCGCCCTGACGACCGGAACGGCCACGCAGCTGGTTGTCGATACGGCGTGATTCGTGGCGCTCAGTACCGATGATATGCAAACCGCCAGAGGCCAGCACGGCATCGTGGCGCACCTGCCAGTCGGCTTTAACCTGAGCAATCTGTTCCGGCGTTGGATTTTCCATCTCCGCCAGTTCAGTCTGCCAGCTGCCGCCCAATACGATATCCGTACCGCGACCGGCCATGTTGGTCGCAATGGTCACCGTTCCCGGATAACCCGCCTGGGCAACAATATCGGCTTCTTTAGCGTGGAATTTGGCGTTCAACACATTGTGCTTGATACCCGCTTTGGTCAGTTCGTTGGAGACCACTTCGGATTTTTCAATGGAGATGGTACCGACCAGCACCGGCTGACCATTTGCGGTACGCTCTTTAATGTCTTCGATAATCGCCTGAATTTTTTCCGCTTCGGTCATATAGACCAGATCCGCCATATCCTTACGGATCATCGGGCGGTTCGTCGGAACGACAACCGTATCCAGCTTGTAAATCGAGCTAAATTCAAACGCTTCCGTATCGGCTGTACCGGTCATCCCGGCCAGTTTCTCATACAGACGGAAATAGTTCTGGAAGGTAATGGATGCCAGCGTCTGGTTTTCGTTCTGGATCTCCACCCCTTCTTTGGCTTCAACGGCCTGGTGCAGGCCATCGGACCAGCGGCGGCCCTGCATGGTACGCCCGGTATGTTCGTCGACGATAATCACTTCGCCGTCTTTCACGATGTAGTCCACATCGCGAGTAAACAGCGCATGTGCACGCAGTGCGGCGGTAACATGGTGCATCAGCATAATGTTTGCCGGCGAGTAAAGTGACTCGCCCTCTTCCATGATGCCTTCTTTTACCAGCAGCTCTTCAATCAGCACCAGGCCGCGCTCGGTCAGGGTAACCTGACGCGCTTTTTCGTCCACGGAGAAGTGGCCTTCGCCCTGGAAGGTATCGGAGTCCTCTTTCTCCTGACGAATCAGGTGCGGAATGATTTTATTGACCTTTTTGTACAGCTCAGAGCTGTCTTCCGCCGGACCGGAGATGATCAGCGGCGTACGCGCTTCATCGATAAGGATGGAGTCCACCTCATCCACCAGCGCGTAATGAAGTTTACGCTGCACACGCTCTTCAGGGCTAAACGCCATGTTATCGCGCAGGTAATCGAAGCCATATTCGTTGTTAGTACCGTAAGTAATATCGGCGGCATAGGCTTCGCGCTTGGCGACAGACGGCATACCCGGCAGGTTGATACCCACGCTCAGGCCGAGGAATTCAAACAGCGGACGGTTATTTTCGGCGTCACGCTGCGCCAGATAGTCGTTCACCGTCACGACATGCACACCTTTACCGCTGAGGGCATTGAGGTACGCCGGCAGGGTTGCGGTTAAGGTTTTACCTTCACCGGTACGCATTTCCGCGATGCAGCGATCGTTCAGTACCATACCGCCGAGCAGCTGCACGTCGAAGTGACGCATACCAAAGACACGTTTACTCGCTTCACGCACCACCGCAAAAGCTTCTGGCAGCAGGCTATCCACGCTTTCGCCTTTTTCCAGACGCGCGCGGAACTCTACGGTTTTCGCTTTCAGCTCATCATCCGTGAGCTTTTCCATGGCCGGTTCCATGGCATTGATCTGGACAACTGTTTTACGCATGCGACGCAGGGTGCGTTCGTTGCGACTACCGAATACTTTCGTTAACAAATTGGTAAGCATATTAAAAATCTCAAACGCCCCGCTCTGCGGAGCTAAAAAAATGGATAAACAAAAGGGGATTTTTAGCTCAGGCGTTGAGGTCCGGCGCGAATGCCTTGCACCTGGCTTATCCAGGCGGAGACACGAAACGCGGTATGCGGTGTTACAGGAGTCGGCACGGCCAGGCGGACAATGGCTGGCGGTTTACTCTCCAGCGTCAGCAGAGCGCTGAGGGTGTCAAGCAGAGCCAGATGATGTGCCTGACCCGGCAACTGCACTTCCGTTGCCACCGGCAGCGCTTGCGGCGCCATGACGAACGAAAGATGACGGATAACGGTACGAATGGCGTGCTGATGCCAATAGTCGACGGTGAAGTTAGGCCGACGTTTAGCTTCCAGCAAGGCAAAACTGGTGAAATCAACGGTTCTGGCGTTATTGTGGTTTTGGCTCGTTTGGCGCGCAGGATGTGAGGCTTCGGCATTACTGGCAAGCGCAGGCAAGCCAAAACTCGCCGCGACCATCCCTAATAAGAGATGCGGCCAGAAATAGCGTCTGCCAATTTGTCGCCAGCGCGTCAGTATTCCGCTCACTTGCTCCGTCCAAAAATAACGCGTGTATAACAATGCGTAGGTATGTGTCTTTTTTCGCCCCAAATCTTACCACTAAAGCCAGCACGCCACAGCAGTATTCGGGCGTTGCAGACGAGAAAACTGGTCAGGAAAACAGCAGTCGCGCCAGAAAAGAGCCCGGCCAGATTTTAGAAGGGGTGCTTACGCAGGATGTTTTAAAGAAATAGACAAATAAAAACGACTGGCTTGCCTGACCGGAGAGAGTGCCAGGTAAACCAGTCGATTTAGTGGTTATGGCGTTATGCCAGAACCATAGACGGTGCTTTGAACGCCAACGGCAGTTCTGCTTCGTCTTCGAACGTCACATATTCCCAGGCTTCCTGTTTTGCCAGGACTGCCTGCAACAGTTTGTTGTTCAAAGCATGGCCGGATTTATAGGCGGTAAACGCGCCAATAATGTTGTGACCACACATGAACAAGTCACCAATTGCATCCAGCATTTTGTGACGAACGAATTCATCTTCAAAGCGCAGACCGTCTTCGTTCAATACGCGATAATCATCCACTACGATGGCACAATCGAAGCTACCGCCCAGGCACAATCCACGCGACTGGAGGTATTCGATATCACGCATAAAACCGAAAGTACGCGCACGACTAATCTGACGCATAAAGGCGTCGGCAGAGAAGTTCATCGCATAGCGTTGCGTACTGGCATCAATGGCCGGGTGGTTAAAGTCGATGGTGAAGTCGAGTGTAAAACCGTTATGCGGTTTAAACTCAGCCCACTTATCACCGTCCTGAACACGTACCGTGTCTTTGATGCGAACAAATTTTTTGGCGCTGTTCAGCTCTTCAATACCTGCGTCTAACAGCAGATAAACGAACGGTGCTGCACTGCCGTCCATAATCGGGATTTCCGGCGCGTCAACTTCGATAACGATGTTGTCGATACCCAGGCCGGCGAGAGCAGCGTTAAGGTGCTCAACCGTTGAAATCCGTACGTCATGCTCGTTCACCAGACAAGTACAGAGCATTGTATCACGCACAGATTTAGCATCAGCCGGGAAATCTACCGGTGGATTCAAGTCAGTGCGACGATAGATGACCCCGGTATTTGCCGGCGCAGGGCGCAACGTCAGCGTGACTTTCTTGCCGGTATGTAAACCGACGCCAGTCGCCTGAACGATACGTTTTAATGTCCTTTGTTTGATCATCGTATAATCTCGCCTAATTACCAATCCATCCCAATTGTATACCACAATGGGAGGGGCAGTTTAGCACAAAGAGCGACGAAGCCCAACTTCCAGTCAATTCTTAGTCAGCCTGCTTACGCAGGAACGCCGGAATATCAAGATAATCAGGCTCTTTGGTGGTTTGCGGCGTATTGTCGTTAACCACTTTCGCTGGTTTTTGCTCCTGCTGCATCGGCTGCATGCCATGCTGCTGGTAGCGATCCATCACGGGCTGCTGCGCCTGTTTATTGGTCACCAGGGTGATTTCCGGACGCTTGTCCATACCAATCCCGGTCGCCACAACGGTGACGCGCAATTCGTCGTTCATATCAGGATCCAGAGAGGTACCGATAACAACGGTAGCATTATCCGATGCGAATGCACGAATGGTGTTACCGACGGTTTCGAACTCATCCAGACGCAGGTCGAAGCCCGCAGTAATGTTAACCAGCACGCCGCGCGCGCCCGACAGGTCGATATCTTCCAGCAGCGGGCTGGAAATCGCCATTTCGGCCGCTTCTTCTGCACGATCTTCACCGCTGGCAACGCCGGAACCCATCATCGCGTAGCCCATTTCGGACATCACGGTGCGCACGTCTGCAAAGTCGACGTTCATCAGACCCGGGCGGGTAATCAGTTCAGCGATACCCTGAACGGCGCCTTTAAGCACGTCGTTCGCCGCGCCAAATGCATCCAGCAGCGAAATACCGCGGCCCAGCACTTTCAGCAGCTTGTCGTTCGGGATGGTAATCAGTGAGTCAACGTGCTTCGACAGCTCGGTGATCCCCTGCTCGGCAAATGCCATACGCTTCTTGCCTTCAAAATTGAAAGGCTTGGTTACGACGGCTACCGTCAGAATGCCCAGATCTTTGGCCACTTCAGCAACAACAGGTGCCGCACCGGTACCGGTACCGCCGCCCATACCCGCTGCGATAAAGACCATATCAGCACCTTCCAGCGCAGCGCGCAGGGCTTCACGATCTTCTTCCGCCGCGTTACGGCCGACTTCAGGGTTTGCCCCTGCGCCCAGACCTTTGGTGATGCCTCCGCCAATCTGAATGGTTTGCCCCACCGCCGTTTTACGCAACGCCTGCGCGTCGGTATTGACTGCGAAGAACTCAACCCCTTCGATGCGCTCGCGCACCATATGTTCTACGGCGTTACCGCCGCCGCCACCGACGCCGATGACTTTAATCACCGCGTCGTTGGTTAATTCCATTGGTTCAAACATGATCTCTCTCCGTTGTGCCTTTCGCCTGAGACCGTTAATTTTCTACGGTCTCTGAAAAAAATTAAAACTCTTTTCGCAGCCAGCTGTTGATTCGTTTGAACCACGAACCCACTGACGCGCGCTTTTCCACTTCTGCTTCACCACTTAAATGGGTCTCTTTCCCGTAGTGCAGCAACCCCACCGCCGTTGAATAATACGGCTCCTGGGCGTAATCCGTTAAACCAGTAATATTGAGCGGCGCACCGATACGCACCTGCGTATGGAACACGCGCTGGGCGCAGGCCGCCAGGCCTTCCATTTGCGCCGCGCCACCGGTCAACACAATCCCCGCCGCCAGGTGATGTTTCACACCCTGCTGGCGAAGCTGTTCTTGTAACTGCAAAATCTCATCGTTTACCAGGTTGAGCAGCTCGGTATAACGCGGCTCAATCACATCTGCCAGCGTCTGACGCTGCAGGCTGCGCGGCGGACGCCCGCCGACGCTAGGGACTTCAACGCTTTCGTCTTTACCGACCAGCGAACCCAGTGCACAGCCGTGACGAACTTTAATCGCCTCGGCATCGCTTGGCGGCGTACCAAAGGCATAAGCGATATCGCTGGTAACCACGTTCCCCGCATAAGGGATAACTTTGGTATGACGCAGCGCGCCGCCGGTATAGACCGCCATATCCATTGTACCACCGCCAATATCGACCACGCAGACACCCAGCTCACGTTCATCTTCGGTCAACACTGAGTAACTTGACGCCAGTCCGGCAAAAATAAGTTGGTCAACTTTCAAACCACATCGTTCAACGGCTTTGACGATGTTTTTCGCCATATCGTTATGGCAGGTAATTAAGTGCACCTTCGCCTGCATACGCACGCCGGACAGGCCTACCGGGTTTTTGATCCCTTCCTGGTAATCAATCGCGTACTCCTGCGGAATCACATGCAATACACGGTGTTCATCGCGCACGCGAACGGATTTCGCCGTATGCACCACGTTTTCCACATCTTCCTGCGTCACCTCTTCTTCTGAAATCGGCACCATACCAATTTCATTCTGGCAGCTAATATGCTTCCCCGAGAGAGCCAGGTAGACGGATGAAATTTGGCAATCAGCCATCAGTTCAGCCTGGTCGATAGCGCGCTGTACGCATTTCACTACCGACTCAAGATCGTTTACTCCGCCTTTATCCATCCCACGGGACGGACAACTGCCTACGCCAATGATATTCACAATACCGTCGGGCAGAACTTCCCCTACTAAAGCGGCGACCTTCGCGGTGCCAATCTCCAGTCCTACTACCAGCTTTCTGTCCGTCGCCTTGATCATTGTCGCTCTGCCTGTGCTTGATTCTGTTGTGCCTGATTTTGCTGCTGATTCAGTTCCTGAACAGGGGCCGCTTTCCAGCCTACGGCCGCACCTGAGTCATAGCGTAAATCCACGTAGCTTATCTCTTTGCCATCCGTTTGCGCCTGCTGCTGAAGAACCGGGTAAAGCTCCACAAAGCGCGCCAGACGTTTCATCGTATCGCCGCGGCCGAGATTAAGTTTGATGTCGTTATTCAGCGTAACCTGCCATGACCGCCGGGCCGTCATCGCCGCTTCTTTTAACGTGAACTTATCCTTCGCTAGCACTTGCCCCATATCGCGGTAGCCTTGTAATACTTCGCTTTCGCTACCTTCAGGACCGTATAACATTGGTAAAATCTGTTTACTGGTGCGTTCCGCCGGCACGCTAAAGGCGTTGCCGTCGACATCAACCATATGCTGGTCATTCCACCGCGCTATGGGCACATATTCAACCAGATGAATCTTCAATTCGTCCGGCCACTGTTTTCTTACGCTCGCCTGCTTGATCCACGGCAGACGTTCGATCTGACTTTGAATGATGTTAACGTCCTGCGTCATAAACGTGCCGGGCGCGCCCAGGGCCAGAATAGACTGACGAATATCATCATTACGGGTGTAGTGGCGATCCCCCGTTAATACCAATTTCGATAATGGCAAACGCTGCGCATCATCCATCCAGCCAAGCACCACCCAGCCACTGACTAACACGGTGCACAGCACCGTCAGCAGGAACATAATCCCTGCAAGACGCGTTCCATTATTACGGCGAGGGGCTTTTACGGCTTCCGTCTCGCGGTTTCGCGTGTTCAGCGCAGCCTGTGACATATCACTCCGCCAGCTCGAGGATGCGAACAACAGACTGGGAGAAACTCATCCCCGCCTGACGCGCCGCCATCGGCACCAGACTCTGACGGGTCATCCCCGGCGACGTGTTCGCTTCTAACAAATAAAACTGGCCATCATCGTCCATCATGGCGTCAATGCGACCCCAACCACGGCAGCCTAAAATATGCCAGGCTTTAAGGACTAATGACTGTAATGCAGCCTCATCGTCCGCTTCGAGACCTGAAGGGCAAAAATAGATCGTCTCATCAGAGAGATACTTCGCCTCATAATCATAGAAGATTCCCGCAGATTGAATACGAATCGACGGTAAAA
Source organism: Enterobacter sp. Bisph1 (assembly GCF_000814905.1). Classification (GTDB taxonomy): domain Bacteria; phylum Pseudomonadota; class Gammaproteobacteria; order Enterobacterales; family Enterobacteriaceae; genus Kosakonia. The sequence goes on from NZ_JXAG01000043.1 coordinate 113,252, forward strand.
TTTCATCTCCTAACAACGCGACTGTAAATTCAGGCCCACTAAGCCATTTCTCAATCAAAATGTCATCATCGTGTTGAAATGCAAGCACTAACGCCGTATGCAAATCTTCATTTTTGTCTACTTTTGACATTCCTACGCTTGAGCCTTCCCGGCTGGGTTTGACAATAACAGGTAAGCCCAGCGACTCAATCCTTTGAATATCATGCTTTTTTAGGCCTGATTCAAACTCGTCGCGCGACAGTGCGACCCACGGGGCGACCGGTAAACCAGCGCCTTGCCACAGCAATTTGCTGCGCAATTTATCCATTGAAATCGCCGACGCCATCACCCCGCTGCCGGTGTAGGGCAGCGAAATCGTTTCCAGCAGCCCCTGCAGCGAACCATCTTCACCGCCACGACCATGTAAGGCGATAAACGCTTTACTAAAACCCATTTCTTTAAGGCGAGTGACGTCCACGTCACGCGGATCAATACCGTGCGCGTCAACGCCACCTTCACGCAAACCTGCCAGCACCGCTGCACCGGAATTAAGCGAAACGTCACGCTCGGCGGATGTTCCGCCCAGCAGAACCGCTACTTTCTCAGCCACGGCGCGCCTCCTCCCCGGTTTGCGGTTTCAATTTGCAATCCGCCAGGCTGCGCGCAATCTTGCCGACATTACCTGCGCCCTGAATCAGAATCAGGTCGTTGCCGGTCAATACCGGGGCCAGCATCGCGGCAACCTGCGCCGGATCGGACACCAGAATCGGATCGATTTTGCCGCGTCCGCGTATCGTGCGGCACAGGGAACGACTGTCCGCCCCCGGAATCGCTGCTTCCCCCGCCGGATAGACTTCCAGCATCAGCAGCGTGTCCACCTGGGTCAACACGTTGGCAAAATCGTCATACAGATCGCGGGTACGGGTATAACGGTGCGGCTGAAACAGCATCACCAGATTTTTATCAGGCCAGCCCGCACGCGCCGCTTTGATAGTGGCATCCACTTCCGTTGGATGATGACCATAGTCGTCAACCAGCATCGCGCTGCCTGCTTTGCCATTCACCTCTTCCAGTGGGTATTCGCCGAGGAAATCGAAACGACGGCCGGTACCCTGGAAGCTTTCCAGCGCTTGTAGGATCGCTTCATCTTCAATCCCCTCTTCCGTCGCCACCGCCACAGCCGCCGCCGCGTTCAAAGCATTATGGCGACCCGGCGCATTAAGCGTGACGCGCAGTTCCGGTTTATCCTGACGCACCAGCGTGAAGTGCCCCTGTGGCCCAACCTGCTGGTAGTTTTCTACGCGGACATCCGCATCATCACTAAAACCGTAGGTGGTGATCTGGCGGCCAACACGCGGCAGCAGTTCCCGGATCACCGCATCGTCTACACACATCACCGCACGGCCATAAAACGGCAGGTTGTGCAGGAAGTTGATAAACGTCGTTTTTAAATTCTCGAAGTCGCCCTGGTAGGTATCCATATGGTCGGCTTCGATATTGGTCACAATAGCGACCATCGGCTGCAGATGCAGGAAAGAGGCATCGCTTTCGTCCGCTTCGGCAATCAGATAACGACTGTGACCAAGGCGCGCATGCACGCCAGCGGCTTTCACCAGGCCGCCGTTAACAAATGTCGGGTCCAGCCCGGCTTCGGCGTAAATACTTGCCACCATCGCGGTAGTGGTGGTTTTGCCATGGGTGCCGGCAATCGCGATACCGTGGCGAAAACGCATTAATTCCGCCAGCATCTCTGCGCGGCGAATCACCGGAATGCGCGCTTCATGGGCCGCAACGATTTCCGGGTTATCGGCAGAAATCGCGCTGGAAACTACCACGACGCTGGCGTCACTGACGTTTTCCGGGCGGTGGTTGAAATAAATCGTGGCACCAAGGGATGTTAATTGCTGCGTCACAGGATTGGGCGCCAGATCGGAACCGCTGATCTGATAGCCTTCGTTGGCCAGCACTTCGGCAATACCACCCATGCCAGCACCGCCAATGCCGACAAAGTGAATGTGCCGGACGCGACGCATCTCGGGCACGATTAAACGCAGTTTCGCCAGTTCTTGTGTATTCATTCTCTAAACGCCATCAACTACTTAAATTCGCGCAACGCAAAAGGCGTCGCCAGTATTATGCCTGAGCTGCCAGGCTCACTTCATTTGCCACCCGCTCGGTGGCATCCGGGATGGCTGCCGCCCGCGCGCGCTCCGCCATCTCCAGTAATGCTTCGCGGTTCCAGCCCGCAAGGGTTGCCGCCACCGCATCAACGGTAAACTGCGGCTGCTCCAGAATTTTTGCCGCACCGGCTTTTTCCAGCGGCAGCGCATTCCAGTACTGCTGCCGGTCTTTATGCTGAAACGGCACAAACAGCGCCGGTAAACCTGCGGCGGCAATTTCACTGACCGTGAGCGCACCGGAGCGGCAAACCACCACATCCGCCCACGCATAGGCTTTAGCCATATCGTCAATAAATTCAGTAACTTTATGCTGCGCCTGACCGGCTGCTGCATAAGCGTACTCAACGTCCTGCTGCGCGCCTTTTCCGCTCTGATGCCAGATAGTGACTTTCGACCCTAATTTGGCCGCCACCTGCGGCATGGTCTGGTTCAGCACGCGTGCGCCTTGCGAGCCGCCGACCACTAACACGCGCACCGGGCCTTCACGGCCGGGCAAGCGCTGCTGCGGCAACGGCAGAGCCAGTACATCGACGCGCACCGGGTTGCCCACCACTTCCGCAGTCGGGAAAGCGCCCGGAAAAGCCTGCATCACTTTGGTGGCGATCTTCGCCAGCCATTTATTGGTCAAACCGGCAATACCATTTTGCTCATGCAGCACGACAGGAATACCCAGCGACCAGGCCGCCAGCCCGCCGGGACCGGAAACGTAGCCGCCCATGCCCAGCACCACATCAGGCTTAAAGCGCTGCATAATGGCGCGCGCCTGACGCCAGGCGTGGAAAATACGCACCGGCGCCATCAGCTGCGCCTTAATCCCTTTACCGCGCAGTCCGGAGATGCGAATAAAGTCGATCTCGATACCGTGTTTCGGCACCAGGTCAGCCTCCATACGATCGGCGGTTCCGAGCCAGCGTACTTGCCAGCCCTGATCCATCAAATGGTGCGCGACGGCCAGACCGGGGAAAACATGCCCACCGGTACCGCCCGCCATGACCATTAACCGTTTCGGTTGACCACTCATCACACACCCCGTGTAAACGCCTGGGCTTTTTCCAGACGCGTTTCATAATCTATGCGTAGCAGCAGCGTAATCGCGACTGACATAATCAATAAGCTGGAACCACCGTAACTGATAAGCGGCAGCGTCAACCCTTTTGTCGGCAGCATACCCGCTGCCGCACCAACGTTAACCAGCGCCTGAAAGCTAAACCAGATGCCTATCGAACAGGCCAGGAAACCCGAAAATCGATGATCGATTTCCAGTGCCTTACGCCCGATGGACATGGCGCGGAAAGCGACGAAGAATACCATTAAAAGTGCCGCTACCACACCGATATAACCGAGTTCTTCCCCGATAATGGAGAAGATAAAGTCGGTGTGCGCTTCCGGCAGATACTCAAGCTTTTGCACCGAATTACCTAAACCTTGCCCCCATAATTCGCCGCGACCAAAGGCCATCAGCGACTGGGTAAGCTGGTATCCGCTACCAAACGGATCTTCCCACGGGTTCCAGAAGGAGGTAACGCGGCGAATACGATAGGGTTCTGCAAGGATCAGCAGCACCACCGCTGAAATCCCCATGCCGATAATGGCGATGAACTGCCACAGTTTCGCCCCTGCCAGAAATAACATCGCCAGCGTGGTAATGAACAGTACAACTACCGTACCGAGATCGGGCTGCGCCAGCAGTAATACCGCCAGCACCAGGATCACGCCCATCGGTTTTAAGAAGCCGCGCAGGTTATTGCGCACTTCGTCTACCTTGCGCACCAGGTAGTTCGCCAGGTAGCAAAACAGCGACAGCTTAGTAAACTCCGCCGGCTGGAAACGCATCACGCCGAGATCGATCCAGCGCGACGCACCGTTGATCGAACTGCCGACTACCAGCACCACCAACAGCATAATGATCGCCGCGATCAGCATCGCAGAGCTGTATTTTTGCCAGAAATCCATCGGCAGGCGCAGGGTCACCATCGACATACAGAACGCCAAAAACAGATACAGTGCGTGACGCTTGGCAAAGAAGAACGGATCGTCCGTCAGGCGCTGTCCAACGGGCATCGACGCCGAGGTCACCATAATGAAGCCAATCGCCGCCAGGCCCAGCGTCAACCACAGCAGCGTGCGGTCATACATCACCAGGCTGTCGGAGTCCTTCTGCCGCGAGCCCATGACCCAGCCTTTTAACGCCGCGAACAGCCAGCCCAGGAGATTAAATCCTGGCAGGCGCGGCATCCGTGGGCGGGGGAGCGTTAAACGCATCAGCCTAACTCCTGCGCCAGACGGGTAAAGAGATCGCCCCGTTGTTCAAAATTCTTAAACTGATCGAGGCTGGCACAGGCGGGTGACAACAGCACCATATCGCCCGGCCGTACGCGTGGGGCAATTAAGCGCATGGCTTGCTCCATCGTCTCTGTTTGCTCAGCAATTTCCGGGCGCAGGGCGGCGAGTTGTGCACCGTCCCGGCCAAAGCAGTAAAGACGGATACGCTCGCCGCTGAGATAACGCTGCAGCCCGCAGAAATCCGCCGATTTGCCATCGCCACCCAGCAGCAGGTGCAGCGTGCCGTCAATATGTAAACCATTCAGCGCGGCCTCGGTACTGCCGACATTGGTGGCTTTCGAATCGTTAATCCAGCGCACGCCGTTATGCTCCAGTGCCAGCTGAAAGCGGTGCGCCAGGCCGGTAAATGTTGTCAGCGCTTTCAGGCTGCTGGCGCGCGGTAAATCGACGGCATCCGCCAGCGCCAGCGCCGCCAGCGCATTGGTGTAGTTGTGCTGGCCGCTCAGTTTCATCTCTGCGACATTGAGGACTTTCTCGCCTTTCACCCGCAGCCAGGTTTCCCCCTGCTGGCGATTAAGGTGATAGTCCCCCACATCTACGCCAAAGCTTACGCAGCGCTCGTCCGCGCCGCGTACCGGCATGGTTAAGGCGTCATCGGCGTTAACGACGCACAGTTTGGCGTTTTCATAGATGCGCAGCTTGGCCGCACGATATTGCTGCAGACCGAACGGATAGCGATCCATATGATCTTCCGTCACGTTCAGAATAGTAGCCGCCGCGGCTTGCAGGCTGAAGGTGGTTTCAAGCTGGAAGCTTGAAAGTTCCAGCACATACAGCTGACGCGTCTCGTCCAGCAGCATCAGTGCGGGCAGGCCAATATTGCCGCCGACGCCGACATTCATTCCGGCTGCTTCCGCCATCTCACCCACCAGCTTAGTGACGGTGCTTTTACCGTTGGAACCGGTAATGGCGATTATGGGTGCCTGCGCTTCACGGCAGAACAGTTCGATATCACCGATGATTTCAACACCGGCATCCGCCGCCGCGCTCAACGACGGATGCGCCAGCGCGATCCCCGGGCTTGCCACTACCAAATCGGCGGCCAGCAGCCAGTCATCGTTAAGACTACCAAGATGGCGCTCTACCGCTTCCGGCAGCTTATCCAGCCCCGGCGGCGACACGCGCGTATCCATGACGCGAGGCGTGACGCCGCGCGCGAGGAAAAAGTCCACGCAGGAGAGGCCGGTCAGGCCTAAACCAATAATGACGACTTTTTTACCCTGGTAATCTGCCATGATTAACGTACCTTCAGCGTTGCCAGGCCAATCAGCACCAGCATCAGCGAAATGATCCAGAAGCGCACAATCACGCGCGGTTCCGGCCAGCCTTTCAGTTCATAGTGATGATGAATAGGCGCCATGCGGAAAATGCGTTGGCCGCGCAGTTTGAACGAACCCACCTGCAAAATGACCGACAATGTTTCCACCACGAACACCCCGCCCATGATCACCAGCAGAAACTCCTGGCGCAGCAGCACCGCGATAATGCCCAGCGCGCCGCCAAGAGCCAGTGAACCGACATCGCCCATAAAGACCTGTGCCGGATAGGTGTTAAACCATAAGAATCCCAACCCCGCGCCAACAATCGCCGTACAGACAATCACCAGTTCCCCTGCATGCCGCAGATAAGGAATGTGCAGGTAGTTAGCAAAATTCATGTTACCCGTCGCCCATGCCACCAGCGCAAAGCCGCCGGCGACGAACACCGTCGGCATAATCGCCAGGCCATCGAGGCCATCCGTCAGGTTGACTGCATTGCCGGTACCGACGATGACGAAATAGGCCAGCAAAATATAAAAAATGCCCAGTTGCGGCATTACGTCTTTAAAGAACGGCACCACCAGCTCGGTCGCGGGCGTATCTTTACCCGCCAGATAGAGCGCGAAGGCGACGCCGAGCGCGATAACCGACATCCAGAAATACTTCCAGCGCGCAATCAGGCCTTTCGTGTCTTTACGCACCACTTTGCGGTAGTCGTCGACAAAGCCAATGACGCCATAGCCCACCAGCACCACCAGCACGCACCAGACGTAAGGGTTTGCCGGGTATGCCCACAGCACCACCGACACCACAATCGCGGTCAGGATCATGATCCCGCCCATCGTCGGGGTGCCGCGTTTACTAAAGTGCGATTCCGGGCCGTCGTTACGTACGACCTGGCCGAAAGAGAGTTTTTGCAAGCGGGCAATCATGCGCGGCCCCATCCACAAAGAGATGAAGAGCGCGGTCAGCAGGCTGACGATGGCGCGAAACGTCAGATAGGAAAAGACGTTAAAGCCGGAATAATATTTGACCAAATGCTCGGCCAGCCACACTAACATGTCCCACTCTCCTGTAACGCATGAACCACCTCTTCCATGGCGGAACTACGTGAACCTTTCACCAAAATGGTAATAATTTTCTGCTCAGCAATGAGCGTTTTTAACCGTGCAACCACGGCCGTTTTATCGTTGAAATGTTCGCCCACGCCGCTGGCCGCGCTTAACGCTTTGCTCAACGTGCCGACGCTCAGCACTTTATCAATGCCGGCGGCTTTCGCCGCTTCGCCGACCTGGATATGACAGGCTTCGCTCTCATCGCCCAGCTCAGCCATATCGCCTGTCACCATTACCCGATAACCCGGCATTTCAGATAGTACGTTCGCCGCTGCGGTCATCGAACCGACATTCGCGTTATAGGTGTCATCCAGTAGCAGCTGGTTTTCGCCTAACTGCACCGGGAATAAGCGCCCCGGTACCGCTTTAAGATTTGCCAGACCGCGTTTCACCGCGTCCAGGCTCGCGCCAACCGCCATCGACAGTGCCGTTGCCGCCAACGCGTTAGCGATATTGTGACGGCCCGGCAGCGGCAGAATCACATCCACATGGCCCGTTGGCGTTTGCAGCGTGAACTCAGTCCCGTGGGAAGTGATATGCAGATTCGTCGCGGTAAAATCGCTATTTGCCGCGTTGGGAGAGAAACGCCATACTTTGCGATCGCCTATAATGCTCTGCCAGTTCAGCCAGTCATTATTGTCGGCATTCATAATGGCAATGCCGTTAGCCGGCAGGCCGGTATAGATTTCACCTTTCGCTTTCGCCACGCCGGCAAGGGAGCCAAATCCTTCCAGATGGGCCGCCGCCAGGTTATTCACCAGCGCAGCTTCCGGACGCGTCAATCCTACGGTCCAGGCGATTTCGCCCTGATGGTTCGCACCCAGTTCAATCACCGCAAACTGGTGTTCTTTAGTCAGGCGCAACAATGTCATTGGCACGCCGATGTCATTATTCAGGTTGCCTGCGGTGTACAGCGTGTTGCCGCATTCGCTAAGAATGGCGGCGGTCATCTCTTTTACCGAGGTTTTGCCGGAAGAACCGGTAAGCGCCACCACCCGGGTTGGCACCTGCTGGCGCACCCAGGCTGCCAGTTCGCCAAACGCCTGGCGCGTATCTTTCACCACCAGCTGCGGCAGATCGATATCGAGTTTGCGACTGACCAGCAGCGCACCCGCTCCACCCTCTTTCGCTTGTTCGGCGAAGTCGTGTGCGTCAAAACGTTCGCCTTTCAGGGCGACAAACAGACATCCCGGCGTCAGTTTACGGGTGTCGCTGGTCACGGCCTCAATCACTACATCCTTGCCGTGCAGTTCAGCATTCAATGTGCTGACAAGCTGGCTCAGCGTTACGCTAATCATGCTATTACCCCCAGCAAACGCGCCGCCGTTACCCGATCCGAGTAGTCCAGACGACGTGTGCCGACAATTTGATAATCTTCGTGACCTTTTCCGGCCAGCAGAACCACATCATTCTCTTTCGCTTGCATAATGGCGCTGGTTACCGCTTGCGCGCGACCTTCCACTACGCGAGCGTGACCGGCGTCGAGCATGCCTGCCAGAATGTCATTAATAATGGCGCGCGGCTCTTCGGTGCGTGGATTGTCGTCCGTCACCACCGGCACATCCGCGAACTCCTCGGCAATCGCGCCCATTAACGGTCGTTTGCCTTTATCGCGATCGCCGCCGCAGCCAAATACGCACCACAGTTGGCCGGTACAGTGCAGACGAGCCGCCTGCAGTGCTTTTTCCAGCGCATCCGGCGTATGGGCGTAATCCACCACCACCGTCGGTTTACCCGGCGCGCTGAACACTTCCATACGACCGCAAACCGGCTGCAAATGGGACGCAGTGTTCAACAGTTCGCTCAGCGGATAACCCAGCGCCAGCAGCGTTGCCAGCGCCAGCAGCAGGTTGCTGACGTTAAACGCGCCCATCAGGCGGCTTTCTATTTCCCCTTCGCCCCATGAGGAGGCAAAACGGATCGTCGCGCCGCTGTCGTGATAATCGACGCTGACGGCTTTTAGCCAGCGCCCATGACAGTCCGGGTTGATATTGTTTTCCATCGAAACGGCTATCGCATCGGGTAATTTCGCCAGCCAGCGACGGCCAACTTCATCATCGGCGTTGACGATCGCCTGCCCATAATGATGGGAGGAGAACAACAGCCATTTTGCCGCTTCGTAGCTCGCCATATCGCCATGATAATCAAGGTGATCGCGGCTTAAATTAGTGAACACGCTGGCGGCGAACTTCAGGGCCGCCACACGATGCTGCACCAGGCCGTGAGAAGAGACTTCCATGGCGGCAAATGTGGCGTGCTGCGCGGCCAGCCCGGCAATGACATGCTGTACATCGACAGCCGAACCGGTCGTGTTTTCCGTCGGTACCACTTTACCCAGCAGGCCATTGCCCACTGTGCCCATTACCGCGCTGGTTTCGCCAAGTAGCTGGCTCCACTGTGCCAGCAGCTGTGTGGTGGTGGTTTTACCGTTGGTTCCGGTGACGCCAATAAGCCGTAACTGTTCAGAGGGCTCACCGTAAAAGCGGCCCGCCAGCGCAGAGAGACGCTCATTTAACTGGCTGAGGTAAATGACGGGAACCCCGTGCATTTCACGAATTTCACCGTCATCTGCTTCATCTTTCGCTTCAGCAATAATGGCAGCAACACCTTGCGCAATCGCCTGCGGGATATATCGACGCCCGTCCGCCTGATGACCGACCACAGCCACAAAAAGATCCCCCGCGGCAGCCACACGGCTGTCGAGCGTCATCTCTCGTAGCGCTCGCGCAGGTAGCATTGGCACCCACGGAGCGAGAAGGTCGCGCAAATTACGATCTGCCACCTGATCCCTCGCCTTGATTAATTACGAATTCACTTTTTTCGCCCGTGGCCAGCGCGTCCGGCTCAATGTTCATGGTACGCAGTACGCCGCCCATGATGGCACCGAAGACCGGCGCGGACACGGCGCCACCGTAGTATTTACCCGCCTGCGGATCGTTAATCACCACCACCAGCGCAAAGCGCGGATGGCTGGCAGGCGCGACGCCCGCGGTATAGGCAATGTATTTGTTGATATAGCGGCCGTCCGGGCCGACTTTTTTCGCCGTACCGGTTTTAATCGCAATGCGATAACCTTTGATTGCCGCTTTCACCCCGCCGCCGCCCGGCAGCGCAACGCTTTCCATCATATGCACCACGGTACGCACAATGGATTCGTCGAAGATGCGCTCGCCCGGTACGGGCGGGTCAACTTTGGTAATCGACAGCGGACGATAGACGCCATAGCTGCCGATAGTTGCATAGACACGCGCTAACTGTAACGGCGTTACCATTAGCCCGTAGCCGAAAGAGAAGGTGGCCCTCTCTATGTCAGACCACCGTTGTTTTTGAGGAAATAAGCCACTGCGTTCCCCGACCATCCCCAAATTGGTCGCTTTTCCCAAACCAAAACGTGAGTAAGTATCTACTAACGCTGAGGAGGGCATCGCTAACGCCAGTTTAGACACCCCGACGTTACTCGACTTCTGTAGCACCCCGGTGAGGGTTAATTCACTGTATCGCGCCACATCTTTGATTTCGTGGCCGTTAATTCTGTAAGGCACGGTATTGAGCACCGTGTTCGGCGTGACCACGCCGCGCTGCAGGGCGGTCATTACCACCATCGGTTTTACGGTAGAGCCCGGTTCAAACACGTCGGTGATGGCCCGGTTACGCATCGCGTCTTTTGAGGTGCCGGAGAAGTTATTCGGGTTATAGGATGGGCTGTTCGCCATCGCCAGCACTTCACCGGTACTGACATCCACCAGCACGGCGCTGCCGGATTCCGCCTTGTTAAACGCCACAGCGTTATTCAGTTCACGGTAAACCAGCGCCTGCAGGCGTTCATCGATGCTTAATGCGAGATTGTGCGCCGCCTGGCTGTCGGTAGAGGAGATATCTTCGATCACGCGCCCGTAGCGGTCTTTGCGCACAATACGCTCGCCGGGCTGCCCGGTGAGCCATTTGTCGAAGCTCTTCTCAACGCCTTCAATGCCCTGGCTGTCGACGTTGGTAAAACCGATAAGGTGAGCGGTCACTTCCCCGGAAGGGTAGTAACGGCGAGACTCTTCACGCAGATGAATGCCGGGTAGTTTAAGCTTTTTGATGTAGTCGCCCAGATCCGGGTTCACCTGGCGGGCGAGATAAATAAAGCGCATTTTCGGGTTCGCGTTGATGCGAGAAGCGAGCTGGTCGAGGGGCATATTTAGCGCATCGGAGAGCGCTTTCCAGCGATTATCCAGGGTTACGCCACCGGCATCGTGCAGCTCTTTTGGATCGGCCCAAATGGCTTTCACCGGCACGCTTACCGCCAACGGGCGACCGGAGCGGTCGGTTATCATCCCGCGCGACGTCGCGACCTCCTGTACGCGCAGGGAACGCATATCGCCTTCACGCACCAGCCTTTCCGGGCTCACCACCTGTAACCAGGCAACGCGACCAAGCAGGAACGTCAGCGCCAGCAGGATGCAACCGCAAAGCAACGCAAAACGCCAACCTATAAAGTTGGCCTGCTCTTCCTGGCGTTTCGGTTTAAGCGTTTTCACCGCTGCTTTCATGCGTTGCGTAATTCCTTATTCATCTCTATTTCTGCACGACGATATTTTCCTGTGAGGGATCGACATGCTGCATTTGCAGCTTCTCGGTGGCGATCCGTTCAACCCGGCTGTGGTCACCAAGCGCATTCTCTTCAAGAATCAGGTTGCGCCATTCAATGTCCAGCGCATCGCGCTCGATAACCAGCTGTTCGCGCTGCGCCGTCAACAGGCGAGTGTGATGTGAGGTAGTCACCACCGTCACCGCCGTCATGATGATGCAAATGAACAGACAGAGCGGCAGTTTCCCATAACGCAAAAGATCGTCACCGATCACGCCAGGCAAAGCATGGCGCTCGTTGCTTCCTAACGATCCTTTTACTTTGCTCAGGGTCTCCGCCACTCTGCCGATCATGCGTTCGTCCTCTCTGCAATGCGCAGAACTGAACTACGGGCGCGTGGATTTTCAGCCACTTCCTCTTCGCCCGGCATCAACTTTCCTAAGGCTCGCAGCTGACGGCCACCCAGTTTACTGAGTTGCGCTTCGGTCATCGGCAGTCCGGCAGGAACCTGCGGACCTCTGCTTTGCTCACGCATAAAGCGTTTCACAATGCGATCTTCCAGCGAATGGAAGCTGATGATCGAAAGCCGGCCTCCCGGGGCCAGCACGCCGAGCGAGTTTTTTAGCGCCAGCTCTATCTCTTCCAGTTCACTGTTTACCCAAATGCGCACCGCCTGGAAGGTACGGGTCGCAGGATGTTTGAATTTGTCCTTCACCGGCGTGGCTGCCGCCACCACCTCCGCCAGCTCTTTAGTGCGGGTCATCGGATCAAGACGGTTACGCTCGACAATGGCGCGGGCAATACGTTTGGCAAAGCGCTCCTCGCCAAAGGTTTTCAACACCCAGGCGATATCGGCTTCATCCGCGGTTTGTAACCATTGTGCGGCTGACTGACCGCGCGTGGGATCCATACGCATATCTAACGGACCGTCACGCATAAAGGAGAAGCCGCGCTCCGGATCGTCGAGCTGAGGTGAAGATACGCCAAGATCGAGAAGAATACCGTCGATCTTGCCAGTCAGATCGCGCTCGCTGACGTAATCAGCAAGGGCGGAAAAAGGTCCATGAATGATGGAGAAGCGAGGATCATCAATGGTTTGTGCTACAGCAATTGCCTGCGGATCGCGATCGATCGCCAGCAAGCGTCCTGCCGCTCCCAGTTGGGAGAGGATCAAGCGCGAGTGGCCACCACGTCCAAAAGTGCCATCGATGTAAATGCCATCCGGACGAATATTCAGGCCGTTAACGGCCTCGTCCAGCAGCACCGTCGTGTGTTTAAAATTTTCCATCATCATTACAAAGACAAATCCTGCAACCTGTCCGACAGTGCTTCGGAACCTGATTGCTCAGCGTCGATATCTTCCTTGACCTGTTGATACCAGGTCGTTTCATCCCACAGTTCAAATTTATTGAACTGCCCGACCAGCATCACTTCTTTCGTTAACCCGGCGTGTTGCCGTAAAACAGGGGCAATCAACAATCGCCCGGCGCTATCCATCTGGCATTCGCTGGCATGCCCCAGCAATAAACGTTGCACGCGCCGTTCAAGCGGATTCATGCTCGACAGACGCGACAGTTTTTGCTCGATAATTTCCCACTCGGGCAAAGGGTAAAGCAGCAGGCATGAGTGATGGATGTCAATGGTGCAAACCATTTGACCGGAGGCGTTCTCCTGCAGCAAATCCCGATAGCGGGTTGGAACGGATAACCGCCCTTTGCTGTCGAGATTAACTAACGTCGCTCCACGGAACATGTCCGATGCACCCCCAGTGACCCTTTTACACCACTTTATCCCACAAAACCCCACCGAAGGAGTTTACGGAGCGGAGGAAAAGCTTGTCAAGCCAGCACAATGGCTAACGAGAACAAAAGATCCCTTATTTGCAGAGAATATCTTCGCAGGTGAAATAGTGTTCAGCTTACGAGGCAAATTAACGTCATGAATATTTGCAAGAAAAAAAACAAAATATGCATTTACGCCATTAAGACCATTCAATTTTTGCGCGCATATTTAAAATGTCAGTTTGCGACGCGGGCTGCATTTTAAGACATATTTACCAGACTTAACAGTAGCAGTTACGCCAACGCGCACATGGCGCGGCGGCATATCGACAGCGGTAGAATTTTCACCCGCTAAATGCGCGTTAATTCAATACGCCAATGTTGGTGGAGATGTAACAATTCAATACAAAATTGGCGATAAGTTACCGCTCGATTCACTTTAAAAAATGGTTTTTAAGAAACCAGAAAAATTAATTTCCAACAGCCACGGAAAAAATAAGGATTTATCTTAAGATAATCACGATAATAATTTGCCTCAGGGTCGGATAAGAATACAAAAAAGGCAGCTTGCGCTGCCTTTCATGCGAAACTTACACCCGACTCAGGATGCCGCGCCGGTAGAGATTCCGGCGAATACGGCTGAGGCCCGGTTTCGGTTTGCGCGGCTCATCCAGACTTGCCAGCACGATTTCCAGCACGCGTTCGGCTACATCACGGTGGCGCTGCGCTACGGCCAATACCGGGCATTGCAGAAAATCGAGCAGCTCGTGATCGCCAAAGGTGGCAATCGCCAAATCAGCAGGCAGTTTGCCGTCACGGCGTAACGTCACGTCCAGCACGCCCTGTAATAAGGCAAACGAGGTGATAAACATTGCCTGCGGCATCGAATGGGTTTCCAGCCATTTTTCAAACAGCTGCGCTGCGGCTTCCCGCTCATAGCTATTAGCATAAAGGTACTCAACGTCGCGCGGATCGTCTTTCCACGCGGTGCGAAAACCTTGCTCACGCAGGAAACTCACCGACAGCTCCGGTAATGCGCCCAGATAGAGTACGCGCTCCGCCGGGAACTTACGCAGCTCTTCGGCCAGCATTTCTGCGTCATCTTGATCGGCACCGACGACGCTGGTGAAGTGTTCGCGATCCAGCGCGCGATCCAGCGCGACGATTGGGAAGGCATCATTAGCCCAGCGTTGATAGAAGGGGTGTTCCGGCGGTAGCGAGGTGGAGACAATGATCGCATCCACCTGCCGTTGCAGCAGATGTTCAATACAGCGCATTTCGTTGTCGGGCTGATCTTCTGAACAGGCAATCAGCAGCTGATAGCCGCGCTGGCGCGCCTGGCGCTCCAGATAGTTGGCAATCCGCGTATAGCTTGTGTTTTCGAGATCGGGGATAACCAACCCAATCGAGCGAGTACGTCCTGCTCGCAACCCAGCCGCCACCGCGTTCGGGTGGTAATTATGCTCACGCACGACCGCCATCACTTTTTCAACGGTTTTATCACTGACACGGTACTGCTTCGCCTTACCATTAATGACGTAGCTGGCCGTGGTGCGTGAGACGCCGGCTAGCCGGGCGATTTCATCCAGTTTCACAATTGCCCCTTAAAATAATGTACTCCATAACCTTTTTAGGGATATAGGCTAATTTCCATAACATCTAAGCGCAGAATCCACACTCCGGCAACCGCTTTCGTATCTGGCTCCGTCTGATTTTGCAAAAAAAAGCCCGGCATAAGAAGCCGGGCCTGCAAATGGCATCAGGGATTGCTATCAGCGCATGATCTTATCGCCGCGGGATAAGCCCACCACGCCGGATCGCGCGACTTCGACAATCTTCGCCACGTCGCGGATGGTCGCCAGAAACGCATCCAGCTTATCGCTGGTTCCGGCAAGCTGAACCGTATAAATAGAAGGGGTCACATCAATGATCTGCCCACGGAAAATCTCCGTGTTGCGTTTCACCTCTTCGCGCCCATAACCGCTGGCCTGGATCTTCACCAACATTATCTCGCGCTCAACATAAGCGCCTTGCCCTAATTCATTGACCCGCAGAACATCCACCAGTTTGTGCAGCTGTTTTTCGATCTGCTCGAGCACTTTCTGATCGCCGACGGTCTGGATGGTCATCCGCGACAGGGTCGGATCGTCGGTGGGGGCAACCGTCAGGCTTTCAATGTTGTAGCCGCGCTGTGAGAAGAGACCGATCACACGCGATAACGCGCCCGATTCATTTTCCAGTAATACAGATAATATCCGGCGCATAATCAGGTTCTCTCCGTTTTGCTTAACCACATCTCATCCATCCCGCCGCCGCGGATATGCATCGGATAAACGTGTTCACTACCGTCAACAATAACGTCAACAAATACCAGGCGATTGTTCTTCACCTGCTCCAGCGCTTCTGCCAGTTTCGCTTCAAGCTGGTCCGGGCGCGTAATACGGATGCCAACATGGCCGTACGCTTCCGCCAGCCGGGCAAAATCAGGCAACGACTGCATATAAGATTGCGAATGGCGGCCAGCGTAAATCATATCCTGCCACTGCTTGACCATGCCCAGGTAACCGTTGTTAAGATTCAACACCAGCACCGGCAGCTCATATTGCAGTGCCGTTGACAGCTCCTGAATATTCATCTGAATACTGCCGTCACCGGTGACGCAAATCACCGTCTCATCCGGCAGCGCCATTTTCACGCCGAGCGCCGCCGGTAGCCCAAATCCCATCGTGCCCAGCCCGCCTGAATTAATCCAGCGGCGCGGTTTATCGAAGGGATAATAGAGCGCGGCGAACATCTGATGCTGACCAACATCAGAGGTAACATACGCATCCCCCTGCGTCAGACGCCAGATGGTTTCAATCACCGCCTGCGGTTTAATACTTTCACTGTGCGTATCGTATTTCAGGCACTGACGGGCGCGCCACTGTTCGATCTGTTGCCACCAGTCGCGGATATCGTCCAGCGGCTGCGGATACGCTTCCTGCTCCAGCAATTCCAGCATCTGTTCCAGCACCCACCGCGCATCGCCGACAATAGGAATATCCGCCTGCACGGTTTTGGAAATCGAGGTGGGATCGATGTCGATATGCAGCACCGTCGCATGAGGACAATATTTTGCCAGATTATTGGTGGTGCGATCGTCAAAGCGCACGCCAACGGCAAAGATGACGTCTGAATGGTGCATCGTCATATTGGCTTCGTAAGTGCCGTGCATGCCCAGCATGCCCAGCGCCTGGCGGTGAGAGGCCGGAAAGGCGCCCAGTCCCATCAAGGAAGAGACCACCGGTAAATTAAGTTTTTCAGCAAGCTGGCGTAACGCCACTTCGCACGCCGAGTTGATCGCGCCGCCGCCGACATAGACCACCGGTTTTTTCGCCGCCGCCAGGGTTTGCAGCGCGCGCTTTATCTGCCCTTTATGTCCCTGGGTGGTGGGATTATAGGAACGCATGCTAACGGATTCCGGCCAGACGTAAGGCAGCTTGTTAGCCGGATTCATAATATCTTTCGGCAAATCCACAACCACCGGCCCTGGACGACCGCTGGCCGCAAGCCAAAAGGCTTTCTTTAATACACCGGGAATATCTTCCGTCTGTTTAACCAAAAAGCTGTGCTTTACCACCGGGCGGGAAATCCCGACCATGTCGCACTCCTGAAAGGCGTCATAGCCAATCAGCGAGGTGGCAACCTGCCCGGAAAGCACCACCAGCGGAATGGAATCCATATAGGCGGTGGCGATACCGGTAATAGCGTTGGTTGCCCCAGGACCGGAGGTCACCAGCACAACACCCACTTCTCCCGTCGCGCGCGCCAGCCCATCGGCCATATGCACCGCAGCCTGCTCGTGACGCACCAGGATATGTTCAATCCCGCCAACGGTGTGCAGGGCATCGTAGATATCAAGAACCGCGCCACCGGGATAGCCGAATACTTTCTTTACGCCTTGATCAATCAGCGATCGGACGACCATCTCGGCGCCAGACAACATCTCCATGCTTTGCCTCCAGGCTTACGTTTGTCGACGCACGGCACATTTTCACCGCACCGTCGCTCTGCTCAGAGCAGGAAATCCCTGCATTCTGATTATGAATGGCAGTTAACATAACCGCTCAAAATCTGACAGGCAATGCGCCAGCCCGCGGCGAGAACCACGGGCGAAAGTGAAAAAACAATCTCAAACGGGCAGAATTGGTGGAAACCTCTGTGATAAACAAAGACGATGACCATTCATCATTCGAATGGCCGCTTGCTCAGTAAATGATCCATTTTCGACATAACGCCCGTTATTGCGATGGACGTAAATCAGGACAAAATAGCGCAGGAAAAGCAGGGAGCAGAATAACCCGGCGCTCGCGCCGGGCTATCCCATGCAGGAGTTAACGACTGCACACCGAAACCAGCAACTCTTCCATCCATTGATGGCCCTTATCCCTGCCTGCGGCTTCGTGCCAGGAGAGATAGCAGGTGCGGCGCTTAAGATTTAACGGCAGCGGCAGCGCCTGTAAGTCTTGTCCTTCAGAGAACATATTGACTAACCAGAGGGGCGCAATGGCCACTAAATGGGTCTGCGAGACGACATTTAACACGCTGGACAGTGCCATTCCCTGATAGGCAATACAGCTTCGCTTGTCGACGCTGTCATACCACGGCTGGCTAAACGACGCATGCCTGTCCAGCGAGACCACCGCGTGCTGCTCTCTGAAAATGGCGTTTTCGGTGATGAATGTTTTAAGGCGGGGATGCTGGCGACTCGCGGCCAGCACTATTTCATCATTAAATAGCGGAACACAAAAAAATTCCGGTCGGCGGAATTCTTCGTAGCTGATCACAAATTCAAGTTCTTGATAGCGCAACTGGTGCTCTGTACTGTGATTAAGATCGGAATTAAACACTAAATTAACTTTAGGCGCGATCTTAGCTACACGATTATATATTGCCGACGTTAACAGGTTATCCAACGGGCTACACACGCTGAGATTAAATACCCGTTCGCTGCAGAGAGGATCGAACCCGGAACCCGGCAGTTCATTTTGCACCAGCTGTAGCGCCTGGCGAATAGCGCCAAACAGCTGATACGAACGCGCCGTAGGCTGAATACCCCGGCCATAGCGTATAAAAAGTTCATCATTAAACATGATCTTAAGGCGGGCAACGGCGTTGCTGACCGCCGGTTGTGACATGCCAAGGATATGTGCTGCGCGCGTGATATTTTGTTCCTGCATCACGACATCAAAAACGGTGAGCAAATTAAGGTCGACAGAACGTAACTGTGGTTTTCCTGCTTCATTCACACGCTGATTATTAACGTTTACCTCAAGGCTTTTGCAATCCATCGTCATCATCAATTCCTTCGCTCTGCGTTATAATATTCAGGACGATGATTTATCATGCATATAACATTAATAGAAGCGCGACGTAAGAAATTAGGAATACATAAAGCTTAGTCACGATTTATTTCCCATAAAGGTAAGTAATTCACCTTAATTCCAGGAAAATGCTACGCTATTTTTAATTTAATGCCTCTCTGGCGATACAAGAAATATATTTCTCTACGGCTTTCTTTTAATGAATCACGGCTAACATTACCTCGTTTACGCTGCTGTCGCTTATTTATCATTTCAACCAACCGTCGCCTAAGCATGAAACAGACGTTTTAGCCGCGTCTTGCAGAATTTTTACCTGCCGCACAGCAAAATAATCGTTTCTCTTTGCGAAGGGTTTTCCGCTCTGGGGTTGACATTAACTTACGTATCCAGTACCACTAAAAGCATATCGCTTTCACCTGGAGCAAGATTCATGATTCGCAACGTCGGTTTCGCTGGTCTACTACTACTAAACGCATCTCTCGTGCGCGGTAGACCGGTGGGCGGCTTTCACAACTGAATCGTCCTCCAGTTAAGACTAAAACCCGCGCCTTGGCGCGGGTTTTTTTATGCTCGTAGCGAGGCGACCTAAGAGAAAAAGGACCTAAACCATGAGCCAGCAAGTCGTTATTTTCGATACCACATTACGTGATGGTGAACAGGCGTTACAGGCAAGCCTGAGCGTGAAAGAGAAGCTGCAAATCGCCCTGGCGCTGGAACGTATGGGCGTCGATGTGATGGAGGTAGGCTTCCCGGTCTCTTCTCCGGGTGATTTTGAATCGGTACAAACCATTGCTCGTCAGGTAAAAAACAGCCGCGTTTGCGCCCTCGCCCGCTGCGTCGAGAAAGATATTGATGTCGCGGCCGAATCGTTAAAAGTGGCGGAAGCCTTCCGTATCCATACCTTTATCGCCACCTCGCCGATGCATATTGCCACCAAACTGCGCAGTACGCTGGATGAAGTGATTGAGCGCGCTATCTACATGGTTAAACGGGCGCGCAACTATACCGACGATGTAGAATTTTCCTGCGAAGACGCAGGCCGTACGCCAATTGCCGATCTGGCGCGGGTGGTGGAAGCCGCCATTAACGCGGGTGCGAAAACCATCAATATCCCGGATACCGTGGGCTATACCATGCCCTTTGAGTTCGCCAATATCATTTCTGGCCTCTACGAACGCGTTCCCAACATCGATCAAGCCATTATCTCCGTTCACACCCATGACGATTTAGGCATGGCGGTGGGCAACGCAATCGCCGCCGTTCACGCTGGCGCACGCCAGGTGGAAGGGGCGATGAACGGTATCGGCGAACGCGCCGGTAACTGCTCACTTGAAGAGGTGATCATGGCGATTAAAGTGCGTAAAGACATTATGAATGTGCACACGCAAATCAATCACCATGAAATCTGGCGCACCAGCCAGACCGTCAGCCAGATCTGCAATATGCCGGTTCCGGCCAACAAAGCGGTGGTCGGTACTGGCGCCTTCGCCCACTCCTCGGGTATTCACCAGGATGGCGTGCTGAAAAACCGCGAAAACTACGAAATCATGACCCCGGAATCCATCGGGCTGAACCAGGTGCAACTGAACCTGACCTCCCGTTCCGGGCGAGCGGCAGTGAAGCACCGTATGGAAGAGATGGGCTATCAGGAAGCCGACTACAATATGGATAACCTGTACGACGCGTTCTTGAAGCTGGCGGATAAGAAAGGCCAGGTGTTCGATTACGACCTGGAAGCGCTGGCGTTTATTAATAAACAGCAGGAAGAGCCAGAACATTTCCGCCTGGATTACTTCAGCGTGCAGTCCGGCTCCAGCGACATTGCCACCGCCTCCGTTAAGCTGGCCTGCGGTGAAGAAGTAAAAGCCGAAGCGGCGAACGGCAACGGTCCGGTGGACGCCGTCTATCAGGCCATCAACCGCATCACCGAGTATGACATTGAACTGGTGAAATACGGTTTAACCGCCAAAGGCCACGGTAAAGATGCGCTGGGCCAGGTGGATATCGTCGTCAACTATAACGGTCGCCGCTTCCACGGCGTGGGGCTGGCTACCGATATCGTTGAATCCTCCGCGAAAGCGATGGTGCACGTGCTGAATAACATCTGGCGCGCCGCCGAAGTTGAAAAAGAGTTGCAACGCAAAGCGCAGAACAAAGAGAACAACAAGGAAACCGTGTGATGTCGAAGAGTTATCATATTGCTGTGTTGCCGGGTGACGGCATTGGCCCGGAAGTAATGGCGCAAGCGCTGAAAGTCCTGGAAGCCGTGCGTAACCGTTTCGCGATGAAGATTTCCACCAGCCACTATGATGTCGGCGGCATTGCCATCGATCGTCACGGCAATCCGCTGCCGCAGGCCACGGTGGCAGGTTGTGAGCAAGCCGATGCGATCCTGTTCGGCTCCGTTGGTGGCCCGAAGTGGGAAAACTTGCCCCCGGCGCAACAGCCGGAGCGCGGCGCATTGCTGCCGCTGCGTAAGCATTTCAAGCTGTTCAGTAACCTGCGTCCGGCAAAATTATATCAGGGGCTGGAAGCCTTCTGTCCGCTGCGTGAAGATATCGCCGCTAACGGCTTCGACATTCTGTGCGTGCGCGAGTTAACCGGCGGTATTTACTTTGGTCAGCCAAAAGGCCGCGAAGGCAGCGGTCAGCATGAAAAAGCCTTTGATACCGAGATCTATCACCGTTTTGAAATTGAGCGCATTGCGCGCATTGCCTTTGAATCGGCGCGTAAACGCCGTAAGAAAGTGCATTCGATTGATAAAGCCAACGTATTGCAAACCTCCCTGCTGTGGCGTGAAATCGTCAACGAAATTGCTGGCGAATACCCGGACGTTGAACTGGTCCATATGTATATCGACAACGCCACCATGCAGTTGATTAAAGATCCGTCCCAGTTTGATGTGCTGCTGTGTTCGAACCTGTTCGGCGACATTCTTTCTGATGAGTGCGCGATGATCACTGGTTCAATGGGCATGCTGCCGTCGGCCAGCCTCAATGAACAAGGCTTTGGCCTGTATGAACCGGCAGGCGGCTCCGCCCCGGATATCGCCGGTAAAAATATTGCTAACCCGATTGCGCAGATCCTGTCGCTGGCGCTGCTGCTGCGCTACAGCCTGAATGCGGGCGAAGCGGCTGATGCCATCGAAGGCGCTATTAACCGTGCTTTAGAAGAGGGCGTGCGTACCGGCGATTTGGCCCGTGGCGCGGCCGCTGTCACTACCGATGAGATGGGTGACATCATCGCTCGTTATGTCGCCGAAGGGGTGTAATTATGGCTAAGTCTTTGTATGAAAAATTGTTCGATGCCCATATTGTGTATGAAGCGCCGAACGAAACCCCACTGTTGTATATCGATCGTCACCTGGTGCATGAAGTTACTTCACCGCAGGCGTTTGATGGCCTGCGCGCGCATCACCGTCCGGTGCGCCAGCCGGGTAAAACCTTTGCCACCATGGATCACAACGTCTCGACGCAAACCAAAGATATCAACGCCTCCGGCGAAATGGCGCGTATCCAGATGCAGGAGTTGATTAAAAACTGCAACGAGTTTGGCGTCGAACTGTATGACCTGAACCACCCGTATCAGGGCATCGTCCACGTAATGGGGCCGGAACAGGGTATTACCCTGCCGGGAATGACCATTGTTTGCGGCGATTCCCACACCGCGACTCACGGCGCGTTTGGCGCGCTGGCGTTCGGTATCGGCACCTCCGAAGTGGAGCATGTGCTGGCGACGCAAACCCTGAAACAGGGGCGCGCCAAAACCATGAAGATTGAGGTTAAAGGCACGGCAGCACCGGGCATCACCGCAAAAGATATCGTACTGGCGATTATCGGTAAAACCGGCAGCGCCGGCGGTACCGGTCATGTGGTTGAGTTCTGCGGCGAGGCGATCCGCGCCCTGAGCATGGAAGGCCGTATGACGCTGTGCAATATGGCCATTGAGATGGGTGCGAAAGCGGGTCTGGTCGCGCCGGATGACACCACGTTTAACTACGTTCAGGGCCGCCTGCACGCGCCGAAAGGCAAAGATTTCGACGATGCGGTGGCCTACTGGAAAACCCTGCATACCGATGAAGGCGCGCACTTTGATACCGTCGTGACCTTACAGGCAGAAGAGATCGCCCCGCAGGTCACCTGGGGCACCAACCCAGGCCAGGTCATTTCGGTTACCGATTTTATTCCCGATCCAGCCTCCTTTGCCGATCCCGTTGAACGCGCGTCGGCGGAAAAAGCGCTGGCCTATATGGGCCTTAAACCGGGCGTGCCGCTGACGGAAGTGGCGATTGATAAAGTCTTTATTGGTTCCTGTACTAACTCGCGTATTGAAGATTTACGCGCGGCGGCAGAGATCGCCAAAGGGCGCAAAGTCGCCCCCGGCGTACAGGCGCTGGTGGTGCCGGGATCCGGTCCGGTGAAAGCGCAGGCGGAAGCCGAAGGGCTGGATAAGATCTTTATTGAAGCTGGCTTTGAGTGGCGCTTACCGGGCTGCTCCATGTGTCTGGCGATGAACAACGACCGTCTGAATCCGGGTGAGCGATGTGCGTCCACCAGCAACCGTAACTTTGAAGGCCGTCAGGGCCGCGGCGGTCGCACCCATCTGGTCAGCCCGGCGATGGCCGCTGCCGCTGCCGTAACCGGCCATTTCGCTGATATTCGCAGCCTGTAAGGAGAGCACCATGGCAGAGAAATTTACCCAACATACTGGACTTGTGGTTCCGTTGGACGCCGCGAATGTCGATACGGACGCTATTATCCCGAAACAGTTTTTGCAGAAGGTGACGCGCACCGGCTTTGGCGCCCATCTGTTTAACGACTGGCGTTTTCTCGATGATAAAGGCCAGCAGCCCAATCCGGAATTTGTGCTGAACTTCCCGCAGTACCAGGGCGCATCGATTTTACTGGCGCGGGAAAACTTTGGCTGCGGCTCGTCGCGGGAACACGCCCCGTGGGCGCTGACGGATTATGGTTTCAAAGTGGTCATTGCCCCAAGCTTTGCCGACATCTTCTACGGCAACAGCTTTAACAATCAGCTGCTGCCGGTGACGCTGAGCGATACAGAGGTCGATGAACTCTTCACGCTGGTGCAGAGCCATCCGGGAACCACCTTTGAAGTGGATCTGCAGGCGCAGGTGGTTAAAGCGGGCGGCAAGTCTTACAGCTTCTCTATCGACGCCTTCCGCCGTCACTGCATGCTGAACGGTCTGGACAGCATCGGTCTGACGCTGCAGCACGAAGTTGCGATCGCCGCTTATGAGAACAAGCAGCCCGCCTTTATGCGCTAACGTTTATCAGGCCCGGTCTTCCGGGCCTGATACTTTCAGACATCTTTTACCCGGCTGGTCAGCCACAGCGTGACCACAGAGAGCACCGCGATCGCGTAGTACACCGACCCGTGACCGTAGCTCTGCGCCAGCGCGCCCTGAATCACCCCAGCCAGAATCACACCGGTCGAAATGCTATTGGTAAACAGCGTGGTTGCCGACCCGGCGCGTCCCGGCATCAGATCCTGAAACCACAACATACCGATCCCGGCGACAATACCGATAAACACCGCGTTAAACAGCTGCAGCGACAGTAATGCCGTCTGGCTGTGGAAAAAAATCAGACCGACATAGAACAGCACGCCCGCCGCAACGGCGGTGACCATCATGCGCCGTTTGCCAATGCGTTTGACAAAATAGCCTGCGAGGATCATCGCCGGGATCTCCAGCCCTGCCGCAGTACCCATCAAAATACCGGCGAGTTTATCCGGCAGCCCCAGTTCGAGGCTTATCCACAGCGGCATATCGATGATGTACATGGTATTGCAGGTCCACATCAGGGTGGAGGCAATAAACAGCATGCGGATATTTTTATCGCTCCAGCCGCTGACCTGCGTCACCGCCACGTCGGCGGGCTGCTCAATACGTTTCACCGACGGCAGTAACAGAGCAATCAGCGCCAGGCTGATGGCAAATATCCCGGCGGCGATGGTGAACATGGTAGTAAAGCCGTAATTGAGGGCCAGCATAAAGGCCAGCGGCGGGCCAATCACCCACGCCAGCGAAAGCTGGGCGCGCATCACCGAGCTGAACATCACCACTTCACGGGCAGAACTGTCTGCGTATTCACGCGCCAGCGCAAACAGCTGCGGCATGGCGGTATTCGCCAACGACGCCAGCAGTACCCCGCAGGTAATCAGCGTTAAATAATGGCGGTTAAAGGCAAATAATAGCGCATTGCCTACCGCCATCAGGCAGCAAAAGAGGATCAGTTTGCGGCGATCGCCCTGGCGGTCGGATCGTTTTGCCAGCCCAAGGCTGACCAGAATCCCGGCTATCGCGTTAACGGTATAAAAGAGTCCAACCCAAAACGGCTCCGCGCCCACTTCCCGGCTGAGAAACAGGCTCAGGGTCGGCGCTTGTAACGCACCGGCCACTCCCATCATAAATGCGACAAACATAAAAGCGATGTACACGCCATTAAGGCGACGCCCCATCGTCATTAGCCAGAGCATGGACTTTTCCTTGTTAATACGGCTAAAAAGCGGTGATAAGCATAAACGAAAAAAGCCAGCAAAAAACTTTTTGCTGGCGCGTGCATTCGCACGTAATACTCAGTCACACATGATGGCTGCGATTCAGTCTTTCGCTGCAGGGATTGTCACTTCCCACTGCATCAGCTCCTCCAGCATCGTCAGGCGCAACGTTGCGCTAAGGGCGAGCCAGCCCACGTCCTGTGTGGCACGAAAATAGCCCAGATAAAACTGTCTAACAAATAATCCCTGCATATCACCTCCTCGCTTTCATCACTGAGAAGTATTGGCTTAATATAGGGATAAATAAATTGCTGAGTTTTTGTCAGGAGTTCCTCTTTTATGTCATCCGGTCGCCTGCAACAACAGTTCATCCGCCTGTGGCAATGCTGTGATGGAAAATCGCAGGAAACCACCCTTAACGAGCTGGCGGAGCTGCTCAGCTGCTCGCGCCGCCATATGCGCACCCTGCTCAATACCATGCAGGAGCGTGGCTGGCTGACATGGGATGCGGAAGCGGGTCGCGGCAAGCGCTCACGTTTAACCTTCCTGTATACCGGTCTTGCACTGCAGCAGCAGCGCGCCGAAGACCTGCTGGAACAGGATCGCATTGATCAACTGGTGCAGCTGGTCGGTGATAAAACCGCCGTGCGCCAGATGCTGGTGTCCCATCTTGGCAGAAGCTTTCGCCAGGGGCGGCATATTCTGCGCGTACTTTATTACCGCCCGCTGCGCAACCTGCTGCCCGGCACCGCATTACGCCGCTCCGAAACCCATATGGCGCGGCAAATCTTCAATGCACTGACCCGTATAAATGAGGAAAACGGGGAACTGGAAGCGGACATAGCCCATCACTGGAAGTTGATTTCCCCTTTGCACTGGCGCTTTTATTTGCGCCCCGGCATTCATTTTCACCATGGCCGCGAACTGGAGATGAGCGACGTTATTACCTCTTTGCAACGCGCCACCGCCCTGCCACTCTATTCTCATATTCGCGAGGTGCTCTCGCCGACGCCCTGGACGCTGGATATTCACCTCAGCCAGCCGGATAACTGGCTGCCCTGGCTGATGGGACATGTGCCGTCGATGATTTTGCCGCGGGAATGGAACACGCTACACAACTTCGCCAGCCAGCCAATTGGCACCGGGCCGTATGCCGTGACGCGCAATAACAGCAACCAGTTGAAAATTCATGCCTTTGACGACTATTTCGGTTTCCGCGCCTTGATCGACGAAGTGAACGTTTGGGTGCTGCCGGACCTGAGCGATGAACCGGCCTGCGGCCTGACCCTTGAGGGGCCAACGGAAGGCGAAAAAGCCGTTGAAAGCCGCCTTGAAGAGGGCTGTTACTATCTGCTGTTCGATGAGCGTTCGCGTCTTGGCGCTAACCCGGCGGTGCGAGAATGGGTCAGCCATGTGCTCTCCCCCACCAACCTGCTGTTCAATGCCAACGAGCACTATCAACAGTATTGGTTCCCGGCCTATGGCCTGCTGCCGCGCTGGCATCACGCACGCCCCGGCGGCGGTGAAAAACCTGCCGGGCTGGAAACCCTGACGCTGACCTTCTATCGCGAACACAATGAACACGAGGCGCTATCACGCACCATGAGTACGCTGCTGGCGGAACATGGCGTGAAGCTCATCGTACAGGAGGTGGATTACGCCGAATGGCATCGGGGCGAAGCCGAGAGCGATATCTGGCTAAACAGCGCTAACTTCACTCTGCCCCTTGATTTCTCGGTATTTGCTAACCTCTACGAAGTGCCGCTATTGCAACACTGCATCCCCATCGACTGGCAGGCAGATGCGGCAAAATGGCGCAACGGTGAGATGCAGCTTGCCGCCTGGTCACAGCAGTTACTGACCCGCAAAGCCATCGTACCGTTAATTCATCACTGGCTGATGATTCAGGGACAACGCACTATGCGCGGGCTGCGCATGAATACGCTGGGCTGGTTTGACTTTAAATCGGCCTGGTTTGCGCCGCCGGATCCATAAGGCTTTCGCATTTTTTACCAAATCATTACAATAGCGCCGTTCTCAACGGGGTGCTGCGCCACAGGCGTGTGCTGAGAAAATACCCGTCGAACCTGATCCGGATAACGCCGGCGAAGGGATTTGAGGCTGCATCTCAAAATCCTTTGCCACCCAATTTGAGGTGCAAAGTGCTAAAAAAATCACTGCCGTTCCTGCTGCTGGTTGCAGCGCCCGTTTTTGCCAAACCTGTTTTAACCGTTTACACCTACGACTCATTCTCTGCCGACTGGGGCCCAGGGCCAGCGGTAAAAAAAGCCTTTGAAAAAGAGTGCGATTGCGAATTGAAATTCGTGGCGCTGGAAGATGGCGTTTCGCTCCTGAACCGCCTGCGCATGGAAGGCAAAAACAGCAAAGCCGACGTGGTGTTGGGGCTGGATAACAACCTGCTGGAAGCCGCCACACAAACCAAGCTGTTTGCAAAAAGCGGCGTACCTGGCGATGCGGTCAAGGTGCCTGGCGGCTGGAACAACGACACCTTTGTCCCCTTCGATTACGGCTGGTTCGCTTTCGTTTACGATAAAAACAAACTGAAAAACCCGCCAACAAGCCTGAAAGAACTGGTAGAAAGCGATCAGAAATGGCGCGTTATTTATGAAGATCCGCGCACCAGCACGCCGGGCCTTGGCCTGCTGCTGTGGATGCAGAAAGTCTATGGCGATCAAGCCCCGCAGGCCTGGCAGAAACTCGCCGCCAAAACCGTGACGGTGACCAAGGGCTGGAGCGAAGCCTACGGCCTGTTCCTGAAAGGCGAAAGTGACCTGGTGCTGAGCTATACCACTTCTCCGGCCTACCATATTATTGAAGAGAAAAAAGATAACTACGCTGCGGCAAACTTCAGCGAAGGCCACTATTTGCAGGTGGAAGTTGCCGCGCGCACCGCTGCCAGCAAACAGCCTGCGCTGGCGGAAAAATTCCTCAAATTTATGGTCTCGCCCGCTTTCCAGAATGCCATCCCGAGCGGTAACTGGATGTACCCGATCAGCGATGTCACGCTGCCGGCGGGCTTTGATCAACTGGTGAAACCACAAACGTCGTTGAACTACTCTGCGCAAGAAGTCGCAAGCCAGCGCGCAAACTGGGTAAATGCGTGGCAACGCGCCGTCAGCCATTGATTGCCGGCTGGCTGCTGCCGGGGCTCACCGCCGCCGCGTTAATGGTGGCGGTGGCGCTGGCAGCGTTTCTCGCCCTGTGGCAAAACGCACCCGTCAGCGGGCTGTCTGATTTTCTGACTGACAGCTACCTGTGGCATGTGGTGCGTTTCTCTTTCTGGCAGGCGTTTCTCTCGGCGCTGCTCTCTGTGATACCGGCGATTTTTCTTGCCCGCGCCCTTTACCGGCGGCGCTTTCCCGGCCGTCTGATGCTGCTGCGTCTGTGCGCCATGACCCTTATCTTGCCGGTGCTGGTGGCGGTATTTGGCATTCTAAGCGTTTATGGTCGCCAGGGCTGGCTGGCCACGCTCTGTCAGGCGCTGGGGTGGAGCTGGAATTTCTCGCCCTATGGTCTGCAGGGCATTCTGTTGGCCCACGTATTCTTTAACCTGCCGATGGCTTCACGTCTGCTCTTGCAGTCGCTGGAACAGATCCCCGGCGAGCAGCGCCAGCTGGCCGCGCAGCTCGGCATGCGCGGCTGGGCCTTCTTCCGCTTTGTCGAATGGCCGTGGCTGCGCCGTCAAATCCCGGCGGTCGCCGCACTAATCTTTATGCTCTGTTTCGCCAGTTTCGCCACCGTGCTGTCGCTGGGCGGCGGGCCGCAGGCCACCACTATCGAACTGGCTATCTACCAGGCGTTAAGCTTCGATTTCGATCCGGCTCGCGCGGCCATGCTGGCGCTGATCCAGATGATCTGCTGCCTTGGTCTGGTGCAGCTCAGCCAGCGGATGAGCAAAGCATTTGCGGTGGGCAGCCACCAAATTGAGGGCTGGCGTAACCCGGAAGAAAGACTGTTGAGCCGGGTGGCGGATATCGCGCTGATTACCCTGGCCTTGCTACTGCTGCTGCCGCCGCTGCTGGCGGTGATCGTTGATGGGCTGAATCTGAGCTTATTAAAGGTGCTGGCGCAGCCGGTGCTGTGGCAAGCGGTATGGACTTCCCTGCGTATCGCCCTTGGCGCAGGAATAGTATGCGTGGTGCTAACGATGATGCTGCTGTGGAGCAGCCGGGAGCTGCGCGCGCGCCAGCAGATCATGGCGGGACAAGCGCTGGAGCTCAGCGGCATGTTAATCCTGGCGATGCCGGGGATCGTGCTGGCGACGGGTTTCTTCCTGCTGCTGAATAACAGCGTTGGCCTGCCCGCTTCCGCCGATGGCATCGTGATATTTACCAATGCCTTAATGGCGATTCCCTATGCGCTAAAAGTGCTGGAAAACCCGATGCGCGATCTCACCGCCCGCTACAGTATGCTATGCCAGTCGCTGGGCATGCAGGGTTTTCAACGTCTGCGCATTGTTGAGCTGCGCGCGCTGAAACGGCCGCTGACGCAGGCGCTGGCCTTTGCCTGCGTACTGTCGATTGGCGATTTCGGCGTCGTGGCGCTGTTTGGCAATGATGATTTCCGCACGCTGCCTTTTTATCTCTACCAGCAAATTGGATCCTACCGCAGTCAGGACGGTGCGGTCACGGCGCTTATTCTGCTGCTGCTGTGCTTTTTACTCTTCACCGTGATTGAAAAACTTCCGGGCCGCCATGCTAAAACTGATTGATGTCACCTGGCTTTACCACCATCTGCCGATGCGCTTTTCTCTTTCGGTCACGCAGGGGGAGCTGCTTGCCGTGCTCGGGCCAAGCGGCGCGGGCAAAAGCACCCTGCTGAATCTGATTGCCGGGTTTCTTACTCCCGCCAGCGGCAGCATCATTATCGAAGGCGCACCGCATACCGATACGCCGCCGTCGCAGCGCCCGGTATCGATGCTATTCCAGGAAAACAACCTTTTTACCCATCTTACGGTGCGGCAAAATATCGGCCTCGGGCTGAATCCAGGGTTAAAGCTGAATGCCGAACAGCAGCATCAACTGCAGCAAATCGCCGTCACGATGGGGCTGGAGTCGTTGCTGGATCGCCTGCCGGCGCAGCTTTCCGGCGGCCAGCGCCAGCGCGTGGCGCTGGCGCGCTGCCTGGTACGTCAGCAGCCGGTGCTATTGCTTGATGAGCCGTTTTCCGCCCTCGATCCGGCCCTGCGCCAGGAGATGCTGACGCTGGTTAAAGCGGTGTGCCGCCAGCAGCGGTTAACGCTGCTGATGGTCTCACACAGTGTGGAAGATGCGGCGCGGATTGCCGAGCGTTCGCTGGTAGTAGCCGACGGGCGTATCGCCTGGGATGGCGATACCGACGACCTGCTCAGCGGCAAATCGCCAGCCTCGGCGCTGTTGGGGATCAACGGTTAATGACCGCGGATGACATTACCCAGAATGTTGAGGTAAATGGGCATTGACGGATGCTGGGCTAGCACCACCACCGCCGCGATGGCGAGAATCAGCATAACCGGCGCCAGCCACAGCAAGCGGCGGCGTGGCAGCAAACGCGTTAAACGGCTGATGCCCGCTTTTTCGGCGCGCCACAGCCGCCAGCATAGCCAGCAGGCCAGCCACAGCAGCAGCGCCGTCAGCAGCAGCAGCCATTTGAAGTTCCCGCTTTGCATATCATCGGGGATATCGATCGCCGCACCGGCCAGAATACCGGGCAGGAAATAGAAAGGTGGCCACAGCAGGCAGCCGACCAGGTTCGGTGGCAGAAACTTCCTTACCGGCAGATCCAGCATGCCTGCGACCATCGGGATCAGCGGACGCGTCGGCCCGACAAAACGCCCAACCAGAATGGTAAATACGCTGTGCTTATGTAGGGCGTGTTCGGTTTTATCCAGCAGCGCTTTGTTCTTTTTGATAAACGACCAGCGATGCAGCGGCCCTTTAAAACGCCAGCCCAGCCAGAAGGAGATCCAGTCGCCGAGCAGGCAGCCGACAATTCCCGCCAGCCATGCATGCCAGAAATTAACCTCGCCGCTGCCGATCAGCGCGCCGAGCCCCGCCATCATTACCGTGCCGGGTAAAATCAACCCGACAAGCGCCAGCGACTCGAAAAAGGCCACCAGCGCAATCGCCACCAGCGACCAGCTGGCGGATTGGGTAATAAACTGTTCCAGCAATGCTTCCATAAGGTGTCCTGTTCAGAATGAACGCTGGATTCTCCGGGGGTCATCCGCGAGGGTCAAGCGCTCAATTATCTGAAAATTTTACTGGTTATGTCACATTACAGAACTTTTCATTGCCAAACTTTACTTTTTATTCACATCCCGCACGGAATTCGCTGGGGCTGGCCCCGGTGCATTTTTTAAACACCCTGGAGAAATAGAGCTGATCGTCGAAGCCGACATTGCGCCCTACGCTGGCGATGGGCATGCGCGTGGTACTCAGTAGCAATTTTGCCTGGCTGATACGCTGATCCTCGCGCCAGCTTAGCACGCTCACCCCCAACTGTTGCCGAAACAGATGCGATAAGCGCGACGGCGACAGACAGACATGCTGGGCGACGCTGGCGATATCGAAATGGTTATCCGCGAGGTGATCGCTGATGTACTGACAAGCGTCGCGCACGCGGTTATCCAGCGGCGGGTGCAGGGATTCGTTGATCGCCTCCATACGCCGCAGTAACAGCTGTTCCAGCAGATTGATCGCCAGATGTTCCGCATAACGCCCGGCGCTTTGCCCTGCATCGATAATTTGCGCGAAAAGCTCGCGAAAACGCGGAATATGCGCATCATCAGGACGGAAAAAGCCGGTTTGGGCAAATAACGTCGGCCAGTTTAGCCACTCATGCCAGTAGGCGCGTGGACGGAAGTAAACCCACTGGTGATACCACTCGCTGGCATCGGGATGACGGCCATAATGATGAATCTCCCCCGGCGGAAAAAGCAAGATATCCCCCGGGCGGCAGACAAACTGCTTACCGTGATTCATCACCACACCCTCGCCGCGCACGGTGAGGTTGAGGATATACCCCTTCATGCCCAGCGGCCGGTCGATAAAGAAATCGAGATACCCATCCGCTTCAATGGGGGTTAATCCCGCCACCAGATGCGCGTTAAAGGAGTAACCAGGCAGCAGTGGATCGTTCTGTAATTCAGCCATAAACGCAATACTCCCGTACTCGGCAAGGAAACCAATTGTCCATATTG
The DNA here is from genome assembly GCF_000814905.1 of Enterobacter sp. Bisph1. GTDB lineage: Bacteria > Pseudomonadota > Gammaproteobacteria > Enterobacterales > Enterobacteriaceae > Kosakonia. The sequence continues at coordinate 145,568 of NZ_JXAG01000043.1, forward strand.
AGCATCCCGTTATTTTACCCATATCAGCCGCCAGCATGCGTAAACACGACGATTGTCTAATCCCGCAAGACAAAAGCGATCGCGCCTTTTTGACGCCTTCAGGCAGGGTAAAAAGGGATAACGGAAGTGTCTATAAAGGCGGCAGAAATGTCCACATCGAATTTTTGCACGGCGTCACACTTTACGATGCCATAGCATTTTAATCCATAAGATTAGCGGATCCTGCCTGACGGTTTTCGCCGCCGCTCACTATCGTTTTTATAACGGTTATTCTTCATGGAGCAAGATACATGGCAATCACAATTGGCCTCGATTTCGGCAGCGATTCAGTACGTGCGCTGGCGGTAGACTGTACATCCGGGGCGGAGATCGCCACCAGCGTCGAGTGGTATCCGCGCTGGCAGGAAGGGCGCTATTGCGATGCGCCGCATAACCAGTTCCGCCACCATCCGCGCGATTACATTGAATCGATGGAGGCGGCGCTCAAAAATGTGCTGGCAGAGCTAAGCGATGCACAGCGTGCAGAGATTAAAGGTATTGGCGTAGACAGTACCGGCTCAACCCCCGCGCCGATTGATGCCGAAGGCCGCGTGCTGGCGCTGCGTCCGGAGTTTGCCGACAACCCGAACGCCATGTTTGTGTTGTGGAAAGATCATACCGCCGTCGAAGAGGCAGAAGCGATTACCCGCTTATGCCACACCGCCGGTAAAACCGATTATTCGCGCTACATTGGCGGTATCTACTCCAGCGAATGGTTCTGGGCCAAAATCCTGCATGTTACCCGCGCCGACAACGCCGTGGCGCAGGCTGCCGCCTCATGGATTGAGCTGTGCGACTGGATCCCCGCCCTGCTCTCGGGCACTACGCATCCGCAAGCGATTCGTCGCGGCCGCTGCAGCGCCGGGCATAAATCCCTGTGGCACGAAAGCTGGGGCGGTCTGCCGCCTGCCACCTTCTTTGATGAACTCGATCCCATCATCAACAAACACCTGAGCTGGCCGCTGTTTACCGAGACTTTTACCGCCGATTTACCCGTCGGCACGCTGACGGCCGAGTGGGCGCAACGTCTGGGCTTGCCCGAGTCGGTAGCGATCTCCGGCGGCGCGTTTGACTGCCATATGGGTGCCGTTGGTGCTGGTGCGCAGCCGAATACGCTAGTGAAAGTGATTGGCACATCCACCTGCGACATTTTGATCGCTGACAAGCAGAGCGTCGGCGACCGCGCGGTGAAAGGTATTTGCGGCCAGGTTGACGGCAGCGTGGTGCCGGACTTTATCGGTCTGGAAGCCGGACAGTCCGCCTTTGGCGATATCTACGCTTGGTTTGGCCGCGTGTTGGGCTGGCCGCTGGAGCAGTTGGCCCAGCAGCACCCGGAACTGAAAGCGCAAATCAAAGCCAGCCAGAAACAGCTGCTGCCTGCGCTTACGGATGCGTGGGTGAAAAACCCCTCTCTCGAACATCTGCCGGTGATCCTGGACTGGTTTAACGGTCGCCGCACACCTAACGCCAATCAGCGCTTGAAAGGGGTGATCACCGATTTGAACCTCGCCACTGACGCGCCAGCGCTGTTTGGCGGGCTGATTGCGGCAACGGCGTTTGGCGCGCGCGCCATTATGGAATGCTTCACCGAGCAGGGCATCGCCGTGGATAACGTGATGGCGCTGGGCGGTATCGCCCGTAAAAACCTCGGCGTAATGCAGGCCTGCTGCGACGTGTTAAACCGCCCATTACAGGTGGTGGAATCTGAACAGTGCTGTGCGTTAGGCGCGGCCATCTTTGCCGCCGTCGCCGCAAAAGTGCATACCGATATTCCTGCAGCACAGTTGAACATGGCCAGCGCTATCGAAAAAACCCTGCAGCCCAGCGCGCAGGCGCAACAGTTTGAACGCCTCTATCGCCGCTATCAGCAGTGGGCGAAGAGCGCCGAGCAACACTATCTCCCTTCAGCCGCGACAGTCTCGCAGGCCGCGTTAACTCATTAAGGACAAGAACATGACTATTTTCGACAATTATGAAGTGTGGTTCGTCATTGGCAGCCAGCATCTGTACGGCCCGGAAGCCCTGAAACAGGTGACGAAGCACGCCGAACAGGTGGTCAACGCCCTCAATGCGGAAGCGAAACTCCCCTGCAAACTGGTGCTGAAACCGCTGGGCACCTCGCCGGATGAGATCACCCATATCTGCCGCGACGCCAACTATGACGATAAATGCGCCGGGATGGTGGTTTGGCTGCACACCTTCTCGCCGGCCAAAATGTGGATTAACGGCCTCGCGATCCTGAATAAACCACTGCTGCAATTCCATACCCAGTTCAATGCCTCCCTGCCGTGGGATAGCATCGATATGGACTTTATGAACCTCAACCAGACCGCGCACGGCGGCCGCGAGTTCGGCTTTATCGGCGCGCGTATGCGTCTGCAGCACAGTGTAGTGACCGGCCACTGGCAGGATCAACACGCCCAACAGCGTATCGGTTCCTGGATGCGTCAGGCGGTGTCTAAACAGGATACCCGCCATCTAAAAGTGGTGCGCTTCGGCGACAATATGCGTGAAGTGGCAGTGACGGACGGCGATAAAGTTGCCGCCCAGATCAAGTTCGGCTTCTCCGTTAATACCTGGGGCGTTGGCGATCTGGTACAGGTGGTCAACGCGGTGAGCGACGGCGATATCAACGCGCTGGTTGATGAGTATGAGAGCAGCTACAACCTGACGGCGGCCGCACAGGTTAATGGCGAAAAACGCCAGAACGTGATTGATGCCGCGCGTATCGAGCTTGGCATAAAACGCTTCCTTGAAGAGGGTGGTTTCCACGCCTTTACCACCACTTTTGAAGATCTGCACGGCCTGAAACAGCTGCCGGGTTTAGCGGTACAACGTTTGATGCAGCAAGGCTACGGCTTTGCCGGTGAAGGTGACTGGAAAACCGCTGCGCTGCTGCGCATTATGAAAGTGATGTCCGGCGGCTTAGGCGGCGGCACCTCCTTTATGGAGGATTACACCTACCACTTTGAAAACGGCAACGACCTGGTGCTCGGCTCGCATATGCTGGAAGTGTGCCCCTCCATCGCGATTGATGAAAAACCGACGCTGGATGTGCAATACCTCGGTATTGGCGGCAAAGCCGATCCGGCACGCCTGATTTTCTCTACCAAAACCGGCCCGGCGATTAACGCCAGCCTGATCGATTTAGGCGATCGCTTCCGCCTGCTGGTGAATAGCGTTGAAGCAGTAAAAACCCCGCATGATCTGCCGAAACTGCCGGTCGCCAACGCCCTGTGGAAAGCGCTGCCGGATCTGCCAACCGCCTCAGAAGCATGGATCCTCGCCGGCGGTGCGCACCATACCGTCTTTAGCCAGGCGCTGACCCTTGAAGATATGCGCCAGTTCAGCGAACTGCACGATATTGAACTGACGGTTATCGATAACGACACCCGCCTGCCGGCGTTTAAAGACGCGCTGCGCTGGAACGAAGTTTATTACGGTTCAAAACGTTAACAGGGAACACCCGGCCTGCTGCGGCAGGCCCTTTTCCTGGAGGAACGCATGTTAGAAGCATTGAAACAGCAGGTGCTGGAAGCCAATCTGGCGCTACCGAAACATAACCTCGTTACCCTGACCTGGGGCAACGTCAGCGCCGTCGATCGCGCAAGCGGCATGATGGTGATTAAGCCTTCCGGCGTCGATTACAGCGTGATGACCGCAAACGACATGGTGGTGGTCAATATCACCACCGGTGAAGTGGTGGAAGGCAATAAAAAACCCTCTTCCGATACGCCAACCCATCGTCTGCTTTACCAGGCGTTTCCGACAATTGGTGGCATTGTGCATACCCATTCGCGCCACGCGACTATCTGGGCGCAGGCCGGTCAGCCAATTCCGGCCACGGGAACCACTCACGCAGATTATTTCTACGGCGAGATCCCCTGCACCCGCAAAATGACCGATGAGGAGATAAACGGCGAGTATGAGTGGGAAACCGGCAATGTGATTGTCGAAACCTTTGAGAAAAAAGGCATCGAACCGGCGCAAATGCCCGGCGTGCTGGTGCATTCCCACGGCCCGTTCGCCTGGGGTAAAAACGCCGATGACGCCGTCCATAACGCCATCGTGCTGGAAGAAGTCGCCTATATGGGCATCTTTAGCCGCCAGCTCGCCCCACAGCTTCCTCCCATGCAACAAACGCTGCTGGATAAACACTATTTGCGTAAACACGGCGCGAAGGCCTATTACGGCCAATAACTGTATAAAACCACAGCACCTAAAAACAAACCAGGCTATAATCTCGCCTGGTTTTGTTTTATGAGAGACGGCTGTGGCGCAGGCGCAAGAAGGTTTTATTTTAACCCGACACTGGCGGGATACCGCCAGCGGCACCGAGGTGGAGTTCTGGCTGGCAACGGATAACGGTCCGCTGCGCGTTGTTCTGCCGCCCCAGGAGTCCGTCGCCTTTATCCCTGCAGCTCAGGTAGAAAAAGCGAAACGGGCACTGCGTGATGAAAAGCAGTGGCGCTTAACGCCGCTAAACCTTAACGACTTTCAGCGCCAGCCGGTGTACGGCCTTTACTGTCGCGCCCATCGCCAGCTAATGCGCATAGAGAAAATGCTGCGCGACGAGCACATCACCGTCTATGAAGCCGATATTCGCCCACCGGAGCGCTTTCTGATGGAGCGCTTTATTACCGCGCCGGTATGGGTCGACGGCACGCCGCAAGGCGACGCACTGGTCGAGGCGCGCCTGAAACCCAGCCCGCACTATCGCCCGCCGCTAAAATGGGTTTCGCTGGATATCGAAACCAGCCGCCACGGGGAGCTGTACTGTATCGGTCTTGAGGGCTGCGGACAGCGCACGGTCTATATGCTTGGCCCAGAGAACGGCAGCGCACAAGGGCTGGATTTCTCTCTCGAGTATGTTGCCAGCCGCCCGCAACTGCTGGAAAAACTCAACGCCTGGTTTGCCGCCCACGATCCCGATGTCCTCATTGGCTGGAATGTTGTCCAGTTCGATCTGCGGGTGCTGCAAAAAAGCGCCGAGCGCTATCGCGTGCCGCTGAGGCTGGGGCGAAACGGCAGCGAACTGGAGTGGCGCGAGCACGGTTTTAAAAATGGTGTCTTCTTCGCCCAGGCCACCGGCCGGCTGATAATCGACGGCATTGAAGCGCTGAAATCCGCCTTCTGGAACTTCTCCTCCTTCTCGTTGGAAGCGGTCGCCAGAGAGCTGCTCGGCGAAGGGAAAGCGATTGATAATCCCTGGGATCGTATGGATGAGATCGATCGCCGCTTCGCGCAGGATAAACCGGCGCTGGCTACCTACAACCTAAAAGATTGCGAGCTGGTAACGCGTATCTTCCATAAAACGGAGATCATGCCGTTTCTGCTGGAGCGCGCCACGGTAAACGGTTTGCCCGCTGACCGTCACGGCGGCTCGGTGGCCTCTTTCAGCCACCTCTATATCCCGCGCATGCACCGGGCGGGCTATGTCGCGCCGAATCTTGGTAGCGTACCGCCGCAGGCCAGCCCCGGCGGCTATGTGATGGATTCTCGCCCCGGTCTGTATGATTCGGTATTGGTACTGGATTACAAAAGCCTCTACCCCTCTATTATCCGCACCTTTCTGATCGATCCCGTCGGCCTGGTGGAAGGGATGGCGCAGCCGGATAACACTCACAGTACGGAAGGTTTCCTTGGCGCATGGTTCTCCCGCGAGAAACATTGCCTGCCGGGGATCGTTGGGCAGATCTGGGACGGGCGCGATGAAGCTAAACGCCAGGGCAATAAGCCGCTATCTCAGGCGTTGAAGATCATTATGAATGCGCTCTATGGCGTACTCGGCACCAGCGCCTGCCGCTTTTTCGATCCCCGCTTAGCCTCATCGATCACCATGCGCGGCCACCAGATCATGTTGCAGACCAGGGCGCTGATAGAAGCGCAGGGTTATGACGTTATCTATGGCGATACCGATTCAACGTTTGTCTGGCTAAAGCAAGCCCACAGTGAAGAAGCCGCCGCGCAGATTGGCCGTGCGCTGGTCGAGCATGTAAATAGTTGGTGGGCGCAGCATCTTAAAGAGCAGCAGTTGGAGAGCGCGCTGGAGCTGGAGTTTGAAACCCATTTTTGCCGTTTTCTGATGCCAACCATTCGTGGCACCGAACAGGGCAGCAAAAAACGCTACGCCGGAATGATTCAGGAAGGCGAGACGCAGCGCATGGTCTTTAAGGGACTCGAAACCGTGCGCACAGACTGGACGCCGCTGGCGCAGCAGTTCCAGCAAACGCTCTATTTGCGCGTGTTTCGCAATGAGCCTTACCAGGACTATATTCGCGACACTATTGCCCGCCTGATGGCGGGCGAACTCGATGACCAACTGGTGTATCGCAAGCGCCTGCGCAGAGCGCTGGCGGATTATGAACGTAACGTGCCGCCCCATGTGCGCGCCGCGCGGCTGGCGGATGAAGAGAACCTTAAACGCGGGCGTCCGGCGCAGTACCAAAACCGCGGTACGATTAAGTACGTCTGGACTACCAGCGGACCAGAACCAGTGGATTATCAACGCTCGCCTCTTGATTACGATCACTACCTGACGAAGCAGTTGCAGCCGGTTGCCGAGGGAATTCTGCCTTTCCTTAACGATGATTTTGCTACACTGGTTACAGGTCAACTGGGACTCTTTTGAAGTTTACTTGCCTGTTTCCTGCGGGAACCGTCGCTGTTATGCACGGATTTTCTCGCGTTGAGGTCGCACAAGCGCCTCAAAGACGGCGGGTATAGATAGTGACGAAAGGGATTGCTTCCTTTACCATAGCGCCCTTCCTTTTTCTGGCCCCAAATTTCATCCGCCCGCCTGCCTCCAGGCGGTGACGAACTATTGCCTGCAATTTGAGATAAAGAGTTCATTTATGCCCTTTACACTTGGTCAACGCTGGATTAGCGATACGGAAAGCGAACTCGGACTCGGCACCGTTGTTGCTATCGATGCGCGCACGGTTACCCTCCTTTTCCCGGCAACGGGTGAAAACCGTCTGTACGCCCGCAGCGACTCCCCGGTTACCCGCGTGATGTTTAACCCCGGTGATACGGTCACCAGCCATGAAGGCTGGCAGCTCACGATTGAAGAGGTAAAAGAGGAAAACGGCCTGCTTGCTTATATCGGTACGCGCCTCGACACCCAGGAGAGCGACGTTATCCTGCGTGAAGTGCTGCTCGACAGCAAATTGGTGTTCAGCAAGCCGCAAGACCGCCTGTTCGCCGGGCAGATCGACAGAATGGATCGTTTCGCCCTGCGCTTTCGCGCGCGTAAATACCAAAGTGAACAGTACCGCATGCCGTGGAGCGGGCTGCGCGGTCAGCGCACTAACCTTATCCCTCATCAGCTGCATATCGCCCACGATGTCGGCCGCCGCCACGCACCGCGCGTGCTGCTGGCAGATGAAGTGGGGCTGGGCAAAACCATCGAAGCCGGGATGATCCTGCATCAGCAGTTACTCGCAGGCGCGGCGGAACGCGTGCTGATCGTGGTGCCGGAAACCCTGCAGCACCAGTGGCTGGTTGAGATGCTGCGTCGTTTCAACCTGCGTTTCGCGCTGTTTGATGATGAACGTTATGCCGAAGCGCAGCATGATGCCGACAACCCGTTCGAAACCGAACAGCTGGTAATTTGTTCCCTCGATTTTGTGCGTCGCAGTAAGCAACGCCTTGAGCATCTGTGCGATGCCGAGTGGGATCTGCTGGTGGTCGATGAAGCGCATCATCTGGTGTGGAGCGAAAACGAAGCCAGCCGTGAATATCTGGCGATTGAGCAACTGGCCGAGCGCGTACCGGGCATTTTGCTGTTAACCGCCACGCCGGAACAGCTGGGTATGGAGAGCCACTTTGCCCGTCTGCGCCTGCTGGATGCGAACCGCTTCCATGATTTCGCCCAGTTTGTCGAAGAGCAGAAAAACTACCGCCCGGTCGCCGATGCTGTGGCCCTGCTGCTGGCGGGCGAGCGCCTGAGCAATGATGATCTGAACAGGTTAAGCGAACTGGTCGGCGAGCAGGATATCGAACCGCTGCTGCAAACCGCCAACAGCGATCGCGAAGGCGCGACTGCCGCCCGCCAGGAGCTGATTTCCATGCTGATGGACAGACACGGCACCAGCCGCGTGCTGTTCCGTAACACCCGTAACGGCGTAAAAGGCTTCCCAAAACGCGAGCTGCACACCGTTAAATTGCCGCTGCCGACGCAGTATCAAACGGCAATCAAAGTCTCCGGCATTATGGGTGCGCGTAAGAGCCTGGAAGAGCGCGCCCGCGATATGCTCTATCCGGAGCAGATCTATCAGGAATTTGAAGGCGATAGCGGTACCTGGTGGAACTTCGATCCGCGCGTTGAGTGGCTGATGGGCTACCTGACCAGCCACCGTTCGCAAAAAGTGTTGGTGATCTGCGCGAAAGCGGCCACTGCGCTACAGCTGGAGCAGGTGCTGCGTGAGCGCGAAGGGATCCGCGCAGCGGTATTCCACGAAGGCATGTCAATTATTGAACGCGACCGCGCGGCGGCCTGGTTTAGCGAAGAAGACAGCGGCGCGCAGGTGCTGCTGTGTTCGGAAATCGGCTCGGAAGGGCGTAACTTCCAGTTCGCCAGCAGTCTTGTGATGTTCGATCTGCCCTTCAACCCGGATCTGCTGGAGCAGCGTATCGGCCGTCTGGATCGTATTGGCCAGGCCCACGATATCCAGATTCATGTCCCATATCTGGAAAAAACCGCGCAGTCGGTGCTGGTACGCTGGTATCACGAAGGGCTGGACGCTTTCGAACACACCTGCCCTACCGGGCGCGCTATTTACGATAGCGTGCATGCAGAGCTGATTAATTACCTGGCCGCGCCGGAAAACAGCGACGGCTTTGAGCAACTGATTAAATCCTGTCGTGAGCAGCACGACGCGCTGAAAACGCAGCTGGAACAGGGCCGCGACCGTCTGCTGGAGATCCACTCTAACGGCGGTGAAAAAGCGCAGGCGCTGGCGGAAAGTATTGCCGAGCAGGACGACGATACCGCGCTTATCGCCTTCGCCATGAACCTGTTCGATATCGTGGGCATTAACCAGGACGATCGCGGTGAGAACATGATCGTGCTGACGCCAGGAGATCATATGCTGGTGCCGGATTTCCCAGGGCTGCCGGAAGATGGCTGCACCATTACCTTTGATCGCGATGTCGCCCTTTCGCGTGAAGATGCGCAGTTTGTCACCTGGGAACACCCGATTATCCGTAACGGCCTGGATCTGATCCTCTCCGGCGATACCGGCAGCAGCACCATTTCGCTGCTGAAAAACAAAGCACTGCCCGTCGGTACGCTGCTGCTGGAGCTGGTTTATGTGGTGGAAGCACAGGCGCCAAAACAGCTGCAGTTAAACCGCTTCCTGCCGTCGACGCCGATCCGCCTGCTGGTGGATAAAAACGGCACCAACCTGGCAGGCCAGGTGGAGTTCGAAAGCTTTAACCGCCAGCTTAGCGCCGTGAATCGTCACACCGGCAGTAAGCTGGTGAACGCGGTGCAGCAGGAAGTGCATACCATTTTGCAAAAAGGCGAAGTGCAGGTGGAAACCGCCGCGCGGGCGTTGATTGACGCGGCCCGTAGCGAAGCGGATGAAAAACTGTCGGCTGAGCTGTCCCGTCTTGAGGCGTTAAAAGCGGTGAACCCGAACATTCGCGATGACGAACTGGCGGCGATTGAGAGCAACCGCCTGCAGGTGATGCAGAGCCTGGATCAGGCCAGCTGGCGCCTCGACGCGCTGCGCCTGATTGTCGTGACGCATCAGTAACGGAGCCGGTGATGTTAATGGAACCCTACAATCCGCCGCAGGATCCCTGGTTGGTCATTCTCTATCAGGATGCGCATATTATGGTCGTCAACAAGCCCAGCGGCTTGTTGTCAGTGCCCGGCCGTCTGGAAGAGCACAAAGATAGCGTGATGACGCGCATTCAGCGTGATTTTCCGCAGGCTGAGTCGGTGCACCGCCTGGATATGGCGACCAGCGGTGTGATTGTAGTGGCGCTGACCAAAAGCGCCGAACGTGAGTTAAAACGTCAGTTCCGTGAACGTGAGCCGAAAAAGCAGTATCTGGCCCGCGTGTGGGGTCATCCGCAAAAAGCGCAAGGGCTGGTGGATTTACCGCTGATTTGTGACTGGCCGAACCGGCCAAAGCAGAAGGTCTGTTTTGAAACCGGTAAAACGGCACAAACGGAATATGAGGTGCTGGCCCTTGACGATGATGGCAGCGCGCGGGTGCGGCTGAAGCCGATCACCGGACGTTCGCATCAGCTGCGTGTGCATATGTTAGCGTTAGGCCATCCGATCCTCGGCGACCGGTTTTACGCAACGCCAGAAGCGCTGGCGATGGCACCGCGTTTACTGCTGCATGCAGAGACGCTCACTATCACCCATCCGGCCTTTGGTAACAGCATGACGTTTAAAGCGCCGGTGGATTTCTAAAAATTCTCCCGGTCTGCTGGCCGGGAGAGTTTCATATCCTTAACGAAAGCCTTTCTGCTCGCGAATAAGTTCGTACGCCTTCTGAATTTCCTGCGCTTTCTGCTTCGCCATCTCCATCATCTCCGGCGGTAAACCTTTTGCCACCAGCTTGTCCGGATGGTGCTCGCTCATCAGTTTACGGTACGCGCGCTTGATGGTGGTCGTGTCGTCCGATGGCTTAACCCCCAGCACGTTACACGCATCTTCCAGCGTCGGCCCTCGTTGCGCCTGCTGCCAGCCACCGCCCGCCTGTTGCTGTTGATAACCGCCGCCAAACTGCGCTCCACCCTGCATCATGCGCAGAAACTGATCGAACTGCATGCGGGAAATGCCCAGCTCCTCGGCAATGACGTACAGCACTTCGCGCTCGCTGGGATGCAGCGATCCGTCGGCGAAGGCCGCCTGGATTTGAATTTCCAGAAACATCCTAATCAAGTCGAAACGGCCAAAGCAGACGCTGCGAAACTGACGCATTTTTTCGCGAAGCGGATAGTTATCCGTTTTGCCGACGCGAAAAGCCTGCTGCGCTGCGCTGCGCGACTCGCCGTGCAGGTTTAGACGATCCATAAACAGGCTGGCGACCTGGATATCCGCTTCGGTCACCCGGCCTTTCGATTTGGTCAGATGTCCCATCACCTCAAAGGTGGTGGCGAAGAAGAGCGTCTGACGTTCGCGCTGGTTGGCAAACCACGCCATTTTACGGCTGCGCGCCTTGTCAAAAAAATGCCCGATTATCAGCCCCAGAACCGCGCCCCAAAAGCCGCCGCCCATGAAAAGAGCGATGACTACACCAACCACTTTCCCCCAATACTGCATATACTCCCCAAATCGTCATGCCGTCGGCTAAAATTTGCTTTATCATACCCGTCATTCTATGCCGTGCACAGGCGCAGTCTTCTTCGATCTGGCTCGAACGCGGGCAGGATTAAAACTAGCGTTGCAATGGCGAGTAAGTTAGTCTCTGACCGTTTGCCAGCCTAAAGCCACAGATGACGGAACAACAAATACAACGTATGAAAAAACGTATCCCCACCCTCCTGGCCACCATGATTGGCTCCGCCCTTTATAGCCAGCAGGGGATGGCAGCCGATCTTGCCTCGCAGTGTATGCTTGGCGTTCCCAGCTACAATCGCCCGCTGATTCAGGGCGACACCAATAATTTGCCGGTGACTATCAATGCCGATCATGCAAAGGGCAATTACCCTGACGATGCCGTATTTACCGGCAATGTCGATATTAAGCAGGGTAACAGCCGTTTGCAGGCCGATGAGGTGCAGCTTCATCAGCAGCAGCCGGAAGGTCAAACGGAACCGGTTCGCACAGTGGATGCACTGGGTAATGTGCACTATGACGACAATCAGGTCATCCTGAAAGGTCCTAAAGGTTGGTCAAACCTCAACACCAAAGATACCAACGTCTGGCAAGGTGATTACCAGATGGTGGACAGGCAGGGTCGCGGTACCGCGGATCTGATGAAACAGCGTGGTCAAAACCGTTACACCATTCTTGACAACGGTATGTTTACCTCCTGCCTGCCCGGGTCGAATACCTGGAGCGTGGTCGGCAGCGAGGTTATCCAGGATCGCGAGGAGCAGGTCGCGGAAATCTGGAACGCGCGCTTTAAACTCGGCCCGGTGCCGGTGTTTTATAGCCCCTATTTGCAGTTACCTATCGGCGATAAACGCCGTTCAGGCTTCCTGATCCCTAACGCCCGGTATAGCACCAACAACTATTTCGAGTTTTACCTGCCGTATTACTGGAACATTGCGCCGAATATGGATGCGACGATTACGCCGCACTATATCCATAAGCGCGGTAACGTGCAGTGGCAAAACGAATTCCGCTATTTGACCCAGGCGGGCTCGGGCCTTATCGAGTTCGATTATCTGCCTTCGGATAAAGTTTACCAAAACGAGTACCCGACCGAAGGGGATCGCCACCGCTGGCTGTTTTTCTGGCAGCATGCCGGGGTGATGGATGAAGTATGGCGATTCGGCGCCAACTATACCAAAGTCAGCGACCCCCGTTATTTTAACGACTTCACGTCGCAATACGGTTCCAGTACCGACGGCTACGCCACGCAGATTTTCAGCGTCGGCTATGCGCTGCAAAATTTTGATGCCACGGTAACAACAAAACAGTTCCAGGTCTTCGACACCAAGAGCAGCAACTCGTATGCTGCCCTGCCACAGGTTGATGTGAACTGGTTTCACAACGATCTTGGCCCCTTCGATTTCCGTGTCTACGGCCAGGCGGTGAATTTTACCAATACCAACTCAAACCGTCCGGAGGCCACCCGTCTCCATCTGGAGCCAACGCTCAATTTGCCGTTGTCCAACGCCTGGAGCAGCCTGAATACGGAAGTGAAGATGCTGGCGACCCATTACCAGCAGACCAACATTGAAGGCACCAATTATAAAGAGTCCGTTGACCGCGTAATGCCGCAGTTCAAGACGGACGGCAAGCTGGTGTTCGAACGGGATATGGACTGGGCGGCAGGTTATACCCAGACGCTGGAACCGCGCGCGCAATATCTCTATGTGCCGTATCGCGACCAGAGCCATATCAACAACTTTGACTCCTCACTGCTGCAGTCGGACTTCAGCGGGCTGTTCCGCGATCGCACCTATGGCGGCCTCGACCGCATCTCATCTGCAAACCAGGTCACTACCGGCGTCACAACCCGCATTTATGACGATGCGTCCGTTGAACGTTTTAACGTTTCTGTTGGTCAAATCTACTATTTCACCGAGTCCCGTACCGGTGACGACAACATAACGTGGGAGAAAGACAACAAAACAGGTTCGCTGGTGTGGGCAGGCGATACGTACTGGCGTATCTCTGACCGTTGGGGTTTGCGCGGCGGCGTACAGTATGACACCCGTCTGAACAATATCGCCAACAGCAGCACGGCGCTGGAGTACCGTCGCGATGAAAACCGCATGCTGCAACTGAGCTACCGGTATGCCGGCCCTGAATATATTCAGGCTACATTGCCGAGCTATGCTTCAGCCGCGCAGTATAAAGACGGGATTTCGCAAGTTGGCGCTGTTGGAAGCTGGCCGATTGCCGATCGCTGGTCGATTGTTGGCGCGTATTACTATGATACCAACACCCGTAAACCTGCCGATCAGATGTTAGGCCTGCAGTATAACTCCTGCTGTTATGCGATTCGTGTCGGTTACGAACGCAAAATCAACGGCTGGGAAAATAATCAAAGCAAATATGACAACGCCATCGGCTTCAACATTGAACTGCGTGGCTTGAGTTCCAACTACGGTTTGGGAACGCAACAAATGCTGCGTTCAAATATCCTGCCGTACAGTAGCTCTCTGTGATCTGTTTGATTTGCAACGTAATCCGCTTTGCGGTTAATTGAAATGGAAAAGGTATGAAGAACTGGAAAACGCTGCTTCTCGGTATCGCTATGGTTGCGAATACCAGTTTTGCCGCGCCTCAGGTTGTTGATAAAGTCGCCGCCGTGGTCAATAACGGCGTGGTGCTGGAAAGTGACGTTGATGGTTTGATGCAGTCCGTGAAGGCCAACGCAGGCCAGGCGGGACAGCAGTTACCGGATGACGCAACCCTGCGCCACCAGATCCTTGAACGACTGATCATGGATCAAATTATTTTGCAGATGGGCAATAAAATGGGCGTCAAGGTGACGGACGAACAGCTGGATGCCGCCATTGCTGATATTGCTAAACAAAACAATATGACCATGGATCAGATGCGTAGCCGCCTGGCTTACGACGGGATGAATTTCAACACCTACCGTAACCAGATCCGTAAAGAGATGATTATCTCCGAAGTGCGTAACGGTGAAGTACGCCGTCGCGTTACCGTACTGCCGCAGGAAGTGGAAGCGCTGGCGCAGCAGGTCGGTAACCAGAATGACGCCAGCACCGAACTGAATCTGAGCCATATCCTGATCCCGCTGCCGGAAAACCCGACCTCTGATCAGGTCAACGAGGCGGAAAGCCAGGCGCGTTCTATTGTGCAGCAGGCGCAAAACGGCGGTGATTTTGGCAAGCTGGCGATCACCTATTCTGCCGATCAGCAAGCGCTGAAAGGCGGCCAGATGGGCTGGGGGCGCATTCAGGAGCTGCCGAGCATTTTTGCCCAGGCGCTGAGCACGGCGAAAAAAGGCGATATCATCGGACCTATCCGTTCCGGTGTGGGTTTCCATATCCTTAAAGTCAACGATATGCGCGGCCAGTCACAGAGTATCTCCGTGACGGAAGTGCATGCCCGCCATATCCTGCTGAAACCGTCGCCGATCATGAGCGACGATCAAGCGCGGGCGAAGCTGGAACAGATCGCCGCCGATATCAAAAGTGGCAAAACCACCTTTGCTAACGCCGCGAAAGAGTTCTCTCAGGATCCGGGTTCTGCCAATCAGGGCGGCGATCTGGGCTGGGCGGCAGCGGATATCTACGATCCGGCTTTCCGCGATGCGCTGTCGAAGTTGAAACGCGGCCAGATGAGCGGTCCGGTTCACTCCTCCTTTGGCTGGCATCTGATCGAAATGCTGGATAGCCGTAACGTCGACAAAACCGATGCGGCGCAAAAAGACAGAGCCTATCGCATGTTGATGAACCGTAAGTTCTCGGAAGAAGCGGCAACCTGGATGCAGGAACAGCGTGCCAGCGCCTACGTTAAAATTCTGAGCAACTGATGAACACGCAGCGTGTCGTTATCACTCCCGGCGAACCTGCCGGGATTGGCCCGGATCTGGTGGTGCAGCTCGCCCAGCGCGACTGGCCGGTTGAACTGGTTATCTGTGCAGACGCTACGCTGCTGACCGACCGGGCTTCCCAGCTCGGTCTGCCGCTGCAGCTGCGCCGCTACGATCCCACGGTCGGCGCCGCGCCGCAGCAGGCAGGCACCTTGACGCTGTTGCATATCCCTTTACATACCACCGTCACCGCCGGTGTTTTGAGCACCCTTAATGGTGCTTACGTTGTGGAGACGCTGGCTCGCGCCTGCGACGGTTGTCTGAGCGGCGAATTTGCCGCGCTGATTACCGGTCCGGTGCATAAAGGGGTGATCAACGACGCAGGCACACCGTTTACCGGCCATACGGAGTTTTTCGAAGAGCGCGCCCATGCCGCCAAAGTGGTGATGATGCTGGCGACGGAAGAGCTGCGCGTCGCGCTGGCGACCACCCATCTGCCCATCAAAGCCGTGGCCGACGCCATTACGCCGGATTTGCTACGGGAAGTGATTGGTATTTTACACGCGGATCTGCAGCAGAAGTTCGGTATTCCGACGCCGCATATTCTGGTATGTGGGCTGAATCCGCACGCGGGTGAAGGCGGACATATGGGAACGGAAGAGATTGAAACTATTATTCCGGTGCTCAATGAACTGCGCGCGCAGGGCATGAATTTAAGCGGTCCGCTGCCTGCGGACACGCTCTTTCAGCCAAAATATCTTGATAACGCCGATGCCGTACTGGCGATGTACCACGATCAGGGCCTGCCCGTGCTAAAATACCAGGGCTTTGGCCGTGGCGTGAATATCACCCTCGGTTTACCTTTTATTCGCACATCCGTTGACCACGGCACCGCCCTTGAACTGGCGGGCAAAGGGACGGCGGATGTCGGCAGTTTTATTACGGCGCTTAATCTCGCCATCAAAATGATTGTTAATACTCAATGAATACTCGCGTCCATCAGGGCCACTTAGCTCGCAAACGCTTCGGGCAAAACTTTCTCCACGATCATTTTGTGATCGACAGCATTGTATCGGCCATCAACCCGCAAAAAGGCCAGGCCATGGTCGAAATCGGCCCGGGCCTTGGCGCGCTCACCGAACCAGTGGGCGAACGTCTGGATAAACTCACCGTCATTGAGCTGGACCGCGATCTGGCGGCACGTCTGCAAACCCATCCGTTCCTGGCACCGAAACTGACTATCTATCAGCAAGATGCCATGACCATGAACTTTGGCGAGCTTGCACAGACCATCGGTCAGCCGCTGCGTGTTTTCGGCAACCTGCCGTATAACATCTCCACGCCGTTGATGTTCCATCTGTTTAGCTATACTGATGCCATCGCCGACATGCACTTTATGCTGCAAAAAGAGGTAGTCAACCGTTTGGTTGCAGGACCTAACAGTAAGGCGTATGGTCGATTAAGCGTAATGGCGCAGTACTACTGCCAGATTATTCCGGTGCTGGAAGTGCCGCCAACGGCGTTTGCACCGCCGCCGAAGGTGGACTCCGCTGTGGTTCGTTTGGTCCCGCACGCCACGTTGCCGCATCCGGTGAAAGAGGTTCGCCTGCTGAGCCGCGTCACCACCGAAGCGTTTAACCAGCGTCGTAAAACCATTCGCAACAGCCTCGGAAACGTATTTACCGTCGAGGTGCTGGCGTCGTTAGGTATCGATCCGGCAATGCGCGCGGAAAACATCTCCGTTGCGCAATATTGCCAGTTGGCGAATTACCTGACTGATAACGCGCCGCCGAAGGAGAGTTAACGTATGATCAATTCGCCCCGAGTTTGTATTCAGGTACAGAGCATCTACATTGAGTCTCAGTCGGCTCCCGACGATGAACGCTATGTTTTCGCCTACACCATTACCATCCGGAACCTGGGGCGAACGCCAGTTCAGTTGCTCAAACGCTACTGGCTTATCACTAATGGAAATGGCCGCGAAACGGAAGTTCAGGGCGAAGGTGTGGTTGGGGTTCAGCCGCATATTGAGCCGGGCGGTGAATATCAATATACCAGCGGCGCGGTAATCGAAACGCCGCTGGGCACCATGCAAGGCCATTACGAAATGATCGATGCCGAGGGAGAAACTTTCCGCATCGCTATCCCGGTCTTCCGGCTCGCCGTTCCAACACTAGTCCATTAATACCATGTCTACTTATCTTATTGGCGACGTTCATGGTTGCTATGATGAACTGATCGCGCTGTTAAAACAGGTGGAGTTTTCGCCAGAGCAGGACACGCTTTGGCTGACGGGCGATTTAGTCGCACGCGGGGCAGGCTCCCTTGAGGTGTTGCGCTTCGTCAAATCCCTCGGCGACAGCGTACGTATCGTGCTGGGCAACCACGATTTGCACCTGCTCGCGGTCTTCGCAGGCATCAGCCGTAACAAACCGAAAGACAGATTAAACCCGCTGCTGGAAGCGCCCGATGCTGACGAACTGATTAACTGGCTGCGTCGCCAGCCGTTGCTGCAGATCGACGAAGAGAAAAAACTGGTGATGGCCCATGCCGGCATTACGCCGCAGTGGGATCTGGATACCGCTCAGCGCTGCGCGCGTGATGTTGAAGCGGTGCTATCGAGTGACTCCTATCCGTTATTTCTCGATGCAATGTACGGCGATCTGCCGAACCACTGGACGCCAGAACTCAGCGGTCTCGCCCGTCTGCGCTTTATTACCAATGCGTTGACGCGTATGCGCTACTGCTTCCCGAACGGGCAGCTGGATATGTACTGCAAAGACACGCCTGAGAACGCTCCCGCGCCGCTTAAACCCTGGTTCTCACTTCCGGGACCGGTGGCGCAAGAGTACAGTATTGTCTTTGGTCACTGGGCTTCGCTGGAAGGGACGGGAACGCCGGAAGGCATTTACGGTCTGGACACGGGCTGCTGCTGGGGCGGCTTACTGACCTGCCTGCGCTGGGAAGACAAACAGTACTTCACGCAGGCCTCAAACCGTCAGATGGATTTGGGCGATGGCGAGGCGATTGCCTCGTGAAATGCAGTTCCCCGGCCTGCGCCGGGGAACATTGACTATCTGCGCTCAAGGATCTCGAAGCAGTAGCTGTGCGAGTTCTGCGCGTCCGCATCGTGAAATTCGCTAAACACCGAATCCCATTCGTCGGGATCGTAATCCGGAAAATGGGTATCGCCTTCCACTTCCGCATCAATATGCGTCAGGTACAAGCGCTGCGCTTTCGGCAGAAACTGTTCATAAACCCGACCACCGCCAATCACCATGATCTCTTCGGCATCGCCGCACTGGGCGAGAGCTTCGTCAACGGATTTCACCCACTGCACGCGATCGTCCGTCCCCGGCTGGCTGCTGATGACAATGTTTTTGCGGCCCGGCAGCGGACGACCGATGGATTCCCACGTCAGGCGGCCCATCACCACCGGTTTGTTCAGGGTGTTGCGTTTAAACCAGGCGAGATCGGCATGTAAGTTCCACGGCATCGCATTCTCCATGCCGATGACGCGATCCACTGCCAACGCCGCAATCAGACTGATCATTTATTCATTCCCGGATGCAAAAAATTGTCGCCACTATACGGAAAGCGCAATCTTTCGTCGACGGGGGGCGAGGTAAAGAATGCGAAAATTTTCTGTTTTGCGGGCGGCCCCGCACGGCATCGTTACCCCGCCCGCGCTTAACTAAAGTGGAATCAGCAGATTAAAACGACAATTTAGGCCTCTGGTTTTGCCGCCGGTTCGTCTGCGGGATCGCCCGTATGACGTCCCTCTTCCGTCCCCTGCCAGCCATGACGCTGGGTCACCGACAAATGGCTCCGGTCATGAGAGATGATCTCCGTCAGCATCGCACTGGTTCGTTTGAATACCGCCGCCCGCGCCTGGGTATCGTTCTCCCCCTGCGCCATCTCATCCACCATGGAGGTGTTAAAACGACGGAAATGATCGGCACGTTCGCGGGCCTCATAGGAACCCAGCCCCAACCCTTCCAGCGCCAGTCGGCCAACTTTCAGCGCCGCTTCAAAGGTTTCACGCTCCGGTTTATCCACACCGGCCTGACGCAAGCGAATATAGTGATCGACATCGCGGGCGCGGGCAATAATGTGCAGATCCGGGAAATGCTCTTTTACCAGTTCCGTTAATTGCAGGCTGGCCTGAGGATCGTCAATGGCGTTGATCAGCACTTCTGCACGCCCGGCCCCCGCCGATTCGAGTAAATCGACACGCGTTGCATCGCCATAAAAGACCTTCATACCGAATTTACGCAGCGTCTCAATATGATCCGGGTCGTGATCCAACACCACCATTTTTACCCCGCTGGAGAGTAACAAACGTCCGGCGATCTGCCCGAAACGCCCAAACCCGGCAATAATCACCCGTGCTTGTTCCTCATCGATCTCGTCCGCTTCGCGCTCCTGCTGGCTGCTGGATGCTTCAAGGCGCGTCAACAGCACCAGCAGCAGCGGGGTTACCGCCATCGACAGCGCGACCGTCAGGGTGAGCGCTTTCACCCATTCGCTATCCAGCACCTGCGCCGTTTGCGCGGCACCAAACACTACAAAGGCGAATTCACTGCCCTGCCCTAACAGCGCGGCAAACCATAACCGCTGCTTGCCCGGCACGCGCAGCGGACGCGCAATCAGCCACAGAACGACGCTTTTAATCAGCAAAAACCCGACCAGCAGCACTAAAATCCGCAGCGGATGCGTTACCAGGGTGCCGAAGTCGATCGACATACCGACGCCGATAAAAAACAGCCCCAGCAGCAAACCCTTAAACGGCTCAATGTCGCTCTCCAGCGCATGACGGTATTCAGAACTGGCAAGCAGCACACCGGCAAGAAACGCCCCCATTGCCATCGACAAACCGGCCTCTTCCAGTAATAACCCGAAGCCGAAAACCAGAAACAGCGCCACGGCGCAGAACACTTCCCGCAGCCCGGAGCGAGCCACAAAGCGCAGCGCCGGACGGGCAACGTAGCGCCCAATCAGCACCACCAGCGTCAGGGCGGCAACCACCTTAAGCGCCGAGAGCGTAAAAGCAGAGAGCGTCATTGCGCCACCGCTGGCGGCCAGCAACGGGATCATCGCTACCAGCGGAATAGCGGCGATATCCTGGAACAGCAGTACGGAAAAAGCGCTGCGCCCCATTTGCGATACCGTCAGGTTACGCTCGTTCATCGCCTGCATGGCAATCGCCGTCGAGGAGAGCGCCAGCGTCAGGCCAATCAATAAGGCCACCGGCCACGGCAGCCCGAGCAGCACGCAAAAACCCCCCAGCAATAGACCGCAGCTGGCCATTTGCAGCGCGCCGCCGCCAAACACCGAGGCCCGCAGTTTCCATAAGCGCTGCGGATCCAGCTCAAGGCCGATGACAAACAGCATTAATACGACGCCGATTTCGGCAAAGTGGAGGATGGATTCAGCGTCCGTCACCAGCCGCAATCCCCACGGCCCAATAATGCCGCCGGCAATCAAATAGCCAAGCACCGAACCCAACCCCAACCGTACGGCAATAGGGACTATCAGCGCCGCCGATCCCAGATAGATCAGCGCCTGAATTAATGAATGGCTATCCATGCGACACCTCCTGCCACGCCAGCAAACGTTGTTTGTAATGGCGCGCCTGCGCCTGCAAAGTTTCATCGTCACAGATAAAAGTACAGTGCACGGAAAAAGGCGGCAGCCAGCGCATGCCACAGTAGAGCGCCGTGGCCTGAAGCGGCTGGGAAAGCACGTCAAAGCCGGGATGGGATCCGATATCAAAATGGTTATCGCCACCGCCGGTTGTCACCGCCCACAGCACGCTTTTACCGCGTAGGGCGGTACCACCGTGGCCATAAGCCCAGCCGTGAGCCAGCACTTTATCCAGCCACAGTTTAAGAAGCGGCGGCACGCTGTACCACTGCATCGGGTGCTGCCAGATAATCAAATCGGCGCGGGAAATCGCCTCTTGCTCGGCGGCAATATCAATATTGAAGTCAGGATAGAGTTCGTACAGGGATCTTATTTCGACGTCTTTAAGGGTTTCCGCCTGCTCGATCATGCGCTTGTTGGCATGGGAATGCTGCGGATAAGGATGGGCATAAATTATGAGGATCATCAATTAACCTGTTTTCACTCGCTTTTTCTTGTGAGTGTAGACAGTTAGTGCTCAGGTAAACAGCGGCAATCTGTGCGGGTATTGAGGAAAGGTGTGCGGCAGCCGTAGCTACCGCTGATGAGCATGGGATTAGTTATCCAGTTCGCTCATATTTTTCACCTGATCGCGGTTTATTTGCTCGGTTTTACCGGTTTCCGCATTTTTATAGGAAACCATGCCGGTGTCCTTGTCCACCTTCGGTTTGCCGTCGGTGACAATGGTACGGCCATCAACAGTGCGCACCGACTGGTTAGAAGAACAACCCGCTACGGTAAACAGTGCTGCGGCAGTAAAAATTGAGGTCATCAGTAGCTTCGTTCGCATGTTTATCTCCCTGCTTTCAGTGAATGACAATCGCTTGTGATTATATTTTAGCTAACTCACTGAACGGTGGGGAAAATGCAGAACACTCTGAATGAGGCGGGAGAAAACCCTCTCCCCGATACGGAGAGAGGGGGGCAGATTACTTGCTTATCTGCGCATGCATTTCCTGAACGGAAATCACTTTTTCAGTGGCATCGGCATTCAGCGCCATCGCGGTGGCAAAGCCGCCGTTCAGCGTCGTGTCGTAATGCACTTTATACTGCAGCGCACTGCGGCGAATCAGCTTGGAATCCTCAATCGCCTGACGCCCTTCTGTGGTGTTGATGATGTAGGTATATTCGCCATTCTTGATACGATCCTGAATGTGCGGACGCCCTTCATGCACCTTGTTCACCAGACGCGGGTTGATGCCTGCTTCGCCCAGCACAATCGCCGTACCGTGGGTAGCATCCAGCTCGAAGCCCTGTTTCAGCAGCTTCGCGGCAAGATCCACCACGCGTTCTTTATCCCCTTCACGCACCGAAAGCAGCGCCCGGCCCTGTTTTTTCATGGTCGAGCTACTGCCCAACTGCGCTTTGGCGAAGGCTTCGGCAAAGGTACGACCGACGCCCATTACCTCGCCGGTGGAGCGCATTTCTGGCCCTAACAGCGGATCGACGCCTGGGAATTTGTTAAACGGCAGCACCACCTCTTTCACCGAGTAATACGGCGGGATAATCTCTTTGGTGTGGCCCTGTTGCGCCAGAGTTTTACCGGTCATCACGCGCGCGGCGACTTTCGCCAGCGGCACGCCGGTCGCTTTTGACACGAACGGTACGGTACGCGCGGCACGCGGGTTAACCTCAATCAGATAAACTTCGTTATCTTTTACCGCAAACTGGACGTTCATCAGGCCACGCACCTGCAGTTCAAACGCCAGTTTCTGTACTTGCTGGCGCATCACATCCTGAATTTCCTGGCTCAGGGTGTAGGCCGGCAGCGAACAGGCCGAGTCGCCGGAGTGGACGCCTGCCTGCTCGATATGCTCCATGATGCCGCCAATCAGCACCGTTTCGCCGTCGCAAATGGCGTCAACATCCACTTCCACGGCATCATCAAGGAACTTGTCCAGCAGTACCGGCGCATCGTTAGAGACGCTGACCGCCGTCATAAAGTAGCGGCGCAGATCCACTTCGTCATAGACGATTTCCATCGCCCGACCGCCGAGGACGTAGGAAGGACGCACCACCAGCGGATAGGTGATCTCTTTCGCTTTCTCAACCGCCTGTTCCAGCGCCGTGACGGTGGCGTTGGCCGGCTGTTTCAGTTTCAGACGTTCAACCGCATGCTGGAAGCGCTCGCGGTCTTCCGCGCGGTCGATAGCATCCGGGCTGGTACCAATCACCGGCACGCCGGCTGACTCCAGCGCGCGCGCCAGTTTCAGCGGCGTCTGGCCGCCGTACTGCACGATAACGCCTTTCGGTTTCTCAATGCGGACGATTTCCAGCACGTCTTCGAAGGTTACCGGCTCAAAGTAGAGACGGTCGGAGGTGTCGTAATCCGTGGAGACGGTTTCCGGGTTACAGTTGACCATAATGGTTTCGTAACCGTCTTCGCGCAGCGCCAGCGCAGCGTGTACACAGCAGTAGTCAAACTCAATGCCCTGCCCGATGCGGTTTGGCCCGCCGCCGAGAACCATGATTTTTTCGCGATCCTGATTCGGATTGGCTTCGCACTCTTCGTCGTAGGTGGAGTACATATACGCAGTGTCGGTGGCAAATTCCGCCGCACAGGTATCGACGCGTTTGTACACCGGATGCAGATTGTACTGATCGCGCAGTTTGCGGATTTCCGCTTCACGCACGCCAACCAGCTTCGCCAGCCGCGCATCGGCAAAACCTTTGCGTTTCAGGGTACGCAGGAAATCGGCATCAAGACCGTTAATACCGAGGCTTTCAACCTGCTCTTCCAGGCGCACCAGCTCTTCAATTTGCACCAGGAACCAGCGATCGATATTGGTCAGGTTGAATACGCCATCCACGGACAGCCCTGCGCGGAACGCATCGGCGATATACCAGATACGCTCGGCACCGGCGTCTTTTAACTCGCGGCGGATTTTGGTCAGTGCTTCCGGATCATCGAGGCTTACTTTCGGATCGAAACCGGTAACGCCTACTTCCAGACCGCGCAGGGCTTTTTGCAGCGACTCCTGCTGAGTGCGGCCAATCGCCATCACTTCGCCCACGGATTTCATCTGCGTGGTCAGTCGGTCATTCGCGCCGACAAATTTTTCAAAGTTAAAACGCGGGATTTTGGTCACAACGTAGTCGATAGAGGGCTCGAACGAGGCCGGGGTACGCCCGCCGGTAATGTCATTCATCAGCTCATCGAGGGTGTAGCCGACCGCCAGTTTCGCCGCTACTTTGGCAATCGGGAAACCGGTCGCTTTCGACGCCAGCGCCGAAGAGCGCGAAACACGCGGGTTCATTTCGATAACAATCAGACGACCGTTTTTCGGGTTTACCGCAAACTGTACGTTAGAACCACCGGTTTCAACGCCGATTTCACGCAGTACCGCCATCGAGGCGTTACGCATGATTTGGTACTCTTTATCCGTCAGGGTTTGCGCGGGTGCAACGGTAATAGAGTCACCAGTGTGAATCCCCATGGCGTCAAAGTTTTCAATCGAGCAGACAATGATGCAGTTGTCATTCTTATCGCGCACCACTTCCATTTCATACTCTTTCCAGCCAATCAGCGACTCATCAATCAGCAGCTCTTTGGTCGGGGAGAGATCGAGCCCGCGGGCGCAAATCTCTTCAAACTCTTCGCGGTTATAAGCGATGCCGCCACCGGTGCCGCCCATGGTAAACGACGGGCGGATAATGCACGGATAACCGACGTCAGCCGCTACACCCAGCGCTTCATCCATATTGTGTGCGATACCGGAGCGCGCCGTGTCGAGGCCAATTTTTTTCATCGCGATGTCGAAACGACGGCGGTCTTCCGCTTTATCAATCGCATCGGCGGTGGCACCAATCATGGTGACGCCGAACTCTTCCAGCACGCCCTGGCGCTCAAGCTCGAGTGCACAGTTAAGCGCCGTCTGGCCGCCCATGGTCGGCAGCACCGCATCCGGGCGCTCTTTTTCGATGATTTTGCGCACCACTTCCCAGTGGATAGGCTCGATATAGGTGGCGTCCGCCATCTCCGGGTCGGTCATAATGGTCGCCGGGTTGGAGTTCACCAGAATAACGCGGTAGCCCTCTTCGCGCAGCGCTTTACACGCCTGCGCGCCAGAGTAGTCGAATTCACATGCCTGGCCGATAACAATCGGACCAGCGCCAAGGATCAGGATGCTTTTTAGGTCTGTACGTTTTGGCATGGCTTTTTCTCCTGATTATTTGGCGGTATTACGATACTGCTTAATTAAGGCAATAAAGTGGTCAAACAGCGGCGCGGCGTCATGGGGGCCGGGGCTTGCTTCCGGATGACCCTGGAAACTAAACGCCGGTTTATCGGTGCGATGAATCCCCTGCAAGGTGCCATCGAACAGGGATTTATGCGTGACGCGCAGGTTGGCTGGCATCGTCGCTTCGTCCACCGCAAAGCCGTGGTTCTGCGCGGTAATCATCACGGTGTTGTTATCGATATCTTTTACCGGATGGTTGCCGCCGTGGTGACCAAACTTCATTTTTACCGTTTTCGCGCCGCTCGCTAACGCCAGCAGCTGATGGCCGAGACAGATACCGAACAGCGGAATCTCGGTATCGAGGAAGGTTTTAATCGCCTCGATAGCATAATCGCAGGGTGCCGGGTCGCCAGGGCCATTCGAGAGAAAGATACCGTCCGGGTTGAGCTTCAGGACATCGGCCGCCGGGGTTTGCGCCGGGACAATCGTCAGACGGCAGCCGCGATCCACCAGCATGCGCAGGATATTGCGTTTGGCACCGTAATCGTACGCTACAACATGGAACGGCAATTCGCTCTCGCTCTTCGCTGGCGGCAGTTCGCCAGCCAGCGTCCAACTGCCTTGCGTCCAGCTGTAGGGTTCCGCCGTTGTAACTTCCTTCGCCAGGTCCATACCGTTCAGGCCAGGAAACGCTTTCGCTTTCTCCAGCGCCACTGCGGCATCGACATTTTCGCCAGCGATAATACAGCCGTTCTGGGCACCTTTTTCGCGCAGGAGTCGCGTTAGCTTACGGGTATCGATATCGGCAATGGCCACAATGTTATGGCGCTTGAGATAAGAAGAGAGGTCTTCGGTATTGCGGTAGTTGCTGGCAATCAGCGGCAGGTCGCGAATGACCAGACCTTGCGCATGTACCTGAGAGGATTCTTCGTCAGCGGAGTTGGTGCCGACATTGCCGATATGAGGATAAGTAAGAGTAACGATTTGGCGGGAATAGGAAGGATCAGTGAGGATTTCTTGATAACCGGTCATTGAAGTATTGAAAACGACTTCCCCAACCGCCGTGCCTGTTGCCCCTATGGCCCGACCGTGAAACTGGGTTCCGTCTTCCAGAACCAATAGCGCTGACTTAATCAAAACACCCTCCAGAGAATATTCACTCACTTTATTTGCATATTAATTCATGTGTAACCGTTGAATCAATGCAAATTTGCTGGCCGTGGAATTTTGGCAAACGGCGGCATTCTGGAGAGAAGTGGGTTAAAAGTCAACTTTTCTCCGCTATTTTTCTTGTTCTTTTACGCCACTGCTCTGTTTTATGGAATTTAACAGATAAAAATAGCAAATAAACCGTGTTGGAAAACGCTTGCGTCGAAGGAAAATTGCAAATTTAAGCGTGGGCGTTGAAAAAAGTAGACCAGATGGTCAAAATTCACAATTAATCAACATTAAATGGCGAGATAGCTGCAAGAAAAAGCGGTTTGATGCAAAAAACGAACTAAAAGAGATAAAATTAAAGGGCAATAAAATATCGCCCTTTGCAATCAATAAATTAATATTGCTAAAACCACATCACGATGGGTAATAAATCTTATAAATTATTGAGATCAAGCACATCTCGCATATCAAAAAGCCCCGCTTTGTTCCCTTTTAGCCATAAAGCGGAACGCACCGCACCGTTGGCGAAGGTCATACGACTGGACGCTTTATGCGTTATCTCAACACGTTCGCCGATATCGGCGAACATCGCAGTATGTTCACCGACGATATCCCCGGCACGCACGGTGGCAAAGCCAATCGTGCCGGGAACGCGTTCTCCGGTGTGCCCTTCGCGCGTATAAACAGCGCACTCTTTTAAATCTTTATTCAGTGCGCCAGCGATAGCTTCCCCCATTGCCAGCGCCGTGCCCGACGGCGCATCGACTTTATAGCGGTGGTGCGCTTCGATAATTTCAATATCGCTATACTCGCCCATCACTTTCGCCGCTTTCTCCAGCAGTTTCAGCATGACGTTAACGCCGACACTAAAGTTGGCGGCAAAAACAATGGCGATATCCTGCGCCGCATCGGCGATAGCCTGCTTGCCCGCGTCATCAAAACCAGTGGTGCCGATAACCATGCCTTTGTGGTGCTGGCGACAAAAAGCCAGATGTGCCAGCGTGCCTTCCGGGCGGGTGAAATCGATAAAGACATCGAAATCATCTTTGATGGCCGCAAGACTGCTCTGCACCGTTACGCCGGTTTTCGCCGCCCCGGCCAGTTCGCCCGCATCGCTGCCCAGCAGAGAAGAACCCTCACGTTCCAGCGCCGCGCCAAGTTTGACGCCGTCCATAGCCAGTGCCGCCTGAATCAGCTGGCGGCCCATACGTCCGCCAGCACCCGCGATGGCTACGCGGATTGATGCATCATGCATAGTTGTGCTCTTTTGTTAAATTTTTGCTAAGAATCGTTTCCAGATTAACCAGCCCGCGTCGGAGCCACCAGCCGAAAACACCGATAATTAGAATTTAATGATATACAGCCAGAAATATCAGTAAAAGGCATGATACGGCGAAGCGCAGCGGAAGTAAGGCCTATTGCACGCTGTAATGGATAATAAGCTGGCCTTTTTTGATTTTGATATTGCTGATAACCACCTCTCCCAGCGCCGCAAGCGTTGGTATATGGGTTCCACCACAGCCGTAAGCCGGAAGCTCGCCAAAACGCACGTTGCGCCGTCCAGCTTTAAATTCAACGATGCGCGCTAGCGCAGCGGCTTTCCAGCTATTGATGAGTGCCAGGATTGCTTCACTCTCCGGTAAAATTGCGTTCTCCCCGGCGTTAAAGGTAATCCGCCCTTCTCCCGGCCAGTGATGGGCTTTAACCGGCTGCCAGCCGTATTGTTCGCCTGCATAACCAATCATATGCCCGGCGGAGTGTAACTGGCTATGCAGCGCGCGTGAATCCGCCTCTATTTTCAGAGTGACCTCTTCTGCGGCTAACGGCTGCGCCAGTAGATGGATAACGTCGTCCTCCTGCTGAATCACGCTTTCGACTTTAATATCGTTAATGAAACCAGCGTCAGCGGGCTGGCCGCCGCCCTGCGGGTGAAAAAGGGTGCGATCGAGCACGACTGCATAACGGCCATCGGCCTGTTCAGTGCAGCTTTTCAGCCGGGCGGTACATTCCAGCGCATCGCTGGTGTAATAAAGACGCTCTGTCATCGGTTGTTCTCCTGTTGAGTGAAAGAGTATATTCAATCTATGAGGAGCGATAATCCCGCGCTCACGCACTGCACTTTTGCCTGAGAAGCACCAATGAACCTTTCCCTGCTGCCTGACCTTGCTACTTTCGTACTGATTGTTGAACAGGGGAGCTTTTCCGCCGCTGCGCGCATTTCCGGTGCAACCCCTTCGGCGATCAGCCGCAGCGTATCGCGGCTTGAACGCGAACTGGGCAGCAAATTGCTGCATCGCACCACACGTAAACTGGGTCTTAGCGAGACGGGAAAACATGTTTACGACCATGCGCTACAAATGCTGGATGCGGCGCGCCAGGCCATTGATTCCGGGAGCAGCACTCAGCAGGTCGCCCAGGGGAAGCTGACCATTAGCGTACCTAAAGCAGTAGGCAATTTTGTTATCCATCCGCTGATGCCGGAATTTTTACAGCGTTATCCGCAGGTAGATGTCTGCTTACGCCTTGAAGATCGTTATATCGATTTGATTGATGGCGGCGTGGATTTAGCGCTGCGTATCACCGATTCACCCTCGCCGGGGCTGTATGGCCGCGCATTAATGCCGGTCACCCATGTTATCTGCGCTACACCAGACTACTTACGCCGGCACGGTACGCCATTGCAGCCGCAGGCGCTGCGTGAACACAGCTGTATTAGCCTCGGTGAAACACCCGCCGATGCGCGCTGGAAATTTCGCCGCAACGGGAAAGTCGAAACCATCCACACCCAGGGACGCTATGCCGCTAATCATACCGGTGTGCGGCTGGATGCGGTTAAACGGCATATCGGTATTGGCAGCCTTCCTTTATTTACCGCCCAGCAGGCGCTGTTGCGGGGTGAAATTGTGCAGGTACTTCCGGAGTGGGAGTTTATTAGCAGCTACAGCGGGGAACTGTGGCTGCTATGGATGCGTAACCAGCATATGCCCGCCAGAGTGCGGGCGATGATCGATTACCTGACGGAAAAGATGGCCTCTTACGGCGCCAGCGCCAGTACCTCTGTCACCCAGTGACGAAAGCCTTCCACATCAATATCCAGCGCGACCTGTGCGTTGGCGGATAAACCTAATTTGCCATCGATATCCACCACCGTCGTGCCGGCGGTATATTGCCCCTGAGTTTCCACCGCTACAAAGCAGGATTTCAGGGTGAATAATTCCGGGCGCACCAGCCAGGCGATAGCGCACAGATCGTGCATCCGTAGCCCCGTCGCCATACTGCCGCTGCGATAGTGGCTAAACAGCGCATGCAGCATTTTGCCGGTCTGGTTCAGCGCGGGCAGCGTCGCCATAAATGCCGGGGTTAACGTTGCACGATTAGTCACATCCAGCCCGCACATGACGATCTCTACTCCGCTGGTAAACACCCGTGCGGCGGCCTCCGGATCGATAGCGATATTGAATTCTGCATTGGGGGTGAAATTACCGCGCCCGGCGGATCCGCCCATCATTACGATACGGCGAATCGCAAACTGACACTCCGGATAGTGCGTCAGCAGTAGCGCAATGTTGGTCAGCGGGCCGATGGTCACCAGCGTGATCGGCTCCGGCGAGGCCATAAGCGTATCGCGGATCGCCTGAAAGGCCGGGATTGCCAGCGGCTGGCGCTGATGCGCGACAAAATCATAGCCGTCCATGCCCGATTCCCCATGAACGTCCGCGGCGCTATACAGCGGGCGCAGCAGCGGTGTCGCCGCACCCTGTGCCAACGGGATGTCCGCCTGCCAAAAATTGAGCAGCTGCAGTGCGTTGCGGGTGGTTTTTTCCAGCGACACGTTACCGGCAACGGTGGTGATAAGCTTCAGATCGCACTGCGGGGAAAAGAGTGCGGCGGCAAGGGCTACCGCGTCGTCGATACCGGGATCGGTGTCGAGGATAATAGGCACACGCATAACGCCTCCATAAGATTTGCCATAAAAAATGCCAGACTGAGTCTGGCATCTTCGCATAAAGCCTGGCGGAAAAGCTTATTCGACTTCGCGAACATCCATCCGCAGCTCTTTTGGCACTTCGAAAACGATATTTTCTTCGCGGCCTTCGAGGGTAATGGCTTCGCCGCCGCCCAGCGCCTGTAAGCGGGTAATCACGTTTTGCACCAGGATATCCGGGGCCGACGCGCCGGCGGTAACGCCAACGCAGCGAATATTCTGAACCCAGGCTTCCTGAATATCTGATGCATCATCAACCAGGTAGGCCGCTTTGCCCATCCGCTGCGCAAGCTCAGCCAGACGGTTAGAGTTTGAGGAGTTTTTCGAACCGACCACCAGCACCACTTCCGCCTGCTCCGCCAGCGCGCGTACCGCTTCCTGACGGTTGGTGGTGGCGTAGCAAATATCGTCTTTACGCGGGCCGACGATCTGTGGAAAACGCGCACGCAGCGCATCAATCACATCCGACGTATCATCAACCGAGAGCGTGGTTTGCGTCATAAACGACAGCTTGCCCGCATCTTTGATATTCAGCGTACCGACATCGTCCGGCGACTCCACCAGGTACATGCCCCCTTTCGGGTTACTGTACTGGCCCATGGTGCCTTCAACTTCCGGGTGTCCGGCGTGGCCAATCAGGATAGCCTCTTCGCCACGGCGGCTGGCGCGCGCCACTTCCATATGCACTTTTGTCACCAACGGACAGGTGGCGTCAAACACCGTTAAATCACGGCTTTTCGCTTCGTTACGTACCGCCTGAGAGACGCCATGAGCGGAGAAAATCAGAATTGCGCCGTCCGGCACTTCGCTGATTTGCTCGATAAAGATCGCGCCGCGCTCACGCAAGGTGTCAACGACATAGCGGTTGTGCACCACTTCATGGCGCACATAAATCGGCGCGCCATAAATAGCCAGCGCGTTTTCAACAATGCTGATAGCGCGGTCAACCCCGGCACAAAAACCGCGCGGGTTAGCCAACAGGATCTGCATTTGTGTCCTCCAGTGCCGGATCAACTTCCAGCACGTCGATATCAAAATGAACGGTTCTGCCCGCCAGCGGATGGTTAAAATCAACGGTAATCGAGTCACCATTAACTTCGCGGATCACGCCCGGCATTTCGCTGCCGTCCATTGCGGTAAAGAGCATAATCGCCCCGATTTCCGGCTCACCCGCATCCATAAATTCACGGCGCGAGAAATACTGGATCAGATCCGGGCTCGGCGTACCGAAGGCGGCGTCTGGCTCGAGAGAAAATACGGCTTTCTCTCCGGCCTTAAGGCCAAGCAGATGTTGTTCCAGTCCTTCGGAGAGTGAACCATCGCCGAGACGAAACAGCGCCGGCTTGCCGTTGTTGCGGGTTGACTCGGCAAGAGAGCCATCTTCGAGCTTAAGGGTGAAGTGCACCAGCACCGCGCTATCGCTCTGTACGGATTTAGACATGCAGGTTGCTCTTATATTTTCGCTGAAAGATTGCCCGGAAGCGTGAGCAACCGGGCCTGGAAAGCGATATTCTTATGCGTGCTTCTTCGCTGCCGCAGAAGGCAAGAAACCTTCCAGCACAATCAACGCAGCACCGATACAAATTGCGGTATCGGCAAGGTTAAAGGTAGCAAAATGCCAGTCGCCGACATAAAAATCGATCATATCGACGACAAAGCCATGCCACAGACGGTCGAACAGATTACCCAGCGCGCCGCCAATAATCAGCGCGTAGGCGATATTGTTCAGCTTTTGCGAGGCCTTTGCGCGGTACATTAATACCGTTAGCACCACACAGATACCGATGGCGATACCCGCGAAGAACCAGCGCTGCCAGCCACCGCTGTCCGCCAAAAAGCTAAATGCCGCGCCGTAGTTGCGCGCGTAGTGCAAATTAAGCGACGGGAACAGCGATACCGTATCCCCCAGCGCGAAATGCTGGAGGATCAGGTATTTGCTGCCCAGATCGATAATCAGCACGACCACTACCAGCCACAGCCAGCGCAGCCCAGTTGAACTGATCGATTTACTCATCAGGCAAACTTACGTTTTTCGCCGTCACCGGCGACGTTGCTTACACAGCGTCCGCAGATATCTGCGTGTTCCGCCACCTGACCGACATCATGGGTGTAATGCCAGCAGCGCGGGCATTTCTCACCGTCGGCTTTGCTCAGCGCCACTTTCAGCCCTTTGAGCATCTCGCTCTGCTGTGCATCCGCAGAAGCGCTGGCATAATCCGCAACTTTCGCCCCGGAGGTCAACAGGACAAATCGCAATTCATCCCCCAGCGCCGTCAGCTTCGCCGCCAGTTCCGGCTCGGCAAACAGCGTAACCGCCGCTTCCAGCGAACCGCCCACTTTCTTGTCGGCGCGCGCCTGCTCGATAACCTTGTTCACTTCGCCGCGCACTTTCAGCAGCTCGTCCCAGAAGGTATCGTTCATCGCTTCGCTTTCGGCCAGGCCAAACAG
This sequence comes from Enterobacter sp. Bisph1, assembly GCF_000814905.1. Classification (GTDB taxonomy): domain Bacteria; phylum Pseudomonadota; class Gammaproteobacteria; order Enterobacterales; family Enterobacteriaceae; genus Kosakonia. Next base: position 178,213 of record NZ_JXAG01000043.1, read on the forward strand.
GCCGTCGTACCATTCACCGGTGAAGACGTATTTCTCGCGAGAGCCTGGCAGATAACCCCAGATCTCATCGGCGGTAAAGGACATGATCGGTGCCATCCAGCGCACCAGCGCTTCGCTGATATGATACAGCGCGGTCTGGCAGCTGCGACGCGCGACGCTGTCCGCTTTCGCCGTATACTGGCGATCTTTGATGATATCGAGATAGAACGACCCCATTTCGATGGAGCAGAAGCGCATCAGACGCTGCACGACTTCATGGAAGTCATAGGAATCGTAAGCTTTCACGATCTCTTCCTGCGCCGCTTGCGCACAGCCAACGGCCCAGCGGTCCAGCACCACCATCTCTTCCGGCTTCACCATATCTTTCGCCGGATCGAAACCGTTCAGGTTCGCCAGCAGGAAGCGGGCGGTGTTACGGATACGACGATAGCTGTCGGCGGCGCGTTTGAGGATCTCGTCGGAGACCGCCATCTCGCCGGTATAGTCCGTAGAAGCGACCCACAGACGCAGAATATCGGCACCGAGTTTGTTCATCACATCCTGCGGAGAGACGGTATTGCCGATGGATTTGGACATTTTGCGTCCCTGACCATCAACGGTAAAACCGTGGGTCAGCACCTGGCGGTACGGCGCTTTGCCTTTCATCGCCGTGGAGATCATCAGCGAGGACATAAACCAGCCGCGATGCTGATCCGACCCTTCCAGATACATATCTGCCGCGTGACCAGCAAATTCCGGGCGCACATCGACCACGGACGCGTGGGTGGAACCCGAATCAAACCAGACATCCAGCGTATCCGGCACTTTGACGTAGTGATCGGCGTCATCGCCCATAATGTCGCGCGGATCGAGATCCCACCATGCCTGAATGCCATCGGCTTCTACGCGCTGAGCAACCGCTTCAATCAGTTCCAGCGTGCGCGGATGCAGCTCTTCGGTGTCTTTATGCACGAACAGGGACATCGGCACGCCCCAGGTACGCTGGCGGGAGATACACCAGTCCGGGCGGTTAGCGACCATCGATTCGATACGCGCCTGGCCCCAGTCCGGGATCCACTGTACGCCTTTGATTTCACTCAGCGACTGCGCACGCAGCCCCTTCTGATCCATGCTGACGAACCACTGCGGCGTGGCACGGAAGATGATCGGTGACTTGTGACGCCAGCAGCACGGATAGCTGTGCTGCATTTTTTCAACGTGCAGCAGCGCGCCTTTTTCCGTCAGCAGAGCCACGATCAGATCGTTGGCTTTAAAGACGTTAACACCATCGAGAGTCGGGTAGGTGCCCGGCAAATAGGTGCCATCCGGACCGACCGGATTAGCGATTTCCAGACCGTATTTCAGGCTGATGGTATAGTCATCCGGGCCGTGACCACCGGCGGTATGTACCGCACCGGTACCGGCTTCCAGCGTAACGTGATCGCCGAGGATCGCCGGCACATCAAAATCGAGGAACGGATGCTTAAAGCGCATCAGCTCAAGCTCGGCACCTTTCACCGTCGCCAGCACGCTGTATTCAGCCGCGCCGATGCGTTTCATTACGCCTTCAAGAAGATCTTTTGCAAGGATCAGCGCCTGGCCTTCTACCTGCACCAGCGCATAATCAAACTCCGGCGACAAGGAGATAGCGCGGTTGGCCGGCAGCGTCCACGGTGTTGTGGTCCAGATAACCAGTGAGATCGGGCCTGCGACAGACGATACGCCAAACTTCGCTTTTACCGCATCCTGATCGACGGCGTGAAACGCGACATCAATCGACGGAGAAGTTTTGTCGTAATACTCGACTTCCGCTTCCGCCAGGGCAGAACGGCAGTCGACGCACCAGTGCACAGGTTTGGCACCTTTAAGCAGGTGGCCGTTACCGATGATTTTACCCAGCGCACGGATGATGTTGGCTTCGGTTTTAAAATCCATGGTCAGGTACGGATGCGACCAGTCGCCCAGTACGCCGAGGCGGATAAAGTCTTTACGCTGACCGTCAACCTGGGTAGCTGCGTATTCGCGGCATTTGGCGCGGAACTCGGCGGCGGTAAATTTCTCACCCGGCTTGCCGAACTCCTGCTCAACTTTCAGTTCAATCGGCAGACCGTGGCAATCCCACCCCGGAACGTAAGGCGAGTCGAAACCTGCGAGCCCTTTGGACTTCACAATAATGTCTTTCAGAATCTTGTTAACCGAGTGACCAATATGAATGCTGCCATTCGCATAAGGAGGGCCATCATGCAGAATGAAGGTTTTTTTGCCTTTTTTTGCCGCACGGATGATGCCGTACAGGTCATCATCGGTCCAGCGCGCCAGCATTCCCGGTTCGCGCTTGGCGAGATCGCCACGCATCGGGAACCCTGTTTCCGGCAAATTCAGGGTAGATTTATAGTCACTCATCAGATTCTCGGTTCCGTATTTCGGTTTGATTAATACCACCAGGCCTTAAGAAGCCGGTTTAGATAGCCCAAAAAATGCGCGGGCTGCTACCTCGTCTCGGGCAATTTGCGCTTTGAGCTCGTCAAGCGAGGCAAATCGCTGTTCGTTGCGTAATTTTTTACGCAGTACAACATCTATATGGCGCCCATAGAGGTCCATTACAACGTCTAATAAATGCACTTCCAGCTGCTGACGCACGCCGGCGACCGTTGGCCGCGTGCCAATATTGGCGACGCCTGGAAGGAGCGTATCGCCAAGCCCTGCCACTTCGACCGCGTATACCCCTTTAACCGGGGAGACCTGACGGCGGAGCGGCAAATTCGCCGTCGGAAAGCCAATGGTACGCCCCAGTTCATCACCGTGCACCACGCGCCCGGATATGGTAAAGGGGTGACCGAGTAAATTTTCAGCCAGCGCCAGGTTATCCTCCGCCAGTGCCTGCCTTACTGCCGTACTGCTTACGCGCATGCCGCCCTGACAGAAGGTTTGCGTGCTGGTGACGCTGAAACCATACTTTTCACCCGCCTTCTGTAATAACAAGAAATCCCCCTGGCGACCAGCGCCAAAACGGAAATCATCGCCCACTGCGAGAAATTTCACATCGAGGCGATCGACCAGCAGCGAGCTGACAAAGGTTTGTGCGGTGAAGGCCGCAAAACGGCGGTCGAAGCGCACGCAGAGCACATAATCGACGCCGCACTCGGCCAGCAAACGCAGCTTTTCACGCAGGCGGGTCAGGCGCGCAGGGGCTTTATCCCCGGCGAACAGCTCCAGCGGCTGCGGCTCAAAAATCATCACTACCACCGGCAAGCCACGGGCGCGCCCTTCGGCGCGAAGCCCTTCCAGCAACGCCTGATGGCCACGATGTACACCATCGAAATTACCAATAGTCAGCACGCACCCGTGCGGTGCCTGGCTGAGATTATGTAGGCCGCGTATCAGCTTCATGTCTGGCTCAAAACAGTGAAAATCGCCGGATTATACCTTGTACAACGGGCAACGTTAACCGGCGATTGCCTCTCAGCGCCAGAAAGGAGAAGGATTTCATCAGGCTGTCGGTCATTGCTCAGAAAATCTGCCTTAGTTAACGATTTTTATGGTGGAAAAGCTGTATTCGCGACACGCAAGCTGTTAGAATCCTGCGCCATCACTACGTAACGAGCGCTGTCTTTTAACGGCGCTTATTTGCACAAATCCATTGACAAAAGAAGGCTAAAAGGGCATATTCCCCGGCCTTTGAATTGTCCATATAGATCATATTTGGGAGTTGGACCTTGGCTAATATCAAATCAGCTAAGAAGCGCGCCGTTCAGTCTGAAAAGGCTCGCAAGCACAACGCTAGCCGTCGCTCAATGATGCGTACTTTCATCAAGAAAGTATACGCAGCTATTGAAGCTGGCGACAAAGCCGCTGCGCAGAATGCATTTAATGAGATGCAACCGATCGTGGATCGTCAGGCCGCTAAGGGTCTGATCCACAAAAACAAAGCAGCGCGTCATAAAGCTAACCTGACCGCACAGATCAACAAACTGGCTTAATCGCTGGGCTGTTGGCTTTGTGAAAAAACCCGCTCAGGCGGGTTTTTTTATTTCTGCGTTAGCGTAAAGAGCGCCGAATAATCCCGATGACAGATGCGCTGCACCGCCGGATGCTGGATCATCCGTTCGGCAAAAATGGCGTGATACTCCTCCATCACATTCTCTACCCGCCCTATCTCAACCATCCGATCGTCAGCGTAGAAGTCATCGGCATACATTGTCGGGGCGACAAAAATGGCGTTGTGCGTTGCGCCAAAAGCCTTCATCAATGCCGCATCATCAAACTCGCCTAATATCTCCACCTGCAACCCCTGCGCGTTAAACCAGTTCATCAGCTTGCGTCCGAGCATGGAACGACGCCCGGGAATTAATAAGCGCCGTTCTTCAAGACAGGCCGGGAAAGGTTTTTTCAGCGGCGGGCTGCTGCACCAAAAACTGACGCTGCACTCGCCAATTTTTATCGAGAACAGCCCTTCCTGCTGCGCGGAGTCGATGGGGCAGTCGGAGATGATCATATCCAGTTGATGCTGGCTCAGTTGCTCTAACAACAGCTCATGGGTAGATTCAAAGCAGCGCAAATGTATCTGCTCTCCGTCCTGCACCACCGTATCCAGAATCCCGCTCACCAGCCGTTTCGAGAGGGCATCGGCGACGCCGACATCAAATAGCAGGTTTGACTCTTTACGGTAGTTAATGATGTCGAGCATCTCCTGGCTCAGGGCAAACATTTTATCGGCGTAGCGGAACACCAGCGCCCCGAGCTCGGTAGGCTCCAGCCCCCTTCCCTTACGCTTAAAAAGTTTGCCCTGTAAGCGCTCTTCCAGCGCTTTGATCTGCCCGGTGATGGTTTGCGGGGTCAGAAAAAGCACCTCCGCCGCGCCAACGACGGAGCCTTCCCGATAGACATGCCAGAAGTAATACAGATGATTGTAATTAATGTACGACATCGCCTTCTGCCCCGCTCGCCGTCAGGTACGGATGATACGCGTACGCAGCAGGCAGTAACCCGTTACGGCCGAGATGATGGAGCCCGTCAGAATGCCAAGCTTGCTCCAGGCGACCATATCGGCATGCGCATCGCCAAAGGCCAGCGAGGAGATAAAGATAGACATAGTAAAGCCGATACCGCACAGCACACCGACGGCCATAATTTGTTTAAACACCGCGCCCTGCGGCAGCCTCGCCAGTTTTAGACGCAGCGCCAGCCAACAGAAAAGAGAGATTCCCAGCGGTTTACCGATAACCAGACCAGCGATAATCCCCAGCGGTAAAACGTCACCCAGCCCGGAGAGAGACATTCCGTGCAAAGAGACCCCCGCATTGGCAAAGGCAAACAGCGGCAGAATTAGCCAGCCAACCCACGGATTGATGGCATCAACCAACTGGTGCAGCGGCGAAACGCCGTTCTCTTCTTTTAGTGGGACAAAGAAACCAACCACCACCCCCGCAAGCGTCGCATGCACACCGGACTTCAGCACCGCGGTCCACAGGACAACGCCAACCAGCATATACAGCCCAACGCGGCGGATATTGAGGGCGTTCATAATCGCCAGAACCACAATCGCTCCGGCCGCAACGGTCAGCGCCAGCGTCGAGAGATCGTGGGTATAGAACAGCGCAATAATGATAATCGCACCCAAATCATCGATAATCGCCAACGCCATTAAAAATACTTTTAACACCGGCGGAACCCGGTTCCCGAGCAGCGCCAGTACGCCGAGGGCGAAGGCGATATCGGTGGCGGTAGGGATGGCCCAACCGTGGCTTGCCAGCGGGTTGTTATAATTAAACAGCAGGAAGATCAGCGCCGGTGCAACCATGCCGCCGAGCGCGGCGATAACCGGAAAAACCGCCTGTTGGCGGCTGGCGAGGGTGCCCTGAATCAGCTCATATTTCACTTCCAGGCCGACCATCAGGAAAAAGATTGCCATCAGCGCATCGTTGATCCACAGCAGCATATCTTTTTTGATCTCCAGCGAGCCGACCTTCAGCTCAACGGGCGTTTGCAGAAAAGAGCTGTATAACTCCTGGGTTGCGCCCAGGTTGGCGCACAGCATTGCCAGCGCCGCCGCAAAAATAAGCACAATGCCGCCCGAGGCATCGCTGCTAAAGAAGCGTTGCAAAAATTTCATGTGTTCTCCAGTCCCTTTAACATCGTGGCGGCTATCTTACTCCGCTCCAATCCTCGTCAAAAACAGATTATAGCTGCCAATAAGCTCTCTTTTTCCGAGTAATACTGAAAAGAGATAAAAAAGCCCGGCATAAGCCGGGCTCGAAAGCATGTCGTGCAGAAAAATTAACGGGTTAAATCGTCAAAGAATTTCTTCACACCGTCGAAGAAGCTTTTGGAGCGCGGGCTGTTATGTTCCCCCGTCGGGCCGCCAAAGCTATCCTGCAGATCCTGCAGCAGCTGTTTTTGCTTGTCGTTTAAGCCAACCGGCGTTTCTACCACCACGCGACACAGCAGATCGCCCTGCGCGCCGCCACGAACGGATTTCACACCTTTGCTGCGCATACGGAAGAGTTTGCCCGTCTGCGTCTCAGCCGGCACTTTCAGCTTCACGCGGCCGTCCAGCGTCGGCACTTCAATTTCGCCGCCCAGCGCCGCCATGGCAAAGTTAATCGGCACTTCGCAGTAAAGATTATTGCCTTCGCGTTCAAAGATTGGGTGCTGTTTCACCTGCACCTGAACGTACAGATCGCCTGCCGGTGCGCCGTGTTCGCCCGCTTCGCCTTCGCCGCTCAGACGGATGCGATCGCCGGTGTCTACGCCTGCGGGGATTTTAACGGACAGGGTTTTCGATTTTTCTACACGCCCATGGCCGTGACATTTATTGCACGGATCTTTAATCAGCGTACCGCGTCCCTGACAGTGCGGACAGGTCTGCTGTACGGCAAAGAACCCCTGGCGCATCTGTACCTGGCCGGAACCGTGACAGGTCGGACAGGTTTGCGGCTGCGTACCCGCTTTCGCGCCGCTGCCGTGGCACAGATCGCACTCTTCGAGGGTCGGAATACGGATCTCTTTGGTGACGCCGCGAACCGCTTCTTCCAGCGTTAAATCCATGTTGTAGCGTAAATCGGAGCCGCGCGCCGCGCGCTGCCGGCCACGTCCGCCGCCGAAGATATCGCCAAATACGTCGCCAAAAATATCGCTGAAGTCTGCGCCGCCGCCGCCAAAGCCGCCGCCGCCGAAACCACCGCCGCCCATGCCGCCTTGTTCAAAGGCCGCATGACCGTACTGATCGTAAGCCGCACGTTTTTGGGCATCGGTCAGGACTTCGTAGGCTTCTTTGATCTCTTTAAATTTTGCTTCGGCCTCTTTATCGCCCTGGTTGCGGTCCGGGTGATATTTCATGGCCAGGCGTTTATACGCCTTTTTGATTTCACGCTCTTCCGCGGATTTCGGAACGCCTAAAATCTCGTAATAGTCTTGCTTCGCCATCGGTTTATCTGCCCCTTAACATACGAGCACGGGCGTGGAGAAAACTCCGACGCCCGTGCTGGTTATCTACCCTGCATCAGGGCGATTATTTCTTGTCTTTGACTTCTTCGAACTCGGCGTCAACAACGTCGTCATCTTTTGCGCCGGTTGCAGAAGCATCAGCTGCGCCCGCCTGCTGCTGCGCGTGCTGTTGCTGCGCGATTTCCAGCAGCTTCTGCGAAGCCTGTGCCAGCGTCTGCATTTTCGCTTCGATTGCGGCTTTATCTTCGCCTTTCAGCGCAGTTTCCAGCTCGCTCAGCGCAGCGTCGATAGCAGTTTTGTCTTCGGCCGGCAGCTTGTCGCCTGCTTCTTCAACCTGCTTACGGGTGCTGTGCAGCAGATGGTCGCCCTGGTTACGGGTCTGCACCAGCTCTTCGAACTTACGGTCAGATTCGGCGTTCGCTTCCGCTTCACGTACCATTTTCTGGATCTCTTCTTCGTTCAGACCAGAAGAAGCCTTAATGGTAATTTTCTGTTCGCGGTTGGTATTTTTGTCTTTCGCAGAGACATGCAAAATACCGTCGGCGTCGATATCGAAGGTCACTTCAATCTGCGGCATACCGCGCGGAGACGGGTTGATGCCATCGAGGTTGAACTGGCCCAGCGATTTGTTATCGGACGCACGTTTACGCTCACCCTGCAGCACATGGATGGTTACCGCAGACTGGTTGTCTTCCGCCGTCGAGAACACCTGGCTGTGCTTGGTCGGGATAGTGGTGTTTTTGTTGATCAGCGCAGTCATCACGCCGCCCATGGTTTCGATACCCAGCGACAGCGGGGTAACGTCCAGCAGCAGAACGTCTTTTACTTCACCGGTCAATACACCGCCCTGAACCGCAGCACCGATAGCGACCGCTTCGTCCGGGTTAACGTCTTTACGCGGCTCTTTACCAAAGAACTCAGCGACTTTTTTCTGCACCATCGGCATACGCGTCTGGCCACCGACCAGAATCACGTCGTTGATGTCGGATACGGACAGGCCAGCATCCTGCAGCGCAACTTTCAGCGGCTCGATAGAACGGTTAACCAGGTCTTCCACCAGGCTTTCCAGTTTGGCGCGAGTCACTTTGATGTTCATGTGTTTCGGACCGGTCGCGTCTGCGGTGATGTACGGCAGGTTCACGTCGGTCTGCTGCGCGGAAGAGAGCTCGATTTTGGCTTTTTCAGCGGCTTCTTTCAGACGCTGCATCGCCAGCGGATCGTTACGCAGATCGATACCCTGATCTTTCTTGAACTCTTCCACCAGGTAGTTGATCAAACGGCTGTCGAAGTCTTCACCACCCAGGTGGGTATCACCGTTGGTTGCCAGAACTTCGAAGGTTTTTTCGCCGTCAACTTCATCGATTTCGATGATAGAGATATCGAAAGTACCGCCGCCGAGGTCATAAACCGCGATGGTACGGTTGCCGGTCTCTTTATCCAGACCGTAGGCCAGCGCTGCCGCCGTCGGTTCGTTGATAATACGTTTTACTTCCAGGCCCGCGATACGGCCAGCGTCTTTCGTCGCCTGACGCTGCGCATCGTTAAAGTAAGCCGGAACGGTGATAACAGCTTCAGTTACCGGTTCACCCAGGTAATCTTCGGCGGTTTTCTTCATTTTTTTCAGCACTTCCGCAGAGATCTGCGGCGGTGCCATTTTAGTGCCTTTTACATCAATCCACGCATCGCCGTTGTCGGCCGCGATGATTTTGTACGGCATGATAGATTCGTCACGCTGGACTTCCTCGTCCTGGAAGCGACGGCCAATCAGGCGTTTGATCGCAAACAGGGTGTTTTGCGGGTTCGTCACTGCCTGACGTTTAGCCGGCTGACCTACCAGAGTTTCGCCATCCTGCGTATAAGCGATAATCGAAGGCGTGGTGCGGTCGCCTTCAGCATTCTCCAGCACACGCGCCTGAGCACCATCCATAATGGCTACACAAGAGTTGGTTGTGCCAAGGTCAATACCAATAATTTTACCCATCTAAACGTCTCCACTAAAAAATCGTCATCATGTGGTTGTGAACCTGTAATAAGGGCGAAACGTGCGGTTTCAACTCCCTTGTATCGTTTTTTTTCAAGCTCACACACTGCGGTTGACTACAAGATGGGGTCGCACGGCCGGTCATCAAGGGGGAGCGGTAAAAAATTTTTTAATTTACACCTGTTCAGATCATAGACAGGTGACATAGCGCTATTTATGATGCCGCGCCCCGTCACCTCTACACGGACGCGGGGCTTTCATTTTCCCTTTTCATAATTGGTTTATTTTGAGGAATTATGGGCAACACTAAGTTGGCTAATCCGGCTCCGCTGGGCTTAATGGGCTTCGGCATGACCACTATTCTGCTTAACCTGCACAATATTGGTTTATTCCCGATGGATGGCATTATCCTGGCGATGGGCATTTTCTACGGTGGTATTGCACAAATTTTTGCCGGCCTGCTTGAGTATAAAAAAGGCAACACCTTCGGCCTGACCGCGTTCACCTCTTACGGTTCTTTCTGGCTGACGCTGGTGGCGATTCTGCTGTTGCCGAAAATGGGTCTCGCAGACGCGGCTAACGGCCATTTCCTGGGCGTGTATTTAGCTATCTGGGGCGTGTTTACCCTGTTTATGTTCTTCGGCACGCTGAAAGGCGCACGCGTACTGCAGTTCGTGTTCCTGAGCCTGACCGTGCTGTTTGCCCTGCTGGCGATTGGCCACCTGGCCGATAACGAAGGCATTGTCCACATTGCAGGCTGGGTAGGTCTGGTATGTGGTGCCAGCGCAATCTATCTGGCGATGGGCGAAGTGCTGAACGAACAGTTCGAGCGCACAGTCCTGCCGATTGGCGAAAAACACTAAGTTCTCCGCCTTCAGAAAACAAAACGGAGCCCTTTGGCTCCGTTTTTCTATAACTGCTGAACCGCGCCTTCAGCCACTTTTTCATGATGAAGGTCCTGGCGCAGCACAATCCCCAGCCCGAGGCCAATTAGCGACAACGCCAGCACATACCAGGCGGGAGCCATCGGCGAGACGCCCATCAACATCGTTACCGCAACCGGCGTTAGTCCGCCGAAAATGGCGTACGACACATTGTAGGAAAACGAAATACCAGTGAAGCGGACTTCGGCCGGAAAGGCGCGCACCATGACATACGGCACAGCACCCACCACGCCCACGCACAGGCCCACCAAACCGTATAAAAGAAACAGTTGCTCCGGGTGGCTGCCCACTAAGTGATAGAAAAACCAGCTGGAACCGGCCAGCAGGAGGCTGCCGACAATAAACGTGCGGCTGGCACCGAATTTATCCACCAGCAGCCCGGCGGCGAGGCAGCCGAAACAGAGCATAACGGTAGCAATACTGTTCGCCTGCAACGTTAACGCTGGCGCGAATCCATACTGTTTCTGCAGCCAAACCGGCGACATAAGAATGACAACCACGATCCCGGCGGAGAGCAGCCAGGTCAGCAGCATGGAGACCACCACCGCTTTTTTATGTTTCAGCACCACGGATTTAACCGGTAGCTCCTGGGCTAACGCTTTGCGCTGCTGCATTTCGAGGAAAATCGGCGTCTCTTGCAACCAGCGGCGCAGGTACATCGCCACCAGACCAAATGCACCGCCGAGCAGGAACGGGATACGCCAGCCGCCATCATGAATGGCCTGCTGCGTCATGCTGGTATTTAGCAGCGTCGCCACGACTGAACCCAGTAAAATGCCCACCGTCAGCCCTGCAGTCAGCGTGCCGCAGGCAATGCCAATGCGACGCGCCGGAACATGTTCTGCGACAAACACCCAGGCGCCAGGCACTTCACCGCCAATCGCTGCGCCTTGCAGCACCCGCATCAACAGCAGCAGTAACGGCGCAATAATGCCCATCGAGGCATAGGTCGGTAACAAGCCAATCGCCAGCGTCGGCAGCGCCATCAGCAGGATGCTGAGGGTAAACATCTTTTTACGCCCGACCAGATCGCCAAAGTGCGCCATCACAATGCCGCCAAGGGGACGCGCCAGATAGCCGGCGGCAAAAATGCCAAAGGTTTGCACCTGGCGCAGCCAGTCGGGTATATCCGGCGGGAAGAAGAGTTCGCCGACGACGGCGGCAAAGAAAACAAAAATGATGAAATCATAAAACTCCAGCGCGCCGCCAAGGGCCGCGAGCGTTAAGGTTTTATAATCCTGTCGGTTCAGAGGGCGTGTGTAATTTGACATAGCGGACCGTTAGTAAGGAAGGAGTGTTAATGTGATTTTTACGTATTCTGTAAATTAAAAATTACTATACCGTAAATAAATTAACACTCCAGCGCCGATACCGCTTATTTTATCAGCGTCACTTTTTTAGGATAAAGTTTCGCGATGCGCGTTCTTAGGGCGGAAAGATGCTACTACTTGCGGGTCGGTTTCAATGTAGGGCCCATCCAGTAACTGTACACAATACGGTACACTGGCAAAAATGCCCGCCACTTTCACTTCGCCATCCGCCCCTTTGAGTCCTTCCAGCGTCTCTTTAATCGACTTCGGCTGGCCGGGCAAATTAAGGATCAGCGCCTGCTTGCGAATAACGCCCACCTGTCGGGAGAGGATCGCGGTCGGCACAAAGTTAAGACTGATTTGTCGCATCTGTTCGCCAAACCCCGGCATTTCACGGTCGGCGACCGCCAGCGTCGCATCGGGCGTCACATCCCGGCGCGCGGGCCCGGTACCGCCGGTGGTTAACACCAGATGGCAGCTCATTTCGTCCACCAGCTCACACAGGGTTTGCTCGATGATGCTTTGCTCATCGGGGATCAGGCGGGTTTCAATCTCAAACGGGGTGGTCAGAGCGCTCGCCAGCCACTCTTCGAGGGCAGGTAAACCTTTATCCTGATAAACGCCGCTGGAGGCGCGATCGGAAACCGAAACTAAACCAATGCGTAGTGTGTTCATAGTCATTCCGTGCAAAAAACAATTTAACGAAATGATACACGCTGAGGGGAGAAGCAAACAATTCGCAGAGAAGAAGCGTGACCGGGGATCCGGCCACGCCTGAAGATTACAGCAGATCGCCGATCATTTTTTCCAGTTTTTCCTGGTCAACGGCAAACTTGCGAATACCATCCGCCAGTTTATCTACCGCCATCGGATCCTGGTTGTGCTGCCAGAGGAATTCCGCTTCGGTGATGCGCTCCGGACGGGCTTTCACTTCGCCGCTGTAAGCGAGTTTACGCTCAATTGCGCCTTCGCTTTCCGCCAGCTCTTTCAGCAGCGCCGGGGCGATGGTCAGACGGTCACAGCCTGCCAGCTCAACGATTTCACCAGTGTTACGGAAGCTTGCGCCCATCACCACGGTTTCATACCCGTGCTGTTTGTAGTACTGATAAATCTCCGTGACGGATACCACGCCCGGATCTTCAGCCGGCGCATACTCTTTTTTATCCGTATTGGCTTTGTACCAGTCGAGGATACGGCCAACAAACGGGGAGATCAGGAACACGCCCGCTTCGGCGCACGCACGCGCTTGTGCAAAGGAGAACAGCAGGGTGAGGTTACAGTTGATACCCTCTTTTTCCAGCTGCTCAGCGGCGCGAATCCCCTGCCAGGTGGAAGCCAGTTTGATCAGGATACGATCGTTGCTGATGCCCGCATCGTTGTACATTTTGATCAGGCGTTTAGCTTTGGCGATAGAGGCTTCGGTGTCATAGGAAAGGCGTGCGTCGACTTCGGTAGAGATACGGCCAGGGATCAGTTTGAGGATTTCCAGACCGATATTTACCGCCAGGCGATCCGTGGCATCAACAATCTGCTGTGCGCGATCGCTGCTCTGGCTGCGCGCCCAGGTCACGGCGTCGTCAATCAGTTTACGGTATTCCGGGATTTGAGCTGCCCCAAGGATCAGAGATGGGTTGGTTGTCGCATCCTGCGGCTGGTACAACTTCATTGCCGCGATATCTCCGGTATCAGCCACGACTGTGGTGTACTGACGCAGGGAGGTCAATTTATCCGTCATGATAGTGTTTCTCTTTAAACGATACCCTGAATACTCCACGCGAAGCGCGACGACGCGTTGCTACGCCTGGCGCAAAAACACAGCCAGCGCACCTGAACGGGAAGTATGACGAGTATACTTGTTAGGGGGATGTAACCGGTCTGCCCTGATGATAACACGACGCACTGCCAGCGCAACCGCTGGTAATGCTCTGAAAAATGTATGGTAAACTTTCATTGTTTCGTGCCAGCCATGTGATGCATATTTCTCGTTAGCCCCTTCCCCGGTTAACCCCCCGGCATCAACAAGAGGAATGTTAATGCCAGAATTTTTCTCATTTATCAGCGAAATACTGTGGGGATCGTTAATGGTCTACCTGCTGGCGGCGGCAGGTATCTGGTTTGCCTTTCGTAGCCGGTTTGTTCCCTTCCGTTTTATTCGCGATTTTGCTCAAAGTCTGAAAAATGGCCGTTTGGCAGAACCGGGCTCGCTGTCGGCATATCAAGCGTTATGCCTGAGCCTGGCAACCCGGCTCGGTACCGGCAATCTGGCCGGTGTGGCGTTTGCCCTGACCACCGGCGGACCCGGTGCGATTTTCTGGATGTGGGTGTCCGCCATTATCGGTATGTTCATCAGTTTTGCTGAGTGTTCGCTGGCGCAGCTGTACAAAGAGCGCGATGCCAATCAGCAGCTACGCGGCGGTCCGGCCTGGTATATGGAGCGCGGATTGGGAATGCGCTGGATGGGCGTGCTGTTCGCCCTCTTTTTGCTGCTCTCATACGGTCTGTTTTTTAACGCCATCCAATCCAGTTCGATGGCTCACGCCATCCGTTACGCATGGAACGTACCCGAATTGGTCACTGGCCTGGCGCTGGCCGCAGCGGCGCTGCTCTATATGCTCAAGGGGCTAAAAACCATTACGCGGATGTTGCAGTGGGTAGTGCCAGCGATGGCGCTGATGTGGATCCTGGCCAGTTTCGGCGTCAGTCTTTGGCACGCTACGCTGCTGCCTGCCGTTTTCGAGAACATTTTCAAAAGCGCGTTTGGCTGGCAGGAAGCGGCAACGGGCACCATGGCATGGACGCTGAGCCAGGCGATCACCAGCGGCTTTCAGCGCAGCGTATTTGCCAACGAATCCGGAATGGGTTCGTCACCCAACGCCGCAGCCGCCGCTGCATCCTGGCCGCCCCATCCCGTTTCTCAGGGAATCGTGCAGATGATCGGCGTCGTCACGGATACTTTTCTGGTCTGTACCGGCAGCGCGCTTATTCTATTACTTGCTAATGCGGCCCCCGACACTCTCGCTATCAGCGGCACACAGCTGCTTCAGGAGGCGATGGAAGCGCTTGTTGGCAGCTGGGGCGACGGATTTGTCGCCGTGATCGTTACACTATTTGCCTTTACCTCGGTGGTGGCGAACTACACCTACGCGGAAAATAATCTGATCTTTTTACGCCGCAATAGCGCAAGGAATATCGCGCTGCTGCGCACGGCCGTGATCGTCATGATCCTGCTGGGCTCACTTTTCCATCTGCCGGTTATCTGGCACATTGGCGATGTGATCATGGCGCTAATGGCGATGACCAACCTGACGGCAATCCTGCTGCTATCGCCGGTGGTCAGCCTGCTGGCGCGCGATTACCTGCGCCAGCGTAAACTTGGCGTGGTACCTGTTTTTGACCCGAAGCGCTACCCGGAGATCAAGCGTCAGCTTGCGCCGGGCTGCTGGGATGAGATCCCTCGCGCGCCGCGCTGATTGCAACTATCGATCAAGCCTGTCGGATTTTTTGCTACAGTCGGCGGAAATTTCTCGCACAGCAAGGACTGAGAATGCTGATTTTAATTTCACCTGCTAAAACACTCGATTATCAAAGCCCGCTGGCGACCACACGTTTTACCCAGCCGGCGCTGCTGGATTACTCTGCGCAGCTGATCGAAAGCGCACGTAAACTCTCGGCGCCGCAAATCAAAGCGCTGATGGGCATTAGCGATAAACTCGCCGATCTGAACGCGACCCGCTTTCATGACTGGCAGCCTGATTTCACACTGGAAAACGCCCGTCAGGCCATTTTGGCTTTTAAAGGCGATGTTTATACCGGACTGCAGGCGGAAACCTTTAGCGAGGCGGATTTCGACTTTGCCCAGCAGCACCTGCGCATGCTCTCCGGGCTTTATGGCGTGCTGCGCCCGCTGGATCTGATGCAGCCTTATCGCCTCGAGATGGGCATCCGTTTTGAGAATGCCAACGGCAAGGATCTCTACCAGTTCTGGGGCGATGTCATCACCAACACGCTGAACGAAGCCATTGCCGCCCAGGGCGACGATATCGTGATCAATCTGGCCTCAGACGAATATTTCCGCTCCGTCAAAACGCAGAAGCTGAACGCCAGCATTATCAAGCCCGTATTCCTTGATGAGAAAAACGGCAAGTTTAAAGTCATCAGTTTTTACGCCAAGAAAGCGCGCGGGCTGATGAGCCGTTACATTATTGAGCATCGTTTGACGAAACCGGAGCAGTTAACCGGTTTTAATAGCGAAGGGTATTTCTTTGATGCAGACGCCTCGTCAGAAGGCGAACTGGTCTTTAAGCGACACGAACAGTAAGCGTTAAACTTCCCCCGCCCAAAGGCGGGGGAAAAGTTGAACTTAGGCTTTGCTCATCATCAACTTGCGCAAGGCGGCAAAATCCGCAGGCAGTGTATGCGACAGCAGCGGTAAATCGGCGCGATCCGCCAGTTCTTTCGGCAGCGGCAGGGTTTCGCCAAGAATCACTTCTACGCTCTCTTTAAACTTCGCCGGATGCGCGGTGCCGAGGAACAGGCCATACTCGCCCGGCTGCAGTTGATCGCGCAGCGCGCGGTAAGCGATAGCGGCATGGGGCTCGGAAACATATCCCTTCTCTTTCAGCTCGCGGATAGTCGCTTTGGTGGTGTCATCATCCACCGCCGCATAGCCCAGCTCGTTTAAGCGCCAAATCTTACGGCGAAACAGCTCTTCAACGCGCGGCCAGTTATTTGGCTGGCTGACATCCATGGCGTTCGACAGGGTTGCCTGGGTCGCATTAGGCTGCCATTGTCCCTCTTTCAGGAAGCGCGGCACCGTGTCATTGGCGTTGGTCGCGGCGATAAAACGCTTAATCGGCAGACCCAGCGATTTCGCCAGTAAACCGGCGGTGAGATCGCCAAAGTTGCCGCTCGGCACAGAAACCACCAGCTGGTTGCGCGCTTCTTGCGGTAGTTGGGCGACGGCTTCAAAGTAATAACAAATCTGCGCCAGCAGGCGGCTGATATTAATCGAGTTTGCCGAGTTCAGCCCGAGCGCCGTTTTTAGCTCTTCATCATCAAAAGCCTGTTTCACCAGCGCCTGACAGGCATCAAAATCTGCGTCGATAGCGACGGTTTCAATATTCCCACCCAGCGTGCAAAACAGTTTCTCCTGCAACGGGCTGATTTTGCCCTGCGGATAGAGGATCACCACGCGAACGTTTTTCATACCGTAAAAAGCATGCGCCACCGCGGCACCCGTATCGCCGGATGTGGCGGTGAGGATAGTCACCGGCTT
>NZ_JXAG01000044.1 GCF_000814905.1 Enterobacter sp. Bisph1
TCGCCGCTGATTGCACTCAGCATCTGCGCCATAAAACGCCCGCCGAAATCTTTAAACGCCAGCGTTGGCCCGTGGAACAACTCAAGGCAGCCGATATTGCTTTCCACCGGTTTTACCGGTGCCGGAAAGGCAAAAGCGGCACGCACACGGGCTTCAAGTGCCTCCTGTGGAATTTCATCGCCGATATAAGCCGCGAGAATTTTCGCGCTGCGGGTAACGAAATCCTGCGCCAGCATGTCGTCGATTTCCGTCAGGCTGAATTCCGGCAGATCGTGCGGAAAGAACAGCCCCTGATTTTTCCCCAGCCCCTGGGTCACGGCCTGCGCGAAGCTGACCTGTTCGTTATGATCTTTTAAGTTATACAGTTTCATTGGTTATCCCACTACGCGTGCGCCCGCCGTGTCCAGCCGGCAAATATGAACAAAGCCTTCCTGATTTTGCAGATAGTGTTTTTCGAGCCAGTCGGCAACACGCTGGGCGGTTTCCGGCTTGTCACACAACGCAAACAGCGTTGGCCCGGAACCGGAAATCCCACAGGACAGCGCGCCAATATCGGCCACCGCCTTACGTGCATCAGCAAAGCCAGGTAACAGCTTCATGCGGTACGGTTCGGCAATCACGTCTTTCATTAATTTTGCCGCCAGCGCAGGCTGACGGGTATAGCAGGCATGAATAAAGCCTGCTAAATGGCGACCGTGCGCAATGCAATCCTGGCGGCGATACTGCGCCGGTAAAATCGCCCGTGCTTCCGCCGTGGAGACTTTAATGCCCGGGTACGCCAGCACCCACAGCCACTCATCAAAGCCTGGCACCTGCTGGCTGATAATGCCGCTTTCTTCAATCATCAGCTGCATACCGCCGAGGTAGCAAGGGGCAACGTTATCGTAATGCACGCTGCCGGAAATGCGCCCTTCCAGCTCGCCCATCAGTGCCAGCATGCGTGATTCACTCAGCGGTTTATGGCAGAACTCATTCATCGCCACCAGTGCCGCAACCACCGAGCAGGCGCTGGAGCCAAGCCCGGAACCAATCGGCATATTTTTTTCCAGCGTCATCGCCACCGGCACCTGCTTGCCAATCTCCTGGCAGAACAGCTCCCAGCATTGATAAACGATATTTTCCTTCGGCTCGGCGGGTAATTTACTGGCAAAACGGCCGATATTATTCAGGCTGAATTTGTCAGCGGCTTCCACTGAAACATTGTCGCCTAACAATGTGCCGTCCACCGGCGTGACCGCCGCGCCAAGCACATCAAAACCTACGCTCATATTGGCACTGGAGGCCGGAGCATACACCTTCACCATCTTAGACTCCCAACTTCCAGGACAGGGTACGTAACAGATCGGCAAACACGCCCGCCGCCGTCACATCATTACCCGCGCCATAGCCGCGCAGCACCAGCGGTAACGGCTGATAATAGTGGCTGTAGAACGCCAGCGCGTTCTCACCGTTTTTCACTTTATATAACGGATCGTTGCCGTCAACTTCGGCAATTTTTACCCGGCAGACGCCATCTTCTTCAATATTACCGACATAGCGCAGGACTTTTCCCTCATCACGGGCTTTTGCGACGCGTGCGGCAAAGGCATCATCCAGCT
Organism: Enterobacter sp. Bisph1; assembly: GCF_000814905.1. Taxonomy (GTDB): domain Bacteria; phylum Pseudomonadota; class Gammaproteobacteria; order Enterobacterales; family Enterobacteriaceae; genus Kosakonia. The sequence continues at coordinate 1,599 of NZ_JXAG01000044.1, forward strand.
GCGGCAGACGTGCCATAAAGCTCTCAACATCCCCGGTAGCGTCAAAGCCCGCCGGCAGCACCGGTTCGATAACGATATCCGCAAGCTCCAGTTCACGTCCTGTTTCGCGTGCCAGAATCAGCAGTTTACGCGCAACATCCTGACCGGAGAGATCGTCCCGGGGATCCGGCTCGGTATAGCCCATTTCACGGGCCTGTCTGGTCGCGGCCGACAGGCTCATCCCCTCCTCCAGCTTGCCGAAGATATAGGACAGCGAGCCTGAAAGAATACCTGAGAATTGCTGCAGTTCATCCCCTGCATTGAGCAAGTTTTGCAGGTTTTCTATCACCGGCAACCCGGCACCGACGTTGGTGTCGTAGAGGAATTTACGCCGCGATTTTTCTGCCGCGCGACGCAGCTGATGGTAATAATCCATCGTCGAGGTGTTGGCTTTTTTATTCGGCGTCACGACGTGAAAACCTTCACGCAGGAAATCGGCGTACTGATCGGCCACCGCCTGGCTGGAGGTACAATCCACAATCACCGGATTCAGCAGATGATACTCTTTTACCAGCCGAATCAAGCGCCCGAGATTAAACGGCTCTTTAGCCTGCGCCAGTTCATCTTGCCAGTTATCGAGATTCAAACCGTGCACGTTGGTCATTAAGGCTTTTGAGTTCGCTACGCCACAAACGCGCAGATCAATATGTTTCTTTTTCAGCCAGGTCTGCTGGCGCTTGAGCTGCTCCAGCAGCGCGCCGCCAACGCCGCCAATGCCTATCAAGAAGACTTCGATCACCTGATCGGTGTTAAACAGCATCTGGTGGGTGACGCGCACGCCGGTGGTGGCATCATCGTTACTCACCACGACCGAGATCGAACGTTCAGAAGAACCCTGCGCAATGGCGACGATATTGATATTCGCCCGCGCCAGCGCGGCAAAGAACTTCGCCGAGATCCCGCGCAGCGTACGCATACCATCGCCGACAACGGAGATAATCGCCAGACGTTCCATCACCGCCAGCGGCTCCAGAAGCCCCTCTTTTAATTCCAGATAGAACTCATCGTTCATGGCGCGCTGGGCACGCTGACAATCGGACTGCGGCACACAGAAACTGATGCTGTATTCAGACGAGGATTGAGTAATCAGCACCACCGATATACCGGAGCGCGACATGGTGGCAAACACGCGGGCTGCCATGCCAACCATCCCCTTCATCCCCGGACCGGAGACGCTGAACATCGCCATATTATTCAGATTCGAAATGCCTTTTACCGGCAGGCCATCTTCATCAGACGTCGCGCCAATCAGCGTACCCGGCGCTTGCGGGTTGCCGGTATTTTTAATCAGACAAGGGATTTGAAACTGAGCGATAGGGGTAATGGTACGCGGATGGAGAACTTTGGCACCGAAGTAGGAGAGCTCCATCGCTTCCTGATAAGACATCGATTTCAAAAGCCTGGCGTCAGGCACCTGGCGCGGATCGCAGGTATAAACGCCGTCGACATCGGTCCAGATTTCACAGCAATCGGCGCGTAAGCAGGCAGCTAAAACCGCCGCAGAATAGTCAGAACCGTTACGCCCAAGCACCACCAGTTCGCCCTTCTCGTTGCCGGCAGTAAAACCGGCCATCAGCACCATATGATCCTGCGGAATGCGGCTGGCGGCGATACGGCGAGTAGATTCTGCGATATCAACGGTGGATTCAAGGTAATGGCCGACGGCAAGCAGTTTTTCTACCGGATCAATGACGCTGACTTTGTGTCCACGCGCTTCCAGCAGGCCCGCCATGATGGCGATAGATAATTTTTCACCACGGCAGATTAACGCGGCGTTGATGCTGTCCGGGCATTGTCCAAGCAGGCTGATACCGTGCAGCACATGTTTGATCTGGGCGAACTCTTGCTCAACAACGGTTTTTAACTGTGCGAGGGGGAAACCCGGCTGTGCGTCGGCAAGGCCTTGCAGTAGTTCGGTAAAAATACGCTCGGCGTCGCTAATGTTCGGGAGTGCATCCTGACCACCAATCGTTTTTTCGATCATCGCCACCAAATGGTTGGTGATTTTCGCCGGGGCAGAGAGCACGGTGGCCACCTGCCCCTGCCTGGCATTACTTTCCAGGATGTCGGCAACGCGCAGAAAACGCTCCGCATTTGCCACTGATGTACCGCCGAACTTCAACACTCGCATGTTTTTACCCCTTAATCTCTGGTCGAAAAAAAAGCCCGCACTGTTCAGGTGCGGGCTTTTTTCTGTGTTTCCTGTACGCGTCAGCCCGCACCGTTACCTGTGGTAATGGTGATGGTTGTAATAGTGGTAATGGTGCTGATGCGTTTCATGGATGTTGTGTGCTCTGTATTATTATCTGTCTGTGCTGTATGCCTATATTGGTTAAAGTATCTGACCACGCAAGTCAATTTATTTTTGTTTTTCGCGCTTTTACTCTTCTTCCCGGCTGCGCTAAAACCCCTTGCTTTTTCCACCGTTCAGGGTCATATAAACCCTGAATAGCAGTCACTTTAACTATAAAAATATAGTATGAAAGCGAATTACTCGGTGAGTTTTTTTTCGATATCGTGCAGCAAACGATGCAACATGGCGGTATCGCGTTGTTCCAGCAGCCCAAGACGCTGATCCAGCCAGTCGGCCATTTTAATGTCGTCAGCGACGCCTAATTTTTCCAGTAATCCACGCGCGCGCAAACGCAATGCGCGCAGTTGATTATCATCAACCGGGGCGGCTGTCTGCGACGCGTGTTGCATTAATGATGCTAATTGATAGCAGAAAACCATCACCGCCTGGCCGAGATTCAGCGAAGGGTAATCCGCCGCCATCGGCACGCCGGTTAAAATATCCGCCAGCGCCAGTTCCTCGTTAGTTAAGCCGGAATCTTCACGGCCAAACACTAACGCCGCGCCGCTCAGCCATGTGCTTTTCTCTTCTAACAGCGGCACCAGTTCAGCGGGGGTGGCGTAATAATGGAATTTCGCCCGGCTGCGCGCTGTGGTGGCGATGGTAAAGGGAATATCCGCCAGCGCCTCGGCGAGGGTGGCATAAGTTTTAATATTATCAAGGATATCTCCGGAGCCGTGCGCAACCCGCCGCGCGCCCTCCTGCAAATGCGCGTCGCTATCGACTATGCGCAAATCGCTAAATCCCATGGTTTTCATCGCGCGAGCAGCGGCGCCAACATTCTCCGCGCGGGCGGGGGAAACAAGTACAACAGCCAAATGCATTTTACTTTCTCATCTCAACAGACACTGCGCAGAAATGTGAACCTTGTCATCATACTACGCGGTGCGAATTTACAATTATGTAACACGCTTCACTGATTTAGCCTTTGGGAACGCTTAAAAAAAGCTAAACTGTTTATCAGTAATATTACCAGGGTATAAGCAATCAACCGGGGCTTATCCCTATGTTTAATCATGGTATTTTAACTGATAATCGGCTCTGCGTATTGGATTCACCGTGTTTATCAATTAATATGCGCAACTAGTTGGTTTATTGAAAAATTGTAATAAACGATAGCATTTGGCTATCAAGATTTCGCCAAACTGTTAACGTGCTACAATTGAACTTGATATATGTCAACGAAGCGTAGTTTTATTGGGTGTCACTTACGTCTTAGCCTGTTATGTTGCTGTTAAAATGGTTAGGATGACAGCCGTTTTTGACACTGTCGGGTTCAGAGGGAAAGTGCCCACGACCAAGCTAATGATGTTGTTGACGTTGATGGAAGGTGCATCAAGAACGCAATTACGTACTTTAGTCATGTTACGCCGTCATGTTAATTTTCCACATGTACCAGGCTGGTCAGGGACTTTTGTACTTCCTGTTTCGATTTAGTTGGCAATTTAGGTAGCAAACATGCAGACCCCGCACATTCTTATTGTTGAAGACGAGTTGGTAACACGCAACACGTTAAAAAGCATTTTCGAAGCAGAAGGCTACGATGTCTTTGAAGCGACTGATGGCGCTGAAATGCATCAGATCCTGTCTGATAATGACATCAATCTGGTGATCATGGATATCAATCTGCCGGGTAAAAACGGTCTTTTGCTGGCGCGTGAATTACGCGAACAGGCGGATGTCGCGCTCATGTTTTTAACCGGTCGTGATAACGAAGTCGATAAGATTCTGGGCCTCGAAATCGGCGCTGATGACTATATCACCAAGCCGTTTAATCCGCGTGAATTGACTATCCGTGCGCGTAACCTGCTGTCACGTACCATGAATCTGGGTACGGTAAGCGAAGAACGCCGTAGCGTTGATAGCTACAAGTTCAACGGCTGGGAACTGGATATCAATAGCCGCTCGCTGATTAGCCCGAACGGCGATCAGTATAAGCTGCCGCGTAGCGAATTTCGCGCGATGCTGCACTTCTGCGAAAACCCAGGCAAAATCCAGTCTCGTGCTGAACTGCTGAAGAAGATGACCGGTCGCGAGCTGAAGCCCCATGACCGTACCGTCGACGTGACTATTCGTCGTATCCGTAAGCATTTCGAATCGACGCCGGACACGCCGGAAATCATCGCCACCATCCACGGCGAAGGTTACCGTTTCTGCGGTGATTTGCAGGAATAACCCCGCATATTGCTAAAAAAGCGGCGCTCAGCGCCGCTTTTTTTATGCCTGCCCAACCCGGTTTATTTACTCCAGGGAATAATGGGCACCGCGCTTAAGGCGTTTTTGGGCGATCCTTCGACCACTTTATCGGAATAAGCTAAGTAGGCGAGAGTATTACGTTTCGCATCATAGAAGCGCACCACCTGCAATTTCTTAAACACTAACGAGGTCCGTTTCTGAAAAACGACATCGCCCTGCGCTTTACCGTTTTTAATCTTGTCGCTTAGCTCAACCGGTCCTACCTGCTGACAAGAGATGGCAGCGTCGGAGGTATCCTCTGCCAGGCCTAACCCACCTTTGATACCGCCGGTTTTCGCCCGGCTGATATAACAGGTCACGTTTTTTACGTCTGGATCATCAAAAGCTTCCACCACAATTTTGTGATCCGGGCCAAACATTTTGAACACTGTATCGACTGAACCTATTTCTTCTGCCTGCGCCGAGCCGTAAGCCGCCAGCATGAGCATCGGAAGGATTAACTTTGTATATTTCATATTGTTACCATTTTTGAATATTACGTTTAGTAACTATTCACCTTTCTAATGAGAAAATGTTTGCAGATCACTTATTTACAAATTTTATTATGAAAATCAGGCACAATGCTGATTTGCGCACAAAAAAACTACCGAATGCCAAACACCACAAAACCCGTTATTATCCGTTGCCTGGTATCGGCGTTAATGTAGTTTTAAGGAAGAGGACATTATATGGATCAGGCTGGGATCATTCGCGACCTACTTTCCTGGCTGGAAGGCCATCTGGATCAACCGCTCTCTTTGGACAATGTGGCGGCAAAAGCGGGTTATTCCAAGTGGCATCTGCAAAGGATGTTCAAAGACGTCACTGGCCACGCTATCGGTGCTTATATTCGCGCCCGCCGTCTATCGAAATCCGCCGTTGCGCTGCGCCTTACCGCCCGGCCGATTCTGGATATTGCGCTGCAATACCGCTTCGATTCGCAGCAAACCTTCACCCGCGCGTTCAAAAAACAGTTTACGGTGACCCCGGCGCTCTATCGTCGCTCGCCTGACTGGAGCGCCTTTGGCATTCGTCCGCCGTTGCGCCTGGGCGAATTTAAAATGCCAAAATATGAGTTTGTCACGCTGCCGCCCCTGCGCCTTGTCGGCACGACCCAAAGCTACACCTGCTCGCTGGAGGAGATCTCGGATTTCCGTAACCAGATGCGTATTCAGTTCTGGCGCGAGTTTTTAAGTAATTCGCCGAAGATCCCGCCGGAAATCTACGGCCTGAATGAACCGCGCCCAAGCCTCGAAAAAGATGACGAGCAGGAAGTCTTTTACACCACCGCGCTGACACCGGAGATGGCGAACGGCTATGTGAGTAACGCGCAGCCGGTGCTGCTGGAAGGCGGCGACTACGTCGCTTTCTTCTACGAAGGCTCACCGCATGGCTTTCAGGATTTCATCCTGACCGTTTACGGAACCTGCATGCCCATGTTGAACCTTACGCGTCGTAAAGGCCAGGATATCGAGCATTTTTACCCGCAGCATGAAAACGTGCGCGACGACAATGAGCCGCCCACCCATATCCGCTGCGAGTATCTGGTTCCCCTGCGCCGTTAACGCTGCAGTTCATCCAACGCCGGCGCGTCCAGATGCGAGACGTCGCCTGCGGTTTCCACCACCCATCCCGACGCCAGCCACGGGCTATGCTGGTAATCGATGCGGGAGATTGAACAGTTGCGTAAACGCAGGCGACGCTCTGCATAGGCCGGAAGCCCGAGGATGGTACTGACCAGGCAGCCCAGCGCCATCCCGTGGCTCACCAGCAGCGGACGGCTTCCCTCGGGGAGTTCAAGGCAGGTTGCCAGCGCCGCATGCATTCGGTCGCTTAGCTCCTGCATAGATTCCCCATCCGGAATGCGGCCATCGGCCGTGCCATTCACCAACTGGCGACGCCAGCTCTCTTCTTCTTCGGTCAGGGAATCGATATGTCGGCGCTCAAGCACGCCCATATCCAGCTCGCGCAGGCGCGGCTCAAAAGTAATGTCGCAACCACAGACGTCGGCGATGATCTCAGCCGTCCGGCGGGTACGTCCCAGGTCGCTGGCAATAACATGGGTAATGCCCAGCGCTTTGGCGCGCTCAGCCACCTGCCACGCCTGTTTCTCACCTTTTTCGGTTAACGGACTGTCTGACTGGCCTTGAATACGACGCTCGGCGTTCCACTGCGTTTCACCGTGGCGAACAAGGTATACCTGTAACATGCTTTTTTATCCATTATACTGCGATGAATTTATTATCTGAGGAAGGTCACTGTTCGGGGCCTGGTACGCATCGCCCAAACATACCGCTATTGATTATGCATCATGTTGTCTGTGCTACCACCAATCCCGCTAAAATTCGGGCAATTCTGCACGCTTTTAGCGCCATCTTTGGCGAAGGATCCTGCCATATTGACGCCGTTTCCGTCGAGAGCGGCGTACCGGAACAGCCTCTTGGCAGTGAAGAAACGCGTGCTGGCGCACGAAATCGTGTGCTCAATGCCCGTCAAGCGCATCCTGAAGCAGACTTTTGGGTGGCGATAGAAGCCGGTATCGACGAAGGCAGTACCTTTAGCTGGGTAGTCATTGAAAATCACCAGCGTAAAGGGGAAGCCCGCTCGGCGACGCTGCCGCTACCGGAGGTTATTTTGCAGCGTGTACGCGCCGGTGAAGCGCTCGGACCGGTGATGTCGCACTACAGTGGAATTGATGAGATCGGCCGCAAAGAGGGTGCAATTGGCATCTTTACCGCCGGAAAACTGACCCGTGAAAGCGTTTATCACCAGGCGGTGATTCTGGCCCTCAGCCCGTTTCACAACGCCATTTATGGCTGATTGTTCAGCAGCGTCTCTTCCAGCCACAAACGCAGATCGGCCGGTGCGGCTTTAAGGCTGTTTGAGCCACGCGTAATGGTGGCAATGCCAGCGCCAAGCTCGCTTTTTAACTCGCGCTGGCTCATCTCGCCGCGCAGCAGCTCTTCGATAATGCGCACTCTGGTGCCCAGCGACTCGCGCTCATCCGGCGTCAGCATCAGGTTAAGCAGCGGAATGTGCAGATCCTTTTCAAAAGATTGCCGGACCAGTTCAACGAAGCGTTGCCACTCCTGGTCGCGCTGTTCGGCCATCGCTGCCGAATAGGGAGATTGCTGGTTCATAGTTAGCCGCCATGTTCAGGGTTAAAGATGCGTACTCTTTAGCGAGTACGCATCATAGCATAAACCGCGGAAATCAATAACGGCGCTGCCATTCAGCATCGCTTAATACCACCGGCTTATCACCGTTGAGGAAATAACGGTAGTAAGCATCGTACGCCAGCACATTTTTCACGTAACTGCGCGTTTCCGAGAACGGGATGCTCTCGATAAACGCCACCGCATCGAGTTTGCCACCGCTGTTATTGAGCCAGTTGCGCACCCGTCCCGGCCCGGCATTGTAGGCCGCCGAGGAGAAAATACGGTTGTTGCCGAACTGCTGATAAACATACTGTAGATAGCTGGTACCGATGTTGATATTAGTTTCCGGATCAAACAGTTGCCCGGAATTACTGTAGCCCGGAATAGCAAACATTTTCACCGTATGGGTTGCCGTAGCGGGCATTATTTGCATTAAACCGGCTGCGCCAACGGGAGAGCGCGCCGTCGGGTTCCAGGCGCTTTCCTGGCGCGAAATCGCCATCGCATAGCTTTGCGAAATCCCCTTACCACGGGTATAGCGGGAGTAAAGATCGCTATAGGCCAGCGGGAAACGCTCCTGCAGCTGATCCCACAGCTTGCCGGCAATCGTCGCCTGTACGCTCAGATCCCACCAGTGGTTATCAAAAGCATAGCGCGCCAGCTGCGCCTGCTCTTGCTGCGTGCGGCTGGTCACCAGATTGGCCCATTCGCTGCGGGCAGTATTGTCCATCCCCCAGTACATCAGTTCGCGCACGCGCGCCATTTCAGGCCCCTGTGTCAGTAAAGGGGAAACATTGCCCGACGCTTTATCAATCTGTAACGGGTAATCCTCACCGAGGCGCTGAGCGGCAACCATCGGATAAAAACCACGCTGGCGCATCAGCGCCCGCAGGATCGTTTTACCCTCATCTTCACGCCCGCGCTCGAGCAACAAATCAGCCTGCCAGTAGCGCCACTCATCTTTCTCTTTCGCTTCCATCGGCAAGCGGGAAAGCCAGGTATTGAGCCCGTGACGATCGCCAGAACCAATGGCCATGCGCACCCGGCGCTCCAGCAAAGAGAGGGATTGCGAACGCATGATCGCATCGTCGCGCCAGCGCGCCTGATCGCTGGTGACGTCATTGCCCATCAAGCGCCAGGCGACAATATCGCGCAGCGTCTGGGTTTGCTCTTCATTCAACTGCTGCGCCTGCGCCAGCGACGGGATCATCAGACGCGCGTTTTCCACATCCTGACGCGCCACGCTTTCAAAGGCTTCCGCCGCCATCTGGCGGGTGAAATCCGTCGCGCCCGTGGTGGTGGCAAAGGTCATCACGCTCGCAGGATTATTGGCAAGGGAGATAATGGCTGCCGAAATGGTCTGGTAATCAGACGGCATCTGTCCGGCCAACAGCGTGACCAGTTTGGTATTGCCCGCTTTCATCGCGAGGCGAATACGCTCCAGAAACGCCAGCGGATCCTGCTTGCCGGACGCGCGCCAGGCACCAAACAGCTGATCGCAAGCGTTCGGCTGATTCTTACCCGTTAGCCACAGCTCTTTCGCTCCTTCCCAGGCTTCATCGGCCTGACCGGTATTAAATTTTGCAAAGTAGTAGTTACATTGCGCTTCGGTGGCGGCGGGTTTATCCGGGCTAAACGCCAGCAAACCGCGCCAGTCTTGTCGACGGGCCAGCTCATTCACGAAGCGGGATTTAAGGGTGCGCGCCGCCGGTAGCGTCGGGTTAGCCTGCACAAAATTCGTCACCGTCAGGGCAGGCTGATTCATCAAATCGTCGGTTATCTGCCGGTATTCCAGGTAAGGATAAAGCGGATAGGTTTGTAACGTGGGCAGCAACTGCTGCACCACATCCATTTGGTTATTGTCCCACGCGCTTTTGATTTGCGCGTAGCGATTGCGTTGTTCGTCCAGTGAATCCGCTCGCGCCACATTGCTGAGGGACAGCAAACACACGCAGGCCGCCGCGAATCGCCAGGCGGCATGTTTAGCTCTCTGCACAGCTCTTTCCTCTTATCGGTCACATTTTGCAGCGTCATGCCGCGTAATGGGTTAATGCTAACCGGGCATCCCCTAATGCGCCACGTTGCGCACACTTTTTTACCTTTCTGCCGAGATTTAATTCACCGGGCGCGGCTGGCTGGGATTAAGCAGCGAAAACGGCTAAACTCGGCTGTTGAATACTACTCTCATTACAAAGAGGCGAAGTCCAACGTGGCTCAATTCGTATATACCATGCATCGTGTCGGCAAAGTTGTCCCGCCGAAACGCCATATTTTGAAAAATATCTCGCTAAGCTTCTTCCCGGGCGCAAAAATCGGCGTGCTGGGCCTTAACGGTGCCGGTAAGTCTACCTTGCTGCGCATTATGGCCGGCATCGATACAGATATCGAAGGTGAAGCCCGTCCGCAGCCCGGCATCAAAATAGGTTACCTGCCGCAGGAACCGCAGCTTAATCCGGAGCAAACCGTTCGCGAATCCGTTGAAGAAGCGGTCGCCGAAGTGGTGGGTGCCCTGAAACGTCTGGATGAAGTGTACGCCCTGTATGCCGATCCTGATGCAGATTTTGACAAGCTGGCGGCGGAACAAGGCAAGCTGGAAGAGATTATCCAGGCTCATGACGGTCATAACCTGAATGTGCAGCTGGAACGCGCCGCCGATGCGCTGCGTCTGCCGGACTGGGATGCGAAGATCGCTAATCTTTCCGGGGGTGAACGCCGCCGCGTCGCGCTGTGCCGTCTGCTGCTGGAAAAACCGGACATGCTGCTGCTCGACGAACCGACGAACCACCTGGACGCCGAGTCCGTGGCCTGGCTGGAACGCTTCCTGCACGACTTCGAAGGCACCGTGGTGGCGATTACCCACGACCGTTACTTCCTCGATAACGTCGCCGGTTGGATCCTTGAGCTTGACCGTGGTGAAGGTATTCCGTGGGAAGGCAACTACTCCTCGTGGCTGGAGCAGAAAGATCAGCGTCTGGCGCAGGAAGCCTCTCAGGAAGCGGCTCGCCGTAAATCCATTGAGAAAGAGCTGGAGTGGGTTCGCCAGGGCGCTAAAGGCCGTCAGTCAAAAGGTAAAGCCCGTCTGGCGCGCTTTGAAGAGCTTAACAGCACCGAATACCAGAAACGTAATGAAACCAACGAACTGTTTATTCCGCCAGGACCTCGCCTGGGCGATAAAGTGGTTGAAGTCAGCAATCTCAGCAAAGCTTACGGCGATCGCCAGCTGATTGATGGTCTCTCCTTCTCGGTGCCGAAAGGCGCGATTGTCGGCATTATCGGTCCGAACGGCGCGGGTAAATCCACCCTGTTCCGCATGATGTCTGGTCAGGAGCAGCCCGATGGCGGCACCATTACGCTGGGTGAAACGGTAAAACTGGCTTCCGTCGATCAGTTCCGTGACGCAATGGATAACAGCAAAACCGTGTGGGAAGAAGTTTCCGGCGGGCTGGATATTATGCGTATCGGCAACACCGAAATGCCAAGCCGCGCCTACGTTGGCCGCTTTAACTTTAAAGGCACCGATCAGGGTAAACGCGTCGGCGAACTCTCCGGCGGTGAACGCGGTCGTCTGCACCTGGCGAAGCTGCTGCAGGTTGGCGGCAACATGCTGCTGCTCGATGAACCGACCAACGACCTGGATATCGAAACCCTGCGCGCGCTGGAAAACGCCCTGCTGGAGTTCCCGGGCTGCGCGATGGTTATCTCGCACGACCGCTGGTTCCTCGACCGTATCGCCACGCACATTCTGGATTATCAGGATGAAGGTAAAGTGGAGTTCTTCGAAGGTAACTTTACGGAATACGAAGAGTATAAGAAACGTACGCTGGGCGCCGATGCGCTGGAGCCGAAACGGATTAAGTACAAACGTATTACTAAATAAGCGCTACCAAAGCGAATGGGGAAACCCATTCGCTTTACCGGCAAAGCTGCCTGTTATGGGGTGATGACGAAGATAAATGGCTGCGGCCTACGGCCCCATCAGCTGTTTCACCAGCTCAACGCACTGTAAAAACCGCGCATCATAATCCGCCTCTTCCACACGCACATACTCAATCTTGTTCTCATCCAGCATCGAGACTAATAAGTCCTGAAACTCTTTGCGATCGACGGAGCTGCCAAGGCTTCGCAGGCCATCGTTCACCCACGGCGTGTTATTTTCCAGCAGAATCACCAGGTCAAAACGATATTCGTCAATCAGCGCCTGCACAAAGGGGTGTTCACGCCCTTCATATTTTTTGCAAAACGCCTGGGTTGTCACAAAATCGGTGTCGATAAAGGCCACTTTATTGGCGTACTTCACGGCGAAATCAATATATTGCGCATGACCAAGGGCAATTTTGTCATAGTCGGAATATTGCAGGGCCATTTCGTCGCCGCCGAGATGGGAAAAGACATAATCACGGCCAAATTCCCATGCGCTGGTGGTATTAAAAATATTGGCGAGCTTATTTACCAGCGTTGATTTACCGCTGGATTCCCCGCCGAGGATCGCTACCGTGCGCACAAAAAAGGGCTTCACTTCCGTTGGAATATAATCCCAGTAGCGAAAGGGGTTTTCACGGATTTGCGTACCGCTGATATTCATAAAGGTACGCTTAGGATCCACCAGCACCGCGTCAATGCCAAGATGTTGCCGGTACTGCGGCGCATCGCTCTCTTCAGAGGTGTAAATCCAGTCCGGAGTGATGCCTTTTTCCGTCATAAAGGCTTTGATGCCTTTACTCCACACATCCCAGCCGTGGGGATAGGGTTCCATGCCCTCTTCATTAAAGGCATGAATACGGATATTTTTCTGATACTTAAAGGTTTGCAGCAGCCAGCGCAGCCGATCGCTGACCGTTGGCTGCTGCGACATCGCGCTATCTTCAAACAGTGCGCGGTCGCGCGTCTCGTCATAGCCGAGAATGATATGCAGCTCGTCAACCTGGCTACAGGCGCGCTGAATCAGATAAATATGGCCGGTGTGCAGTGGATAAAACTTACCGAACACCACGCCAATACTCTTCTGCCGACGGGGAAACTCAAGATCGAGAAAGCGATGCAGCGCCTCCAGCTTTTGCGCGCTGGGGCTTTTAATTTTGGCATTCAGCAGCTGGCTCAAATAGCCTTTAGTCATCCCGCTGGCATCCGCCACCTGCTGTAAGGTACAGCCTTTCTGGCGAATGGCGGTTTTTAAGTAGTCGAACGACGACATTGTTGCCTCCTGCAAAAAATCATTTGCCAATTATAAGTCGTCAAAGACGTTTAGCGCATCTGCGAGCTTCTTCACGCCAAAAATCTGCATTCCTTCCGGCACTTTTTTCGGCACGTTCGCCGCCGGGACAATGGCGCGACGAAAGCCATGCTTCGCCGCTTCCGAAATGCGCTCCTGGCCGCTCGGTACCGGGCGAATCTCACCGGCCAGCCCCACTTCGCCAAAGACCACTAAATCCTGCGGCAGCGGCCTGTCGCGCAGGCTGGAGACCATCGCCATCATCAGCGCCAAATCGGCGCTGGTTTCGGTCACTTTTACCCCGCCGACGACGTTGACGAACACATCCTGATCCGCCATCTGCAAGCCGCCGTGGCGATGCAGCACCGCCAGTAAAATCGCCAGACGGTTCTGCTCAAGCCCCACCGCCACGCGGCGCGGGTTAGACATCATTGAGTGATCCACCAGCGCCTGAATTTCGACTAACAGCGGGCGCGTCCCTTCCCACACCACCATCACCGAACTGCCGGAGGTGACTTCATCGCCGCGGCTAAGGAAAATGGCCGAGGGGTTGCTCACTTCCCGCAGCCCCTGCTCGGTCATCGCGAACACGCCAAGCTCGTTCACCGCGCCGAAACGGTTTTTATGGCTGCGCAGGGTGCGGAAACGGGAATCCGCATCGCCGTCAAGCAGTACCGAACAGTCAATACAGTGTTCAAGCACTTTCGGCCCCGCCAGCGAACCGTCTTTCGTTACGTGGCCGACCATCACAATCGCTACGCCGCGGGTTTTGGCAAACCGCGTCAAATAGGCCGCCGTTTCGCGCACCTGCGCTACGCTGCCGGGCGACGACTGAATATCGGCCATATGCATGACCTGAATCGAGTCGATCACCATCAGCCTCGGCTGCTCCTCATCGGCAATCATGCAGATTTGCTCGATGCTGGTTTCCGACAGCATATTGAGATTCGCCGTCGGCAGCCCCAGCCGATGGGCGCGCATAGCCACCTGCTGTAATGACTCTTCGCCGGTAACGTAGAGCGTTTTCATCTGCTCGGCGAGCTTACACAGGGTTTGCAGCAGCAGCGTGGATTTCCCGGCACCGGGGTTACCGCCTATCAGAATGGCGCTGCCGGGAACGACACCGCCGCCGAGAACGCGGTCAAACTCTTTAAAACCGGTGGAAAAACGGGGCAGCTCTTCGAGGCTGATATCCGCAAGCTTCTGCACTTTCGACACGCCTGCGCTGCCCGCGTAACCCGCAAGGCGCTCGTTACGCGCCACGGTCGGCGAAGCGGCAACGCGCACTTCAGTAATGGTATTCCATGCGTGACAGGCGCTGCACTGCCCCTGCCAGCGCGGATAATCCGCGCCGCATTCATTACAGACAAACGCACGTTTGGGAGCTTTCGCCACAATCACCTCTACTTCTTATTAATGCTGCCAGAAAGAATACAAAATACGCCCATTAAATCGGCATGGCGAATGGTGACTTCCGCCTTCTCGTTCACTTTCGGTTTTGCATGAAACGCGATGCCCAGCCCGGCGGCTTTGATCATCGGTAAATCGTTCGCACCATCGCCAATCGCTACGGTTTGCGCGATGGGGATCTCATATTTTTCAGCCAGTTGCTTAAGGGTACTGGCTTTGAACTGCGCATCGACGATATCGCCCAGCACCTTGCCGGTGAATTTACCATCCATGATCTCCAGCTCGTTGGCGACCGCCGCCGTCAGATGCAGTTTTTCACGCAGATAATCGGCAAAAAAGGTAAAGCCGCCGGAGGCAATCGCCACTTTCCAGCCGAGGGTTTCCAGCTTCAATACCAGCTGCACCAGCCCTGGCATTAACGGCAGCTTCTCCCGTACCTGCAGCAGGATATTGGCATCGGCCCCTTCCAGCGTCGCCACGCGGCTGCGCAGGCTGGCGGTAAAATCGAGTTCGCCGCGCATCGCGCGCTCGGTCACTTCCGCAACCATGTCGCCGGTGCCGGCAAGTTTGGCTATCTCATCAATACACTCAATCTGAATGGCGGTGGAGTCCATATCCATCACCAGCAGCCCCGGCGAGCGCAGATGCGGGATTTTCCCCAGCGGCGCGACATCCATGCCTTCATCATGGGCCAGACGCGTCGCGCGCGGCGTCAACGAACCCGCAAGACGAATCACCTGGTACTCATCCACGCTCCACGCCGAGACAATCACCATCGCCGCGCCGAGTTTGCGCTGATAGGTGGTCAAACGCTGTTTATCGAGATTGCGTGCATACAGCAACCAGCCGCTGCGGCCGGCGTGATAGTCCAGAGGCATCACCTCATCACCACTTAAAGAGAGCGGCAATCCTGGCCACTGAGAAACATCATCGGGCAGATCGCACCAGGTCAGACTATTAGGCATTACAGCTCCTGTAAAAACGTTGGCGCCTGAAAACATCGGAGGGGAAAATAACGCATGAGGCTACCTTGTATCCAGCGCTTCTGGCAACATTAAGCTTCAAATTTTCAACAGGTGGAATATGGCTCGCGCAAAACTTAAATTTCGGCTGCATCGCGCTGTAATCGTGCTTATCTGTCTGGCCTTATTGGTCGCGCTGATGCAGGGCGCATCCTGGTTCAGCCAAAACCATCAGCGCCAGCGCAATCCGCAGTTTGAAGAACTGGCAAGAACGCTGGCGCGGCAGGTCACGCTCAATCTGACACCGCTGATGCGCACAGAAACCCCGGATGAGAAACGCATCACGGTGGTTCTCCAGCAGCTGACGGAAGAGAGCCGCATTCTCGATGCCGGGGTCTACGACGCGCAGGGCAACTTAATTGCGCGATCCGGGGAAAGCATAGATGTGCGCGACCGACTGGCGCTGGATGGCAAAAAAGCGGGCGGTTATTTCAACCAGCAAGTCGTTGAGCCTATCCAGGGTAAAAGCGGTCCGCTGGGCTATCTGCGCATGACGCTGGATACCCATACGCTGGCGACGGAAGCCAAACAGGTGGATAACACCACCAATATTTTGCGCCTGATGCTGCTGCTGTCGCTGGCGATTGGCGTAGTCCTAACGCGCACCCTGCTGCAAGGCAAGCGTACGCGCTGGCAGCAGTCGCCGTTTTTGCTGACGGCCAATAAATCCGTACCGGAAGAAGAAGAGCACGAAAAGAGAGAGTAACGCTTGCCGCTCCCGGTACGATATCTTCAGGTTTTAGCAAGGAAATCCGCTATGTCGACGCTTCGTCTGCTTATCTCTGACTCTTACGATCCGTGGTTCAATCTGGCGGTGGAAGAGTCTATTTTTCGCCAGATGCCCGCTACCCAGCGCGTGCTGTTTTTATGGCGCAACGCCGATACGGTGGTAATTGGACGGGCGCAAAACCCGTGGAAAGAGTGCAATACCCGCCGCATGGAAGAAGACAATGTGCGGCTGGCACGACGCAGCAGCGGCGGCGGCGCGGTATTTCACGATCTCGGTAATACCTGCTTTACCTTTATGGCCGGAAAACCGGAGTACGATAAAACCGTCTCCACCGCCATTGTGCTTAACGCCCTCAACGCCCTTGGCGTCACGGCAGAAGCCTCCGGGCGTAACGATCTGGTGGTGAAAACCGCTGACGGCGACCGTAAAGTCTCCGGTTCCGCCTACCGTGAAACGCCGGATCGCGGTTTCCATCATGGCACGCTGCTGTTAAACGCCGATCTCAGCCGGCTGGCTAATTACCTCAACCCGGATAAGAAAAAGCTGCAGGCCAAAGGGATCACCTCGGTGCGCGGGCGCGTGGCAAACCTGGTGGATCTGCTGCCGGGCATTACCCATCAACAAATTTGCGACGCGGTAACGGAAGCCTTTTTTGCCCATTACGGCGAGGGCGTCGCCGCTGAAGTGATTTCACCGGATAAGACGCCGGATCTGCCCAATTTTGCCGAGACTTTTGCCCGTCAAAGCAGTTGGGAGTGGAACTTCGGTCAGGCTCCCGCCTTTAGCCATTTACTGGATGAGCGTTTTACCTGGGGCGGCGTGGAGCTGCATTTTGATGTGGAAAAGGGGCATATCACCCGCTGCCAGGTCTTTACCGACAGCCTGAACCCCACTCCGCTGGAAACGCTGGCGGCGCGCCTGCAGGGTTGCCTATATCGCGCGGACGCGCTGGCGCAAGTATGCGAGGCGTTAATCGCGGATTTTCCGGCGCAGGAACAAGAGTTACGCGAGCTTTCGGCGTGGATTGCCGGGGCGGTGCGCTGAGGTGAGCGCAGGCTCTATGTATCAAAGCGTTAAAGGTTTTAAAACGGCATAAGGGCAGCGAAGCTGCCCTTTGAGATAAAACAGCGTTGGTTACGCCTTATCGCCCAGCAGAACAGATTCCAGCGCGATTTTGATCATATCGTTGAAGGTCGTTTGACGCTCAGCAGAGGTGGTCTGTTCGTGGGTACGAATATGGTCGGAAACGGTGCAGATGGTCAGCGCTTTCGCACCAAATTCCGCCGCCACGCCATAAATCCCCGCCGCTTCCATTTCCACGCCGAGAATGCCGTATTTTTCCATCACATCGAACATCTCACCGTCCGGGGAGTAGAACAGATCGGCGGAGAAGAGGTTACCTACGCGCGCATCAACGCCCAGCGCTTTCGCTGCGTCAACGGCGTTACGCACCATCTCAAAATCCGCAATCGCCGCGAAATCATGATCTTTAAAACGCATGCGGTTGACTTTGGAGTCGGTGCACGCGCCCATGCCGATAACGATGTCGCGCAGCTGTACGTCCATCCGTACCGCACCGCAGGAACCGACGCGGATGATTTTCTTCACGCCGAAATCGGTGATCAGCTCTTTGGTGTAAATGGAGCAGGACGGGATCCCCATACCGTGACCCATCACAGAAATTTTGCGGCCTTTATAGGTGCCGGTGTAGCCCAGCATGCCGCGCACATTGTTCACTTCGCGATAATCTTCGAGGAAGGTTTCCGCAATGTGTTTAGCACGCAGCGGATCGCCCGGCATCAACACTACGTCAGCGAAATCGCCCATTTCTGCATTAATATGTGGGGTTGCCATCGTCAGTTCCTTTCATGTCGTTGTCGTTAGAACAGCAAGGGCGGGAAAATCCCGCCCAAATTCATCAAAACATGGCCTTGCCATATTCCATATCAGAGACGCCGAAGTACTTCGCGATCGTCTGACCAATATCCGCGAAGGTATCACGGTGGCCAAGAGAACCCGGTTTCACTTTCGGGCCGTAAACCAGTACCGGAATGTGCTCACGGGTATGATCGGTGCCTTTCCAGGTCGGATCGCAGCCGTGATCGGCGGTGAGGATCAGAATGTCATCTTCGCCGACCAGTTCCATCAGCTCCGGCAGACGGCGATCGAACAGCTCAAGCCCGGCGGCATAACCGGCCACATCGCGGCGATGGCCCCAGGAGGAGTCAAAGTCGACGAAGTTGGTAAAGACGATGGTCTTATCACCGGCTTCTTTCATCTCTTTTACCGTGGCGTCAAACAGCGCATCCAGCCCGGTTGCTTTGACTTTTTTGGTGATGCCGCAGTTAGCGTAGATATCGGCGATTTTACCCACCGAAACAACGTGACCGTCCTTCTCTTCCACCAGCTTTTGCAACACGGTGGCTGACGGCGGTTCAACGGCCAGATCGTGGCGGTTACCGGTACGCTGGAAGTTACCCGCCTTATCACCGACAAACGGACGGGCGATAACGCGACCGATGTTATAACCGCCTTCCGTCAGCTCTTCACGGGCGATTTCGCACAGCTCATAGAGCTTGTCCAGACCAAAGGTCTCTTCATGACAGGCAATCTGGAACACCGAGTCCGCCGAGGTATAGAAAATCGGCTTGCCGGTTTTCATATGCTCTTCGCCGAGTTGGTCGAGGATCACCGTGCCGGAAGAGTGGCAGTTGCCGAGATAGCCGGGCAGATTGGCGCGCTTAACCAGCTTATCCAGCAATTCCTGCGGGAAGCTGTTTTCGGTATCGCTAAAGTAACCCCAGTCAAACAGCACCGGCACACCGGCGATTTCCCAGTGTCCTGACGGCGTATCTTTCCCGGAAGAGAGTTCATGGGCCCATGCGTAAGCGCCGGTGATTTCCGCATTAGCGTCCATCCCGGCTGGAATAGCGCCGGTTGCGCCTTCATGAGCCTTTGCCAGACCCAGACGGGTCAGATTGGGTAAATTCAGCGGGCCTTTACGCCCGTTATCGGCTTCGCCTTTCGCACAGGCTTCAGCGATGTGGCCGAGGGTATCGGAACCGACGTCGCCAAAGCGCTCCGCGTCTTCGGTCGCGCCGATGCCAAAAGAGTCCAGCACCATAATAAATGCACGTTTCATATATTCTCCGTACCTTGTGCTTTGTAAAAAAGCGATCAGATCAGTATACCGCTATTCAGTAATGCGGCGATAGACGGTCGGTGTCTCTTTTGGTGCGCTGTCGCCCATGGTAATGGCCGCTTTCACCGCCTGCGCGGCTTCTTGCCAGCTGGCTTCATCTTTGGCGTGGATCACCGCCAACGGGCGTTGTCCATCAACGCTGTCACCGAGGCGTACCATATCGGTTAAGCCGACGCTGTAATCGATATTGTCCGAAGCCTGGCGACGACCGCCGCCCATCGAGACCACCGCCATGCCCAGCGCGCGGGTATCCATCGCGGTGATAAACCCTTCATCATCGGCATACACCGCCTTACTCAGCGTCGCCGTCGGCAGGTAGTGCGCGTAATTTTCCACAAAATCCGTCGGCCCTTTTTGCGCCGCCACCATGCGGCCAAAGATCTCAGCCGCTTTGCCGTTGTCGAGCACCGCTTGCAGCTTCGCCCGCGCGTCGGCGTCATCGGTCGCCAGTTTGCCGGAGATTAACATCTCTACGCACAGCGCCATCGTCACTTCAAATAGACGTGGGTTGCGGTATTCCCCCGTCAGGAACTGCACCGCTTCGCGCACTTCCACCGCGTTACCTGCGCTGGAGGCCAGCACCTGATTCATATCCGTCAGCAGCGCGGTGGTGCGCACGCCCGCGCCGTTGGCGACGCCAACAATCGCTTCCGCCAGCTGTTCAGAAAGGGCATAGGTCGGCATAAACGCACCGCTACCCACTTTGACATCCATGACCAGCGCATCGAGGCCTTCCGCCAGTTTTTTGGCAAGGATCGAGGCGGTGATAAGCGGTATAGAGTCCACCGTCGCCGTAATATCGCGGGTGGCATAGAAGCGCTTATCCGCCGGGGCAAGGGAGTTGGTCTGGCCGATAATCGCCACGCCGACATCTTTAATAATGTCACGGAAGCGGCTATCCGCAGGATAGATATCAAATCCCGGAATCGCTTCCAGTTTGTCGAGGGTGCCGCCGGTATGACCCAGGCCGCGCCCGGAAATCATCGGAATATACCCGCCGCAGGCCGCCACCATCGGGCCAAGCATTAGCGAAGTGACATCCCCTACACCGCCGGTCGAATGTTTATCGACTACCGGGCCGTTAAGATCGAGCTGCTGCCAGTCGAGAACGGTTCCGGAATCCCGCATCGCCATAGTCAGCGAAACGCGCTCCGGCATCGTCATATCATGAAAGAAAATGGTCATCGCCAGCGCGGCAATCTGACCTTCTGAGATGGTGTTATCACGTATTCCGTTGATAAAGAAACGGATTTCTTCATCACTCAGCGCGAGACCATCGCGTTTTTTTCGAATAATTTCTTGAGCGAGAAACATGGTACCCCCTGAGGATTAACGCCAGACATTCCAGTGAACCGGGCGACGATCGCCGCCCGGCAATAACAGATTAATAGCTGCTGGCGCTCTTACCGTCGCCGTGACCCAGCGCTTTCAGCAGGCTTGCCAGCAGGCTGGACGCGCCAAAACGGTAGTGGCGAGCATCGGCCCAGTCGGCGCCAAACAGTTCATCGGCAATGGCCAGATACTGTTGCGCATCTTCCGCGCTGCGCACGCCGCCCGCCGGTTTAAAGCCAACGGTTTTTTCTACGCCCATATCGCGGATCACTTCCAGCATAATGCGCGCGCTTTCCGGCGTGGCGTTTACCGGCACTTTACCGGTTGAGGTTTTGATAAAATCTGCACCGGCTTTAATGGCGATTTCAGACGCTTTACGGATCAGCGCTTCCTCTTTCAATTCCCCGGTTTCGATAATCACTTTCAGCAGAACGTTCGCCGCGGCACAGGCCTCTTTACAGGCTTTAACCAGTTCAAAACCTACCTGCTCGTTACCAGCGATCAGCGCGCGATACGGGAATACCACATCCACTTCATCCGCACCGTAAGCGATGGCGGCACGGGTTTCGGCCAGGGCGATATCGATATCATCGTTACCGTGCGGGAAGTTGGTTACCGTGGCAATACGCACATCCGGTGTGCCCTGGGCGTTAAGGGTTTTACGCGCAATCGGGATAAAACGCGGATAGATGCAGATAGCGGCGGTATTACCAACCGGGGTCTTCGCCTGATGGCACAAGGCGATGACTTTCTCGTTGGTGTCATCCTCGTTCAGGGTGGTCAGATCCATCAGTTTCAGCGCACGCAGGCTGCTGGCAGTTAAATCACTCATATTCTCTCCGACGGCGTAATGCCGGTTCTCTGTTCGGGCTTGTTACTATTTTAACATCAACCCGCTTTCACACTTCGACACTCATCACAGTTACTGAAAACTAAATTCATGATTGCAGAACCGTAATGAGACATTAATCAAACTTTTGTATACAGAGCCGTTACGATTGTGTACGCAGCGGCGGCGTTCGCCTTAAGCGCAGGTAATGCAGCAACGGCGGCGTTATCCAAAGCTTCGCGCTCTGTTCGCCCCATTCTCTGTCGCTTTGCTCCGTAAGTAACATCAAGAGCGGGGCGATACGGCAAGATGGCTAAAAAAACCGCCTGTATATGTGAAAATTCTAACACAATGAGAAATTATTAGGCGCAAAAACGTGCTGGTGCGTGGGTAAAGCCGCGCCAAAGAGGCGCTGGTATTAAGGATAAGTGAAGTGAAAAGCATACTGCCCGAATGTTACAGTGCGAACAACCGTCGGGTATTTTCCAGCAGCGCCCCGGCAATGGCTTCCGGCGCTTCCGGACGCAGCTCGCACAGGGTTTCGAAAACCTGCGCCGCCCGCTCCGGGCGATTGGGCTGCCCCTGAAAACCGTTTAGCGGCATATCCGGCGCATCCGTTTCCAAAAGCAAAGCAGAAAGTGGCAGCTGCGCCATCACATTGCGGGTTTTACTGGCGCGCGGATAGGTGATAGTGCCCCCAACGCCGATGCAGTAGCCCAGCTCCACAAAGCGCTGCGCCTGTTGCAGGCTACCGGCGAAACCGTGGACCACGCCGCGACGCGGTAAATCGTGCCTTTTCAGGTGCATCGCCAGTGTGTCATGGGTGCGGCGCGAATGGAGGATAACCGGCAGGTTAAAGCGTTTCGCCAGCGCTAACTGCGCATCAAGCAGCCACTGCTGACGATCAAATTGGGGATCTTCCCGATAGAGATCGAGACCAATTTCGCCTATCGCCACCACTTTTTCCGGCCGGGCGGCAAGCGCGCGCTCAAGCTGCTGCAGGCTCTCGTCAGCGTGCTCTTCAATCACGATGGGATGCAGCCCCAGCGCCGCGTACAGCGCACCATGCTGTTGCGCTAAATCACACACGCGATCAAAGTAGCGGGCGGCAATCGCCGGGACAATAATGCCCTCAACACCGGCATCCGCAGCGCGGGCGATGCTTGCCACTTCATCACCGGCAAAGGGAGGGAAATCAAAATGACAGTGGGTATCGATAAAGCGCCAACTCACGCCGTATCCTCTTTATTTATGGGTAAGTCGTTCGCCTGCACGGCGTTTACCAGCGGCGTATCCAGCGCATCGTTAGCGACGGGTGCCGGTGGAACCACCCGCGTTGCAGGGGTGATAATCGGCGAATGGCGCAGCAAAGGCGGGGTTTCCGCCAGCAGTTTGCCCACCGTTGCCAGGAAGTAGCGGCCGCACAAACGGCCGATTTTATAATCTTCGCGCAGGGCCGGTACGCGGCTGCCGAGCGCCATGCTTTTTAACAGCTTCGGTGGGTAAATTTCAAAGATCCGCAGGTTACCCGGCGGGGATTCAATAAAGTGCTGGATAGCCATGTAGCTTTTTTCATGGTGCTGCACCAAATTGACCAGCGTTTGCAGGCTGCTCTCGCCCAACCAGCGCTCCATACGTTTAAACCACTGCGGCGTATAGTACATCTGCGACGGCACGGTGCGAATCACCACAATCGTATCCGCGCCGCGTTTTGCCGCTTCCTGTACCGGAATCGCATCGCTCACGCCGCCGTCAAGATAATTAATACCCTCAAGCTGAACGCCGGGACGGTAAAAACCGGGAATCGCACTGGACGCGCGGATCAAATCAAGCCAGGTCTGATGGGTAGGCGCAAAATAGGCCGCGGAGTAATCATCCTGCCGACAGGCGCAGATATAAAACTCTTTACCCGTCTCGAATACACGCGCCGCGTAGTCCATTGCCAACGGCATCTCGTTGGCGGTGGATGTCACCAGCCAGTCGAGATCGATAAGGTTCCCGCCGCGCACAAAGCGCAGCGGGTTAAAAAATTCACCCGACGTGGTGTAGCGCATAATGACTTTGCGCGCATAGCCCGGCTGGTTACAAAGGTAAGCGGAAAGGTTTTGCGCTCCGGCAGAAGTACCGAAGTAGAGATCAAAAGGGTTGAATTGCGCGCGCATAAACTCGTCCAGCACCCCGGCGGTGAAAATGCCGCGCTGGCCTCCGCCCTCGCAGACTAACGCCAGACGGCCTGCACGGAATGGTTTAAGCGCCAGCGGCGCTATGTTGCCGAGCGTAACGGGAATATGCTGTCCCACCCTACTTTCCTTATAGATGCGTTTAGTCTTTCAAAGTAACGCAATTTTTCCGTAGCCGAAACAGCAAAGCCAGTCACGAAGACTGGCTTTAATGTAAGCGAAATTTAAGGCAGTATTGCGCTACGGACGTCGACGGCCCATAAACAGGCTGACGAGGAACAGGATGATACCGACGATAAACACAATTTTCGCGGCCCATGCTGCCGTACCCGCAAGACCACCGAAGCCCAGCGCGGCGGCAATTAACGCGATAACCAGAAATATAATGCCCCAACGAAACATAAAACTCTCCTTTACCATAGTTAATGTCGACCGCTTAAGGTGAGCGCTCAGGTTGCCCACCGGCGATGTTTTCCTGGTACGTACTTGTCATACCCGGCTCATGCCGGGTGGTGACGTTTTCAGGATCTTTACTTCACTTTAAGATCGTTCTTCACGCTTTTAACGCCGTCGATTGCTTTGGCGATACTTTCAGCGCGCTCACTTTGAGCCTTAGACTCTACCGTACCGGACAACTGCACCACGCCATCGGTGGTTTCCACTTTCACCTTGCGGGAAGGGACAATATCATCGGCCAGCAGTTTTGCTTTGATTTCACTGGTTGTCGCGGTATCACCCGCATAACCTTTCATGGTTTTATCTTTACCGTCACGGACGTGGAGCTTATCGCTTACGGAAGCTACGCCCTCTACGCTTTTCGCCACGGAAACAGCCTGTTCCGCCTGCGCCTGGCTTTCAACAAAGCCGCTCAGCGTAACCACTTTTTTGTCTGTTTTTACGGAAATATCAGTGCTTTTAATGTTGTCATGATCCACCAGCGCCGCTTTCACTTTCGCCGTGATGGAGCTGTCATCCATGAAACCACCGACTTTGTTCATTGAGCTATCAATTGAGTTTCCAGCGCTGGAAGCCGCATTTTGCGCCTTGTCAGTCGTCGTCTCCGCAGCGATAACGGAACCACTTGCCAGGACGGAGCCCAGCATGACGGCCAGCAGAGTTTTGGAAATCGTCTGTTTTTTCATAGTCATCGATGTTCTTCCTGTAAGTTTGCCCACAATTAGGGCGACAAGCGGCAACATGTACCGCTCTACTGCTGTGATGAAAACCACCTAATTCAGCCGTTGAAAGCGTGTTTACAATCCCGTCGCCCATCGTGCTGAAGCAGTTATTAATATTACTCAGTGAAGAGATGGGTGGATAAAAGACCACATTTCACGCATTGAACAGGACTTTTACGCACCCGACTTGTCATCACTTTGTTAAATATAGATCACATTCGATAAAGATCATCGCTGAACGGGTAAAAAACGAACAAATGGAGGTGGAAAGGCGGGTTTTAAGAACATTCCGCAAGGGGCTAATAAGACAGGAAAAGTGACGAAGCCCGGCGGTTACCGGGCTTCTGAGAAGATTAGTGCTCGCGAGTTTTGTGGAAAGTGACTTCCGGGTAGCGTTCTTGCGTGAGGTTGAGATTTACCATCGTCGGCGCGATGTAGGTAAGGTTATCCCCGCCATCAAGGGCCAGCTGCATCTCATTCTTACGCTTGAACTCTTCGAATTTCTTCACGTCCTTGCTTTCAACCCAGCGCGCCGTCGCCACGTTGACGGACTCATACACGGCTTCGACGTTGTACTCGCTCTTCAAACGCGAAACCACCACGTCAAACTGCAGCACGCCCACCGCGCCAACAATCAGGTCGTTGTTCGCTATTGGGCGAAACACCTGAACAGCCCCCTCTTCCGAAAGCTGAACCAGCCCTTTTAATAGCTGTTTCTGCTTCAGCGGATCGCGCAGGCGAATGCGGCGAAACAGTTCCGGTGCAAAGTTCGGGATGCCGGTAAACTTCATCATCTCACCCTGCGTGAAGGTGTCGCCAATCTGAATCGTGCCGTGGTTGTGCAGACCAATAATATCGCCTGGGTAGGCTTCTTCCACATGAGAACGGTCGCCGGCCATAAAGGTCAGCGCATCAGAAATCACCACATCTTTGCCGGTACGCACCTGGCGCAGCTTCATGCCTTTCTCATATTTACCGGAGACCACACGCATAAACGCCACGCGGTCACGGTGTTTCGGATCCATGTTGGCCTGGATCTTAAAGACGAAGCCGGTGAATTTCTCATCATCCGCTTTCACTTCACGGGTATCGGTTTTACGCGGCATCGGCGCAGGCGCCCACTCCACCAGGCCATCGAGCATATGATCGACGCCAAAGTTACCCAGCGCGGTACCAAAGAACACCGGCGTCAGTTCGCCGCCAAGGAATAGCTCTTGATCGAACTCGTTCGACGCGCCCTGCACCAGCTCCAGCTCATCACGCAGTTGCTGGGCCAGATCTTCGCCTACGGCGCTGTCCAGATCGGGATTCTGCAGCCCTTTAACGATGCGCACTTCCTGAATGGTGTGGCCCTTGCCCGTTTGATACAGGTAGGTTTCATCTTTATACAGGTGGTAAACGCCCTTGAACAATTTACCGCAGCCAATCGGCCAGGTAATCGGCGCACAGGCAATTTTCAGCTCGTTTTCCACTTCATCCAGCAGCTCCATCGGATCGCGGATATCACGGTCGAGTTTGTTCATAAAGGTGAGGATCGGCGTATCGCGCAGACGAGTCACTTCCATCAGCTTGCGCGTGCGGTCTTCAACACCTTTTGCCGCATCGATAACCATCAAACAGCAGTCAACGGCGGTAAGGGTACGATAAGTATCTTCAGAGAAGTCTTCGTGCCCCGGGGTATCCAGCAGGTTGACCAGGCTTTCACGGTACGGGAACTGCATCACGGAAGTAGTAATAGAAATACCGCGCTGCTTTTCCATCTCCATCCAGTCGGATTTTGCATGCTGGTTGGAGCCGCGGCCTTTTACCGTACCGGCGGTCTGAATAGCCTGTCCGAACAGCAGCACCTTCTCGGTGATGGTGGTTTTACCGGCATCGGGGTGCGAGATAATAGCGAACGTGCGGCGCTTCGCTACCTCTTGGTAATAAGGAGACAACGTCATAATCAAATCTTCTGTGTAATTGCGCGGCCAGATGCCTCGCGATGAAATACGAAAAATGCGGCTATTGTACTCAACGGCTGAGTGCAGACAATCAATGTTTACACAGGAGTTGCTCCAGTTCGTTCAGGGAGGTAACGGTCCAGGTGGGGTTAATCCCCTCCGGCAGCGCACGACCGTGCGCGTTCAGCCAGCAGGTGGCTATTCCGGCGTTATTGCCGCCGAGAATATCGGATTCCGCCGTGTCACCCACCATCAGCACGCGAGCGCGATCCGGATTACCGGCCTGACGCAGCGCATAATCAAAAATTCTCGCGTCGGGCTTCGCAACGCCAACCTGTTCAGAAATCACTAACAGATCAAAATAGTCGCGAAGGCCGGTACGCTCCAGGCGAATTTGCTGCAAAGCGGTAAAGCCGTTGGTAATGATGCCGATTTTCACTTTGCCCTTAAGGCTATTCAGCAAAGAGACCGCACCCGGCAGCGGCGCGCAAATTTCCGCCATCGCGTTGAGAAACGCTTCATTTAGCGAACCTGCGGGCACCTTCAGGCGCTCGGACCAGCTCTGAAAGCGCTGCGTCTGCAACTGCAATGCGCTGATGGCACCGTTCTGGTAATCGACCCACAGCGGTTTATTAACGGATTGATATTCTAAGAAATCCTGATCGGTGAATGTCACGCTATAGTCAAGAAACATCCGTTGTAAGCCGCCAAACGCATCAAAGGTAAACAGCGTTTCGTCAGCATCAAAGAGTATCCAGTCCCATTTCATTACATCACCTTTTTAAATTGATAAAGCCATCACGATCGCATCTTCACGCCCGCCAGCGGTGGGATAGTAGTTACGGCGGATCGTGGCTTCGTTAAAGCCTAAACTTTCATACAGTGCGA
Organism: Enterobacter sp. Bisph1; assembly: GCF_000814905.1. Taxonomy (GTDB): domain Bacteria; phylum Pseudomonadota; class Gammaproteobacteria; order Enterobacterales; family Enterobacteriaceae; genus Kosakonia. The sequence goes on from NZ_JXAG01000044.1 coordinate 29,307, forward strand.
TAGCGCCACGATTGGAGGCGCGCACTTCCAGCCACAGCGTGAGCACATCACGCTTTTCCAGTTCAGCAATCAGATGTTCCAGCAACTGGCGCCCCAGCCCTTTTCGCTGCCAACGCGGATCGACGGCGATATTAAAGAGGGTGGCTTCGTCGAGCACCACCTGGGTAATGGCAAAAGCGGCCATTTCATCCCCCACCATCAAGCGGTAGTTGAGATAGCGTTCGCCCTGATTGCTGACCAGCGTTTTTTCGCTCCAGGGAAAGGCGTGCGCGCGGGTTTCGATGTCATAAGCGCGGGCTAAATCAGTCGTGCTGAGGGAAGAAATCGTGTTCATGTTCGCAAATTTGTCGCCATAGCGCGGCGCGAGCCGCAGGGTTTGCGCGCAGTTCGTCAACCGCCGGGGTAGTCACCTGTGCGCCCGTCAGTGCCGCCTGCGTTTCAACACCCAGCCACCAGCTGTTGCAGTGGCTTTCGGGCGGCAGCATCGGGACACGATCTGGCGTGAGCTGCAGCACCTGGTCTTCCGTCACCGTTAAGGCATGCAGCACATCGCTCACCAGCGGGTCGCTAAGAGCAGGCAGCGTGGGCGCAACCATCACCAGCCGAATATGCGCGGGTAGCGAAATAGCAATTTCACCCTGCAATGCCGCAGGGCGCCGCAGAGCCCACTGGGTAATGCCCAGCTGTTGTAATTGCCAGTCGCGTCGGGAAGTCATCGTGAAACACTCCTGTATCAGGCGCGCAAATATAGCAAACTCGACGAAAATGCGCCATCAACACGCAGGCAAGCACGAGGCAGTTCGCACGATTATGTGTATAATCGCCGCCTTAGTTTAAAGAGGAACCCATCATGTCTGCTTTTACCCCGGCAAGTGAAGTCTTGCTGCGCCACAGTGACGATTTCGAACCCAACCGTATTTTCTTTGCCGGTGATTTGCAGGATGACCTGCCCGCGCGTCTGGAGACGGCCGACAGCCGCGCCTGGACACAGCAGCTCCACCAGTGGCAAACCTTAAACCAGCAAATGGGCGAGCGCGCCCATTACAGCCTGGTGGCGGATAGCGCCATGATTGGCGACTGCGACACGCTTATCTACTACTGGCCGAAGAACAAACCGGAAGCGCAGTTCCAGTTAATGAACTTGCTGTCGCTGCTGCCGGTGGGTAGCGATATTTTTGTTGTCGGCGAAAACCGCAGCGGTGTACGCAGCGCCGAGCAGATGCTGGCGGAGTTTTGCACGCTGAATAAAGTCGACAGCGCGCGCCGCTGCGGTCTGTATCACGGCCGTCTGGACAAGCAACCTGCGTTTGATGCCAACAGTTTCTGGGGCGAGTACGCGCTGGGTAATCTGAGCATCAAAACCCTGCCGGGGGTATTTAGCCGCGATGGCCTGGACGTGGGCAGTCAGCTGCTGCTCTCCACCCTGACGCCGCATACCAAAGGCAAAGTGCTGGATGTTGGCTGCGGCGCGGGCGTGCTCGCGGCGGTGCTGGCGAGCCACTCACCAAAAGTACGCCTGACGCTGTGCGATGTCTCCGCACCGGCGGTAGAAGCCAGCCGCGCCACCCTTGCGGCGAACGGCTTTGAAGGGGAGGTTTTCGCCAGCAACGTCTTCTCAGAAGTGAGCGGGCGCTTTGATATGATTATCTCTAATCCCCCGTTCCACGATGGCTTACAAACCAGCCTTGAAGCTGCGCAAACCCTGATTCGCGGTGCGGTACGCCATCTGAACAGCGGCGGCGAGTTGCGCATTGTTGCCAACGCCTTTCTGCCTTATCCCGCCGTGCTGGATCAAACGTTTGGTTTCCATGAAGTGATCGCCCAAACCGGCCGCTTTAAAGTCTACCGTACGGTAATGACGCGCCAGGCGTTGAAGTAATCGCCAAACCCGGTGGACATCCTGCACCGGGTTCACTCCCCAGCCTTGCAACACTGCGCCCATTTTTACAGCAATCAGCCTACGTCCCTGCAATTAACTATTGACGAAATGTTGAAAACATCTAGAATGCGCCTCCGTGGTAACGATACTTAAACTGTATCGATGGTATGCGAAGGTGGCGGAATTGGTAGACGCGCTAGCTTCAGGTGTTAGTGTCCTTACGGACGTGGGGGTTCAAGTCCCCCCCCTCGCACCATAAACCACGCAGATATCGCTCGCACTGTGCGAAGGTGGCGGAATTGGTAGACGCGCTAGCTTCAGGTGTTAGTGTTCTTACGGACGTGGGGGTTCAAGTCCCCCCCCTCGCACCAACGAGGCGATATCAAATTAAGATGACTGTGCGAAGGTGGCGGAATTGGTAGACGCGCTAGCTTCAGGTGTTAGTGTCCTTACGGACGTGGGGGTTCAAGTCCCCCCCCTCGCACCAGATATCTTATTCTCTCCCTGCTTCTCTCGTGCTACAGCATCATTTTCAAATTCACCAGCATTAACATCATTGCGCCTACCAGCGCGACGCCCGAAGGCAATAAGACAAAATGCCGCCAGCGTTTGTGGTAGAGCATAACCGGTGTTAAAAGCAGACCCAGAACAATCACACCTCGCCATGCATCAACCGACAAATCCGCCAGCGACAATACAGCAACAATGATTCCCGGCACCACGATTCCCCAGCCACTCTCCAACGCTCGCCGCAACATGGTTTCATCTCTTATAGTGATAATGATAACCAATATCATATGATATCTTTTCTCAATTGTCAGCACTCCGCCGCCTCGTCGTATGAACATTACTCATCATCTAATGACAGGCATTCAGTAAGGTGATAAATTAAGCGTCGCTTAAATTAAAATCTAAAACGCTAATTTTTCGCAGTGACAGTTTCATTGCGTTACTTTTTTCTTTTGACTCATAGCGCAGCGATCTCGTGCGGATAAATAAAGATTTAAAGGTATGACATTACAAACCTGGCAATCTCTTTGTAATAAGAGATATCGATTATCCCTACGCCTCTTTTTACTGCTCAACGCTTTCTCAGCCTTGTTCTCTATTATTCTGCCGCTGAGAAATCAGGGCGCGTTTACGCTTCCCATCTGCTTTATTGTCGTATTAAGCGTTGTGCTTCCGCTTATCCAACGTTTTTATCCAAAAGTAAAAATCAATATCATATTCATTTCATTGATATTTGGTTCCCTGTGGGCGTGGCATGTGATCGACAAATTCCGCCTCCTTGATGGCGATGCGGCAAGTTTCTTGCTGATTGCTCTGTTAAGCGTTCTGTTTATCGGCTCGATCGCCTTTTCAAATAATATTGTCGCCTTTTTAGTCCACTCATTGCCCGTATTTGCCACCTGTGTGTGGCTTAACGGCGAAGAGAGCAGTATGCGGCTGATATGTACGTTCGCCCTGCCGGTGCTGGGAATATCTATCCAGCACGTAATTCAACGACGTAATGATAATTTTGCCCAGGCGCTGATGAACCGTCTGATTCAGGAGCGTAAAACCCTCAACGATCTCAGCATGCTCGATCCCTTAACCGGCTTATATAATCGGCGCGGTTTACAGCATAAGCTTCAGCACCTGCTGGCGGTGGATGAAAGTTCGCGTTTCGTTCTGTTGCTCGATATCGATCACTTCAAAGCGTATAACGATCATTACGGCCATATGATGGGCGATCAGGCGCTTATTCGCGTCTCCGCCGCGCTACGCGACGCCGTGCGTTCCCGTGATATCGTCGCGCGTTTTGGCGGCGAGGAATTTATGATCCTGCTGAATAACGTCAATGTCGAAGAGGCGCGCGTTATCGCCGAGCAGATCCGCCAGAAAGTGTACGATTTAAAAATCCCGCATATGTTCAATGAGAGCGTCGCCACCAACGTCACTATTAGCATCGGTATTGCGCCCTTTATCGATGGCGATATCGAAGCCGCCCTTTCCCTCGCCGACAGCGCATTATATGAAGCCAAGCATTTAGGGCGTAACCACATTTTAGTGAGCGGCGAGCTGCAGGTCGCCTGATTTACGCTCAGCCCTCACTTTACGATAAAAATCTTGCTATCGATTTTACCTCTGGCTAGGATTGGCAATCATTATCATTTAGATTCCACTTTAGCTGGCGCGATGACTTACCGTAACGCAACGATCACTGAAAACATTATCTGGCGAGGCCGCCCCGTTGAGGATGGCGATTCGCTGGCGAATGCTATGCGGGAAACTATCGCCAGCACGCGCGAGTATCTGCTCGACTTCCTGCGGCTGAACGAACCCGCGCCGTTGCGGGCGATGACGCTGGCAGAATGGTCGCGCCCTGCGGCATTTACATCGCTTGTTGCCACCTATTCCGATCATATCTACCGTAACCAGCCGACTCAGCCGCGGGAAAACAAACCGCTGCTTTCGCTGTGGGCGCAGTGGTATCTCGGGTTACTGGTGCCGCCGCTGTTGCTGACGTTGCTGACGCAAAAAAGCGCTATCGACCTGTCGCCGGAACATTTTCATGTCGAATTTCATGAAACGGGTCGTGCCGCCTGTTTCTGGATTGATGTTCAGCAGGATTGGCAGCTCACGCCCGTTGGTGATGCGCAGCGCATCTGCGCCCTGACAACGCAGGCGATGCTGCCGGTGGTGCAGGCGCTGGAAGCGACGGGCGAGATCAACGGCAAGCTTATCTGGAGCAATACGGGCTACTTGATTAACTGGTATCTCGGCGAGCTGATACCAACGCTCGGGGAAACGCGCGTCGCTGCGCTGCGCCAAATCTGCTTTTTTGAAAAACAACTCGCCGACGGCTGCGACAATCCCCTGTGGCGTACGGTAGTGCTGCGCGACGGCCTGCTGGTGCGTCGTACCTGCTGTCAACGCTATCGCCTGCCGGATGTTCAGCAGTGCGGCGACTGCACGCTGAAATAAGAAGAGAGCGCCTAAGCGCCCTCTTCTCGTTTAAACGACCTGCACGGCTTTAGGCAACCTGTTTCTCCTCTCCCGCACGCAGCGCCTCTTCCGCTTCCTGCTCCAGCAGCTGTTTTTCATACACTTTGAAAAACGGGTAATAAATGACTGCGGAAACGCAGGCCAGTATCACTACCAGGATCGCCGCACGGAAATCCCAGCCCAATGCCCATGCAGCACCAATCGGCGCGGGGGCCGTCCAGGGCACCACAGAGATGACCCGCCCAATCAGATCCAGCTTCATCGCCGCCCAGGCGATAATCGCATTAAGCGTCGGTGCCAGCAGGAAGGGGATAAAAAAGACCGGGTTCATCACGATGGGCGTGCCGAAAATGACTGGTTCGTTAATGTTGAACAGGCTTGGCACCACGCTCAGCCGGCCAATCGAACGCAAGTGAACCGATCGGCTGCGCAGATAGCAAATCACCAGCCCCATCGTCGCCCCTGAGCCGCCGATAACGATAAAGAAGGTCCAGAACGCTTCCATAAAGATATGCGGTAGCGGCGCGGACTGCGCCAGCGCGCTCTGGTTAAGACCGAGATTGGTTAGCCAGAACATTTGCAGCATGCCGGAAACGATCGCCGCGCCGTGAATCCCCGCAAACCACAGTAAATGCCCGATGATCACCGCCAGTAAAATGGCGGGTAAAGAATCGGCGGCGGCAACCAGCGGTTTAAACAGCGCCATAATCGCCTGCGGAATCAGCATATTAAATTGCGTCTGGATGAACAGACTCAGCGGATAGAGCGTTAGCACCACCACCAATACCGGGATCAGCAAATCAAACGAGTTTTTGATCATCGGCGGCACCTGGTCCGGCAAGCGGATGCCAATATTGTGCGCCTTCAGGAAACGCATCATCTCCACGCAGTAAATGGCGACCAGGATAGCGGTAAATATGCCGGTGCCACCGAGGCTATGCACCGGTAATGTGCCGTTAGTTTTCGGCGCGGCCACGAGTAAAAACGCCATCAGCGACAGCATCGCGCACATAAAGGGATCTAACTGATGCGACTTCACATAGTGTTTGCCTAAGTTGTAAGCAATCGCCGCACAGATATAGATAGACATAATGCCCATCGTCATATCAAAAGGCGTCAGGATCCGCCCTTCATACTGCTTCGCCAAATCCAGCCACGCGCGGGCAAAGCCCCAGGTGGTATCCGGCGCGAAGGGCGGATAAGCAAATACCAGTAAGAAAGAGCCCACAATCATAAACGGCATCGCAGAGATAAATCCGTCGCGAATCGCCATCACATGACGCTGGGAAGAGATACGTCCGGCGATGGGGCTGACGTAGTTTTCGATAAAACGGAAAATCAGGTTAAAGGCAGCATGGTTAGCAGACATAGTCAGTCTCCGTGCAGACAAGCAGAGTAAGCGCATCAGCAACCGTTATGCCGCGCGTCGTTCCTTTTTTTTGCGGTGAAACCATGCGGGTACGAGAACCAACATTACAGTGACGTTGAGTAGGTTTCATAGAAGGCTCTTTTTTAATTTTATGGACAGAGGGAAATGTCCAAATGAGTATTAACCCGGTGTGATAACACTGCAACCGGTTACTGTAACCGGTTTCCGCGATTGTGAAGAGGATCCAGGATCTGGCTGCGTAATGTTTATCAGGTGGGTTATTTACAGCGATAACAGGCTTGTGACAGATTAATGGCGGTCATTCGCAGGAGAACATCATGAGTTTGCAGTCCGTGCGGCAATTCTTTGCCGACAACGCCCCTGACATCGGGATTATAGAATTAAATCAAAGTACGGCCACCGTGCAGCTTGCCGCCGCCGCGCATCATGTCGAGCCGGGGCAAATCGCGAAAACCCTGTCGTTAAAAGTGCAGAACGAAGTGATTTTAGTGGTAGCGAAAGGTGACGCGCGTCTGGATAACCAAAAACTTAAAAAAACCTTTGGCGCTAAAGCCCGCATGTTAAGCAGCGATGAAGTGGTGACCATTACCGGGCATCCGGTTGGCGGCGTGTGCCCGTTCGGGCTGGAAAATCCGTTAAAAGTGTATTGCGACGTTTCGCTAAAACATTATCAGGAAGTATTGCCCGCGGCCGGCGCTATCCACAGTGCGGTGCGTATTTCTCCTGAACGAATGGCCGAGCTGACCCGCGCGACATGGATTGATGTGTGCCTGTGAGGGGTATGCAGCACCGGCCATTGCCTGCCGCTGCGCCTTACGGCATCAAATAATACACGGTTCGATGCGGGGGGAAGTCCAGGTCAAAATATCCGCCGCATCCAGCAGACCGACATCCGATCTCACGCCCAGCTTGATCATCGCGTTAAATTTATGTGCGCGAATCGTTTTGACATTTCTGTCCAGCTGGCACGCGATCTCAGCCATCGAAAAGCCCTGCGTCATATAGTTTAAAATTTCCCGCTCTGTCGGGCTGAGCATACGACACTGGCTGACATACCAATGGTTAATCATGTTTTCGTTGATGCGCCGCGTCTCGCCAAACAGCGTAACCAGTTCCTGCAAGAGGGTATCGAGGGGCGACTGTTTACTCAGGATGCCATGAAACCGTGAAGGAGAGAGATGCCCTACCAGCTGCGCTTCGCGATCGTCACCGGCTATCACAATGCGCTGGACGCCGGGATGGGAAAAGGAAAGCCGATGCAGCCCCATCAGGCATTCCAGCCGCTCTTTTCGCTGGCCGGAAAGGGAGTAGATAACGGAAAAAAACGGTGTCTGTTTCAGCGCCTGGCGAAACGCATAACGATCGTTAAAAAAATGAAAAGAATAGTGATTAAGCGCAGATTCAGTAAATAAATATTTTAGCCCCGCCGCGCTCATTACACATTTTTCCAGAATAGCAATATTTGCTTTCTTGCTGTTATTTTTCATTTATTATTTTCTCCGTTTACCGCATCAAAATCGCGTTTTTCATTACCTGGCCGCGATTAAACGATGTGAACAAAACGCATTTACTGCCGCTGATAATGCCTCGTTACTTTCGTTTAATTTCTTTTACGCACTGAGTATTTGATTACATTTTTCCCGGTAAGTATTTTGCTAATTACCTTTTACAAAAAGACGTAACACGAAACATTTACTCAGCTTGCTAATTTATTAGACAATATTTACGCCCGATGTATATAACCCAGCTCATTACTCGGCCAGGTGTTCCTGCATTCGCAAACGGCATCACGTCAGGCAACATTTATAAAGCCAGCACAGCGCGTGCATGAGACACACCGCTGCCCGCGCACACTATCGCCACATGCAGTGATAAACATCGCAGCCTGCTGTTAGCTAACCCTGATCACCGGGTAAATCTGCGGTTATGATACGGATGCCTTTTAATGTAAGAGGGGCAACCGCTTTATGTACTGAAGAATAATTGCGGACATCCTCTGGAAAATGCGCTTTAGTTTTCGGCCAGAGCCGGAGCTGTAAAGGGAGCTTTCTGGATAATCACTCCCCGTCCGGTCCCTTGAAATAACCTAAAACCGTCACTTACGTTTGCGCTTTCAACTGCCCTTTATTATTCGCAGTGTCTCTGTCGCCAGACATATCGCGTTGGGACGTTTTTCTGCCTTGACCATTATCGTCATAATATAATTATAAATAGTGCTTAAATCGATAGCGGTGGATTATAATATTCGGTGGTAGCATGTCAATATAGCATAGTGCGCATTAAACCCTGTGGTACTGGATTAATAATAAAATAAGAAATTTATACTAATTCAAGGCTGGCCCGGTAAGATAAGCGGCATAATCTTAAATACTATTTAAGATCTTATTTAAGATTAATAATTCCCATGAAAAGGAAAATTTTCACGCGTGCGCATACGCGCGGACCTGAGGCTTAACGTTGGGCATCATTGCGTTTTTACGCTGAGTAAGCGTGATTTAATGCACAATTATTGATCTCCCTTAGCGCCATGCCGCCCTGCACCTGTGCTAAAAATAGGCTTTATGCTCCCACTGTTGTGAGCGTCGTTGTCACCATGCCAGGGTAAACATGCAAACAGAGCAGTCATCACAGCGGGCCATAACACGGTTGTGTATTCAGTGCGGCCTATTTTTGTTACAGCACGGTGCAGAGAGCGCGCTGGTGGAAGAGTTGTCAACGCGGCTGGGGCGGGCGCTAGGCATGGACAGTGTTGAAAGCTTAATCTCTTCCAACGCCATTGTGCTGACCACCATTAAAGATGGCACCTGCCTGACCTCAACGCGAAAAAACAGCGATCGCGGCATCAATATGCATGTAGTGACGGAAATACAGCATATCGTTATCCTCGCCGAACATAAGCTGCTGGATTTGAAGGGCGTTGAAAAACGCTTTACGCAGGTTAAACCGTTGCGTTACCCGCGCTGGCTGGTCACGCTGATGGTCGGTCTCTCTTGCGCCTGTTTTTGTAAGCTTAATAATGGCGGCTGGGATGGCGCTTTTATTACTTTTTGCGCCAGCAGCGTCGCCATGTATGTGCGACTGTTGCTGGCAAGCCGTCATCTGCACCCGCAAATTAACTTTTGCATTACCGCCTTTGTCGCTACCACCGTGTCCGGCTTACTGCTCACGCTGCCCACCTTTGTGCACTCGTCCACCGTCGCCATGGCCGCCAGCGTGTTGCTTTTAGTGCCGGGTTTTCCGCTGATTAACGCCGTCGCCGATATGTTCAAAGGACATATCAATACCGGCCTTGCGCGCTGGGCAATGGCCAGTTTACTGACCCTTGCCACCTGTATCGGCGTAGTGATGGCCATGACGCTGTGGGGGCTGCGCGGATGGATGTGATTAATTTCATGCTGGCATTAATCCAGGACATGCTGCTGGCGGCGATTCCCGCCGTGGGCTTTGCGATGGTCTTTAACGTCCCGCAGCGGGCGCTTTTGTGGTGCGCGCTGCTTGGCGCAATCGGTCACGGTTCGCGCTTTGCGATGATGCACTGGGGCTTCAATATTGAATGGTCGACGTTTGCCGCCTCGATGCTGGTCGGCTCCGTGGGCATCCGCTGGTCGCGCTGGTATCTGGCGCATCCAAAAGTATTTACCGTGGCGGCGGTAATCCCGATGTTTCCCGGCATCTCCGCCTACACCGCCATGATTTCAGCGGTCAAAATCAGCCACTTCGGCTACAGCGAAGATCTGATGATTTTGCTGCTGACCAATTTCCTCAAAGCATCATCGATTGTCGGCGCGCTCTCTATCGGTTTGTCGATACCGGGGCTGTGGATCTACCGTAAACGGCCGCGCGTCTAAGTACGCGTGTTGCCACGATGCTAACAGAGCGGCTGTAAGCCACTGATTAACGCCCTCCCGGCAGCCCGATCTGTCGGGATAGAGACCGCAATCTGATGGCCCGGCAAAAGCGCTGCAGGGATGCGATGTTATCCCTTCCCTAAAAAATTGCTTGCAATAATATAGCGCACTACCTATATTCAATCTCATGAAGAAAACATCGACTCCAACCGCGAATGCGCAGCTCGCCTTAGATAACCAGTTTTGTTTTGCGTTGTACTCAACAAATCTGGCGCTGCACAAGCTTTATCGGCAGCTGCTAGCGCCGATGAATCTCACCTACCCGCAATATCTGGTGATGCTGGTATTGTGGGAGCAAGACGATATTACGGTGTCAGAAATTGGCGAGCGCCTGTTCCTGGATTCTGCCACCCTGACGCCGCTGCTTAAGCGTCTTGAGAGCGCCGGGCTTATCCATCGCCAGCGTTCGAGGCAGGATGAACGTCAGGTAGTGATTACCTTAAGCGCAAGCGGTCGCGAGTTGCAGCAGCAAGCAACAACGATTCCAGAAGCCATTCGCTGTGCGATAGCCTGCGATAACGCCACCCTTGGCGATATCAAACAGCAACTGGAACAGCTTCGCCAACAGTTTCATCGGGCATAAACTCCCCTTGCGGGGCGTTTATTCTCCATAAAAATAGCACGCTATTTTATAGCATACACTCAAGATAAGAAGGAACCTGCCATGTCTTTAGAAAAAGTTGTCTACACTGCCAAAGCCAAAGCCACCGGAGGCCGTGACGGCCGCGCAACCTCATCCGACGGCGTTCTGGACGTGAAACTGGGCGTTCCGAAAGAGATGGGCGGCGCGGGCGGCGAAGCCACCAACCCGGAGCAGCTGTTTGCAGCCGGCTATTCAGCCTGTTTTCTCGGCGCCATGAAATTCGTTGCTGGCCGCGACAAATTCGCGCTGCCGAAAGACGCATTTATTGAAGGCGAAGTCGGCATCGGGCCGCTACCGACCGGTTTCGGTATTGAAGCGAAACTGAACATCCATGTCGAAGGTATGGATCCTGCTGAAGCTAAGAAACTGGTCGATGCCGCGCATATCGTCTGCCCTTACTCCAACGCCACCCGCGGCAATATCGATGTCACGCTGAATATTATTGCCTGAGAACGACCTGAATAATCGCTCCCTCTTCCCGTGCGGGTAGAGGGAGTTTTCCTGATGGATATCAGGATCAGCCATAAAAATATCCCCTCTGTCGATAACGCTTCTCCCTCCATTTACTCCCCTCGCCGTGCGGCGTATTACTTAGCGCATGCCGCCATTTATGAGGATTAACCCGTGAAAATTCTTATTGTAGAAAGTGAATTTCTGCACCAGGACACGTGGGTCGGCGCTGCGGTTGCGCGTCTGGCAGAAGCGCTTCGTCGCCAGCACATTGAGGTGCTGCAGTCCACCTCTCTGGATGATGGATACGCCATCGTCGCCGCCAACGAAGCCATTGATTGCCTGATGTTCAGCTATCAGATGAAAGAGGAAGATGAGCATCTGCGCGTGCGCCAACTGCTTAATAAGCTTCATGAACGTCAACAATCTGTTCCCGTTTTTTTGCTGGGAGAGCGCGAAAAGGCCACGGCGCTGATCGATTTACAGTTGATGGAGCTTATCGACGAGTTCGCATGGATTCTTGAAGACTCGGCACAGTTTATTGCCGGTCGCGCGGTGGCGACGATGAAACGTTACCGCCAGCAAATGTTGCCGCCGCTCTTCTCGGCGCTGATGAAATATGATGGCATTCATGAATACTCCTGGGCCGCACCCGGCCATCAGGGCGGCGTGGGCTTTACCAAAACGCCGGCGGGTCGTTTGTATCATGACTACTACGGCGAAAATTTGTTTCGCACCGATATGGGGATCGAACGCGCATCGTTAGGTTCCCTGCTGGATCACACCGGCGCATTCGGCGAGAGCGAAAAGAACGCGGCGCGGGTGTTCGGCGCAGATCGTTCCTGGTCCGTCGTTGTTGGCACCTCCGGCTCTAACCGCACCATTATGCAGGCCTGCATGACCGAAAATGACGTGGTGATCATTGACCGAAACTGCCACAAATCGATTGAGCAAGGGTTGATTCTCACCGGCGCGAAACCGGTGTATATGGTGCCCAGCCGTAACCGCTACGGCATTATCGGCCCTATCTATCCCCATGAGATGGAACCGGCAACGCTGCAGGAAAAAATTCATACCAGCCCGCTGACCCGCGAGCGGGCTGCCCATAAACCCACCTACAGCGTAGTCACCAACTGCACCTATGATGGTGTGTGCTATAACGCGAAACATGCGCAGGCGCTGCTGGAACAAACCAGCGACCGTATCCATTTTGACGAAGCCTGGTATGGCTATGCGCGTTTTAATCCGATCTATGCCGATCACTACGCTATGCGCGGCAATCCGGGCGATCGTTCAGGACCAACGGTATTTGCCACCCACTCCACGCACAAGCTGCTGAATGCGCTCTCGCAGGCCTCGTATATTCATGTTCGCGACGGACGCGGCGCGGTCAATTTCTCCCGGTTCAACCAGGCCTATATGATGCATGCCACTACTTCGCCGCTGTACGCGATTTGCGCCTCCAATGACATTGCAGTTTCGATGATGGACGGGAATAGTGGCCAGTCACTGATCCAGGAAGTGATTGACGAAGCGGTCGATTTTCGTCAGGCGTTAGCGCGCCTGTATCGGGAATTTACTACTAACAACGACTGGTTCTTTAAACCGTGGAATAAAGAGACCGTGGTGTGCCCACAAAGCGGTCAGCAATGGGCCTTTGCCGACGCGCCCGCCGAGCTGCTCACGCACGATCAGAATTGCTGGATCATGCGTCCAGCCGAAAGCTGGCATGGATTTGCCGATCTGCCGGATAACTGGAGCATGCTCGATCCGATTAAAGTCAGCATTCTGACCCCTGGTATGGGCGACGACGGCAATTTGCTGCCTGAAGGCGTACCTGCCGCGCTGGTCACCGCCTGGCTTGGCCTGCACGGCATCGTGCCAACGCGTACCACAGATTTCCAGATAATGTTTCTCTTTTCAATGGGCATTACGCGCGGAAAATGGGGAACGTTGCTCAATACATTGTGTTCTTTCAAACGTCATTACGATAGTAACGCCCCGTTGCTTCAGGTGATGCCAGAGGTGGCAAACCGCTATCCGCAAATCTATGCCGGGATGGGCATTCGCGACCTGGGCGACAGCATGTTTAGCTGGCTGAAAATCAACCATCCGGGCGCCAGCCTGAATGCGGCCTATGCTTCCCTGCCGGAAGCGATGATGACGCCGCGGGATGCATATCAGGCCATCGTTGCAGATAATGTTGAAATGGTGGCTGTCGATGGGCTAGAGAACCGCATCGCCGCCAATTCTATAATCCCCTACCCGCCAGGCATCCCGATGTTGTTATCGGGGGAAAACTTCGGCGGCAGCACCAGTCCGCACATTGCTTACCTGCGCGCGTTGCAGTGTTGGGATCTTGCGTTTCCGGGTTTCGAACACGACACCGAAGGCACGGAGATTATTAACGGCGTGTATCACGTTATGTGTATTAAGGCTGAGTAAGCAGGATTTGTTACCCTGGCAAAGAGCAATACCTTTGGCGTAGTTAAATAGTTGATATCCTTGATTTATACTTTTCGCGGGCTTCTCCCCCGCGTTTTTTTTGCCCTTACTAAGCACAGCAGGGGTTACAACATCAGCCACATTAATATCATTAAAAGACATATCGGCGAGCCGTTGCAGAGAGGCTGTAAGTCCATGCGCTATTATTTCGTCTCCTACCATACTACTCATTGGTTTTCGGCAAGATAATATGTGTCAGAAAGGAGTCTGTTCATGATTTTAATGGTCACCAAAGATACGTTCCTTTTGTCTGGAATAACCAGCCTGGTAAAAGATGAAAATATAATAAAAATAGAGAAAACAACCGATATCAGTCATCTCGCGACCGATACATCGACGAAAGTGATTATCGATCTTTATCATAATAATGTGATTGATGACGCTACCGTCAGCACGCTGCAAACGTTAAAGGTGGGGGCAATTATAGTTTTGACGCCGTTTCATATCAGTAAGTTAAAAAACCGTTCGCCGCTTTTTTTCATCAACCGTAAGATGCCGATGGAAAGCTGGCTATCATTATTAACGGAAAAACAAATACCTTACCGCAAGCCGCGAATGGGGTTTTCGCATAATCAGTTTAAAATTGTCAGCCATTTTCTTAATGAAGAACTTCCCTATGAAATCGCTGCGGCGTTGAAGATTACCGAGCAGACTTTACGCAGCCAAAAGTTTAATATTATGTTCAAACTTAAACTGCGGCGAATGAGTGATATCGTCACGCTGAATATCTCGCCCTATTTTTAAACCCTTCCCTGTTTATGCCTGCCGTTTGGGCAGGCATTTTTTTCAGGCGCTCAATTTACTTAACTGCCGCGCCAGAGCAAAGCAGCTACAGGCGCTGACGATAAGCTCAATACCCACGACAAATGAGACCATCACTACCGATGCTTGCGGCGTGGCGCTGATAAAACACCAGCCGATAAACAGATCCAGCACGCCAATGATAAGTAGCATCTCTCTTCCCATCTCTTTACGCTGCCTGAACCACGCCATAATACGAATCAATCCGCCGATAAGAAACAGACCGGCCAGCAAGGTTGCCAAAGTAAAGATCCCTATCTCCGGGGAGGTAATGAAAAAATAACCCATCATCATATAGGCAATACTGACCAGCACACCGGAAACGACCGGCCAGAGATTATGCGTGCGATTTTTCAACATGATTGCTGTCCAGGCAATACTGCTGCATATCAATACCCCGCCTAAAATAACACTCAGCAGGGCTTCTGAGTAAAAAGGAAACACAATAAACAGAATCCCGCTTATAAACATAAGGCAAGCAATAAAGCCAAGAAGATTCTTCTGTTTTCTTATTACGTTTACATTCTGTTTAGCAACGCTATTACGGCTGATATTTAACATTTTACCTCTCCAGAAGTTTCGTCAAAACACCCGCTAAACTTACGCTCAATACCGCCGCTACAATAAGTAATAGTTTAATAACTGTTTCTGATATTTAATTCCTGAAAAAGATTTATCTTAATGTTTTATCTGTATTTACCAACAAAATAGCCCTTAGCAGATACTCTGCTAATTCCTGTACCCTTCATTACATAGTGATATAATCAACCAGGCGTATAACTTAATATTAACGAGGAAGTAAAAATGAAGAAAATATCAGGCATTGTTGTCACGAGTTTATTACTGCTCCCTGTGATGAGTCAGGCAACAGAAATGCAGAAGCCCATTAATAGCTGGACTTGTGAAGACTTTCTTGCACTTAACGCGACTTTCCAGCCGACGGCAATCGGTTATGCGGAAGCGTTGAATAATAAAGATAAACCTGAAAATGCCGTCCTCGATGTGCAGGGTATCGAAACCGTCACACCGGCGATTGTACAAGCCTGTACCGAAGACAAAACGGCCAGCTTTAAAAGTAAAGTAGCAGGCGAATGGGACAAATTTAAAGCACATCTGTAATGGTTATACTTTACGTCATTCCCCCGAAGCCTGGCGGGTTGCGCCACAGGAGCGGTTTTTGTTCGCTGTAAACAGCTGCTCCTGCTGGTAAAGGCTTACATAGAGTATATTTTCCATTTAATGTCAATTCAGCAAAACACCTTATTTTTATTTGTACTATCTCTGCAAAGCTTTATTTACAAAATTAATTTTTCTCTTCCAATTGAAATGATTGTATTTCAGTGTAATTTTTACTGCTTTGGTTTCATCAGACGATTACCTCGAATATATTTAATCAAGTTATCTTATCCCGAGTCACTTTTCATATTCCTGGAGTGCGAGTATGAGACTTTGCAGCAGCGAACCTTGCGTCGTAGTTTTAACAGAAACGGATGTCGACATTAAAATCAACGATCATCCCCCGTATAGATTACCGGCGAATTATCTTGCGATTATTGCCTGTAATAATAACGCCATTGATTTCACCTCATTAAATAATTCGCTCGTTGCCCATGCCAGCCGGGAAATACTGAATGATTACCTGCAGTTTTTGAATAAAAACCTGACAACCATTACACCCTGGTCGCGCCAGGCAATGCCGCTCCTGGCCTGCCCTGGGCGAACGCCTGAAGTTTTCCGCCAGGCGGCGCTACAGAGCGTGATGAAAACAAAAGAAAATTGTGAAATTGAGCGAACCCGTGCGCTGTTATTTACCGTACTTTCCAATTTTCTCGAGCAGGATGGATTTCTTGCGTTACTGATGCATATGCTGCGCAGCAGCGTAAAAGACCGGGTGTATCAAATAATTCAGAGCGATATCAATAAGGAGTGGAGTTTAAGCAAGGTCGCCAGCGCCCTTTATCTAAGCCCCAGCCTGTTGAAAAAGAAGCTGAAGAATGAAGGGACCAGCTACAGCCAGATCGTTACCGATTGCCGGATGCGCTACGCGGCTTATCAACTGTTAATCGAAGATAAAAACATCTCGCAGGTATCACTGTTATGTGGTTATCGCAGTACATCCTATTTTATCTCGGTATTTAAAGCCTGGTACGGTATTACCCCGCTGCATTATGTCGTGCAACATCGGGAGGCCCGCTAAGGTTATAACATTAGCTCTATTAGTAGCGACAACAGCCATATCCCCCTTTGACGCCGAATAAACCGCAGGTTGCGCGTTATTATTGATCCTTAATGGACAATAAGGAGAAAGAGTATGGCAATGGACGCTGACGCGCACAAAGTGGGGCTTATTCCTGTCACCTTGATGGTTTCAGGAAATATTATGGGCTCCGGGGTGTTTTTGTTGCCGGCTAACCTCGCGGCAACCGGAGGGATTGCCATCTACGGATGGCTTGTCACCATTATCGGCGCCCTTGCGCTGTCGATGGTGTACGCCAAAATGTCGTCCTTAGATCCCAGTCCCGGCGGTTCTTACGCTTACGCTCGCCGCTGTTTTGGCCCGTTTCTCGGCTACCAGACCAATGTCCTGTACTGGCTCGCCTGCTGGATAGGGAATATTGCGATGGTGGTGATTGGGGTCGGCTACTTAAGCTACTTTTTCCCCGTTCTGAAAGATCCGCTGGTGCTGACCATAACCTGCGTGGTCTTTCTGTGGATCTTCGTGTTGCTGAATATTGTCGGGCCGAAAATGATCACCCGCGTACAGGCCGTCGCCACCGTGCTGGCGCTGGTGCCTATCGTCGGGATAGCGGCTTTTGGCTGGTTCTGGTTTCATCGCGAAACCTATATGGCCTCGTGGAACGTCAGCGGGCTCGGCACCTTTAGCGCTATCCAGAGCACCCTGAGCGTCACGCTGTGGTCGTTTATTGGCGTTGAAAGCGCCTCGGTTGCCGCGGGCGTCGTAAAAAATCCACAACGAAATGTACCCATCGCCACTGTCGGCGGGGTCCTGATTGCCGCGGTGTGCTACGTGCTGTCGACCACCGCTATTATGGGAATGATCCCCAACGCCGCCTTGCGCGTCTCAGCCTCCCCCTTTGGCGATGCGGCGCGCATGGCGTTGGGGAACACCGCCGGAGCGATTGTCTCGTTCTGTGCGGCGGCGGGCTGCCTGGGTTCGCTGGGCGGCTGGACGCTGCTTGCGGGCCAGACCGCTAAAGCCGCGGCCGACGACGGCCTGTTTCCACCCATTTTTTCTCACGTCAACAAAACGGGCACCCCCGTTGCCGGGCTGCTTATCGTTGGCGTTTTAATGACTATCTTCCAGTTCAGCAGCATCTCGCCGAACGCGGCGAAAGAGTTTGGCCTGGTTTCTTCCGTTTCCGTTATCTTTACGCTGGTGCCCTACCTCTATACCTGTGCGGCGCTGCTGCTGCTCGGACATGGTCACTTTGCGCATGCCCGTACGATGTACCTGGTGATAATCTTTATCGCCTTTCTGTACTGTATCTGGGCGGTTATTGGCTCGGGTGCGAAAGAGGTGATGTGGTCGTTCGTCATGCTGATGGTGATTACTGCCCTCTACACCTTCAACTACAACCGCATCCATAAAAATCCCTACCCCCTTGATGCGCCTGAAAAGAAAGTCTGACCTTGCCAGCGCCTTTCACTGCGCCGCCGCTGGCGGCAGCAGTGAAAAGTTTCAGGTAAACGGGGTGATAAGTAACCCTCATGATCCCGCCATCTTCTCTGTGCTAACATAGGCGACAAAGTACGCCTGTCTTATCCATCAGAGAATGTGTTATGTCCTGCAGAATCCTGACGACCAGCATTGCTGGTATCGATGCCTTTATAAGCGATCCGCGCGGCGTGCTGGCGAGCGCCGAAGGCGGCACGCTTGCCGTGTTCGCCGATAACGCCCCCGCGTTTTACGCCATTACCCCGGCGCGTCTGGCGCAGCTTTTGGACATCGAGGCGCGTCTGTCGCGCCCGGCAAGCGACGTGACGCTGGATACGCAATTCTACGAAGAGCCGTCGGCCGCGCCGGTTGCCGTGCCGATGGGCAAATTCGCCATGTACGCGGGCTGGCAGCCTGATGCGGATTTTCAGCGGCTGGCGGGGCTGTGGGGCATTGCGCTGGCGCAGCCTGTTACCGCTGAAGAGATTGCCGCCTTTGTCGCTTACTGGCAGGCTGAAGGCAAAGTTTTTCACCATGTACAATGGCAGCAGAAACTGGCGCGCAGCCTGCAAATTGGCCGCAGCGCGCAGAACGGCGCGGCGAAGCGGGATATCAATGCCCTGTCTGAACCGGATAATCAAATCCCACCAGGTTTTAGAGGATAACGATGAAAAACGTCGGCGAATTGATGAAGCGACTGCAAAAGATGATGCCTGCTAACACCCAGCCTGCGTTTAAAACGGGCGAAGAGCTGATGGCCTGGCAGAAGCAACAAGGCGAAATCCGTTCGGCGGCGCTGGAGCGCGAAAACCGCGCCATGAAAATGCAGCGCACCTTTAACCGCTCCGGCATTCGTCCCCTGCATCAAAACTGCTCCTTCGATAATTATCGCGTGGAAAGCGAAGGCCAGATGCGCGCCCTTAGCCAGGCGCGGCAATATGTCGAAGAGTTTGACGGCAATATCGCCAGCTTTATCTTTTCCGGCAAACCGGGAACCGGCAAAAATCACCTTGCCGCCGCCATTTGCAACGAACTGCTGCTGCGGGGTAAATCGGTACTGATCATCACCGTTGCAGACATTATGTCGGCGATGAAAGAGACCTTCGGCAACCGGGAAAACAGCGAAGAGCAGCTGCTTAATGACTTAAGCAGCGTTGACCTGCTGGTGATTGACGAGATTGGGATGCAGACCGAATCCCGTTACGAAAAAGTGATTATTAATCAGATTGTTGACCGACGTTCGTCCTCTAAACGCCCAACCGGAATGCTGACCAACAGCAACGTTGAAGAGATGAACAAACTGCTGGGAGAGCGGGTAATGGACAGGATGCGCCTTGGCAACAGCCTGTGGGTTATCTTTAACTGGGACAGTTACCGCAGCCGCGTTACCGGCAAAGAGTATTGAGATTTTTCCATCCGTGGCGCGCCAGCGCCCGGGTGTATAATGCCCCTCTCTTTTCGCTATCAGGATCCGCCGCCATGACATTCACCCCACGCCTGCTTTGCCGTGTCGCTCTTTGTAGCGCGTTTCTCACCGGTTTCGCTCACGCCGCCTCCTGGCAAGATACCCTTTCCAGCGCCGCCAGTGAACTGAGCCAGAAATCGGCCGGTTCATCGTCGCAGCAGGGCGGGTTGTCGCTCTCCTCCCTGACGGGCCTGCTGAATGGCGGTAACCAGGCACTGAGCGCCGATACCATGAACAATGCGGCGGGCGTCATGAGCTGGTGCGCGAAAAACAAGCTCTCCAGCCTGACCAATACAGAAAATGTGAAAAACCAGGTGCTGGATAAACTGGGGCTCGGCGCGAGCCAGCAGAAGCAGGACACCAATTATCTGCAGGGTATTACGGGCATGTTGAACACCAAAAACGGACAGCAGCTCAACCTCAGCAATATCGGTAATACGCCGCTGGCGGAAAAAGTGAAATCTAAAGCCTGCGATATCGTTCTCAAACAGGGCGTAAACTTCCTCTCTTGATGACTGCGCCGCGTTCGCTCAGAGCGCGGCGTTCCCTCTCCCCCTAAGCGCGACGCGGCGAATGCGACGGCTATCACTAATATGCCTTTCTAAACCAATTCTGAATAAACGACCGTAAAGTGTCACTACAATTGCAGCTATGTGACATCGCCATTAAATTATGCGCCTTGTTACAAAAGTGCATAGTTAGCCAGCATTCTGGCAATAATGAGGAATAACGGTTGTCCGAGTTGCTCTCTGTCGCGCTGTTTCTTGCCTCAGTGGTGATTTACGCCTGCAAAGCGGGCCGCAATAGCTGGTGGTTTAGCGCCACATTGCTGGTGCTTGGTCTGTTTGTCATTTTAAATATCACCCTGTTCGCCAGTAACTATTTTACCGGCGATGGCATTACCGACGCGGTGTTATATACCCTGACCAATAGCCTGGCGGGCGCGGGCTTGGGTAAATATCTGCTTCCCGGCGCCGGGCTGGTTCTGGCGCTGGTGGTGCTGTTTTGCGCCCTCGGCTGGGTGCTGCGCCGCCGCCGTCATCGGCCGTACCATTTCGGCTATAGCCTGCTGGCGCTGGCGCTGGCCCTCGGTTCGGTGGATGCCAGCCCGGCATTTCGCCAGATTACCGAGCTGGTCAAATCGCAAACCCGCGAAGGCGATCCCGATTTCACCACTTACTATAAAGTCCCGGCAAAACAGATCCCCCATCCCAAACTGAACCTGGTTTATATCTACGGCGAAAGCTTTGAGCGCACCTATTTTAATGTGCAGGCGTTTCCCGGCCTGACGCCGGAGCTTGGCGCGTTAAAAGCACAAGGGATCGATTTTAGCCATACGGAACAGCTGCCCGGCACCGATTACACTATCGCCGGCATGGTCGCTTCACAGTGCGGCATTCCGCTGTTCGCGCCCTTTGAAGGCAACGCGTCGGCATCGATGTCGAGTTTTTTCCCGCAAAATCTCTGTCTTGGCGATATCCTGAAAAACTCCGGCTACGAAAACTACTTTGTGCAGGGTGCCAATCTGCGCTTTGCCGGTAAAGATGTGTTTCTTAAATCCCACGGCTTCGACCATTTGTATGGTGCCGAAGAGCTGAAAACCACCGTTGCCGACCCGGCTTATCGCAATGACTGGGGCTTCTATGACGATACGGTGCTGGACGAAACCTGGAAAAAATTCGAGGCGCTCTCCCGCTCCGGCAAACGCTTCTCGCTGTTTGCGTTGACGGTCGACACCCATCACCCGGACGGGTTTATCTCCCGCAGTTGCCAGCGGAAAAGCTATGCCATTAACGGCAAAGCTAATCAGTCCTTTAGCGCCGTCGGCTGCAGCCAGCAGCATATTGCGCAGCTTATCGAGAAGATCAAAGCCTCCCCATACTTCAAAAATACGGTCATCGTGGTCTCCTCGGATCACCTGGCGATGAAAAATACCGCCTGGAATGAACTGAATAAACACGATCGCAGCAATCTGTTTTTTGTGCTGCGCGGCGATGCACCGCAGCAGGATATTTCCGGCCTCAAGCGCAGCACGCTGGATAATGGCGCAACGGTTTTGGATATTCTCGGCGGCGATAATTTCCTCGGCCTCGGGCGCAGCAGCGTTTCCGGGCAGTCGCTTTCCGCAATTTTCCTCAATATGAAAAGCAAAGTGCTGGCGTGGAAGCCGGACATTATTCGCCTGTGGAATTTCCCGAAGGAGATGAAAGCGTTCACTATCGATCAGACGAAACAGACGGTGGCTTTCTCCGGCAGCCAGTTCCGCCTGCCATTGCTGGTGCGCGTAGCGGATAAAGTCGAACCGCTGCCGGAAAGTGAATATTCTGCGCCGCTGCGTTTCCAGTTAGCGGACTTCGCCCCGCGCGATAACTTCGTGTGGATCGATCGCTGCTACAAAATGGCGCGTTTATGGTCGCCTGCCCTGTCGCTCTCTACCGACTGGTGCGTGTCCCAGGGGCAACTGGGCGGCGCACAGCAGGTGCAGCATGTAGATACCGCGCAGTGGAAAGGAAAAACCGATTTTAAACAGACGGTGATCGACACGGATCGCTACCAACAAAACGTCGATAAACTGAAGATCCTCGATAACAACATTCGCTACAAAGCCGACAGTTTTGTCTTTAACGTCGCAGGTGCGCCGGAAGAGGTCAAACAGTTCAGCGGCCTCTCACGCCCGGAAAGCTGGGGGCGCTGGTCGAATGCCAATCTCGGCGAAGAAGTGGCGATTGAATATAACCAACCGCTGCCGGAACAGTTCGACCTGGTGATCACCGCCAAAGCCTTTGGCGCGAATGCCAGCCAACCTATTCCGGTGCGCGTGGGCAATGCGCAGCAAAGCCTGACGCTTGGTAATGAACTCACAACCACCACCCTGCACTTTAGCAACCCGTCGCGCAGCAAACGGCTGGTGATTGTGCCTCCGGTGCCGCAGTCGACCAACGAGGGCAATATTTTAGGCCATTCGCCGCGCAAACTGGGCATTGGCCTGGTAGAGATCAAAGTGGTCGCTGGCGCAGGCTAAACGCTAAAACGTTGCTTTCATTTCATACTGGCTGAGAGCCCGCGCGACATAATCTGCGCGCTCGAACAGCAGGGAGAAACGCTCCGGCACCGCCACGGTGGTGCTAAGCGCTGGAAACTGCTGGTTCAGCGCCCGCAGCAGCTCGAGGCCAAACCCTTTGTGCCGGTACTCAGGTTCGACATAGATAAAGCGCAGCTGCGGCGTGTCGGCGAGGGTGGAAACCAGCCCATAGGCGTGTTTACGGTACTCAAAAGCCTGTAGCGGTAACGAGACGGCAGAGAGCGGATCCACCAGCCACGGCAGCCGCTCATGGCTCTCGCCAATGGCGCTGCGCACCACCGCCAGCGGATCGCACTGCTGTAAGGTGCAGCTCTCATCACCGGCTTGTGCGGCCCCCTGATAGCCCAACAGCGGCTGAACGGTGGTAAAGCCCAGCCCATGATAAAGGGCGTAAGCGGCCTGATTATCGCTAAGGACCTCCAGCCACATTTCGTTCACCCCTTTGGCACGCAAAGACGCCATCAGCGACAACATGATCTGCCGGCCCGCGCCCTGGCCACGAAACTGCGGGCGAATGGCGAACGCTGCCAGCCGGGCGCTATTACCGCGTCGGGCCACCAGCGCCACGGCGGCAGGCTCGTCGTTTTCCAGCCAGACACAGGAGTCGACCAGATTGACATCTTCGGCCAGAAAGCGCTGGGCAAAAACAGCGGGCGGCAGGGAAAACGGTACGCTATAGCCAGCAAAACAGTCGGCGGCGATAGCGGCCAGGGTTTCGCAACTATAGTGGATGGCAGGAACAGCGACGAGATTCATAGGGCTTCTCCAGGGGAGTGTCTACTAAGAGTAGCATGCAGAAGCCAGATGCAATGCGCCCTGCGTGACAGGGCGCAAACAACCGTTAGAAGGTTTCCCAGTTTTCGCCGGTGTCGGTCGCGGCTTTACGCGGCTGCGCGGCTGACGGTTCAGCTTTCACGTGGCTTGCAGGCTTCGCGCTGGTGCCTTTGCGCTGTTCCTGCATAATGCGAAATACCGCCACGGCTTGCGTCAGGCGACTGGCCTGCTCTTCCAGCGCCGCAGCAGCGGCTGCCGACTCTTCCACCAGCGAGGCGTTCTGCTGGGTAACGCGATCCATCTCGGAAACCGCCAGCCCAACCTGATCAATCCCGCGGCTCTGCTCATCAGAGGCCGAGGCGATTTCGCCCATGATATCGGTCACGCGGGTGACGGCGCTGACGATCTCATCCATGGTTTCACCGGCGCTTTCCACCAGCGTAGAACCTACCTCAACGCGGCTGACGGAGTCCTCAATCAGGCTTTTGATCTCACGAGCCGCCTGCGCGCTGCGCTGGGCAAGGTTACGCACTTCGCCCGCGACCACGGCAAAACCGCGTCCCTGCTCACCCGCACGCGCCGCTTCCACGGCTGCGTTGAGCGCCAGGATATTAGTCTGGAAGGCAATACCGTCGATCACGCTAATAATATCGGCGATTTTCTGCGAACTGGAGGTAATATCGCGCATCGTTTGCACGACATTATCCACCACTTTACCGCCTTTCTGCGCGGTTTCCGACGCGCTCAGCGCCAGATGGCTGGCCTGGCGGGCGTTTTCAGCGTTCTGTTTCACCGTCGCTGTCAGCTCTTCCATGCTGGCAGCGGTCTCTTCCAGCGAGGCAGCCTGCTGCTCAGTGCGCGAAGAGAGATCGTTGTTGCCGACGGAAATTTCGCTCGCGCCGCTGTAAATGGCGTTTGCGCCGTTACGTACATCGCTGACGGTGCGCACCAGTTCGCTTTGCATATGACGCAGGCTTTCTGCCAGCACGCCCATTTCGCTCGCGCCCTGCACCTCGATGCGCTGTACCAGATCGCCACCGGCGATATGGCGAATATTATCGACCAGGTGATTGATGGGTTTGATCAACGCGGCTTTAACACCCACCCAGACGCAGACGATCACCGCCAGAACCACTAACAGCACGGTGATAATGATCCATACGGCGGAGCTGTAAGAGCTTTCGCTGTCATTCACGGCGGTTTCATACAGATGATCGTTTTGCTGCAAGTAGTTTAGGTACTGCTTCTCAAAACCGTCCTGATAGCGCTGCGTCGGCTGATCGAAGAAATCATTGATCTTGCCTGCGCCCAGCAGTTGGATCAGCTCCGCCAGAGCGTTATGGTAAATATCGTAATTGCGTTTGATCTCGGACGCCGCTTCTTCGCTCTGGCGCGGATCGCGCGGCAGAGCCTGGTAGGCATTCCAGTTCACTTCCGCCTGTTTCAGCGAGGTGCTGGCAATCTGCATCAGATCGTTCACCGTCGCGCCGCTGCCGATATTGCTCTGATCCATCATGTAGCGAATACCCGCACGGTTGAGGGTATTACGGGTTTGCAGCAGCGCCACCCAGCTACCGTTCAAAGTGGATTGCTGCTGACGAATAGTTTGTAAAACGGTGAAGTTTTCTTTGTCGTGTTTCAGCGCGTTGAAGAATAAACCGCCAGATGTGAGTTGTAATAAGCCAAATAACACCAATACCAGCAACAAGCTGGTTACAAGTTTGATACGAGTCAACATTTTTTCTCTTTCCCTAAAGGTCGGTACTGGTTTTTCGGCCTGCCCCGGCAAAACTTTATGGTTTAACGTGCTAAATTTTCATCAATTATCCATCGCTTTATGCCTGGTCTAATTCTCTCGCATCCCGCGTCATTACAGGCGTCACAGTGACCGGCATCACAAATTTTTCCCGCTCATCCGCGCCTAAAACCGCTTATTGCGGCTCCGTTACCGCTTAGCGTCGTTTTCTAACCACTCACGCAAATCAATACCGATTCGCGCGCGTAATTTGTCATCATCGCTGCCAGCATTTCAACCATTTCAACGTTTCTTACTCCGTCCCTTTTTTAGCCAAAACCAGGTTTGATATGGATACTAAAAAGCTCTTCAAGCACATACCCTGGGTGATCCTCGGGATTATCGGTGCTTTCTGTTTGTCGGTTGTCGCATTACGTCGGGGCGAGCACGTTAGCGCCCTGTGGATCGTCGTCGCTTCCGTTTCTGTTTATCTTGTTGCTTACCGCTACTACAGCCTCTACATCGCCCAAAAGGTGATGAAACTCGATCCGACCCGCGCAACACCGGCGGTGATTAATAACGACGGCCTTAACTATGTGCCGACCAACCGCTATGTACTATTTGGTCACCACTTTGCCGCTATCGCCGGCGCAGGCCCGCTGGTGGGCCCGGTGCTTGCCGCGCAGATGGGCTACCTGCCGGGTACGCTGTGGCTGCTGGCAGGCGTCGTGCTGGCCGGTGCGGTACAGGACTTTATGGTGCTGTTTATCTCTTCCCGCCGTAACGGCGCTTCTCTTGGTGAGATGGTCAAAGAGGAGATGGGACGCGTACCGGGGACCATTGCGTTGTTCGGCTGCTTCCTGATCATGATTATCATCCTCGCGGTGCTGGCATTGATCGTGGTGAAAGCGCTGGCGGAAAGCCCGTGGGGCGTCTTTACCGTCTGTTCTACCGTGCCGATTGCGCTGTTTATGGGCATCTATATGCGCTTCCTGCGCCCTGGCCGCGTGGGTGAAATTTCAGTTATCGGCATTGTGTTGCTGGTGGCTTCCATCTGGTTTGGTGGCGTTATCGCCCACGATCCTTACTGGGGCCCGGCGCTGACCTTTAAAGACACCACCATTACCTTCGCGCTGGTGGGCTATGCCTTTATCTCCGCCCTGCTGCCGGTGTGGCTGATCCTCGCCCCGCGCGACTATCTGGCGACCTTCCTGAAAATCGGCGTGATCGTCGGTCTGGCGCTGGGGATTGTTATCCTCAACCCGGAACTGAAAATGCCGGCGGTAACCCAGTACATCGACGGTACCGGTCCGCTGTGGAAAGGTGCGCTGTTCCCGTTCCTGTTTATCACCATCGCCTGTGGCGCGGTATCGGGCTTCCATGCGCTGATTGCTTCCGGCACCACGCCGAAACTGCTGGCCAACGAAACCGACGCACGCCTGATTGGTTACGGCGCGATGCTGATGGAATCCTTTGTCGCCATTATGGCGCTGGTTGCCGCATCGATTATCGAACCGGGCCTCTACTTCGCGATGAATACCCCGCCTGCGGCCCTTGGCATCACCATGCCGAACCTGCATGAGCTGGGTGGCGAAAACGCGCCGATGATTATGGCGCAGCTAAGAGATGTCACTGCCCACGCGGCGGCGACCGTCAGTTCCTGGGGCTTTGTCATCACGCCGGAACAGATCCTGCAAACCGCGAAAGATATTGGCGAGCCGTCTGTTCTGAACCGCGCCGGTGGTGCACCGACCCTGGCGGTGGGTATTGCCCATGTGTTCCATAAAATCATGCCGATGGCAGACATGGGCTTCTGGTACCACTTCGGTATTCTGTTTGAAGCACTGTTTATCCTGACGGCACTGGATGCCGGTACCCGCGCAGGCCGCTTTATGTTGCAGGATCTGCTCGGTAATTTCGTACCGTTCCTGAAGAAAACCGACTCGCTGGTAGCAGGCATTATCGGTACCGCTGGCTGCGTAGGCTTGTGGGGTTACCTGCTGTATCAGGGCGTGGTCGATCCGCTGGGCGGCGTGAAGAGCCTGTGGCCGCTGTTCGGTATCTCTAACCAGATGCTGGCCGCCGTGGCGCTGATGCTGGGTACGGTAGTGCTGGTGAAAATGCAGCGCACCAAATATATCTGGGTCACCGTGGTACCGGCGATGTGGCTGCTGCTGTGCACCACCTGGGCGCTGGGTCTGAAACTGTTCAGCACCAACCCGCAGCTGGAAGGCTTCCTGTATATGGCTAACCAGTACAAAGAGAAGATTGCCGCTGGCGGCGGTGAGCTGACCGCGCAGCAGATTGCGAATATGAACCATATCGTGGTGAATAACTACACCAACGCCGGTTTAAGTATTCTCTTCCTGGTGGTGGTTTACAGCATCATCTTCTACGGTATCAAAACCTGGCTGCAGGTGCGTAACAACACGGTGCGTACCGACAAAGAGACGCCGTATGTGCCGGTGCCGGAAGGCGGCGTGAAAACCTCTTCCCACCATTAAACCTGATGCCGGTGGGCGCCTGATGTAACCTTGCGTTACCCAGGCGTCCCTGGCATAGCCAGCCTGCATCTTATGGCCTCTTATATCGGGAAAGAACAATGTTTGGTAACTTAGGCGAGGCCAAAAAATACCTTGGTCAGGCGGCAAAGATGCTGATTGGCATCCCGGACTATGACAACTATGTTGAGCATATGAAAACCAACCATCCTGATCTGCCGTATATGACTTACGAAGAGTTTTTCCGCGAACGCCAGCAGGCGCGTTACGGCGGAGACGGCAAGGGCGGCGTCCGCTGTTGCTAAAGGAGAATCTATGACCCCCATTGCAGTCACCCTGTTAACCGGCTTTCTTGGCGCGGGCAAAACCACCCTCTTACGCCATATCCTCAATGAACAGCACGGCTATAAAATTGCCGTCATCGAAAACGAGTTCGGCGAAGTCTCCGTCGACGATCAACTGATTGGCGATCGCGCCACGCAGATCAAAACCCTGACCAACGGCTGTATTTGCTGTAGCCGCTCTAACGAGCTGGAAGATGCGCTTCTCGATCTGCTCGACAGCCTCGATCGCGGTGAAATCCTCTTTGACCGGCTGGTGATTGAGTGCACCGGGATGGCGGATCCGGGACCGATTATTCAGACTTTTTTCGCCCACGAGATTCTTTGTCAGCGCTATCTGCTGGATGGCGTGATTGCCTTAGTCGATGCGGTTCATGCCGACGAGCAGATGAATCAGTTCACGCTGGCGCAGTCGCAAGTGGGCTATGCGGATCGCATCCTGCTCACCAAAACCGATGTGGCGGGCGACAGTGAGCCGCTTCGCGAACGTATAAGCCGTATCAACGCCCGCGCGCCAATTTACACCGTCACCCACGGCGATATTGAACTGGCGCAGCTGTTTGATACCAACGGTTTTATGCTGGAAGAGAATGTGGTTGCCGCCAAACCGCGTTTCCATTTTATCGCCGACAAGCAGAACGATATTCATTCGATTGTTGTTGAGTTGGATTACCCGGTGGATATCAGCGAGGTCTCCCGCGTGATGGAGAACCTGCTGCTGAGCTTTGCCGAGAAACTGTTGCGCTACAAAGGCATGTTGTGGATAGACGGCGAGCCTAACCGCTTATTGTTCCAGGGCGTGCAGCGTCTCTACAGCGCCGACTGGGATCGTCCGTGGGGCGATGAAACGCCGCACAGCACGCTGGTATTTATCGGCGTTCAACTGCCGGAAGAAGAGATCAGAGCCGCGTTTGCCGACCTGCAGAAATAACCGGCCGGCTGCTTTGTTCTGCCCGCTTCACGCCCCCGTAAAGAATGGGTGGCTGAAAGGAGAAGACCTTGCCTTTTATGCTGCCTGCAGGCGCACCTTAATTCCCCCCATCGCCTTGATTGTCGATGGGGTTTTGCTTTTGCTGGGGCGATATGCCAATTAAGCGCTGCGCTGCTGAGGATTTTTAGGGATATTTGCTGTTACAATTTTTATATTAAATATAATTACTGGTATGAGCGTCTATATGCCGGGAACAGCGGGGTAAATAACGTAAAAGAATATCTCCGGCATGATGATTTGCATCGAATACCCCGTCATTGATAGCGCTTCCTTCGCTACCTGCCAGCAGGGGATGATTTATTGTAAAGGGATATTATGCATAATTGATTTCTCTTTTCGGCTCTATAATATATTTCCGTTTACCGTAATGGTAAGCGCGGTAATAAATGCATCCGGCTGTATTGCCGATTAAATCCAGGATTTAATTTATAATTGGCACGGCTATTATGCAGCCATACTTGCTCTACAAAATAAGTGACATATTCAATAGAATTCTTTTCCTGACGTGGCAAGCTATGCTCACAGCACTCGTTAAGGGAACAACGTGAAAAATTACAAAGTCATCACCCCGCTTTTTCCAACCTATGCACAAGTGAAAGCGATGATGAAAGCCGTTTCCGGCTATTCGGTCAAATCCGTGCGCAACATGATTAATGCGATTCGTGAACAAACCGGCACACCGCAAAATCCCGTCGACTGGTCTGAACCCGATATGTGGATCAGCGAACGTTTAACCGGTGAAGATGCTGTAATAGCCCGCCGCATTTGGAATCAGGACGATCATATTCTCAACCCTCGCCATAGCTACGGCTGCTATTTATTTCTTAATCTTCCGCTGTTTGAATTGATGGCCACGACGTACAAAGATGCCTGGATTCCGACGCAACGGGGTGAAAAGTTTCTCAATGATGACGAAGCCACGCTGCGATCTCTCGACGATCATGAGGGATTACTGCAATTGCTTGAGCTGCTGGCCGGACGTGAAATGTCCCGGCGTGCCGATCTATTACCGGAATGGCAGGCGTTTTTACATCAACACTCAAAATTTGCCTCCACCAGCTCGATCAAAAGCACGCTCTATTCTCGCCTGTATAACCTTATCGATCGTGACATGGTTGCCCGTGAAGGCATGAGTTATCGCATTACGGATAACGGTCGCGCGTGGCTGGGTAAAGCCTTGCCAACGCGCAGAGCCGATCCGCGCAAGGTGCTGTTAGAAGCGGTTAAACGCTATAACCAGCAGCAAAAAGAGCTGCTGCGCGAACAGATAAGCACCATGAATCCTTATAAATTTGAGCATTTAATCGGTCAACTTCTGGAAGCAATGGGCTATGAGCAGGTAGAAGTCACCAAAGCTTCGGGGGATAAAGGCGTCGATGTAGTGGGCAGAGTGCAGGTGGGCATTACCACCATCACCGAAGTGGTGCAGGTGAAGCGGATGCAGAGCAATATTACCCGGCCGATTATCGACCAGATGCGCGGCGCATTGCCTTACCACAGCGCGATTCGCGGTACGTTAATCACCACCGGCCGCTTTGCGGGTAACTGCGGAAAAGCGGCCCTGCATCCCGGCGCAGCACCGATCACTTTAATTGATGGCGATCGTCTGCTGGAGCTGCTGATCGAGAATAATGTCGGCATTCGACGTAGCAATGCCGTCGAGCTGCTGGACGTTGATCTACAGCTTTTCGACGAGCTGGATGAAGGATTAAAAGGGGAAATTTAAGCGGCTTATCACGGCACTAAGCACGTATGCCAGCAATACAAGAGGTTAAACAGGCTTAATTGCCGGGTAAGCGCTTACTTACCCGGCAAATCAGTTAGTTGTTAACACGGCACACTTCACCGGTTAACCCGCAGCTACTTATGCACCACCACCAGCTTCTGGTTAACAAACTCTTTAATGCCTAAATCCGAGAGTTCGCGGCCAAACCCGGAGCGTTTCACCCCGCCGAACGGCAGCTCTGCGGCGGTATCCGTCAGCCAGTTGATATACACCATCCCGGTTTCAATACGCGACGCCATCTGTTTAGCGCGGTCGATATTGCGGCTGAAAATAGCGCCGCCGAGACCGTAGTGGGAATCGTTCGCCAGCCGTACCGCTTCCTCATCATTATTCACCACATAGATCTGCGCTACCGGGCCGAAAAACTCCTCAAAGTACGCCGGATTATCACGGGTGATATGGGTCAAAATGGTCGGTTCAAAGAAGTTGCCTTCGCCACTGGCGGGCTTACCGCCAAAGTGCAGTTTCGCGCCATGCTGCACCGCATCGCTCACCTGTTTACTGAGGGTATCAAGGGCGTCTTTCGATGAGAGCGGGCCAAGGGTAGTGCTTTCATCCAGCGGATCGCCAATCTTCACCTGTTGAAATGCGTCGGTGAACTGGCGCATAAACTGGTCGGCAATATCCTGATGAATGATAAACCGTTTTGCCGCGGTACAGACCTGCCCGGCGTTCGCCAGCCGCGCCTGTACGCCAATCTCGACGGCTTTTTGCAAATCCGCATCATCGAGTACGATAAACACATCGTTGCCGCCCAACTCCAGCGTCGATTTTTTGATATGTTTTGCCGCCTGTGCCGCCACCGCGCTGCCGGCTTTTTCCGATCCCGTTAGCGCCGCGCCCTGTACGCGCGGATCGGCAATAATCGCCGCGACCTGATCGGACGAGATAAACAGATTGGTCCACGCCCCTTCCGGCGCACCCGCTTCGCGCACCAGGTGGGCAAAGGATTCCGCGCACTGCGGCACAATGCTGGCATGTTTACAGATAACCGGGTTACCGGCGGCCAGGTTCGGTGCCAGCACGCGCATCAGTTGGTAATAAGGGAAGTTCCACGGCTCGACCGCCATAATCACGCCAATCGGATGGTGTTCAACCCAGGCTTCACCGAGGTCCGTTTGGTACTTCACCGGTGCAAGGAAAGTTTTGGCGTTATCCGCGTAGTAGCGAGCGATCTGCGCACAAATTTTCACTTCGCTGCGGCTCTGCGCAATTAACTTGCCCATCTCCCGGCTGGCTATTTTCGCCAGTTCTTCCTGCTGGCTTTCCAGCAGATCGGCAAGTTTATGCAGTATCGGTAAACGCTGTTCAATATCGCCCTTTGACCAGGCAGAGTGGTACAACGCATCGGCCTTACGTAGTGTCACTTCAATATCGGCGTCGCTGTGGTTGGGGTACGCTTTAATCAGCTGATTATTTGCAGGATTGACTGTTTGGTACGCCATATCAGGTCTCCTTATTTTACCGCTTAGGGTATTAAGGGTAGTAAAGATGGCCGGTGATGAAAGTAAAGTTGGGTATATACGGAGAGTTCTGAGGTAAAACGTTTATTAAACGCACGGGATGATAAAAAACAGCAGCCGTTAAAAGAAATTAATAATGTCGATAACATAGTGGAACACTATTACTCATTAATAACGACACTGCATGTATGCGCCTCGCCATTTTCACCATTATTATTTTAATTCAATAGGTTGAACAACCCTGCTGCGGGCGCCGCAGGAAATTTCGCTTATTGAGTACAATTATGGCTATCGATCCCGGCTCAGGGAATTATGCGTGGCCTGCCTAGACTTTTTCTTTACGTTATTTATTGCAACTCAATATCTACCAAGAAAATGCTACTGCTGAATTTAATTATTGTGGAAAACGCTTTAAGAAAAGCTATTCAAATAGCTCCGCATGGGTACCGAGGTCAGTAAACACCACCAAATGTTTCGCTTCATCCACACGATAAACCCGTAAATAGTCACCACCAATATGCAGTTCACGAAAACCCGCCAAATTTCCGCTTAAGGGGTGATCGTTATACTGCGGCGGAAGGGGACCGCCCGAAAGCACCAGAGATAAAATCGCGGCGGTCTCATGCATATCTCTGCGGCCCGCTTTATTGTAACGTTGCCAGGCTTTCACAAAGCTTTTGGTGTAATCAGAGCGGTAAGGCAGTGGCGCGCGTTTACTCTTTACCATCGTTTAAGCTGTCCATTAGCTGATTAATGCCCTCAAAGCGTCCATGCTGGTGGGTTGCGATCTCTTCGGCTTCACTCATCGCTTTGCGCAATCGCGCGTTCGGTTTACGCGACACATCAAAGGGAATACCTTCATTTTTCACGATTTGCTCCGCAAACAAGCGTATCGCCGTGCTCCAGTTAAGGCCGCAGCTTTCGAGCACCTCCCCAGCGCGCGCTTTCAATTCACTGTCGATACGCGATCGAATAACTGAATCCATAACACCCTCCTGAATACGTGTAGCCACATTGTAGCTACAAAATTCGCGCATTGCATCATCTCCGCGTTCCGCTCTATGCTTAACGGATGGAAAAATTAGCCGAACTCAAGCGTGCCAAGCGACTGGCGCTCTCGCTGTTGCTGGTGGCGGCCGCGACCTTTGTCACCACGCTCTTCCTGCCGCCCAACTTCTGGGTGAGCGGGGTAAAAGCCATTGCCGAAGCGGCGATGGTCGGCGCACTCGCGGACTGGTTCGCGGTGGTGGCGCTGTTTCACCGCGTGCCTTTACCGTTTATCTCGCGCCATACGGCGATTATTCCGCGTAATAAAGATCGCATCGGCGACAACCTCGGCCAGTTTGTGCAGGAGAAGTTTCTCGATACCCAGTCGCTGGTAGCCTTGATCCAGCGTCATCAGCCTGCGCAGATGATTGGCGTTTGGTTCAGCGAGCCAGAAAACGCCCAGCGCGTGGGCAAGCACCTGTTGCAGGTGGTCGGCGGTTTTCTGGAGATGGCCGACGATAGCCGCATCCAGCGTTTATTACGTCGCGCGGTGCATAAAGCCATCGATAAGGTCGATCTTACCCAGACCAGCGCCCTGCTGCTGGAAAGCCTGACGCGTAACAATCGTCATCAAAAACTGTTGGATACGTTAATTACCCAGCTTATTGCACTGCTGCAAAAAGAGAGCAGCCGCGAATTTATTGCCCGCCAGATTGTGCACTGGCTCAAGACCGATCACCCGATGAAAGCGAAGCTGCTGCCCACCGAGTGGCTGGGGGAACAGAGCGCGGAGTGGGTTTCTGATGCGGTCAATTCACTGCTGGATGATATTAATGCCGACAGCACGCACCAGATCCGCCAGGCCTTCGATCGCGCCACGATGAAGCTGATCGCCAATCTGAAAAACGATCCGGAGATGGCCGAGCGTGCCGACAACATCAAAGAGTATTTGAAAAACGACGAGACCTTTAACCGTTACGTCGGTGAAATGTGGGGCGATCTGCGCAACTGGATGAAAGCCGATATGCAGTCTGAAGATTCGCGGATGCAAAAACGCATTACCGACGCGGGTCTGTGGTTTGGCGAAACCCTGTTGGCAGACGGCGCGCTGCGCGCCTCGCTGAATGAACATCTGGAGCAGGCTGCGCACCGCGTGGCACCGGAGTTCGCCGCGTTCCTGACCCGTCATATCAGCGACACGGTAAAAAGCTGGGACGCGCGGGATATGTCCTGGCAAATCGAACTCAATATCGGCAAAGACCTGCAATATATCCGCGTTAACGGAACGCTGGTCGGCGGAACAATTGGCTTGATACTCTATCTGCTGTCGCAGATCCCGGCCTTACTCCCTTTTTCTGCGCTCTAAGCTGTCGGTTGGCGGCGCTCCACACACGCAACCGGGCGTACGCCCGGTTAGTCAAAAAAGACCATCCCTTGATAGGGCTTTGCACGGCACGATGCCAGCCGCTGGGCAAGATTGCCGACATGGGCTTCGAGTTTGTGACCATCGGGATCGAGAAAATACCACGAGTCGCCTTCGCTTTTGTTGGTTTTCCAGCTGACAACGCCCGCCTGCTCAAGACGGGCGACAAAATCGGCGAAATGGCGCTCATCAATGCTAAAGGCATAATGGGTGTAATCACTCTGCGTTGGCGGAACAAACTGCCGCTGTGCGTCAACCGATAAGCAGATCCACAGTTTGTCGCAGGTGAGATAAGCGCCGTTATCCCAGCGTGCATGCAGTTTCAGGCCGAGCAGGTGCTGATAAAATTCGACGCTGCGCGCAAGGTTGCTTACGGCAATAGTTAAATGGTTAAGGCTGGTAAGCATTGAAAACTCCCGAGGGTGGTTCAGAGATTAAACGCTGCGGCCAAGCTTTCCTGTTTTTTGGATAAAAGAAAATGAACACTATCCTTAGCAAAATCAGCCGTTTTGATAACAATAGCGTTCAAATTCTCACTACGCGACGATGTGGCTTACTTCGCCTCTTTAACTTCCGCGACAAATTCCGTTAAATCCCAGGTGCCGCCGGCGCGCACGTAGCGGCACATGCCGGAGGTGGATTCGCTGCTCTTACGGAAGGTTTCGCCGTCCCAGACCCACTCGGCAGAGGCCCAGCAGTCACCAATCCCGCGCCCGCGCTGGCCCAGGGAGATAACGCCGTCGCTGTAATCCGAGGCAGAGCCGGTAATAAATTGCGGCGTCCCCTTCAACGCGCTATCGATGACCCAATAGCCGTAACCTTCATTGTAGGCTCCGCGCCAGCAAAGGGCGGAGATCAGCGCATGTTTGCCATCCAACGGCGTCAGCGTGACATCGTTATCGCCGTCGACAGCCTGCTCCTGCTCCTGCGGGGAGGCCAGCCGATCGCAGCCATTATCGTCGTTGACCGCCGCCAGCAAGCGTGGTTTTAGCGCGGCGACCTGCGCCTCGGTGAGGGTGCGCTCTTCACCGCCTTTCACCGCTACCGCCTGAATAACCGGCGCGGCAACGGCGGCCGTCACTGAACTTTCCGCTTTATCGCCCTTCTTACTCAGCGCGCCCGGCGTGCCGACCCGCCCTTGCACATCATCAAATTTCAGCAGCACGGCGGATGCACCATCGTTGGAGAGCACAAACGGCTTCGCACCGCCTTTAAACTCAACCTTACCGCTGCCTTTTACCGCCTCAATCAGGCTCTGCGCCTGAGCGTCGGATAAACGCCAGCTATCGCTATCTTCAGTGGCAATTTCCCCTAACGATTTACCTTCGATCCAAAGCGTGAGTTTCACCGGCGTAGCGTTGTCGTCTGCGTCCATTTCCGCCAGCACCACGTCCACCGTGACGGGCGTTTGCGGCCCGGCTTTGCGGGTAATCAGTACCGACCCCGTGGCTTCTTCCTCGGCGCTGTAGCCCGCCGCGCGGCAGGTCAGGGTGTTGTCGCACACCACTTGCCAATCTTTATGATCAAATGAGACGCTATTTTGCGCGGCCAAAACCTGCGCGCTAAGCGTCGCCGTGATTATCAGCGCCGCTTTAATGCTGCTTTTCATGCCATCACTCCATAATGAGAAACAAGAACAGTGTGCAGAAATTATCGGTCAGTGAGAAGGGTATCTTGACGAGGATAAAGAGAAAAAAGGCGAGAAATAATCTCGCCTTATAAGCATTAAAGATTAATCCAGCTTCAGTTCGTTGAAGGATTTCACCACGTGGGAAACGATGCCGTAATCGATGGCTTCTTTGGTGTTCATCCAGAAGTTACGATCCGTATCCTGCTTCACTTTTTCCACCGGCTGGCCGGTCGCTTCGGCGATCATGCGGTTAACGCGCTCCAGCGTGCGGATGATCTCTTTCGCTTCAATTTCAATGTCGCTCGCCTGACCGCGTACGCCGCCCAGCGGCTGATGAATCATAAAGCGGGTGTTCGGCAGAGAGTAACGGTGCTCTTTTTTGGCAGCGAGCAGGATAGTGATCCCGGCGCTGGCCACCCAACCGGTGCCAATAATATGCACTTCCGGGGTAATAAATTTGATCATGTCGTGAATGGTATCTGCCGCTTCGACATGGCCGCCCTGGCTGTTGAGATAGATTTTAATCGGCGCATCACTAATGCCCTGCAACAGCAACAGCTGCGTTACCACTTTCTCCGTCAGCGCCTGGTTGATCTCGCCGGAAATAATGATTGAGCGGGCATCCAGCAGTTTTTGCTGCATCAGCTGAGAGACGTTACCGCCCTCTTTCTCTTTTTTATTGTCGTCTTCGTTCATAAAGTGCATGTGCTTTCTCCCCTTGAGTTGATGCAGCTAAGCATAGCCCAACGCCGGTTAGTCGGAAATAACAAGATGATATCTCCGCCTTTTAAAGCACTTAACCGATCCTGGCTTAATGCACGCCGCCGCGTTTTTATTCCTTCATGCAGGTACTGCAGCTTACGCCAGAGTAAAATTGAGACAGAAAAAGAATATGTGCAGGGTCATTTACGATAAGTGCAGTGCATTTTTCTCCCCATGAAAAGGGCGGATTTACAAGAAAACAGGGATTTATCGCCTTCGCTTGCCTGACAGCGTCGACAGTTAATATTTGCAAGCCATAGTTAGCATATCGGTTCAGGATTTGCCTTGAAGCTTTGAAAATTTCGTTTCATCTACGAAAAAATGCGCTACCTGTTGAGCTGGCGACATAACATATCTGATAACTTGCCGTTGGCTTCACAATCAAGTGAAAAAAAATTGTTTTAATTAAAGCATTGATCAACAGGAAAAAATGAATAACACCGCTCTTTTTCTCAAAAACATTCACCTTCTTGCACAAAAGCTCAGCTGGCTTGAAAATGACGCTGTCGTTGATGAACTGAAAGCGTTAATTATTACAAACAGTCATCTTTTAAATGAAGATAAGGTTACAAACGCATTTATTAATGAATTGATCTATTGCTCTGAAAAAAATGTCACCGCTGAGGATGTGGCGAAATTAATCGCCCACTTAAACGCGTTCTTTATAGCCCATTTTTTATCACATCCGTGCCACGTTATATTCATTGGTAGAGATTGGGCAGCATATCAGCGCACCGCCCTTTTCCTGCCCACTAACGTGGAAAAAACCACGGTTTTTGAAATTAACCAGCATACAGACCCGGAAAGCGTGCGTGTCGATCTGGAGGACGATACCACCATTCCCATCGTAGTGACTGATTATACTGGATTTAATTTCATTAAAAAGAATAATATAGAATTCCCTGAGGCTCTCACCGCCCTACAATTTCCAGAAAGAAATAACGATTTGTATAACGAAGTGATTGGCTTTATACCGCTGCTTACCGAGCGTTATGAAAAGGCCCTCAGCCAGTCCGATGTAAAAAGCGTGGTTGTCGGATCGTCCTATGCCTGGCAGGGCTTTCCTGATGAACTATTAGAGAAATCGGTCAACCTCTCTATTTTTTCGGGTGATATCACCTATTCATCCAGCATAATTAAAAATATAACCGAAACCACCAGCATAAAAAATTTCATTTTGTGTATTGGCCTTTATGATGTTTTTTATGAATTATCTATGAGAGGAGTCAACACCTTCTCTGCTGCGCGTTTTTTCTGCAGCATTAATAATATTGAATACAGTTTCAGACGTAAAGAAGGGGATATAATAAGCGAGGCCAATAAGCAGTATATCCTTGGCCCTCTGGATCTCTTCATTCTGCAGATCTACGCACAAGAAACTCACCAGCAATATTATGGTGATGAAGCGTTATCCAGTATCAACGGTTTAATGCAGGATGAAACACGGCTAAAAAAATCTGTTGATTTCATCAATCAAAGAACCACTTGCACAAATTTTACTTATTCATCAACACAGATCTTAACTCGCGTATCGAAGCTATCAAAACTGTATAAAAGGAAAAACAGCTTTGAAAATAACAAACAGGTGCTCGCGTCCTTGATAGCGTTGCTAAAAGCAAAAGGTTGCACTCTGAATATTATTGTTATGCCGTTTACTCAATTTTTTATTAAAAACTTCGAGAGCGATCTGAAAAATGAAACGCTGGAATTTATCGAAAGTATTACGGACAATACGACTGTTTTTATGAAAGATTTTTCTACCCACGACGCATTCGGGCCAGAAGATTTTTCTGATGCAGATCATTTAAATTTTAATGGGGCCAATAAACTCTGTAGCCTGGCTAAGCAGCTAGGGATCGCGCTTTAACAGCGATAAGACCGCATCCCCTCAAGGGTATAAAGTCCCCCTGACCCGGCCTTTAACCTGACGCGCTCGCGTCAGGCTTTTTACACCGCGAAACCGGTTGGCTGCCGTTTTAGGCCTGCAAGGGATGGATAGGTTTCCCATTGCTGTTGTCTCGCATTGGTTCCCCGCTTAACGGCTCACCCTCTGCTCAACCGCACCCCATTGCCAAAAGAGCTGGCGCCCCGCCATTTATTTCTCAAATATTCGGTCCTATTACAGGCAGTCTGTACGCGGTTTGCTTTATGCAGGCGCAGTATGAAGCGCATCACAAATCTATAGCGGCATCGGGGATAAGAATAAATTATTCTTAATTTTACTTACGACTGTAATATATTATTCCTACAGCACACCGTTGCCGATATGCAGCGGGGCAAAAAATCGTCATCCATACTGTGAGCGAAACCTTTATGAACATTGATCTTTCCAGCTTGACTACCGAAGGCCGTAATAGTGCCAGCGCAGACATTGATATGCTTGATACCGAAGCGATGCTGAGGGTTATCAACAGCGAAGATCAAAAAGTCGCGCTGGCGGTGGAAAAAACCATCCCGGCGATTGCTCAGACGGTGGACGCCATCGTAGCGGCCTTTCAAAAAGGCGGGCGCTTGATTTACTGCGGCGCGGGCACCTCCGGGCGACTGGGTATTCTTGATGCCAGCGAATGCCCGCCAACCTATGGTACGCCGCGCGAACAGGTGGTTGGCCTGATCGCCGGTGGCCATCGCGCAATTCTGCAGGCGGTGGAAAACGCCGAAGACAGCCTGACGCTGGGCGTTGAAGATCTGCAGGCGCTTAGTTTTAATGCCAATGACGTACTGGTCGGTATCGCCGCCAGCGGCCGCACGCCGTATGTGATTGCCGCCATGCAGTATGCAAAAACGCTGGGTGCCACCACCGCCGCATTAACCTGCAATGCGGGCAGCGAAATGACGAAAATTGCCGATATCGCCATTGTGCCCGTTGTCGGTGCCGAAGTGGTCACCGGTTCCTCGCGCATGAAAGCCGGTACGGCGCAGAAACTGGTGCTGAATATGCTGACCACCGGGGCGATGATCCGCAGCGGCAAAGTTTACGGCAACCTGATGGTCGATGTGGAAGCCACCAACCAGAAACTGGTACAGCGCCAGATCAATATCGTGATGGAAGCCACCGGCTGCGATAACGCCACGGCGACGCAGGCGCTGCAGGCCTGTAACGGCCATTGCAAAACCGCCATCGTGATGGTGCTGGGCGGACTGAGTGCTGAACAGGCAACGCATCTGCTGGCCGATAACGGCGGCTTTATTCGTCAGGCGCTGGTCAACGCGGGAGTCAAATGATGGCCAAAATCAGCGAACAACTTATCGCGAATATTTTGCGGTTGGTCGGCGGCAAAGAGAATATTAAAACCTGCGGTAACTGCATGACGCGGCTGCGCTTGTCCCTGCACAACGATACCTTAATCGATAGCGCCGCGCTGAAAGCGTTGCCCGGCGTGCTCGGCGTGGTGAACGGTGACGACCAACTGCAAATTATCGTGGGCCCCGGCAAAGCGCAGACGGCGGCAGAAATGATGAACGCCATGCTCGGTGACGCCAGCGCGCCTGCCCCCGCAGAAGCGGCATCGTTAAAGAGTATCGCCCAGGATACTAAGCAGCAAATGAAGGCGAAACAGACCAGCGGCGTGCATCAGTTTCTGGCGAAATTCGCCACTATTTTTACCCCGCTGATCCCCGGTTTTATCGCCGCCGGTATGCTGCTCGGCTTCGCCACGCTGATTGAACAGAGCCTGCTGCTCAACGCCGCCGAGAAAAACGCGACGCTGGTGCATATCGTCGGATATATGAAAGTGTTCGGCAAAGGGCTGTTCACCTTCCTGCCGATTTTGATTGGCTATAACGCGCAAAAAGCCTTCGGCGGTAGCGGCGTTAACGGGGCGATTATCGCCGCGCTGTTCGTGCTGGGCTATAACCCACAGGCGACGGTGGGCTATTTCTCCGGCATCGATACCTTTTTTGGTATGGGTATCGATCCGCGCGGCAATATTATTGGCGTGCTGATCGCCGCGATCCTCGGTGCCTGGATTGAAAAGCGGGTCCGCCAGGTGATGCCGGATAACCTCGATATGATCCTCACCTCCCTTGTGACGCTGCTGATCACCGGCGCGCTCACTTTTACAGTCATTATGCCTTTCGGCGGCGAGCTGTTTAAAGGGATGTCGTGGCTGTTCCTGCACCTGAACGGCAACCCGTTCGGCTGTGCGGCGCTGGCGGGTCTGTTCCTGATTGCCGTGGTATTTGGCGTGCATCAGGGCTTTATTCCGGTCTATTTCGCGCTGATGGACGCGCAGGGCTTTAACTCTCTGTTCCCGATCCTCGCGATGGCGGGCGGCGGCCAGGTGGGCGCGGCGCTGGCGCTCTACTTCCGCTCGGCGCGTGAATCAATTATTCGCAATCAGATTCGCGGGGCGATCATCCCCGGCCTGCTGGGCGTTGGCGAACCGCTGATTTACGCCGTGACGCTGCCGCGCGTGAAGCCGTTTGTCACCGCCTGTATC
>NZ_JXAG01000045.1 GCF_000814905.1 Enterobacter sp. Bisph1
GCCTGCGGCGGCTTCTTTATTGGCACCGTGGCCTGGCTTGGTTTGCCGGTGGGTCTGAACACGGTATTCGGCCCTTCCGGGCTGGTGTCGCTGCCGTTAATGACCTCCGGCAGCGGGATTTACGCCGGTATGGCGGTCTATGCCGCAGGCCTGATCATCTCTTATGCGGGCGGTTTTATCGTTACCTGGTTCTTTGGTCACAAGAATATCGATCTGAGCTAAAACCTGTGGCTCACCCGGCGCAAAGCCGGGTGAGCCATGCATCAGAAGCGATAAGAGAGCGAGCCGACGATGCTGCGCTCGGCCCCGAAGTAGCAATACGAGAGCGAGTTACAGGAGGCGACATAGCGCTTGTCCGTCAGGTTATTGACGTTCACCTGTGCGCTCAATCCTTGCAGACCGACGTTGCTCAGATCGTAACCCAACGCC
Organism: Enterobacter sp. Bisph1; assembly: GCF_000814905.1. GTDB lineage: Bacteria > Pseudomonadota > Gammaproteobacteria > Enterobacterales > Enterobacteriaceae > Kosakonia. Next base: position 430 of record NZ_JXAG01000045.1, read on the forward strand.
AGATCCACCAGCGTATAAGACGGCAAAGTATGCGTGTTCTGGCGATCGGACGTGATGCCATTGACATAACGCACGCCGGTACCCAGCGTCAGGCCATTTAGCGCCCCTGCTTTTACGTCATAACTGAGCCACGCGCTGGCCTGATTACGCGGTGCATAAACGGCGCGTTTGCCCTGCTCCTCCGCGCTGCTCTTTTTATAGCGAATATCGTTGTAGGTGTAAGCCGCCTGCAAACGCAGGTTATCCGTCAGTTGTCCTACCGCTTCCAGTTCCACCCCTTCGGATTCGATCTCGCCAATAGAACGGTAGGGATCGGTGGGCTCCACTTTAGTGGCGATATTCTTCTGGTTGATGCGATAGACCGACGCGCTGTAAAGCGTTTGCGATCCTTCCGGCTGGAATTTCAGCCCCGCTTCCCACTGTTTACCTTTCATTGGCTCGAGGATCTTGCCGTTCTCATCGGTAAAGCTGGTCGGCGTAAAGGCGGTTGAATAACTGACGTAAGGTGCAAAACCACTATCAAACAGGTACATCAGCGCCGCGCGGCTGCTGAAATGGTTTTGCTCAAGCGTATCGCGGCTGTCAGCGATCTTATTAACGTTAGTGATGTTGACCCGATCGTGACGACCGCCCAGCGTCAGACGCCAGCGATCCAGCGACATTTGATCCTGCGCGTAGATCCCGGTCTGCTCAAGCTGGTGTTTTTCCCGACTGTAGACGCTGATCGACAGCGGATCGGCACCATAAACCGGGTTAAACGCGTCAATTGCCGGGAAGCTGCCAGAGGAGGCGGTCACGTTATTACTGCGGCGCTGGTAATCGACACCGAACAGTAAGCGATGGTTAACCGCACCGGTATCGACGCTGCCATCGACCTGGTTATCAAGGGTAATCGCCGAGAGAGACTCATCAGAACCGGAGTAACCCCGCGACAGTTCGCTGTCGTTCAGCCAACCGGCGGCATATACCTGATTAAGTACGACTTTGGTATGCAGATAGCGCAGTTTCTGACGTACGGACCAGCCGCTGTCAAAGGCGTGTTCAAGGTTGTAGCCGACCATATTTTCGCGGCGATCGTAGTTGTCGTAATCGTCTTCGCCTTCAAAGAAAGTGTTGGAAATTTTCTTGCCCGCGTGGGGCACAACGGTGCCTTCATAAGGCAAACCGGAGTGGCTGCCGCCTTCCGGATCGCGATGCAGATAGGCCATCAATTCCAGGCGCGTGCGGTCGGTAATCCGCCAGGTGACGCTCGGCGCGATGGCATAACGCTGCTCTTTTAACGGGTCAAACTGCGAATCTGCATAGCGGGTCATACCGGTTAAGCGCACCGCTACGCGGTCGTTATCATCCACCGGGCCAGTGACATCAAACGCCGCGCCGCGCTGGTTATTATTCCCCGCGAACAGCTTCACTTCGCCGCCGGGATCAAACGATGGTTTACGTGAATTGAGCGCCACAATCCCGCCGGGTGAAGAGCGGCCATACAGCACCGATGCCGGACCGCGCACGACTTCAACGCTTTCCAGAAACCACGGATCGATAACCAATGAGCTATGGGAGTTGCTGTCGCCCATCATTTTCAGGCCGTCGAGATAGACGTTATCCAGGCTGCCGTCGGAAAAGCCGCGCAGCACGATATAGTCAAAACGGTTGGAAGCACCAATCTGGTTGCTGTATACCCCCGGCGTGTAGCTGACCGCCTGGCGCACGTTTACCGCGCCCTGCTCTTCGTATTGCTGACGGGTAACAATCGATACCGCCTGTGGCGTTTCGATATCCGGTGTCTCGAGCTTGGTCGCGCCGCTTTGAACTTGTGAGGTGACCACCACCGTATCGTTGCTGGCCGCGCGCGCCTGCGCCAGCGCCGTTACGCTCATCCCACTGGTAATACAGCCAATCATTAATGCCAGCCGCGTTTTTGCGAACATGAAAATCTCCAGAAGCGGTTATTATTGTAAATAAGAATTATTACCTTTTTGGATTGGCTCATAGCTATGCGCAGTGACGATTCGCGTATGCGCGATGACAAAACCACGCATTGCTGCGGAAAAGTGGTCTATACGGGGACGCTCAGCAGGGGCTCATTTCGCTCGGTGCCATCCCATAGCGACGGCGAAAAGCAGTGGAGAAGTTGGTGGCGTGCTGGTAGCCGGATTTCCACGCGGCCTGCTGCACGCTGTAGCCTTCCGCCAGGTAGCGCCGCGCCAGGTCCAGGCGGCAGTCGCGCAGGTAATCAAACACCGACTGACCATAAGCCTGGCGAAACTTAACGCGCAGGCTGCTGCTGCTCATCGCCGCCAGTTGGGCAAGGGTTGCCAGGCTGTACTCTTTTTCAGGGTGCTGCTCCAGCAAACGGCGGACATTTTCTAGCCGCTGCTCAGCCCCGCAAAGCGCCGGAGTGCGCTTCGGCTGCCCCTGAATGCGCTGCGATAGCGCATTGCCCAGCAGCTGCAGCATGATCCCCTCCAGCATTAACTGGCGGGAAAGCGGCGGGATCGAGGTTTGTTGCGTTTGTTGTAAACCGGAAAGCAAAAAGCCCGGCACCTGCCATAACAGTGTTGGTGCGCCGTGTGCCTCCCACTGCTGTAACAGCGCGTTAAGCAGCGGCGATGACCAGCCCTGTGCCGGGGAGACACCCAGCGATAAGGTGCGCAGATGGCGATCCGCCAGATGGCTGGCGTTCATCACCTGCTGCTCACTGAGGCGCGCGGTAAACGCCATCCCTGCGCGCACCACAAACGCCTCACCGTTGAGGCGCAGCATCACGCTGCCCTCCAGCACCACCAGCATATAGAGCGGGCAGCTGTGCAGCGAAGTGGTTTCGTAGGGTTGCAGCACGCGAATATCAGAACGGGTCAGGTTGAAGCCTGAAGAAAAAGCCATCTCTTCTACATCGCCCTGAATCACCATCCGCTTCTCTTTATTGAACAGACCGGACGCCTGCGATGGGAAGCGATAATCAATCCCGTAGCGCTCGCCAAAGCCGATAAAGTCATCAATTGAAAAGAGTTTTTTTTGCATCGCAGGCCGTCATCGCTTTTAGTCGAACCTCTCACCCACCGCCGGGCGAAACGGCTTACACCTTATCATTCACCCTCTGCGCCTTCAATAATATTGAGAATTATTCTCACATAGATTGCGCCGCCATTAACACAACATAAATGTTGCTTTAAATAACAAAAAGGTTGTATTTTAGCCTCTGTAAAATGGAAAACTGCAGGCAGGATGCCAGATGAAATACAGTGAATTTAGAAAATGGCTGTTATCTCAGGGAGCAGAATTGATTAAAGCGCCGGGAGGAGGAAGCCATTTTAAAGTGCGGCTTAATGGCAAAGCGTCGGTCTTCCCCTTTCACGGTGCAAAAGAGATCCCGGAGCCTTTAAGAAAGAAAATTATCAAAGACTTAGGTCTGAATGAATAACGAACTGAGCAACCATGAGGTGTTATATGTTCAATTATCCGGTTCGCGTTGAACGTGACGAAACAACAGGCGCGTTTGTTGTTTCCTGCCGTGATCTGCCTTTAATGAACTCTGTCGGCGATAGCCTTGATGATGCGCTGCTCCAGTCCGTTGATGCCATTGTAGTCGCGATTGCAATTGAAGTTGACGAGCGCCGCCCTATCCCCCTCGCCAGTGCACCGCAAGAGGGTGAGCATGTAATTTCTCTTCCGGTCCTTGTGGCGATGAAAGCCGCTCTGCATAACGCGATGATTGAAACAGGGACCCGCAAAGCCGATCTGGCAAGGAAACTGGGGCAGAAAGGACCGCAAATCGATCGCCTGCTGGATGTTGAACACTCATCCAAAGTGGAGACGGTAGAGCTGGCGCTGCATCAGTTAAACCGCCAAATCGATTTATCCATTAGCCAGCAATCAAGGGTCTAGCCCGGTTTTAATCCACGGAGCAGCGCATGAATACGTTTCTCCGTTTTACTTGCCCGCAGCGCCATAGCGCAAACGGCGGGCAAAAAACGTTATATCGGCACATCACCGCGCAACGTCACCGGTGATAGCGCCAATAGAAGCCTTTCGTTAAGCCACCGTTTTTGCAGTTGATATAAGCCCTTTACCCCTGCAGGAATCTTAATTAACTGCCCCCCAGTAAGCATTCACTCACTTACCGGGTGTTACGCCGCCGGGGCATGAGCAAAACCATCACTCTTCCCGCGCCAGAATCTTCACTAAATCGTCCTGTAACTGATGGCGCTGCAAATACGCCGTTACTTCCCGCTCCCAGCCTTTGCCATCGCCCAGCACCGCGCGGCTGTGGGTCGGCGCAAAGAGATAGCGGGTGTCGTAGAGATTGAGCAGCGACTGGTTCATCGCATCGATATTGACCGCAGTTTGCTTGCCCTTCGCCTGCTGGATAGCCAGCGAACGCAGCACCCGCTCCCGTGCCTCTTCGCTGGGAATATAGTTCTGTTCCGCCAGCTCGCTGAGCACCAAAAACTGCGGCTGAATACCTTCCGCCAGCGCCGCCTGCAAACGATCGTGGCCGTCGAGAATGACAAACGACGCCAAACCGGCAACAGACCACAGCAAAACGGGCGGTAGCTCGCCTTCACGACACTTCTTGCGCCACCACTTTACCCGCCCGCTTTCAGCATCAACGGGATAGCGCGCCAGCAGCCGATCGCCGCTCCACCACCAGTCGATAAAGGTCACTTTTGCCGGGTTTTGCAGATCGGGGAAATCCTCCCCCGCCAGCGACCAGTTAACGCTGATTTGCGCATTACCGGTGGGCGTGTGAAAGCGCCATTGATCTCTCGGCAGCGTTTTATTCAGCACATAAGGCGCGGCGGGTTTTACCTGCTCCATTGGGCGCAGTAACCAGCGACGCGGCGCTAATAACGGCGCGGGCGCTTCCATCACCTGGCGAGCAAAGTAGCGGCACCAGTGGCTTATCCACTTCTCTTTTCCCGCGCGTTTGGCACTTTCAACATCTGCCGACGTCACCGGCAGCAGCAGTGGCTTGCCGGGATGCTCCGCGTTATACACCAGCCAAACGCCGGAATGATCCTTTAGCATAGTGGCCCAGAACAGCGGCTCGCCGTGCACCTGCAACGCCATGCGCCCGTTGTGCCCGCTCTGCATCTCCAGCGCCTGCCCATTGCCTTCGCGCACTATCAGCTCCAGCCCGTGCCAGCGCTTAGCGCTATCGCGCAGATCCTGCCACCAGTACTCTGTCATTCTCTTCTCCCGGTAAAGGTGTTCGCCCTCCTGCCGCCTGCAATGGGCTAACCTGCCGCTTTTTTCGTTGCGGCGAATTGCGCCGGATAGGGATCGACGGGTTTAAGATCGGCCTGCGGTTTTCGCAGCGCCGCCTGCCAGCCGCCCGTTTCATCGTTGAGATTAATATCCCGGCTAAATTGGTCAAAATCGCAGGCGTCCAGTTTCGCTTCAAAATTGCGTTTGTGTTGAATAAACGCCGCAAGCTGATCCTGATCCAAGGACTGCGCGAGATAAGGGTAGTGAATGCGCAGTTCCGTTGTCCCCTGCTCTTTAAGCAGCTGATTAACGCGCCCAAACAGGCGGTCGACGCGCCCGACGCGCTGTTCATTATCCCCCGGTGTCCAGGCAATGCCGTAGTGATGTACCTGGTTGCATTGCAGATGCAGATTCACCCCCTCCTGGAACACAGACGTCGCCACCAGCACGTTGGGGTAAAAAGGGCTGTTAAAGCCCAGGATCAGGCGTTGGCGGTTGTCGGTTTCACCGCTGGCATACCACGCAGGGCTGGTGAGACTGGTCAGTTCGCGCCAGGGCGTTTTCCAGTCGACAAGCGGGTGATCGGTGATTTTCTCGCACAGCGCCTCAAAGGTTTCGATCCCGTTGATGAAATAGCGCAGCAGGAGCGATCCCGGCAGTTTATCGGCGATGCTGGCGGTGAAATCACGGTAGCGCGTTTGCACATCCGCAGCCTTGTTTTGACGGCTAAAACGGATAAACCAGCAGTACAGCTCAATCATCACCGGGCTGGCAAACAGATAGCCGGTTTTCAGGTAGTTACCGAGGTTTTCTACAATCGCCGGGTTGCTGGCCTGCCAGGCACGAAGCTGCTGTTGGCAATGGGCGGGCAACAGCGGAAACATCATGCCCCAGGCCGTTTTTATCGGCTGTTCATAGGAGATTGCTTGCCGCTCCGGCGCACGGGCCTGCTCTGGCGCGTCGGGCCATATTTGCAAACGGCTGTCCCGTGCCGCGTCGCCAAAGTTGTCGCGCTGGCGCTCGCTCAGGCGGTAATAGTGGCTATAACTGGCGGTAAGATAATCCGCCGCCGGATCGAGAAAAAGCGAAAAGAGGCTTTCTGCGCGGCGAAAACGCTGGCTGACGTTGAGGCAGTCGGTGCGCTTCTCCCCCTTTTTCTTCACCACAAACAGATCGGCGATTTTTGAAGAGAGCTTCAGTTCATTGCCATTTGGCTCATCACTCTCTTCACCTTCATCGGCTTCGAGATCCTCATCCTGATCAAGCGACGCCGCTTGCGTTAACTGATTAAAGTACTTACGCGACCAGCCACTTTTACGCCACGCATTGACGGTTTTCTCCGGCGACTCCACGCCCCAGGCGGCGATAATTTCCTGCGCCATCCGTTCGTCATACTCGGCATTCACCCGCTGGGTGATTTCCCGCACCGAAGGAATGCGACGCACAAACACCAGATGTTTGTCGCGATAGAGCGGACGCGCTGGGGTGAACAATTGTTCGGGCACGCACTGCGCGATCAGCGCACCATATTTCGGGTGATCCGGGAAGCGGTGGTAAAAAGCCTGAAATTCCTGCGTCAGCTCCGCCAGCAACCGCGAGTCTGGCGCCTGATGAAACGCGTCGCGTATTACATCGTCGGCGCTCTCTTCATCGCCTTCGCTATCCTCTTTAGCCAACATCCCGGTCGATTCAAACCCTTCGAGGTAGCCATACTGGAACTGACGATTCTCACCCTTCGCGCCGAGGGTTTTGACCAGCTCGCGCTGGTACAGGGCGAAAAACAGCTCCGCGTCGGGATTATCGCTAAAATCTGCCGCCGTCGCCTGTTCATGCCGGTAGTTGTATTTATTGTGCGTTACCCCCTTCCCCTGCATCTGCCGCAGCCGACGGATAGCAAAAGTTTGTAGCAGGGTTTTGGCGTCATTATTGGCGCTGATAGTCTCAGGATCGACAAAGTAACGCAAAATATCGGCGACGTTGCGCGCAGATGAGTGGTTGGGCGTGGCGGTCAATAACAGCGTGCGCTGCCCCAGACGGCTCTGCTCATCGCCGAAAAAGCGCTTCGCCGCCGCCGCGCGCTGGGATTTCCCGTCGCGGTTACGGAAATAGTGCGCCTCATCAATAATGATCAAATCGAAGCCCTGCTCGCCCAGCGAGGCCTTGATTTGCGCGTGGATCTGTTCGGCATGGCGCGCGGCGCTCTGCTGCGCATCGTTGCCGCTTTTTTCCTCATCCGGGACCAGTCCACTGAGTGAGTGAATGGTGGTCAGATAAAAACTGCCGTCGGATTCACGAATATCCGTTTCCAGCTCGCGCAGACGGGTAAAAATGCGCGCTTCATGCATCGGCCCTTTTTTAGGGTGGACAATTTTCGCGTTATTACCGCGATAGTGATGCTGCAAAAAGGTTTTATATTCCCGCTTCCAGTGCAGGCAAATATCCCGGTTCGGCGCAAGGATGAGGATTTTTGCGTCAGGCCGGCTATGCCAGAGCTGAAGCATAACGCCAATTGCCTGAAAGGTTTTGCCCATGCCCACTTCGTCGGCGAGGAGCGCCAAATGGCGTTTTGCCAGAATATTCCACAGCCCGGCGACGCCTTCGGCCTGCCGCGCCGCCATAGAAGGATCTTGCGCATCGTACTGCCACTCTTTTTGCGAGGCGTCAAAACGCATATTTTTCGCCACTGCCTGCGGCGTGGTCACTTTCCAGATATCAGGCTTCATATCCACACCTCTGTTTGATCGCCTCAAGGTAGAGCTGACGCTGCTTTCCTTTCACCGGTAATGGGGGAATATCAAGGGCAAGCTTCGGCCACCAGTTAGCGGCCTGGCTCTTTTTGCGATAGCGTTTTTTGGCAAACTGGCAAAGGCTCTGCACTTCATTAGCCATAAACCAGCCAAAGAGCGTTCCCGGTTGTGCTGCAAGGTGTTCACGCACTTTTTCCACCAGCTCCAGCAAACAGCCGGGGCTGGTAAATAACCAGTAGTGCAGCGTTGCGTCATCGTTCAGCGCGGCCAGTTGCTCGCGGCGTTTTTCCAGCGCATAGAACAGGCGGAAATAGCTGGTGGAAGCGGACTCAACTAGCGGCGCAACCTGCGGCTCATCTTCCGCCGAATCGCCATCGCGCAGGGTTTCCCGTAGCTGAACGGCATCGCTTTGTTGCGGATCGCTATTGGCGATATAGCTGTTGAGCAGTTCATGCAGCGTGTCGAAGCCGTTCACCCGGCGATAGTTTTGCCCCACTTCATGAATAATGCCCTGCCAGTCCGCCTCATCGGGATGAAGAACGGTATAAAAATGGCGCGTGAGCAGTTCGTCCGGCTGGGCGGCCACGACCTCACCTAATGAGATCAGCGCACTGCCGCGCCAGCGCAGGGGAATATCGTCGGCAATGCCAGGCAGGCGAAGGGCGTAATGGGCGTTGGATTTTCCAACAAACCACTCGCCGCTGACCGCATATTTGCCCGCGCGCCAGTCGAACTGCACCTGTAAATCAAAGGGCAGCTGTGGCGCAAGGTTTAACGCCTCTTCGGACAGTAGATCCTGGCTGGCAAAACCAAAGCGCCCTTTCTTTAACGGCTCGCCGGTAATTTTTGTTTTCGGCGACACGCTATGCACAATACCGGCTTCGATATTCCAGTGCTTCTGCTCTGTGCCGGACGTTTTTAAGCTGGCACAGCCGGGCGCGGTGAAATTCCACGAGCCAATCGCCAGCTTCGCGGCGCTTTCACCCGTCGCCAGCCAGATTTTGGCGTGGGTTAACTCCGCGCGCTCATCGCGCTCCACCGGGTTGTGATACAGCTGCAGCCGATCGGATTCGCACAATGCATCAACCTCTTCTCCGCCAGGCGTACGCAGAAAATGCCCGTGCGCCAGATCCGGCACCAGTTCGACACTCAGCGCTTCATTATCCAGCGCATGGGAGAGCGAATCGATAAAGCCTGCGAGATCCGCTGCCAGATAGGGCGACCAGACGGCGAGCTTTTTAGGGGCGACGTTATGCATGAGCGCTTTCAGCAGCGTTCTGCCCGACAAAGTGTGAATAAATTCCCAGTCGATATCATCTGCAAAGAACTTCCGTCGTATCGGGAAATGCTCCTCAGTGATGGTGCTGTCGATGCGGGTGAAAAAGGATTTTATCTGCTGATACTGTTTGTTGCTGCTGACGCGGCGAAAATCCACCGCCTCCTGGTTGCGCCCCCAGCCGCTGAGCGTCAGGTTGGCGCTGCCCGCCCCAAGCAGCATATTGCCGTGGATATCTTCGACATAGATAACCTTCGGGTGAAAGAGGCTTTCTTGCGCATCCAGCTCCGGCGCAATCTGGCGTACGGAAACGGGCAAAATAGTGATGGAGGTGCGTTTGTGCTGCTCCTGAGTGATCAGCCGCTTATCGCAGTACACCCGGAAATCGACATTTTTTCTCGTCAGCTCGAACTGTATACGTTCAAACTCAGCGCGATTTTTCGGCGGCTCGTCCATGCCCAGCACTGCTGGCAGCAGGTGCGTTTCGATAAAGCTGATATTGATATTAAAACTGGTCAGCCAGACTCGCTTGATCTCGCCAAGCGCGGCCAGCTGCGCTTTGAACTCGCTGATTAATTTCACTGTTCTGCTCCCCACAAACCTTGCAACATATGGCGAAACTGCGGGATGTAATACCCATTCACCCAGTCATCGCGGTGACGACCCGTGCGCGGCGCGCGGGCGGGAACCTGCAACGTCAGGGTTTCATCGCACAGCGTCATCCAGGGCAACTGTCCACGGCTTTGCATCACAAACTGGTGATAATCCAGTAAGGCAGCCACCTGCCCGGCAAAAGTGGGCGCTTGCGCAACTGCTAATAACCGCACCAGCCGGATGTGCGCCGTACCGGAAAGCGCGGCCAGCAGCGTCTTGTCGTTAATAACGGTTGCTGCGCGCTCCGCCAGCGTGTGTTCGTCCAGCCCGTGCTGCGCCCAGAACTGGCGAACTTCATCCAGCGTCTGTTTTCGCCGCTGCATTAATCCATCAAACAGCAGCGCAATGGCCGCCAGCAGGGGTTCGACATGCACAATGTGCCGCAGCAGCTGGCGATCGGCGTCGTTATGGCTAGTGCGTAGCGCGTGATGAAAAATCTCAGCGGCGGATGCGTCGTCCTGCGCCTCTTCCAGCGCGCTATAGAGCGCACCGCACGCCCCTTCGCGCAAGCCGCTCATCTCCAGCCAGAAATCGCCCGCATAGCTGCCGACATATTCAGACGAGGCGAATGACTTCACATACGCGCCGGTAAGTGTCTTATCAAGCTCGGAAAAGTGGAGCGTAAGATCTTGCTGGCGACGCGCGCCAAGCTGCGTTCTTAAGCAGTCAACCAACAGGTGAAAGAGCCTTTTTAGGGGTGATTGCAGGATAAAGCGCCCGGCTTTTTCCCAGGGGGTTACGCCTTCCGGTAAGTGGTAGCGATATTTCTGATCGAAAAAGTGCAGGTTCATCATCGGCGTCTTATAGCGCCCGTTAGTACCGAGAAAGAGCTGCTGGGTCAGCAGTTGGCTTTGCGCCCCGTGACCAAACATAATTGGCGGGTCGTTGTCGTATTTCGCGAACCTGTCGCGGGCCTTAACGATGCCCAGCACGCCGGTGGTGACGATGCCCTTTTTGTGCTGGTTTTCGCACATCGACAGGGTGTAAATATTTTCTAAGAAAATCAGGCAGGCGTGAGTAAGTTTGACATCGTTTTTGCCGTCATAATTTTTAAGCACTGCCTCCCCAGGCCGCGTTTTGTCGTCGCCAAGCACGCTGCGTATCACATAGTGGTGAAGCAGATTGAGGGTGTAGTGACGAACGTCGTTGGCAACCGAGCTGATGCGGTTACGAAAAATTTGCTGCCCGAAGGAGGACCAGACAATCAGTTGACCAAGGGGATCGATATTCAGTTCACCGCTGAGGGATTCGTCATATTCCGTAATAAAGCGCTGCAGATTCATTACAATTTTATTTAAGGAAAAACAAAGGGTTATTATCCTCCTTTTGGCTGGTGGGTAACATCCTTAAGTTTTGGGGTGTTTTAAGCAATGTCTGTCGTTTAGGTCATGACAACGACGCAGCGATCTCGCGCTTTTATCATCCCAACGCGTTTTGGTGTATAGCCTTATAACGGGATTTCGAGTTTCATCATGAACGTTAAAATGTCATGCCGCGACATATTTTCAGAAGCGTCAATAAGCTGCTGTTGAGATGAAAAAGTGCACTTGGGTAAGACATTTCAAAGGATTAATTCTGGCTATAGTTGCCAGCTATCTTGCGGGAGGTATGCAGTACGCGCAGAATGCGCACCAGGCGTTTTTCGGCAACGTAAACGATGATGAACGGGAAGTGAGGCACAACAAGCTTACGCTGACTCTCTTTTCGTCCGGCTTGCACGCCGGCAAGCGGGTTTTCCATCAGGATCGCTGCCATGCCCGCCAGACGCTCATCTGCCGCGATGGCGACCATCGCGCTTGCTTCACGAGCCAGAAAGATGAAGATGTTTTCCCTGTCTCGTTGGGCGGTTTTCTCCCATTCAACCTTGATGGTCACAGCTTACCCCGCAGGGCCTGCTGTTTCAGCGTATTCATCCGGCTTTCCATTTCCTCGTTGCTGATGTACTCGCTTTCTCCGGCATCATGACGGCTGAATGCCTGCGCTATCTGCTCTTCCAGCCAGCCGTCATGCTCGTTGCTCTGATGGCGAAGTTCTTCTGCGGCCAGCTCTTCTGCCCTCTGTCGCATCAGTTCTGTCAGGCTCATGTTATGTCGCTCTGCTGCCTGCATCGCCAGACGTTTGGTTTCTTCATCTATTCGGAAGTGGATGGTGCTGCTCATGGTTATCACCTGATGTGGTGTCATTTGTGTTGTCATTATGGTGGTTGTAGGAGGGATTGTCATCCGTTTTGCTCCTCCCATATTTATAGTGAATACGCTTATAACCGGCTTTCTGGATCCATCGCACAGAGCGGGACTATTCGTTAAAGGCGGTGCAATAAACCAAATATTTTTGATGAATGGCTAAGCCCGCGCTGAGGAAAGATAGCAGGCGAACGCGTAGCAAGCATTATTTAAAAGCATCGATTAAAAATCTCATATTTTCATTCAATACATAACGTCAATGGTTAATATTATTTTCTGGAAATGAATAAAGTCTTTTTAACTATTTATAGCGCGTTTTGTTTTGTTATTTTTGATGATTCCGAATATTGTCTATTTTTAGGTGGACTTTTATTTTTTTGCTGGTTAGTTTTACAGGTGTTATTTAGCGCGGTGCGAATGTGTTGGCGCACATCCGCACCGCTGATCACAATCACTATTTACAAGGAATAGCAATTATGACTGTTGTGGATTGTATTGCAGTTTGCGAGCAGGAAGAAGCATCTAAGATAACTTACCGTAATTTAACCGTCAGCTATGCGAGTCGTCACCGGGATTATGTTTCGTCGCCGGCGATCATGATGAAGGGGTTATGGCTGGAGGCGGCGGGTTTTCGCATTGGCACCAAAGTGGATGTACTGGTGATGGATGGCGTGATTTTGCTGACTACCAAGTATCCGCCAAAGGAGCCGCGCATTCGCGATTCGCTGGAGCTGGGGGCGCTGCTGGCGGCGGGGAAACGGATCAAGCCTTAGGCCAGCGTTGAGATTATGCCGCTCCCGGCAAACGGGCCGGGAGCGGGCATTGGCTGGCCATTCGTCGCTGTCAGATATATTCTGGAAAATTTATAGCGCAGGTTCGGGAAAAGTTGTTGCGATCGATAATGAAGACTATCCAGAGAACATTTCGAGGTAATTTGCGATGACTGACCGCCTGAAACGCATCCAGAGGATGGCTGAACGCTACAACAAATTAGGTGTGGTAAAAGATGAAACCATCGCCGCAATTGATGCAGCGGTCGCCGCCCGTTGTATGCCGCCCATTCGCCCAATGACAGGCAGCCAGATAAAGGAAGTTCGCACCCGCTACAACATGTCGCAGGCGGCCCTTGCCATCACGACCGGCATGTCGGTAGAAAGTGTTTCGAAATGGGAAAGAAACGAGAGTAAGCCCAATAAGGCAGCGTCGCGGATTATAAATATTATCGATGCCAAAGGGCCTCAGGTATTTATGACATCAAAGTAAAAGTGTTATGCATACAGGGAAAATTTTAAGCTAACGGCTGGCAAATACAAAATAACCCGCCTTACATTCACAACCAAAACCTCGATAAGGCGCCATTTTTAACTGCGTTAAGTAAAATTGAACACTTTTAACGTAGTGGCATTATTGAACGAGTGAATGGGCATAAAGCAGCAACAAAATGAAGCAATTGCCGCGATGCTATCCCAGGAGAGGCATAACATTTTCTGACCATTTCCGCAGACCATCATTTAGCCTTAACTTCATATTGTTGTACGTTTTTTACGTTATAACAACCCAATGTATATTTTTTGTTCGCCATATGAGAGCCTGCGCTTTTTACTACCCTACTATAATTAGTAGCCCCACCTTCCTCATCATTCTTGATAAAATATTTTAGACTTCGGCAGGATCAATGGTAATAACGGTTAATGTCAGTTAGCTGATTCAGCGAAACAATTATCATTTTCAGGAATGCTCGCAAGTACCCTATGGACGAAATCGTTGATTGTATATATACATCCATGATTAGGATGCCTTGCAGAAGTTTTGTTTAAGGCGTGGCTGCAGGACAGTATCCACAAAAAAACGCACAGCAATTTATAACTATTGTTAAAGGCTTATTTTTAAGCCCATTTTTGCTTTTATCTATACGGTGATAAAAGCCACCCGAGCCATGCCAGCGCTTAGAGACTTAATGAGCATCCTCATTTTGCCAGAAGCGTGCTGCCTGCCGGCTGAAAAAGGTTAACAAAATTAATGCAAATAACACTTTCGTACTTTAAGCCAAATTCCGCGGCTGGTTTAAAAAACCTTATCAATAGAGAAAACCTTTGCCTGGTGGTATGGGTATTGCTCGCCCATTACGCACTAGGTTATCAATATAAATTAATTTATGTCTTTAGCGCTTTAGCTGGATTTTTACTCCTAAGATCTATCACAAAGATCGGCTATCGCTTTCTTGTAGCAGTGTATATGCTAGCCGGTGCACTTTATGCCCCTGTGGGTATAAATTATGGCTTTCCGGATATCAATGTCATTGGCTCGCTGATGTATACCAATCCAAATGAAGCCAATGAATTTTTAGCAAACATACCTGCGGCCGCCTGGCTGCTTTCTGTATCTATTATTGTCTTTGGAATTGCCACCCTTGTGGCATCGTTTTCCAAACATAAAAATGCGCCGGTGACACGAGGTGTCTACAGTTTTCTGATGGTTTTTTTCGTGGCTTCCGCATTCTGGTCAGCCGTGAGGCAGGGACAATTGCTCAGTACCGGCTTGCCTGAAATACGTTTTGTTCATGACATTTATACCGCTTATCAGGCAGTGCGTGACAACAACCAGAACTTTGCAAGGATAATGACTACTGGCAATATCTGGAATCCAGTATCTTTGCCCGGCCAGCGGAAAACCTATATTTTGGTTGTTGGGGAAAGCGTACGACGTGATTATCTCCATACCTTTGGGGGAAAGTATACTAACACTCCCTGGCTTGATAGCACCCCTTCGACGCAGTTCACGCAGTATATCTCTGCGGGACCATCCACAGTAATTTCTCTCACCAATACGCTGGCCCGCAGGAATGAGAATGCGGCTGAATTGAATAACAATATTGTGGCACTCGCTTCACGGGCTGGCTTTGAAACCTGGTGGATCTCGAATCAGGGCAAGAAAGGCCATTTTGACTCCCCCGTGGCATTAATAGGGGAAAGCGCAGACCATCATTATTTTACAAAAGCGGACAACTCAGATGATCGCCTGTACGCGCCGGATGAGGAATTATTACCGGAGCTCGACAAGGCACTGAAACAAGGGAATGGGAAAAAATTCATCGTCCTGCACCTGATGGGATCACACCCGAAAGCGTGTGTGAGAACACATGATCTTTATGATATTGATGTAGGTGCGAAAGAAATATCGTGCTACATCAAATCAATTGCAATGACCGATAAATTGCTGGGTCAGATCCACGAAATGGCGGAGCGTGAGGGAGGAGACTGGTCCATGATGTATTTTTCCGACCACGGGTTGTCGTACATTAATAAAGACACCTCAGGCGCTTACCTGACTCACGGAGACAAAACCCGAGAGAACTATGAAGTGCCATTTATCGTTGTCGACAAAAACCAAAAAGATAATGTCATTATCCCGGTACAGCGTAGCGGCTTACGTTTCATTGAAACTTTTGCGCAGTGGTTAAAAATCCGCGATCCGCAAATCGACCAAAGCTGCGACATGTTCTCTGGCGAAAACTGTAGCCTGGTGAATCAAGTATTGAATTTTCAGGGACAGCTGAGCAGTTTTGAGGCGTTATCTTCAGTAAAATGAGGGTTATTGATAATTTGTATGACGTAGTAATCATGCAAGGTTAACCCTCGAAGTACTGTTTGCCTCGGTAAACGAAGCAGAGAAAGAAATATTCGGCGTGCCTCTCCTGGCGAACGGGCTGGGAGCGGGTACTGGCTGGCCATTCGCTCTATGGCGGGTAATCAGATAAAGAGAGTTCTTACCCACTATAACGAGACTGTAATTAAAATTGTGTAATTGCCTGTTTTTGAGTCGTTGAACAGCGTTATCAGGGCGGCCATAAAAAACGCAAAGTATTCCCGACAGATCACTCTGTGCGTAAGGTGGTTTATCTGGCGATCAAAGATGCGTCGGAAAAAGGGAGTATGCCGATCCAGAACTGGTGGCTGGCGAAGAGTCGCTTTATTATCGAGTTCGATGCCCCCTTTAATACGATGGCAGTTACACAGAATTATTTACAGGCTCTTATTTAATAGAATAGTTGTAATGCTTTGGAATTTGATAACCCATAGGAAAATCTTCTGTACCAGGAAGAAGGGTAAATCGATCTATATCTTCCCCTACCTGATAAAAAATACCATATATTCCTGATAAGAAAGTCGATATACGTATCAAAGCTGCCTGCATTGCTAATTCGTCATTGCTTTCTTTTGCCTTAAAAAATAATTCAATTGTCAAGTTAAGATTCCTTATATCCCTCTGTAAATTTTCAACAATTGAATAATCTTCTGCCAAATAAAGCTCATCCACATCAAGCTCTTTTCCTGCCTTCTGCTTTAACAACTCTAGATAAGCATTTTTGAATTTATCCAGCATTCCAATATCGATCATTTAGGTAACCTCCGTCCTTCTGCTCTGGCTGCCTTAGTTTTTGCATCATTATATGAACCATCAAGGTTAAGCACTGCTCTTACGTTTGTACTTATACTATCAAACACTTCGATATGATCTTTGTGCAGAGCATCCAAGTAGAACTGGTCACCTCGTTAAATATAGCCCTTCTGACTCGCCTGTAAACTCAAAGCCTGCATTTCCCAAAAATGGCTCTAAGCAGTTATTTCATAAAGGGTGTCGGGTGGACCTTGATACACTTCAAAATCCGCATGAATCACATCATAAAGCTCGGAAAATTTAATTTTTTTGATTATTTCAATCTGATTGCATTCAGTTAATGCAACCACCATTTTTTGTGCATTCGTGATACTGAACATATCGGAAAGTACATCCAAAAGAAGATTAAGACGATCTTTTGCGCCAGGAGGAAAGCCAATACTAGAGTTTTCCGGATCGTATTCATTATAATCAATTAAATAAGTTGCATTAATCGAATTTGGCCCATCTGCAATATCAAATGCGAATACAATTTCTTCCGGCATGAGTTTTAATGGAAAGTTAAATAATTGACCTGTAGTGATGGTCTGGATATTTAACGTACACGCTTTGATATATTTTTGCAATTGAACTCTGGCAGTTGTGGTCAAAGCAGGGACAATATATCCATAAACATCATTAGACATAACTACCTCTTATCCTTTATCCAAGGGCCTATGGGTTTTCCATCTTTATCAATTTCCCGATAGTACATACCTTCTACATAACCACGGTCATTATAAGTTATTTTATGTTCATGCGGTGGAACTTTACCATCATTATCATAACCTAACTGACCATGTGTTTTTTGCTGACCATAATCTTCCCTGGAAAATGTTCGCCCCTGATCATCATAATAGGTGATACTTTTTGTACCATCAGCTCTGGATACTTCATAGACAGAGTTAGGTGTCGAATTTTTGGGTGCTTTACCTGACGGCACTATCGTATGTTCAGTAGAACCCTTATTCGTTGCGGGATTGAGAATATTATTTCCCTACGGCTGCTCAATCGTGCCGACACTTTTTTGCGTTTCGCTGTAGTCACCTTTACAGGCTTTCCCCTCCTCAACGTTCGACTCGGATGGGAGATTTTTCTCCGGTTGTGTATTTTTACTTCCTTTTTTAGATGTGACTTTTGAGATGCCAGGTTTCGTTCCCGCAGCCACATCCTCCCCAAACTGCTTAGCAAGTTCCCCTGACGCAATAACAGAACTGATGCCGCCCGCTGTGTACACAGTACCGACATAAATCCCGGCACGCGCTTGTGCCTCATCCTCTGTATACCCGAAACGCATAAACGCCTGGGTATAGCCTTCCGGCACGTTAAACACATCTTTTGCATTCGGATCTGTCGAGCTCAGCAGTGCCTGAATTTGCTGATGACCTGCCTGAGCCTCTTTAGGATTGAGGTATGACAGATTGATGTAAGTTTCCAGAGCCTCTTTCGCCTTAGCTCTCTCTGCCGAACAGTCTCCCCCCTTACCATGACAGGCATTCATGAGGGCCTGATCAGTTTCTAGATCCTTACGGTTTAAATCATCACGCTTTTGCCGTTCTTGAGGTGTAAGATCCTTCTTGTGATTCAGATAGGTCTGGAGACTATTTTCTGAGCTGTCAAGATAGTTATTCTCAACCGTCGTTTTCCCGGCCTTAGCCGCTGCAGTTGCCGTTTCCGTGCTGTTGCCAATCAATCCACCCGCGAGGCCCGATGCCAACGTCGAAAGTGCAGCAATGGTCTGTTTCTCTGATTCAGTCAGTTGCCAAGGTTCTTTGTGGTAGACCTGCTTAGTAAGTAGGATCCCAGAGGCTTCACCTTGGGGGCACGACTACATATGGATTCCTGTGCCATTAAGGTTAACTGCACGCGGGCATGATTTTATTGCTGACTTAAGGCACAAAGAAGTATGGCAAACAATTAAGACCAACTTTAAGGACGAAGGAAGCAGTACCCTGATGGAACTATCTAAATCAATTACAATGGGAGTTGCAAAGAAAAAAACAAGGGTCTTACAGGCCTGGATATTGAGTAATGTGCATTTTCATCCACCAAAAACGTTTATTTGTCCTGCGCAATGTTGAGAAATGACCTGTAATTCATTAATCAATACAGGGCTGACCAGCGCTTGGGGAGCAGGTCAGCCCAACATTCGGAATTCGCGCTATCTGACATATGAGCTAATTTTAATATCCGGCTTTATACGTATCTCAACCTTATTAATTAAATCTTCTGTAACAACCTCAATATAAATATAATCACCAACCTTGTCATTCCTTATGCTAAATGAGTTAACACCATCGATACAAGAATGTGTTATTTCGTTATCATGTAGTTTCACTGAGTATTGAATCCAACCTTCAACAATACTAAACGAAAAATAAATGCTAAGACCATTTTGATTTTTTGCAGTATATAAAAAACTAACATTTTCCCGTTTAAACGAAACGGGTTCACTTTCAAAAAAAGAGAGCAACTCAATTTCATCGGGCTTATTTTCTATGAACATTACTTAGTTACTCCATTTTTCGGTATAGTCGTAATAAATCGATAAGCACCCTCTTCCGTGACTTCGAAAGTACTTTCAAAGATTGTAGCTTTTCCTGAAGGGCCAATGAAGAAAGACTGTCTGACCTCAAAATTACCGTATTGATCCGTATATTTTTTCACAATGTTATTTGGATTTGTAGTCGCTTGAGTAAAATGTTCAGCCAAAACTGCATAACCATTATTGTCATCAGTAACACCTAATCGTTTCATTTCTAGGGCAAGTTGATTTGTACGATCTATCGTATGATCACTGCCCGTTGCCTTACCAAAAAGATAATCAAATTTTTTCGGATCAATTACAGAATCTGTTATTGTCTGCTCAACAGTTGATGTTGGCAACTGGCCATTTTTTGCCGTATTATCTACAAAACTTTTAAGCGACTCTGCTGTCAATTTGTTACCTGATTGCTTATCAACAGCCATCAACGCCTTCAGCTCTGACAGTTCAGTTACTGACATCTTACTGACCGTCGCGGCTGTCAGACCTACCGGAAGCGCATCCCCGACAGCCATTTCTGCTATCCAAATACTAACTTCATTAGCACAGAGCACCGGGTTTCCCGCGCAACCACTGGCAGTCGCCCTGACAAGGGCAATCAGCTCGGGAGTAGTAGAAAGCGCGGTGGAACCTCCAGCAAGGACGCCATAAAGAGCAATAGCTGCTTTAGCGTTTTCTTTCGCCTCTTCGAGATTTTGTAATTCCTGTATTGCTACTGGATCGCCCGCTTCAGCATGTTCTCGGACTTCCTGTTCATATTTGTCAGTCAGTCGGTAAAGTGGATCGCCAGTTTTCTTAAATTCATCCTGATAAGCATCAGGATGAAGGGTTACAAGGAAAGTATTATTCTCAACCTCAACCCTTGCCGCATTCGCTCCGCTACCGATGCCGCTGGTGTTACCGGCAGCCACGCTACCGCCTGCCGCGCCCAGTGCAGCCACGAGGTTGACTATCACCGTTTTCTCATCCGGTGACAGGTCTTCCGGCTTCTTATTATAAAACGCAAGAGACAGCGGTTCAGAACTTGCCGCTGCGATAAAACCACCTGCCGCTCCAGCAGCCGCACTGCCTCCCTGTGCCTTCACCAGCACGGCTGACGCGAGTGTATGCAGCGCAACACGCGCAGCTTCATTCCCCTGAGTGGCGCTTTTAATCAGCCCTGCCACAAACGGCGCGGCACCTGCAGCCACCCCACCAGTAACATTGCCGCCAAGTACACCCGCCAGTAGCCCGGTTACCGCAGTGCCGTTACGCCAGAAATCACTACCAACACCGTATTCCTTATCAACATCTTTATACTGCGCAGAGGCAGCGATTTTGTCATTAATCTGTTGTTCCGTCAGGCCATCCAGCTCGCCGTTCGCCTTCATGTCCGCGCGGATTTTATTTTTACCCTCATCCAACAGCTTTTGGCGCCAGGCATCCATCGCCTGGGTACCCAGCGCAACGGCCTGGTTCTGAATGTCTAACCGATCCTGAATCTTGCTCTTGTCAAAATTGTTCTCCAGCGCGTTGTGCGCACCGGCGGTATCACGACTCAGGTCAGCGATATCCTGCTGTTGCTTATCTTTATCGCGAATGATGATATCGCCAGCCGCCACCGCACTGTGTGTGGTGCTGCTGGCACTGTCGGACATGCTGGCTAGTGAGGTTCCCGGAAGGCCGGTCGCCACCGGTTGCAGATTGCCATCGCTACCTGTTTTTGCCCCGCCAGAAACGCTGACGGCATATTGGCTACCGCCAGATGCTGCTTTGTTGTGAATATCGCTCCAGCCGAGCGTTCCGGTATCGAGACGATTTTTACTGGCATCGGCTTCAGAGGCGATAACCGCCCCGTCAAGCTGGGTATGGTCGCCAACGTGGATATCAAACCCACCTTTACCCGCATAAATGCCGCTTTGGTCAATAACCGATTTGAAGTCGTTGGTAATTTTGCCGCCTGCGGCATTGACGCTGCCCTGCACCACATTGCCCGCACAAATTGGCGGAACACAGACGCTAACATTCACGCCACCTGAGGACGACTTACTGGCATATTCATCACTATCTTGCTGGCTAGCGATGGTCAGATTACGACCCACCTCTAGAGCAACTTTATCGCCTTTCAGTTCAGTCCCTTTCAGCGTCGTATCGCGCCCGCTGGCCACCGTCAGGTTTTGCTCAGCGACGATAGAGGTGTTGTGATGCGTAAGGCTATTCCCATCCTCTTTGTTGCTGTAGGTACTCCCCCCCGCTTCCACCGTGATCCCATTCTGTGATCCACCCAAGGAGAAGCCAGCACCGACGGAGAATTGATTACCGCTGGCACGGGTTTTAAGTTTCTCCATATCCTGCGCAGTGGTCAGCGAGATATCACGACCGGCGTCGAGGTTGATATTTTTCGCGGCAATATTGACGCCTGAACCTTCAATATCCTGTCTGGCTTTGATATTAACCGAGTCGCCCGCTTTAATAGACGATCCCTGTTGCTGCTGGCTACTGTAGTCCTGTTCTTGTTTTGACGAACCGGCGGTAAGGTTTACGTTAACCTTGAAAGCCGACGGATTCATGTCAGACAGCACTGTTTCAGTGGCTACACTTAACCCCGCTTGCGCGGTGTAAATAGCCGAAAGGCGAGGATCGCGATTTTCTTCCACTGATCGGGCGGCATTCTCTACCGCCTGCGCCGCAGTCACGGCCCAGCCCGATACCGAGGCTTTCACGCCATATTGAGTATTGGAGGACTCGTTGTGGGTTTTCAGGCTGTCTTCACTGACATCCAGACGCACATTCTCTCCGCCAAGGGTGACCGATTTCCCGGCGCTAATATCTGCGCCATCAATGGCTACATCTTTCCCGGCCTGTAAAATTACGTTGCCATCGCGGCTGGCTATCTGGCTGCGCAATGTACTTTGCTGATTACGATCCAGGTCAGAAGCGTATTTGTTATTGTTCCAGCCCACCGTTCCACTGTAACCGTCACCGCCAAGCGAGCCGATTTTGGTCTGGCTACCGGAGCTCTCTTTCACTACATGGTTATTACCGGTGCTGACCGTAATATCACCGTTTTGTGCCGACAACATTAGATCGTCGATAGCCGCCAGCGAACTGCCGGAGAGATTCACATGCCCGTCTTTGCTGTTGACATAGATATCATTCGCGGTGATCTGGCTTCCGGTCTGTGCCGTGGTCTGGCTGCTCTCGTTACTGTTTTCTTTCCCATAACTGAACGGCAATATGCTGGCACCGTGGTTCGGGCCGCCGCTGACGGTACGGATCGCCGAACCGATGGTGGGTACAGCGTCGGTCACACTCCAACTCTTGCTGCTAGATTGACTGCTGCTGACATGGGTGTCTGTAGAAGGCGTAATGTCTACATTACGCTGCGCTTCGATGATCGCCGCCTCTTTTGCGCTGATTTTACTGCCATTTATCAGCACATCGCCGTTACCTTTCGCCCCCGTCGCCGACAACTGTACGTTACCGGCAGAGGTGAGGGAGTTACCCACGGCATATTCACCGGAATAATGCATTTCGCTTTTTGATGACGACTGGCCGTAGCTTATCGGCAATGCCGCTTGCATTACGCTACCGGGGATATCGGCAGCGGAAGCTGCTGCTTCACCCGCCAATACTTTCGCCTGCGAAATGCCACTGCCGCCCATCTTGACGATATCGCGCAGGTTGCGAACCGTATCGATTATAGGGTTGGAGAATGAGATACCGAAGCCACTGCTTTTACTCTCTTGTTTCACCGAACCACTAACCACATCTTTACCCGCCACGATCTCAATATCACTGGCTTTAACGTCAATGTGTCCGGTTTTACGGGTGGTATCTTCTGTATTCCGCCCGGCAACCATATTGGTAGCGACCAGTTTCGCTTTGTCACCCGCTTCAATAATGATGTTGCCTGCAGTCGTACCAATAACGCTGCGCGAGTCACTTTGCGTGATCTCAGCACCTTTGCGTGTTTCCTTCGCAGACTTTGAGCCGATAGAGATGCTCAGACCACTGCCGAAGACCCCGCTTTGGGTCGTCTTCTTCATGCTGTAATGGCTTGATTTTTCCGTTGCAGCATCAATGGTGACATCTTTGCCGCCCTTGAGCGCAATATCACCGCTGGCCGTCACGGCAGAGCCTTTCACCAGTAAGTCATTGCCCGCTTGCAGGGAGACATTATTGCCGCTCAGCAGCGACGCTAGCTCGTTGGTTGAACTGTTTTCCTTAATAGTGTGGGTTGTTTTCTTGCTCAGGAAACCTTTCTTCGTTTTTATCTCTTCGAAGTACGAGTAATCACTTTCTGTAGCTGTCGTCAGATTAATATCGCGTCCGGCGGAAACACCCACATCACCTTTTGCCAGCACCTGCGCAGCTTCGGCATTCATATCGCGACCGGCAACGATAATAGTATTGGTACCGCTGCTGATTTCACTGCCCTGCTGACGCACCTGCTCGTTAATCACCGTTTTTTTGCTGGATTTATAGCTGTCGCCCTGAGTTGTGGCTTCCGCCTGCAGATTGACGTCGCGCCCGGCCTTTAAACCGACCTGCTGCTCTGCCGCCAGCCCGGCGGCCTGCGAATTGATATCCTGGCCTGCGGTGAGTGTCAGGTTATTACCCGCACTTATGGTGGTGCGATCGAGCCCGGTGCTGTGGTTTTCACTCTTGCCGCTGCGGTTGTTCTGGCTGGTCTGCTGCGCGTTGAGGTTCAGATCGTTGCCTGCCGACAACTGTGCCGATTTCCCGGCGCTGACGTTGCTGGCGGTAAGGGTCAGATCCTGGCCCGCCTGCATCGCCAGATTGCCGCCTGCGGTGATGCTGCTGCCCTGGTAATCGACAGTGGCGCGGCTGGTATCAGTACGCCACCAAAAGCCGGACTGGCTGTAAGCATCATTTTTCTGAATGGCGTTAACGGCGATATTGCCGCCCGCATCCATCAGCAGATTCCCCCCTGCCGCAAGCGTCGAGCCGGTCAGGGTGATATCCCTTCCCGCCGCAAGCGACAGGCCATCAATGGCGGTAATGCTGGCGATACTGCCCAGAGTAGTATCTTTGATACTGACCGCACCGTGCTTGCTTTTGGTATCCAGCGAAAACTGGTCGGCGAGCGTCAGGTTATTAATGCTGCCATCGAGACTTTCCAGCGCCACGGTTTTACCGCTGATGGCGGAACTGATATTGCTGATATCGCCGATGGCGCTGAGATCGACATTGCCACCTGCTTTAATCAGCGCATCGTTGCTGTTGGTAATCTTGTCATCGCTGGTTACGCTCAGATTGTTGCGCGCCAGCAGTGTGCTTCCAGTATTGGTGACATTGCCGCCATTGAGGTTGACGTTGTTCCCGGCAATAACACTGCCGTTATTGACGGTGACATCTTTCGGCGACAGGTAGACTTTCGGGATCATCACCGTCTCGCCGCCGATCGTCGCGCTTTCCCACCACAGAATACTGTGGTCAAGGGCGGCGATTTGATCGGCAGAGAGGGCAACGCCAAATTTCAGCCCCAGCGACTGTTGTGCATTCGCGGCGTTATCCATCAGATAGCGCATCTGATCTAAATCGGAACCGATGCCGTTCAGGTAGCGGTTACCGGTCTGGTTCAGCACCACATTACTGACATAACGTGTGTCAAATGCCGCATCGCCAAGGAAACGGTAATCGTGATCGGGGTTGAGCTTGATGCGATCAAGCATGTAGGCAGAGCCGAGGAACTGCTTCTGGTCGGTGAAAGCCGTGTTGGTTTCGCGGGGTGCGGCAGACGGCGTAATGCCGAGCAGCTTGTTCAGATCGCCAAACAGCGCCGGATCCAGTTGACCGAGCCCGTCGAGTTTCGGGTTAACGGTGATCAGGTACGGGCTTTTGGGGTTCTGCGAAACCACAAAGTAACCGTTATTGCCGGTCGGCAGCGGGTAAGCGCTGGTATCGACGCTTTTACCCTGATGCGAGTCGAGCGCGCCATTGCTGGTGTTTTTCAGCACCGCGCTGGTGACGCCTGCGTTTGCCAGGCTGCCTGCGATGCCAAGGCTGGCATTGCCTTTCTGTTGACCGCCAATGTTTGCGAGCGCGGTTCCGGAGGCAGCGCTGCTGTCCAGCGCGCCGCCGCCGTTAATCTGCTGTAAGGCGTTTTGCAGCTGATCCTGCCACTGCGGGGAGCTAACGGCGACCGGCGCGGCGGCGAACGTCTGTTTTGCCACGCTACCGCCGATCCCCTGGTTACTCAGGGTATTCAGTGACGGAGCGGTGATGGTACCGCTGACGCCACCGGCATTCGCGGTTGTATTGGTATTGCTGATATTGCTGCTGAAATTCGCGCTTACATTGCCACCGGCTTGAATAACGGAGCGATAAATATCACCTAGCTGAGTTTCAACATCATTACTTATTAACTTATAACTAATAAGTTTCGATTTAGGTTTAGCGCTTATAACTATTGGATCATTTCCAGCTATTGGACTTGGTATGGATATTGCTGTCCCGGGGCCATGTATTGCTGGTGTTCCGAGGAACTGATAAACATAGTTATGTCTTGAAACTGAATTTTGCCATGACTGGTTTGACAAAGAGGTTCCACTCAGCGAAATATTCCCGGTAGCTAAAATAGAACTGGCATTGTTGTCAAGCACTCCAGCATAGATAGCAGTATTTCGTCCAGACTGAATTAATGCAGCGCCCCCTGTTGAACTGACGGTGGTGGTGCTTTCTGAAGAAGCAAATTTCTGCACTATATAATCTTTATATGGTGCATAAACTGTATACCCTTCTGTTGTATAACAGTGCTCATTCTTGACCCCACCACAACGTTCAGTTGGTGGAAACGCTTTTACACCGTACGTACCATCAGATAACAAGTCGACAGATACAGAAATCGTCGCACTGCCTAGTTGAGCGATAGCCTTAGGATCATTTTGTATTGTCGTACTCGCGGATAACCCATCCCGCTGATTCAGCAGATGCCCGGTATTAACGGTGATATCGCCGTTGCGGGTTTCAATACTGCCGGAGGTATTAATCACCTCAGCATTGGCATTCCCCGCCGCATCGCGCTGCAGCCACAGGTTATTGCCCGCCAGCATATTGCCGCGCTGGTTGGTGATGTTGTTGGCATAGAGCGCAAGGTTATTTGCCGCATACAGCAGCGCAGTATTCACAATACTGCCCGGCGCACTCAGCGTCAGGCTGCCGAGCGTCCCGGCGAAACCGTTCGCCGTGATATTGCCCCGGCTCGCCAGCGTCACGTCGCCGCCGCCCTGCAGTGAACTGTTGCCGTTCAATACAATGTTGCTGCCGCTTAACGTACTCGCGCCGCTGCCGGTGGTGATTTGCCCGTTGTTGGTCAGCTGCCCGCCCGCACTCAGGTTCACTGCCTGGCCCTGCATCACGCTCTGGTTATCAATCGCCCCGTTACTGGAAATGCTCAGGGTTTTGCCCGCGGCCAGCGCGGTCTGACCGGTAAAGGCATTTGCCAGTTGCAGCGTCAGGTTACCCAGCGCCACAACCTGCCCCAGCGCATTTAGCCCCGTCGCGCCGACCAGCAGGTCACCACCGCTGAAGAGCCTCCCGCTGGCGGACTGGCCTACCTGCGCGGCGTTCACCGTCAACTGCCGGTTGCCCAGCAGCGTGCCGTTGTTGGTGAGCTGGCTGTAATTCAGCGTCAGGTCATTCGCCTGGGTGGTGCCCTGGTTGGTGAAGGTGTCGCCGGTGAGTGTCATCCGGTCGGCAAGCAGCGTACCGGTACCGGCATTGTTCGCGGCATTAAGAATGAGATCCGTTGCCTGCAGCCAGCCTGCGCCGCTGTACTGCGGCGTCGTCAGCGTCAGCGCCCCACCGGAAAGCAGTTTGCCTTCATTGCGCGCCTGCGTGGCGGCACCAATACGGGTTTCACCCGCGCCCTGAATCAGCCCGTAGTTGAATAATTGCGGCGTAGTGAGCGTTATACCCTGCCCGCTTACCAACTGCGCGTTTGCACTGTTGGTTAACGCGTCGGCGCCAAGCGTGATACCGCCGCCCTGAATCTGGCCTGCGTTGTCGACGCGTTGTGCCGTCAGGTTCAGCGCGCCGTTGCTGGCTGTCTGCCCGCCCGCCTGCTGGGTAAACGCGCCATTCAGGGTTGCGGTCAGCCCGTCGCTGCCGCTGATAGTGCCGCTGTTGGTCAGCGAGCCTGCGTTAAGGGTGAGGTTTTTTGCCGCCCACTGACCGTTATTGGTCAGGGACAGCGCCTGCAGCGCCGCACTGCCCATGGCGGTAATTTTGCCACCTGCCGTGGTGTTAAGGTTCCCCGCAAGCTGCAGGTTCAGCGCTCCGGCGCTCTGCACCGCGCCGCTGTTATCGAGCGAGTGTGCCGCGAGCAGAATGTTGTTGCCCTGCCACTGCCCGGCGTTGCTGACGCCTGCGGCGGTAATGTCCAGCGTCCCCTGCGTTAACAACGAACCACTGGCGTTGTTTATCAGCGTCAGCTGTGGCGCGGCCATCGCTATTCGTGCCATCAGCGCGGCGGTGCCCTGCTGATTATCCAGCGTCAGGCTGTTCAGCCCGGTCAGCCTGCCATTGTTGGTAATCGTGGCTTCGTGCGCCGACAGCGTGCTGCCCTGCACGGTGCCGTTGTTGGTGAGCTGCTGCCCGCGCAGGGTGATATCGCCCGCGCTGAGCAACTGCCCGTCATTTTTCAGCGTTGGCGCACGCAGCGTCATCGCCCCCTGGCTTTCCAGCGCGCCGGTGAGGTTAAGGGTGTTCCCGACGGCTGCCGTCAGGTCCCCCTTGCTTAGCAGCGTACCGCCTGATGTCCAGTCATCAGCCGTGACGGTAACTCGTCCGCCCTGCAGTGTGCCCTGGGTGGTAAGCTGTCCGGCGGTGAGTGTGAAATCGCCGCCGCTCAGCGTGCGTGAATTCACCCCGGTGGTCAGCGTGCCGGCATTTGCACTGAGGCCGTTTGTGCCCTGCCATAGCCCGTTACTGGCAAGGGAGGTGGCGTTCAGCGTGAGCCTGTCGCCGGTAATGCGTCCGGCACTGACGATAGCGTCGCCACGTAAATCCGTTACGCCACCGCTAATCAGTTGCCCGTCACTGGTAATGGTGCCGCTGTAGTCAGCGCTTAATCCGTGCAGACCATTGATAGTATTAATATTGTTCAGGGTGGAACCGGCGAGAGAAACCGTATCCCCCTGCATGATCCCGGCATTGCTCAGGCTGCCGCCATCCAGCGTCAGCGCACCGCCGGAGAGCAATGTACCGGAGTCGGTGTTGGTGATACTCGTTGCGTGCGCCTGCGCCTGCTGGTCGCCCTGCATCCGCCCGCTGTTGGTCAGCACATTTCCGGTCAGTACCAGGGTGTTCGCCGCCATCTGGCCGCTGTTGGTAAGAGTATCGCCGCGAAACAGAGCGGTGTTATGCGCGAGTAATGTGCCGCTGTTGGTCAGATTGCCGCCAAGGGTCACGTCCAGCGCGTCCGCCTCCAGACTGCCGCCGTTCAACAGTTGCCGGGCATTCAGCGTCAGGGCGTTACCCACGTAGAACAGCCCCTGGTTTTCGAGAGAATCCAGATGCAGGTCCAGCGCACCGCCGCTCACCAGCTGGCCGTTGCGGCCATTAAACAGGCTTTGAGTGGCGAACGTCAGGCTGTGATTGCCCTGTAAAACACCGTTGCTGGTAACCACAGGTGCCGTGATGGCGAGATCTTTTGCCGCCAGCGTGCCGTCGTTGTTCAGCTGTGCCGCGCGAATATCCGCCTGGCCCTGACTCAGCATCTGCCCCTGGTTAGCGAGTATGCCGGTAACCTGTGCATTCAGCGCGTCCTGCGCCTGTACCGTGCCGCTGTTACGAAAGTTATGCGCCGTCGCCGTCAGGGTACGTCCCTGCATCCGGCCCGCGTTGTCCAGAGTTTTACCCTGCAGCGTCAGGCTATCGCCGCTGATAATCTGCCCGTCCGCCGTGCTGGTCAGCGTAGTGCCGTCCCACGTCAGCCCTTCCGTTCCCTGAAGCAGACCGCTGTTGCGTAAATCCCCGTGCAGGGCGAGCACTTTCGCCATCAGTGCCCCGCTGCTCTGCAGCGCGTCCGCCTGCACCGTCATGCCCTGCTGACTGACCACCCGGCCCTGATTGTCGAGCGTGCCGGAAACGGTGGCAGTAAGGCCATTTTCGCCCAGCGCAACCCCGCTGTTGAGCCACTCCCCCGTAGCCAGATCGAGCGTACCGCCCTGGATCTGCCCGGCGTTGGTCAGTTGAGCGTTGTTAAGCGTGACGACGCCGTTACTCAGCAGCAGGCCACCCTGCTGGTTAGCCAGGGTTTTGCCTGTTGCCAAAAGCGCAGCGGTGCCCTGCAGCGTACCGCTGTTGGTGATATCCGCATCGTCAAGGGTGAGATTGTTTGCCGCAACCAGCCCCTGGTTCAGCAGCACCGGCGCATGCAGCGTCAGCCCGTCGCTGGCCGTAATGCGCCCGTTCGCCGCGTTATCTGCCCGCTGCGCCAGCGTTAGTAACAAGGTTGTGGCACTCAGCGTGCCGTGGTTATCCAGCGTCTGCCCGCTGAGGTTGAGCGCACCGGCAGTCGCCAGTGAGCCGGTATTTGTCGTCGTCTGCGCCGTCAGCGTCAGCGCCCCGTCACCCTGTATGCTGCCGTCGTTGTGAAGGGTATTTGCTGTGACGTCAGTATTTTTCGCCGCCAGCACGCCGCTATTATGGACATCATTTGCAGCCAGGCTGAGTACGTTATCCGCCAGCAGTCGCCCGCTGCTGTCGAGGTTCAGGTAATCGCTGAACAGGTTGACGCCGTTGAGTTCACCGCTGCTGGTCAGACTGTTGCCGTGCAGATTAAGGTCGCCGTCGGTGGTGATGAGTCCGCTGTTGTTCAGTTGCGGGATGGCAAGCGTCAGGTCTTTCACCGAATACAGCGTGCCGCCGGTGAGGTTATCCAGCCAGTCCGTCTGCACATCAAGCGCGCGGGTGCCCTGCAACAGTCCGCTGTTGGTGATATGGACACCGGTGAGGTTCAGCGTATCCGCGACCAGCGTGCCGCTGTTGTTCAGCGCATCAGGGGCGCTAAGGGCGATGGCTGACGCATTCGATTTCCCACCGTGACTGGCGGATTTCGCCGTCACGCTGAGCGTGCCTTTCGCGGCCTGGGTGCCGTTCAGCGTGGCGCTGTCAGCGGCCGTCAGGGTCAGATCACTGCCGCTCTGCAGCTGTGCCTGCTGGCGGGTCTGCAGGTCAGCCGCTTTCACGTTCAGGGCCTTACCGGC
>NZ_JXAG01000046.1 GCF_000814905.1 Enterobacter sp. Bisph1
CACCTGCCCGCCGATATCAGCCGTGGTCTGCGCGGTCAGCGTCACATCGCCTTTCGCGGTAATAGTGGAGCCGGTGCCGCTAGTCAGCGCGCCGGCCTTGACGTTCAGGGAATCGTCTGCGGCAAGGGTGCCGCTGTTCTGTACCCCATCGCCGGAGGCAGCAAGCGTCTGCCCCTGCAGTGTGCCACTGTTATTCAGCGTCGAGGTGGTGGCGATGAGACTGCCTTTTGCCGCTACCGTCCCCTGGTTATCCAGTTGGGTGGCCGTAAGCCGGGTATCGCCTTCAGAGAGCAGCGAACCGCTGTTGTGCAGCACATCGCCGGTCACGCCCAGCGACTGGCCCTGTAATGTTCCGCTGTTGTTCAGCGTGGTTGTCGTGGCGGTCAGGCTGCCTTTCGCCGCCACCGTGCCCTTGTTATCAATCTGGTCAGCGCTGATCTGCGTGCCGCCACCAGTGATCAGTTGCCCCTGATGAGTGACGGTCTGTGCCGTCAGTACCGCACTGCCTGCTGCATTGGACCGGGTGTTGGCATCGCTGGTCAGCTGTTTCCCGTTAAGCGCCATGTCGCCGCCGCTGGTGAGTGAGCTGTTCGCCAGCGAGGTATTGCCGTTGCTGCTGAGCGTCAGTTTTCCGTCCGCAGCCAGCGTGGCGTTATTCAGCGCCACATCCTGCGCGCTGTTTACTGCGATATCACCCCCCGCTTTATGGCTGCCGGTCAGCGTCACGCCGTCGCCCTTCGCCGTCAACGACCCGCTGGCGACACTTTCCCGAACGGTCATTTTTCCGTTCGCGTCCAGGGTGATATCGCCCTGCCGCGCGGCCAGGTTGCCGAGGTTCACCCCCACGCCTTTTTCCGTGGAGACCAGGTGAATACGGTTGGCATACATCCCGCCGAGCGCCCCGGTATCAACTGCCACCACAGGTGCCGCACCTTCGCCGGCAATCGCCGTTGCTTTGCCGCTGGCATCCACCCGGTTGGCACCGGTGGTGACGGTTAAATCTTTCGCATGAATAGCGGCATTGACTTCGGTGGCGCGGGAAATCAGCGACAGTGCGTCGCTGCCGCTGGCATTCAGCCCCTGGCCTTCGACGGTAATGGTGCCTTTTGTCACTTCGAGTGATGAGAGGTTGCCCGCGGCATCAAACTGCGGTTTGCCGGTGGTCAGCGTCGCGTTCGGCGTATTGATAAACCCGCAGCCGTTACAGGTGATGCCATACGGGTTGGCGACCATTACGTTCGCGGCTTTACCCGCCACTTCGGTATAGCCCTGCAACTGCGAGCGGCTGCCGCCCGTCACTTCGTTGATAATGCCCTTCGCTTCCTGCCCGGCACGCAGGTTGGGGTTGTTCTGAATAAGCCCGCCGAGCTGGGTCTGCGTCAGTTGCCCGGTGGCGTTGTTAAGAATGAGCCCCTGCTGGCCGACGTTGTACTCGTTAAACTGGTTGTGCGAGATGCCCGCGCCGTTCGGCGCGGCGATATTGACCACCGGCACGCCGTTACCGGCTTTGTCCATGGTGGTCGGGCCTGTCGGCGTAATGGCGGCGGCAAAGGAAGGTGCGACGGGTTGCCACACCAGCAGACCGATAATCAGCCAGCTGAGTGCGCGCTGCGTGAAACGAACCGGTTTATCGGTATTCATTCTTTTCTTCCTTTAAAAAATGACAGCCATGCGCCAGTTAACAGTGAGATGATCGGGGCCAAGCCAGTCCGGGTAATGCAGCGGCGTACCGACAGAAACCTGGCTGGCAAACCAGCGTCCGCTGCTGCTCAGCCCTGCCGCCGCGCCCCATAGCGTGCCCGCAGCCTGGTTATCGAGAGGGTCTTTTTCCAGCCAGCCGCCATCGAGCGCTGCCGTGGCGCTGATTTGCCCGAGCACCGGTAGCGTGAAGAGGGCATAACTGAGTTCATTGCGCCAGTAACCGCCGTTGTCGCCGGAGATATACTGTTCTTTAAAACCGCGCACCGAGCTTTCACCGCCGAGCGTCAGGCGCTCGCTACCGTAGAGCCGGTCCGGCGACCACTGGCCATAGAGGCTGGTGAGCCATAACAGATCGTTAGTGACCGGGCGCTGAAAGCTGGCGCTGAGGCTCCATTTGCGAAACTGCGCACGCGGCACGTCGCCGGTTTTATCTTCGTCGGTCTCGCCGTTGAACCACGGCATACCGTGGCTCCAGGTCGGGTTAAAGGTCGCCACGCCGCCCAACATTTTTTGCGTGTGGTTAATACCAAGTTGCAGGCTGGAGAGATTGCGCGTGCTGCTGGTAAGCGGTGCGTCGTTGAGCCAGTTGCGCGATGAGCGCTGCGTGATGCCGCCGCTGAGCGCGGTTTTGATATCGCCGTTGCGGAACACCACGCGTGAAAGATTCAGGCGGTGGGTTTTTGTGTCGCCGGTGGAAATCCACGGGAAACCCCGATTCAGAATGGTGGTGCGGTAGTTACTCCAGGCGTAGCTGTAGTCCAGCAGGTTATAACCCAGCGGCAGGCTTACCCCGGTCTGAAAGGTTTGTGCGTCGTAACCGGTGGCGAAATCACTGCTGCGCCCGCCGCTGACAAACCATTTATCCGCCAGACCCAGCAGATTATTGCCGCTCAGCGAGCCGTTTAATTGATCTTCGCCGGTGCTTTTCTGCCCGCTGTTATCCAGCGACACGCTGGCACTTAACGGAAATTCTGGCGTGGCGGTTAAATTGACAATCGAATAACCGGGCTCAGTATCCGGGACGATTTCTATCTGAACGGGATTATTGCGCAGGCGGTTAATCTGCTCCATGCCCTGTTCGATATCCCGCAGATTGAGCACCTTTCCTTTCAGCCGAGGAAAGACCATGTTCAGCATATTTGGCGATTCACCGTTCAGGCGGATATCACGTAATTTTCCTTCCATTACTACAATACGTAATTCGCCCTGTGATAAGTCTTGCTCGGTAAGAAAGGCGCGGCTGGTAATATATCCCCGGCTGATATACCAGTCAGATATTGCGGTAGTGAGTTCGGTGATGTCCGCCATATTCAGGCAGCGATCCTGCCAGGGCGAGATCAGTTTTTGCTGCACTTTTGCACTGATTAGCGTCACGCCGGAAAGCATAATGGCGTGGATAGTAAAACAGGGGCCGCCGCTCTGCGAAGCAGGCGTGCTCTGGCCTGCGCGCGGCAGGGGCGTGCTGCGCTCCAGTTCATCGCGCTGCTGCTGGTTCTGGCGTAACAGTTGTTCCTGCTGCTGACGGACGGCATCACGATCCGCCGGAGATAATGGCGCAGCCTGCAATGTCGCCGTCACAAATAATAACAATACCGCTAAATAGCGCATGTTTACCCATCTCTGAACAATGCAAACGTCACCCAGCACTAATAATTTTGCTTAGGTAAATGGTAATGAGGATTTTTAAGTATTTTCCTATGGGATTAAGGTAAAAACAATAATTATGCTGCAAATAGATAATTGCCATTAAAATTTAACTTTAGTTTTGGATATATCCCAAATTAATTATTTCGTACGGGTAAAATCCTCAGAAAGCCGCAAAAATAAAAAACATCAGGTACTGCACACTCTTATTCACGACCTCTGGTTATTATTCATTTCGCAATCATTCAATTAAACCCGTTGTTATTTAATTTGATGGACGTCATATTTAAACCTTAATACAAACTTATTATTTAGCGTTCGGATAGTCGCTCGCTAATGGCGCGAGGCGGTAAATATTCCTTGCCCGGTCTTCATGCCGATGGACATGCGTGAAAGGAGGATTAGCAGAGAAACGGTGTGCGGAGAGGTGCAAAAAAATACCCCACCCGCGTGACGCGGGCAGGGTATCGGTGGCTATCTTAAATAAAGTAAGGACTTATTAAAGAGTAACACCGTGCTGGATCGCCAGCGCGGACAGCCCACCGGCAAAACCCTGGCCTACCGCTTTAAACTTCCATTCTGTGCCGTGGCGATACAGCTCACCAAACACCATTGCGGTTTCCGTCGACGCGTCTTCGGAGAGATCGAAGCGCGCAATCTCGGTGCCGTTGTCGTAATTGAAAACGCGCATATAGCTGTTGCTCACCATACCGAAGTTTTGTTTACGCTCTTCTGCTTCATAAATGGTAACGGCGAATACCAGCTTTTTGATATCGGCGGAGATATTCGCCAGCTGGATTTTGACCTGTTCGTCATCGCCATCCCCTTCACCGGTACGGTTATCGCCCTGATGCTCGACCGCGCCATCAGGGCTGGTTTTATTGTTAAAGAAAATAAAATGCGCGTCAGAGAGCACTTTTCCATCTTCGCCCACGGCAAAAACGGATGCGTCCAGGTCGAATGCCTGACCATCGGTAACGCGTGCATCCCAGCCCAGGCCAACCATGGCAATATTCATGGTTGGCGCTTCTTTGGTTAACGATACGTTACCGCCTTTTACAAGAGAAACTGCCATTTTTAGCTCCATCTAACCGTTGAATT
Source organism: Enterobacter sp. Bisph1 (assembly GCF_000814905.1). Taxonomy (GTDB): domain Bacteria; phylum Pseudomonadota; class Gammaproteobacteria; order Enterobacterales; family Enterobacteriaceae; genus Kosakonia. The sequence goes on from NZ_JXAG01000046.1 coordinate 4,447, forward strand.
TGAGCTGCGGGCACAGCCCAACATTAAAATGCAACGCCCTGTCAGGAGGCGTTAATACCGTACTGCGCACAGACGGATCCGAGGCCACCGGCATAGCCCTGGCCTACGGCGCGGAATTTCCACTCGGCGTTGTGGCGATAGAGTTCACCGAACAGCATTGCGGTTTCAGTAGACGCATCTTCCGACAGGTCATAGCGCGCCACTTCGTTCCTGGTATCGTCGTTGACCAGACGAATAAACGCGCCTGCGACCTGACCAAAACTTTGACGACGCGCCAGCGCATCATGGATGGTGACCACGAAGATGATTTTGTCGACGTCCGCCGGCACCGCATCGAGTTTGATTTTCAGGGATTCATCATCACCGTCGCCTTCACCGGTACGGTTATCGCCCGTATGGGTGACCGAGCCTTCAGCGGAAGTGAGGTTGTTATAAAAAATAAAATCCGCATCGCCGCGTACCTTACCGTTGGCGGCCAGCAAAAATGCGGAAGCGTCGAGGTCGAAATCCTGACCGTCGGTAGAACGCGCATCCCAGCCCAGACCAACCAGGACATTTTTCATTGACGGGTCGGCTTTGCTTAGCGAGACGTTGCCGCCTTTAGAGAGAGAAACACTCATAAATCACCTCTTCGAGAAGTAAGGGGTTTGGGTTTAATAATCGGGAGATTAATTCTGCTTTTTGTCTTCTGAGTTATCGGGGAATATCACGCTGGCAACGATGCCCAACGCCAGCACGCCCAGCACCACATACAGGCTGGTGGTCGCGGCGATACCGTAACCGTGATGCCAGATATGATCCGTCGCGTTTAGCCCGAGTTTGATGGCGATAAAGAACAACAGCGCAATCACGGCTTTTTCCAGATGAACGAGATACTGCTTCAGCGCTTCCAGAACGAAATAGAGCGTACGCAGGCCGAGGATGGCAAACATCATGGCGCTATAGACGATCAGCGGTTCGCGGCTGACGGCAATAATGGCGGGTACGGAGTCGAAGGCGAACATCACGTCGGAAAGCTCAACCACCGCAACGCAGAGGAAAAGCGGTGTGGCATACAGCGCCGCTTTCTTTCCGCGGCCAATGGTCACGTCGCTGTTCTCGGGTTTCGCCAGCTCCGCATCTACTTCTTTTTGTGTCAGCAGGAAATCGTGACCTTTAAGTTTCGGCCAGATGGGAAAAAAGCGTTTCACCATGCGGTACGCCAGGTGTTGGGAATAGTCCTCAAGCTCATCACCGTCATCGCCACTTTTCAGCATCATCACCGCGGTCCAGGCGACAATCAGGGCAAAAACGATTTCCACATACGGCCCGAGGCTCAACAGGCTGGTCCCGATAGCGACAAAGATCCCCCTGAAAAAGATGGCACCGATAATGCCCCAGTACAGCACCCGGTGACGGTAGCGATCCGGTACTGAAAACCATGAGAAAATAGCCATCATCACGAACAGGTTATCGACGGACAGCACTTTCTCAAGCGCGTAGCCGGTAATAAACAGGCTGGCGACTTCTTCGCCATGGTGCATATAGAGGAAACCGGCAAACGCCATCGCCACTACAACCCAAAAGACGGACCACAGCGCGGCGCTTTTCAAAGCGATAGGCCGATCGCTGCGGTGCATAAATAAGTCAATGCAGATGGCACCGACCGACAGCGCAACAAAAACGAGGACTGTTTCAGTCGGAAAACCGATGGATGTTGAAACCATAGCGTACCTTCAGGAATATCATTAGAGGGCGAATTCGGCCGGTTCAAAGCCCAGTGAAAGGGCAATTTCACGCGCGGCATGTTGCTCATCGGCATCAAAATCACCGTCGCTTTTCGCCACGGCGATACCGACGCGCAGCGCCAGTTGGGCGGCTTCAGGCTGATCTTTTAACGCCAGGATGTATTTCATCGCTTCGCCTTTGCCAATCTCGACGTCGAATTCGAAGCTCGCCACCAGCTTGTTGAAAAATTCGATTACCTCGCTGGTATCGAACACTTTCAGCTCTTCAGAGGCGCGCAGGAAGCTCATCATTTTTTGCTTCTCCTCCGCACTGACGCCATCGCTGGAAACCGCAATGCGAACGCATACGGCCACCGTGCCCTGCATAAATTTTTTGTTTTTGAAACGCCCGACCTGGCGGGTCAGTTCTTCGCGGCCAGAATTCAGCGCGCCTTTCACTTTGTTGAAAAAGCTCATCTTTACGTCCTTACCAGGATTGTTATTTTGAACCGGCGCTCCAGCGGAATCCCCAGCCAAACGCCCGGTCCAGTTCAGCCTGGCCTTTGAAATACTGGTTAATGCGCTCAACCTTGATGGTGCCGTTTTCATTCACCAGCCGGGCCACAGCACACAGCGTGCGGCGGTTTTCACCCTCAGTGAGACAGGTTTCAATCGGCGGCTGATCCGGGATGTGAACGGTGACGACGCCATTGGTCTTATCCCAGCTCGCCACACCTTCGTAGATAAAGGCGTAGATCAGCACTTCATGGATCCGTTGCCATTCGCGGCCGTTGATATGCAGCCATTCACCCTTCGAAACATCGCCGGTGCGATCGTCGCCCTGCAGCTGAACGTAGGGCTTATCGCGGTAATTCCCAAAGGCGTTACCCAGCGCCTGAATGACCGTTTTATAGCCGTCCTGCAATTTCACAAACGCGCCCAGATCCAGATCGATCCCTTTCTGGCCAAACATGCCGAACAGACCAGCGTTACCTGAACCGCGCTGCCAGTTAAGGTTGATGCGGATCTCACCGAAGTTATCCCGCTTGATCAGGCTGATGGCGGGCTTCTCTTTGGTCAGGGAAACTTTGCTGAGGTTGATTTTTGTTGCGGCGACCGGCGGCGTAACCACCGGTGGGACGGCGGCTGGCGGCGCGACGGGAGCAGGTTCGTCGGCGATATTCACGCCGAAATGCTCCGCCAGCGGCTTAAGGCCCCCATTGAAACCCTGGGCGATAAAGCGGAATTTCCACTCCTGATTGCGGCGATAAAACTCGCCGAGGATCAGCGCAGCCTCCTGACGCCCTGAGAGATCAACCAGGCCGCTGACCAGGCTTGTCGCCCCCTGCTCCACCTCAATGGATAAGTTACGCAGCGCGGAAACGGTCTGGCCGCCGTCGCAGGTCACGGTAAAAGCCACTTTTTGCACATCGGTGTTCAACTGATTGAGACAGACCGTAAAGGTGGAGAACTGCCCTTCGCTGGCGAGGCTAATTGAGCCGTCATCGTTACGCGGCTGGCCGTAAAAGACCATATCGGCGTCACCCTGTACTTTCCCGTCGGCGAAAAGGCGGAATGCGGCAGCATCAACCGCGCCGCCGGAAGTGACACGCACGCGAAGCTGCTGGGCTGGAACGGAGGCGTTTCCTCCCGGTGCCAGGTTCATGAGCGTACAACCGTCGCAACGATATCCGCCTGCATATCGTCAATGGTGCGCCCGCGACAGGCGTGACCATGGGCGGTGAAATCCCAGTTGCCGCCGTTTCGGCACAGCGAGGCAATCACAATGCCGGTATGGGCACCCTGCTCGGTGAGCTCATAGCGCGCCTGCTCTTTTCCAGACTGATCGACCACCCGGCAGAAGGCGTTTTTGACATCGTTGAAGCTCTGCCCGCGAAAGCTATTCACGGTGAAAGCGAGATATTCCACCCTGGCGGGCAGACGGGTGATATCAACCTTAATGACTTCATCATCACCGTCGCCTTCGCCGGTAAGGTTGTCCCCGCTGTGCATCACTGCGCCGCAGCTTGAATGCAGTTTGCGAAACCAAATGGTGTCAATTTTATTTCCGCCGCTGTCCATCAATACGCAACCGGCATCGAGATCGATAGAGTTATTGCCGCTCAAGAACCCCATAAGGCCTTTTTTCTTAATCGGATCCCAGCCGAGGCCAAAATGCAGCTGATTTAATGAAGAGGATTGTTTGCTAAGAGATACCGTCTGGTTTTTACTGAGGGAAACCATATTCAGTCCTTTAAAGGGTAATTAGCGGGGCTATCTGAGGCATTATTTAACGCCGGGAAAGAAAATCATATCATGATGAAGTTCTCTCTTAAGGTAAATTCAAACAAGGATATGTTTAGCACAGGAAAACAATTATAAAGTAGTGAAAATAAGGTTTTTAACTGATTGAAAATTTTTGGCTTTTCATCGTTATATATAAAGAAAAAAATTATGCCCCATTCTTTTTAATAAATGGCATCTTGCTAAACACCCAGGAATTACACCGCATAATTCTTTTCATCTTTACTCTTTTTTAATCCCCCGGATAGATATAAAACATGAATAATAATATTTGGCTGATGGAAGGTTTGTCATCACAAAAGCAGATTATTTCGCACATTAAACTATTTTGTGAGCAATTCCATTTCCCGGTAACGGTTTTTGCTTCCCATCGAAATAAGCGCCACGAGATCCTTTCTGTTTCTGATTATTGCTTAATAGAGCCAAGAAATTCAGAAAATCGTCTGCAATTTATCCGCGATAATATTGCGAAGTATGGCATTAACACCCTTCACGCCGGTACCCATCGTAAGTGGTTCGCCGAGAATCGTGCGGCGATCGAGGCGTGTGGCGTGACGTTAACGACCGGCGCGATGGATGCCAGCAGTCTTAAGCTTGCCGATGATAAAGCCGAATTCGCCGATGTGATGGCACACCACGCGCTCCCGGTGGTGCCGAGCTGGCGGGTGAATAGCCACGCAGAACTGCAGGCGTTTCTCGCGGCTCCGCCGTTTAATGACAGCCCGGTCTGTGTAAAACCGGTGGCCGGTATTTATGGCATGGGTTTCTGGCGCTTTGATGAAAACGCCAGCCCAATGGCGCTGTTTAATAACCCTGATAACCGCATCGTCCAGCCGCAGCAATATCTTGCCGCCCTGAGCGCCAGTACAACATTTACGCCGCTGGTTGCCATGCCTTATCTGCCCGGCCCGGAATACTCCGTCGATATTCTGGCCGATAACGGGGAGGTCCTTGCGGCCGTGGGCCGCCGTAAAGAGGGGGCAATGCAGTATCTCGTTAACGAAGGTGAAGCCGTTGAACTGGCCTGTGCCTGCGCGCGCATTATGAAAGCGGACGGCCTGGTAAATGTTCAGACGCGAAACGACAACCGGGGAAAGGCGCAACTGCTGGAAATCAATATGCGTCCCTCCGGCGGCATCGGGTACATCCTGCACAGCGGTGTCAATTTACCAGGTTTATTTGCCGTAAATCGGCTCGGGCTGATGTCTAAAGAAAAGATCATGGAGCACGCAAAAACCGCCTTTTATCCGGTGAGCGTAAGAACCGTTACCGACGCGATTATCTGTCCAGAAAGCCTCGCTAACAGACTGAATGAAGGATGAATGATGTCTTTGCACAAACAACAGGATGTTTTTTGTCGCACCCTTTCCGGCGGCACTATTCAGGTTAACCGGGAGCAGGGAGAGATTGCCCTTGCAGACTTGTTCGAGATTGCCGAGAGACGGAATCCAAAGCGGGCTTTCCTGTTCGTCAGTAAGGTGCTTGGTCGGCACATTCCGGTAGCGCCTTCGGTTATGCGCCAGGCCTATCGGCAGCTCGCCAAACGCTTCCCCGCGACCCTGCCCGGCCCGGTACTGTTTATCGGTCTGGCGGAAACAGCGGTTGGGCTTGGGGCGGGCCTGTTTGACGAAGTTCATCCGCGCTTTGCCGAAGCCGTTTATCTCACTTCAACTCGCCATCCTGTCGACGGCGAAATGCTGTGCGAATTTAAAGAGGCGCACAGCCACGCCACCGATCATCTGCTCTATCTGCCCGATGATAGCGAATTGCAGCGCCAGGTTACCCAGGCGCGTACCCTGGTGATGATTGATGACGAAGCGACAACCGGTAATACCTTCCTCAATTTACTCTTGGCGCTGATTGCCACGGGCAAGCTGCAACAGCTGGAGCGGGCGGTCGCCGTTACGCTCACAGACTGGAGCAATAATGCGCTGGCAGAACGTTCACCCCTGCCCGTCACGTCCGTTTCGCTGGTAAGCGGCCAGTGGCGCTGGGCACCCTTTCCCGATGCGCCAGTACCGGTTATGCCCGCGGTGAATATCACCGCCCGGGGAAAATGGCCGATCGCCGCAAAACAGTCGTGGGGACGCAAAGGGATGTGCAAATCTACCGACGATTTGGGCGCAGAGGTTACAACCCTATGCGATGAGCGGGTGCTGGTGCTGGGCACCGGAGAATTTGTCTGGCAGCCTTTTCTGCTAGCCGAGCGCCTTGCGGCAAACGGCGCGCAGGTTCTTTTCAGTGCGACTACCCGCTCGCCGATAGCGCCAGGGCATGCCATCCAGTCGGCGCTGGCCTTTAGCGATAACTACGGCCTCGGCATTGCCAACTTCCTCTATAACGTCGTCCACCAGCGGTTCGATCGCGTCTTGCTCTGTACCGAGACGCCCGCCGCGAGCGTGGACCGTCATTTGCTAAACGCGCTGGCTGAGATAGCCCCGGCGGTGGAGATTATTAGCTATGAATAAGCCCGTTGTACTGAGCGATCTTGATGACACGCTTTTTCAGACCCGCCGCAAGATGGTGAATGAACTGGCGCTGGAGCCCTTTCGCACCGGTGCGCTGGACCGGTCTATGCAGGCCCGCAGTTTTATGACCGAGGAACAGGCGATGTTCGTTGACTGGTTGCTGGAACATGCTGAACTCATCCCCGTCACCGCGAGGGGAACGGAGGAGATGCGCCGCGTGCAGATAGCTTTCCGCTCCTGGGCGGTAACAACCCACGGCGCGGTGATCCTGACGCCTGCGGGCGAGGCCGATAAACAGTGGCAATCCCATATGCTGCAGGCGCTGACGCCTTACCGCGAGAAGCTGATTGCCCTGCAGGGCGCTATCACCGCGCTGCTCGAGGCTCGCGGCATCAAAGCCTGGGCCAGGCTCAATTACGAATATGATGACACGCCCGTTTACCTGGTGATGAAGCACACGGACAGCACCCGGCTTGCCGAACTCAACGCTATCGCCGATGAAATCGATACGTTATTGCCATTGGAAGGGTTCTATATGCACCGTAACAGCAATAACGTGGCCTGGCTTCCCAACCCGGTTGATAAAGGGCTCGCGGTACGCTGGCTGCTCGACAAACTGCGGGCCGAGCGCGGCGTTTTCCCGCTGATGGGTCTGGGCGATAGCCTTAGCGATCATCGTTTTATGAAGCTGTGCAGCTGGTACGGCGTCCCTCATCAGAGCCAGTTCGCCGACGCTATCGCTAAGCGGCTGTTTGGAGAAGAATAAATGCAGCCGAATCACGTCTTTTCAGGCGCTTACTTACCCGGCGATGTTGAATTTCTGCTTCAGCCCATCACCATGGATATGACCTCCATCGCCGATAAAGAAGCGCTTATTCAGTCCGGCGAGAAGCATTATTCCGACATGCTGAGTCAGGAGCCAGCTCCTGAACAGTGGCACCTTGATTTATTCGCCCGCGCGCTGGATAGCGGCGCAGAAAGGCTCGCGCGTGACGTCGCGCAACTCGCCCTGACCCTTGCTCAACGCCAGGAGGATGAGCCGGTCATTCTGGTGAGCCTGGTGAGAGCGGGCGTACCCCTGGGCGTGATGCTGCACCATGCGCTGCGGGACAAAGGAATAGCCTCTTTTCATTACGGGATCAGCATTATCCGCGATCGCGGTATCGACACCACAGCGCTGGGGATAATCGAACAGCGCCACGGCTGCAAAGGTATTATTTTTGTCGATGGCTGGACGGGCAAAGGGGCTATCGCGGCTGAGTTGAAACGGTCGCTGGATGGGCGGGAAGGTTATCCGCCGCAGCCGCGCCTGGTGGTGCTGGCGGATCCTTGCGGTAGCGCCTGGCTGGCGGCCAGCGATGATGACTGGCTTATCCCGTTTGGCATTATGGGCGCGCCGGTATCCGGGCTTATCTCGCGCTCGGTCTGGTCGGCAAAGGGCCTGCACGGATGCGTGGTGTGCGATCACCTGCGCGAGTTTGAATGCAGCCGCATGCTGGTGGACACGGTATCTCATTTTCGTACCCGGCTGCCTGCCGCTTCTTTACGGCCGCTGGAAGGGGACGAAGAAGCTCGCCAGGGGCTGCAGCAAACAAGCCGCGAGGTCATCGCCTGGCTTGCGAAGACCTTCTGCGTCGATACGGTTAACCGCATTAAACCCGGCATCGCCGAAGCGACAAGAGCGGTATTACGGCGCGTGCCGGATCATGTTTTTGTTCGCACCATTGACGATGCGGACGTCGCGCTGCTGGTCGGTCTGGCGCGAGAAAAAGGGATTGCCGTGAGCGAAATGGGCAATCGTCTCGGCCCGTACCGTGCCGTCACCATTATCAAAAAGGTGCGCTGATGAATCATCGACTTTCACCCTGGCGCCTGGGCGCGACGCTGTATATGCCGGCGACCAGAGAGGATATCGCCGACGCTGTGCTACACGGTAAGATCCCCGGGCTGCGATCGCTGGTTATCTGTCTTGAGGATGCCGTCAGCGAAGCCGATATTCCCTCGGCTCTCGGCAATCTCGAACAGGTGCTAAAAGAGCTGAATCACGCCCGCAAAAAAGCGGGCAATAGCGCGTGGCCGCTGGTGTTTATTCGCCCCCGTCACGTCGAAATGGGTAAACGGTTAATTGACTACTTTAATCTGCACGCCGTAGATGGCCTGGTATTACCGAAATTTACCTTACAGGCGCTGCCGGTGTGGTGGGAAATGATGGGCGACACCCACCTTTGCCTGATGCCGACCCTCGAAACCGAAGAGGTGTTTGACGTGATACAGATGCGCAGCCTGGCAAGCGAAATCGTTACCCATCCCTGTCGTGCGCGCATTATCGCCCTGCGCATCGGCGGCAACGACCTGATGAACGTTATCTCTCTGCGTCGGCCCCGCAACCTGACGCTGTATGACAGCCCGCTGGGCTATATCATCAAAATGCTGGTCTCGGTTTTCGGCCCGCATGATTTCGCCCTCACCGCGCCTGTCTGCGAACATATTGACGATCACGCCGTTTTAACCCGTGAACTGGCCCTCGATATGGCGAACGGGCTGGTAGGTAAAACGGCCATCCATCCGCAGCAGATTCCGGTGATAGAACAGGCGCTAATGGTGACCCAGGGCGAGTATTCCGATGCGCTGCGTATTCTCAACTCAACCCAGGCGGTATTCAAATCCCAGGGCGCGATGTGCGAGCCCGCAACCCACCGCCGCTGGGCAGCGGGGATTTTAGAGCGCGCCAACGTGTATGGATTGCTTAGCGAGCACAGCGCGGAAGCGATCAGATGACACTCTCCCCGGCCACCCCATAATCATCCGTGCGGCGCGAATGTTCCAGCCACCTCGCGCCCTTCTCTTTGTGCGTTAGCAGGCATCCTTTCCTGCCAGCGCATATTTCTTAATTTTCCGGTACAGCGTCGCGATACCGATACCCAGCACTTCTGCCGCCTGCTTTTTATTACTGTAGCGGGAGAGCGCATCGTAAATCATCTGCCGCTCCATCTCTTCCAGCGCCGTTGCGCCTTCATCCTGAACCGCCGATGGGGTCACGCTTACGGCTAAGTCGACGACAGGTGTGAAAGTGCCGCTCAGCAACGTCGGCGGCAGCAGCGTCATTTCAATCACTTCTCCCGAGGGCACAACGTTGACCAGATATTCGATTAAGTTGCTCAGCTCACGAATATTACCCGGCCAGCTATAGCGTTTAAGGAAATCCACCACCTCCTGCGCCACGCCGGGGTAAACCAGCCCCAGCTGGTGGGTGTGCAAATTAAGGAAATAGTGGATCAGCAGTTCAATATCATCCTGCCGCTCACGCAGGGGCGGCAGACGCAGCGGGATCACGTTGAGGCGGTAATAGAGATCTTCGCGAAATTTCCCCTCCGCGATGAACTGCTCAAGGTTCTGATGGGTGGCAGAGATAATACGGATATCCACCGGGACCGGGCAACTGGCACCCACCGGCTGGATCTCACGCAGCTCAATGGTGCGCAGCAGCTTGGCCTGCAACGTGAGCGGCATATCGCCGATTTCATCCAGAAACAGCGTGCCCTGATTGGCGGCCTGAATCAGCCCGACTTTCCCGTGTGCCGACGCACCGGTAAACGCGCCTTTCACGTAACCAAACAGCTCGCTCTCAAGCAGTTGCTCAGGGATGGCGGCACAGTTAATGGCGATAAACGGCTTTGCCTGGCGGCCGCTCAGCTTATGAATAGCCCTCGCCACCACCTCTTTACCGGTTCCGCTCTCACCGGCAATCATCACGCTGGAAGGGCTTGGCGCAACGCGGCCAATTAGCTTTTTAAGCTGGCGCATCGAACGGCATTCCCCGACCATGGCTTCAATTTGCGGCCCCTCCTGAACGGCACTCAGATCCGCCGTCGAGTGCGACTGATGGAAAGCCATCAAAAACAGCCATTGATCCTGCACCGCATGCAGTTGCCCAATCACCAGCTCTTTGCGAGCATCAAAGGTAATAACGTGCTGCATATGGCCATGTTTGAAATTATCCTCAAAGGTCAACGGCTGAAACTGGACCGATTTACCTATTATCAGGCCCCGCCCGGTGCCGATAATTTTTAATGCCGTCTGGTTAGCGAATTTCACTTTTTGATCGTTACCCACCACCAGCACGCCCTGATCCATATTTTCAATCATGGTGAGAAATATTTGCTGAATATTGCCACCGGCCGGGTGATCGGATAAAAAACGTGAAACGAAGATATTGGAGACATGGCGAACATAATCAGAGAACTCTGGAATATTATCATTAATCCGTTTCTGCTGTTCGCGGGTAAGGGCCACCAGGCTTATCACGCCGACACACTGGTTATTGAACATAATGGGCGTCCCGAGAAAAGCTTTCTCGTTACACGCTTCTTTATTACTGCAATTTTTACACAGCGGGTCAAAGCGCGAATGGGTAACGACCTTCTCTTTTTCAGTTTCAATAATGTAATGCAAAAGTCGCGAGTTTGTAGATAATTTCCGTCCAATCTGGCTGCTGAAGATGCCGGTTCCCGCCACGCGATAGAGTGAACTATCAATAATCTCAACCTCAAGCTGGAGTACACTGGAGAGCATTCTGGCAAACTTTTGAATTTTAGGTTGAATTTCCATCAAAATGGAGAGAGATGTGGACGGTATCATTGTCTACCTTTTATCGTGCTTATCCGTTATGAACCAGTTGTTAACAGCCTGGAGATGACTTTTCATATTGATATTACGTTTTCTCACCCGGCCGTTAATACAGAAAGTGTTAATCATCCAGGCCTGAACAAAATATGCAGTTGATATCACAATTCATTATCAAAATGATAATTTAGATCGTCCATTTATCATATTGGCGCATACGACACTCGATAACCCTGCCTTTTTATCGCTTAACAAATGTGCTATTTCCCAACAATTATCGCACAGAAAAAAGCGTTATTAACGGCGCCCCTTCCCCGCCCTTTATTTAGTGATCCTTATCACATAAAACCGCACGGTTAACGGATGGTCATTTATTTATTCAGGAACTGGCACAGTTATTGTTAGTAACGAAACAGCGCTGACTTTCGCCATTCAGCACGGCGTTTTATGACCGCGCAGCAATTATTTCGCCCGTTATTGACTCCAGGATTGAAAAATGAAAACTGTGAATGAACTGATTAAAGATATCAACCAACTCAATTCTCACCTCAGCGAGAAAGATTTCCTGCTGACCTGGGAACAGTCACCGGATGAATTGAAGCAGGTTCTGGATGTGGCGGCAGCCCTGAAGACGCTACGTTCAGAAAACATTGCGACCAACGTGTTTAACAGCGGGCTGGGTATCTCTGTTTTTCGCGATAACTCCACCCGCACGCGCTTCTCCTACGCCTCCGCGCTGAATCTGTTAGGCCTGGCGCAACAGGATCTTGATGAGGGTAAATCACAGATCTCCCACGGCGAAACGGTACGTGAAACAGCCAACATGATCTCTTTTTGCGCCGACGCGATTGGTATCCGCGATGACATGTATCTCGGTGCCGGTAATGCCTATATGCGCGAAGTGGGTGAAGCGCTGGATGACGGTTACAAGCAAGGCGTTCTGCCCCAGCGTCCGGCGCTGATTAACCTGCAGTGTGATATTGACCATCCCACACAGGCGATGGCGGACCTGGCCTGGCTGCGTGAGCATTTCGGTTCGCTGGAAAACCTGAAGGGCAAGAAAATTTCCATGGTCTGGGCCTACTCGCCGAGCTACGGAAAACCCCTCTCCGTACCGCAGGGGATTATCGGCTTGATGACCCGATTTGGTATGGACGTCACCCTCGCGCACCCGGAAGGCTATGACCTGATCCCGGATGTTATCGAAGTGGCAAAAAATAACGCCAGCGCATCGGGCGGCAGCTTCCGTCAGGTCTCCAGCATGGAAGAGGCGTTCAGCGACGCCGATATCGTCTATCCGAAATCCTGGGCCCCTTACAAAGTGATGGAGCAGCGGACTGAATTGCTGCGCGCTAAGGACCACGATGGACTGGCGGCACTGGAAAAAGCGTGCCTTGAGCAAAACGCCAAACATAAAGAGTGGCACTGCACCGAAGAGATGATGGCGCACACGCGTGACGGCGAGGCGCTGTATATGCACTGCCTGCCTGCTGATATCACCGGTCTCTCCTGTGAAGCGGGGGAAGTGACGCAGGAGGTGTTCGAAAAATATCGCATTGCCACCTACAAAGAGGCGAGCTGGAAGCCCTACATCATCGCCGCGATGATCCTGTGCCGCAAATTTGCCTCGCCGGGCCAGATGCTGGCGCAGCTGATGAAAGACGCACAAAAACGCATTAAATAAGCCCCCGGTCTGGCCTGCGGGCCAGCCTCATCCTTTCGCCATTCCAGAATAAGGATCGATTATGTCTGCTTTCTCACTGCACATGGATATTGCCGACAATCACTTTTACACCGGGGAGAGTTCACCGCTGTTTTCCCGTCAGCAGGCGCAGCAGGCGCGCCACTTCCATCAAAAAATCACCGGCTACCAGCCCACGCCGCTGCTGGCGATGAACGAACTGGCCGCTCTGTTCGGCGTGCATAAAATCCTGGTGAAAGACGAGTCCAAACGCTTTGGCCTGAACGCCTTCAAGATGCTCGGCGGTGCTTACGCTATCGCCCGGTTGATGTGTGAAAAACACCAGATTGATATCAATGACTTCTCCTTTGCAACGCTGAAATCAATTATCACCGAGAAGATGACCTTTACCTCCACCACCGACGGCAACCACGGTCGGGGGATCGCGTGGGCCGCCCAGCAGCTGGGGCAAAACGCGGTGATCTATATGCCAAAAGGCTCGGCGCAGGCGCGCGTCGACGCCATTTTGCGTCTGGGGGCGGAGTGTATCGTCACCGATATGAACTACGACGACACCGTGCGCTTCACGATGCAAACCGCGCAGGAAAAGGGTTGGGTTGTGGTTCAGGACACCGCCTGGCAAGGCTACACCAAAATCCCGACGTGGATTATGCAAGGCTACACCACCCTTGCGGACGAGGCCGTTGAACAGATGGCGTCGATGGGCATTCCGCGCCCGAGCCACGTCTTTTTACAGGCGGGCGTCGGGGCGATGGCCGGTGGCGTGCTGGGTTACCTGGCGGACGTGTACGGGACCAGCAACCTGCACTCGGTGATCGTTGAGCCGAAGCAGGCGGACTGCCTCTATCGCTCGGGAGTTAAGGGCGAGATCGTCAACGTCGGCGGCAGTATGTCGACCATTATGGCGGGCCTCGCCTGCGGGGAACCCAACCCGCTGGGCTGGGAAATTCTGCGCAACTGCGCCAGCCAGTTTATCTCCTGCCAGGACGCGGTCGCCGCGCTCGGTATGCGCGTACTGGGTAACCCGCCCGGGCTCGATCCGCGCGTGATTTCCGGCGAGTCCGGTGCCGTTGGCCTCGGCGTGCTGGCCGCCGTTCATTTTCACCCGCAGCGCGACGCGCTAATGCAACAGCTCAAACTCGACCGCGATTCCGTGGTGCTGGTGATCAGCACCGAAGGCGACACCGATCTTAAGCACTATCGGGAAGTGGTCTGGGAAGGCCTGCACCCGGCAGCGCAATAACAGGCGACAAGCCGTAAAACATTCCTCCCGCCATGCGGGAAACATCAAGGACTGGAGAAGAGATCCATGGCTAAAAATATCCCTTTCAAACAAATTGTCGAAAAAGCTCAATTCTATCAGGACGATATGACGCGCTTCCTGCGCGATATGATTGCTATTCCCAGCGAAAGCAGCGATGAAAAGCGCGTGGTCCATCGTATTAAAGAAGAGATGGAAAAAGTCGGCTTCGACAAAGTAGAAATTGACCCGATGGGCAACGTGCTGGGCTATATCGGCCACGGGCCGCGGCTGGTGGCGATGGATGCGCACATCGATACCGTTGGCATTGGCAATATCAATAACTGGAACTTCGACCCGTACGAGGGAATGGAGACGGACGAGGTGATCGGCGGTCGCGGCACCTCCGATCAGGAAGGCGGCATGGCCTCAATGGTCTACGCTGGCAAAATCATCAAAGACCTGCAACTGGAAGATGAGTACACGCTGCTGGTAACCGGAACCGTGCAGGAAGAGGACTGCGACGGCCTGTGCTGGCAGTACATTATCGAACAATCCGGCATTCGCCCTGACTTTGTTGTCAGCACCGAACCTACCGATTGCCAGATCTACCGCGGCCATCGTGGACGGATGGAGATCCGCGTTGAGGTGCAGGGGGTCAGTTGCCACGGCTCTGCGCCGGAGCGCGGCGATAACGCGATTTTCAAAATGGCCCCGGTGCTAACAGAGCTGGAACAACTTTCGCACAATCTCGGGGATGACGCCTTTCTCGGTAAAGGCACCCTCACGGTTTCCGAGATTTTCTTTACTTCACCGAGCCGCTGCGCGGTGGCGGATAGCTGCGCCGTCTCCATTGACCGCCGTCTGACCTGGGGTGAAACCTGGGAAGGCGCGCTGGAAGAGATCCGTGCCTTACCGGCGGTGAAGAAAGCCAATGCGGTGGTGTCGATGTATCACTATGAACGTCCGTCATGGACCGGGCTGGTCTACCCAACGGAATGCTATTTCCCGACGTGGAAAGTGGAAGAGGATCACTTTACCGTCCGCGCCCTGAGCAACGCCTATGAAGGCCTGTTTGGTCAGATGCCGGTGGTGGATAAATGGACCTTCTCCACCAACGGCGTCTCGATCATGGGCCGCCACGGTATTCCGGTTATCGGCTTTGGCCCCGGCAAAGAGCCTGAAGCCCACGCGCCAAATGAAAAAACCTGGAAATCCCATCTGGTGACCTGCGCAGCGATGTATGCCGCTATCCCGCTGAGCTGGCTGGCCACCAAGTAACTGTTATTTCCCGCCGCCCTGCGCGGCGGGATGCTGAGGTTTTTATGCGTGTTCTAATTAAAAATGGCCTCGTCGTGAATGCCGATGGACGCAGGAAAAAGGATCTGCTGATTGAGGATGGCGTCGTCAAGTACCTTGCCGAGTCCATTGAGCCTGAGCAGCCCTGCGAGGTGATTGATGCCGAAGGGTGCTATGTGATGCCCGGCGGCGTGGATGTGCATACCCACTTTAATATTGATACCGGGCTTGCCCGCAGCTGCGATGACTTTTTTACCGGCACTCGCGCCGCGGCCTGCGGCGGCACCACCACCATCGTCGACCATATGGGCTTTGGCCCGCCTGGCTGTCATCTGCGCCACCAGCTACAGGTGTATCACGGCTACGCCGCCTATAAAGCGGTGATTGACTACAGCTTTCACGGCGTGATTCAGCATGTTAACCACGGCATTCTCGATGAAATCCCGATGATGGTGGAAGCGGGCATCACCAGCTTTAAGCTCTATCTGACCTATAAATACAAGCTGCTGGATGACGAAGTGCTGCAGGTAATGCGCCATCTGCAGCACGCCGGGGCGCTGACCACCGTGCATCCGGAGAATGATGCGGTCATCGCCCGGCGGCGGGCGGAGTTTATCAACGCCGGTAAAACCGCGCCGCGCTACCATGCCGAAAGCCGCCCGCTGGAGTGTGAGGCGGAAGCGATAGCCCGGATGATCAACCTTGCCCAGCTCGCCGGTAATGCACCGCTGTATATCGTTCATCTTTCGAACGGTCTGGGGCTGGATTATGTGCGGCTGGCGAAAACGCGCCATCAGCCGGTGTGGGTGGAAACCTGCCCGCAATATTTACTGCTCAATGACCGCTGCTATGAACGTGAGGATGCGCTGAACTATCTGCTCAGCCCACCGCTGCGTAATGCCAGCAATAACGATGCCCTGTGGTGCGGGATTAGCGACGGCTCGATTGATACCGTCGCCACCGACCACTGTGCCTTCTCAATGGTCCAGCGACAGGCTATCTCTGGCGGGGATTTTAGCCGCTGTCCAAACGGCCTGCCGGGCGTTGAAAACCGACTACTGCTGCTCTTCTCCCACGGGGTAATGAGCGGGCGCATCTCGCCCGAACGCTTCGTGGCGCTGACCAGCGCCACACCAGCCAAACTGTTTGGCCTGTGGCCGCAGAAAGGCTTGCTGGCCTCCGGTGCCGATGCTGACGTGGTGATCATCGATCCTAAACGTACCACCACCATCCGCCACGCCATGCTGCATGACAATGTGGACTACTCCCCATGGGAAGGCTTTATCTGCCAGGGCGCGATTCGCCAGACCCTTTCCCGCGGCCGGGTGATTTTTGATAACGGCACCTTTACAGGCCGCGCCGGACAGGGGCGTTTTCTGCGCCGTAAGCCCTTTCCCGCGCCGCCTTCCTCATCAACGAACCAAAAAGTTAAAGAGAGGACTCTATGAAGAAAAAAATCGTTCTCGCCCTCGGCGGGAATGCGTTGGGTAACGATCTCGCCGGTCAGATGCAGGCCGTAAAACAGACCTCGCAGGCTATCGCTGACTTAATCGCTCAGGGCCATCAGGTTGTAGTCACCCACGGCAACGGGCCGCAGGTAGGGATGATCAATCTGGCCTTTGAAGCAGCGGCAAAAACCCAGGCCCATACGCCGATGCTGCCGATGTCGGTCTGTGTGGCGTTAAGCCAGGGCTATATCGGCTACGACCTGCAAAATGCGCTGCGGGAAGAGCTGGTGTCACGCAAGCTGGATATCCCGGTCGCCACCCTGATTACCCAGGTGGAAGTGGATGCCAACGATGACGCCTTCCGCCATCCGAGCAAACCGATTGGCTCCTTTTTCAGTGAGCAAGAGGCGCAACAGCTGACCCAGCAGGGTTACGTGATGAAAGAGGATGCCGGTCGCGGTTATCGTCGCGTGGTGGCCTCGCCTGCGCCGGTCGATATTATCGAAAAACAGACGGTGAAAACCTTAATGGAGGCCTGTCATGTGGTGATAACCGTGGGCGGCGGCGGTATTCCGGTGGTCCGCGAAGGCCATCATCTGCACGGCGCCAGCGCGGTGATTGATAAAGATTGGGCCAGCGCCAAACTGGCGGAGATGATTGACGCCGACATGCTGATCATCCTGACGGCGGTGGAAAAAGTCGCCATTAACTTCGGCAAGCCCAATCAGCAGTGGCTGGACACCCTGTCATTAAGCGACGCGGAACACTTTATTGCCGAAGGGCACTTCGCCGCGGGTTCTATGCTGCCGAAAGTGCAGGCCGCGGCGGCATTTGCCCGCTCGCGCCCTGGCCGCAAAGCGTTAATTACCATGCTAGACAAAGCCAAAGAGGGGATCGCCGGCCAAACCGGCACTCTGATTAGCCAGTAAACCCTCGTCGGAAAGAAGTTAACGCAGCAGGCCCGGCAAACACGCGGGCCTGCTACTTTTCTCGATTCAGGCATCGCTGCTTTGCGCTTCACGAAGTTGCCGCTCTGCCCGCTGAGGGGGCTTGTTCACCTGCGTCATTAACCCACCCGCCGCTCTGTTTTTTACCTGCAGCACTTCCGCAAGAATACTGACGGCAATTTCATCGGGCGTCTCGGCGCCAATGTCATAGCCTACCGGCGCGCGTAAACGGTTCAGATCCGCCTGCGCTGCGCCATTTTCCCGCAGCTGCTGCAAAAAGACCTGCACTTTCCGGCGGCTGGCCAGCAGCCCCAGCCAGGCAACCGGGCGGGTGATAAGATTATCCAGCGCCTCGCGATCCTGATTATTGGTGGCTATGAGTACAAAATCCTCGCGGCAAATCGCCATGCTGTTAACGACCTCGGCGAAGCTTGCGCCATGAATAAACTGTGTCGAAGCGGGGAAAGCGTCCGGGCTGAGGCTTTCCTGATAAATGTCGCCAACGGCAATCTCAAAATCCACCAGCGCCGCAATCCGTGCGACCGCGCGATTAACATGTCCCGCCCCCACCAGCCACAGTTTCGGTCGCAGTCCGTGCACGCTGATATAGATAGACATCGCGCCGCCACAGTCGGATCCAACCGCATCGCTGCCCTGGCGGGCCATACGTGCATGAAACAGTCTGGATGCTTTCGCGCGCAGCGCCTGCAGCGCCTCGTCAATCACTTTACGCTCGACCATGCCGCCGCCGATGGTGCCAACAATTGACCCATCCTCATGAATTAACATCCGCGCCGAATGTCGCGGAGCCGATCCTCTGCTGTCGACAATTTGTGCCAGCGCGAAGGGGCGGTTTTGTTTTTCAAGTCTCGCGGCTTCTTCGAAAATAGTCATACACTCCTCAATCGATCGTTTTCTGGTCTGTCGCCTGCAGCGTTATTATTCCCGGCCCTGGCTGCTAGCTGTTTACAGGCGATAACACATTTCTCAGTTTGAGAGTTTCACCCCTGCAAATAGTGGCCGGGAAAAGGCAGCTGTCGATAATGCAATATTTATGCTGAATCGCCCTTTTCTGGAAAATTGAAGTGAAGAATTTACCGTCGGCGCTAAATAGCGCAGCGAAAAATAATCTTGCTTGCGAGCGGGATGATGATTCATGGCCGAAAAATATCAGCAGAAATTATCATTTTGATAATCCAGCATAGGTTTTGAGAAATAACCGCGCCCTGCATTAACGCCCGGATTCAGCCATCAATAACCCCCTGTGAAAACAGTAAAAAATAGCGCCGTGAGTTTCGATCTGTCTCACAAAATTATTATTCCCTACGCCTTTTATTTATAACTGGTGTGATTGTTGCTCTGCTCCTTTTACCCCGTCGGGATGATAACGCGCCCGGCAATGTCATTTACTAATAAGTCTAAGGAGAGGGTTATGGGAGATATTATGCGCCCCGTCCCGTTTGAGGAGCTTTTAACGCGCATATTCGAGGAATATCAGCAAAAGCGATCTATTTTCGGTATTCCCGAGCAGCAATTCTATTCACCGCAGGTTCTCCGCCCGCTACAGGTGTTTGGCGAAAGCTGCGCCACGCCCCTTGGTCCGGCGGCCGGGCCGCACACGCAGCTGGCGCAGAATATTATTACCGCCTGGCTTACCGGCGGGCGGTTTATTGAACTGAAAACCGTGCAGATCCTCGACCGGCTGGAGCTGGAAAAGCCCTGTATTGACGCCGAAGATGAGTGCTTCAATACCGAGTGGTCCACGGAATTCACCCTTAAAAAGGCCTGGGATGAATATGTGAAAGCCTGGTTTGTGCTGCATCTGCTGGAGCATATTTTCCCGCTGACGCCGGATAACAGCGGCAAATCCTTTATTTTTAATATGAGCGTCGGCTACAACCTCGACGGCATAAAACAGCCGCCGATGCAGGAATTTATCGACAACCTGCTGGATGCTTCCGCCCATCCGAAGTTCGTCCACTATCGTGAAACCTTAAACCGCTGGCTGCATGACACTGCGTTTGTCGCCCGGCTGCCCCACGGCACCCGTCTTGCCGAGCTGGATACGCTGGCGCAGCGCATTCCCGCTACGCTGGTGCACGGCGTGACCCTTTCCACCATGCATGGCTGCCCGCCGGATGAAATCGAGGCCATCTGCCGCTATATGCTGGAAGAGAAAAACCTCAATACTTTCGTTAAGCTCAATCCGACGCTGCTCGGCTATTCCCGCGTTCGGGAAATCCTTGATAGCTGCGGCTTTGGCTATATTGAGCTGAGTGAAGCCTCGTTCGAACACGATCTGCAGCTCGATCGCGCGCTCGGTATGCTGACCCGCCTGATGACGCTGGCTAAAACGCGCAATCTTGGCTTCGGCGTCAAGCTGACTAATACCCTCGGCACCCTGAATAACAAAGGCGTACTGCCCGGAAAAGAGATGTATATGTCCGGGCGGGCGCTGTTCCCGCTGGCGATTAACGTTGCGGCGCTGCTCTCAAGGGCGTTTGACGGCACTTTACCTATCTCCTATTCCGGCGGTGCCAGCCAGTTCAATATCCGCGAGATATTTGAGACCGGCATTCGACCGATCACCATGGCAACGGATCTGCTCAAACCCGGCGGCTACCTGCGCCTGACGGAATGTCTGCGCGAGCTGGAGTGCGCCAGCGGCTGGACGAAAACGCAGATTGATGTCCCGCGGCTGAACGCGCTGGCGGAGAAAGCCGTCAGCATGGCCTATACGCAGAAACAGTGGAAACCGAGCGAGCGCATTAGCGTCGGTGGCCCGCTGCCCCTCACGGATTGCTATATCGCTCCCTGCGTCAGCGCCTGCGCCATCAAACAGGACATTCCGCAATACATTCGCCTGATGGGCGAGGAGCGTTATGCCGATGCGCTGGAACTGATTTACCAGCGCAACCCTCTGCCCGCCATTACCGGCCATATCTGCGATCACCAGTGCCAGTACAACTGTACGCGCCTCGATTACGACCAGGCGCTGAATATCCGCGAGTTGAAAAAAGTGGCGCTGGAAAAGGGCTGGGAAGAGTACCACCAGCGCTGGCACAAACCGGCAGGATCGGCGTCGATGCGCCCGGTAGCGGTAATTGGCGCAGGTCCGGCAGGCCTGGCGGCGGGTTACTTCCTGGCGCGCGCCGGTTACCCGGTGACGCTGTTTGAGCGGGAAGCAAACGCCGGTGGCGTGGTGCAGAATATTATTCCGCAGTTCCGCATTCCCGCTGAACTTATCCAGCAGGATATCGACTTCGTGGTCAGTCACGGGGTGAATATCGTTTACGGCTGCGATCCGCACCTTACCATCGATAAACTGCAGGCGCAGGGTTTTCACTATGTGCTGGTCGGCACCGGCACCGATAAGAACAGCGGCGTAACGCTCGGCGGGGATAACCAGAACGTCTATAAATCACTGGCGTTCCTGCGCGACTTTAACCGCGGTGAAAAACTGCCGCTGGGCAAGCATGTGGCGGTAGTGGGCGCAGGCAACACGGCGATGGACTGCGCCCGCGCCGCGCTACGGGTGCCCGGCGTCGAGCGCGTTACGGTGGTGTATCGTCGCGCCCGTGAGCAGATGCCCGCCTGGCGGGAAGAGTATGAAGAAGCCCTGCTTGATGGGGTGAACTTCGAATGGCTGTGCAGCCCGGAGCAGTTTCACGCGGACGGCACGCTGGTGGTGCGCGTGATGACACTGGGCGATGCCGATGAGAAAGGCCGCCGCCGTCCGATTGAGACGGATAAAACCCGCCAGCTGCATGTGTCTGCGCTGATTACTGCTATCGGAGAACAGCAGGATGTCGAGGCGCTGGCGGCGATGGGCATTCCGCTTGACCCACAGGGCTGGCCGCTGGTCAATCCCACCGGCGAGTGTCGCAGGCGCAACGTCTTTCTGATTGGCGATGTTCAGCACGGCCCTTCGTCCATTGTCTCGGCCATCAGCAATGCCCGGCGCGCCACGGATGAGATCCTGACGCGGGAAAATCTCGGCGGCCAGCCTGATTACCCGCGCTGGAATAATGTTGATCCGGCGGAGATCTATCAGCGTAAAGGGGCTATCGCCGTCACCCAGGTTGATCGCGAGGATCGGGACGCCTTTATCGCCGAAGAGGCCAGCCGCTGCCTGGAGTGCAACGTTGTCTGCAGCAAATGCGTGGATGTCTGCCCCAACCGCGCCAACGTCTCTATCGCCGTGCCCGGCTTCCAGAACCGTTTCCAGACGCTGCATCTTGATGCCTTCTGCAACGAATGCGGCAACTGCGCTCAGTTTTGTCCGTGGCAGGGACGGCCCTATCAGGACAAAGTGACCGTCTTTAGCCTTGAGCAGGATTTTATCAACAGCCGCAATCCCGGTTTCTATGTCGGCAACGGCCAGGTGCGCATTCGTCAGGATGGCAAAACCTGGCAACTGCCGCTCACCCGGGATGGACGCTTCAACGTCGTGCCAGAAGAGCTTGATACCCTGTGCCAGATCATCAGCCATGTTCATCACCACCACCATTATCTGCTGGGAGCCGTGGAAGAATGAGTATTGTTATTTTAAAAAATGCCACCGCCGCGCAGCTCCATCCGGCGCAGGTGTGGGAAAATGTCGATATTGCCATTGTGAATGACAAGATCCTCGAGGTAGGCAGCGGGCTTAGCCAGTGCTACCCGCAGGCGAATATCAAAGAGATGCACGGGCGGCTGGTCATGCCCGGCATGGTCTGCTGCCACAACCATTTTTACTCCGGCCTGTCGCGCGGGATCCTGGCGAAGATTGCCCCCAGCCCGGATTTTATCTCGACGCTCAAACATCTGTGGTGGCGTCTTGATCGGGCGCTGGATGAGGAATCTCTGTACTACAGCGGGCTTATCTGCGCGATGGAAGCGGTGCGCAGCGGCTGTACGGCGGTAATCGATCATCACGCGTCGCCGAACTTTATCGCGGGCTCGCTAAGCCAGTTGCGTAACGCTTTTCTGAAAGTCGGGCTGCGCGGGATGACCTGTTTCGAAACCACCGACCGAAACGGCGGCATGCGTGAACTGCAGGCGGGCGTGCAGGAGAATATCCGCTTCGCCAACGAGGTCGACGCTGCGCGGGAAAAAGGCGTGGAGCCGTATCTGGTTGAAGCGCATATCGGCGCGCATGCCCCATTCACGGTGCCCGATGAAGGGCTGATGATGCTCAGGGAAGCGCTGCAGGCCACCGGGTGCGGGCTGCATATTCATGCCGCTGAAGACAGCTACGACGTGTCACACAGCCATCACCACTACGGTAAAGATCTGCTGGTACGGCTGGCGGACTTCGACCTTATCGACAGCAAAACGTTGATTGCCCATGGGCTGTACCTTTCTGATGCAGACCTCAAGTTGCTCAATGGCCGGGACGCTTTTTTAGTGCATAACGCCCGCTCCAATATGAACAACCATGTTGGCTACAATGCGCATCTGCCGCAGGTTTACAATCTTGCGCTGGGCACCGACGGAATTGGCTCCGATATGTTTGAGGAGATGAAGTTCGCCTTCTTTAAGCATCGTGATGCGGGCGGCCCGCTGTGGCCGGACAGTTTCGCCAGGGCGCTGTACAACGGCAATACGGTATTAAGCCGCAATTTCAACGCCCGTTTTGGTCGCCTGGAGGCGGGCTGCAAAGCGGATCTGACGATTTGCGATTACCTGCCGCCTACGCCGCTCACGGCTGAAAATATTGCCGGGCATATCGCCTTTGGTCTCGGTTCTAATAGCGTGCACAGCGTGATGGTCAACGGAGAGATGATCTATGAAAATCGCCGTTTTCCCTTCGACGCGGCACCCATTTTCCAGCAAGCGCAGAGGGTGGCCGAGAAGATGTGGCAACGCATGGACGCGCTGCCCTAAGGCTGGATAACCGCTTATCCGCAAACCCGGCCCGCTGGCCGGGTTTTTATTGCGGGCGTATCACCCCGGCTGATGTTGCTTAAACAGCGTCAGCATCTCTTTTGCCGCCTGCCGTCCGGCGGCCATCGCCGTCACCACCAGATCGGCACCGGTGACCACATCGCCACCGGCGAAGATTTTATCGTGGCTGGTCTGCCGGGTGGCGCGCCCTTTGCCGCCGGTTACGATATTCCCCCAGCGATCGCGGTCAACGCCGAACCCGCGCAGCCACGGCATATCATGGGCCTGGAAACCAAATGCCATAATCAGCACATCGGCCGGGAGTTCAAACTCCGAACCGGCGATCGGCTGCGGACGGCGACGGCCATCCGGCCCCGGCTCACCCATCTGTGTGCGGATCATACGTACCGCGCTCACCTGGCCTGCGCCGTTACGCTCGATGCTCTGCGGCTGGACATTGAACTCAAAATTAACCCCCTCTTCGCGGGCGTTGGTGACCTCTTTTTTCGACCCCGGCATACTGCGTTCATCGCGTCGATAGGCGCAGGTGACGCTGGCCGCTCCGCGGCGAACAGCGGTGCGCAGGCAGTCCATCGCCGTATCGCCGCCGCCAAGCACTACCACACGTTTACCCTCTATCTCCGTTAACGGATACTCCTCGCTCGCCCCAAGCCCCATCACCTCGCGGGTGCTGGCTATCAGGAACGGCAATGCCTGAATCACCCCCGGCGCATCTTCCCCCTCTAACCTTGCGGTCATCAGGCCGTAAGTGCCGACGCCGAGAAAAACAGCATCATATTTTTCCAGCAGATCGCTGAAATCCACATCCCGACCCACTTCCTGATTGAGATAAAAATGAATGCCCATACTGCTGAAGATCTCACGGCGTACGGCCAGCAGTTGCTTATCGAGCTTGAAAGGTGGAATACCGAAGGTCAGCAGCCCGCCGATCTCCGGATGACGGTCAAAGACATCAACCTGCACGCCTGCACGTGCCAGTATGTCGGCACAGCCCAACCCGGCGGGCCCCGCGCCGATCACCGCCACCCGCTCCTCGCGCGGCATCACGTTTTTTATCGTCGGCCGCCAGCCCATCGCCAGTGCGCTATCGGTGATATAGCGTTCGAGATTGCCGATCGCTACCGATCCGCCCTCATTTTTTAGCGTACAGGCGCCTTCGCAAAGCCGGTCCTGAGGACAAACTCGACCGCAGATCTCCGGCAGGGAACTGCTTTGATGGCTCAGTTCCGCCGCCGCGATAATCTCGCCCGCGTTAACCAGACGAATCAGATCGGGAATGGCGTTGTGCAGCGGGCAGGTCCAGTTACAAAAGGCTTTCTGCGCACAGTAAAGACAGCGCTCGCTTTCATAGTGCGCATCGCACGCCGCCAGCGGCCGATAGATCTCCTCAAAGTGCTGTTTACGTTGTTCGGCAGCGATTTTTTGCGCGCCCACCCGTGGCGGTTTAGCCAGCATGGCCTGTCGGCGTTCACCGTGAGGGGCCGCTGGCTGGCCCGTCGCCGAGCGCAGCTGACGCTCGCGACGAAGCTGGCTGATATCGGTTTCTTCCAGCAAACGCAGCGCCCGCGTCGGGCAGTTTTCCACACAGGCGGGCTGTCGGGAGAGACTGCTACTACACAGGTCGCACTTTTGCGCCCATTGCGGCGCATCAATATCATTAGCCACCATCTCGATGGCACCAAACGGACAGGCGATCACGCAGCTTTTACAGCCAATGCAGCGCGCGCCGTTAAGCTGCACGCTGCTGTCGGTAAACTGCAGCGCCTGCGTGGGGCAAGAGGTGACGCAAGGCGCATCATCACACTGGTGGCAGGTGATAGCGGTACTGGCGTGACGGTGGGAATAAACATGAATGCGCGGATAAAAATCGGTGCGCTGTTCCGGCCAGATGCCCTGATGATGGCTGGTCACGCAGGCCACTTCACAGGCGTGGCAACCAATACAATTTGCCGCGTCGGCAACAATAAATTTATTCATTTGCTTCCCTGTGGTTGTAAGTTTAAAAGAGGGAGCAATGCAATAATCAGGCGCTATTCACCGCTTTATACAGGTGACAATTATTTTTGTGAGTCACCTCAACAATTATTTCCTGCGATGCCAACACCGGCAGGAAAATTATTTTGCGCAAGACAAATTTCCTGATTCCTGTTAATCAGATTGATAATTTTTTCCCCCCGGACGCCAACCAAAATGAGAGAGTTTCTCTCTCACAATGAGAACAGCCGCTTATTTCCCAGCGGACGGCAGCGATTCTCGCCTGTTCACAAAATATCCCCTTTCGCCGCGCGTGACGTATTTCACATATATATCTGCCGATAAAGGCCATCCCTATTTTTGGCACAGCTTACGCATAGCACAGGCGAGCATGGTGTATACGCCATCAACGCAGGGAGGCTTCGGCCTTCGAATCGTAACTTCGGCTCTGTTTAACCCTTAACGGAGAGAAGTCGTACAGGAGACACTCATTTCATGAACGATAATGTCATTCCGGTCGCGCGAAAGACGGCAGTCACCGCGCCTGTCGATGAAGTTTTACCTGTTACGCAAATGCTGCTGTATGGTCTGCAACACGTCCTGGTGATGTACGCCGGTGCGGTCGCGGTGCCGTTAGTGGTGGGTAACGCGGTAGGGTTACCGCCTGAACACATTATTTTGCTGATCAGCGCCGATCTGTTTATCTGCGGCGCGGCAACGATAATGCAGTCACTGGGCGCAACACGGTGGCTGGGCTGTAAAATGCCGCTGATACAGGGCTGTACCTTCGCCGCCCTGATACCGATGGTGCTGATTGGCAAGCAGTACGGTATTGGCGGCATCTCCGGCTCGGTGATTATTTCCGGGCTGTTTATCCTCTGCTGCGCACCGTGGATAAGTAAACTGATCCGCTTTTTTCCCAACGTGGTGATGGGCAGCATTGTGACCCTTATCGGCCTGTCCATCATGCCGGTTGCGGGAGGCTGGATCGGCGGCGGCTCCAGCGAGATGGCCGGTTTCGGCTCCCCCTTCGCGCTGCTGATGGCGGCCATTACCTTAGTGGTGATCCTCAATATTTATACCTTTGCCGCTGGCGTGGTTAAAAACACCGCCGTACTTATCGGTTTGATCATCGGTACGGTGCTGTGGAACCTGTTTAAACCCCTCGATTTCCAGTTGGTCAACACCACGCCGTGGCTCCACTTACCTACCTTAATGCCCTTTGCGCAGCCTGAATTTCATATTATCCCCATTGCGCTGCTGTCGATGGTGATGGTGGTGGTGATGGTGGAAACCATGTCTTCGATGCTCGCCACCGGGGAAATGGTCGGTAAGAAAGTCGATGCCAAAATGTTGCGCAACGGGCTTAATGCCTGCGGCGTAGCGACTACCGTTTGCGGCTTCTTTAACCTGTTCCCCTATGCCGCCTTTGCGCAAAATGTCGGTCTCATTGGGCTGACCGGCGTACGCAGCCGCTTTGTGGTCTCGGTGTCCGGTATCATTTTGATTTTAATGGGCGTGTTCGCCAAAATGGCGGCGCTGGTGGTGCTGATACCGAAACCGATTCTGGGCGGCGCGGGCATTGTGATGTTCGGCATGGTCGCCGTTTCCGGCATCCGTACCCTCGGGCAGGTGAATTATCGCAATAATAATAACGGTATGGTGGTGGCCCTAACGTTGGGGCTTGGCATGATGCCAGTGCTGGTACCGAACTTATTCATGCAGTTCCCCCCCATGATCAAGCTGTTCCTGCATAGCGGCATCACTATCGGTACGCTGACAGCGATAGTCGCCAACCTGACCCTGAATGGCAGCGTGGCGTTCAAAATCTCCCATGAAACCCCGGTTCCCGATCCGCAGCCACCGAGTTCGGCGGCACGTAATATGGCCGTCAGAACGGTAAGAATGTGGCTGCTGCTGCGCAAAGTGCAGAAAGAACAACAGGCCCACGAGGAATCGACATGATGCTGCGTCTGGTTCAGGCCGTGCTTGTCCTGCTGCTGCTCACCCTTTCGCTGGTGCAGCAGGGCATCGCCCTCGGTATTGAAAGCCGCTTTAGTTATGGGCTGCTGTTTTAAGGGGGAAGATTCTGGCTGGTGCGGAAGCAGGAATAAGCCCCGCAACTTGCGGGGCGCTGTTTTAGTTTTGCTCAACCAACAGGCTGTGGCGCAACTGGGCAATCTGTTGATACTGCAGCGGTGTATCCACATCCCAGTGAATCCCCTGCTCTGTTACCGGCACAGCGCAGGTGGCGATCTGTTTGATCACATCTCTTAACGTTGCGCCCGGTGGCGCGTTATGGATAAGGGCGATAGCAGACTGCGGCAACAGGATCGGATGCCCTTTACCCTGCTGATAAACGGGGATAAAACAGGTATCCCGCCCGCTACAGGCCCATAACGTGCGATAGACGTCGCCAGTGACTTCCGGCATATCTCCCAGCGCGAGAAAAAAGCGTTCTGCGCGAATATGGCTTACACCGTACTGAATCGAGGAGAACATCCCGGCCTGATAATTTGGGTTGTGCACCACCTTAATTGCCGGATGATGCTGATAGTACGCGGCTAATTCATCGCCGCGAAAGCCCGTTACCAGCACTACCCGATCGCAAAAAGCCAATGCGCTGTCGAGGGCGCTATCAAGGATGGTTCCCGCGCCCCAGGGCATCATCATTTTCCACTTTCCCATGCGGCTGGAGAGCCCGGCCGCCAGCATCACGCACTCTTTCATTCTCTTTCTCCGTTAAACCTTGCCACGCCGCCGCGGCTGACGGCGGCGGCGTTAACGCCGTTATCCCTTTAGTACCGCTTTTATGGAGGTAATAATTGGTTGATAGCCGGTACAGCGGCAGAGGTTGCCCTCCAGCGCTTCCATCAGTTGCTCATCGCTCGGATCGGCGTTGGTATCCAGCAGCGCTTTGGTACTCATCAGCACGCCGGGCGTACAGAAGCCGCACTGCACGCCGCCGTGACGCACGAATGCATTTTGTAATTTTTTGCCCACCGGATCGTGGTGCAGCCCTTCGATGGTGGTCACATGCGCGCCGTGGCACTGCGCCGCCAGCAGCAAACAGGAGCAGACGGATTTGCCGTCCATAATAACGGTACAGGCACCGCACTCGCCGACGGAGCAGCCCTCTTTGGTGCCCGTCAGGCGTAATTCATCGCGCAGAAAATCAATCAGCCGAAGGTTATCTTCAACATCACGGGCAATGCGGATGCCATTCACTTTGAGTTCAATATGATGCATGGTTACAGCTCCTTATTTTTGCTTCTCGGCTAACACGTCCTGCAACATCTGGCGGAACATATCGATAAAGACGGGGATTTTGTACGGCGCAGACCAGCGCCCGCCGATGGCCTCTTCCATCAGCCCGTTAAGCACCTGCACGGCCTGTTCAATGGTGACGGCGTTCAGCACCTTGCCCGTCAAGGCTTGTTCCACCGCCACCAGCCGCTGCGGTTTGCTTAGCAGCGCGCCGTCCACCAGACAGCACATGCGCATCACCTTGTCGTCATCGACGACAAACTGGCCGGTTAAACTCTGGCGGGTGATATTGAGGGCATTACGCCGCCCCAGCTGCAGATAGCGATTGATCACCGGCACGGAGATTGGCGCAGGCAGAATAATTTGCGTCATTAGCTCGCCAGGCTCCAGACAGGTGCGGTAGCCGCCAATAACAAATTCGCTGACCGGCATGCGCCGCGTGTAGCGCTGGCTGCGCAGTTCCACTTCAGCGTCATAGATAATCAGCGGCGGCATCGAGTCGGCGCAGGGGGCAGCATTCACCAGATTGCCGCCAAGGGTGGCGCGATTGCGCAGCTGCAGGGAGCCGATGGTTTGACAGGCCGTCACCAGCAGCGGGTAATGCTGCTGAATCAGGGGATGGGCGATAAGATGGGTAAAGCAGACACCTGCACCAATAGCGACGCCGCCATCGACGGGCATAATCCCTTTTAACTCCGGCAAGGCGGCAATATTCACCAGCGGGACACTGCCCGATTGCATTCTCGCCTGCACCAGCACATCGGTTCCCCCGGCAAGGGGCATTGCCCCCTTCTGCTCCATCAGCATTAAGGCTTCTGACAGAGTTTGCGGCAGATAAACTGACAGGCTATTCAGGCGAGGAACATGCTTTTTCGCCGCCGATTCATTGATCTGTTCGCTCTGGCGCTGGGGCTTTTTCAGGTTGTAGCCCAGACGCACCTGCTCTAAGGTCAGCGGCAGCGTGCGGTTGCGTCGACCAATGGCAAAGCTTACGGCGTTGTTTAGCGCAGCGGCCCCGAGTTCCAGCACCGGCTCGCCAACCACCTTCCCGCCCATCGGCCCGGCGTTATCGTGATTTTCCACGGCGATAACATCGATATGCGGCATATCTTTAATGGTGGGCAGCAGGTAGGTATCGAAGTTCTCGGACTTCACAATGCCATGCTCGATATTGAAGTCCTCCAGCATGCCGTAGCCGATCATCCCCTGCAGGACGCCGCCGTAGACCTGGCCGTTAAACCCAACGGGGTTGATCACTTTGCCCACGTCATGGGTGGCCACCACGTTATTGACCGTCACTTTCCCGGTGCGCATATCCACCGCCACATCCGCCAGCTGGCAACCGTAGACCCAGGTAAAATAGGGGCTGCCGCAGCCTTTCTCCTCATCCCAGTGAATACTCGGCGCGACGTGCCAGCCGTAAGAGGACAAATTGGCCCCGCTGGCTTTGGTCATATCGACCACCTGCTGAAAACTGAGGCTCAGTTCCGGGCGATGAGTGTTAAACACCCGTCCCTGCTGCCAGACGAGATCCTCAACGCCTTGCGCCTTGAGCATCTCTTTGATGGCATCCGCCATGCGTTTTTTAATCTTATTCGCCGCGCTCAGGATCGCCTGCCCGCCCATCAGCGTACCGCGTGAGGCCACCGTTGACCCGCCGTCGGCAATCATCGCGGTGGCCGGTTCGCTAAACGTTACCTGATCCAGCCCAACGCCGAAGGCTTCCGCCGCCAGCAGGGACATGGTGGTTTGCAGCCCCTGGCCGTTCTCCGAGACGGAAGTGGAGATATTGATACTGCCATCGGCATTCACCTGAATCAGCGCAGACGAGGCATCCAGCCCTTCGGCACCCAGTGAGCAGCCCCGGTGGCTTAAGGCGAAACCGATGCCGTAACGAACAGGCCCACCTTTGGCGTTGAGATGCTGATAGTGCGCCCGTTTGGCTTCGTATTCGGCTTTGATTAAGGTCTTTTCCAGCACTTCCTGCGCGGAGACGGTGTGCTTATCGAAGACCTGGCCGGCCATGCTGGTATCGCCCTGGCGGAGCACATTGCGCAGGCGCAGCTCAACGGGTGAAAGCCCCATCAGCTCCGCCACTTCATCCATCAGGGATTCATTCGCGAAGATGACCTGCGGCGCACCGTACCCGCGATACGCCGAGGTGTAGTTATTGTTGGTATAGACACCAACGAGATCGACGCGAACGTTAGGGATGTTGTAAGGCCCGGCCGCCTGCACCGAACTGCGCCAGGTGACGAAGGTGGTTTGCCCGGAGTAACTGCCGCCATCGGCGATGATCTCGATTTTCATCGCCTGAATCCGCGCGTCGTCATCCAGCCCTATGCG
Organism: Enterobacter sp. Bisph1; assembly: GCF_000814905.1. Classification (GTDB taxonomy): domain Bacteria; phylum Pseudomonadota; class Gammaproteobacteria; order Enterobacterales; family Enterobacteriaceae; genus Kosakonia. The sequence goes on from NZ_JXAG01000046.1 coordinate 35,660, forward strand.
GTATTTCATTTTATAGGGGTGGCGCTTATAGCTCTCGCGCATGGATTGCTCGCGGTTATACGCGATTTTCACCGGCCGCCGGGTGAGATGCACCAGCAGCGCCGCGCGACAGGAGACATTATCGATAATGTCATCTTTGCCGCCAAAGGAGCCGCCCAGCACCGAGCGCTTAACGTTCACTTTCGACTGGGGAAGATTGAGATATTTAGCGACCACCGCGCGGGTACGGTGGGCGTTCTGGATTGAACCGGCAATGGTCATAAGCTGCTGATCATCATCGAGCCAGGCGACTATTGCTTCCGGTTCAATATAACCATGCTCCTGAAAACCCACTTCGTATTCACGTTCAAATATATGGGTGGAGGCGGCAAAACCGGCGTCAATATCGCCTTTCACCGTGTGGTGGCGATTAATCACATTGCTGTCGAGTTCACTATGAATAAGCCTCGCGCCGGGCTTTAACGCCTCTTCCGGGGACGTAATCGGTGCCCAGGCGGTATAAGTAACATGAATTTTATCGACGGCAATACAGGCAGCTTCGTACGATTCGGCGGCGACCACCGCTATAACATCGCCCCGATAAGCAATTTCATCATCGATAATAGGCGGATGATCGGGAATAATCGCCCCGAGTTTGCGCTGGCCGGGAATATCATTCCAGGTGGCGATACAGACCACGCCGGGAACATTTTCCGCATCGGTCAGATCAAGTGAGTCAATTCGCCCGGCGACTATATCCACATAGCGGCACACCCCATACAGCATATCTTTTAGTTTGATGTCATCGCCGTAAACCGCTTTCCCCGTTACCTTCGCGAGCCCATCCACGCGCGGCACTTCACTGCCAACCAGCAAGGTTTCCATGACATTGCGTCTCCACTATTAAGAAAGATAGCTGAGCAAAGCAACGGTTATGCCATATATTCCGGCACACGCGTTTCACAGGTAGATATGTGAGTCGCTTCAAAAAGCATGGCGGAATAATAAAAACCGCGTTCATTTGTGCCGCTGCGTATTATCAAAAAGAGACGCGGCGTATCAAAATGAGAAGGCTTTAATGGCGAGGGTTTAAACAGGTTTGATTTTTAAGCTGTAGACATGATTATTACTGTTTAAATAAGGCGCTGGGTATTTGCAGATTATTGGTTTCACAGATGCGACGTGGTTAAAGACAAACAACCTGCCCGGCTTTTTGCTGCCCGTTCAGGTACGATCACCCTCGCGTTGCCAAAGTGGGAGCAACAAACGCAGAATCGCCTCCTGCTGCCGCAGATTTACTCGATCGGGCTGATCCTTGTGCTTGCCCGGTTAGGACCCTTGATGGAGAAGAAAAAGATTATGGATATCAGCACCGTTATTTTTGCCGCCGGTCGCGTGCGGCTATTACCCGATGAAGGCAAAATCCCCTGGGATGAACCGGCCTTTAGCCAGCGCATGCTGGAAAATCATCTGTCGCAGGATCATGACTGGGCCAGCCGCAGGCTGAGCGTAATCGATCGGCAGGTTGAATGGATTGGTCGCCAGCTTCCCGCCAGCGCACGCATTCTCGATCTTGGCTGCGGCCCCGGTTTTTATGCTCACCGGTTAGCGAAGCGCGGATTTCACTGTACAGGAGTGGACTTCTCACCGGCTTCCATCGAATGGGCTCGCCAGCAGGCGCAGGATGCGCACCTAAATATCGACTATGTTCAGCAGGATATTCGCACCTTCCGCCCGCAACAATCCTTTGATTTCATCATGATGACCTTTGGCGAACTGAATGTGTTCAGCGCGGCAGACGCGCGCGCCATCATCGAGCGCTGCGCGCAGTGGCTGGCGCCGGGCGGTAAGCTGCTGCTTGAAGTGCATACTTTCGCTGAAGTGAAACGCCAGGGTATGGCGCAGGCGAGCTGGCAGCGTTGCCCGCACGGGTTGTTCCTTGCCACGCCTCATCTGCTGTTGACGGAAAATGGCTGGGATGAAGAAAGCCAAACCAGTGCCACGCAATTCTGGGCGATTGAGGAAAATGGCCGCACCACTCGATTCGGCAATCAGATGACCGCCTGGCATGATGATGAATATGTCAGTCTGCTTGGCGACGCGGGTTTCAGCGTAGCGCAGCGCCCGGGCAGCAGTGAATGGCCGGTCAGCGAGACGTTTGAGGGCAAGCTATTTGTGCTGCTGGCTGAAAAAGAAAAAAACGATTGAGAGCAGCGATAGTTTAAGGGTAACCGCCTTAAGGATGTTTAAGGCGGTGTGTTACGGCTACCCACCAGAAGGCAAAGCGTGTGGACAAAGAAGCAGTGAAAAAGGCCTTGCATGATTTACAGGTACCCCCTGATAGCTACGCTATCGATGAGGTGAAAGATGAAACCTTATGCTTACTGTTCGATGGGGCATTATGGTGCGTTTTTTATAGTGAGCGTGGGAATCGCAGCGAACCAGAGTATTTTACCTATGAGCAGGATGCCTGCGAAGGGTTTCTTGCGCGGATACGAAATGGATTTAGTTGTATAAACTTTTTTAATTTTCAAAAGTAAATCATCACAAGAGCTACACGTTTTTTTGAAGTAATTTTATATCCTTTGTACGAAGCCATAATGTATTGTTGTAGCCCATTAACTAAGATAAGCCAACCTTGGTTGATCAAAAATTTTGTTGCTCGCCGTGCATTAGGATGAACTCATCAGTCGAACTTAAGGAATCCTTATCATCTCTTTTGGCGCTTGTTTGAAATATTTACAAAGGTGTAGTTACTTACTGTTAGAGAAAGTGAGATCTAACGAAAAGAAGCATAACGATCAGAAGATAATTCAATATTTATACTTACATCCAAATCATAAGACATCTGATATGATTCAACAATCAAATAGTTCCTCTCCCAGACGTGATTTTCCGTTTCAATGATAAGCGAGCCAGATGCCACCAGGAAATGATAAATAATTATCAACTGTTGATTAGGGAGAGAAATGAAGGATGTTTCGGGATTCATAAATAGGAAGGTGAACACATAATATTTCGCAGCAAAGTTAGTACCAACGTTGATATGGCACTAAAAAAACCAGTGAGAAAAGATTCTGGATTATTGTTTATATCTGAAATTATTCCATATCTTCCCTGCCAACCGCATTTCAGAAATAATTAATGGGAGTTATCAAATGGACATGTATAATTTTAATCAATGCAAAGAGATGACAAAATCAACTTCCTGGACTTTTGTTGATTTTTTCCGCTGGAAAGCCCTTCCTGACAGATTCGGCGGTGGTAGAAACTATCTAAGAACATTTAAAGACTTTTGGGTTAAGAAAAACAGCTCGTTAATCCGCTCAACAGCCCTTTACTATCAACTACCTTTAGAATTACTCGCTGGCGTTTGCTGGATAGAGGTTGGTGGGGATCCAAATATTATGGATCGAATAGCTCTAAATGTTCGCATTATAGATTGGAGCGGTTCACCTTTTTTAGATCGTCATTTCACCGTTACCTCGCCACCGAATAAAACCTCTTTTGGATTCGTCAGTATACAACTACGTACCGCTGCTAAAACGCTTGGCCTCAACGCAGAAAAAATGGATACAAATGAACTACGAGCATTATCAAAGTGCCTTGAAAAAGACATCTATAATATTAAAATTGTGGGGATGCACTTACGTCAACTTGCCAACTATGACAACTTACCAACTCCTCTTAGTATGGATGATGTAAGGATCATTGGAGCCAGATATAACCGAGGCACCAACCCTAGCCTGGAAAATATCAAAAATGACACGCGGTATGGTGATTTTATTGTGAGAAACTGGGATCACTTTACTTCATTGATTAATGGATAGGATTATAGCCACATGAGCAAGTTCATTAGAATAATTTTCTCTCTATTTTACCTCATATGCATATCACTTATTTATTTATCTACTGTTGATAAATACGATTTTCTATATGATTTAGATCCGGCTTTGCCGCATGGCTCTCTGACACCCAACAACTCTAATGGTAAAGTATTTGCTGGATTAATCTTGTTTCTACTCTTCATATTTCAGATGTTGTTTATATACCTTGAGAAATCGACTCGATGGAAACGAATAATAAGTATAATGACTGTAGTGGCAATAGTGTTTTTTCTTTTCAGGTAAGAATTTCTTGAGTAGCCGAATATAATTTATCGCGTCTATTGAAGAGATTACTATTTAACGCTTCAAATAACCTTTACCTGTAACCGCAGCATCTTAAATGATTTTGAGGCAACTGTTAAACCAGGGGCGACTCACTATTTAAAAATCAAATTTTCCGCCCCTAACCTTCCCTTTTCAAACTGGCCATTATTAGCTGCCGCGGCCTCTCCGCACTGATAATAATTTATTGATTTGTATTGATTACACGATATTATTCCACGTTACCTTTCATTCTAAGAACAGTAACCACTATATTTATTTATATTTTCCGCGCATATTTAAAAGAATTGAAAATTCACTTAAACATATATTTTATTTAATACATCTGAACTCAATTAATTAATTTAAATTCAAATTTCACCGTTATTCAAGGTCTATTTCGGATCATAAAAACAGTGTGCGAATGATTATATGGTCACTCCCATTTGATTTATTATGAGCTGAATAATATGAATAAAATATCCCAGCATTCCCGGTTCGGCACGCTAAGCGTGCTATCCGCCAGCCTCTGGTCGTTCGTTATTTTGCCCGTACTCCCCGCTTACGCCTCTTTTCAACGGCCGCAGCCGGAAAACACACTGACGTCGCCGGTTGATAATCAGGCCGCACGCGCTCTCGCTGGCCATATACAGTCTGCCAGTAACGGTGCGGATCTCAGTATCGTGGCCAGCAACCAGGCGCGCAGCGCCCTCTCCGGAGCCGCGACTGCGGAGGTCGAACGCTGGCTCTCCACCTTCGGCACCGCCCGGGTCCGTATCGGCGTTGACAGTGATTTCACCCTGAAGGATTCCGCCCTTGATTTCCTCCTGCCCTGGTACCAGACGCCGGAATGGGTAGTTTTCTCGCAGCAGAGCATTCACCGCACCGATGACCGCACACAGATGAACCTGGGTGCTGGCGTACGCCACTTCGGCAGTGAGTGGATGACCGGCGCGAACGCCTTTTATGATTATGACCTGACGCGCTACCACAGCCGCGCCGGTATCGGCGCCGAGCTCTGGCGCGACTACCTCAAGCTCGGTGCCAACGGCTACTTCCGCCTGAGCGACTGGCGCTCCGCCCCGGAATTGAACAATGATTACGAGGCCCGCCCGGCACACGGCTGGGATATCCGTGCCGAAGGCTGGCTACCGGCCTACCCGCAGGTGGGGGGCAAACTGGCTGTTGAGAAATATTATGGTAAGGACGTGGCCCTGTTCGGCAGGGATAAGCGTCAGGAGAATCCGTATGCCTTCACCGCTGGCGTGAACTGGACGCCTGTCCCGCTGGTGACGCTCAGTGCGGAACACGCCGCCGGTAAGAGCGGGATGGATGACTCCCGCTTCGGCCTGCAGCTGAACTGGACCCCAGGCATGAGCATGGCGCAGCATCTCAACCCGGACGCAGTGGGCGAACGCCGCACGCTGGCGGGCAGCCGTCTTGACCTGGTGGAGCGTAACAACAACATTGTCCTTGAGTACCGTAAGAAGGAGCTGATTAAGATGGCCCTGCGCGAGCGCGCGGAGGGGCTTCCGGGTCAGGCATTTACGCTGGTGACTTCCCTGCAGACGAAGCATCCCCTGCAGGCTATCGACTGGAGCGCGGGAGAGTTCCTGGCGGCCGGCGGGCAGATAACCGGCAGCGGCACCGCCACGCAGTTTATCCTGCCGTCGTATCGCACCGGGAGCACGGCGGCAGAGGCGCAGCGGCTGAACAGCTATACCGTCAGTGCGGTTGCCCGTGACGCTCAGGGCAATGTCTCGGCGCGGGCGCAGAGCGTGCTGGTCGTACAGGGAACAGGGGTACCGAGCCAGGGCAGCCTGGAGGTAACGGTCGCGCAGGATAACGCCTTCGCTGACGGCATCGCGACCAACCAGGTACAGGTGGTGGTGAAAGACGGCGCGGGTGCCGTACAGGCAAACACGGCGGTGAATTTCAGCGTCACGCCGGGCGCGCGGCTGTCGGCCACGGATGTGGTGACAGATAGCAACGGGACCGCGCAAGTCACGCTGACCAGCGCCACCGCGGGATCGTACACGGTGACCGCGTCGGCGGGCGGGGTCGATCGCACGGTGCCGGTGACATTTGCAGTCGTACCCTGGCAGGGAACTCTTACGGTAACGCCGGGTGTCTTCATGGTGGGTTCACCTGGCGACATCGTGGTAAGGCTGACGCTCCAGGATTTGAATGGTCAGCCACAGCCGGGAAAAGCGGTCAGTTTCAGTGATAACCTTGGCTACCTGGGCTTCACCAACGTGACGGACAGTGGCAACGGGACGTACACGGCCAATGTCGTAATCCATCAAACGTTGGCTAATTTCCCCTGGGACCTGACCCTCACCGCCTGGGTAAATGGTGCCAGGGTGACGACAGCCAGCCTGGCCGTTATCTCCCCGTTCTAGCTGACGGTGAACATACGCACATCTGTTTATAAGTTAAACTTCGGCCCCCGCAAAATGCGTTGCGGGGGCTTTTTTTGGCATGGTGGCATACCGTCTTGCCATGATAGCCGATAAAATCCAAACCGTTGTGAAACCAAATTTTCCCCATTCAAACCCTTCTCTGGATAGCCTGCGAACGGATACATGCTTTGGAGCGCTTCGAAAGGTGAAGCGGTATTTATCATCATTCCGGTACTGCGCTCGCGCTGACTTTACCGGCGGAAAAATTTACCCAGGCCATACGGCGATTTGAATGTTGTGACATGCGTAGCATGGCGGTGCAGAACAACGTAGCGCTATGCTTAACTGGCATAAAGCCCGTCACATAAATCCGCTAAATAATCTCATGATTACAGTGGCCTGCCGGTGAATGTTTATGAGAAACTTCTACTCCTGAAAAATGTGGTGAGATCCGCGTCATGTCAGAACAACCTCTACTCAGCCTGTTCACTGAAGGGCAGGTCACACTCCCGGACAGCTATCAGGATCGTACGGTCAATGTTTTTACCGCACCGGGCAATCAGTCACCCTCTTTTAATATCGCCCGCGACACGCTGAACCCCGGCGAGCACCTTGCGGCGTATATCGACCGCCAGCTTGCGCTGATGCAGCAGCACCTTAAAGGCTGGAAGCAGGAAACCCGCGAAGCCGCCGTGCTGGGCGATAACCTGTTGCAGGGTGAAATCGTCCATGCTAACTACCTGCGCGAAGGCAAACGCATCTGGCAGCAGCAGGCGGTATTTAATACTCAGGGCGCACATGTCCTCGTTTTCACCATGACATCAACTAAAATCCTGTCAGACCCTGACAATGCACTGTTCAGCTCACTGCTCGGAAGCTTTCGCCTCCACGCTTAACGGTAAGGATGAATAATGTTCGAAGCGGCTCGCGTCGGTGATGATATCGGCCATTCCGGTGCCCTGGCAGGCATGATCGCCGGAACGATTGTTGGTGGGTTGATTGCGGCGGTGGGCGGAATCGCCGCCGGGGCACTGTTGACGGCCGGTGTTGCGGCGTCCTGCCTCGGTGTCGGCTTGCTGCTGGTCGCTGCCAGCCTTGCCGTCGGTTATTTCACAGGAGAATTAGCCACCGCCGCCAGGGACAAAGTTGCCGAAGACGGCGCTGCGAACATGACAAAAAAAGGCGACATTACCTCCGGTTCGCCCGATGTCTTTATCAACGGCAAGCCCGCCGCCATCGCCACCAACAGCGCGGTAGATTGTTCCGACGACGGTTCGCAGCAGATGGCGGAAGGCTCCTCGCGGGTTTATATCAACGGCCTGCCCGCTTCTCGTGTTAAAGACAGTACCACCTGCGACGCCAAAGTCATGACCGGCTCGGACAATGTGCGCATTGGCGGTGAGGCGGAACAGACGCTACCCATCAAGCCTGAAGTCCCCGAATGGCTGTATAAAGTGTCGGATCTGACCCTGCTGTTCGCCGGGCTGATTGGCGGGGTGGGCGGCGCGGCCAGTAAAGTCGGCGCGCTGGCTAAACTGCTGGGTAAACTTCCTGGCATTAACAAACTGGCGCGCATTGCCTGCCGGGTCGGTACGCTAATGATCGCAGGATCCGCGGCGGGGATAATCGCCCGTCCGGTGGATATCGTCAGCGGACAGAAGTTTCTCAGCGGCGATGACGAACTCGATTTTGTCCTCCCTTCCCGCCTGCCCGTTCTCTGGCAGCGCTACTGGCGCAGCGGCAACCCTGCCGAAAGCGTGCTGGGGCGCGGCTGGAGCCTGTTCTGGGAATCGCGTCTTGAGCGCTACAATGACGGGCTCGTCTGGCGTGCGCCGTCCGGGGATTATGTCGCTTTCCCGATGGTGCCAAAAGGGTTGCGAACTTACTGTGAAGCCGAAAAGCGCTGGCTGGAGCACCATCAGGATGACAGCTGGTCGGTTTATGACATCAGCGGTGAGCGCTGGCACTACGCCGCGCTGAAAGGCGATGCCCCTTCCCTGTTGCAACGCATTGCCGATCCCTGCGGCAACGACATCCTGTTTGCATGGAACGATAACCATACCCTGCATGCCCTGACCGACAGCGCCGGACAGCGCGTGGTCTGCCGCTACGAGGGCGACAGGCTCGCCGGTGCCTGGCTGGATGATGAAGTCTGCCTGGTACGTTACGCATATGATGAGCAACGCCAGCTGATTACCGTGACGGGCCGCGGCGGTCAGTTACGCCGTCGCTTCAGTTGGCAGGACGGCCTGATGCGCAGCCATGAGGATGCGAACGGGCTGCTGAGTGAATACCGCTGGCAGGAGATCGACGGTCTGCCGCGCGTAACGGGCTTCCGCCACAGCGGCGGCGAAGAACTGACGCTGGAATATGATTTTGACAACGGCCTGCGTCGCGCCATTCGCGATGACGGTGCACAGGCGGAGTGGCTGGTTGATGACGATGATAACGTTGCCCAGTTCACCGACTTTGACGGCCGCCAGACCACCTTTGTTTACCGCGACGGCGAGCTTTGCGACGTCATCCTGCCCGGCGGCGCTCTGCGGCGCAGTGGATGGGACAAATACGGTCGCATGCTGCATGAAACCGACCCGGCAGGCCGCCGGACGGAATATTTCTGGTACCGCCTGACGGACCGCATCACCCGCACCGTTTACCCGGACGGCACTTCCGTCCAGGCGATGTACGATCTGCAGGGTCGCCTGCTGGCGGAAACGGACGTCAGCGGCAATAGCACCACTTTTCACTATCCTGACGAAACGGAGTCCCTGCCGGAGAGCATCACCGATGCCATCGGCGGCGTGGTGCACCTGGAGTGGAACCGCCAGGGGCTACTGACCCAGCGCACCGACTGCTCCGGCAGCGTTACACGTTTTACCTACGACCGCTTCGGGCAGCTTATCGCCAGTGAGGATGCGGAAGGGAATATCACCCGCCGCGAATGGGACGACAGCGGGCAACTGCGCGTGGTAACGCGCCCGGACGGCAGCCGCGAAACCCTTCAGTGGAACGAACGCGGGCAGCTTGCGGCCTGGCGCGATCCGCTGGAAAGCGAGGTACGCTGGGCCTATAACGCCCTCGGAATGCCGGTCAGCCTCACCGATCGCATCGGGCGCACCCGCCGCTGGCACTACGATCCGCGCGGCAACCTGCTGCGCCTTGAAAACGGTAACGGCGCAGAATACCGCTTTACCTATGACGCCGTTGGCCGCCCGCTGAGCGAAAGTCGCCCGGATAAAACGTCCCGCCAGATGGAGTGGGATGCGCGGGGCTTTCTCAGCGCGTTGCAGGAAAACGGCAGACCGGCTGCCGATGGCGATATCGCCCGCCGTAGACAGCAGTTCAGCTATGACGACAGCGGCCTGCTGACCGGGCGCGACCATCAACACGCGGAGTATCGCTATTTCCGCGACCTGAGCGGCCAGCTAAGCCGCATTCACCGCACGCCCACCGCCGAAGGAGTCGCGCTCGGTATCGAAAACGATGTCGTTGCGTTTACCCGTGATGCCGCCGGACGCGTGCTGAGCGAGTATGGCGTTAACGGCACCGTCGGCTACGAATGGGATGCCCTGAGCAACCTCACCTCTCTGACCTTGCCCAGCGAGCAACAGATATCCTGGCTGCATTACGGCTCCGGCCACGTCAGCGCCGTGCGCTTCGGCAGCCAGCTGGTGAGCGAATTCACCCGCGACCGCCTGCACCGCGAGATTCGCCGCAGCCAGGGCGCTCGTGAACAGCTGCGAAGCTATGACAGCCTGGGCCGTCGCACGCTGCAGCGCAGCGAATTAACCACCGACGTCACGCTGCCGGAACAGGCGATACTCGAGCGTCAGTATCGTTACACGGCACGCGGCGAATTGGCCGGCGTCAGCGACACGCTGCGCGGTGAAATCAGCTACGGCTATGACGCAGAAGGCCGCATTCAGAAGCATTACGAAGCCCGCCAGGGGCACAGCAGCGCCCATTTCAGTTATGACGCTGCCGATAACCTTGCGGCGAATGATGATGACCTGCCGGTGACCGATAACCGCCTACAGCACTGGCAAAACCTGTTTATGAAGTACGATGCGTGGGGCAACCTGGTCAGCCGCCGCAATGGATTGTACGAACAATTTTATGCCTACGACGCCGAAAACCGGCTGGTGACGGCGAAAGGCACCGGGCCAGAAGGCAAATTCGAGGCGCACTATTATTACGATGCGCTGGGCAGGCGAACCCGCAAAACCGTCACCACGGCTCACGGCCCGCGCGACACCCGCTTCCTGTGGCAGGGCTATCGCCTGCTGCAGGAGCAGCATGAAGGCGGGCATAACAGCAGCTATATTTACGATCCGAATGACGCATGGAGCCCGCTGGCGCGTGTCGACCAGCTGCAGGGCGATAAACAGGGCGAGATCTACTGGTTCAGTACTGACCTGAACGGCGCGCCGCTGGAAGTGACGGATGCCAGTGGTGCTTTGCGATGGAGTGGTCAGTACGGTAGTTTTGGCGAAGTACGGTATCAAACGGATGGCTTTATACGGCAGATGCAAAGCACCGCCCTGCCCCATCAGCCCCTGCGCTACGCCGGGCAGTACGCCGACAGCGAAACCGGACTACACTACAACCTGTTCCGCTACTACGACCCGCAGGTTGGACGGTTTACTGTCCAGGACCCGATAGGGTTGAATGGCGGGTGGAATTTGTACCAGTATGCGCCGAATCCGCTGGGGTGGGTGGATCCGTGGGGGCTAACTGGAAAACCTCTTAATTCGCCTGATATGTCTAAATGGCTCGATAAAGGCGGTACCATCTGGCAGGAAACTGATGGACGAGCATGGGTCTACCAGGATTGGGAAGGCAATATGGTTCGCTATCCTGACGGATACCCTGATTTTACACCTTATGAAAGACAACACATTGATATATTAGATTTAAAAGGCGATCATAGTAAAACTTCTGGAGGCGACTTTGGCAAAGCGGATGCTCTAGCTCCTAAAGGCAAAGCAAATTACGATGCCAACACCTGGCATCATCATCAAAATGGCATCACAATGCAGGAAGTACCTAAAAAAATACATCGTCGATTTACGCACAGAGGCGGTGTTTCACATATTAAAGGTAACTGTTAAAAGAGGAGATTCACGTTGGCTATTCAAACGGGTACAAGCATCGGTCAGAGTGAGATAGATCTGCTCGAGAAAAATTTTGCGGTTACATTCCCTGATGATTACAAAACTTTTTTAAAGCAATACAACGGATTTAGAGTAGCTTCTCCAGATAACTGCGATATACCATTTGATAAAGTTGATAACGGGTATATTTCATTCGACGCTTTGTTCGGCCATCAGGTTAATAACGAAAATTATGAACTTACCATGATGAATGATGAGTTTCTTGATGAACTTTCTTTCATAGAGAATGCTGTCATTATCGGTATTGACCCTGGTGATAATTTTTATGTTCTTATTACAGAGGGTGAACAAGCCGGTGTTTATTATTGGGATCGTTCATGCTTACATGCAGACGACCTTAAGCGGGATTATGTAATTACGGGCGAAGAAGATTCCCAGCACCTTTATTTATGTGACACTATTTTTAGCAAGTTCCTCGAGTCTTTATTATCGCTGACCATTAAAAAAGGCATGAGCAGCTCTAGCGAATTATAGCTTGCAGCCTATATTTAAAACCCTTTACCCTCCGTTGCCAAATGAGCCTGGAGGGTAGTATTCCTGATCCCCGTCGTTTATTATGATCTTAACCGTTCCAGAAGTGAAGTCACCCCATGATGGCAGCCACTTCAAAATGAATTTTCAAACCATTATATATAATTAACATGTTTCTATTGCTATTTATTTTGAGGTTGCTTGATGACCAATGAAGTTTAATTTCATCATATATTTAACGTAGTGGTTTTGTTTAATTTAAACATATAGTCTGTTAGACATTAGGCTAGTCAGAATCCTCATTACATTGTGATTGCAAAACTCTCTCTAATAACTTACATTCTTCTGGCCTTGGTATCATCCTCTCGAAAGCGATGAAGAAAAGGAACATAACTACTGAACCTGTACACAATGCTATGTGACCCCAAACAGAAATTTGTTCATACCTGTAAGTGAATAATATCAGAGCTAAAATTGCGAGTAATAAAAATTGAAGTGAGAATAAAAAATACATACCAGTCTCAAACCAGAAAGAGAATCCCTTTTTAAATATAAGACGCCTATCTTTAATTACCAAAAACGTTCTGAATTTTTTAAAGAAACCCACTGATATTAAATCCAAGTTTTGCACCACTAACCGCAAAATGATTTTTTGTCTGGCAACATCACTAATCCCAGTCACTCGGTAAGCAGTTATCCTTTCCATATCCTCTTTTATGCAGAGACGAATTTCATCCGATAGTTCAAATCCATTCAGAATATGCTGAAATTCATTTAATTTTGAATTTCTTACTTCATTAACAAACGCGATGATCCCTCGTATTTTCCAGATAACAAGCGCCAATGGTCCAGCGATAAACAAAAAAAGAAGAACCTGCTTTATTTCAAATGTACCACTAGACACCGCTGTCGTTAGCCATCCATTCATAATGTCCAATATTTTATCCATAGTCTATTTCTCATAAAATAAAACCCGTAACAAGGATAAAACATCACGACACAAGCTGGTATTTATATTTTCATTTTATGCCTTAAATTTTCTTATGGATGGCTGCATGATACGTAACATGCCAATATTGAGGATAAGCCGCTTATACAAGTCATCACGATGTTTATTGCCAGTTAGCTCAACTTTTACCACCCTAATAGAGCGCGAAAAACTTTCCCTTCACTCATATCATTTTACCCAAATTCTCGCTCCACTTAGCCTAACAGAGCGCCAAAACTGACATCAATGATTGTTACTGCTTCGACCAGCCACATATCTATAGTGCTATTAACGCGCTGCGTAGTAGGATTGTACATTAACCGGCCCCGCGCTCGTTCATTCACATGATATTGAACTGCTCCCCTCTAAGAAAGAGCATTTATAAAACTTCGGTGTCTAAAAAACGAAGCCTTATACATAGAATTGTGTGCGATTATGCTTAATACGAAAAGCGCTGAGAGGTCCCAATAAATCGACTGCCCTTGATTAAAACGCGTCAGGTTGCCTTCCATCTTGTTAGATATACATATCACCGAAAATACCAAAATCAGTAGCTCCCCACGCGTCTAAAAACCCTGTATCTATAATCAGCATGATCAGTATTGGGAAAGCCAACATTATGAGCTGGGAAAGATATAACCTTTCAGTCGCTGTGTTCGTCCTGCTTCTGAAAGAGAACGAAATCTGCATGCTGCGAAGATGTAAAACGGGCTGGATGGATGGCTGCTTTAGCTTACCCGCCGGTGGGCTAGAAAAAGGAGAAACCCTCTCGGCTGCCGCGGCCAGAGAGTTAAGAGAAGAGACCGGAGTCCACGCTTTCCCCTCAGAAATGACACTTGCACATACCATGCATGTTTGGACAGAAAACCGTTCATGGATGGGGCATTTTTTTATATGCAGAGAGTGGAGCGGTGTTCCTTTCTTGGCTGAACCTGATAAGCATTCAGAACTAAGCTGGAAAAATTTAGAAACGCTGCCGGAAGAGACAATACCTTATGTTCGGCAAGCCATTACAGCCATAAAAAATGCTCAGACATACTCCGAATTCGGCTGGGCGAGTTATAGAACGTATGTGGAGAAAGCAGTTTGAGAACCGTTGAGATACTGCAATACAAGGTACCGGAGCCGCTTTTCACACCCTAATGCAGGAAATCAGCGTTCCTCTTCATCGGCGTAGCGGGATCGACGTTGTTTCCTGCGGAAACTCGCTGCATGATTCCGATTGCTACTACCTGATTCGCGCCTTTGATAGCCCGGATGGCATGGCGACAATGCTCGATGCCTTTTATGCCAGCACTGACTGGCGCAACGGCCCACGCGAAGAGATCATTCGATGCATCGAAACTAGCATTAAAACAATCATTAGCCTGCCATCGGAAAGCGTTGAAGGGCTGCGGATACAATCGTAGAGCATCAGACTTCGCCTGATGCTCTCTGAAATGCAGAAAAATGAACCAAAACACCATTCGCCTGACGAATAAAGGCACCAGAAAACCGCTGGCAGCCTTTCTCAAAAAAAAAGTAAATTATATTCGTCTGGAATTAGTTACTCACCTGAAAATTAATGTGTGGCAAATTCGTTTTACCATTCGCTTCATAGACTACGGAATTGCTAAACGAAAATACCCGACCACTGTATTTGATATTAATGGTATCGCCCTCAGCGCTTACATTCGCTGCACTATTGGCAGCAACCAGGAATGGAACCTGCTTTGCAAGGCTGGCAGTGACATTACCTTCCAGCTTGCCCGATAAATAATACCGGTAAGAGTTAGAAACAGTGGTTCCCCCACCTGAATACTCCGTTACATAAAGCCACGTGCTATCGCTAATTTGTTGCGAACTCACCAGCTTGTCTTCAGCGCTGCTATCGCCATCCGAATTGAGGATCACAAAGCCAATGACGATGATTAGCAAGCTGGCAGTCAGCGCACGATGAAACCACTTAATAGCCGTTTTCAATGGCATATTTGATCCCTTCCTTTATCGAATACTGGTCCTGTATAAGGAACCCTGTCGGGCACTCCAAGATGTCTTCAAATGGGAATTTTTGACGAGAATGTGTTACGGAGCGAGTGATAGATTAAAAATGCCCCTATGATGCCGGGGATTTAAAAAGATAAATTAATCATCCGTTTCTTTTGCCAAATCGGGAGCAATAAGCGCAGAAATTGCTTTACGTTTCTTGGAATCCGTTTTGTGCCAAAGCGCAATGACCGAGGCCAGTTCATCGTCATCCGCATAGAAGTACGCTACTGGCACTTCAAGTACACGAGCGAGCTGCTGGACGATTTCAATATTCGCCTGATGGATTCCGTTCTCATACCGATTGATCCGTGGGCTGGCAACAAATTCGTCTATCCCGGCAAGGATCCCAAGCTGTTTTTGTGAAAAGCCTTTAGCAAGGCGAGCGGTCTTTAAGCGCCGGCTGAAAATTTCGTTATGGTGGGTGATTTTTTTCATGGCTACGATAATCGTAGTAATACCGCTAAAGCGATACTACGTAAAACGTAGATCCCATACCCTTTTCGTCGATTACATCTTAGTTGCATGAAGACAAGATCTCAGTTCAAAAACTACGACAAACGTAGTTTTATGCCTTCCCTTTATGACTACGAATAACGTAGCATTTATCAAGATTCACCAACTTAATCAGAGGGAAATGGAATGAAAAAAGGATGGCATAAAGCAGACATCATTGCATCACTGCATAAAAAGGGAACGACTCTGGCTGCGCTTTCTCGGGAAGTAGGGTTAAGCTCCTCGACACTAGCTAACGCGCTTGGTAGACCCTGGCCGAAGGGTGAAGCCATAATCGCTAAAGCGATTGGTGTTCCGCCTGAGGAGATTTGGCCGGAGAGATACTACAGAGATGGGAAGCTTGAAGACCGTAGTTTGCTTATTCGGAAGCGAGCGGGGGCTTGATGGTCTAAATAATTGGTTACGTAAATATAATCATTGGTTAGTGCTTGATGTTTATATGGCAATTAGATCTTTCTTTACTATTAATAGAGAAAGATTTAATCCTGGTCGTAGGTTTGGATTCGAAGATCGGAATTGAATTTAACTATCTGTAACCTCCTCTTACCATGTGCCTGTTCGTTTAAAAAACGGGATTGTCGGACGTCTCCGTCAGAGACGTTAGAAAAGAATTTGCTTGTTATCACAGAATACCTATTGATTAGTCGCCTGGATATAAATAGACACTTCCCTCTTTTTAAACGAAGGGATAGTCTTAAACCTTACTCAACCTCGGTCGCTTTTTAAGCTTTGCGCGATGGTGGCGCTAATAGGGACATTATGCTTAATCACTATCAGGCAAAATCACTGGACAAAATCTACCTTGAGGATATCCCCTACATTATCTGCCCACATACGGCAGCGCGTTACCTTGAGGAGACCGCACAACCAAATAGAATCATTCAGGAGTGGGACTTACCGGGCAACTATGGTTTTTTTGTCAGTCGATATCGCCAGTTCCACTTTCAGCAACCATGGATGGCATATCGGGACGTGCTGGATGATATCCGCTCTGGGAAGGTTGTTTTACTGAGAAAGGACAAAATTAGTCATATCCTCACGGGCGTGCAAACATCTTCTGGCAACCTCCGAAATGGCCTGCCTTGGCTCCTCCACTCCAGGCTTAGCTACCTCATTTCACATCAACTAAAACGCCCGGTATACTACGTTCGCCCGTCAGTGCCCGTTCAACATGCTCAAGCAGCAAAAACCATCAACAGCAAAGCAGCGGGCAGGCTTCTGGCTGCGGGGGGCGTTTATAACGGCAACATAGATGGATTCAAGAAGACAGCAGAGCAACTCGGCGGGGATGCGCCAGCAGGTTACGAGCAGGTAATGGATAACAAAGGTCTGCTGATTGCAGGTACATCTCTTGCTGCCGGGCTGACAATGGGAAGAATGCGGTTTCCTGAAATAGAGGAACTTGAGCATTTTGGGGCCAGAGGGGCTGCGTCAGGGAGACAATTTGATCTGGAAAAAGCTGGTGGACCGATTGAAAACCTAACAACGGATGGCGTTAATATAACTCATGAAGGGATTGCAACCGTTGAGAAACATATATCTCGTTTCGACCACGACCCGGCAAATGACGTAATGATAGGTAGGCTGAAAAGCATCGCAAAAGGGGAAATGCCCCCTGAGCAAGTGGATTTAAACTACTACACTCATGAATGTCGGGAATATCAGCGTTACTGTAACTTGGGATGGGAAGCAGGTGAACCAGACGGCGTTGCAGGTTATGATATGTGGAACAATGCCCATACTGCAACGCTGGAAGATTTTAAACTCAAAGACGGTGATTTATTCCACCCGGATGCACTGAAATGAAGATAACGAATACCGAATTTAATGTATTGAAAGTCATGGCAGAAAAAGACATCGACTGGACATGGATGATACTGGATCGCACTCTTGCTACAAGGGGTATTCCCGGGTTTAGCAATGTTGCAAATATAGTAACCAACTTGATGAATGAGGGGATGGTTGATGCTGTTTATAACGAAAACTCATCGAGACCACGTTATCGAGTATCAGAGCAAGGTCATCAGCTGTTGGGACAAATAAACGGGGTTACAAGGCATAACGATATCTGATGATAGGGCAATTAGATCTTTCTCTACTATTAAGGAAGAGTTCAAATCCTGGTCGTAGGTTTGAAGTCCGAACTCATAAATAATGATTAATTATTTGATATAAAATCAATTAAATATAATTTTAGTTAATGTACCAACATCAATACCTGTACATTAAATCACTGATTTCGGGACTCGAATCGGGGCAGGATTTACCTGGAAGATGCTCACCATCGAGCATACTTCTGGCTCTATGCATCAATCACATCCAATACAGTTTTGCGAAAACAGGCATAAGCATCTTCCTATGAAACCTTGCTTTCACCGAATACCATTGGTGTGACGAACTGCAGATAGCGTTCCTTATAAACAGGATTACTAACGAGTTCTTCCAGCCCCATTTTCAGTTCTTCAATAGGTGATTCACAGAACTCAAGGTACCGGGCACTGTAACGTTCAATATCCTGCTCAATACATTCCTGCACGAAGTGTTTTAAAACGGGAACGTCAGCACCTTTTTCCCTTACTATACAAAAATTGTCGTAGATATGACGTACCAGTGACTCATCCACTGCACGCTCTACATCACGCATGCTTGCAGCCGTTCTGCACATCATCGAGATCAGTTTTTCAGCCTGCGTGCTAGCGATAGTTGCGCAGGGGAAAGCCCCCACTATTTCACCCTTCTTTGTTAGATCCATTACCAATGAGCTAACAGGACGGTTTTCCGCAGCCTCAAGCAAATCTGTTTCCATTAATTCCAGTTTAATAAATGGTCTTAAGCAAGGAGCTTGTGAATATTTCTGCGGGTAACGCACTGGGATTTCATTATAACGGTATTCATCACGAGTAACCTTTGGATATTCTTCATCCAAGCGAAACGTACCTGAGGCGGCAATCGTTTCAATAATGGTCTGAATAATATCCTTACGGATGCTTTTACGCTGACCTCTGGAATATTGCTGGGAAAAACCGGCGACAGAGACAAGCTTAATGTCCACATCCTCAGACATCCTGTTCAAAGATATACCCGCTTTTGATAATGCAGTTCCACCTGCAAAACCAGTTGATGCATGTCAAAAGCCAGAGGCTGGAGCAATCGCAATAACTCAACGATGTAATAATCTTTTTCTACAATTGCAACAGATTCAATGCCTAGTGCGTCGGCAACGTCCGGGAATAGCTTTGTTAAATCATCCATTTAATTTGCTGTTCCCTACTGACAATATTCTCTTAAAACGTGGGGAGGTTTTGATTTCCAGTAACGCAGGGATCTGGGTAGATTTACCGCTATTATAGGCGCTTGTTGCTCCTACCAGGCGGTAATCTACTTTCAGACGTTCTAGTGCTTCAATTACTACCGCCGCAGAACCTCCGGGAGCAGCAGGCATCAGCTTACCGGTAATCGCATTTTGCCGCGCTTTAGTGTAGACGCCATAGCCTACTTTCAGCAGTTGCCCTTCCTTCACCAGTTCACGCAGTGCTCTGCCAATTTGATCGTAGCCAGCAACATCTTTGAAATCGTTACGAGTGAAAACCTAACGCTTTGAGCGCTTCAGTCGCGACTGAATACGAGCTTTTATGGTCATGTAATCCTCCTTTGGTTGTTTCTTAAACATAGCAAAAACACGACACTTCTAACAGCAAACATACGACATTTAACTTATCTTGAAGCCAGCATTCCCGGATAGTGTTTAGCAATGATGTCATTCATCCGCTCAATCAACTCCAGACGCCTGAAGCTTAAGTGCGCCGTGCCCTTCTTAAAGTAACGGATACTGAAAAACTCGTCTTCGTAAACATCCTTCGAAGGGCTGTCACGAATGTGTTCCATCAGCCGAGTAGTGACATCACCACGGCTTTCAGGAATCGGTCTACCATCAAGGAGAAACAGCATCCGCTCCAGGTCCGCCAGTTGATCCATACGCCAGCCCCAATTAAGGCTAAAACCCCAACGATTATGATTCACCAGATTGTTAACGATGATTTTCTTACCAAAACGACAAGGACTGTTAGTTTTGTAATCCCACGACAGGCCTTTGAAGACATTGATGATGCCACGTTCGAAGACATCCATTTTTTTCAGATGTAACTGCTCAAAAGTACTAAGAATATTCGCCTCGCTGATAGCAGGTAGATCGCCCTCCTCCAGGTTCTTGTGCCAATAGTCGCGAGCCTGTGCATCCATCAAGGCCAGCATGCCAGATTTCAACATCAAATCGCGCCAGATACTGCGGTCTATATTGCGGGTGATAGCAGGTATCGCTTTATCAATATCTTCAGTCAGCCAGCTATCGTACCGGTGACCTGACTTCATAGCCCAGTCTTGCGCTGTACCACCGCCGACTTCTGAAGTTAACCGTGAAATGGCATCAAGCTGCTCAATGATTTGTTGAATCTGCATAAGTGCGGAATCGCGGCCAGCCACTATGCGCTCGATACTGGTCGATAGGATGAGTTCATTGTGTTCCGTCAATACGTCGGATTCTGTTTGCATCGCTTGTCGCCCATAAAAGCAAACACGCCTGCCGGGAGTGGCAGGCGCATTATGCGATGGATAAATAACGTGGGAAGTTCAGAAGTAAAAATCAGGAATGAGGCTCGAAAAATACACGTATTCATCAACCCGGTAGCACGCCTTGCTCTGAAAATATCGGTGGCGGTCAGGAGCGGTGTCTGCTCCTGCCAGCTGAATTCCTTTTGGTCAGAGCTCATAAGTTCATAGCGTTTCACCAGTAGTTAATTAGCAGGGCCTGAAAGGTGGTAAAAAAGTATGAAGCAAGCTGCAGCATATTTTGGCCATCAATTTCAGGGCGCAATTGAGCTTTATATCGGCAACGATACCTTTAACTGCGTATGTGTGTTCTTACAGTGCATACAGATCTGGGTGATTGATATAGCCTTTCTGCGTCCGCAAAGCCACTTACTCGAAAAAGCATCACTGGATCTGATATAGGTACAGTCGATAAGAACAAATTGCGTTAAAATCCCGTCAATAGCAGATGCTAAGAACCGTCGTACACAGGATAAAAAATGACAAGCTATCAACAGCGTGCAGAACTCCACCGTCAAATCTGGGCCATCGCCAACGATGTCAGAGGCTCGGTAGATGGATGGGATTTTAAACAGTATGTACTCGGCGCGCTTTTTTACCGCTTTATCAGTGAAAACTTTTCCAGTTACATCGAAGCCGGTGATGACAGCATTCGCTATGCGGCGCTGAATGACAGTGTCATTACCGATGACATCAAAGATGATGCAATCAAAACCAAAGGCTATTTCATTTACCCGAGCCAGCTATTCTGCAATGTTGCTGCTAAAGCGAATACCAACGACAGGCTGAATGCTGATCTCAACAGCATTTTTGTCGCCATTGAAAGTTCAGCTTATGGCTATCCATCTGAAGCTGACATCAAAGGCCTATTTGCTGATTTTGACACCACCAGTAACCGTCTGGGTAACACCGTTAAAGACAAAAATAGCCGTCTGGCCGCCGTGCTGAAAGGTGTGGAAGGTTTAAAGCTGGGTGACTTCAGCGACCATCAGATTGACCTGTTCGGTGATGCGTACGAGTTTTTGATTTCTAACTATGCGGCAAATGCCGGTAAGTCTGGCGGGGAGTTTTTCACGCCACAGCACGTTTCAAAACTGATCGCACAACTGGCAATACACGGTCAGACCCAAGTCAATAAAATATATGACCCGGCGGCAGGCTCTGGCTCATTGCTGCTACAGGCAAAAAAGCACTTTGACAATCACATCATCGAAGAAGGCTTTTACGGCCAGGAAATTAACCATACGACTTTTAACCTGGCGCGTATGAACATGTTTCTGCACAATATCAACTACGACAAATTTGATATCAGGTTGGGCAATACCCTGACTGAACCACACTTTGGCGACGAAAAGCCGTTCGATGCGATTGTTTCGAACCCGCCGTATTCGGTGAAATGGATTGGCAGTGACGACCCGACTTTGATTAACGATGAGCGTTTTGCTCCAGCAGGTGTGCTGGCTCCAAAATCAAAAGCTGACTTTGCGTTTGTGCTTCATGCGCTGAACTACCTGTCCGCCAAAGGCCGTGCGGCGATTGTCTGCTTCCCGGGTATTTTCTACCGTGGTGGAGCTGAGCAAAAAATCCGTCAGTATCTGGTCGATAACAACTATATTGAAACGGTCATTTCACTCGCACCAAATCTGTTCTTTGGTACCACCATTGCCGTTAACATTCTGGTACTGTCAAAACACAAAACAGATACCAGCGTGCAGTTTATTGATGCCAGCGGGCTGTTTAAGAAAGAAACCAATAACAACATTCTCACCGATGCCCATATCGCTCAGATTATGCAGATGTTCAGCAGTAAATCAGATGTTGATCACCTGGCAAAATCAGTAGCCTTCGAGCAAGTGGCCGGGAATGGCTACAACCTGTCAGTCAGCAGCTACGTTGAAGCCAAAGACACCCGAGAAATCATTGATATTACGGAACTAAATGCCGAACTGAAAACCACTGTCACCAAAGTCGATCAATTACGCAAAGACATTGAAGCGATTGTGGCTGAAATTGAAGGTAGTGAGGTGCCAGAATGAGTCAATTAAATTTTTTGGAGAAATTTCTGGATGGGATTGAGGTTGAATGGAAACCTTTAAGGGAAGTTTGTGATTTTAAAAATGGATTTGCATTTAAAAGCAACCTATTTAAAGAGACTGGATTACCGATAGTTAGAATCACAAATATAGATGGGTTTAATGTTGTTTTAGATGAAGTAAAATACTTCTCACCAAATGATTACAAGGAAGATATATCCTCCTTTGAGGTGTCAATGGGGGATATACTGATTGCAATGTCAGGAGCCACCACAGGAAAGGTGGGTTTCTATAAAAACGAAACAAAATGTTATCTCAACCAACGAGTAGGGAAATTCATACCAAAAAATAATATTTTAAATAATAAGTTTTTATACCATTTCTTGTTATTAAATACAGAGGCAATCTATATCCTTGCAGGGGGCGGAGCACAGCCTAATCTAAGCTCAAACGCATTGATGTCAAAATTACTTATTCCCATTCCTATCCCTTCCAACCCGGAAAAATCCCTTGCAATCCAATCTAAAATCGTCCGGATTCTGGATAAGTTTACTGCCCTTACGGCTGAGCTTACGGCTGAGCTTACGGCTGAGCTTAGCATGCGCAAAAAGCAGTATAACTATTATCGCGACCAGTTGCTGAGTTTTGATGATGGTGAGACCGATGGGGCAAGAAGGTATAGGAGAGTTCATCCGTGGAGGAAGTTTTCAGAAAAAAGACTTTATGGAAACAGGTGTTGGATGTGTTCACTATGGACAAATCTATACCCACTATGGGCCATATACTGATCAGACAAAAACACACATTTCAGAGGCGCTCGCTAAAAAATGTCGAAAGGCCCAGCCTGGAAATCTGATTATAGCAACAACAAGTGAAAATGATGAGGATGTCTGTAAGGCTGTTGCTTGGTTAGGAAAAAGTGATATTGCCGTTAGCAGTGATGCTTGTATCTATAAGCATAATTTGAACCCCAAATATGTGTCTTATTTTTTCCAAACCGAGCAATTTCAGAGTCAAAAAAGACAGTACATCACTGGTGCAAAAGTTAGGCGGGTTAATGCAGACAATCTTGCTAAGATTTTAATTCCCGTGCCTTCAATACAAGAGCAGGCGCGTATCGTATCTATCCTTGACAAATTTGATAAATTAACAAACTCCATCATTGAAGGCCTTCCCCGCGAAATTGAGCTGCGCCAGAAGCAGTACGAATATTATCGGGACATGTTATTTAGCTTCCCGAGGCCGGATGTAGCAGAGGCGTGATATGAGCAAGACACTCCTGGAAATAGCCCAACAGCTGAGCACGCCTCAGAAAGTCAAGAAGACTGTCCATAAAGAAGTTGAAGCGACCAGGGTCGTGCCAAAGGTGCAGTTAATCTATGCTTTCAATGGCACGGGGAAAACGCGTCTTTCCCGGGATTTCAAGCAATTGATTGCTCCCAAAGTCATTGACGGAGAAGGTGAAGACGAAACTGAACAGCCCGAGTTGTCGCACAAAAAAATCCTCTATTACAATGCTTTCACCGAGGACTTGTTCTATTGGGATAACGATCTGCAAGAAGACGCAGAACCAAAGCTGAAGGTGCAGCCTAACTCCTATACAAACTGGTTGCTGACATTACTAAAAGATTTGGGGCAGGATGGCAATATCATCCGTTATTTCCAGCGCTATGCGAACGATAAGCTAACGCCACACCTCAATCCAGATTTTACCGAAATCACTTTTTCCATCGAGCGCGGTAACGATGAGCGTTCCGCCCACATCAAGTTATCCAAAGGTGAAGAAAGCAACTTCATCTGGAGTGTGTTTTACACCCTACTGGATCAAGTGGTAACAATTCTTAATGTCGCCGACCCGGACACGCGCGAGACCCGCGCATTTGATCAACTGGAATATGTATTCATTGATGATCCCGTCAGCTCTCTTGATGATAACCATCTGATTGAACTGGCAGTTAATCTTGCGGGGCTGATCAAATCGAGCGAATCCGATCTGAAGTTCATTATCACGACGCATAGTCCAATATTTTATAATGTGCTTTTCAATGAGTTGAACGGGAAAGCTTGTTACATGTTGGAGAGTTTTGAGGATGGTACATATGCCCTCACAGAAAAATATGGCGACTCTAACAAGAGTTTTTCCTACCATCTCCACCTAAAGCAAACCATCGAACAGGCAATTGCTGACAACAACGTTGAAAGATATCACTTCACGTTACTGCGCAATCTTTATGAGAAAACGGCCAGCTTTCTGGGCTACCCTAAATGGTCTGAACTCTTGCCTGACGACAAGCAGCTTTATCTGAGCAGAATCATCAACTTCACAAGCCACAGCACGCTATCGAATGAAGCCGTTGCACAGCCAACGCCCGCGGAAAAAGCGACTGTCAAACTGTTGCTCGATCACTTGAAGAACAACTGTGGCTTCTGGCAGCAGGAACAAAAAAATGGTTGATTGCACCAAGCCAATTGCTGAGTCCAATAATTTTATCATTTTGGACAAATACAACCCGGACTGGAATATTACCGAGAGCTACCAGAGCGAAGGCGATCTGGAGCGTGAGCTGATTCAAGATTTGGTTAACCAGGGCTATGAATTCCTGCCAGCCTTGAACAATGCTAAGGCTATGCTCGCCAATGTCAGGGAACAGTTGCAAACCCTTAACAATGTAGAGTTCCTCGAGGCTGAATGGCGTCGCTTTGTGGAAACCTGGATGGACAAGCCTAGCGATGGCGTTGTCGAAAAGGCCCGCAAGATTCATGATGATTATGTTCATGATTTCGTCTTCGACGATGGCCGTATTCAGAATATCTACCTGCTGGATAGAAAAAACATCCTTCGCAATAAAGTGCAGGTGATCAAGCAATTTGAGCAAACCGGCACGCACGCCAATCGCTACGATGTCACTATCCTGGTCAATGGTTTGCCGCTGGTTCAAATCGAACTGAAAAAGCGCGGAGTGGCAATTCGTGAAGCCTTTAACCAGATACACCGCTACAGTAAAGAGAGCTTTAACAGCGACAACTCCCTGTTTAAATATCTGCAACTGTTTATCATTTCCAACGGTACTGATACCCGTTACTTTGCTAACACCACCAAACGGAATAAAAACAGTTTTGATTTCTCCATGAACTGGGCGAAGTCCGATAACACGTTGATTAAAGACCTGAAGGACTTCACCGCCACGTTTTTCCAGAGACATACCTTGCTCAATGTGCTGTTTAACTACAGCGTGTTTGACAGTAGCCAGACGCTGCTAATAATGCGCCCCTATCAGATTGCTGCCACCGAGCGAATCCTATGGAAAATTAACAGTTCCTTTACCGCGAAGAACTGGTCAAAGCCAGAAAGCGGGGGGTTTATCTGGCACACCACCGGATCGGGCAAAACCCTGACCAGTTTTAAGGCCGCACGACTGGCAACCGAACTGGGCTTTATTGATAAAGTTTTCTTTGTGGTCGACAGGAAAGACCTGGATTACCAGACTATGAAGGAGTATCAGCGCTTCTCGCCGGACAGTGTCAATGGTTCTGACAATACTGCAGGTTTGAAAAGGAATCTGGATAAAGACGATAACAAAATTATTGTCACCACAATCCAGAAGCTGAATAACTTGATGAAAGCGGAAGCCGACTTACCGGTCTACCAGCAACAGGTCGTCTTCATTTTCGATGAGTGCCACCGCAGCCAGTTCGGTGAGGCTCAGAAGAATCTGAAGAAGAAATTCAAACGCTTTTATCAGTTTGGTTTCACCGGCACGCCCATTTTCCCGCAAAATGCATTGGGCGCAGAAACCACAGCCAGTGTGTTTGGCCGCGAACTGCATTCTTACGTGATTACCGATGCCATTCGTGATGAAAAGGTACTGAAATTTAAGGTGGATTATAACGATGTCCGCCCGCAGTTTAAGGCGCTGGAAACCGAAACCGACGAGAAAAAACTCAGCGCCGCGGAAAACCAACAGGCTTTTCTTCACCCACTGCGCATCCAGGAAATCACACAGTACATCCTGAATAACTTCCGCCAGAAAACACATCGCACTTACCCTGGAGCCAGAGGTTTTAATGCCATGTTGGCAGTCAGTAGCGTGGATGCGGCAAGAGCGTATTACGCGACGTTTAAAGAGCTACAGAAAGAGGCGGCTAATAAATCAGCCATCTATAAACCGTTGCGGGTGGCAACTATCTTCTCTTTTGCGGCTAATGAAGAACAAAGTGCTGTCGGTGACATTATTGATGAAAGTTTTGATACCAGTGCAATGAATAGCAGCGCCAAAGAGTTTCTGGATGCAGCTATTGATGACTATAACGCTTACTTTAAAACGAATTTCAGCACTGACAGCAACGGCTTTCAAAACTATTACCGTGATTTAGCCCTGCGAGTTAAAAATCAGGATATCGACCTGCTCATTGTGGTGGGAATGTTTTTAACCGGTTTTGATGCGCCAACGCTGAACACTTTGTTCGTCGATAAAAACTTGCGTTATCACGGTTTGATGCAGGCATTCTCCCGCACTAACCGTATCTTTGATGCTACAAAGACCTTCGGCAATATTGTGACGTTCAGAGATCTGGAACGCGCAACCATTGATGCCATCACGCTGTTTGGGGATAAAAATACCAAAAACGTGGTGCTTGAGAAAAGTTACAAAGAGTACATGGAGGGCTTTACCGATATCGTAACAGGTGAGGCCAAGCGCGGCTTTATGGATATTGTTACGACATTGGAACATCAGTTCCCTGATCCGGCTAGCATTGATAGCGAGAAAGGGAAAAAAGCCTTCGTTAAATTGTTTGGCGAATACCTGCGGGCTGAAAATATCCTGCAAAACTACGACGAATTTGCCATGCTGAAAGATCTGCAAAAAGTCGATATCAGCGATCCCGATGCCGTCGAAATATTTAAGACAGCGCATTATCTTGACGATGAAAAGTTTGCCGAACTACAGACAATCCGTCTCCCCACAGAACGTAAGATTCAGGACTATCGTTCAGCCTACAATGATATCCGTGACTGGCAACGTCGCGAGAAAGTGGCTAATGACAAGGATAAGTCAACCACTGACTGGGATGATATCGTGTTTGAAATCGACTTGTTGAAATCTCAGGAAATTAACCTGGACTATATTCTTGGTCTGATTTTTGAACATAATAGGCAGAAGAAAGGTAAAGAGGCACTGACTGAAGAGGTTAGACGGTTAATCCGCTCAAGTCTGGGTAACAGGGCCAAAGAAGGTCTGATTGTTGACTTTATTCAGCAGACTAATCTTGATGACATGCCGGACAAAGCCAGCATCATTGATGCATTCTTCATTTTTGCTCAGCGTGAGCAGCTGCGTGAAGCTGAAGCGTTGATAAAAGAAGAGAACCTCAATGAAGAGGCAGCGAAGCGCTATATCCGTACATCGTTAAAACGCGAATATGCCACCGAGAATGGTACTGAGTTAAACGAGACTTTACCAAAAATTAGTCCGTTAAACCCTCAGTACAAAACGAAAAAACAAACCGTTTTTCAGAAAATTGGTGAGTTTATTGAAAAGTTTAAAGGGGTAGGTGGACAAATTTAGTCGTGCGCGCACAGGGGGACAAAGTGGTTCCCCTGACCTATGTCAGTGTTCGATAAAACTGTCAGTGGGAAATACCTAATTGTTGACTGAAGTGGTCTTTTTTGGCCGATTATACGGTCTTTGTTACATGGTGACGTCTTCATACTCAAATCTCCTTCAATGTTAGAGATTTGAGTATGTTATCCCCTATGAGTGAGGAGTGGAAGTTAGCAATTGTTCTCACTATTAATGAAGGTATTACTTCATCACAGGTGTATTAACCAACGGGGAGCAGATCAATGCACGTTCAAATACATTGCGCCCCTACACTATATAATCGCTAACGATGATAAGTATAATTATATAAGTCTTTGCCCTTAGCTTTAGGATTAATGTGTTGAAGTTTCACGAAAATAATGATAAACCAAAAAGTAACAACAATTATGGATTTAATTATGGAATGGAGATTTTTAGGTTCTCTATCAGAGGCCAGGAAATCTGGCTGTAGCGGAGTTTATCTTATTGTACATAAAGGACTTTTCAATCGTGTGGTTTACGTTGGGGTAAGTTGTAATGTAGGTAGAAGGATAAACGAACATTACGACGGTTACCTAAGAGGAAACCGAACAATTTATGACGCGGGTCACGATGACGACGTGTATCGCTTCATGTCAGCTTATAAAATTCATAACCACACAAAATACTATCAAGCCTTGGCGAAGGATTATAAGATATGGGCATCTACAACATTGTATTCTGATTTGCCGAAAAACATGCTAGCAAAAAGCCAAACCTTTGATACTGACTGGCAGAGCATTGCAGTGGAAAAATATATTCCTCAACTGGTAGTATGGGTCCTTCCAATGGCAAGTTACTGTTACTCAAATGCAAGCAGGATTGAAAGTGTAATCCAATCAAAGCTCATTAAAGCTTTTGATTTGAGAGGTTTTTTTAATATAAAACAACTAAGCATATTGGGTAAAATTGAATATCCCCATATGGAAAAGGTCAAGTTTTTTATTATTGACGAGCCTGATTTAGACCCGGCATCCCAACTTATTTTTAGCAATCTGTATAACAAAAAAACTGATGACAATTTCTATACAGAGTTCCGTTCACAATTTAAACGCGAGATTTTTCAGAGGGAAAGTGAAACTCAGAGAAAGAGAACTATTAGGGAGCATAAGGTTTCTCTTTATGAAAATTATGGCAAGCCCTGGACTTTAAAAGAAATGGAAAAACTTAGAGTCATGCTTGTCGATTTTGATTTGTCCCCGACAGAAATATCTGAGTATCTAGGAAGAGAGCCTCGCTCTATCTCTAAAAAAATAAACGAAAATGATAAAGTTACTAATTATAAATGGCGAGAGAGCGTCGGTTGGTTGTGACGTTACGTTTTGATTGTGATAACCCCATTTTGCAATGGTCCGCTCATGGCACAGAGCTGCCTGCCAGATTAGGTTTAGATCTGTGCCATAGCTGTGTCAGGTAAAATCTGAGCTAATACAATTTAGATAAGTTAACCTACCTGCATAGATTTATTTATTATAATATTTGGTGAGCAACTACTCGCCCACCTTTATTATATTTACTATTCTATCAATTCGCAGACAGAGTTTTTAAATATCACTAACTCTAAATAGCTCGCTGTTAATTAATCTATATTGATTTTAATCCACTATAATATCTTATTAATAAACATTAGAGCGGGTTATCTATTCCAGAGCGCTTTGTGTATTTTTCCTGTCTGGTGATAATCCGAAACCAGATCGATAAACTCTTTAAAATCCTTGTTCTCTACCACCAGGCGGTTGACGGATTGCCAGTCAATGCTGGTTCGCTCCCGCGCAGGAATCAGCGTTTGGCTATTACCAGGATCCTGCGGATTCAGGAGGATCACACCAATACCATGCAATGCACATAACATCTGCAGCTCTCTTTCAACGCCACGCTGCTTATCTTCATTTATTTCGGTCGCGACGAGATAACCAAAATGGGCCCAGCTCGAATTGCTCACAGCCTGGAAGAAACATTCTCGAACATTACTACGGTTAAGCTGGCGTTTTACCTCAAAGGACCACAGACGGGTTAAACGCCCTTCGCTATATCGTACGCAGTTTTGCACGACGCTATCCCAGCCTTTATCGAGAGGCTGCAATGCAACAATATCAGGATAAAGCCAATGGTTTGCCCCAAGACCTTTGTTGTTGCTCGAACGCTTTTCGTCGATACGCCGACAAAGCAATTCCTCTTCTTCAGAAAGGTACTCAATTAAAAGCGGATAAAGAGCATGCTCAGAAAAACCTACTGTCTCAGCTGACGGCGTCGGAGCTATATCATAAGCCGTCTCTTGTTGTACATGATTGTCGAGTTCCTTACTCCAGTAATAAAGTCTGGGCCGAGGTTTGTCGCGCGTCATAACCTGAGGACACATCGCTTTTGCCTGAACGGTTCTGCTCCCACCGACTTCAGCAGCTATTTGACTTAAGAAATCTTCATCGCTGGCGAATCTAGGGTTTTGACGCTTTACAGCAAGCTCTGCGCCATAGTGATCTATGATTTTTTGGGCAAGCTGACGGGCTGTAAATTGTTCCTCAGGATTAGCCTGAAGAACATTGATAATCATCTGTGGACGGCTAGTCATGGCTCCTGCCTATGCTGTTACAATAAGAACGCTTCTATCCAAAAGACTAAATCTTGGATGCTACTTTTCTGATGGCACAGTGTAAAACTAGCTATCGCTTGAACCAAGCTTACAATGTGAGTCTTTGGCACTGAATAACAGATTTTATTAGCAAAGTGAACCGCCTATTAGAAGCTATATTTGAGGAAAAATAACGCATCTCAAAACTTACCTCGTATGTTTCTAATCAGCCTGCATTGAATTAAGTAAAATCAAATACTATCAGGCCCTGCTTACCGCCAAAGCGAAAGCGGAACTGCCAGTTGTTGAACCGTTAGGGCGAATGAGCAAAAACATGCCATCCCATCGACAAGGGGAAACTCCTTTTCCTGCGGTTTTGCAGAACGCGCGTTGATACCTGTCAGAGCCATAAAAGTTCTCCTTCCTTGTTCCGCTGAGAGCCAACAACCATTATCAAACCAGCAAATAAACTGGTTCAGTACTCATAAACGGTTTTATATGGAGTGACTCAAAATGAATTCTGTTGAAATGAAAACCACGGGAAGCCTTATGTGAAGTAGATTCCAGACACAAAAAAAGCCGCCCTTAAGCGACTTTCTCTTGCATCTTTTGGTGCGAAGGCCGGACTCGAACTTCAACATTAATCAACTGAATTTTAAGTGATTAAAATATGGATAATTGATATTATATACTTACATGTATACTCAACTGCTTCCCTTCGAAAATCAGCGTAGTAACATAACGCCTGAATCATCTAAACGATGACTCAGTAATCATACCATCCTGAATAATTTCAGTTTGGAATATTTCTCTTTCCTAGACAGATCCAACAACTAACACTTACATAGCAATACTAATGCTTCTTGTCTCACTTTGGAAAAAAATCTCCTGTAAACAAATCAATCTGTTATCTTCATTTCATTTAAGATTAAGAAGGGAAAGATGATGCTCACAATGGTAAAAGATTTGCTCAATATTCCAGTTATCACAAGCGTCACCCTTGCCATTCTCGCCGCAATTGCAAAAAAATATGTCCACTTCAGCCGACGGGATTTCTTTTCTCGTTCTCCTTTAGAGCAGATCGAAGCTGTTAAATGGTTAAGGCAATCAAAACCACCATCTTCAGACCCACTAGATGTAGCTGAACAACAATTCCGCCTTCTATCTTTAGGTTTACATAGGGACAGAGATTTATCCTACAGGCTTGTGGCTTTTCATTCCAGCCACTCTCAAACCTATATTCAATCACTCAAAGCGGTATTACGTTGGCCGGGATTATATGATATCAACGATGGCAAGATATACCCCCATAGTCATTTGAAGTGGTCTCTACCACTCATGCTTATTTTTATACTGACCATTATGGGTTCAGAGGTAATTAAAAGCTATTCACATGAAGATGTCAGTCAGTTTATTTTCTTTCTAACTGTCACCTTAGCTACTCTTATTCCATGGTTCTGGATGTTATCCTGTACTCTCAAGATATTCGGCATCAGTAAAAAACTGAACACATACATCCCACCAGTCATTGATGCTGAAACCGATAAAGAGGATTTCAGCTCAATCATTAATAATAAATATCCTTAAATATACTTTGTAAATACAATCACACCTGCCAATAGTGGCAGGTGTGATGTATGTTATATAAACTTGGTGAAGACTGGTGATTTAAGTCAGGAAGACTGCTCGGAACTCTCACAATACAGCATCATTAAGACTTCGTCGTAATAAGCCAGTTGCCTGTCGTGATCGAAGAATATCAACGGCCCGAAGATAAGGTGATTGTTCTTGCCAACTAAACCCTCTGCGATCGATACGAACCAGCTCGTACTTATCCACCAGAAAGTTAACGGCATCAGCCAGCGTGATACCGGCATCAATGTGTTCCTGAATCACAGTTTCATCACTAAATGGCGTATCGTTCAGTGTCAGGCCATAATGCTGCTCCAGCAGGCGTGTCAGTAACATTTGCCAGACAGCCACTGGCGACAGACATAGCTTCGCCGCCTGCGGAGTTGTTGCAGGTAGAGTTTTCATATTTGCTCTCGTGAAATTAGTTAGCGGTGAGTGGGATAAACAGCGATGTATACGTAGCCGCAACTGCCAAGAGTGTCGGCTTCGCAGGTAAAACCGTTGTGGTAAAGGGTGACGCAGTGGGCATGGCGAGGATTCATTTCACCCGTGGTCAGCATGGATTCCATCCGGCTGATAAAATGCGGGAAAGTTTCATCCAGCTTCCGGCATTCGGCGTCACTGAATTTACCGGTGATGCTGGCCCGGTCAGCTAAATAATGCAGCCGGTTCCCCTCCTGCACCAGACGTGCTCCCAAGCGCGGCGTGATATCCCGCTGCAGGCCCCATGTAATGTTGCTCATTTATAACCTACTTTATTGTCAGCTCAGGGTAATACTCATCAGGCAGGCATAAGGCCCGTTGCGATCCTGGCGGCGTTCGGCGTACACAGCCAGGACTCCTGTGATATCCGGAACGTCTCTGCCGGTGTAATGACAAACGCTACCGTGCCACTGATATTTTCCGGTGCAGTAACGAAAGATTCTGGACTCAGGATGCTGACGGTATATCGTCATTGCCCTGCGTTTACTGATAATTTTCATGTAATACTTCAAAGCAGACCGTGTTCTGCGAACGAATAGATTTGCCTGCCACCAACAATCAGATGGTCAGGGATACGGATATCCACCAGTTGAAGTACCTGAACTAGTCGCTGCGTGAGGGCTTTGTCAGCCTGGCTGGGCGTCGTCTCGCCGGAAGGATGGTTATGCGCCAGTATCACCGCCGCCGCATTGAAGTGCAGTGCACGTTTGACCACTTCCCGGGGATAGACCTCGGTGCGGTTAATCGTGCCGCTAAAGAGCGTCTCATGGGCAATAAGCTGATTCTGGTTGTCCAGATACAGCACCCGAAACTCTTCCCGCTCAAGCGCGGCCATATGCAGTCGCAACCAATCCCGGACGGCATGAGTGGAGGTGAAGGCTACCCCAGGCTCAAGCAGGTGCTGCTCCAGAGCCCTAAGTGCCCTCTGAATGAGACGCCGGTCCTGTGACGTCATTTCGCCGGGTAAAAAGGAAAGCTGTTTCATCCGTTGTTCCTCTTTTCAGTCGATGATACGCAGAATGGCGTGAGCTTCGGGATGCAGCAGGGCATAGTCCCGCAGGCGATAATAGTGTGCGGTCATTGCGTCACATTCTGTACGACAGGCGTGATGGCTGTATTCAATCAGGCAGACCGCGATACCTGCGGCTACCACGCTCATTTCCGCATCATTACCGTTCATGCTGTTGAACAGATGCCATTTATCACCACCGTCAGCATCAGGGGCCATAAACGCGCCGCCATTACTGAGCGTGTAAAAGGACCAGATACCACCGCTGTACTCATCACAAAAGCGCTCCATCCAGGCGAAAATACGCGGTTCCAGCGTTATCCACTGCGGGATAGTGCCAAAGTACAGCGGCCAGAAATCGAGACGCTGTTCGTCAGGTACTGGTGTTGCTGTAAGGGCAAATTGAGGTTCATTAGCGGGTACCAATTCGCATTGAGTTTGTGTCGTCATGGATTTTCTCCGTCAATAAAAACGCCAGCGACGATGGCTGGCGTATGGGAAATAAAGGACAGACAGGGATGATGAATGGGTGTGGTCAGGAGGAGGATGCTCTGAGCATGCCTGAGTTGCGGATATAACGGTTAAGCCCTTCACCGGCATCCGGTTCAAAGCACCACGCCCGCCAGATCATTCGACCTTCAGAGTCACGAACCACCAGGCGGAAGTGTGTGCCCTGGTCGTCTTCAATGCTGATGTTGCGATACCTGCGGGTAACCGCTTCGGCCTGCTGTCGGGTGAACTGTCCTGATGGCAACATATGAGATTCAGACATTGGGTGTACCTTAAAAGCAAAAGCCCCTGACGCAGAAGCGTCAGGGGCTGTGGGTGTATGCAGGTGTGGGATGATTATCAGTAACCGGTTTGTACCTTATACAGCTGCAGGGTTTTACTGCCCCGGACAATTTTCACATACAAGGCATTATCTTTTGTGCCGCGCACAAACCCGGCCTGTACATCGCCCTTACAGTCACCACCATCGTAAGGAATGTTGGCACCGGTCTGGCGCACCAGGTCGATAATCCCGAAGCTAAGGTCCTCACAGGCCGGGCCCGGCAGGTCCTGAATCAGGGCAAATTTATGGTCGTCGCTGACACCGGTCAGTGAGCACATGGAGGTGTTGATGTCGTTTCCCTGGCACCAGTACTCCTGGCCGGGATTGTCTTTATCCATCAGGCTTGCCGGAAGTTGAGCGGCACCGGCACTGAAGGCGGCAAGTGACAGAATGAGGGCGGGTACAGCAGAGGTCATTATTTTCAGCATGGTTTTCTTCCTGAATTAATCCAGCCCGCTGTCGGGCAAAATGAGGGAGGTAGGTATCGGGTGTTATCAGAAGCGCCGGTAGCGAAACAGCTCTTTGCCCTGGTACAACGCCACCAGGTCGTCATACTCCGGCTTCTTCTGGTTGGGCTTAAAGGTCACTACCGTGCCCGGACGACACAGGTCTTTTGCGGTGAGACCGAATTTCTTGTCCGGAGTAATGGTGAATCCCTTCGACACATCGTTGTGCATGATGGTTATCCAGCCCCACAGGCCGCCTTCGCAGTCTTTAAAGGGTGCGGAACGCACCGTGACCATACCGCCCTTACGGTCAACGAACATGGCCTCACACTTCCCCGTGACCTGACGATGCGCATCACACCAGAAAATGTTCCCGTTGTTGTCATTAACTACCGCAGGTAGGGTCCGGTTATAAGGCTGAGCCTGAGCGCCCGCACAGAGCAGAAGGCTGCCGGTAATGCCCAGTATTTTAATCAGTGTTTTCATTACGTTGGTCCTTAACAGAGAAAGAATCAGGTAGCGGTGATTCAGGCCCAGACGGTCAGGCCCAGCATCAAAAGCCATACCCAGAGGTAAGCTGGTTTCTGACCGAGAGTTTTCGCCCGCCGCCACAGATAGAACGGCACCAGCCAGGCCAGTTTGCCGAACGTGGTGGTGTCCACTCCGGCCTTACGCAGGCGTCGTTCATCGAGATACCCCAGAGCAATATTGAGCAGCAGCGTGATAAACCAGTACTGCCCACCCGAGACGGCATCATATGCCTCGTCAAATGACATCCCGTTCAGCCCTGCAGTCCACAACTCCAGCGCGTAGCCAATGAAGGGAGCAAATGCCAGCGTCCATACCACTCCACCCGGAATGCGGTTCCCCGGCAGCGCTGGTGGTGTGGTGCTGTGGAGCAGCGCCGAAGCCAGCGGGGTGGCGGAGACCGGTTGCCAGTCCGGCATACCCTGTCGCCACACCAGCGTGGCAGCGGTGAGTTCACCGCGCGCAATCAGGCCAGTGATGTCGTCTTCAGTCACATTGTCGTGACGTATGCCATTTTTCTCGTAATGCCAGGTCATTGTTTTTCCTTCTTAACAGAGATAATTAAATCAGTGTGTTGCCCGGCTCCTCCTCAGAGAGCCCAGGAGACAGGACTTCGCGGATACAGCTGAAGTGCGGAAGGGCCCGGATAAAGCCCGCCTGTGTGGTTAACTGGCTGAGACGTTTTAGCGGGGTGAA
>NZ_JXAG01000047.1 GCF_000814905.1 Enterobacter sp. Bisph1
ACGCCTTCCGGCAGTTCGATGGTGCCAGTCACGTCAGTTGTACGGAAGTAGAACTGCGGACGGTAGCCTTTGAAGAACGGAGTATGACGGCCGCCTTCGTCTTTGGACAGGATGTACACTTCAGATTCGAATTTGGTGTGCGGCTTGATGGAACCCGGCTTAGCCAGTACCTGACCACGTTCGATTTCTTCACGTTTGATACCACGCAGCAGAACACCAACGTTCTCACCAGCACGGCCTTCGTCCAGCAGTTTGCGGAACATTTCAACGCCGGTACAGGTTGATTTCGCGGTATCTTTGATACCAACGATTTCAACTTCTTCACCAACCTTGATGATACCGCGCTCTACACGACCGGTAACAACGGTACCACGACCGGAGATGGAGAATACGTCTTCGATCGGCAGCAGGAACGGCTTGTCAATCGCACGTTCCGGTTCCGGGATGTAAGAGTCCAGGTGACCAGCCAGTTCGATGATTTTCGCTTCCCACTCAGCGTCGCCTTCCAGCGCTTTCAGAGCAGAACCACGTACGATCGGGGTGTCGTCGCCCGGGAAATCGTACTGAGACAGCAGTTCACGAACTTCCATCTCAACCAGTTCCAGCAGCTCTTCGTCATCAACCATGTCGCATTTGTTCAGGAACACGATGATGTACGGAACGCCTACCTGACGACCCAGCAGGATGTGCTCACGAGTCTGCGGCATCGGGCCGTCAGTCGCAGCAACAACCAGGATCGCGCCGTCCATCTGCGCAGCACCGGTGATCATGTTTTTAACATAGTCGGCGTGGCCCGGGCAGTCTACGTGTGCGTAGTGGCGAGACGGGGTGTCATATTCAACGTGAGACGTGTTGATGGTGATACCACGTGCTTTTTCTTCCGGCGCGTTATCGATCTGGTCGAATGCGCGAGCAGAACCACCGTAGGTTTTTGCCAGAACGGTAGTGATTGCAGCGGTCAGAGTAGTTTTACCATGGTCAACGTGGCCGATAGTACCGACGTTGACGTGCGGTTTTGTACGTTCAAATTTTTCTTTAGACACGGCTTTATTCCTTACTATAGTGCTCTCCCTCTTTGGAGAGAGCACGGGACTTTGGTTTTAACCCTGCGGCTTATTTACCACGGGCTTCAATTACGGCCTGAGCAACGTTGTTCGGCGCATCATCATACTTCAGGAATTCCATCGTATAAGACGCACGACCTTTGGTCAGAGAACGCAGCTGAGTTGCATATCCGAACATTTCAGACAGCGGTACTTCAGCGTGGATCTTAACGCCAGTCACTTCAGATTCCTGACCGCGCAGCATGCCACGGCGACGGCTAAGGTCACCGATTACGTCACCGGTGTTCTCTTCCGGAGTCTCTACTTCAACCTTCATGATCGGCTCAAGCAGAACTGGTTTTGCTTTCTTAAAGCCATCTTTAAAGGCAATAGACGCAGCCAGTTTAAACGCCAGTTCAGAGGAGTCAACGTCGTGGTAAGAACCGAAGTGCAGACGCACGCCGAGATCAACTACCGGGTAACCCGCCAGCGGACCAGATTTCAGCTGTTCCTGGATACCTTTATCAACGGCAGGGATGTATTCGCCAGGAATTACACCACCTTTGATGTCGTTGATGAACTCGTAACCTTTCGGGTTAGAGCCCGGCTCCAGCGGGTACATGTCGATAACAACATGACCGTACTGACCGCGACCACCAGACTGTTTAGCGTGTTTACCTTCGATATCGGTAACTTTCGCACGAATCGCTTCGCGGTAAGCAACCTGAGGTTTACCGACGTTCGCTTCAACGTTGAACTCACGTTTCATACGGTCAACGATGATGTCGAGGTGCAGCTCACCCATACCGGCGATAATGGTCTGGTTGGATTCTTCGTCAGTCCATACGCGGAATGACGGGTCTTCTTTCGCCAGACGGCCCAGAGCCAGACCCATTTTTTCCTGGTCAGCTTTGGTTTTCGGTTCTACCGCGATGGAGATTACCGGTTCCGGGAATTCCATACGTTCCAGAATGATCGGGTGATCCGGGTCACACAGAGTGTCACCGGTGGTCACGTCTTTCAGACCGATTGCAGCAGCGATGTCGCCCGCGCGAACTTCTTTGATCTCTTCACGTTTGTTAGCGTGCATCTGTACGATACGACCGAAACGCTCACGTGCAGATTTCACGGAGTTCAGGATGGTATCGCCAGAGTTAACCACACCGGAGTAAACGCGGAAGAAGGTCAGGTTACCTACGAACGGGTCGGTAGCGATTTTGAACGCCAGCGCAGAGAACGGCTCTTCATCACTTGCGTGACGCTCAGCCGGAGTATCTTTACCGTCGTCCAGCATACCGTTGATCGCCGGTACGTCAGTCGGGGATGGCAGGTAGTCAACTACCGCATCCAGCATCGCCTGAACACCTTTGTTCTTGAACGCTGAACCGCAGGTTACCAGGATGATTTCGTTATTCAGAACGCGCTGACGCAGAGCTTTTTTGATCTCTTCTTCAGTCAGTTCTTCACCACCCAGGTATTTCTCCATCAGCTCTTCAGAAGCTTCAGCAGCGGATTCGATCAGGTTCTGGTGCCATTCTTCAGCCAGGTCCTGCATCTCAGCCGGGATATCTTCGTATACGAAGGTTACGCCCTGGTCTGCATCGTTCCAGTTGATGGCTTTCATTTTCACCAGGTCAACAACACCGGTGAAACCTTCTTCAGCACCAATTGCCAGCTGCAGCGGAACCGGGTTCGCGCCCAGACGGGATTTGATCTGACCAACAACTTTCAGGAAGTTAGCGCCCATGCGGTCCATTTTGTTAACGAACGCGATGCGCGGAACTTTATATTTGTTTGCCTGACGCCATACGGTTTCAGACTGCGGCTGCACACCACCAACGGCGCAGTAAACCATTACCGCACCGTCAAGAACACGCATGGAACGTTCTACTTCGATGGTGAAGTCAACGTGCCCCGGGGTGTCGATGATGTTAACGCGATGCGGTTCATACTGCTTCGCCATACCAGACCAGAATGCAGTAGTCGCTGCGGAGGTAATGGTGATACCACGCTCCTGCTCCTGCTCCATCCAGTCCATGGTTGCGGCGCCGTCATGAACTTCACCGATTTTGTGGTTTACACCGGTGTAGAACAGAATACGTTCGGTAGTCGTGGTTTTACCGGCGTCGATGTGCGCGCTGATACCGATATTACGGTAGCGTGCGATGGGTGTTGTACGAGCCATTTGATTCCTCGTTTGTCTCTTTAGGCGTTCAGATTTAAGTTGCCAAACGGCGGGCGACTTACTGGAAGCGCCCGCCTGGTGACTATCACTCCGAAGGGATTACCAACGGTAGTGTGCGAACGCCTTGTTGGCTTCGGCCATACGGTGAACGTCTTCACGTTTCTTAACTGCGGTACCTTTGTTTTCCGCAGCATCAGAAAGTTCGTTCGCCAGGCGCAGAGCCATGGATTTATCACCGCGTTTACGAGCAGCTTCAACGATCCAACGCATTGCCAGGGCATTGCGACGAACCGGACGGACTTCAACCGGAACCTGATAAGTAGAACCACCAACGCGGCGAGACTTAACTTCGACAGTCGGGCGCACGTTTTCGAGAGCTACTTCGAAAGCTTCCAGTTCATTTTTACCAGAGCGCTGAGCCAGGGTCTCCAGCGCGCGGTATACGATTGTTTCTGCAGTAGATTTTTTACCGTCTACCATCAGGATGTTTACAAATTTAGCCAGCAGTTCTGATCCGAACTTCGGATCCGGCAGAATTTTACGCTGACCAATCACACGACGACGTGGCATGGAAATACTCCGTTGTTAATTCAGGATTGTCCAAAACTCATAGAGTTTAGTTTGACATTTAGTTAAAACAGTTTGGCCTTACTTAACGGAGAACCATTAAGCCTTAGGACGTTTCACGCCGTATTTGGAGCGAGATTGCTTACGGTCTTTAACACCGGAGCAGTCGAGCGCGCCACGTACAGTGTGGTAACGAACACCCGGGAGGTCTTTTACACGACCGCCA
The DNA here is from genome assembly GCF_000814905.1 of Enterobacter sp. Bisph1. Classification (GTDB taxonomy): domain Bacteria; phylum Pseudomonadota; class Gammaproteobacteria; order Enterobacterales; family Enterobacteriaceae; genus Kosakonia. The sequence goes on from NZ_JXAG01000047.1 coordinate 4,022, forward strand.
CGGATCAGGATCACGGAGTGCTCCTGCAGGTTGTGACCTTCACCACCGATGTAGGAAGTCACTTCAAAACCGTTGGTTAAACGAACACGGCATACTTTACGCAGCGCGGAGTTCGGTTTTTTAGGAGTGGTAGTATATACACGAGTACATACGCCACGTTTTTGCGGGCATGCTTCCAGCGCAGGCACGTTGCTTTTTGCAACTTTGCGAGCGCGTGGTTTGCGTACCAGCTGGTTAACTGTTGCCATTAAATAGCTCCTGGTTTTAGCTTTTGCTTCGTAAACACGTAATAAAACGACCTCATATAATATGAGGACGCAGAATTTTATGGCTGTGCTTAAAAGGTGTCAAGAAATATACAGCGATCACACACTACCAATGTAGCTGAACGGCGTTTTTCACCGTCAGGCTAACGAAATCATTATAGTCAACCTTGACGACGCTGTGCGAAATTTGACCATCCAGCCCACGCGCAGCGATATCTTCTTTCAGCACGTGCACCTTAATGGGGGCATTTAGCAGTAACTCAATGTAGCGGCCCTGCTTAAGCGCGGCCGTCACGCCATCCGAGAGCAGCAAGAGATCGTCGCCAGGGTTCATCAAACGTAGCATCGCCGCCATATCGCACTGCCAGGGAGATCGGGACATAGTATGCAGCATACGCGCCTCAGAAGGTCAGAATAACACTGTAGCTGGCAAGCTTTTCACTTAGCGCCTGGGGTTCCAGGCGCTGAGCGGGAAGGACAAACGCCGTCTCCTCACCTAATCCACGCTCGCGCAAAGAGGCCGCACACAGCCAGCATGAATCGATGTCATACAGCGCAAGGACTTTAAAGGTGGAGATGTAATCGCGCGCCAGCACCGCCGCCGGTTGCTGATTAGCCAGCGGCTGGAATACGCCGTCACTGACAAAAAACACGCCGATATCATCAGTTAACGCCGAGGTAGCCAGCAGCGCATCGAGCCCTTCCCGGCCGGAAGAGGAGCCGTGGGGTGCAGAAGTAAAGACAAAGGCGATGCGTTTCATCAGAACTGAACTACCCGATCGCAAGTGAGCGCGGCTTCCGCCAGCGCACCGAGGCCGGTCAAAGAAAATCCCGGTTGTAAATTGGCGCTGTTCAACGCCAGCCGTTGCGCTTCAACATTATCCACAATGCCGCGACGCAGCGCGGCCGCCACGCAGATATGCAATTCAACCTGATGTTCATCATGCAGACGCTGCCAGGCGCGCACCAGGTCAAACTCATCGCTGGCAGGCGCGGTAAGCGCGTTGGCATTGCTTACGCCTTCACGATAAAAAAAGACGCTGGCCAGCGTATGTCCGGCATTCAGTAACGCCTGTGCAAACTGGTAGGCGCTGCTGGCCTGCTGCGTACCGTAAGCCGGGCCGGTGACCATCAGGGCGAAACGCATTAACGATCCTGTACGGAAAAATCGCCGCTTTTAAACTGGCGGATGTAGAGATAAACGGTGTGCTTCGAAATGTTGAGGCGGTCGGCAACCTGATTGATAGCGTCTTTGATATCAAAGATGCCTTTCTCATAAAGGTTCAGCACAATCTGGCGATTCTTGGCATTGTTAGAAACGTTACGATCGGCGTTGACCTCTTCAATGGTGAACTCCAGGGTTTGCATCACCAGATCTTCTACCGAGGAGGCAAAGTTGACGGAGGAACCGACGTCCGGCGTTTCCGGCGGTACAAAAGTGCTCATGATTTGCGAGAACGGTACATCCAGGTTCATGTTGATGCACAGCAGTCCAATCACACGATGATCGCGGTTACGGATAGCAATTGTCACTGACTTCATCAGCACGCCGCTTTTAGCGCGCGTGAAATAGCACTTCGATACGCTGCTGTCGGCACCGGTCATATCATGCAGCATGCGCAGAGCAAGATCGGTAATGGGCGAACCAATTTTACGCCCCGTATGTTCGCCATTGGCAATGCGGATTGCAGAACATTTCAAATCCTGCAGGGAGTGCAGAACGATTTCACAATGGCTACCAATGAGCATCGCTAACCCGTCCACCACCGCTTCATAGGATTTGAGGATGTCGAAGTCGGTCTGATCGAAAGGACGTTGATCCAGCAAATCAAGCTCACTGGTTTCGTTGGTTAATAGCGACCTGGACATGAAAAAAAACACTCCTTTTCAGGAGCCTGTCGTTATGTTTTCAGGGCAGGCTCATTATTTATATGGGGATATAAATTAATACATCGTAGGTTAAGCTTTCCAGAATTATATCCCTGGCGCAAAAAAAAACGCCGCCCGAAGGCGGCGCTTTTGCAGTTTTATTTCTTACTGGCATCCGCTGCCGGTGCGTCTGCGGCTTTATCGCCCGCTGCCGGAGCAGCTTCTGGCGCTGCGGCATCCGCTTTCGGTGCGGCTTTAATATCCAGCAGCTCTACGTCGAAGACCAGCGTGGAGTTTGCCGGGATACCCGGAACGCCGGTTTTACCGTAAGCCAGTGCCGGTGGGATAACCAGCTTGATCTTGCCGCCTTTCTTGATGTTTTTCAGGCCTTCGGTCCAGCCAGGGATAACGCCATCAAGACGGAAGGAGAGCGGCTCACCGCGGGTATAGGAGTTATCGAACTCTTTACCGTCGATCAGCGTACCTTTGTAGTTAACGACGACAGTGTCGCTGTCTTTCGGCGCATCGCCGGTACCTTCTTTCTCTACTTTGTACAGCAGACCGGTATCAGACGTTTTCACACCTTTCTCTTTTGCGAAGGTGTCACGGAAGGCTTTGCCTTTCGTTTCATTCTCGGTAGCGTCTTTTTCCATGCGATCTTGCGCGGCGGTTTTCACGCGGGTTTCAAACGCCTGCAGGGTCTGTTCGATCTCCTGGTCGCTCAGTTTGCTCTTATCGGCAAACGCGTCCTGAACACCGGCGATCAGCTGGGCTTTATCCAGTTTGATACCCAGTTTTTCCTGCTCTTTCAGGGAATTTTCCATATAGCGGCCCAGCGATGCGCCCAGCGCATAGGCAGATTTCTGGTCGTCATTTTTAAATGCCGCTTTGCTGTCAGCTGCTGCGGCCGGCTCTTTCTTTGCAGCGGTATCGGCGGCGGAAGAGATCGGCGCATGAAGGGCGACGGCCATGGTAGTCGCCAGCAGCGTGACTTTAAACAGTGATTTCATCCATTTCTCCAGGGGCCGGGGCATCTCGCCCCAGGGTTAAACAAATAATGTAAGAGACGTACTATAAAGCGTTGTGGTGGAAATCAACATAACCATGCTCTCTGAATTCACCTGTTTTGAGACTATTTTTGTTTAAATAAGTTTCTGCTTTTCTTTGTCTGTGCTGTACCCGCCGCAAAAGTGCAGTAAAATTCGTCCGTTTAATAACAACCGAGCCGGACGCAACCCCGAGGTGAAGTATGCAAGACTTAAATTTAGAAGCGCGACTGGCGGAGCTGGAAAGCAGACTGGCTTTTCAGGAGATGACCATCGAGGAACTCAACCAGACGGTTGTCGCCCACGAGCTTGAAATGGCGAAGCTGCGTGAACATCTGCGTTTAATGGCGGAAAAACTGAAAGCGAGCCAGCCTTCGCATTTGGCCTCCCCTGCTGAAGAGACACCGCCGCCTCATTATTGAGACGAAAAAAAAGCGGGTTTCCCCGCTTTTTCGTTACGCTATGTTTTTCGTACGGCGATTCGGCTGTGCGAAAAACGCTGCGTTATATTAGTGACAACCGCAGCCGCCGTTACCGCCGCAACCACCTTTACCGTGGTCGTGACCGTGATCGTGGCCGTGACCGCCGCAGCAGCCATCATGATCGTGGTCGTGATCATGATCGTGACCATTCGCACCGTGAACGTGGCCATGAGCCAGTTCTTCTTCGGTCGCTTCGCGGATAGCGACAACTTCAACGTTGAACTTCAGGTTCTGACCCGCCAGCATGTGGTTGCCGTCGACAACAACGTGGTCGTCTTCAACTTCGGTGATCTCTACCGGTACTGGACCCTGGTCGGTTTCCGCCAGGAAACGCATGCCAACCTGCAGCTCATCAACGCCCATAAAGACGTCTTTAGGTACACGCTGCACCAGGTTGTCGTCATACTGACCGTAAGCGTCATTTGCGCCAACAGCCACATCGAATTTGTCGCCGACTTCGTGACCGTCCAGCGCGTTTTCCAGACCGGAGATCAGGGAACCGTGACCGTGCAGGTAGTCCAGCGGCGCACTCACCGGAGACTCATCAACCAATACACCGTCTTCTGTACGTACCTGATAGGCCAGGCTAACCACCAGGTCTTTTGCTACTTTCATGATATCTCCTGAGCGTGGGAAAATTACTGGCGCAGATTGTAACGGAATTCTGCACCTGTGTACCCTTTAGCTTAAAAAAAGCTGCCCGATCTCGCTAGTCCGGATGAAAAATCCCAATCACTTGTTCGTCTTTGCGTACGTGCTCGCGGGCTTCTTTATCCGCTTCACGCATCTGATGTCCGCACTTAACACACTCAACGATATCGACATTATTCTCACGCCACATGGCCATTGAGTCCTTCGCCTGGCAAGCCGGGCAAACGGCACCGGCGATAAAACGTTTTCGTACAGCCATTCGATTCCCCTTATTCAAACTCGTCCCAGCCATCAAGCTGACGACGCTCTTGCTGCATTTCACGCTGGAAAATCTCCTCCAGCTCGCGTCGCGCCTCGCGCACACGGGAAATTTGGATCGTATCCGTATGCACCGGCATCAGCTCACGCAGCATGCGCATATCTAAACGTTTAAAGTGCAGTTGCGCACGCTGAGCCTGATGGGGATGCATCCCCAGCGTAACTAACGTCTTGCGCCCCAGCTCCAGCGCACTGGAGAAGGTTTCACGGGAAAACTGCGTGACGCCCGCCTGCAACAGTTCATGGGCTTCAACACGCCCGCGTGCTCGGGCGAGGATCGACAGATTTGGAAAATGTTGCTGGCAAATCTCCACCAGCTTCATGGTATCCAGCGGATCGTTACAGGTGATCACGATAGATTGCGCCGCCTCGGCGCCCGCCGAACGCAGCAGCTCCACCTGCGTCGCATCGCCGTAATAGACTTTATAGCCATATTTACGCATCAGGTTAACGGCGCTGATGTCCCGCTCCAGCACCGTAATACGCATCTTATTGGCCATTAACAGACGGCCAATAACCTGACCAAAACGCCCAAAGCCCACCACAATCACCTGCGGTTTATCGTCATCCACCCACGGCGTTTCATCTTCATCTTCCGGGGTGTTAAAACGCCGGGAGAGTTTTTTATCGATAAATCGCATCAGCAACGGCGTGGTCATCATCGACAGCGTGACGGTCACTAACAGCAGCGCCATTTGATCATTATGGAACAAGCGTTGCGAAGAGGCCGAAGAGAAGAGAACGAAGGCGAACTCTCCCCCCTGGCTTAATACACCGGCAAACTGCATACGTTCTGAACTGCGCAATCCATAGACGCGCGCCAGGCCGTACAGCACCGCCGTTTTCACCGCCACCAGCACCGCCACACTCATTACTACCCATAAAAGATGGGTGTAAAGCACGCCCAGGTTCAGCGCCATACCAACGGAGATAAAAAATAGCCCCAGCAGCAACCCTTTAAAGGGTTCGATAGCGATTTCCAGTTCGTGGCGGTATTCGCTTTCCGCCAGCAGCACGCCAGCAATAAAGGTTCCCAGCGCCATCGATAATCCCAGCGCATCCATAAACAGCGCCGAGGCCAGCACCAGTAAAAGCGTTGCGGCGGTAAACACCTCGCGCACGCCGGAACCAGCAATAAAGCGGAAGAGCGGGCGCAGCAGATAACGCCCACCAATCAACATGCCGGCGAAAGCCATCACTTTCATCCCTACTTTCATCCAGTCGAGATGCTCATCGCCGTTGCCCGCCAGTAGCGGCACCAGCGCCAGCGCCGGGATCACCGCCAGATCCTGAAACAGCAGCACCGAAAAACCAAGTTGCCCGGCTTCGTTACGGTTCATCCCTTTATCGCGCATAAGCTGCAGCGCCATCGCCGTGGAGGACATCGCCAGACCAATACCGCCGATGATCGCAGCCTGCCAGGAGAACTGCGTCAGCATCAGCAGCCCGGCGAGGATTGCCGCGCTAAACAGCACCTGCGCCGCACCGACGCCAAAGATCGAACGACGCAACTCCCACAGCTTGCGTGGATTCAGCTCGAGCCCGATGATAAACATCAGGAACACCACGCCGAGCTCAGAAAAATGGAGGATCTCATCGACGTCGCTGATAAACCCTAATCCCCAGGGGCCAATGGCGATCCCCGCCAGCAGGTAACCCAGCACGGCACCAATGCCTAAACGGGCGGCAAGGGGAACAGCGACCACCGCAGCGAAAAGAAACAGCACACCGGCCAGTAACAGTGCGGAACCTTCCATTATCGTCCTCCTGCAGGCAGCGGCGACGCCAGCCATTCGCCATAGGCTTTTGCGTGATTCGCCAGCTTCTCTGGCGGCTGCCTGCGCGCCCAGTAAACAATAATCGGGCTTAACCAGTGCATATGACACATGGCGGCGGTCAGTTCATAGGGACGCAAAATATCGTTCAGGGAGTAGCGATTAAGCCCATCGTGGCGATAGGCAGTCTCCGGCTCGCCGGTGGTGATCACGCTGCGCCAGTACTTTCCCGCCAGTTCGTTCCCACCAATACCGCTGGCAAAGCCGCGGCTCAAGACGCGGTCAAACCACTCTTTGAGCAGCGCCGGACAGCTGTAGGTGTAAAGGGGGTGCTGAAAAACAATGACATCGTGCTCACGCAGCAACGCCTGTTCGCGCGGAATATCAATAAAAAAGTCGGGGTAACGGGCGTACAGATCGTGCACCGTTACGTTTTGCAGCTGCATTGCCGGCTTAAGCAAAACCCGGTTCGCTACCGAGTCCTGTGATTCCGGATGGGCATAAAGCAGCAACACCTTCGCTGTCTGCGACATCATTCCCCTCCCGGGCGTCAAACTCCGGCAAGCTTACCGTCGCTGCCAGAATGATTTTGTCTATCGTCTTCGTTTTGGGCTACCATTGCGGCCCTGGCGTGCCACCTGGACGCGCTCTTACATTATCATAATGACAAATTAACATAGTCTGAACATACGGCGCCTTATGATTGTTTTCTCCTCGTTACAAATTCGTCGCGGCGTGCGTGTCCTGCTGGATAACGCTTCAGCCACCATTAACCCGGGCCAGAAAGTAGGCCTGGTGGGTAAAAACGGCTGTGGTAAATCGACCCTGCTGTCGTTGTTGAAAAACGAGATAGGTGCCGATGGCGGAAGTTTCACCTTTCCTGGCACATGGCAACTGGCATGGGTAAATCAGGAAACGCCGGCTCTTAACGAAGCGGCTATCGACTATGTCATTGATGGCGATCGCGAATACCGTCGGCTTGAAGCCGAGCTGAACGCCGCCAACGAGCGTAATGACGGGCACGCTATCGCCACGGTGCACGGTAAGCTGGACGCGATTGAGGCGTGGACGATTCGCTCTCGCGCCTCCAGCTTGTTGCACGGTCTGGGTTTCAGTAACGAGCAGCTTGAACGCCCGGTAAGTGATTTTTCCGGCGGCTGGCGCATGCGTTTAAACCTCGCCCAGGCGCTGATTTGCCGTTCCGATTTGCTGCTACTCGATGAACCGACCAACCACCTCGATCTTGATGCGGTGATCTGGCTGGAGAAGTGGCTGAAAAGCTACCAGGGCACGTTAATCCTTATCTCCCACGACCGTGATTTTCTCGATCCGGTGGTGGACAAAATTTTGCATATTGAGCAGCAAAGCCTGTTCGAATACACCGGCAACTACAGTTCGTTTGAGCGCCAGCGCGCCACGCGCCTCGCCCAGCAGCAGGCCACTTATGAGAGTCAGCAGCAGCGCGTTGCCCATCTGCAAAGCTTTATCGACCGCTTTAAAGCCAAAGCCAGTAAAGCGAAGCAGGCGCAGAGCCGTATCAAAATGCTCGAACGTATGGAGCTGATTGCGCCCGCGCATGTGGATAACCCGTTCCACTTTAGCTTCCGCCCGCCGGAGAGTTTGCCTAATCCACTGTTGAAAATGGAGAAAGTGAGCGCGGGTTACGGCGATCGCACCATTCTCAACGCCATTAAACTGAATCTGGTGCCGGGTTCACGTATTGGCCTGCTGGGGCGTAACGGTGCCGGTAAATCGACGCTGATAAAGTTACTGGCCGGTGAACTGGCGGCGCAGAGCGGCGAAATCGGACTGGCGAAAGGTATCAAGCTTGGCTACTTCGCTCAGCATCAGCTGGAGTTTTTACGCGCCGATGAATCGCCGTTACAGCACCTGGCGCGTCTGGCGCCACAGGAGCTGGAGCAGAAGCTGCGGGATTACCTCGGCGGTTTTGGTTTTCAGGGCGATAAAGTGACGGAAGTGACTGAGCGCTTCTCCGGCGGCGAAAAGGCCCGCCTGGTGCTGGCCCTCATTGTCTGGCAACGCCCGAACCTGCTGCTGCTCGATGAACCGACCAACCACCTCGATCTGGATATGCGCCAGGCGCTGACCGAAGCGCTAATTGAGTTTGAAGGCGCGCTGGTTGTCGTTTCGCACGACCGCCATCTTATTCGCTCCACCACCGACGATCTCTATCTGGTACACGACGGCAAAGTCGAACCGTTTGAAGGTGACCTGGAGGATTATCAGCAGTGGCTGAGCGAGGTGCAAAAACAGGAGAGCCAGCCTGCGGACGCAACGGCCAAAGAGAGCGCCAACAGCGCCCAGGCGCGCAAAGATCAGAAGCGTCGCGAAGCAGAACTGCGCACGCAAACCCAGCCGCTGCGTAAAGAGATCGCCCGGCTGGAAAAAGAGATGGAAAAATGGAATGCGCAGCTAGCGGAAGCCGAAGAGAAGCTCGGCGACAGCGGGCTGTACGATCAGAGCCGCAAAGCGGAGCTCACCGCCTGCCTGCATCAGCAAGCGGCAGCGAAGTCAGGGCTCGAAGAGTGCGAAATGGCCTGGCTGGACGCCCATGAACAGCTGGAGACGATGCTGCAAGGGGAGTAACTCATGGCGGCGAGGGAGCTTATGAATCTGGATATCAACAACGACATTACGTTTCGCAAGCTCACTATCTTTATGGCCTTTATGGACAAAGGCAATATTGCGCGCACTGCCGAAGCGCTGAATCTCAGCGGCGTAAGCGTGCATCGCGCGCTGCATACGCTGGAAGAGAATGTTCGCTGCCCGCTGTTTGTTCATAAAGGCCGTAACCTGCTCCCGCTGCCCGCGGCGTGGACGCTACTGGAGTATTGCCAGGAAGTCATGCAGCTAATGGAGCGTGGGCTGGATGAAGCGCGTAAAACCGCAGGCGTCGGTCAGGGGCGTTTACGCGTGGGCACGCTCTACTCCCTGACGCTGGAAACCGTACCGCGATTGATCATGGGGATGAAACTGCGTCGCCCTGATCTGGAGATGGATCTCACCATGGGATCTAATGAGGCGCTGCTGCATATGCTCGAAGAGGGCGTGCTGGATGCCATTCTGATCTCCATTTCCGAAAGCGAAATCGATCGTAACAACCTCGAAGTACTGCCGCTGTTTCATGACGACATCTTTCTTGCCGCGCCGGCGAGCGCAACGCTGAAAACCGATGCGTTAGCTGACTTGCGCGACTACCGTACGCAAAAGTTTGTCTCCCTCGCCGAGGGTTTCGCCACCTATGCCGGGTTTCAGGAAGCGTTTCATATTGCCGGTTTTGAGCCGGAGATTGTCACCCGCGTTAATGACATCTTCTCGATGCTGAGCCTGGTTCAGGCGGGCGTTGGATTTACCCTGATGCCGGGAAGAATGAAGAAGGTCTACGAAGGTTCAGTGCAGATGTTACGCCTCGCTGAGCCGTATCAGATGCAGCAGCTCATTGCCGTTGTCTTTTCCCGCAACCGCGAGCGCGACCCTAACCTGCTGGCGCTGGCGGCGGAAAGCCGCATGTACGCCCGCAGCCTGCAGGAAAATATTACCCCTGCGCCCTAAGGCGGTTCGCCAGATGAACGGCCACATCTGCGCCGCTGCGCTCCAGTGAAATGGTTTCGCCATTCCATGCCGCCTGGCGGGTCAGGCAGGTGAGGATCCCACCCGGCGGCATCTCAATCGCCAGCCGCGCCTCACGCTCATTCGCCGCAACCACCGCCTCTTGCCAGCGAACAGTACGCGCCATATTCCACGCTAAATCGTCGGCAATCTTCTCCGGCTGCCATAATACGCGCCCGGTGCTGCCGCTTAAGTATGCGCACTGCGGCCTGCGAAGGGTTACCGCGGTAAATGCCTGTGCCAGTTTTGCGGCCGGTTCTGCCAGCAGTGCGCAGTGAGAAGGTACGCTAACCGCCAGACGTTGCGCCTTGCTGGCCCCTTTTGCCAGCGCGCGCTGCGCAACCTGCGCCATTGCCTCGTCGCTCCCGGCGATAACAATCTGCGTTTCCGCATTCAGATTGGCGATATAGGCTCCGCTATCTTCAATCAGCGTTTCCACCGTCGGCAACGTCAAACCCATAATTGCCGTCAGGCCGTAACCGTGCGGATATGCCTGCTCCATCAAATCGCCACGCAGCGCCACCAGCCATAACGCATCCTGAAACTCGAGCGCACCCGCGATGACCGCCGCCGGATAAGCGCCAATCGACAGACCGCTAACAATATCGGCTTTAACATCCCTGCGCTGTAATTCACGCGCCCAGGCGACACCCGCAATCAGCAGTGCCAGCTGTACCGCTCGGGTGTGTTTTAGCGACTCGGCGCTATCAAGGGTATTAACTTCTGCGCCCAGCACCGCGCGGGCCTCTTCCAGCTCCCTGCCCGGCAGCCCTTGCAACATGCCCGGCCGTTGTGTTCCCTGCCCCGGAAAAGTGAACAATATTTTCATTACGCCTCCCTGTACCACGGATCGCTGACCAGCCGAGGCCCATGGTTAGTTTTCAACATTACGCGCCCATCGCGTAGCCACTCCGCTAAGGCGAAACCACCGTTGGGTGTTTCAACCTGGGTATCTGCCCGGCATAGGCCACTGCTTGTTTGTTGTTGCCAGCGAGCCAGATCGTTTGCCGCCAGCGGTTCAGGTGCGCGAATAAGCAGGTCGAGATCGCTTGTGGCATGGATAACCGGGATCCCGGTCGCCAGCGCATAGCCGGTGCTGCCCGTTACACCCCATATCCACGGCCAGCTAAAGTGCGCCAGTTGCAGCGTGAGCTGTACCGGCGGCTGGGAGATAAACGGCGAAGCCAGCAGTGTCTGCGGTGCGACAAGCTGTTCCGGCGAAACAACGCGCACTACAGCTTCAGGCTTTACCCACCCCGCTGCGCGCTGGTCCCGGCGCAGGCCGCGCACGCCAACGGGGATGCGCCCTGCATTTTCAACATCACGCCGCACCACCAGCGGTAAACCAGCGTGCCAGGTCTGTGCGACCCAGGGCTCATTGACCTCTTCCAGCGCTTCTTGTGAACGCAGCCAGAGAAGATCGTGCGGGCGTAATGTTGTATTCATACTTACATTCCTGACGTCAGCGAAATAAACAGCGGCAGCGACAGGATACAGAGCACGGAGCTCAACAGCAGCACAGCTTCTGCATCCGGTGATTGCACGCCAAAGCGGTTACCAAATACCACGCCGAAGAAACCCGCCGCCAGCGCAATCATCAAAATAGCGGTGATCGCCACAGAGCCATGCAGACCCAATACCAGCACAATGCCCCAGGCAATCGCCGGTTGGATCAGCAGTTTGGTAATGGTCGCGGAAATAACCATGGTATTGATCGAAAGCTTACGCGCCGAGAGGATCACACCGGTCAGGAACAGCGCCGCAGCCGTTGCCGCAAGGCCAAGAGGTTTAATGGCGGAGAGAACCAGCTCCGGCATTTTGATACCAATAGCGGAAAGCACGACACCCAGCAGCGGTCCCCAGACAATCGGTTTTTTCACCGAGCGCCACATCAACACCGGCAACATCGCCAGCGTAGAGCCGGTATTGCCGCCCTCTGCGCGTGCTTTTTCACGTTCAAGGATCAGCAGGCAGAACGGCGTCATCAGTACCGAGCCGCAGGCGATAGAGACCGCAACGGAAAGAGAGGTCGATGAGCCTTCCCCCAGCACGCTGCCCAGAATCGGCAGGCCAAGTGCTGCATAGTTCGGCAGCGCGACGGTGAGCGTCAGCACCGCCGCATCCTGCGGTGATTTTTTAAACACGGTAGTTGCCAGAAAATAGATCGCGGCGTAGGTGATCCACATCGACAGCGTCAGCACCACAATCAGCGGTGACTGGGCAAGAATGCCGGTCCAGGGCGTCTGTACGGTAGCGCTAAACAACGCGGCGGGCAGGGCGAAATCCATTACGAAGATATTGAGCAGGGAAACGTTTTTGTTGTCGACCATTTTGGCCTTTCCCGCCCAGAAACCCAGCAGCATGATGACAAAAATCGGTGCGAGGGCATGAACAATTACATAAGTCATAAATCACCTGTAAGAAATAAAGAAATCACCTCATCCTTCGCCTGCACACAGTGGGTAACCCGTGCTCATTGTGAAAACTTAATTCGTTAAGCTTCCGGCAATGCGCTGCGTTACCACCTTGATAAACAGCGAAGAATTCAGCGTTCAAAACCTTTGGGTGCGATGGTTATTATTTTCAGCAGCAACGTTTTTCCGGGCGCGACACGCGCGCCCATGTGTTGCTATCTGGCAGGTTTCTAAATAGTTACCAGCTCGCCTTCATGCGTTCGCGCACAAGAGCGGAGCTGCGGCGGTTGTCAGCACCGAGACGGTTTTTCAAGGTGGTGTCCTGACGCGCGTCGTTAATGGCCTGTTGTAAGGTTTTCTGCACCTGCGCCAGGTCGGCATTTGTTGGCGCATCCGGGTTGCTGATATCCAGCAGATCCGCCAGCAGGCCCAGCGTGGCATAGTTGCTAATGTCATAGGCCATCGGCGGAATGGTGGCCGCCAGTTTTTCCAGCGCTTCAACAGAACGCAAAGTGATGCGCGCCGCAGAGGCTTTACCCATCGCGTGGATCAGCACGCCAGAATCGTTAAAGGCGATCAGACGGTTGGCCTGATAACCGTGGGCCAGAAACGCGCCGGACATCGCTTTACCGACAATCAAGCCAATCACCGGATGGCCCGCCAGACGCGCATTGGCATAGGCCGCAGCCGCACCGGCTAACGCCTGGTGAATACCAAACGCCTCTTCGCGGCGACCGTAGGCCTGACTTGGCACATCAATTACCGCGATGATTGGACGCTTAACACTGCTGTTGGCATCGGCGGCGACGGTTTCGCTCACTACTTTTGCCAGCGTCCAGCCTTCCAGTAGACCCACTTCGCCTTTTGCCGCCCGTGGGTAATGGTTGTTCGCATCCGGCACGACGGCGATAAAACGCGCCGCTTCACCGTTAATATTGCCATCCACCGCCTGAACGGACGGGCACAGTCCGCTCAAACGCTGGGCGTTTGGCGCCAGTTTTTCCAGCCATAACGCGCCGCGGCTCACTGTTGTATTCATGCTTTACCCTCCCCGGCAAACAACGCGCTGATCTGTTCTGCATCCGCTTGTTTACGGATGTCGAAATGGGTCAGACGTTGCAGATAGTCGTTGTAGTTATCGGTGCGATGTTTTACCGGCACGCCTTTAGCAATCGCCTCGTTCATCGCCTGTTTCACCGCATTCACGCCGTCGCCAACCAGCGCATCAACCAGCCCGCTGTGGTAGCGCACTTCGCCGCCGGTCATGCTCCAGATAAACGGGCGATCGCGGGAGTCGTACTCGTCAATACCGGCTTCCTGTTCGATAACCTGCGGACCGTTGAGACCAAGACGCGCCTCGCGGGTCACAATCAGATAGCTGCACAGCGCGGCGGCGATAGACATGCCGCCGAAGCAGCCGACCGTCCCGGCAACAATGCCGACTACGGGGGTGTAACGACGCAGATCGACAATCGCCGCATGAATATCGGCAATCGCTGCCAGCCCAAGATTGGCTTCCTGCAAACGTACGCCGCCGGTTTCAAGGCACAGCACCGCCTGAGTAGGAATGCCGTTACGGTTGTCTTCCGCCGCCAGTTCAAGGGCTGCCGCCATTTTCGCGCCGGAGACTTCGCCCATACTGCCGCCCTGAAACGCGCCTTCGATTGCCACAACCACTGCGGGCTGGCCGTTGATGGTGCCTTTGGCGACCACCATGCCGTCATCGGCCTGGGGGACAATGCCCTGCGGCCCTAACCACGGCGAGATAATGCCTTCAAAGGGATCCAGCAGTTCGCGGTAGCTACCTTCGTCGAGTAGCGCATGGGCGCGCTGACGCGCTTTTAATTCGATAAAACTGCGATCGTCACGCATAGCTCACCTCTTCGAATACTTGTTCGATACGGATGCGCGCCACACCGGGCGTCGCGCCGAAATCGTGGATCACAAGCTTGCCTGCCGGCAGCGTGCTCACCAGTCCTAAGCGGTTGAACAGCGCTTCCCAACGTCCGCGGCTGTTATCCACGGAAGTGGTGATCTCAATGGTCAATGTTTGCCCCTGGGCGGCGGTGAATAACACCTCCATATCCCCGGAGCCCACAACGCCCGCCAGTGCTTTACCGCGTAATTCGCGGCCGGCAGGCACGGTTATCGTGATGTGTTCCATAACTTCCTCTTAATTCGCTAAATAGGGCGTCGTGACGCGATCGAGAAACAGTGTCGCAGCCAGTAAATCTGCCGCGCCGCCCGGCGACGCGTTAAGGGCCAGCATCCGCGCATCGAGTTCCGCTAACGCCTGCTGACCGGCCTGCGTGGCGACACCTCCGGCTTGCAGCACCGCGTGTGCGCCCTGGCGCATGGTTTCCAGCCCTTCCAGCCCGGCGCGTGAAAGCACGCAGGTATCGCTTAGGGAGGTCATGATCGCCATTAGCGCATCGAGCCTTGCCTGCTCTTCACTGCCGCCACGCTGGCGACTGTGTTGTAGCTGCGGCAGCGCCAGCTTGACGATGTGCGGAAAGCCTTGCTGCGCCTCTTCACGTGCGCCCGGCACCCGGTAACGGTGCGTCGCGCGCAGACCTTTGCTGAAGGTCTTGGGTGCGGCATCATCCGGCAGTTGCGCCAGCTTTGCGGCGCTTGAGGCAATCGCTGCTGCCGTGTTATTACCGCCGGACATCGCGACGGCACTCACCAGCAACCCCAGCGCCCAAATCGCGCCGCGATGGGTATTTACCCCGCCGGTGGCGGCCATCATCTGCTGCTCGCCTTCGCGACCAATTCGCCCGATGGTTTGTCTGAGCGCCACATCCGCTGGACGTTGCCAGCTTTGTTGCGCCAGTGCCTGAAACGTGGGGGTCAGGCTATAGGCAGAACGCTCCATCAGTTCGAGCGTTAAATCGTGGTGCGCGCCGTTCCCCCGACTGTCCACCAGACCGGGCTTCGGGCTTAAGCGCGCTTCGTCAATCAGACACAGCGTGGCGGCTCGTGCCAGCCATTCGGCACCGCCTTCAGCATCAATCCGTGGCAGAAGTTTCATTACCAGCTCCGGAATTTCGCAGGTGGGTTATAAAGACCGCCGGACCACTCCACCAGATCCGCGACGCTGCTGGCAGCCAGCAGTGAGCGGGTGGCGTCGGTGCGACGAATGCCCATATCTTCCGGGTAGACCACTTTGCCGCTGCTACGCAGCGCAGCGACGCGTTTGGCATCGACGCCGAGACCGATATCGGTGATACCTGCGACGGCCGCTACCATGGCACGGCGCTCTTCGAGGCTTTCCGCACGATAGAGGTAAGCAATCCCCTCTTCCGTCAGCACATGGGTCACGTCATCGCCATAAATCATCACCGGGGCCAGCGGCATACCGGAGGTTTTTGCTACTTCGACGGCGTCGAGTTTTTCCACGAAGGTCGGTTTTGCACCGGCCTGGAAGGTCTCAACCATTTGTACCACCAGCTTTTTCCCGCGCTGCATGGGATCCGGCTCGGTGATCATGTTCAGCCAGGCGGGCGTCGCATGACGGCGGCCGTGCGGATCGTGGCCCATATTCGGCGCACCGCCGAAACCAGAGAGACGACCGCGAGTAACGGTGGAAGAGTTCGCCAGGCCATCGACCTGTAACGTCGAACCGATAAACATATCCACCGCGTACTGGCCCGCTAACTGGCAGAAAGCGCGGTTGGAACGCATTGAACCGTCGGAACCGGTGAAGAAAACGTCCGGGCGGGCGCGGATATACTCTTCCATCCCCAGTTCGCCGCCGAAGCAGTGCACGCTCTCCACCCAGCCGCTTTCAATCGCCGGGATCAGCGTCGGATGCGGGTTCAGGGTCCAGTGTTTACAGATTTTGCCCTTCAGGCCGAGCTGTTCGCCGTAGGTCGGCAGCAGCAGCTCAATCGCGGCGGTGTTAAAACCGATACCGTGGTTAAGGGACTGCACCTGATGTTCTGCGTAGATGCCTTTAATGGCCATCATCGCCATCAGGATGTGTTCCTGCTTGATCAGACGCGGATCGCGGGTAAACAGCGGTTCGATAAAGAAGGGTTTGTCAGCCACTACCACGTAGTCGATCCACGAGCCGGGAATGTCGACGCGCGGCAGATCGCACTCTTCATCAACCAGTTCATTAACCTGAGCGATAACGATGCCGTCGCGAAAAGCAGCGGCTTCTACCAGCGCTGGGGTATCTTCGGTACTTGGGCCGGTATAGAGGTTGCCTTTGCGGTCGGCTTTATAACCGGCAATCAGCGCCACATTCGGGCTCAGGTCAACGTACAGGCGGGAGTAAAGTTCGATGTAAGTATGAATGGCACCGATTTCCAGCAGGCCATCTTCCAGAAGCTGCGAAATGCGCAGGCTCTGCGTCCCGGAGAAGGAGAAATCCAGCTTACGGGCGATACCTTTTTCAAAAATATCAAGATGTTCGCTGCGTCCGACGCTTGGCATAATCATATGCAAGTCGTGGACTTTTTGTGGGTTGACTTCCGCCAGCGAGCGGGAGAGAAAATCCGCCTGCTTTTGGTTGTTGCCTTCGAGTACCACACGGTCGCCCGGTGCGATCAGTTTTTCCAGCATGGCGACGAGGTCGCCGGTCGGCAATACCTTGCCCTGTACGGGAATGGACGCCAGGCGGCGCTGTTTCTCGCTGCGCCGCGTGTTCCATACCGTTGCTGGCGTTTGCCCAGATAACATTATTAACCTCCTGATTCAGCTCATCATTTTGACTTGCTTAACACTAAGTTCAGTGTGCGCGCTGGTGAGAAAGTCATCAATTAAGCAGGAGGGCGAATCGTTAGCCTGAGAGTAATAATCAATAAAACAATTCGTGATGTAGATCAGTTTCAACAGGCGAGAAAAGTTTTATGGAAGCTGGCGGTACAGGCGTACCGCCGATGGCAGAGGGTTATTGTTGGCTGGCCAGACGCTGGCGAATCTGTTCGAAGTGCTCAGTTTGGTAAAGCTTACCGTCCAGGAAGCGGGTTTTCAGCTCACCGCCCTGCTCCTGCTCCCGGCTCTGTTCATCATGCAGTTGCAGCTCGCCCTGCGCATCACGTTCCACGCGCAGCAGACCGCGCGCCGAGCGTTTCAGTCCGCTGTCGGTTTTCGGCTCTTTGAAAATCATCCGCCCTTCGCCGTTGACCGCACCGTTATTTACTGTACCCGTCGGTTTTTAACATTTTATCCAGCGTAGAAAGTTCCGTTTGCAAATCGGTTTGATCGTTTATTAACAGCTCCTGGTGTTTCTCATAAAAGGCATGAGTGAGCTTTTGTAATGCGGCGAGTTGCTCATTGAAAGCCTGTTCTTGCTTATCAGTAGGTAATTGCAGCGAAAGTGAAGCCCCTTTAGTCACAACCATCTCGACCATTGGCAAGTAGCGCTCAAGAAATTGCCGCCCCGCCACCTCATCCCTTTTATCTTCCCGCATGCACTTTTCAATCATACTGGCGTAGCGGGTAATGCCACGTAGCTCACTTTGCAGAAGCGCAGGTAAATCGTCGATACGTTCCAGTTGGAAAATCATTCGCACTATTGCATCTTTTGCCTCACGTTCACATGTGAGATTTTCTTGCATCGCCTGTTGTTGGCGCTGTTTACGTGCCTCAACGTTCTGCAATACATATTTAATAAAATAATACGCAGCGGGCAGCAGGATAAAGAGTGAAAGGTAAACCGGATGTGCGGTGAAAGAATAAAGTTTCCTATAAGCTACGAACGCACCGATCCCTAAAAAAAGATACCAAAAATGAATGGCCCTGACGTTACGCCGGCTGCGATACAGGTGATAGAGCAGCGTCATGGTTGCCGCCCAAAAAGGCATTGCCGCTGCATCGCCAAAGAATAACCATACGATTCCCGCTGACGCACCCAACCCTAAAGCGGGACGATCAAAAAGAAGTCCCCTGCACAAAATAGAAAAAGCCATCCAGTTGAGAAACAATAACGCCCCCACCCAACCGGTTTCAGAGACTATTCCAGGGAGTACCTCGCTGACATACTCGCTGGTTTTAATAGAAAAAACCGATGCACAAATAAAAAGAATGCAGTGAAGGATAATACGCATCCATATGCTGCAACTGATTTTATCTAAAGCATTTGCTAGCTTTTTTAACATGACGTTTCCCTGTCTTAAGCCTGCCCACCATTACTACCGGCGATGCTCGCCAATCGACTGCGCATTTGATCTTCCATAGAGATAAGCTCTTTTTCGACTTCAGCGCGACGCGTCCGGGCATCAGCGGCAATTTTGACAGACTCTTCGAGTGTGTTGAGTAACCGCGACTGGACTTCTCGCAGTGTTTCAATATCCACGACTGAGCGTTCTACTTCGCGGGCCGTATCTATGGTGCCGGTTTGCAACATTTCGGCATTACGACGCAGTAAATCATTCGTGGTATCAGCAACGTCTTTTTGCAGCTTCGCGGCACGGCGATGAGTTTGCAGGGACATTGACAATGCGATCTGGTTTTTCCAGATGGGGATGGTCGAAAGAATGCTGCTCTGGATCTTTTCCGCCAGTGACTGGCTGTTACTTTGCATAAGACGGATTTGCGGTGCGCTTTGCATGGCAATGGTGCGTGACAACATCAAATCATGTAAACGACGCTCGAAACGCTGGATTCCGTCAAGAAGATCACGTAAACGCTGCGCATCCAACGGACTGGCTGTTGCCTGAGCTTGCATTGCAGGTAACTCGTTCTGCTTAATTTCCTCAAGCTTTTGCTTACCCGCAACCAGATGTAGCGTGATTTGTTGGAAAACATCCCGGTTACGTTCAAAAAGGATCTCCAGCATCGAAAGATTACGCAGCAGTTCGACCATTGCCTGATTGAGTTTGCCTGTAATGGTATCGACCTGCTGCGCCAGCGTCTGGTACTCAAGCATCGTGCGTTCAATACGATTAAATAACGATCCCAGCAACGGAAGCGAGGCAAGCAGACCCGGCTTTTGCTCAAGAGCGCTGATATCCACTTTTTTGATTTTCTGAAGCAGATCGGTCAGTTGCCCGCCAATCACACCTGCGTCTTTGGCCCGTACTTCCTGCATTAACGCGTCAGAAAATTGAGAAATTTGGTTCATGGTTTTCGCGCCAAACGAGAGCGAAGAAATCGGATCGTAGATATTTATCTCGCTGAAAATTCTATTCATTTCTTCTTTTTCAGCCAGGGTTAATGTTTCATTGCCGGGCAGATCGTTAATAACGGGGCTTTGCTGTGGAGATGTGGCAAGTTCGTGCGAGGTAATATCCGTCACCTTAAACATCCTTATTGTTCAAAAAAATAGGCAGCAGTTTGTCTGAAATCATCTGCTTTTAAAAAAAATATTGACGCAAATACAAGCAGCTATACGTTACAACAGCAGCAAAGTATTAAACAGCCTATTTATTAGCAAGTATAATCATTGCCTGGTTCCTTACGTTTATTGACATGATGGCAGACATAACCCCTGCAAATTTCCATAATCCGATGGAAGAGACACATCTCTTTCATCCGATGCCGGGTGCGCGTAATCCGCATCTGCAAACGATGCTGCCACGCATTTTGCGCCGTCGCCTGCAGTTCGATCCCTGGTGGCAGCGCCTTGAGTTACCGGATGGCGACTTCGTTGATTTGGCATGGAGTGAAGAGCCGCGTCAGGCGAAACACAAGCCGCGGCTGGTGGTGTTTCACGGCCTTGAAGGAAGCCTGCACAGCCCCTACGCGCACGGATTAATACATGCGGCGAAACAGCGCGGTTGGCTTGGCGTGGTGATGCATTTTCGCGGCTGTAGTGGGATTCCAAATCGCCTGAACCGTATTTATCACTCCGGTGAAACCGAGGATGGCACCTGGTTTTTACAGTGGCTACGTGAGGAGTTCGGCCCGGCACCCACTGCGGCGGTGGGTTACTCGCTGGGCGGGAATATGCTCGGCTGTTTACTGGCGAAAGCGGATGATGATTTACCTGTCGATGCAGCGGTCATTGTCTCTGCACCGCTGGTGCTGGAAGCCTGCAGCGCGCATATGGATAAAGGCTTTTCTCGGGTCTATCAGCACTATTTGCTCAATCTGTTGAAAGCCAATGCCGCACGCAAACTGCGTGCTTACCCCGGCTCGCTGCCCACCACCTTGCCTGCGCTGCGTAAATTACGTCGTATCCGCGAGTTTGACGATCTGATTACCGCCAAAATCCATGGTTTTGCCGACGCGCTGGACTATTATCGCCGCTGCAGCGCGATGCCGGTATTGCCGGACATTCGCAAACCGATGCTGATCATCCACGCGAAAGACGACCCGTTTATGGATCACCATGTCATCCCGGATAGCGGACATCTACCGTCTAATATTGAGTATCAGCTGACGGATCACGGCGGCCACGTCGGGTTTGTCGGCGGTACCTTACGTCGCCCGGAAATGTGGCTGGAAAAACGCATTCCGGCCTGGTTATCCACTTATCTGGAAAGACGATGATTATTCCCTGGCAAGAGATTGACCCGCAGACGCTGGACAACCTGATTGAGAGCTTTGTCTTGCGCGAAGGCACTGATTATGGTGAACATGAGCGTTCACTTGAGCAAAAGGTCGCCGATGTTAAACGACAGCTGCAACGCGGCGAAGCCGTGCTGGTGTGGTCGGAACTGCACGAGACGGTCAATATTATGCCGCGCGGGCAGTTTCACGACTAACAGGCTTTAAGGCGGCTGGCTATACTGAAAACAATCGTTTATTCAGGGAGTTGCTATGTCCGCCAAACATCCGGTTATTGCCGTCACGGGCTCCAGCGGCGCGGGAACCACCACTACCAGCCTCGCCTTCCGTAAAATCTTCGCCCAGCTCAATATGCATGCGGCCGAGGTGGAAGGTGACAGCTTCCACCGTTATACCCGCCCGGAAATGGATATGGCTATCCGTAAAGCCCGCGATCTGGGACGGCATGTGAGCTATTTCGGCCCGGAAGCCAATGATTTTCCGCTGCTGGAACAAACCTTTCATGAGTACGGCCAGAGCGGCAAAGGCCAGGCGCGCAAATATCTGCATACTTATGATGAAGCCGTACCGTGGAATCAGGTGCCCGGCACATTTACCCCCTGGCAGCCATTGCCGGAGCCGACCGATGTGCTGTTTTACGAAGGGCTGCACGGTGGCGTAGTCACGCCGCATAACGATGTCGCACGGCATGTGGATTTACTCGTCGGCGTAGTGCCGATTGTCAATCTGGAGTGGATCCAAAAACTGGTACGCGATACCAGCGAGCGCGGGCATTCTCGTGAAGCGGTGATGGATTCCGTCGTGCGTTCGATGGAAGATTACATCAACTTTATTACGCCGCAGTTCTCCCGCACGCACATCAACTTCCAGCGCGTACCGACGGTGGATACCTCCAATCCTTTTGCCGCAAAAGGCATTCCGTCGCTGGATGAAAGTTTTGTGGTCATTCACTTTCGTAATCTGGAAGGGATTGATTACCCATGGCTACTGGCAATGTTGCAGGGTTCGTTTATCTCGCACATCAATACGTTAGTGGTACCGGGCGGGAAAATGGGGTTGGCGATGGAGTTGATTATGACGCCGCTGGTGCAAAGGCTGATGGAAGGCAAAAAAATTAAGTAATACAGAAGCCCGGTACGCCGCGCGCCACCGGGCTTTTGGGATCAGGCTTCGATAACTTCGTAAGAGTGCGTGATGTTTACCGCCTTTTCCAGCATCAGCGCCACGGAGCAATACTTCTCGGCTGAAAGGTCTACCGCGCGGGAAACCGCCGCGTCTTTCAGCTCTTTGCCGGTGACGATAAAATGCAGGTTGATGTGAGTAAAATAGCGGGGAGCTTCTTCGCGACGCTCTGAAGTGAGTTTCACTTCGCAATCGGTCACCTCCTGACGCCCTTTTTGCAAAATTGAGACGACATCAATAGCGCTACAGCCGCCTGCCGCCATCAGCACCATTTCCATCGGGCTTGGCGCTTTGTCGCCGGAGTTGCCATCCATCAGAATCTGATGGCCCGAAGCGGACTCACCCAGGAAGGTTAACCCTTCAACCCATTTCACACGTGCCTGCATTTTATTCACTCCGCAGTGACAAATTTCTTTACAGATTACGCGTACATAACAAAACTCGCAACGGAAGGCGACCTGGGTCATGCTGAAGCGAGACACCAGGAGACACACGG
The DNA here is from genome assembly GCF_000814905.1 of Enterobacter sp. Bisph1. Classification (GTDB taxonomy): domain Bacteria; phylum Pseudomonadota; class Gammaproteobacteria; order Enterobacterales; family Enterobacteriaceae; genus Kosakonia. Next base: position 26,611 of record NZ_JXAG01000047.1, read on the forward strand.
ATAAAGCTATGCTAAAACAATCGGGATGCTACAGAGATACATAGAGTTTTATGCATGTACGCAAAGGACATCATACTTTTGAGACCGCAGATGACGCTGACGGTCCATTTCCCAGGAAGCGGAAAGCTTAGATTGCAACCCTGGACGCAGGGGTTCATCCTGTGTCTGGAGACAGCTTATAACAGAGGATAATCGCGCATGGTGCTTGGCAAACCACAAACAGACCCGACGCTTGAATGGTTCTTGTCTCATTGCCACATTCATAAGTACCCGTCGAAGAGCACGCTAATTCACCAGGGTGAAAAAGCGGAAACGCTGTATTACATCGTTAAAGGCTCAGTGGCAGTGCTAATCAAGGATGAAGAGGGTAAAGAGATGATCCTCTCTTACCTTAACCAGGGAGATTTTATTGGTGAACTGGGCTTGTTCGAAGAGGGTCAGGAGCGTAGTGCATGGGTACGCGCTAAAACTGCCTGTGAAGTGGCCGAAATCTCCTATAAAAAATTTCGTCAGTTAATCCAGGTTAACCCGGACATCCTGATGCGTCTCTCTTCGCAGATGGCGCGTCGTCTGCAGGTGACGTCAGAAAAAGTAGGCAACCTGGCCTTCCTGGACGTAACCGGTCGTATCGCACAAACGCTGTTGAACCTGGCAAAACAGCCGGACGCAATGACCCACCCGGACGGCATGCAAATTAAAATTACTCGTCAGGAAATCGGTCAGATCGTTGGTTGTTCCCGCGAAACGGTGGGCCGTATTCTGAAAATGCTGGAAGATCAGAATCTGATTTCCGCCCACGGTAAAACCATCGTAGTTTACGGAACGCGTTAATCCGTCTAACGGCGCAGCATCACCGCTGCGTCGTTCTCCTTCCTCATGTGGCGCAGGCTGATTTACCATCCGGAAGTCAACTATGCACTGCGGCAAACGCTGGTGTTGTGTCTCCCTGTGTCAATCGGGCTTGTGCTCGGTCATCTGCAACAAGGTCTGCTATTTTCTCTCGTTCCCGCCTGCTGCAACATGGCCGGTCTTGATACTCCTCACCAACGCTTCTTTAAGCGACTTATCGTCGGCGGAACGCTGTTTGCCGGCAGCAGCCTCACCGTTCAGCTCCTGTTGGCAGAAAATCTTCCCTTGCCGATTATCTTTATCGGTTTGACGCTGGTTTTAGGCATTACCGCTGAAATCAGCGCGTTACACGGTCGTCTGTTACCCGCGTCACTGATTGCCGCCATCTTTACCTTGAGTCTCGCCGGTACTATGCCGGTATGGCAACCGCTGCTTATTTATGTGCTGGGTACGCTGTGGTATGGACTGTTCAACTGGTTTTGGTTCTGGCTGTGGCGAGAGCAGCCGCTGCGTGAATCCCTGAGCCTGCTCTATCGGCAACTGGCGGATTACTGCGAGGCAAAATATAGCCTGCTAACGCAGCACGTCGATCCGGAAACCGCGCTGCCGCCTCTGCTTTCTCGTCAACAAATGGCAGTGGATATGATAAGCCAGTGCTATCAGCAACTGCATATGCTGGCCGCCAATCAAAATAACGATTACAAACCGCTGCTGCGCGTTTTTCAAATGGGTTTAGATCTACAAGAGCACATCTCCGTAAGTCTGCACCATCCCGCAGAGGTGCAAAAGCTGGTGGAACAAACCCGCGCCGAACAGGTGATCCGTTGGAACGCGCAAACCGTTGCCGCCCGCCTGCGCGTGGTGGCGGATGATATTCTTTATCATCGCTACCCCACGCACTTTACGATGGAAGCACAAATTGGCGCGCTGGAAAAAATCGCCCGTCAGCATCCGGATAATCCCGTTGGACAGTTTTGCGCATGGCATTTTAGCCATATCGCCCGCGTACTGCAGACTCAGCGCCCGCTCTATACGCGCGATCTGATGGAGGAAAAAGAGCGTCGCTTACCACTTTTCCAGGCGCTGAAAAGCTACTTATCGTTTAAGTCCGCCGCGCTGCGTAATGCGGCACGGATCAGCGTAATGCTCAGTATCGGCAGCCTGATGGGTATCGCACTGGATTTGCCGAAGCCCTACTGGATCCTGATGACGATTATGTTTGTGACGCAAAACGGTTATGGTGCCACGCGCGTGCGTATCCTGCATCGGGCAGCCGGTACGTTCGCGGGTTTGGTGGTTGCCGGAGCGACACTCCACTTCCACGTTCCGCTCGGTTTTACGCTGGCGACGATGCTGGTAATCACCCTGATAAGCTACCTGATTATTCGCAAAAACTACGGCTGGGCGATGGTAGGTTTTACTATCACCGCCGTCTATACCCTGCAGTTGCTGACGCTCAATGGTGAAGAGTTTATCGTCACCCGGCTGATTGATACGCTGATTGGCTGCCTGATTGCCTTCGGCGGTATAGTCTGGCTGTGGCCGCAGTGGCAAAGCGGTTTACTGCGCCAGAATGCCCACGATGCGCTGGAAATGGATCAGCAGGCAATTCGCCTGATCTTAAGCGATAACCCGGAGCCAACACCGCTGGCCTGGCAACGTATGCGCGTTAATCAGGCCCATAACGCCTTATTTAACTCCCTTAACCAGGCGATGCAGGAGCCGGGATTCAATACACGCTATCTGGCGGATATGAAATTATGGGTCACTCACAGCCAGTTTATCGTCGAGCATATTAATGCGATGACGACGCTGGCGCGTGAACATACGATGCTTACGCCGGACCTGGCGCAGCGTTATTTACAAGCCTGCGAAATTGGCCTGCAGCGCTGTCAGCAGCGGCTGGAGTATGACGGGCCGGGGGATTCCGGCGATGTGAATATTCTGGAAGCGCCTGAAACCCTTACGCACGGGCCAATGAGCACGCTTGAGCAGCACTTGCAGCGTGTTATCGGGCATCTGAACACCATGCACACCATTTCGTCGGTGGCGTGGCGTCAGCGCCCGCATCACGGTATCTGGCTTAATCGCAGGCTTAACCGTTAACGACCTTTGCGACCGCGTCGGTAAAGCGTTTCATCCCTTCCTCAATATCCTGCGCCTCGATAATCAGCGAGGGGACAAAGCGCATCACATTCGGCCCTGCGTTCAATACCATCACCCCTGCGTCAGCAGCGGCATAGAGGAAATCGCGCGCGCGGCCGTGATACTTCGGCGTCAACTCTGCGCCAATCAACAACCCCATACCGCGAATGTCGCGGAACAGGTCGAATTTATCGCTAATTTGGTGTAAATGCTGCACAAACAGCTGACGTTTTTCCTGCACGCCGTTCAGCACCTGCGGCGTGTTAATAATATCAAATGCCGTACCGGCAACGGCGCAGGCCAGCGGATTGCCGCCGTAGGTAGAACCGTGGGAACCGGCGTGGAACACGCTGGCGATGTCATGAGTAGTCAGCATCGCGCTAATGGGAAAACCGCCGCCGAGGGCTTTGGCGCTGGTGAGAATATCCGGCGTAACGCCATAGTGCATATAGGCAAACAGCTCGCCGCTGCGGCCCATGCCGCACTGCACTTCATCAAACACCAGCAGCGCGTCATGTTTATCGCACAGCTCGCGCAGGCCTGTGAGGAATTCCGGCGTCGCGGCAGTCACTCCACCTTCGCCCTGAATCGGCTCTACCACCACCGCGCAAGTGTGATCGTCCATCACCGCTTTAACGGCATGGAGATCGTTAAACGGCACATGGATAATATCCGCCGGTTTAGGGCCAAAGCCGTCGGAATATTTCGGCTGACCGCCGACGCTGACGGTAAACAGCGAGCGTCCATGAAAAGCGTTATGGAAGGCGATAATTTTCGTTTTGTAGGGGCTGTGGCGAGTAGATGCATAAAAACGCGCCAGCTTAAAGGCCGTTTCATTAGCTTCCGTGCCGGAGTTCATAAACACCACGCGCTCGGCAAAGGTGGCATCGATAAGTTTACGTGCCAGGCGTAAGGCGGGTTCGTTGGTAAAGACATTGCTGGTGTGCCACAGCGTTTCGCCCTGGGTTTTTAGCGTCTCCACCAGCGCCGGATGACAGTGTCCCAACGCGGTTACCGCAATTCCCCCGGCAAAATCAACGTACTCTTTACCCTGCTGATCCCACACCCGGCTGCCTTTACCCTTCACCGGGATAAACTCGGCCGGCGCGTAAATTGGCAGAATAACGTCATCGAAGTTTGCACGTGTTACCGCGTCTTGCTGAGTTGCCATCGAATGCCCATCCCGTCATAGATGATTTTGATAGTGAAAATATAATCACGAAATATGCATAAAAAATCACTGAATGGCAACCTGAAATCAGCGATCGAGGAAGTTTTTCAATAACTGATGGCCCTGCTCGCTGAGAATGCTTTCCGGGTGGAACTGCACCCCTTCCAGATCCCACTCGCGGTGACGAATGCCCATAATCTCGTCGCTTTCACTCCAGGCGGTGACTTCAAAGCACGCCGGTAGCGTAGGCGGATCGATTAACAGCGAATGGTAGCGGGTGACGGTTAACGGATTATTAAGCCCGCAGAAAACGCCCGTCGCGTTATGGGTGATGGGGGATGTTTTGCCGTGCATTACTCGCTGCGCACGAATAATAGTGGCACCAAACACCTGGGCAATCGCCTGATGGCCAAGGCAAACGCCCAGTATCGGCAATTTACCCGCATAATGTTGAATCACCGCCAGCGAAACGCCGGACTCATCCGGCGTGCAGGGGCCCGGCGATATCACGATTTTGCGCGGCGCCAGCACGGCGATATCCGCGAGGGTTATCTCATCGTTACGCCGCACCTCTACCTGTGCCCCGAGCTCACAAAAATATTGATACAGGTTCCAGGTAAAGGAGTCGTAATTGTCGATAAGCAGGATCATAGCGGCCTCAGAAGTGACAGACCGCCCTAGTTTACTCACTTTCGACGGCTTCGCTCACCACTTTATGAAACAGGTTAGCCAGCGGTGCTAAATCGCCCATCGCGCCCGTCTGGTTGGCATCGCGCCATTGGTCGGGGTCGATATCACGCCAGTCGAGGGTAAAACCGGCATGGAGCGCCAGCTGTTCGAAGAAGATGCGCTGGGCAATACCGTTGCCGAGGCGGAACGGATGCAGCACGTTGATCTCACAGTAATAATGCGCCAGCCGTTCAACAAACGCCTCTTTCTCCAGCCCGCACAGCCACTCTTCATCTTCGAGCTGCTGCATCAGGGCGTTGCCCTCTTTTTCGATATATTCGAAATGGCAAAAACGGGTATCGCCCTCGTAAATGTCCACTTCGCGGATCTGCCCGGCCCAGTCGAAGACATCCTGATAGAGATGCTGATGAATGGCACAAAGATGCGGCAGACCGCGCACCATTGGGCCAAGCTCCAGGGTTGCGGCGCGCAAGGCGGTGAACTGCCAGGCAGCCTGTTCAAGCCGCTGTGGCTGGCGGATGCCCAACTCATTGCGCATCACATTCAGACCCGGATAGAGATACGGATCGCGTCCGTCGCCAAATTTATCGCTCATACTCCCTCCGCAGTTCTGCAAGACGCTCTTCGGCTTCCTCGCTACTCAGCGTTATCAGCTCGCTGTCGACGTTTTCCAGCCGTCTGCTGGCCTGAAAATTGGCATTGCGTCGCTGCTCCCAAAGGCGGGATTTTTGCCGGTCGGTGAGTTTTTTCTTCATTGCGCCTCCCTGTTTCACATATCTGTGCCCAAATTATATGCAGAAATGGGACGTTACGCCGGGAAGCTAAAGAAGCACGGGTCGAATGACCCGTGCCGGGGAAACTTAGGGCAGCACTTTCGCGGAGAGGATAACGACGGGTTTGGTCGGGACATTCTGATAAGGCCCAACATCGTGCGTCGGTAGCTGGGCAATCTTATCGGCCACGTCCATGCCTTTCACCACTTTACCAAACACCGCATAGCCAAAGTCGCGTTGACCGTGATCGAGGAATGCGTTGTCGGCAACGTTGATAAAGAACTGGCTGGTCGCGCTGTCTTTATCGGCGGTACGCGCCATCGAAATGGTGCCGCGCGTATTACGCAAACCGTTATCGGCTTCGTTTTTAATCGGCGGATTAGGCTGCTTCTGCTGCATCTGTTCGTTAAAACCGCCGCCCTGCACCATAAAACCCGGGATTACGCGGTGAAAGGTGGTGTTGTTATAGAAGCCGTTATTGACGTAATCAAGGAAGTTCTTCACCGACACAGGGGCTTTCTGATTGTTCAGCTCCAGTTCGATGTTGCCGGCGGAGGTGGTGAGCAGAACATGAGGATCGCCTTTTGCCGCCAGCGCAGCAGACGAAAAGGCAGAAAGGGCTATTACAGCCGCAACAGCCGCCAGAGTCGATTTAACCATAAGGTTTCCTTAACGAAGAGCAGTAAAGAAAGCGAGTTGCTTGATTCTAAAGAGCCGTCAGCCAGCAGGCCAGCCTTTTACCTAATTTTACGTAATTTGTACCAGATGTAACGTCACACCGCTCACAACCTGCTGTGCCGTTCTGCTTTCTCCCCATCAGGGGCGCAGACGATTAAATAGCACTTCTTCGCCACCGTTATCTACTTTTATCCAGCTTTGGGCGGGCTGGGTAGTAGCAATAATGCGCCCTTGTCGAATCGACCAGCGCACCGGCGACTGGCAGCGCACCGCATCAAAACCGTTATCAACGGGCAAGATAATCATATTGGCCGGATTCCCGGTCTGAATACCGTACTTGGTTAATCCGCAGGTTCTGGCGCTGTTATCGGTGATCAGCCGCAGCCCATCAGTAATCTGCTGATAGCCCATCAACTGGCAAACATGCAGCCCCATATGCAGCACCTGCAACATATTGCCCGTGCCGAGCGGGTACCAGGGATCAAAAACGTCATCATGACCGAAACAAACGTTGATATCCGCCGCCAGCAGCTCTTTTACGCGCGTAATACCCCGACGTTTGGGATAATCGTCAAAACGCCCCTGCAAATGAATATTCACCAGCGGGTTAGCGACAAAGTTGATGCCGGAGAGTTTTAATAAGCGAAATAGACGCGAGGTATAGGCGCCATTGTAGGAGTGCATGGCGGTGGTATGGCTGGCGGTAACGCGCGGGCCGATACCCATTTTCAACGCTAACGCCGCAACGGTTTCGACAAAACGCGACTGCTCATCATCGATTTCATCACAGTGGATATCGAGGGGGCGGTCATATTTTTGCGCCAGCGCGAAAGCGATATGCAGTGACTCAACGCCATACTCACGGGTGAATTCAAAATGCGGGATGGCACCCACGACATCCGCGCCAAGCTGGAGCGCCTCTTCAAGCAGTGCGGCACCGTTAGGATACGAGAGGATCCCCTCCTGCGGGAAGGCAACAATTTGCACCTCAATCCACGGGGCAACTTCCGCCTTGACCTCCAGCATCGCTTTTAACGCCGTCAGACTTGGATCGGAGACATCAACATGGGTACGCACAAACTGCACGCCATTGGCCATTTGCCACTTCAGTGTCTGCCAGGCGCGCGCTTTGACATCTTCATGGCTCAACAACGCCTTGCGTTCGGCCCAGCGCTCAATGCCTTCAAACAGGGTGCCGGATTGGTTCCAGTGCGGCTCTCCGGCGGTCTGCGTAGTATCCAGATGAATATGCGGCTCGACAAAGGGCGGTAGCGCCAGTCCACCGCGTGCATTCAGGGCTTCAATATTATCGTTATGCGTCTCAGCCATCGGGGTGATTTCGCCAAAATGCCCCTTTTCAATGGCAATCTGCCATAACCCGTCGCGATCGGGTAAATGCACATTCTGAATTAACCAAAGCGGTGCTGCTGACATAGCGTTACTCCCTTTTTTTCCCTGCGCTCATTTGTAGCAGACGCCGGAGTAAAAACCCTCATTTTTTGTACAGAAATTCCGCAAACCATAAATACCAGTGATATCCGCAACTTAGAAAAACCACTAAAAATCAAAGATCTACTCATTAAGTGGTATGCGAAGGTGTATTTGATGTACATCAATAACCCACAAAGCTGAATCGTTAAGGTAGGCAGTAATAGAAAAGATATCGAGGCAAAAATGAGCAAAGTCAAACTCGCTGTAATCGGTAATGGCATGGTCGGCCACCGTTTTATTGAGGATCTCCTCGATAAAGCCGAAGCCAGCCAGTTCGATATTACCGTCTTCTGTGAAGAGCCGCGTAAAGCCTACGACCGCGTCCATCTCTCTTCCTACTTCTCCCACCATACGGCTGAAGAGCTGTCGCTGGTGCGTGAAGGATTTTATGAGAAACACGGCGTTAAAGTGCTGATTGGCGAACGTGCGATCACTATCAACCGTCAGGAAAAAGTGATCCACTCCAGCGCCGGACGCACGGTTTATTACGACAAGCTGATCATGGCAACGGGCTCTTACCCCTGGATCCCGCCTATTAAAGGTTCCGAAACGCAAGACTGCTTCGTGTACCGCACCATTGAAGATTTGAACGCCATTGAATCCTGCGCACGCCGCAGCCGCCGCGGTGCGGTCGTTGGTGGTGGCCTGCTCGGTCTGGAAGCCGCCGGGGCGCTGAAAAACTTAGGCGTTGAAACCCACGTGATCGAATTCGCGCCCATGCTGATGGCGGAACAGCTCGACAACATGGGCGGCGAGCAGCTGAAGCGCAAAATTGAGAGCATGGGCGTGCGCGTGCACACCAGCAAGAACACCAAAGAGATCGTGCAGGAAGGCACTGAAGCGCGTAAAACCATGCGCTTCGCCGACGGTAGCGAGCTGGAAGTCGACTTTATCGTCTTCTCCACCGGTATTCGCCCACGTGACAAACTGGCGACCCAGTGCGGGCTGGAAGTGGCTCAGCGCGGCGGCATCGTCATTAACGATAGCTGCCAGACTTCCGACCCAAGTATCTATGCTATCGGCGAGTGCGCCAGCTGGAACAACCGCGTGTATGGCCTGGTTGCACCTGGCTACAAAATGGCGCAGGTCGCGGTAGATCATATCCTCGGCACGGCTAACGCCTTTGTAGGCGCCGATCTCAGTGCCAAACTGAAACTGCTTGGCGTTGATGTTGGCGGTATCGGCGATGCCCATGGCCGCACGCCGGGCGCACGCAGCTACGTCTATCTCGACGAAAGCAAAGAAGTCTACAAACGCCTGATTGTCAGCCCGGATAACAAAACCCTGCTCGGTGCCGTGCTGGTGGGTGATACCAGCGATTTCGGCAACCTGCTGCAGCTGGTACTGAATGCTATTGAGCTGCCGGAAAACCCCGACGCGCTGATCCTGCCCGCCCACGCGGCTGGCGGTAAACCGTCAATCGGCGTTGATAAACTGCCGGATAGCGCGCAAATCTGCTCCTGCTTCGACGTGACCAAAGGCGATCTGATTAGCGCTATTAACAAAGGCTGCCACACCGTTGCGGCGCTGAAAGCGGAAACCAAAGCCGGTACCGGCTGCGGCGGCTGTATCCCGCTGGTCACCCAGGTGCTGAACGCAGAGCTGGCGAAACAGGGTATCGAAATCACTAATAACCTGTGCGAGCACTTCGCTTACTCGCGCCAGGAGCTGTACCACCTGATCCGCGTTGAAGGGATTAAATCCTTCGATGAACTGCTGGCGAAATACGGCAAAGGTTACGGCTGTGAAGTGTGTAAACCGACGGTCGGTTCTCTGCTGGCCTCCTGCTGGAACGAGTATGTGCTGAAACCGCAGCACACGCCGCTGCAGGACACCAACGATAACTTCCTCGCCAATATCCAGAAAGATGGCACTTATTCCGTCATCCCGCGCTCCGCGGGCGGCGAAATCACCCCGGAAGGGTTGATGGAAGTGGGCCGTATCGCCCGTGAATTTAATCTCTACACCAAAATCACCGGCTCCCAGCGTATCGGCCTGTTCGGCGCGCAAAAAGATGACCTGCCGGAAATCTGGCGTCAGTTGATTAACGCCGGTTTCGAAACCGGTCACGCTTACGCGAAAGCGCTACGCATGGCGAAAACCTGTGTCGGTTCAACCTGGTGCCGTTACGGCGTGGGCGACAGCGTCGGCTTCGGCGTCGAGCTGGAAAACCGCTACAAAGGCATTCGTACACCGCACAAAATGAAGTTTGGCGTCTCTGGCTGTACCCGTGAATGTGCGGAAGCACAGGGTAAAGACGTGGGCATTATCGCCACGGAAAAAGGCTGGAACCTGTATGTCTGCGGTAACGGCGGTATGAAACCGCGCCACGCGGATCTGCTGGCGGCGGATCTCGACCGCGAGACTCTGCTGCACTATCTCGACCGCTTTATGATGTTCTACATCCGTACCGCTGACAAACTGACACGTACGGCTTCCTGGCTGGAAAGCATGGAAGGCGGCATCGACTATCTGCGCAGCGTGATTATTGATGACAAACTGGGCTTTGACGCGCAGCTGGAAGAAGAAATGACCCGTCTGCGTGAAGCGGTTATCTGCGAATGGACCGAAACGGTGAATACCCCGGCCGCGCAGGAGCGCTTCAAACACTTTATCAATAGCGACCGCCGCGATCCCAACGTGCAGGTGGTGCCAGAACGTCAGCAACATCGCCCGGCAACGCCGTATGAACGTATTCCGGTTGTGTTAGTGGAGGAAAACGCATGAGCCAGTGGAACACCGTTTGCAACATCAACGACATCATCCCGGCAACCGGCGTCTGCGCGCTGGTAAAAGAGCATCAGGTCGCGATTTTCCGCCCGCGTCATGATGATCAGCTGTACGCCATCAGCAATATCGACCCGTTTTTCCAGGCCAGCGTACTCTCTCGCGGCCTGATTGCTGAACATCAGGGCGAACTGTGGGTTGCCAGCCCGCTGAAAAAACAACGCTTCCGCCTGCGCGATGGCCTGTGCATGGAAGATGAGAGCCGCTCTGTCACGCACTTCGATGTCCGCGTGAAAGAGGGAGAAGTACAGATTAAAGCGTAACCCCTTTGCGGGGGCGCAATGCTCCCGCTTTTAATTTTTCTTTTAAACCTTTTCTCTTTAACTTTGGATAATCAACACTATGTTTACCGACACTATTAATAAGTGCGCGGCTAACGCTGCGCGCATCGCTCGCCTCTTCGCACAAAATCCTCTGGGCTTCTGGATAAGCTCCGCCATGGCGGGCGCGTATGTAGGGCTTGGCATTATCCTGATTTTCACCCTCGGCAACCTGCTCGATCCGGCGGTTCGTCCGCTGGTAATGGGCGCAACCTTCGGGATTGCCTTAACGCTGGTGATTATCGCCGGTTCCGAGCTGTTTACCGGTCATACCATGTTTCTGACATTAGGCGTAAAAGCCGGCACTATTAGCCACGGTCAAATGTGGGCGATTCTGCCGCAGACCTGGCTCGGTAACCTGCTCGGTTCCGTGTTTGTCGCCCTGCTCTACTGCTGGGGCGGCGGCAGTTTACTGCCGGTCGACACCAGCCTGCTGCACACGGCTGCGCTGGCAAAAACCACGGCTCCAGCCACCGTCCTGTTCTTTAAAGGCGCGCTGTGTAACTGGCTGGTATGTCTGGCAATCTGGATGGCAATCCGTACCGAAGGCGCAGCAAAATTCCTCGCCATCTGGTGGTGCCTGCTGGCGTTTATCGCCTCGGGCTATGAGCACTCCATCGCCAATATGACGGTCTTCGCCCTCTCCTGGTTTGGTCATCACAACGAAGCGTTTACCCTCTCCGGGATTGGTCACAATCTGCTGTGGGTAACGCTGGGCAATACTTTCTCAGGCGCAGTATTTATGGGATTGGGTTACTGGTATGCTACGCCAAAAAGTGAGCGCCCTTGCGCGCAAGAGCGCGTAACAGGCCAGCCTGCAGCCAATAACTAAAAATGATGAGGTAATGTCGTGGACCATTTGCCAATTTTTTGTCAGCTCCGCGATCGCCAGTGTTTGCTCGTTGGCGGTGGTGATGTTGCAGAACGTAAAGCCAGGCTGTTAATGGATGCAGGTGCACGGCTTACCGTCAATGCCCTCTCTTTTGTCCCGCAGTTCACCGCGTGGGCCGAAGAGGGGATGCTAACGTTGGTTATGGGTGATTTCAGCGAAACGCTGCTCGATGAGTGTTGGCTGGCGATTGCCGCAACGGATAACGACGCAGTGAATCAGCGCGTCAGCGATGCGGCAGAGCAGCGCCGTATCTTCTGCAACGTAGTGGACGCGCCGAAACAGGCCAGCTTTATTATGCCGTCGATTATCGATCGCTCGCCGCTGATGGTGGCGGTCTCCTCCGGCGGCACCTCGCCGGTGCTGGCCCGTTTACTGCGCGAAAAACTTGAATCACTGCTGCCGCAGCATTTAGGCCATGTCGCCCGTTTCGCCGGACAGTTGCGCAGCCGGGTCAAAAAGCAGTTTGCCAGCATGAGCGAGCGTCGCCGTTTCTGGGAAAAACTGTTTGTTAACGATCGCCTCGCCCAATCCCTGGCGAACCAGGATATGGCCGCGGTTGACAAGATTACCGAGCAGTTGCTTTGCGAACCGCTGGATAATCGTGGCGAAGTGGTGCTGGTGGGCGCAGGTCCTGGCGATGCCGGGCTGCTGACATTAAAAGGTTTGCAGCAGATCCAGCAGGCAGATGTGGTGGTGTATGACCGGCTGGTTTCTGATGAGATCATGAACCTGGTGCGCCGCGACGCCGACCGGGTATTTGTGGGCAAACGCGCGGGCTTTCACTGCGTGCCGCAGGAGGAGATTAACCAAATCCTGCTGCGAGAGGCGCAAAGCGGCAAACGCGTTGTGCGTCTTAAAGGCGGCGATCCCTTTATTTTCGGGCGCGGCGGTGAAGAGCTTGAAACCTTGTGTCACGCGGGTATTCCCTTCTCCGTGGTGCCGGGCATCACGGCGGCATCCGGCTGCTCGGCCTATTCCGGCATTCCGTTAACCCATCGCGATTACGCGCAAAGCGTGCGGCTGATTACCGGCCACCTGAAAACCGGCGGCGAGCTGGACTGGGCCAATCTGGCGGCAGAAAAGCAGACGCTGGTGTTCTATATGGGGCTGAATCAGGCGGCAACCATTCAGGCGCAGCTGATTGAACACGGTATGCAGGCGGATATGCCGGTGGCGCTGGTGGAAAACGGCACCTCGGTAAATCAAAAAGTGGTCAGCGGCGATTTAGCGCAGTTGGGTGAACTGGCAGAGCAGGTACAAAGCCCGGCGCTGATCATTGTTGGCCGCGTTGTGGGTCTGCGCGATAAGTTGAAGTGGTTCTGATAAAAAAAGGGCAGGTTAAACCTGCCCTTCTCATTGTTAACGCCGGTTACGGTTTGGCGACAAAGCCAATCGCTTCGTAGACTTTTTTCAAGGTTTCCGATGCGCGAGCGCTGGCTTTTTCCGCACCCTCTTTCATCACCTGTTGCAGGAAGGCTTCATCATTGCGATAGCGATGATAACGCTCCTGCAGCTCCGTCAGCATAGCGGATACCGCGTCCGCCACTTCCCCTTTCAGATGACCGTACATTTTGCCGTCAAAGTGCTGTTCCAGTTCAGCAATGCTCTGACCGGTCACGGCAGAGAGGATATCCAGCAGGTTGGAAACCCCCGCTTTGTTGGCGATATCGTAACGCACCACCGGCGGCTCGTCGGAGTCGGTCACGGCACGTTTGATCTTTTTCACTACCGATTTCGGATCTTCCAGCAGGCCGATAACGTTGTTGCGGTTATCGTCGGACTTGGACATTTTCCTGGTGGGTTCCAGCAGTGACATAACGCGCGCGCCGGATTTCGGAATAAACGGCTCAGGGACTTTGAAGATATCGCCATAGATAGCGTTAAAACGCTGGGCGATATCGCGGCTCAGCTCCAGATGCTGTTTCTGGTCTTCGCCCACCGGCACCTGAGTCGTTTGATACAGCAGAATGTCCGCCGCCATCAGTACCGGGTAATCAAACAGACCGGCGTTAATGTTTTCGGCGTAACGCGTGGATTTGTCTTTAAACTGCGTCATTCGGCTCAGTTCGCCGAAATAGGTGTAGCAGTTCAGCGCCCAGCCAAGCTGTGCGTGTTCCGGCACGTGGGACTGAACGAAAATGGTGCTTTTTTGCGGATCGATACCGCATGCCAGATAGAGGGCCAGCGTGTCCAGCGTTGCCTTGCGCAGCGCCTGCGGATCCTGGCGCACGGTAATAGCGTGCTGGTCAACGATGCAGTAGATACAGTGATAGTCGTCCTGCATGTTCACCCACTGACGCAGCGCACCCATATAGTTGCCAATGGTCAATTCACCTGAGGGCTGCGCGCCGCTAAAGACGATGGGCTTAGTCATTTTTCATTTCCTGATGTTCACTGTGCGAAAGCCCGAGTGCGGGCAGTAAATCTTTGAAGCGATCGTACACATAGTCCGGCTCGCTGGCGGTAATCACTTCGCCGTAGTTATAGCCGTAGGTCATTCCGACCGACACGCTGCCTGCCGCCTTAGCGGCCAGGATATCGTTGCGTGAATCACCGACGAAGAGTAACTCATGAGGTTGAATAGTGAGCTTTTTGCACACCAGAAGCAACGGTTCCGGGTGCGGCTTTTTATTCGCCACATCATCGCCGCCAACCACAAAGGTGAAATATTGCGCAATACCCAGCGCCTCAAGCAGCGGTGCCACAAACGGCGTCGGCTTATTGGTCACCAGCGCCAGCGGTAGCCCTTTGGCATGCAGCGCGGCCAGCGTTTCCGCCACGTCAGGGAAAAGAAAACTGCCCTCTTCCACCGTCTCTTCGTAATAGCGATTAAACAGCTTACGCAGCATGCGCACCTGCTCTTCCTGCGGGATCTGGCTATCGATATCGGGCTTGCCCTGCGCCGCTCGCTGGCTGGTGCGCTCCTGGCGCGACCAGTTAAACGCGCGTTCCATCAGCACATCCGCACCGTTACCAATCCAGGTGACGACCCGTGCTTCCCCCGCCTGCGGCAGTTCAAGGGCATACAAGGCGTTATCCACCGCCGCGGTCAGCCCCGGCGCGCTGTCGACCAGCGTGCCGTCAAGATCGAACGCGATCCCTTTAATCGACTGCATTTTATTCATGACTTACCTTTGCCAGTTCGCTACGCATTTCATCAATAACGTGTTTGTAATCCGGTTGATTGAAAATCGCCGAGCCCGCAACAAAC
Source organism: Enterobacter sp. Bisph1 (assembly GCF_000814905.1). Lineage (GTDB taxonomy): Bacteria > Pseudomonadota > Gammaproteobacteria > Enterobacterales > Enterobacteriaceae > Kosakonia. Next base: position 41,618 of record NZ_JXAG01000047.1, read on the forward strand.
ATATCCGCGCCCGCAGCAGCGATAGCGCCAATATTGTCGACATTCACGCCACCGTCGACTTCAAGACGAATATCAAAACCGGAAGCGTCAATACGGCGGCGCGCTTCACGCAGCTTATCAAGGGTGTGCGGAATAAAAGATTGACCGCCAAAGCCTGGGTTAACGGACATCAGCAGGATCACGTCCAGTTTATCCATCACATAATCCAGATAGCTCAAGGGGGTTGCCGGGTTAAACACCAGCCCCGCTTTACAGCCGTGTTCTTTGATCAGCTGCAGTGAGCGATCGACATGTTCGGAGGCTTCAGGATGGAAGGTGATGATACTGGCACCCGCCGCAGCAAAATCCGGGATCAGGCGATCGACGGGTTTTACCATCAGGTGAACATCGATTGGAGCGGTAATACCATAGTTGCGCAGCGCTTTAAGCACCATCGGGCCGATGGTCAAATTCGGCACATAATGGTTGTCCATGACGTCGAAATGGACGACATCGCCGCCCGCCGCCAGTACGGCGGCGGTATCTTCGCCCAGGCGAGCAAAATCAGCCGACAGAATCGAGGGGGCAATCAAATACTGTTTCATCCGCATCTCCTTGAGAAAATAGGGGGTCAGCAGCGGCGCGGTGAAGGCGACTTATCGCGAAGCCGGGCGATAGAGCGCCAGCAGTTCATCCACCTTTTTGCGTGTGCCGCCGTTACTGCTGATACTGCGCCGCACTTTGACCACGTGTAATTTTGCCTGGCTATACCACTCGCGCGTCAGCAGCGTGTCATGGTTAGAAATCAGCACCGGGATTCGGTTTTGCACCAGGTTTTCGGCAATGGCCGCCAAATGTGCCTGCTGCTCAAGGCTAAAGCTGTTGGTGTGATACGCCGTAAAATTGGCCGTCGCCGACAGCGGCGCATAAGGCGGATCGCAATAGACAACGGAGTTCGCGTCTGCGCGGGCCATGCTGTCAGCGTAAGATTCGCAGTAAAAAAAGGCGTTCTGCGCTTTCTCGGCGAAGTGGTACAGCTCCGCTTCCGGGAAATAGGGCTTCTTATAACGCCCGAACGGCACGTTGAATTCACCGCGCAGATTATAGCGGCACAGGCCGTTGTAGCCATGCCGGTTGAGATATAAAAACAGCAGCGCGCGGCGGAAAGGCTCCCGACACAGGTTGAACTCTGTGCGCAGCTCATAGTAAACCGCAGATTGATTGGTTTCTGGTGCGAAGAGCTTCCGCGCCTGGCGAACATATTCGTCCGGCTGGTCTTTAACGATGTTGTAGAGGCTTATCAAGTCGCTGTTGATATCAGCGAGGATGTAACGGGAGTACGACGTGTTGAGAAACACCGAACCCGCGCCAACGAACGGCTCGATAAGGCATTCGCCCTGCGGCAGATGCCTTCCGATATCGTCCAGCAGGGGGTATTTCCCCCCTGCCCATTTCAAAAAAGCGCGATTCTTTTTCATGCTGACTGATTACTTACACTCTCTCCGGCTGTGGAAAAAGCTCCGACAGCATCCTGCGCTTTATACATTATTTCAGATCGGCCTGAACCTGATGTATCGGTTTGGCCCAGGGGTTTTTCGCCTGAACGTCCGCAGGTAACGCCGCAACGGCGCGCTTCGCTTCATCTTTCGAAGCATAAACGCCGCTCACCAGCACATACCACGGCTGACCGTTACGCGTCGTTTGATAGACCACGAAGTTTTTCAGGTTCTCTTTCTTCGCCCACGTATTCAGGTTGCTGTAGTTCGATGAGCTGCTCAGCTGTAGCGTGTAATGGCTACCCGGCGCGGATTTCAGCGCACCGACATTGCCGCTAGAGGCAACAGCGTTGGCAGCAGGTGCTGCGCTGGCCGCTGGCGCGGTTGTGGTTGCTGTTTTCGTCTGGGTCGGCGCAGGCGTTGGCGTCGCCGTTGGTGTCGCCGTTGCTACCGGAGCTTTTACCGGTGCGGTCGCCGCGGTTTCAGTCCGTTTTGGCGGCTGAGCGACAGGTTTAGATTCGGCTTTCGGTTCCGCTTTTGCCGCCGGCTCTTTTGCGACCGTTTTCGGCTCGATGACCATCTGCTTGCGTTCGCTACGCTGCGCGGTGTTATGCGTTTCCGCAGGCGTTGCCTGAGCCTGCCGTGGGGCAGCGCCGTTGCCGTTTCGCACAGGCGCTACGGTTGCAGGCTCTGTCGGCAGCGTGGAGTTCACCGCGCTATCAAGCTGGGTCTGATTTTGCGGCTGCGACAGCGCGCTATTCAGATCACCCTGCACTTCAACGCGCTGCTGATTTGCAGGCGCTGCTGGTGTTTCGCTTTGCGATGGCGTGGAGGAAATTGGCGGCAGGGAGACGTCCTGCGGTGCAGATGCGTTGCCAGCGGTTTGCTGCTGTCCAGGTGCGGGCTGCGCGCCGTTTGCCTGATCCGCAGCGCCGGTATTCGTCGCATTGCTATTGCCCGCGGCAAGATCAATGCTCTTCTCCGCCGGCGCGTTTTGTTGATTGCTGGTGGAAGGTGCAGGAGATTTCAGCGCAGAACCAATACCGATGATTAACAGCAGCAGAACCAGAATCCCCACGCCCATCATCACGTACTGGCGGGAGGCAGGTTTTGCGGCAGCCGCGTTTTTGCGCTTGCGCGGACGGCGCTCTTCGCGCTCCTCGTCAAGGGCTTCTTCATCTTCTGCATAGCTCTCTTCTTGTCGCTCATCACGCGCCCGACGGCTGCGTGAAGGACGGCGTTCGTCAGCCTCAACCTCAATATCATCAAAGTTGATTTGCGGCTCATCGACACGATCGGAAGATTGACGAGAACGACCAGTACGACGATCGCTGGGATCGGGTTTCAGCTCGTCTTCTGGTTTGAATTCATCCATTTAACACCCCACACAAAGGCGGATACTGCAACATGCATCCACCCGAAGTTAAACGCCACGCGACGCGTGACCAGACCTTTCTAATAGTTACGCCTGCTGGCAATCAGCAATGGCGCCAAGTACGACCTCATGCGACACTCCGCCGCGCACTTCACTCTTCCCTATGGCCAACGGGAGCACTAAGCGCATCTCTCCCGCCAACACTTTTTTATCGCGCATCATATGGGGCAAATAAGCCTGCGCGGACATCTCCTGCGGCCCCTGCACCGGTAAACCAGCGCGTTTAAGCAGGGCGATAATCCGCTGCGTATCCGCCGCGCTGAACTGACCGAGGCGTTCAGACGCATGGGCCGCCATCACCATTCCTGCGGCGACAGCTTCACCGTGTAACCAGTTACCGTAGCCCATTTCAGCTTCGATAGCATGGCCGAAGGTATGGCCCAGATTCAGTAAAGCACGTAAGCCGGTTTCCCGCTCATCGGCGGCGACAACATCCGCTTTCAGCTCGCAACAGCGGCGAATACAGTACGCCAGCGCCGGGCCATCAAGGCGCAGCAAGGCGTCCATATTCTGCTCGAGCCAGTTAAAAAACTCGCCGTCGAGAATAATGCCGTATTTGATCACCTCCGCGAGACCGGAAGAGAGCTCGCGGGCCGGAAGCGTCGCCAGACAATCGAGATCGACAACTACCGATGCGGGCTGATAAAAGGCACCGATCATGTTTTTGCCGAGGGGATGGTTCACCGCGGTTTTACCGCCAACGGAGGAATCAACCTGAGAAAGAAGCGTGGTCGGCACCTGAATAAAGCGTACGCCACGTTGATAGCTGGCTGCCGCGAAGCCGGTCAAATCACCCACAACGCCACCGCCAAGCGCGACCAGTGTGGTATCGCGCCCATGGGGTTTTTGCAACAGCGCGGTGAATACCGTGTCCATCACCGCAAGGCTTTTATACTGCTCGCCATCCGGCAGAATCACGCTATCCACTCTCACGCCAGCCTGTTCAAGAACACGACGGACCTTATCAAGATAGAGCGGAGCCAGCGTCTCGTTGGTCACCAGCATAACCTGATCGCCCGACTTCAGGGGCGAGAAGGAAGCTGGATCGCTAAACAAACCAGCCGCGATAGCGATAGGGTAACTACGTTCCCCGAGAGTGACGGTAATCCTCTCCATGACGCGACATCCACCTTAGTTGCTTAAACCCGCAGGCGTGTGAATTGAGCCAGAATCAGTTGCCTTCCAGCATATGTATAATCTGGTTTGCCACTACTTTTGCGCTCTGATCGTCAGTACGGATGGTCACGTCGGCAATCTCTTCATACAGCGGATTACGTTCGTCGGCCAATGCTTCCAACACTTCACGCGGTGGCGCGTCCACCTGCAAAAGCGGGCGTTTTTTGTCACGTTGAGTGCGAGCCAGCTGCTTTTCAATAGTAGTTTCCAGATAAACCACTACGCCGCGGGCGGAGAGACGATTACGGGTTTCGCGAGACTTTACAGAACCGCCGCCGGTAGCCAGCACAATGCCCTGTTTTTCAGTCAGCTCATTGATGATTTTTTCTTCGCGATCGCGGAAACCTTCTTCACCTTCAACATCGAAGACCCAGCCCACATCAGCTCCGGTTCGTTTCTCAATCTCTTGATCAGAATCGTAAAATTCCATATTGAGTTGTTGAGCTAACTGACGCCCAATAGTGCTTTTGCCGGCACCCATAGGCCCAACCAGAAAGATATTGCGTTTCTCTGCCATTTTTTCGGTACTACTAAGACTATTCGTTGATGATAAACCCGCTGCCCAAATACCCGGCGTAGCAGGACATGAACTGAAACCTCATATGCGATAGTGCGAGAGTCAGATCGAAAATTATCTCAGTACTCCGGCTGGTTTGGCAACTGAATAAACACGCAATTCATAATGCCGCCCAATGTTCGACGGAGACCACTGACGCTCAAATCGGTACTCCTTGTAAGCTAAATCATCTCTCACGTCAAACACCTGAACCAAGTTCGATAGAAAAAGAGGGATAATGGCGGGTTTAATGTACCGCAGCTAACCTTGGGGTGATAAACACGACCAGCTCGCGCCGCTCATCATCTTTCGCGTCCTGGCGAAATAACCTGCCAATACCAGGGAGGGAGCCTAAACCCGGAACCTGCGCACGATCGACATAGCGCTTTTGCGAAAAGATCCCGCCAAGAGCCAGCGTATCGCCGCTTTTAATTTCTACCTGGGTTTCAATCTCCTGCTTGTCTATGGCCAGCGCTTCGCCCCCGGCCTGCTGTAACACCCGGCCAGGCATATTTTGGCTAATACGCAGCTTTAACCTGATGCGGCTATCCGGCAGCACCGTTGGCGTGACTTCCATTCCCAACACCGCTTCTTTGAACTCCACCGCCGTGTTGCCGTTGTCGCCGCTGGCGACCTGATAGGGGATTTCGCTGCCCTGCTTGATACTGGCGGGCTGGCGATGGGAGGCCAAAAGACGCGGGCTGGCAATAATTTCCAACTGCTGTTTTTTCTCCAGCGCCGACAATTCCAGTTCCAGCAACCGCGCATTGATACTGCCGATATTAAAGCCGACACGCGTGCTGGCATTGGCCACCGAGAAATCAGCGGAAACACCGCCGAGCTGGCCGCGAGCAGCAGGTTTATCCTCCACCAGCCCCCACTTCACGCCCAGTTCACGCAGGCTTTGCTGATTGATGGTGACGATCCAGGCCGCCAGTTCGACCTGCTCGACTGGCAAATCCATTTTGCTGATCCACTGTTCCAGTGCGGCCAGCCCCGCTTTGGTATCAATAACCAGTAGCCGGTTAAGGCGCGTATCAACGGTAATCGCCCCCTGCGGGCTAAGCACCTTTTCACCGGCTTTGGCCAGCTCCTGCGCATCGGCATAACGCAACACGAAACTGCGCGTCTGCGTGGGTGTGTTCTGCTTACGCTGCCGTTGCGCCGCTTCCTGCTCCGCCTGTTTTTTCTCCCGCCACGCAACGGTATTTACCTGCCAGATATTCCCCTGCTGGTTTAGCGTTAGCCCGGCGCTGGCCGCTACAATCTGTAGCGCCTGCTGCCAGGGCACGTCCTGAAGGTTAAGGGAGACCGTGCCGCTAACCTCAGAGGAGACCACCATGTTCTGTTTTTCCAGCGCCGCCAGCGCCTGCAACACCTGGGCGACCGGCACCTCGTCGACGGTCAGGGTCACCAGCCGCGGGGTTTGCGCGCAGGCAAACGGCAGGCTAAAAAGCAGCGTTGTTGCTATCCATCTTCGCATTTTGCGTTCCTTGTCGTTGCCAGCGCCATTGCGCTGGAGTGCACTCTTTACCGATCTCAATCACCAGCTCGTTCTGGTTGATAGCGATGACGCGCCATCCGCTGGTCAGCGTTTCACCTGGCGCGACGCGATACCAGCGCCCGGCGTCATCGCGCAGAAACCCAATGGTGTGCTCACCGATGACGGCACCGTGAAATTGCCAGTGGCTGAGTTGAGATAGTCGGCAGGTATCTAACGGCGGCTGGAAAGGATCGCGCATGCCGCTCAGCAACAGACAAAGCAGGCCGGCCAGTAACAGGCGTTTAGTCCGCATGATCTTGCTCCACTCGCAAGGTAAAATGCAGCGCGCCTTCAACGGGCAATAGCGAAAATGCGGGTACCTGCATACCGCGCTCCGTCAGCAGCACAAAGGTCTCAATAACTTCGTTCCAGCCCGTTTCCAGCACTAACTCTCCGCCACCCGTCGCGGGTTGCCAGCGAACCAGCTGGCGCTCAGGCGACTGAAAATCCAGCGGGCTAAAGGCAACCAGCGCCGGAATAGCCAGCGCGTCGGAGGGGATCGACAGCGCGCGTAATTTTCGCCACTGTTCACGCTGGGCGGCATGTTGCTGCTGGTGTTGATTCGCCAGCCGCGTCTGCGCCTCCGTTACCGGGCGAATGACCAGCCACCCAAAAAGTACCAGGGCGCAAAGCGTGCTGAGCAGCCAGCAGAGCGCCCGTATTGGCCATGACAAAGCAAACCAGCCTTCAGGGTTGAGCATCATCACTTTCCCGGTTTAGCTGAAAGTGGAATTGCCAGCGCCCCTGCGCGTCACGTTCCATCGCGCCAGCGGGTTGCAGATGGAATCCCTTAACCGTCTGTAGCCCCTGCTGCAATTCTCTAAGGGCGTGAAAGGAGCTGGCAAGCCCCGAGACATCAAGCCGGTTTTGCTGCCAGCGCAGAGCCGTCAGCCAGGCTTTCGCCGGTAAATTTTCGCTAAGGGCAGTAAGGGTTTGTCGCCACGCCTCGGTACGCTGCCGACGGAATAACTTCGCCTGTGACTGCTGCCAACGTTGGTATCGAACCTGTAATGGCTGCTCGGCGGCAAGCAGCCTCGCGAGTTGCGAAGCATCAGATTGCTGCCACAGGGTTTCTATGCGAAGTTCAACCGCCACGGATGCTCGCCATAGCGTACCGCCCACGGTAAGCGTTACCGCTGTCACAAGGAAAACGGTCGCCCAGAAGCGCAGACAACGCCGCCGTTGTCGACGTCGCCAGGGGAGAAAATTCACCACCGGCTGCATTAGTAACCCCTGGCCACGGCCAATCCCAGCGCAATGGCGAAGCGCTCACCGCCGGTGGGCAGCGGCGGCTGGCGCGATGGGATAGCGCTCCAGCAATCAAACTCGCCGGGCATCTCGCCACACTGCGCTATTTCATCTACGGGCAGCCCCAGCACGGCGGCAAGTGAGACCACATTTTCAGCCTCATCCCGCGCGCGTCGTCCCCAACTTTCACGGGTCGCCCATAACCATTGCTGCTCGTCACGCCAGGCAAGGCAACGGGCCGGTGCCGCAAGCCAGGGTAACAAGTGCTGCAGGGCGCTGGCATCCGGGGTAATAGAAGAAAGGTGCAGCGAAAGCGTCTGCGCTATCTCCATCAGTGTCGCCACATCTCTGTTTTGTGCCGCCGTCACGCCATACGCTTTGCCGAATTCGTCTTCGGTGAAGTCAAAACAGAGCTCGCTTTCTGCCATCTCCAGCTCGCGCGCCATCGCCTGTGAAACCCAGCTTGTCAGCGCGGGTTCGCGCAGGACAATGGCCGGGCGCGGCAGCTTCTTTTGCAGGGTTTGCCCGGCGGGAAATGCCATGCGCACGCAGTGGCGCTGCGGTAGAGATTGCCGCCATGGACGGAGCACTGCGAGCAGCTGTTCTGGCGCTTTGATACGCCCCTGCGTGACCACCTGCGGGGCTAACGGAAGATGCCACCAGCGGCGCAGCGCCTGTCCGCGACGCCCGGCGGCAAGGGCAACAATGAAGATGCCATCTTGTTGAATATGCAAACCAATTTGCCAGTGTCTAAAGGCCATAAATCCCGATCTCCTTATCGTCTCTCTGGATGACGCTATATCAATGCATCAGCCTTGCCTTTATACTACCGCGCGGTTGTTTATAAACTGCCCAAATGACTCTAAATGGGAAACCTCCAGTGAAGTTCGTAAAGTACTTATTCATCCTTGCAGTAATTTGCATACTGCTGGGAGCAGGCTCGATTTTCGGTCTGTACAAATTTATTGAGCCACAGTTACCTGACGTCGCCACGCTGAAAGATGTACGGCTACAGCTGCCAATGCAGGTCTATAGCGCTGATGGCGAATTGATCGCGCAGTATGGGGAAAAGCGCCGTATCCCACTGACGCTGAGCCAAATCCCGCCTGAAATGATCAAAGCGTTTATCGCCACCGAAGATAGCCGTTTCTATGAGCATCACGGGGTCGATCCGGTGGGGATTTTCCGCGCCGCCAGCGTCGCCATGTTCTCCGGACGTGCGTCGCAGGGCGCAAGTACCATTACGCAACAGCTGGCGCGAAATTTCTTTTTGAGTCCGGAACGCACGATTATGCGTAAGATCAAAGAGGTATTCCTGGCGATTCGTATTGAACAGTTACTGAGCAAGGACGAAATCCTTGAGCTTTACCTCAATAAGATCTATCTCGGTTACCGCGCATATGGCGTGGGCGCTGCCGCACAGGTCTATTTTGGTAAATCTGTCGATCAGCTAACCCTGAGCGAAATGGCGGTGATTGCCGGTCTGCCGAAAGCGCCGTCAACCTTTAACCCGCTCTACTCCCTCGACCGTGCCACCGCGCGCCGCAATGTCGTGCTGGCGCGTATGCAAAGCGAAGGCTACATCACTGACCAGCAGTATGAGCAGGCGCGCAGTGAAGCGATTGACGCTAATTACCATGCGCCGGAAATTGCTTTTTCCGCCCCTTATCTGTCGGAAATGGTGCGTCAGGATTTGGTGAATCGCTACGGCGAAAAAGCCTATGAAGATGGCTACCGCGTTTACACCACCATTACCCGAAAAGTGCAGCAGGCGGCACAGGATGCGGTGCGTAATAACGTGATGGATTACGACATGCGCCACGGTTATCGCGGCCCGTCGAATGTGCTGTGGAAAGTGGGCGAAGCGGCGTGGGACAGTAAAAAAATTACCGACTCCCTGAAAACGCTGCCGAACTACGGTCCCCTGTCTCCGGCCGTCGTGACCAGCGCCAATCCGCAGGAAGCAACAGCGATGATGGCGGATGGCACCTCCGTCGCGTTACATATGGATGGCATGCGCTGGGCGCGACCATACCGCTCAGATACACAGCAGGGCGCCACGCCGCGCAAAGTCACCGATGTGGTGCAGGCCGGGCAACAAATTTGGGTGCGCAAGGTGGGTGACGCCTGGTGGCTGGCGCAGGTGCCGGACGTGAACTCCGCGCTGGTCTCTATCAACCCGCGTAACGGTGCCGTGCTGGCGCTGGTTGGCGGCTTCGATTTTAATCAGAGCAAGTTTAACCGCGCGACCCAGGCGCTTCGCCAGGTCGGTTCCAACATCAAGCCTTTCTTATATACCGCCGCGATGGATAAAGGCCTGACGCTGGCAAGCGTGCTGAACGATGCGCCAATATCTCGCTGGGATGCGGGCGCAGGCTCAGACTGGCGGCCTAAAAACTCCCCGGACGAGTATGCCGGGCCGATTCGTTTACGCCAAGGGCTGGGACAGTCAAAAAACGTGGTGATGGTACGTGCGATGCGCGCAATGGGCGTTGATTACGCAGCAGAATATCTGCAGCGTTTCGGCTTCCCGGCGCAAAACATTGTGCATACAGAATCGCTGGCGCTCGGTTCCGCCTCTTTTACACCAATGCAGGTGGCTCGCGGCTATTCGGTGATGGCGAACGGCGGCTTCCTGGTCGACCCTTATTTCATCAGCAAAATCGAGAACGATCAGGGCACTGTGCTGTTTGAAGCCCGTCCTAAAGTCGCCTGCCCCGATTGCGATATTCCGGTGATTTACGGCGATACGCCGAAATCAAACGTGCTGGAAAATAAAGATATGGAAAACGTGGCAACCTCGCAGGAGCAACAGAACACCGTGGTACCGCAGCCGCAGCTTGAACAGGCTAACCAGGCGCTGGTACAGCGAGTCGGCGCTGAAGAGTACGCCCCGCACGTTATCAGCACCCCGCTGTCGTTTTTAATTAAAAGCGCCCTGAACAGTAACATTTTCGGCGAACCCGGCTGGCAGGGAACAGGCTGGCGCGCGGGTCGCGATCTCAAGCGCAACGATATTGGCGGCAAAACCGGGACCACCAACAGCTCAAAAGATGCCTGGTTCTCAGGTTATGGGCCGGGCGTGGTGACTTCCGTGTGGATCGGCTTTGACGATCATCGTCGGGATTTGGGACGTACCACCGCATCCGGGGCGATTAAAGATCAGATCTCCGGCTATGAAGGCGGCGCGAAAAGCGCACAGCCTGCGTGGGATGCCTATATGAAAGCGGTGCTGGAAGGCGTGCCGGAAGAGCCGTTAACGCCGCCGCCTGGCGTAGTAACGGTAAATATCGACCGCAGCACCGGCCAACTGGCGAACGGTGGCAGTAGCCGTCAGGAGTACTTTATCGAAGGTACCCAGCCGACGCAGCAGGCGGTACATGAAGTGGGCACGACGTTAATCGATAATGGTGAGACCCACGAGCTGTTTTAATGTCGCGCCGGGAAAGCCCGGCCGACAGGCAGCAAAAAGGGCGCTTCGGCGCCCTTTATATTGATGAATCCCGAGGTTTAGAGCCGCCCCTGACCTTTTAGCCACTCGCGGACTAAAAACAGTGCACTGACATTGCGAGCCTCGGTGAAGTCCGGATCTTCTAACAGATCCATCAAATGCTTCAGCGGCCAGCGTACCTGCGGTAGCGGCTCCGGCTCGTCGCCCGGCAGCGACTCGGAATAGAGATCCTCTGCAACGACAATGTTCATTTTGCTGGAGAAATAGGAGGGTGCCATACTGAGTTTTTTCAGAAAAGTAAGCTCTTTTGCACCAAAACCGACTTCTTCCTTTAGCTCTCGGTTCGCCGCTTCGTATATACTCTCCCCCGGATCGATAAGCCCTTTGGAGAACCCCAGTTCGTAGGATTCTGTACCAACAGCATATTCGCGGATCAGAATCAGATGATCGTCGACAATCGGCACAATCATCACGGCTTCGTGTTTTGAGGGACGCATACGCTCATAAACGCGGCGCACGCCGTTGCTGAATTCAAGATCCACGCTTTCAACGTTAAAAAGTCGTGAAGAGGCGACGGTTTTAACGTTAAGAATGGTGGGTTTTTGCAATGATTCGCTCATTATTACCGGTCTTTGCAGAGAAACTTGCGTTATTGTGCGACACTACGCACTGTTTGAGCAATGTACTTTGCCGCTAATTTACATTCTTGCAACCTCTCCCGATTCAATCCCCAATTTAATCTAAAAGTCAATAGGTTGAAATAAAACTAAGAATTTGCTGATATTCCCACCCAGGGGGTTTTGCTATTCTCACCCCGATTGGTATGCGCTTAAAAATACTCAAGTAATTGCTTGCTTAAACGGCCAGCCACATTAGATAGTTACGTGAAGGGTGCAACTGACTACACCTGTTAGCAAAAGTAAGATGGGGAAAGCATGAGCACCATTTTGATTTTTTTCGCTGCTATGCTGGCCTGCGCATTCCTCACCGGATGGATTTTCAGGTTCAGGTCGCAACGTCGGTACCGATTGCCTCATTTGCAGGCATTCACCGGCGCGACCACCCGTAAACTGACTTCAGAAGAGCGTGAAACGGCCGAGAGCTATCTTGAGGCCCTTTCACGCACGCAAAACGATCCTGCACCTACCGGGGCCATTGCCGCGCCGGTTGCTATCAAACTGAATGCCCACAGCAATACGGTACTGTTGGTGACCCACTCCATCACCCGCTATGGCATCACCACCGACGCGCCGAACAAATGGCGCTACTATCTCGATTCTGTAGAAGTCCATCTGCCGCCCTCCTGGGAGCAGTACATCACCGACGAAAACCGCGTTGAACTGATCCGTACCGACTCATTGCCGCTCATTATTTCGCTTAACGGGCACACTCTTAGCGAATACAGGCATGAAGAGCGCGGCGGCGGCACCGAACTGGAGCGCGTAGCGACGAATCAGTCCGCTATTCGTGGCGAAGAGAGCGAGCAAATTGAGCTGCTGAATATTCGCCGGGAAACCGTCGAAGAGTATGCCTTAAGCCGCCCGGATGGGATGCGCGAGGCCTTGCTGATCTCGCTTTCATTTATGATGTTTTTCTTCTGTCTCGCCTCGCCCGACGTCTTTATTCCCTGGCTGGCGGGCGGCGGCGTGATGCTGCTTGCCGCCGGGCTTTGGGGGTTATACGCGCCGCCGGCAAAAAACACGCTACGGGAGATTCATTGTCTGCGTGGCACGCCAAAGCGCTGGGGGCTGTTCGGTGAGAATAATCAGGAGCAAATGAATAATATCTCTTTAGGTATTATCGACCTGATCTATCCGCGTCACTGGCAGCCCTTTATCACCCAGGATTTAGGCCAGCAGACCGATATCGATATCTACCTCGATCGCCACGTTGTGCGTCAGGGCCGTTTTCTCTCTTTACATGATGAAGTGAAAAACTTCCCGCTCCAGCATTGGGTACGCAGCGCGGTAATCTCTGTTGGTTCGCTGGTGGTACTGGCGATGTTGTTGATGTGGGTGCCGCTGGATATGCCGATCAAATTTACCGTCTCGTGGATAAAAGGCGCGCAGACCGTTGAAGCGAGCAGCGTTAACCAGCTCGAAGCGGCCGGTTTGCGCATTGGTGATACGCTGCGCATCAGCGGAACCGGCATGTGTAACATTCATGCACAAGGCAACTGGGCTTCGCGCCAGACGTTGCCGTTCACACCGTTCGACTGCTCGCAAATTATCTGGAACAACGCCCCGCCGTTGCCGTTGCCGGAATCCGATATCGTCAATAAAGCCACCGCCCTTGCTCAGGCGGTGAGTCGCCAGTTGCACCCGACCACCGAAGAAGATTCTCGCGTCAGCCCGGTGCTGCGCTCGGCCATTCAGAAATCCGGCATGGTGCTGGTGGATGACTTTGCCGATATCGTACTGAAAACCCAGCAGCTGTGCGCCGCCGATGACGAGTGTTTGCGGTTGAAGAATGCGCTGGTTAACCTCGGCAACAGTAAAGACTGGGAGACGCTGACCAAGCGCGCCAGCGAAGGGAAACTGACCGGGGTTAACGTATTGCTGCGCCCGGTCAGCGCCGAGTCGCTGGATAATTTAGTCACGACATCGACCGCGCCCTTCATTATGCGCGAAACCACCCGTGCGGCTCAGGCGCTGAATAGCCCGGCGCCGGGCGGTTTTGTTATCAGCAGTGAAGAGGGCAGCGAGCTGGTTGATCAGCCCTGGCCGCCGATCGCGCTGTATGACTATCCGGCCCAGGAGCAGTGGAATGAGTTCCAGCGACTGGCGCAGATGCTGATGCGCACCCCGTTCCATGCCGAAGGGATCATTACCAATCTCTATACCGATGCCAACGGTACCAAACATATCAGCCTGCATCGCATGCCTGATGCGGCCGGGCTGTGGCGCTACGCGGCTACTACGCTGCTGCTGGTGGCTATGGTGGTGTGTAGCCTCTATAACGGCGTGCTGGCGCTGCGGCGTTATCAGCGCAATCGCACGCGTATCGAAGAGATCCAACACTATTATGCAAGCTGTCTGAATCCCCCGTTTTTGCAAGGTCAGGATAGCCTGGCCGATTAACGATCCACCCTGCACTCTGTGTTAACCTGTCGCGCACGTTTTCTTCCCGCTGGAGTTTCTAATGCATCTTGATATCCCCTGGCAGGACGTCGATACCGTTCTGCTGGATATGGACGGCACGCTGCTCGATCTCGCTTTTGATAACTTCTTTTGGCAAAAACTGGTGCCCGAAACCTTCGGCATCAAGCAAGGCTTAACGCCCGAAGAGGCGCATAACGCTCTGCGCCAGGAGTATCACGCCGTGCAGCATACGCTAAACTGGTACTGTCTGGATTACTGGAGCGAACGTCTCGGCCTCGATATTTGCGCCATGACCACCCAGCAAGGTCCACGCGCGGTGCTGCGTGACGATACGGTCCCTTTTCTGGATGCATTACAGAAAAGCGGTAAGCGCCGCATTTTGCTGACCAATGCGCACCCGCATAATCTGGCGGTGAAGCTTGAGCATACCGGCCTTGCGTCACACCTTGATTTATTACTTTCTACCCATACATTTGGGTATCCGAAAGAGGATCAGCGCCTGTGGCAGGCCGTCGCGCAAGAAACGGGGCTTAACCCGGAACGTACGCTGTTTATCGATGACAGCGAACCGATTCTTGATGCGGCAGCGAAATTTGGCATCCGTTACTGCCTGGGCGTGACCAACCCGGATTCAGGGCTGGCGGAAAAAAGTTACCTGCGCCATCCAGGCACAAATGACTACCGCGGCCTGATCCCTTCTCTTCTCAAGGAGATGTGATGAAACAGCAGCCTGCGCAGGACGTTCGTCTGGATAAATGGCTCTGGGCGGCACGTTTCTATAAAACGCGCGCCCTTGCCCGTGAAATGATTGACGGCGGAAAAGTGCATTACAACGGGCAGCGCAGTAAGCCGAGTAAAATCGTTGAGCTGAACGCGACGCTCACGCTGCGTCAGGGAAATGACGAACGCACCGTCATTATCAAAGGCATTACTGAACAACGTCGTCCCGCAAGCGAAGCAGCCGAGTTGTACGAAGAGACGGCGGAGAGCATTGAGAAGCGCGAAAAAATGGCGCAGGCCCGCAAACTCAATGCCCTAACGATGCCGCATCCCGATCGCCGTCCGGATAAGAAAGAGCGCCGCGATCTGATTAAATTTAAATTAGGTGATAGCGAGTAACGCTCACCCGCAAGAGAGATAACCATGGCCATTCAAGACCAATTACACCGCTATCTGTTTGAAAATTATGCCGTGCGCGGCGAGCTGGTGACGGTTTCCAATACCTGGAAGCAGATCCTCGAAAATCATACTTATCCGCTACCGGTAAAAAAGGTCCTCGGCGAACTGCTGGTGGCAACCAGCCTGCTGACGGCGACGCTGAAATTCGCCGGTGATATCACCGTGCAGCTGCAGGGTGATGGCCCGATGACCCTGGCGGTGATCAACGGTAATAATCGCCAGCAAATGCGCGGCGTTGCGCGCGTTCAGGGCGACGTGCCGGACGATGCGGATCTTAAAACGCTGGTGGGCAACGGTTATTTGGTTATCACCATTACACCGGAAGAGGGCGAACGTTATCAGGGCGTTGTCGGCCTTGAAGGTGATACGCTGGCGGCGTGCCTGGAAGATTACTTCCTGCGCTCAGAACAGCTGCCGACGCGTTTGTTTATCCGTACCGGCGACGTTGACGGTCAACCGGCGGCGGGCGGTATGCTGCTGCAGGTGTTACCGGCCCAGGAAACCCAGGCCGAAGATTTCGAGCATCTGGCGGTGTTAACGGACACCATCAAAGCGGAAGAGCTACTGACGCTGGCGGCAGAAGATGTACTGTGGCGCCTGTATCACGAAGAAGAAGTCACGCTGTACGATCCGCAGGATGTTGAATTCAAATGCACCTGCTCGCGTGAGCGCTGCGCAGGCGCGCTAAAAACACTGCCGGATGAGGAGATCGACAGCATTCTGGCGGAAGAAGGTGAAATCGATATGCACTGCGACTATTGCGGTAGCCACTATCTGTTTAACGCGATGGACATCGCCGAGATCCGTAACAACGCTTCGCCTGCCGATCCGCAGGTTCACTGATTCTTTACATACGCCGCCTTCGGGCGGCGCTTTTGTAGACTTTGTCACGTTTTTGCTAAAATGTTTTCTGAAAGTAGTACGTAACTTTCTTTCATGAAAGCGATTACAGTCACAATCCTGCGGTTGAAAATGTTGCATACGCCTATTTGCGAAACATTTTTGCCATAAAATCCTCTACTTTTGCCATAATCCGTGTCGCTGCGTGACCATACTCACAGAGTTTTTCATTAGTTCAGGTTTTTCACCTTAGGTAAATCTATGAGCCTCGTCCCGGTAAGCGGGCAAAAAACAACCCTACAATTTTAGGCAGTACATATTGGCTAAGGAGCAGTGAAATGCGTGTTAAGAGCTTAACCCCGCAGGATCTCAAGGCTTATGGCATCAACGACGTTCAGGAGATCGTTTACAACCCCGATTACGATACGCTGTATCAGGAAGAGCTTCGTCCAGAGCTGGAAGGCTTTGAGCGGGGCGTGTTAACGACGTCTGGTGCGGTCGCCGTCGATACCGGTATCTTTACCGGACGTTCGCCGAAAGATAAGTATATTGTGCGTGATGACACTACCCGCGATACCGTGTGGTGGGCTGATAAAGGCAAAGGTAAGAACGACAATAAGCCGCTCTCCCCTGCTGTCTGGCAACATTTAAAAGAGCTGGTAACGCAGCAACTCTCCGCTAAACGCCTGTTTATTATTGACGCTTTTTGCGGCGCAAACGAAGACAGCCGCCTTTCGGTACGTTTTATCACCGAAGTCGCCTGGCAGGCACACTTCGTTAAGAACATGTTTATTCGCCCAACCGATGAAGAGCTGGCGGAGTTTGAACCCGACTTTATCGTGATGAACGGCGCGAAGTGCACTAACCCGCAGTGGCAAGAACAAGGCCTGAACTCAGAAAACTTTGTCGCCTTTAACCTTACGGAGCGCATCCAGCTGATTGGCGGGACCTGGTACGGTGGCGAGATGAAGAAGGGAATGTTCTCGATCATGAACTACCTGCTGCCGCTGCAGGGAATTGCCTCGATGCACTGCTCGGCAAACGTCGGCGAAAAAGGCGATGTAGCGGTTTTTTTCGGCCTCTCCGGCACCGGCAAAACCACCCTTTCCACCGACCCGAAACGCCGTTTAATTGGCGATGACGAGCACGGCTGGGATGATGACGGGGTGTTTAACTTTGAAGGCGGCTGCTACGCCAAAACCATCAGGCTTTCAGAAGAAGCGGAACCGGATATCTTCCACGCTATCCGTCGCGATGCGCTGCTGGAAAACGTCAGCGTCCGTGCCGATGGCAGCATTGATTACGATGATGCCTCAAAAACGGAAAACACCCGCGTTTCCTATCCGATTTACCATATTCAGAATATTGTTAAACCGGTCTCGAAAGCGGGCCACGCGACAAAAGTCATCTTTCTGACCGCGGATGCTTTCGGCGTGCTGCCGCCGGTATCTCGTTTGACTGCCAGCCAGACGCAGTACCATTTTCTGTCCGGGTTTACCGCTAAGCTTGCCGGCACCGAGCGCGGCGTAACCGAACCGACGCCGACCTTCTCCGCCTGTTTTGGCGCCGCGTTTTTGTCGCTGCACCCAACGCAATATGCGGAAGTGTTGGTGAAAAGAATGCAGGCTGCCGGGGCGCAGGCTTACCTGGTGAATACCGGCTGGAACGGCACCGGCAAACGCATCTCAATCAAAGATACGCGCGCGATTATCGACGCCATTCTTGATGGTTCGCTGGATGATGCCGAAACCTTTACTCTGCCGATGTTCGACCTGGCGATCCCTACCTCGTTGCCGGGGGTGGATACGCGCATTCTCGATCCGCGCAATACCTACGCCTCTCCTGAACAATGGCAGGAGAAAGCCGCGCAGCTGGCCGCGCTGTTTGTTGCGAATTTCGAGAAATACACCGATACCCCTGCGGGAGCCGCGCTGGTCAGCGCCGGGCCAAAAGTGTAATTCGGCTACGCAAGAGCAACAAAACCCGTCACAGCGACGGGTTTTTTTATGCTTCTTTATGTTGACCGCTCAGCCGGCCAATCGGGATTGGCAGCCAGGCGCGGATAGATAAACCGCCCCGCTCGCTGGTGCCCAGCTCAAGAATGCCGTTATGGTTATCAACAATACGCTGTACGATGGCCAGACCCAGCCCGGTGCCGCTGGTGCTGCGCGCGCTGTCTCCGCGCACAAACGGCTGGAACAGGTGTTCGCGCTGCTCAGGTTTAATCCCCGGACCGTCATCTTCTACCTGAAACCAGGCGCGGTTCAGTTCGGTGCCGCTGCTGACTTTAATCCAGCCATTACCGTAGCGTGCCGCGTTGACCACCATATTGGCGACGGCGCGTTTAATGGACAGCGGGTGCATACGCACAAAAATCTCGCTCTGGTGCAATCCGGTGTCAATTTCACGTTCGTAGCCACTTTCGGCGGCGATCACTTCGCCAAGCACCGCGTTCAGTTCGGCCACTTCCATCGGCATCTCCTGGCCGGTGCGCAGATAATCGATAAACTGCTCAATTATCGCGTTGCACTCTTCAATATCTTTATTGATCGACTCCGCCAGATAGCCATCTTCTTGCGCCATCATCTCTGTCGCCAGACGAATGCGCGTCAGCGGCGTACGTAAATCGTGGCTGACGCCCGCCATCAATAACGTACGATCGTCGGCCAGTTGCTTCACACCGGAGGCCATCTGGTTAAACGCGCGCGTTACCGAACGCACTTCCGATGCGCCATATTCCCGTAATGGCGGCGGGATATGCCCTTTCCCCACCTTCAGCGCGGCGTGCTCAAGGTCGACAAGAGGACGGTTTTGGATACGAATAAACAGCCAGGCACCACCAATCGCCAGCAGCATAATCGCCAGCGTGTAACGAAACAGCGGGGAGAAGTCCCCTTGATGGATTTCGGTCAGCGGCACGCGCACCCAAATATTGGGCGACAGCCAGGTTTTCAGCCACACCACCGGCGAGCTTTTATTGACCTCAACGCGCACTTCCGTCGGGCCACCAAGCTGCTGCGCCATTTGCTGGCTTAAGAATTCATAATGCTGCGCCCAACGCAGACCGGCGTCTTCCGCGGCCTCGTTGGAGTAAAGCGAAATGCCCAGCTCGCGGTAAATCTCCCGACGAAAAGCGGGAGGCACCACCAGCTGCGTGCCGTCCTCCAGCTGCAGTTTATCGGTCATCAACATACGAACTTCGTAGGCGAGAACTTTATTAAACTGCTGGAGGCTGGGCAAAATCGCGAAGTTCAGCACCACCAGATAAGTCGTCACCAGGCTGGCGAACAGCAGGGTGACAATCAATAACAGGGTGCGGGCAAATGAACTTCGCGGCGAGAAACGCACTCGCATCATGCTTTAGAGCCGTCCGGTACAAACACGTAGCCCAGGCCCCAAACGGTTTGGATATAGCGCGGATGCGCCGGATCTTCTTCCACCATGCGGCGCAGACGTGAGATCTGCACGTCAATGGAGCGCTCCATCGCCGAGTATTCGCGACCGCGCGCCAGGTTCATCAGTTTATCGCGCGAAAGCGGCTCGCGCGGGTGGCTCACCAGCGCTTTTAATACCGCAAACTCACCGCTGGTCAGCGGCATCGGCTCATCTTCGCGGAACATTTCACGGGTGCCGAGATTGAGCTTAAATTTACCAAACGCAACCACCGCTTCTTCCTGAGACGGCGCGCCCGGCAGTTCATTGGCCTGACGACGCAGCACCGCGCGAATACGCGCCAGCAGCTCACGGGGGTTAAACGGTTTTGGAATATAATCGTCGGCACCGATTTCCAGCCCTACAATGCGATCCACTTCTTCGCCTTTCGCCGTGACCATAATGATTGGCATCGGATTGCTTTGACTGCGCAAACGACGGCAAATTGAGAGACCATCTTCGCCTGGCAGCATTAAATCCAGCACCATCAGATGGAAAGATTCACGGGTTAGCAGACGATCCATCTGCTCAGCGTTAGCGACGCTACGAACCTGGAAGCCCTGCTCGGTAAGGTAACGCTCAAGCAATGCGCGCAGGCGCATGTCGTCATCCACGACCAGAATCTTATAATTCTCTTGCATTGTTTATACTCCCACAGGTTCCGACAATAATGTTTCCGTATTCTAAAATTGTGCGCGATAACGACCAGCGAAATCTGGTATACATTCTAGTCGAAATTGTTACAAAGCATATTTAACAGTAGCTTATATGCATCTTTCATCACATAAAGCATGATTAATCCACACCTTACAGCAAAGTGTTTGTAAAGTGTGCGCAGCTATGAACGTTACGGAAATAAGGCCGCAGAATGAAAACGCCCCTGATTACCCGCGAAGGTTATGAAAAACTTAAGCAGGAACTCGATTTTCTCTGGCGTCAGGAGCGCCCGGAAGTCACTAAAAAAGTCACCTGGGCGGCAAGCCTCGGCGATCGCAGCGAAAACGCCGATTATCAGTACAACAAAAAGCGCCTGCGTGAAATAGACCGCCGCGTGCGCTATCTCACCAAATGCCTGGAAAACCTGAAAATCGTCGATTACTCCCCGCAGCAGGAAGGCAAAGTATTCTTTGGCGCGTGGGTGGAAATTGAGAACGACAATGGCGATACGCTGCGTTTTCGCATCGTTGGTTATGATGAAATTTTTGGCCGCAAAGACTACATCTCTATCGATTCACCGATGGCTCGCGCCCTGCTGAAGAAAGAGGAAGGCGATGTGGCTACAGTGCAAACACCCGCCGGTGAAGCGACCTGGTACGTTAATCAAATCGAATATGTGAAATAGCCCGCGGAACAGTCTGAGAAGCCCTTTGCGACTGGCATTTTCCTATGCCAGTCCGTATAACTATCCCCTGATTTTTTGTTCAGAAGATGAAAACACATGATGAATGATTCGCTCTGCCGCATTATTGCGGGTGAACTTCAGGCACGTACCGAACAGGTGGCCTCCGCCGTTCGCCTGCTTGATGAAGGGAATACCGTGCCGTTTATCGCGCGCTATCGTAAAGAGGTCACCGGCGGTCTGGACGACACGCAACTGCGTCAGCTCGAAACCCGTCTTGGCTACCTTCGGGAGCTGGAAGAGCGCCGCCAGGCGATTCTGAAATCGATCGGTGAACAGGGCAAACTCAGCGATGAACTGGCAAAAGCGATTAACGGTACGCTGAGCAAAACCGAACTCGAAGATCTCTACCTGCCGTACAAACCCAAGCGCCGCACCCGCGGGCAAATCGCCATCGAAGCCGGTCTTGAGCCGCTGGCGGATTCCCTGTGGAACGATCCTTCCCACGATCCGGAAACCCTGGCCGCGACGTTTGTCGATGCCGATAAAGGCGTTGCCGATAGCAAAGCGGCGCTGGATGGCGCGCGCTATATCCTGATGGAACGTTTTGCGGAAGATGCCGCCCTGCTGGCGAAAGTACGTGATTATCTGTGGAAAAACGCCCATCTGGTCGCCACCGTTATCAGCGGTAAAGAGGACGAAGGCGCGAAATTCCGCGACTACTTCGATCATCATGAGCCTATTTCTACCGTCCCTTCCCACCGCGCGCTGGCGATGTTCCGTGGGCGTAACGAAGGGATTTTGCAGCTGGCGTTAAACGCCGATCCGCAGTTTGACGAGCCGCCAAAAGAGAGCCACTGCGAGCACATTATTATCGACCACCTCGGCCTGCGCCTGAACAACGCACCGGCGGACAGCTGGCGCAAAGGCGTGGTGAGTTGGACGTGGCGCATTAAAGTGCTGATGCACCTGGAAACAGAACTGATGAGCACCGTGCGTGAACGCGCGGAAGATGAAGCCATCAATGTTTTCGCCCGCAATCTGCACGATCTGTTGATGGCCGCGCCTGCCGGGCTGCGCGCCACGATGGGTCTCGATCCGGGTCTGCGTACCGGGGTAAAAGTGGCGGTGGTCGATGCCACGGGCAAAGTGGTCGCTACCGACACTATCTATCCGCACACCGGCCAGGCGGCCAAAGCTGCCGTCGTTGTCGCGGCGCTGTGTGAAAAACATCATGTTGAGCTGGTGGCGATTGGTAACGGCACCGCTTCGCGCGAAACGGAACGCTTCTATCAGGATGTACAAAAACAGTTCCCGAAAGTGACGGCGCAAAAAGTGATTGTCAGCGAGGCGGGCGCGTCGGTCTATTCCGCCTCCGAATTGGCAGCGCTGGAGTTCCCGGACCTCGACGTATCCCTCCGCGGCGCGGTCTCTATTGCCCGTCGTCTGCAGGATCCGCTGGCGGAGCTGGTAAAAATCGATCCGAAATCCATCGGCGTTGGCCAGTATCAGCATGATGTCAGCCAGAGCCAATTGGCGCGTAAACTCGATGCGGTGGTTGAAGACTGCGTAAACGCCGTCGGCGTGGATCTGAATACCGCGTCGGTTCCGCTGCTGACGCGCGTTGCCGGTTTAACCCGTATGATGGCGCAGAATATTGTCTCCTGGCGCGATGAGAATGGTCAGTTTAAGAATCGCCAGCAGTTGCTGAAAGTGAGCCGTCTGGGGCCAAAAGCCTTTGAACAGTGCGCAGGCTTCCTGCGTATTAACCACGGTGATAACCCGCTGGACGCCTCTACGGTTCACCCGGAAACCTACCCGGTGGTTGAACGCATTCTGGCGGCCACGGAGCAGTCGCTGCGCGATCTGATGGGCAACAGCACCGAGCTGCGTAAACTGAAAGCCAGTGAATTTACCGATGAGCAGTTCGGCGTGCCGACGGTGACCGACATCATCAAAGAGCTGGAGAAACCGGGGCGCGATCCGCGTCCGGAGTTCAAAACGGCGACCTTTGCTGACGGCGTGGAAACGATGAACGATCTGCTGCCGGGAATGGTACTTGAAGGCGCGGTCACCAATGTGACCAACTTTGGCGCTTTCGTCGATATTGGCGTGCATCAGGATGGCCTGGTGCATATCTCTTCACTGGCGGATAAGTTCGTTGAAGACCCGCATACGGTGGTCAAAGCGGGCGATATCGTGAAGGTTAAAGTGCTGGAAGTGGATCTGCCGCGTAAACGTATCGCGCTAACGATGCGTCTGGATGAACAGCCGGGCGAAACCAATGCGCGCCGTGGCAGCGGCAACGCTGGCAATCGCGATAACGGTAACCGCAGTACGCAACGCCCGGCCAAAGCGCCGCGCGGGCGTGACAATCAGCCTGGCGGCAATAGCGCCATGATGGACGCGCTTGCCGCAGCGATGGGCAAAAAACGCTAATCCTGCCCCTCTCTCTGGTGGGAGAGGGGTCAATTTTGCTTAAAACGTTTTAAATGAACAAATTGATGCATCTCACTATTCAGCGAAATGCTAATAATCTCTTCCATCCCTCGCAGGCAACAATCGAGTAATCAATACCCGCACCGAAGATAACGTTTTCCAGCTAATACGCGGTTATTAGGCGATCCGCTTATATTACAAACCTTAATTAAATATTAAGGTTGTTAAGAATAATTATCTTTTTGAAGCGAGCGTTCTTAATTTCTCGTTAATGCAGAGAATACGAAACCCGACAAACTTTTGAGCTATATCAAAACAGGAGCAAATTATTAATTCGGTCATCTGCGATCGCATTTTTATCATTGCTGATAGAAACCATTCTCATTATCATTGGCTCAGTAGATGATTTCACCACTCCTTCGATGCTTTACCGAGCGCCCATGCGGCGCGTGATGACAACTGGCTCGCAGCATAAACAAGTAGGCTCTATGCAATTCACTCCTGACAGCGCGTGGAAAATTACCGGCTTCTCACAACAAATAAGCCCGGCCTGGCGACAGAAGCTCCTGTCACTCGGGATGTTGCCCGGCTCCTCTTTTAATGTCGTGCGCGTCGCCCCCCTTGGCGATCCCATTCATATTGAAACGCGCCGCGTTAATTTAGTGTTACGCAAAAAAGATCTCGCCTTCCTTGAACTGGAAGCGGTTTCTCGTTAATCGGCCGGTTGTTAACAGAGTGCAAAGTTAAAATGAAAAAATTGACCATTGGCTTAATTGGTAATCCGAATTCTGGCAAGACAACGTTATTTAATCAGTTAACCGGCGCGCGTCAGCGAGTGGGTAACTGGTCCGGCGTTACCGTGGAACGTAAAGAGGGCCAGTTCACCACTACCGACAGCCAGGTCACGCTGGTTGACCTTCCCGGCACCTACTCCCTGACGACCATTTCTGCGCAAACCTCACTCGATGAACAGATTGCCTGTCACTACATTTTGAGTGGCGATGCGGATTTAGTGATCAACGTCGTCGATGCCTCGAATCTGGAACGTAACCTCTATTTAACCCTGCAGCTGCTGGAACTGGGCGTGCCGTGCATTATCGCGCTGAATATGCTGGATATCGCGGAAAAACAGAAAGTCCGCATTGATATCGACGGCCTGGCCGCCCGCCTCGGCTGCCCGGTTATTCCGCTGGTCTCCACGCGCGGGCGCGGCATTGAAGCGTTAAAGCTGGCCATCGATCGCCATCAGCACAATGACAATGTTGAGCTGGTGCACTATGCGAAGCCCCTCTCTCGCGAAGCCGATGCGCTGGCGCAGCAGATGGCCGATGATGTGCCGTGGCAGCAGCGCCGCTGGATGGGTCTGCAAATGCTGGAGGGCGATATTTATAGCCGCGCTAACGCAGGCGTGGATGAACACAACATCCGCGCTTCGCTCGCACGCCTGGCGGCTGAAATGGACGATCCCGCGCTGCATATTGCCGACGCGCGTTATCAATCGATTGCCGCCATTTGCGATACCGTCAGCAATACGCTGACCGCCGAACCGAGCCAGTTCACCGCTGCCGTTGACCGCATTATCCTCAACCGGTTTTTAGGCTTACCGATCTTTTTGTTCGTTATGTATTTGATGTTCCTCTTCGCCATCAATATCGGCGGCGCGTTCCAGCCGATTTTCGATGCGGGTTCGGTGGCGATCTTTATTCACGGTATTCAGTGGCTGGGCTATACCCTGCACTTCCCGGACTGGCTGACGGTGTTTCTCGCACAAGGATTGGGCGGCGGGGTTAATACCGTGCTGCCGCTGGTGCCGCAGCTTGGCATGATGTACCTGTTTATGTCCTTTCTCGAAGATTCCGGATACATGGCGCGCGCCGCTTTTGTAATGGATCGCCTGATGCAATCGTTGGGGCTGCCGGGCAAATCCTTCGTGCCGCTGATTGTCGGCTTTGGCTGTAACGTGCCGTCCGTAATGGGCGCACGGACATTAGATGCACCGCGCGAACGTCTGATGACCATTATGATGGCGCCGTTTATGTCCTGTGGCGCGCGTCTGGCTATCTTCGCCGTATTCGCCGCCGCCTTCTTCGGTCAGCAGGGCGCAATTACCGTCTTCTCGTTATATGTGATTGGCATCGTGATGGCGATTCTGACGGGCCTGGTGCTGAAATATACGCTGCTGCGCGGCGAAGCGTCGCCGTTTGTAATGGAGCTGCCGGTTTATCACGTTCCGCACCTGAAAAGCCTGCTGCTGCAAACCTGGCAGCGTCTGAAAGGCTTTGTTATCCGCGCCGGTAAAGTGATCATCATCGTCAGCGTTTTCCTTAGCGCGATGAACAGCTTCTCCCTTGATGGCCGCACGGTACATAAAATTGATGAATCCGCGCTGGCCTCCATCAGCCGCGTATTTACCCCGCTGCTGGAGCCGATTGGCGTGCACGGCGATCACTGGCAGGCCACGGTGGGTCTTGTCACCGGTGCGATGGCGAAAGAGGTGGTAGTCGGTACGCTAAATACCCTCTACACCGCAGAAAACATTGAGCAGGCCGCTTTTGATCCGGCACAATTCAGCCTGACGGGCGAGCTGCTTGCCGCAGTGGAAGACACGGTTAAAAGCGTTAAAGAGACCTTTAGCCTGAGCGTGCTGGCGAACCCGATTGAAGCCAGCAAAGGCGATGGCGAAATGGCGACGGGGACGATGGGCGTCATGAGCCAGAAATTTGGCAGCGCGGCAGCGGCTTACAGCTATCTGATTTTCGTGCTGCTGTATGTGCCATGCATTACGGCGATGGGCGCTATCGCCCGTGAATCAAGCCGCGGCTGGATGGGCTTCTCCGTGCTGTGGGGGTTAAATATCGCCTACTCCCTCGCCACGCTCTTTTACCAGACGGCGACCTTTAGCGAACACCCCACCTATAGCCTGACCTGCATTCTGGCGGTGCTGCTGTTCAACGTGCTGGTCATTGGGCTGCTGCGCCGGGCGAGAAGCCGGGTGGATGTCAATCTGCTGGCGGCGCGCAAAACCGTGGCCAGCTGCTGCGACAGCCCGGCAAGTGATTGTCATTAGGGAGCACGATTATGGCGTCGTTAATTGAAGTGCGGGATATGCTGGCGCTACAGGGCCGCATGGAAGCCAGTCAGTTAAGCGCTGCGCTGCATACGCCGCGCGCGATGATCGACGCCATGCTCGGTCGGCTGGAAGCGATGGGCAAAGCCGTGCGCATTCAGGAAGAGGCTACCGGTTGTTTAACCGGTAGCTGTAAGCAGTGCCCTGATGGAAAAAATGCCTGCTCACGCGTGTGGTGGGCGCTGCGTTAAACCAGCCTGGCTTTTAGCGCCAGCAGCGCCTCGCAGAACTGCGCCGGGTGCGAGACAAACGGCGCGTGGGCCGCTTTCGGGAAGATAACCGACTCGCTCTGCGGCCACATCTCATCTAATAGCGGCACTATTTTACGCGGCACCAGCCCGTCAAGATGACCATACAGGCGTAAAAATGGCATCGCCAGCGCGCCGAGTTCCTCGCGCAAATCCACGGTTTTCAAAATCTCCAGCCCGCCGTTTAGCACCTCCGTCGATGGCATATCAAGGGAGAGCACCGAGTTTTTCAGCAGCCGCGCATCCTGCCTGGCGGTTTCTGTACCGAGGGTTTGCAGCGCCAGAAAACGCTCGACGGTGCGCTGAAAATCTTCACTCAGCTGATGCTGAAAACCTGCCAGGATCTCCGGTTTGATACCGGGCCAGGTTTCTTGTGCGCTAAAGCAGGGCGACGACGCAACGGTGACAAGCGCGCTGACCCGCTCAGGCGCCTGCAGCGCCAGCTGGCTTGCCACCAGCCCACCCATGCTCCAGCCCAGCCAAATCGCCTGCTGCGGCGCATGGGCTAATACCTGCTCCGTCATCTCCGCAAGCGTAAGCGCGCCAAATCCCTCGCTTCTGCCATAGCCCGGCAGATCGACTAAATGCAGGATAAAGTGCGAACTCAGTTGCGGCGTAATGCAATCCCAGACCTGCGCATTCAGTCCCCATCCGTGCAGCAGCACAAGATGACAATTTCCCTCGCCTTTGGTTTGCCACCAGATGTTTTTCATCAGCTATCGTTCTCTTTTTTTACACAAGGAGGTGCCACATGCTAACAGTGTCGGGCTTATGCTGGCTATGCAGGATGCCATTGATGCTCAGCCACTGGGGCGTCTGTTCGGGCTGTGCCCGCGCCATGAAAGGGCGCGAGAAAATGTGCCCGGTGTGCGGTTTACCTGCCGCCGCCGATGAGATCCCCTGCGGGCGCTGCCTGCAAAAACCGCCGCCCTGGCAGCGGCTGATTGCCGTTAGCCGTTACGCGCCGCCGCTGAGCCCTTTGGTGCATCAATTTAAATTTTTGCCGCGCCCGGAGATGGCCAGCATGCTGGCACGCCTGCTGTTATTGGCGGCACTCAATGCGCGCCGGCATAAAAACTGGCAAAAACCCGACATGTTAATGAGCGTGCCGCTGCATGTACGTCGCCAGTGGCGCAGAGGGTTTAACCAGAGCGACCTGCTGTGCCGGGCGCTGACGCGCTGGCTACAATATCCCTGGCAGCAAGGGGCGTTACGTCGAGTGCGGGAAACGCCGGTGCAGCGGCAGCTCACGGCCCGCTTGCGCAAGCAGAACCTGAAAAATGCCTTTCGTCTTGAATTGCCGGTCACCGGTCTCCATATCGTCCTGGTGGATGATGTCGTCACGACCGGCAGCACCGTTGCGGAAATTACCCGTCTGCTTATACGCAGCGGCGCGGCAACTGTTCAGGTCTGGTGCCTGTGTCGAACCTTGTAGACCCTCGATGATGGGCGTATTATAACCGAGTAAAATAGTCAACTATTAGGCCATTGCTATGATCCGTATTTCCGACGCTGCCCAAGCGCACTTTGTCAAACTGCTGGCAAATCAGGAAGAAGGGACACAAATCCGCGTATTTGTGATTAACCCAGGCACGCCCAACGCCGAGTGCGGTGTCTCTTATTGCCCGCCGGACGCGGTTGAAGCCACCGACACCGCGTTAAAATTTGAACAGCTGACTGCCTATGTCGATGAGCTGAGCGCGCCGTATCTGGAAGATGCGGAAATCGATTTTGTCACCGATCAGTTAGGTTCCCAGCTGACGCTGAAAGCGCCGAACGCCAAAATGCGTAAAGTCTCCGACGATGCCCCGCTAATGGAGCGCGTCGAGTACCTGCTGCAGTCACAAATCAACCCGCAGCTGGCAGGCCACGGCGGTCGCGTGTCGCTGATGGAGATTACCGACGAAGGCTACGCCATTCTGCAGTTTGGCGGCGGCTGTAACGGGTGCTCAATGGTCGACGTGACGCTGAAAGAGGGGATTGAGAAGCAGCTGCTGACCGAGTTCCCGGAACTAAAAGGCGTCCGCGATCTGACAGAGCACCAGCGCGGCGAGCACTCTTATTACTAAGTCCTGTTTTGCTTAGATTACCCGGCGGCGCACGCCTGCCGGGTCTCTAATCCTCATCTTGTTACCCGTATCTTTCCGCCCTGTTTTCTTTCTTCAGCGCCAGGTAGTTTCCCGACGTTAATATGACCTATGTCGCAGATCTCACATTTAGATCCGCTGGGTGATTCTCTTTTAATGGATGTTACCCGTATCATTTGTACCAGCACTGACAACTTAAAAAACATCCGACTACAATTTGCAGCAATGGATGTCAGCCTTAACGGTGCCGCAGACCGCTTGTCCCGCGCGCGGGAATATATTCGCGGCTGCCAGGAAACATTGACGTTACCCATAACAAATTAAAGGCCAGGTAAATCATGCCACTAGTCATTGTCGCTATCGGTGTCGCACTCTTACTCCTGCTGATGATCCGCTTCAAAATGAACGGGTTTATTGCTTTGATCCTCGTGGCGCTTGCCGTGGGGATGATGCAGGGTATGCCGCTTGACGCCGTGATTAAATCGATTAAAAACGGGGTCGGCGGAACGCTGGGCAGCCTTGCGCTGATCATGGGCTTCGGTGCCATGCTCGGCAAAATGCTGGCGGACTGCGGCGGCGCACAACGCATCGCCACGACGCTTATCGAAAAGTTTGGTCGCCAGCATATTCAGTGGGCGGTGGTGCTGACCGGTTTCACCGTCGGTTTCGCCCTGTTCTATGAAGTTGGCTTTGTCCTGCTGTTGCCGCTGGTCTTCACCATCGCCGCTTCCGCTCG
Source organism: Enterobacter sp. Bisph1 (assembly GCF_000814905.1). Taxonomy (GTDB): domain Bacteria; phylum Pseudomonadota; class Gammaproteobacteria; order Enterobacterales; family Enterobacteriaceae; genus Kosakonia. Next base: position 71,030 of record NZ_JXAG01000047.1, read on the forward strand.
CATTCCGCTGTTGTACATCGGTGTACCGATGGCGGCTGCGCTCTCGGTCACCCACGGTTTTCTGCCGCCGCACCCGGGTCCAACCGCGATTGCCACCATTTTCCACGCCGATATGGGCAAAACCCTGCTCTACGGTACGCTGCTGGGTATCCCAACGGTTATCCTCGCCGGTCCGGTTTACGCGCGCTTTTTGAAAAGTATCGATAAGCCGATCCCGGAAGGTCTCTACAACGCGAAAACCTTTACCGAAGAAGAGATGCCGGGCTTCGGCGTCAGCGTCTGGACATCACTGGTTCCGGTTATCCTGATGGCGCTGCGCGCCGTGGCGGAAATGGTGCTGCCAAAAGGACATGGGCTGTTGCCTTACGCTGAGTTCTTCGGCGACCCGGTGATGGCGACGCTGATTGCCGTCTTGATTGCAGTCTTCACTTTTGGTCTGAACCGCGGCCGTTCGATGGATGAGATCAACGACACGCTGGGCAGCTCAATCAAAATTATCGCCATGATGCTGCTGATCATTGGCGGCGGCGGCGCGTTTAAACAGGTGCTGGTAGATAGCGGCGTGGATAAATACATCGCCTCGATGATGCATGCCACCAACCTTTCGCCGCTGTTTATGGCCTGGTCGATTGCTGCCGTTCTGCGTATCGCGCTCGGTTCCGCAACCGTTGCGGCGATTACCGCTGGCGGTATTGCGGCTCCGCTGATTGCCACCACCGGCGTCAGCCCGGAACTGATGGTAATTGCGGTCGGTTCCGGTAGCGTTATCTTCTCGCACGTAAACGATCCGGGCTTCTGGCTGTTCAAAGAGTACTTCAACCTGACCATCGGTGAGACGATCCGCTCCTGGTCGGTGCTGGAAACCATCATCTCGCTCTGTGGCCTGATTGGCTGTCTGCTGCTGGGTATGGTGGTGTAAAAAAGACGCTGCCCGGCAAAACCGGGCAGTGAAGAAATGGTAAAGCCTGGATTCGCCCCTCGCGAATCCAGGCTTTTTTATTGGCGCTTAGTAGCCAGCTTGCGGCGTCGGTCGAGATCTTTAAGCAGTTTGTCGACCTTCTCATCGGCAAACATCTCTTCCAGCGAAACCGCCAGCTTGCGTCGCCAGTTTTTGTACTGCGAGCTGGTGCCGGGAATATTGACCGGCCCGGCCATATCCAGCCAGTCTTCCGGCTGCAGCCCCAACAGCGCGCTGTTACTGTCGGCTATGTAGCGCTGTAAACCACGGTTGAGTACCGGCGACATCGGCGTACGTACCGCTTTGTGCCCGGCACGCTGCGGTAAACAGCCATGCTGATGCAGCGCATCCAGCAGCCCCTGTTTCGCCAGTTGCCGATCGAGATACAAACCGCGCAGCACCACTTCATCGGGATAGAGCCCCAGGGTTTTACCGAGGGTTAAATCACCGCTCTCCCAGTAGCCGCGCAGCGTGGGCAAATCATGGGTGGTCGCTACCGCCATTGACTGCTGCGGATAGGCCTGCGGTGCGCGGAAGGTTTTTTCATGATCGTTTTCGAAATAGAGCACTTTGTAGGAGTAAACGCCGCTGCTGCGCAGTTTGCCGACAATCTCTACCGGCACGGTGCCTAAATCTTCACCGATAACCATGCACTGCTGACGCTGGCTTTCCAGCGCCAGAATGGCGAGCAGATCGTCTACCGGATACTGCACATAGGCACCCTGATCCGCCGTTTCACCGTACGGGATCCACCACAGACGCAGCATAGACATCACATGATCGATACGCAGCGCGCCGCAGTTCTTCATATTAGCGCGCAGCAGATCGATAAACGGCGCATAGCCACGTTCACGCATAACATGGGGATCCATCGGCGGCAGGCCCCAGTTTTGCCCTAACGGCCCGAGGATATCCGGCGGCGCGCCAACGGACGCCTTCAGGCAGTAAAGCTCGCGATCGCACCAGGTTTCCGCGCCGCCTTCCGCCACGCCAACGGCCAGATCGCGGTACAGGCCAATCGGCATCGTGTAGCCCTGGCTGGTTTGCCAGCACTCGGCGAATTGCGTGAATGCCAGCCATTGCAGCCAAAGATAGAAATTCACCTCGTCCACATGGGTTTTACAAAACGCTTTTACCTGCGGGCTATGGATGTTTTGGTAGCCTTCCGGCCATACCGGCCAGCCCCAGCGCAGGGCATCGACTTTTACCTGGTTGGCATGAATGGCATCGAAGGCGGCCTGCCAGTAAAGGCTTTCGCCTTCCTGCTGTACAAAATCTTTAAACGCCGCATATTGCTCATCCTCTTCAGCGCGCTGGCTAAAGCGCTGCCATGCCATGCGCAGCGCCTCCAGTTTCAGCGCTGTAACGGTGGCATAATCGACCCATTGTGCTTCGCGGGCGGCACGTAAAGCGTCACGCGTAGTGGGCAATTTCCACCAGCGTTGCGCCTCTTCGCTATCGCGAAAATCGGCCACCGCATTGACATCGATATAGATAATATTCATCCAGCGACGGGATGAAGGGCTATAGGGGCTGGCGCTCTCCGGGTTCGCCGGATAGAGCGCATGGATTGGGTTAAGGCCGATAAACGCGCCGCCGCGACGGGCAACCTCGCCGAGCATGTTTTTCAAATCGCCGAAATCGCCAATCCCCCAGTTACTCTCTGAGCGCAGCGTATAGAGCTGCACGCACGCGCCCCAAAGCTTTTTACCTTCGAGCAGCGCCTGGGGCTCATAACAGCGGGCAGGCGCAATGATTATCCGACATTGCCACTGCTGCTTATTCTGCGTCAGGGTCAGCGCGTGGTAGCCCAGCGCCAGCCCGGTGGGCAACGGCAGGTTTGCGCCCGCGCGAACGTCGCCCTGATACTGCTTACCGGTCTCCGTTGTCAGTTGCCAGTGAAAGTCACCTTTACCGACAACCGGCAGCACCTTTTTCTTCCCGTGGATAAACACCTGCACCACAGGCACCGGCGGCGTACTGACTGCCGCGGCTGGCGCGGAATGCATCGCTTCCAGCAGACGCTGCTTGGTTTGCACAGTAATAGATTGCGGTTTACCGTGCGCATTAATGTAGTTTGGGCTGATCCCCGCCGCCAGCGCGGCCTGTTCCAGATGTTTACTCTGCATACCCTTCCTTAGCGCTTCGCCTGCCAGATACGGGTTTGATAATCACGGATAGAACGGTCGGAGCTGAACATGCCGCAGCGCGCGGTATTGAGGATCGCAGCGCGCGTCCAGGCTTCCTGGTCGCGGTAGAGCACATCGACACGTTTTTGCGCGGCCACATAATCAGCAAAATCCGCCAGCACCAGGTAGGGATCGCCGCCCTGTTTACCGATGCTATGCAGCATCTGGTCAAACGCGTGCTTATCGCCCCCGCTGTATTTGCCGATCTCCAGCTCTTTCAACACCGCATCAAGTAGCTTATCTTTTTTACGCCATTTCAGTGGATCGTAACCCTTCGCCTTCAGCGCTTTTACCTGTTCAACGGTATGGCCAAAGATAAAGATGTTCTCCTCGCCGACCTGTTCGGCAATCTCGACGTTCGCGCCGTCAAGCGTACCGACGGTCAATGCGCCGTTAAGGGCCAATTTCATATTACCGGTGCCGGACGCCTCTTTACCGGCGGTTGAGATCTGCTCGGAGATATCCGCCGCCGGGATCAATTTTTCCGCCGCCGACACACAGTAATCCGGTAAGAACACCACCTTCAGTTTGTCGCCTACGCTGGCGTCGTTATTAATCACCTCTGCCACTTTATTAATGGCATAAATGATATTTTTTGCCAGGTAATAGCCCGGCGCGGCTTTCGCGCCAAACAGAAATACGCGCGGTACGCGGTCAGCCTGCGGGTTTTCACGCATCTCTTTATACAGCGCCAGAATATGCAGTAAGCCAAGATGCTGGCGTTTGTATTCGTGCAAGCGCTTGATTTGGATATCAAATAGCGCATGCGGGTTAATCTCGATACCGGTGCGCGCTTTCACAAACGCCGCCAGCTGTTGTTTGTTGTGCTGTTTGATTTGACGATATTGCTGGCGGAAATCCGCGTCGTCGGCGTATTTCTCCAGATGAATTAACTGGTCAAGATCGTTAGCCCACTCTTTCTTCAGTGTCTTATCAAGCAGTGCGGCCAGCTGCGGGTTGCACTGTTTGATCCAGCGGCGCGGCGTAATGCCGTTGGTGACGTTGTGGAATTTGTTCGGCCACAATTGGTGATATTCCGGGAACAGATCTTTAACCACTAAATCGGAATGCAGCGCCGCCACGCCGTTGACGGCAAAGCCGCCGACAACGCACAGATTCGCCATACGGACCTGTTTGTTATGCACTACCGCAAGCTTCGCCCATACCGCGCTATCGCCCGGCCAGGTCTGTTCTACCAGCGTTTTAAACTTGTCGTTAATCTGCTTAATGATTTGCATATGGCGCGGCAGCAGCGCTTTGATCAGCTTTTCATCCCAGCACTCAAGGGCTTCCGGCATCAAGGTGTGGTTGGTATAGGCGAAGGTACGGCTGGTGATAGCCCAGGCGTCATCCCAGCTCAGTTGATGCTGGTCGAGCAGCACGCGCAGTAGCTCAGGGATAGCAATAGTAGGATGGGTATCGTTAAGCTGGATCACTTCGAAATCAGGCAGCTGCGCCAGCTTACGGCCCGCCAGGTGATGGCGGCGCAGAATATCGGCGACGGAACAGGCGCACTGGAAATATTGCTGCATCAGACGCAGCTTTTTGCCCGCCTGGTGATTGTCATTGGGATAGAGCACTTTGGTCAGTTTTTCTGCGTCAATGCCCGTTTGCTCGGCGCGCAGGAAATCGCCATCGTTAAATTTGGTCAGATTAAAAGGATGCGCGTGCGTGGCCTGCCACAGGCGCAGCGGTTGAGTCACGCCATTACGGTAGCCGATGACCGGCAGATCCCAGGCTTCGCCAATCAGCGTAAAAGCGGGCTGCCAGCGCCCCTCTTTGTTGACTTTGCCGCCAATACCGACCTGCACATCCAGTTGTTCGTTATGGCGAAACCACGGATAGCTGCGGCGGTGCCAATCGTCCGGCGCTTCATGCTGCTGGCCTTCAACAAATGACTGGCGGAACAGGCCATATTGATAGTTCAGGCCGTAACCGGTCGCCGATTGACCCACTGTCGCCATTGAGTCGAGAAAACAGGCTGCCAGTCGACCTAAACCGCCGTTGCCGAGGGCCGGATCGGTCTCCTCTTCCAGCAGGTCCGTTAAATTGATGTTGTGGTCCTGCAGTACCTCGCCGACGTCCTGATACCAGCCAAGATTGAGTAAGTTGTTGCCCGTCAGACGGCCAATCAAAAACTCCATCGAGATATAGTTAACGTGACGCTGTTTTTTGTCCGCTTTGGGCGCAGGCTGCGCCGCTAACAGTTCCGCCAGCGCAGCGCTGACGGCGTGCCACCATTGGCGTGAAGTCATGTCATTGGCGTCCTGCACCCCCAAACGCTGCCGCTGGCGCGTGAGAGCCGCTTCAAATTCCGCTTTATTAAACGTTGGCTTTGACATAAAGAATTCGGGTCCTGTAATGAAGTAAATCGATATTTGCGCTAGTGTGCCTGGCTCAACAGGTGACTTCCTCATCCTGCCAGGGATTAGCCGGGGAGGAGTAGCGGGGATGAGCGAAAAGTGTGATCGCCGCCACTTAAAGGTAGCCTGATTTTTGACCTTTTCTTCCTCAAAAAATCCACCACAGCCCAACGAAAATCGTTCGCTTATTTAGAAAAATGAAATGATGTTTTGAAGTGAAGTTTTTTCCCGTTCTGAGAGAAAAAGAGGAAATAATATTTGGTAACAGAGTTCGAAACGCTGTTTGCTATTTGTGCGATAACTCTCGGGTATTTCTTATTAATTTAAAGAAAGACCCTATAGTTGCCGAATGTATTTTTTATTTCGCCCTGTACCGCGCGCCAGCTCTGCCTCCTCCCGCATTAGTCATAATTGGCCTCTATTCATTCGTGGCATAAATGGAAATGTGACAAGGTGCAAATTCACAATCGCCAGATTTGGACATAACTTGCAATATTTCTTCATCTGGCCGACCTTATTAGTATTAATTACGAAGCGCAAAAAAAATCTCCCTCTCGTTCTTCGCACAGTGAAGTGATAACTATGTTGATTCCGTCCAAATTAAGTCGCCCGGTTCGTCTCGACCACACGGTGGTTCGTGAACGGCTGCTGGCTAAACTTTCCGGCGCCAACAATTATCGGCTTGCGCTGGTAACAAGCCCTGCGGGCTACGGCAAAACCACGCTTATTTCCCAGTGGGCGGCCGGTAAAAATGACATCGGCTGGTATTCGCTGGATGAAGGGGATAACCAGCAGGAGCGGTTTGCCAGCTATTTTATCGCCGCCGTGCAGCAGGCGACCGGCGGCCACTGCGTAAGCAGCGAGGCGATGGCGCAAAAGCGCCAGTACGCCAGCCTGCCGTCGCTCTTTTCCCAGCTGTTTATCGAACTGACGGAATGGCAGCGGCCGTTGTATTTGGTGATTGACGATTATCATCTGGTCACTAATCCAGTTATTCACGATGCGATGCGCTTTTTCCTCCGTCATCAGCCGGAAAATCTCACGCTGCTTGTGCTGTCGCGTAATCTGCCACAGTTAGGTATCGCTAACCTGCGCGTACGCGAGCAGTTGCTGGAGATCAGCAGCCAGCAGTTGGCATTCACCCATCAGGAAGCGAAACAGTTCTTTGACTGCCGCCTGAGTTCACCCATTGAAGCCTCAGAGAGCAGCCGACTGTGCGACGATGTCGCCGGTTGGGCCACGGCGCTACAGCTTATCGCCCTCTCCGCCCGGCAAAATCACAGCGCGGCGCATCAGTCCGCACGCCGCCTGGCGGGCATTAACGCCAGCCATCTTGCCGATTATCTGGTAGATGAAGTGCTGGATAATGTCGATGGCGATACCCGCCGTTTTCTGCTGAAAAGCGCGCTGCTGCGTTCTATGAACGATGCCTTAATTGTCCGCGTGACCGGCGAAGAGAATGGGCAGATGCGGCTGGAAGAGATTGAGCGTCAGGGGCTATTCCTGCAACGTATGGACGACTCCGGCGAGTGGTTTAGCTACCATCCGCTGTTTGGCAGCTTCCTGCGTCAGCGCTGTCAATGGGAGCTGGCGACGGAGTTACCCGATATCCACCGCGCCGCGGCGGAGAGCTGGATGGCGCAGGGTTTCCCCAGCGAAGCCATCCACCATGCGCTGGCGGCCGGCGACGGCACGATGCTGCGCGATATTCTGCTCAACCATGCATGGGGCCTGTTTAACCACAGCGAACTGAGCGTGCTGGAAGCGTCGCTGAAAGCGCTGTCGTGGGAAAGCCTGCTGGAAAATCCCCGGCTGGTGCTGCTGCAGGCCTGGCTGATGCAAAGCCAGCATCGCTACAGCGAAGTTAATACGCTATTAGCTCGTGCTGAACAGGAGATGACCACGCAAATGGACGCCTCGCTGCACGGCGATTTTAACGCCCTGCGCGCCCAGGTCGCGATTAATGATGGCGATCCGGTCGAAGCCGAACGGCTGGCGATGGTGGCCCTTGAAGAGCTGCCGCTGGCGAATTACTACAGCCGCATTGTGGCAACCTCGGTGCATGGGGAGGTCCTGCACTGCAAAGGTGAGCTCACCAACTCGTTGTCGGTGATGCAGCAGACTGAACAGATGGCTCGTCGTCACGATGTCTGGCACTACGCGCTGTGGAGCCTTATCCAGCAGAGCGAAATTCTCTTTGCCCAGGGTTTCCTGCAGGCCGCCTGGGAGATGCAGGAGAAAGCCTTTACGCTTATCCGCGAACAGCATCTTGAACAACTGCCGATGCACGAATTTTTACTGCGCATCCGCGCTCAGCTGTTGTGGGCATGGGCGCGCCTGGATGAATCAGAAGCGGCGGCGCGCCAGGGTATGGAGGTGCTTGCCGCCCTGCAACCGCAGCAGCAGCTGCAGTGTCTGGCGCTGTTAGTGCAAAACTCGCTGGCACGAGGCGATCTGGATAATGCCCGTAACCATTTGCACCGGCTGGAGAACCTGCTCGGTAACGGCCAGTACCATAGCGATTGGGTCTCTAATGCCGACAAAGTGCGGGTGATCTACTGGCAAATGACCGGCGATAAAAAAGCGGCCGCACAGTGGCTGCGTCTGACGCCGAAACCCGAGTTCGCCAATAACCACTTCCTGCAAAGCCAGTGGCGCAATATTGCCCGCGCGCAGATTCTGCTCGGTGATTTTGAGCCGGCGGAAATGGTGCTGGAAGAGTTAAACGAAAACGCGCGCAGCCTGCGCCTGATGACCGATATTAACCGTAACCTGCTGCTGTTGAATCAGCTTTACTGGCAGGCCGGGCGTAAAAACGACGCCCAGCGGGTGCTGCTCGAAGCGCTGCAGCTGGCAAACCGCACCGGATTTATCAGCCATTTTGTCATTGAAGGCGAAGCGATGGCGCAGCAGCTGCGTCAGCTTATTCAGCTTAATACGCTGCCGGAGCTGGATCAGCATCGCGCGCAGCGTATTCTGCGCGACATTAACCAGCATCACCGGCATAAGTTTGCCCACTTTGATGAGAACTTTGTCGAACGGCTGCTGACCCACCCGGAAGTGCCAGAACTGATCCGCACCAGCCCGCTGACCCAGCGCGAGTGGCAGGTGCTGGGGCTGATTTACTCCGGCTATAGTAATGAGCAAATCGCCGGCGAGCTGGCCGTCGCGGCGACGACCATCAAAACCCATATCCGCAACCTCTACCAGAAGCTTGGTGTTGCCCATCGTCAGGATGCGGTTCAGCATGCCCAGCAGCTGCTGAAAATTATGGGCTACGGGGTGTAAAAACCGCCGCAAGGCGGTTTAGCACAGCTCCAGTTGCACATTATTGTTGGCAATCACCTGCACCACGCTTGCGGGCGGCATAGCGTCGGTATAAACCGCATCCACCATACTGATACTGCCCATATTCACCATCGCGTTGCGGCCAAATTTCGAGTGATCCACCACCAGCATGACGTGGCGGGAATTTTCAATGATCGCCCGCTTGGTGCGCACTTCATGGTAATCAAACTCCAGCAGTGAACCATCGGCATCGATACCGCTGATCCCCAGAATGCCGAAATCAAGGCGGAACTGAGAGATAAAATCGAGGGTTGCTTCACCAACGATGCCGCCATCCCGGCTGCGTAACTCACCGCCCGCCAGGATCACCCGGCAATCGTCCTTCTTCATTAAGGTATTAGCGACGTTCAGGTTATTGGTGACGATGCGTAAATCGCTATGGCTGAGCAGCGCGTGAGCAACAGCTTCCGGCGTCGTGCCAATATCGATAAACAGCGTTGCGCCGTTGGGGATCTGTTCCGCCACTTTACGCGCGATGCGCTCTTTTTCCGCCGTTAAGGTCGCTTTGCGATCGTGCCAGGAGGTGTTTTCCGAGCTGGAGGGCAGCGCCGCGCCGCCGTGGTGGCGCAAAATCTTGTTTTGATCCGCCAGATCGTTCAGATCGCGGCGAATCGTTTGCGGGCTCACAGAAAATTGTTCTACTAACTCTTCGGTACTGACATATCCCTGCTGTTTAACCAGCTCAATAATTGCGTCATGACGCTGTGTCTGTTTCATGAATAGTCCCAGAATTATTATGTTCGTTTTCGCACATTTTGCGCGTCAACCAATGCCATCGAAAGCCCAATCACCATCCCCGCAGTATGCGCGCCGTTGGCAATCTCAAAGCCGGTTAAGCCGAACCACTCCGCCACCATCAGCACAACCGTAAAGATAAACAAACCGGTGGGTAACGCGATGTTCGACTGCGGATCGCGAATACCCCGCAGCCAGACATAGCCAATCAGCGCATACACCACGCCGGATAAGCCACCAAACCACGGACCGGTAAGCTGGTGCTGCACAAAGCCGCTTAACAACGCACTAATAAAGGTGATAACCACCAGTTTCCCGCTGCCCAGACGCTTTTCGACCATCCCGCCGAGATACCACCACCAAAACAGGTTGAAGATGATATGCACCAGTGAAAAGTGCATCACCGCATGGGTAAAGTAGCGCCACACCTCAAACCGTACGCTTGCATCCCACGGCCAGGCAAGCCACATCATCACCGTTTGATCGCCGATAACGTTCATGGCGATAAAGACAATAATGCACAGTGCCGCTATTAACAGCGTTAAGGGCCCACTGCGCTCACGCAGCATCGCCCGCAGCGGAAAGCGTTGATAGTGCAGACCACTATTGGTATGCCCGGACTGCCAGCTCGCCGCCAGATAACGCGGATCGGCAGGATTTTCGATAAAGCGAGCCAGCTCGCTGCGTACGCGCTCGGCCTTGCTTTCATCCGCCAGCCAAACATCGCTTTGCTCATGGTGTTGAATAGTCAGGATAACACCCTGGGTCTGCATATAATCAACAAACGCCTGGGCGACGCGGGGGTTGGAAAAAGAGGTAATCATCAACATGGCAGGCGCCGTTTAATCCCTACAAAAAAACACAGTATACCGAAGACGGACATAATGCCTACAGCGCGCCGTGCATCACCTCGGAAGGGAAGTGCCGATGCCACGCGTCGAAACCGCCATCCACGCTATAGACCCGATCGAAGCCCTGCTGCAACAGATATTGCGCTGCGCCTTTGCTGCTGTTGCCGTGGTAGCACATCACCATTACCGGCGTTTCAAAGTCGTTATCACGCATAAACGTGCCCAGCGTGTCGTTGGTTAAATGAAACGCGCCCGGAGTATGTCCCATAGCGAAACTTTGCGGATCGCGAATATCCACCAGCACGGCCTGTTGTTGATGCAATTTTTGGTGGGCTTCTTCTACGTTAATACACTCGAAGTTATCCATGGCGTTCTCTTAATTGACACAGTAAATAGCTATTCTGCCGTCAAGTGTACGTCGTGACAGCGGGTAAGCGCCATTATGTTATGCATATCACTCTAAATTGTTTTTTTGATGTTACCAAAGGCGCGTTCCTTTGCTATTATGAGCGATATCGAACATTTTTGAGCTATAACGAAAGTGCATGAGGGGCAGCATGGAAACCAAAGATCTGATTGTGATAGGCGGGGGCATTAACGGTGCCGGTATCGCGGTTGACGCCGCAGGGCGTGGTCTATCCGTGCTGATGCTGGAAGCGCAGGATCTCGCCTGCGCGACCTCCAGCAACAGCTCCAAACTGATTCACGGCGGCCTGCGCTACCTTGAACACTACGAATTCCGCCTGGTGAGCGAGGCGCTGGCCGAACGCGAAGTGCTGCTGAAAATGGCACCGCACATTGCGTTCCCGATGCGTTTTCGCCTGCCGCACCGCCCGCATCTGCGTCCGGCCTGGATGATTCGAATTGGTCTGTTTATGTACGATCACCTCGGTAAACGCACCAGTTTGCCCGCTTCGACCGGTTTGCGTTTTGGCGCAGAATCGGTGCTGAAGCCGGAAATCGTGCGCGGTTTCGAATATTCTGACTGCTGGGTCGATGATGCCCGTCTGGTGCTGGCGAATGCCCAGATGGTTGAGCGCAAAGGCGGCAAAGTAATGACCCGCACCCGCGCCACAAGCGCACGCCGTGAAAACGGCATGTGGATTGTCGAAGCGGAAGATATTGATACCGGCGAGAAATTTAGCTGGCAGGCGCGCGGCCTGGTTAACGCGACAGGCCCCTGGGTGAAAGAGTTCTTCGATGATGGTATGAAACTGCCGTCACCGTACGGTATTCGCCTGATCAAAGGCAGCCATATTGTGGTGCCGCGCGCGCACTCACAGAAACAGGCTTACATTCTGCAAAACGAAGATAAGCGTATTGTTTTTGTTATCCCATGGATGGATGAGTTCTCGATTATTGGTACTACCGACGTTGAGTACAACGGCGATCCGCAACATGTTGAGATCGACGAAAACGAGATCAACTACCTGCTGAACGTCTATAACGGCCACTTTAAGAAACAACTTAAGCGCGATGATATCGTCTGGACTTATTCCGGCGTACGTCCGCTGTGCGATGACGAATCTGATTCACCGCAGGCAATTACCCGCGACTATACGCTGGATATTCATGATGAAAACGGTAAAGCGCCGCTGCTGTCGGTGTTTGGTGGCAAGCTGACCACCTACCGTAAGCTGGCGGAACACGCGCTGGAAAAACTGACGCCGTACTATAAAGGCATCGGCCCGGCGTGGACGAAAAGCTGCGTACTCCCGGGCGGAGATATCGCTGGCGATCGCGATGATTACGCCGCGAAACTGCGTCGCCGTTATCCGTTTATCAGCGAAACGCTGGCGCGCCATTATGCGCGTACTTACGGCAGCAACAGCGAGCTGGTGCTGGCTAACGCCACAAGCCTTGAGGATTTAGGCGAGCATTTTGGTCATGAGCTGTATGAAGCTGAGCTGCGTTACCTGGTGGAACATGAGTGGGTAAGACGCTTAGATGACGCTATCTGGCGGCGAACCAAAATCGGTATGTTTCTGAACGCTGAAGAGCAATCGCGCGTGGCGCAGTGGGTAATGCGGCATAATAAAACGGAACTGTCGCTGGCATCGTAAAAAACTAACCTCTCCCTGGCGGGAGAGGTTTTTCATTACAAGCGGACCGGCTTAATGTTCCAGATATGCTCGGCATATTCCTGAATGGTGCGGTCAGAGGAGAAGTAACCCATATGCGCGATGTTACGCATCGCTTTCATGGTCCACTCTTCGGGATGACGATAAAGCTCATCCACTTTCTCCTGGCAGTCAATATAGCTGCGATAATCCGCCAGCACCTGATAGTGGTCACCAAAGTTAATTAATGAATCCACCAGATCGCGGTAACGTCCTGGCTCTTGCGGGCTAAACAGGCCGGTAGCAATCTGCGTTAATACCTGGTGCAGCTCTTCATCTTTCTCATAATATCCACGCGGGTTATAGCCTTTACGCCGCAGCGCCTCGACCTCGTCCGCCGTATTACCGAAGATAAAGATATTCTCCGCGCCGACATGCTCGAGCATTTCAACATTCGCGCCGTCCAGCGTACCAATAGTGAGTGCACCATTGAGCGCAAACTTCATATTACTGGTGCCGGAAGCCTCCGTACCCGCCAGCGAGATCTGCTCGGAAAGATCCGCCGCAGGAATAATCACCTGTGCCAGGCTAACGCTGTAGTTAGGGATAAACACCACTTTCAGCTTATCGCCAATCTGCGGATCGTTATTGATCACCTGCGCGACGTCATTGATCAAATGAATGATGTGTTTCGCCATGTAATAAGCGGAAGCCGCTTTACCGGCGAAGATATTCACACGGGGTACCCACGCCGCCGTTGGATCGGCCTTAATGCGGTTATAGCGGGTAATCACATGCAGGACATTCATCAGCTGGCGCTTATATTCGTGTATGCGTTTGATCTGCACATCAAACAGCGCTTTCGGATTCACCACCACGTTTAGTTGCTGACCGATAACGTTCGCCAGACGTTTTTTATTCTCCAGCTTCGCCTGCCGCACCGCCTGATTTACCGTTGGATAATCAAGGTGCTGTTCAAGTTCGCTCAACTGGCTAAGATCGGTGCGCCATGTACGCCCGATATGTTCATCCAGCACCTCCGACAGCGGCGGGTTCGCCAGCGCCAGCCAGCGTCGCGGCGTCACGCCGTTGGTGACGTTGATAAAACGCATCGGGAAGATTTCAGCGAAGTCGGCAAACAACGATTGCACCATCAAGTTGGAATGCAGTTCGGAAACGCCATTCACTTTATGGCTCACCACCACCGCCAGCCAGGCCATACGCACCCGACGTCCGCTGGACTCGTCAATAATCGAGGTCCGGCTTAACAGGTCGATATTGTTCGGATGCTGCTCCTGTAGCGTTTTCAGGAAGTAATCGTTGATTTCAAAGATAATTTGCAGATGGCGCGGCAAAATTTTGCCCAGCATTTCCACCGGCCAGGTCTCCAGCGCCTCGCTCATCAACGTGTGGTTGGTGTAAGAGAACACCTGGCACGTGACTTCGAAGGCGTCATCCCATTCAAACTTATGTTCGTCAATCAGCAAGCGCATCAGCTCGGGAATCGACAATACCGGATGCGTGTCATTGAGGTGAATGGCGATTTTATCCGCCAGGTTGCTGTAGGTCTGATGCAGCTGGTAATGGCGGCTGAGAATATCCTGAATAGTCGCCGAGACGAGGAAATACTCCTGACGCAGACGTAATTCGCGCCCGGAATAGGTTGAGTCGTCGGGATAAAGTACGCGGGAAACGTTCTCCGAGTGGTTTTTATCCTCTACCGCCGCGAAGTAATCGCCCTGGTTAAATTTCCCAAGATTGATTTCGCTACTGGCCTGCGCGTTCCATAAACGCAGCGTGTTGGTGGCATCGGTATCATAACCGGGGATAATTTGGTCGTAGGCAACGGCGAGGATCTCTTCCGTCTCGACCCAGCGGCTCTTTCTGCCTTCCTGCTGAATACGTCCGCCAAAACGCACCTTATAGCGCGTATTGTGACGTTTGAATTCCCACGGGTTGCCATACTCCAGCCAGTAATCCGGCGACTCTTTTTGCCTGCCGTCGACGATGTTCTGTTTGAACATGCCGTAGTCGTAACGAATACCGTACCCGCGTCCTGGCAGCCCAAGGGTCGCCAGCGAATCAAGGAAACAGGCCGCCAGGCGTCCCAGGCCACCATTGCCGAGGCCTGGGTCATTCTCTTCATCAATCAGCTCTTCGAGATCGAAGCCCATCTCATCCAGCGCCTTGTTCACGTCGTCGTAAATACCGAGTGAAAGCAAGGCGTTGGAGAGCGTACGGCCAATCAGGAACTCCATCGAAAGATAGTAAACCTGCCGCACTTCCTGGGAGAGCTGCGCGCGGGTGGAGCGCAGCCAGCGTTCCACCAGCCGATCGCGCACAGCAAACAGCGTTGCGTTGAGCCATTCGTGGCGATTGGCGATAGCCGGATCTTTACCGATGGTGAACATCAGCTTATAGGCAATCGAATGTTTTAGTGCCTCAATACTTAACGTAGGTGAAGCATAAGTAAACGGTGCATTCATATAAGTGATTCCTGGAAAACTATTTCAACCGAAGGTAAAGATCGCGATATGCCTGCGCAGCGACCTGCCAGCTAAAATCCATCGCCATCGCCTGACGTTGCACAAAACGCCACAGCGATGGACGCGACCACAACACGAAGGCACGCCGGATAGCCCGAAGCAATGACCAGGCATTACTGTCTTCAAATACAAAGCCGCTGGCGACGCCATCGGCGAGGTTTTCCAGCGAACTATCGGAAACCGTATCCGCCAGCCCGCCCGTACGACGCACTAAGGGCAGGGTGCCGTATTTCAGACCATACAGCTGTGTCAGGCCGCAGGGCTCAAAACGGCTCGGCACAAGAATGACATCCGCCCCGCCCATAATGCGGTGGGAGAAGGCTTCGTGATAGCCAATCTGCACGCCAACCTGCCCGGAGTGTTCGGCGGCGGCGGCGAGGAAACCCTCCTGCAGCACCGGATCGCCCGCGCCCAGCAGCGCCAACTGACCGCCCTGCTCAAGTAAACCCGGCAAGGCTTCCAGTACCAGATCCAACCCTTTTTGGCTGGTCAGGCGGCTCACCACGGCAAACAGCGGCACTCTGTCATTGACCTTTAGCCCCATGGCAACCTGCAACTGACGTTTGTTCTCCGCTTTCTCTTCCAGCGTATCGCGCGTATAACGTGCGCCCAACAGCAGGTCGGTGGCCGGATCCCAAATTTTCTCATCCACGCCGTTCAAAATACCGCTCAGGCGGCCTTCTTGCTGGCGCTGGCGCAGTAGCCCTTCCATCCCGTAGGCATACTGCGGTTCGGTGATCTCGCGCGCGTAAGTGGGGCTAACGGCGGTAATATGATCCGCGTAGTAAAGCCCGGCCTTGAGAAACGAAATCTGTCCCTTAAATTCCAGCCCATGCATATTAAAAAATGACATTGGCAGTTCGATTTCGTTCATATGGTGTGCATAAAACATGCCTTGATAGGCAAGATTGTGCACCGTGAAGATGGACTTGGCCGGATACCCTTTCGCGGCAAGGTAAGCCGGAGCCAGCCCTGCATGCCAATCGTGCGCGTGCACGATATCCGGGCGCCAGAATGGATCAAGCCCGCCGGCCATTTCGCTGCCCACCCAGCCGAGCAAGGCAAAGCGCAGCACGTTGTCGGTATAGGCGAACTGATTGGTGTCGTGATAGGGGCTGCCGGGGCGCGCATATAAATGCGGCGCATCGATCATGTAAATCCCCACCCCGTTAAAGTGGCCGAACAGCAGCGCAATGGGACCGGCAAACGTCTCACGCCGGGACACCACTTTTGCATCGCCCACACCTCGACGAATATCAGGGAACGCAGGCAACAGAACGCGTGTATCAACTCCGCCGGCAATTTGTGCCGCAGGTAACGCGCCAATCACGTCCGCCAGACCTCCGGTCTTCAGCAACGGAAACATCTCAGAACATACATGTAAAACCTGCATTATCGCTCCTGTTCAAAACCACCTGGCCTTGATGCCACATTGGGGAACACAGCGCGCGGAACCCTTCCGCGCAAGGTTATCATCAGATGCCTTTTGCTTTTAATTTGCGCAACATTTCCCGCGTGACCAGCACAATGCCTTCCTCTGAGCGGTAAAAACGACGCGCATCTTCTTCTGGATTTTCACCAATGACTGTCCCTTCGGGTATCACGCAGCCGCGGTCAATAATGCAACGATGGAGACGACAGGAGCGCCCCACCCACACTTCCGGCAGCAAGATCGAAGAGTCGATATTGCAGAACGAATTGACGCGCACGCGGTAAAAAAGTACCGACTGCACAACAACAGATCCTGAAATAACGCACCCGCCGGAAACCAGCGAATTCAACGTCATGCCGTGGCTGCCCGACCTGTCCTGAACGAATTTCGCCGGGGGTAAAGAATGATTATAGGTACGGATAGGCCAGGTATGATCGTACATGTCGAGTTCCGGCATCACCGACGCTAAATCGAGGTTGGCTTTCCAGTAAGCTTCCAGGGTACCGACATCCCGCCAGTAAGGTTTGGCATCGGGATCGGACTGCACGCAGGACAGCGGGAAGGGATGCGCGTAGGCCATGCCCGATTTCACCACATGGGGAAGGATATCCTTGCCAAAATCATGGCTTGAGTTTTCGTTCTGGTCATCCTGCTCCAGCAGCTCGTACAGGTACTCGGCGTCGAAAATATAGATCCCCATACTGGCGAGCGCCTGCGTCTCATCGCCCGGCATACTCGGCGGCGAAGCGGGTTTTTCAACAAAGTCGATAATTTTGTCGTTCTCATCCACCGCTATTACGCCAAAGGCGGTCGCTTCATGCACCGGTACCGGCAGGCAGGCAACGGTACAGCGCGCCTCTTTTTCGGCGTGATCTATCAGCATGCGCGAGTAATCCTGCTTGTAGATATGATCGCCCGCCAATATGACGATGTACTCCGCCCCGTAGCGACGAATGATGTCGAGATTCTGCGTGACCGCATCGGCGGTGCCGCGATACCAGTGTTCACCGTGTAAGCGCTGCTGCGCAGGCAGCAGATCGACAAACTCGTTCATTTCGTTGTTGAAAAAAGACCAACCGCGCTGAATATGTTGAATGAGCGTGTGGGATTGGTACTGCGTAATAACGCCTATCCGCCGAATACCGGAGTTGATGCAGTTAGAGAGGGCGAAGTCGATAATGCGAAACTTGCCGCCGAAGTGCACCGCGGGTTTGGCGCGTTTTTTCGTTAAATCTTTTAGACGCGTGCCGCGACCGCCCGCCAGAATTAGGGCAACGGATTTTAGTGGCAGTTGGCGCGCCAGCATCGTTGGGTCGTTCTTATCTAATCTCACCATGACTTACCCCTTTTATGACCGATGAAAAACGCACACTCCATGTGCGGGCCCGTGCCAGACAGAGACGACGACCGGATTGTCTTCTCCGGCAAAAGGCGGAATGGCGCACCATTCACCTGCAGGTAATGCCATTTCCGCCATCTCCGCGGTGGCGTTAAAGGTGATCAACACGCTGTCAGATAAGAGAATCTGTAAGCGATGCACCCCGGTTTGCCATGCCTGAGCCGTTAGCGGCCGCCCTTCGTCGTTTAACCAGACGACGTTTCCATCGCCCTCTTCCCACCACGCATCACGCGTGAGTGCAGGAATTCGTTGGCGCAGATGGATCAGGGCGGCGGTAAAGGCCACCAGCCCGCTGTCCATCTGCTGCCAGTCAAGCCAGGTTAAAGCGTTATCCTGGCAATAAGCATTGTTGTTGCCGTGCTGGCTGTGCCCCTGTTCATCACCTGCGAGCAGCATCGGTGTACCTTGCGCAAGCAGAAGTGTGGTTAACAGCGCATGCATACTTGCGCGCCGTCTTTCCGCCACCTCCAGGCTGCCACCTAAGCCTTCATGCCCGTGGTTAGCACTGTGGTTATTGCTGGTGCCGTCGCGATTATCTTCGCCGTTGGCTTCGTTGTGTTTGTGGTCAAACGAAACACAATCACGCAGCGTAAAGCCGTCGTGCGCAGTCACCAGATTGACAGAGGCCGATGGCGGACGGCCATCGCGTTTAAACACATCGCTGGAGGCGGCAAAGCGCCCGGCGAACTCACCAAGGCTAAGTGAGCCTTCCAGCCAGAAACGGCGCGTCGCATCGCGAAAATGATCGTTCCACTCGGCGAAAGGTGCCGGATAGTTCCCCACCTGATAGCCACCGGGGCCAATGTCCCAGGGCTCGGCAATCAATTTCACCGAGCGCAACAGCGGATCGTTTTTAATCGCGGCGAACAGCGGCGCCTGCTGGCTAAATTCCGGCGTACGCCCCATTACCGAGGCCAGATCGAAGCGAAAACCATCCACATGGAAGGTATCCACCCAATAGCGCAGGCAGGCATGGGCATACTCCACCACGGCGGCATTACTCAAATTGAGCGTGTTTCCACAGCCGGTCCAGTTGTGGTAATCACCGTCTTCTCTAATCCAATAATAGCTACGGTTATCGATTCCGCGCAGGGAGAAGGTCGGCCCGTCGAGATCGCTTTCGGCGCTATGGTTAAGCACAATATCGAGGATCACTTCGATCCCGGCCCGATGCAGCGCTTTTACCGCATCGCGAAACTCATGGCGCGCCTGCTGTGGATTGCTGGCGTAGCGGGGATCGAGGGCAAACAGCGCCAGCGGGTTATAGCCCCAGTAGTTGGTAAGGCCTAACCGCTGTAAACGTGGCTCGCTGGCAAAATGGGCCACGGGCAACAGCTCCAGAGCGGTAATGCCTAATTGCGAAAACCACTCAATCATCAGCGGATGCCCCAGCGCCTTATAGGTGCCACGGATCTCAGGCGGTAATTCCGCATGCAGTTGACTCAGCCCTTTGACGTGCGCTTCGTAAATAACGGTGTTGCCCCAGGGGATCTGCGGCGGCGCATCCTCTTCCCAGTCGTAAACGTCATGTACCACCACACTGCGCAAACCGAGCGCGGCGTTATCGTGGGGATCGGGCATGTCATAACCGCTGTGAAACAGCGGGCTATCGTGGGTTTCGCCGTCCACGCGCTGCGCGCACGGGTCGAGCAATAATTTAGCCGGGTTAAAACGGTCGCCGCGCGCAGGCTCCCAGGGGCCATGCACGCGATAGCCATAACGCTGGCCGGCCTTTGCCCCCGGCAGAAAACCGTGCCAGATATCTCCGCTGCGGCCGGGCAAGTCGAGGCGCTGTTCATTACCTTCTTTATCGAACAGGCACAGCTCCACGCGCTCAGCATGGGCAGAAAAGAGCGTAAAGTTTACGCCGCCTTTCTGCACCTGTGCGCCGAGCGGCGACGCGTTTCCGGCCGTCAGCTTACTCATTCACCCTCCCGCACCAGCCAGATGGTTCCCAGCGGCGGCAGGTTCAACAGCAAAGAGTAATCACGTCCACGGTTGGCTATTTCGTCGCTGTGCACGACGCCGCCATTGCCAGTATTGCTGCCGTGATAATGCATCGAGTCGCTGTTCAGCTCTTCGCGCCAGCGGCCAGGCTGATTAATGCCAATGCGATAACCGGGGCGCGGCACCGGGGTAAAGTTGCTGACCACGATAATTTCATTACCTTCTTTATCGCGGCGCACAAAGGCAAACACCGAGGCTTCGTGGTCATCAACCACCAGCCATTCAAATCCATAGGGATCGAAATCCAGTTCGTGCAGCGCTTTGTGATGGCGATAAACATGGTTCATATCGCGTACCAGCCGCTGTACGCCGTGATGCCAGTTATCGCCGCCTTCCAGCAAATGCCAGTCGAGGCTACCGTCATGGTTCCACTCGCGTCCCTGGGCAAATTCGTTGCCCATAAACAGCAGTTTTTTACCGGGGAAGCCCCACATCCAGGCGTAATAGGCACGCAGATTAGCGAATTTCTGCCAGGCATCACCGGGCATACGGTCAAGAATCGATCTCTTACCGTGCACCACTTCATCGTGGGAGAGCGGCAGAATAAAGTTTTCGGTGTAGTTATAAACCATACCGAAGGTCATCTTATCGTGGTGATGCTTGCGATAGACCGGATCGAGCTTCATGTAATCCAGCGTGTCGTGCATCCAGCCGAGGTTCCATTTGTACCAGAAGCCCAGGCCGCCATGCGCTGGCGGGCGCGATACGCCGGGGAAATCCGTCGACTCTTCCGCCATACTCACCGCACCGGGTGCTTGCTCGCCAATAATGCGGTTGGTATTGCGCAGAAACTCAATCGCTTCAAGATTCTCGCGACCGCCAAATTCGTTGGGGATCCACTCCCCCTCTTTGCGGCTATAGTCGCGGTAGATCATTGATGCGACAGCATCGACGCGCAGGGCATCAATGCCGAAGCGCTCAATCCAGTACAGCGCGTTGCCGACCAGATAGTTGCTCACTTCCCGGCGGCCGTAGTTGTAAATCAGCGTGTTCCAGTCCTGATGAAAACCTTCGCGCGGATCGTTGTGCTCGTAGAGTTTGGTACCGTCGAACTCCGCCAGGCCAAAATCATCAGACGGGAAATGCCCCGGCACCCAGTCGAGGATCACCCCTAAACCGGCAGCATGAGCGGTATGAATAAAGTGCAGGAAATCATCGCGCGTACCGAAGCGACGCGTTGGAGCATACAGGCCGGTCGGCTGATAACCCCAGCTGCCATCGAAGGGATGCTCATTAATCGGCATCAGTTCGATATGGGTGAAGCCCATCCATTTTGCGTACGGCACCAGCTGGTCCGCCAGTTCCCGATAGCTCAGCCAAAAGTTGTTATCCGTATGGCGACGCCAGGAACCGAGGTGGACTTCATAGATGCTGATTGGCGCATCGAAGTTATTCGCTTGTTTGCGCTCTTCACTCTGGGTTTTCTTGCCCGGCAGGCCACAAATCAGCGAGGCGCTATCCGGCCGCATCTGCGCTTCAAAAGCATAAGGATCGGCTTTCATACGCAGCCTGCCGTTAGCATCGATCATCTCGAACTTATAGAGCTGACCATTGAGCGCGCCGGGAATAAAAAGCTCCCAGATACCGCTTTCACGACGCAGGCGCATCGGATGGCGACGGCCATCCCAATAGTTAAACTGCCCTACCACCGACACGCGCTGCGCGTTCGGTGCCCAGACAGAGAATCGCGTACCGACTACCCCATCCACCGTATCGGCGTGTGCGCCCATCATTTCATAAGGGCGCATATGCGTACCTTCGCTCAACAGCCAGGCATCCATATCGCGGATAAGCGGCCCGAAACGGTAAGGATCGTCAATCAGATTTTGTTGCCCGTGCCACACGACAGCGAGCTGATAATAAAAAGGGTTTTTGCGACGCTGCATCACGCCGCAAAAGAAGCCCCTGGAATCCAGGCACTCCAGTTTACCTACTTTGCGGCCGGTTTTTGGCTCGATAACCCACACTTCGGTGGCATCGGGCAGCAGCGCTCGTACCTCCAGACCCGCTTCGGTCTGGTGCATCCCCAGTACCGAAAAAGGATCGGCAAAATAACCAGCAATTAGCGCGTTAATGACGTCTTTATCAACACGAACGGACATGGTTCTTATCCTGTTGTTGTGGCATCGCACCTTCCACCGTAGCTAAGTCCGGTTGCGACACTTTTTTTAACCTGAACGGCACAGCACCAAATGTGCATCCTCTCTGCACCGTCCCATCTTCAGGCAAGATGTTCCGACACCTTGCATAAAGCATAGCTAACACTTTTCAACACTTGAGAAAATAAACACATTGGCGGGTTGTTACGGCAAAAAAAAGCATAAAAAAAGGGCGCCGTAGCGCCCCTGGTAGTGAAGAATACGTTACGCCAGCTGGCGCAACATGCGACGCAGCGGTTCAGCCGCGCCCCATAACAGCTGATCGCCCACGGTAAAGGCGGAGAGGAACTCCGGTCCCATATTGAGCTTACGCAGACGGCCAACCGGCGTGGTCAGCGTGCCGGTCACCGCGGCAGGCGTCAGCTCGCGCATACTGATTTCGCGATCGTTTGGCACCACTTTCGCCCACGGGTTATGGGCCGCCAGCAGCTCTTCAACGGTAGGGATCGAGACATCTTTTTTCAGCTTGATGGTAAACGCCTGGCTATGGCAGCGCAGCGCGCCGATACGTACGCACAGGCCATCGACAGGAATAACGTTTGCAGTATTGAGGATTTTGTTGGTTTCGGCCTGGCCTTTCCACTCTTCGCGGCTCTGGCCGTTATCAAGCTGCTTATCGATCCACGGGATCAGGCTACCGGCCAGCGGTACGCCAAAGTTATCTACCGCCAGATCGCCGCTGCGGGTCAACGCCGTAACCTTGCGTTCGATATCCAGAATCGCCGAGGCCGGATCCGCAAGCTCAGCGGCGACATGGTTTTGCAACTGGCCCATTTGCGTCAGCAGTTCACGCATATGGCGCGCGCCGCCGCCGGAGGCTGCCTGGTAAGTGGCAACGGAAACCCATTCAACCAGATCGTTGGCGAACAGACCGCCGAGTGACATCAGCATCAGGCTCACGGTACAGTTACCGCCAACAAAGGTTTTAACGCCTTTATTAAGGCCTTCGTCGATCACCGCCTGGTTAACCGGGTCGAGGATAATAATGGCGTCATCTTTCATGCGTAAAGAAGAGGCCGCGTCGATCCAGTAACCCTGCCAACCGCTTTCACGAAGCTTTGGATAGATTTCGTTGGTATAATCGCCGCCCTGGCAGGTGACAATGATGTCGAGCGCCTTCAGCGCTTCCAGATTGAACGCGTCCTGAAGCGTACCTGCTGTGCTTGTGCCAAAGGCGGGCGCAGCTTGTCCAAGCTGGGAAGTGGAAAAGAAGACAGGGCGAATGGCGTCGAAATCGCGCTCTTCAATCATGCGCTGCATGAGAACGGAGCCGACCATTCCGCGCCAACCGATAAAACCAACATTTTTCATAGCGAAGTTCCTGCGAAGGTGTGTGCTGTGTATACGAACCAGTATCCCACTGGGACATAGCCCACCTTACAAAATGCAGCCAAAGTCGCAAGTGAAATTAATCAATGATAATGAACGCATCAGAAATGCGGCTAATTACTGCGGTTTCACCGCTTGCATCAGGGAAAAGAGTGAATGACTGATATCATCTCCGCCACCGTGTTGTTGATCCTGATAATGGATCCGTTGGGTAACCTGCCCATCTTTATGTCGGTACTGAAACATACCGAGCCGAAGCGCCGCCGGGCGATCATGATCCGCGAGCTGCTGATTGCCCTGCTGGTGATGTTTATCTTCCTGTTCGCTGGCGAGAAAATCCTTGCTCTGCTGAGTTTACGCGCGGAGACGGTTTCTATCTCCGGCGGCATTATTCTGTTTTTGATTGCCATCAAGATGATTTTTCCCAGCGAAACCGGCAGCAGTTCTGGCCTGCCCGCAGGCGAAGAACCCTTTATCGTCCCGCTGGCGATCCCGCTGGTAGCTGGCCCAACATTGTTGGCAACGTTAATGCTGCTCTCACACCAGTACCCGAATCAAATGAGCCACCTGGTGATTGCCCTGCTTATCGCCTGGGGCGGCACCGTGGCCATCCTGCTGCAATCGACGCTTTTCTTGCGCCTGCTCGGCGAGAAAGGGGTTAACGCGTTGGAAAGGTTGATGGGGCTGATTCTGGTGATGCTGGCGACCCAGATGTTCCTCGACGGCATACGGATGTGGATGAAGGGATAGGCTGTGTGATTGAAACCGGAGCCGTTAGAGACACGGATCTTCCCGTATGCTAAAATTTGAACACTAATGGAGGTTACTGTGATGTCTAAAACGCTTTCCTCAAGTGTGGCCAACAAAGTGAGACGCCTTGCCGCATCTCATAATGTCTCTGATATTTGCGACGATACCAGCCGCATGGCGAGGGTGATTACGCAGCTTGCAGGAGACAGCGTCGTACTGGATAGCACAGAGCAGTTGCTGGTTAATCTCAAGAAAAAAGGCGTGCTAACGAAGGCTGAAACGCTCTCGTTGCAGGCTGATTATCTGCAAGAAAAACGCAGTGCCAACGGGAAGTTTCGTGCGTGATTTTCGATCCGTTTGGAGACTTTACTACGGCAGGATATCTGCAAAACGTGTCAGGGCTTAAAGATCCTGATGACGTTAAACGATCGGAACACCTTGCATTTGAACTAAGCATTACTGACGCCCTTAACTTCCTGGCCGACCTTGACGTCATCGAGTACTCTTCGGTACTGAAAGTTCATGAATTACTCTTCGCCGAGTTCTCCGTGGGCCGGGCAAGATCGTAATCAGCTTTTTCCTGACCTTGCTGTCTTTAAAGGTACCCCTGATAACCCCCGCCATACCGCTTTCGAGCACCCGAAAGGGATCAAGCGAGCCGTTGAATATGCATTACGGCTGGCATCAGATTTTGAGTATTTCAAGAATAACCCAGGGAAAATGATGGGAATTTTAGCCTTTGCGCACCCCTTTCTTGACGGCAACGGGCGTACAATTTTGCTGGTTTTCATGGAACTGTCCTACCGTGCAGGCTTCGCTATAGACTGGGCCAGAACAAACAAAGTTGTCTACCTTGAAGCGTTAAGTGCAGAGATTGAAAACCCTTCCAAAGGTCATCTAAACCAATATTTGTCTCCTTACATTGTGAATATAACGAGCCGAAGCCAATGGCCTAAAATGATCGGCGGTATTAAAGGATTGGACGGTTTAGATAAAGAGAACATCTCTTATGCCAGCCTGGATGACCCGGAAATTCAAAGAGTCTATCTGGCGAATCGCTATTCAATCCCTGATAACAATCCCGTCGAGAAGTAAGCAAGACCCCATAAAAAGCAGCGACCCAATGGTGCTGCATTTATATCCTAATAGCATCCCACAGTTACGCTAACCCTGAACCTGTTCGCCACCCAGATGTTCCTCGACGGCATACGGATGTGGATGAAGGGATAATCGCGTTCTCTTTAGCACCGCTTTAATTCGTGTGTATAGGTGTGTATGATGATTTCTGGGTTAGGGAGGACCTATGAAATCTGCTGACTTGCTGAAGGAATTGATCGCAGCAGGGTGCGTTCTTCAACGGCATAACGGAGGCAGTCATCAAATTTGGTGGTCGCCAGTGACAGGGAAAACATTTCCTGTTCCGCATCCGAAGAAGGATTTACCTGTAGGTACCATCAGATCAATCAAAAAAATGGCGGGCATCTGACCCCCGCCGCTGTTGGAGGTAGCTATGTTTTTTTCAGTCGGGGTTGAATCGCCTGCAGATGCATCTACTGCATTTGGTATCAGTGTTCCGGCCTTTGACCGTTTTGACTATGGCTGTGTTTCCGCCGCTGATGAGCAAACCGATATTCCGGTAATGGCGCGGGAAGCGATTCTGAGTATTGTTGAAGAGATGGTAATCAGCGGCAAGTATGCGGTTGAAGATATTACAGATGCGGGTTTTATGGTTTATGCCGCCAGCCCGGATTATGCGCACTGTGATTCATGGTTCATGATCGATGTTGATTTAACCGGCTTCGAAGGTAAACAGCAGCGCGTGAATATCACCCTGCCGGACGTGCTGATTAAGCGCATTGACGGGTTTATTCAAAACAAGCGCGCGGTCTATAAAGACCGAAGCCATTTTCTGGCGCAGGCAGCACGTCATGAGCTTGCGAATAAATAATGCTGACAGCTGCGATACCAGTAAGCATTGACACTACGATGCAACGCGAAAAAAAGCAGCGACCAAACGGCGCTGCTTTTTTATCACTCACCGCTTAACTTAATAAGCTGAAAGCAATCATCCCGATAATCGCACCGGTGGTGCCGAGGATGGTTTCCATCATCGTCCAGGTTTTTAAGGTTTGCGCTTCTGTCGCGCCGGTGAAGCGGCCAAACAGCCAGAAACCGGCGTCATTCACATGGCTAACCACAATCGAACCGCCCGCGATACAGATGGAGAGTGCCGCCATCTGCGCGCCGCTAAAGTGCAGCTGCTCAATAACCGGCATCACCAGCCCCACCGCCGTCAGACAGGCAACCGTCGCGGAACCCTGAATAATACGTACCGCAGCGGCCAGCACAAAACAGGTAATCGCCACCGGTAAACCCATACCGGTTAATGCTTCACCGAGGGCGGGACCGACGCCGGAATCCACCAGCACCTGTTTGAACACGCCGCCTGCGCCAATCACCAGCAGAATAATACCCGCCGGCTGCAGCGCGTGACCGCAGATTTCCATCACCCGATCTTTCGGCATCCCCTGACGCATGGCCAGGCCATACATCGCCACCAGACAGGCGACAAGGATGGCAGTAAACGGATGGCCGATAAACTCCAGCCAGTCATACAGGCTGCTGCCTTCTGCGACAAAACGCGCGGCGATGGTTTTCATCCCCACCAGCACCAGCGGCAGCAAAATCAACGCCAGGCTGAAGCCGAACGAGGGCATTTTGCCTTCGCCTAAATGCGGCTCGCTGACATCCTCAGGAATATGCAGCTCGACATGACGGCTAATAAAGTTGCCCCACAGCGGACCGGCAACCAGCATGCCCGGAATCGCCGCACAGAGACCAATCAGGATCATCCAGCCAAAATCCGCGTGCATCTGCGAGGCCAGCAGCATCGGCGCTGGACCCGGCAGCAGAAATGCCGCCGCTGCCGCAACGCCTGCAAACAACGGAATGACCAGTTTTACGAGGTTGGTACCGGTATGGCGCGCCATAGAAAACGCAACGCTAATCAGCAGCACAATCGCCACTTCAAAGAACAGCGGCAGCGCACAAATTAGCCCCGCCAGACCGATCGCATAATGAGCCCGGCTATGGCCGAAAGAGTGCAACATTTTGACGGCGATTTGATCCACCGCGCCGGTTTCATGCAGAATTTTGCCGAACATCGCGCCAAGGGCGACCACAATCGCCAGGAAACCCAGCGTACCGCCCATCCCTTTTTCCATGGTCTGCGCTATCTTAATCAGCGGCATCCCGGAAAAAAGCCCTGCACCAATCGAAACCACCATCAAAGCAACAAAAGCGTGCATACGCGCTTTCATCACTAAAAACAGCAGCAGCAAAACGGAGCCTACTGCTGTTAATACAAGCGTCAATGTACTCACTTAACACTGCCTTCATTTATCACTGCAATTGTGCTGGCAACAACGCCATCCAGCGGCTGGTCAATATCTACCACTAAAACATCCGGCTCATCCGCGCCCGGCTCCTGCAATGCTTCAAACTGCGTAACCAGCATCTGCGTTTTGAAGAAGTGCCCTTTACGCGCCTTCAGGCGGCCTTCAATGACGTCGAAATCGCCTTTCAGATAAATAAAAGAGAGATTCGGGTTTCCGTCGCGCAGCTGATCGCGGTAGTGCTTTTTCAGCGCTGAACAGACAATCAGCGACACTTTATTGGTGCGCTGCATCGCAAACGCGGCATCGTTGAGCGCTTGTAACCACGGTTTGCGGTCATCGTCGTTCAGCGGCTCACCGGAAGCCATTTTAGTAATGTTACTGCGCGGATGGAGGAAGTCGCCATCAAGAAACGCGGCGTGTAACTGATGCGCTACTTCGCTGGCCACAGCCGATTTACCGCTGCCAGAAACGCCCATCAAAACATAGACGTGGTGATCAAGATTAGTCGTGCTCAAGGGTAGCCCCCACAGGTGCAAGAGTGAATTGTTACGGGTAACTGTTATCGGTAACATTGTCATGCCGGGGTATCGGAGAAGCAATATCCATTCGTGCCAGAGATAAATAAGTGTGAGCTAGCTCAAATTTGTCAGACTAAATAGATCCGCCCGGTGACAAAGTGAAACCTAAATCTAACATTTTTGGCGTAACCGACTCACCACGAATGCGCGCCAGTAAGCGTTCGGCGCCAATGCGTCCCATACGTTCACGCGGCGTGAGCACGCTTGCCAGACGCGGCTCCATAACCTGGCCAATGTCGTGACCGTGAAACCCGGCGATAGCCATATCCTGCGGAATTTTTAGCCCAAGGCGCTGGCACTCAAACGCCGCGCCAACGGCGAGGTCATCGTTGGTGCAAAAAATCCCGTCAAGCTGGGGATACTCGCGGCGCGCCTGGCGCATCAGCTCAATACCGGCGGTGTAAGAGGACGATTGTTCCACCATCACGCTGTACGGCGTAAGCCCTGCATCCAGCATTGCCTGCTCGTAACCCTGCTGTTTGATAATAGTACGTTCATCCAGACGTGCGCCAAGGTAAGCGATTCGACGGTGGCCGCGGGCGATAATAGCGGCGGTTATCTGTCGCGCGGCTTCAAAGTTGTCAAAACCAACGGCAATATCGAGACACGGCGAGCGGCTGTCCATCAGCTCTACTACCGGAATGCCCGCCACTTCAATCATTTTCAGCGTACGCGGCGTATGGGTACGCTCAGTGAGGATCAGGCCGTCAATATTCCACGAGAGCATGGATTCCAGGCGCTCTTCTTCCATCTCCGCTTTGTAACCGTAGTGCGCCAGCATCGTTTGATAACCGTGGGCGTCGGTAACGCTTTCAATACCGCGGAGAACTTCAGCAAAAACCTGGTTGGTCAAAGAAGGGAGTAGCACGCCAATGGCGCGGCTGGTGGCATTAGAGAGGATATCGGGAGCCCGATTCGGAATATAACCCAGTTCATCAAGGGCAGCCGCGATTTTGCCCCGTAACGCCACGGAAACCTGTTCCGGGTTACGCAAAAAACGGCTGACGGTCATTTTGGTCACGCCAACGCGATCGGCCACATCCTGAAGTACGGGTCTTTTCTTTTTCATCGTCCTGACAGTGTTTTCTGAGTGAAAGATGCCCTCAGTTTATCACGGACAATGCGCAACCTTCTGGTCAAAACCAGAAGGTTGCGTCTTTTATTTATTCAACATTAAACCGGCGGCAGATCGAACAGCAGGATTTCACTGTCGCTGTCGGCATGCACCGAAATAGCCTGCTCATCGGAAATCGCCAGACCATCGCTGGTGGTGGCTTTCGTGCCGTTAATGGTGACGTTGCCTTTCACTACCTGGATCCATACGCGGCGTTCAGCGGCGATGGTGTGAACAGACTGCTCATCTTTCAGCAGCGCCCAGCGGTAAAGCTCCATATCCTGATGCACTTTCAGCGAGCCGTCACGCGCATCCGGCGACAGCACCAGTTGTTTACCCTGCGCCGCATCGAAACGACGTTGCTCATAACGCGGCGTGATGCCGGTGGTTTCTGGAATGATCCAGATTTGATACAGGCGCAGACGGTCGGTTTTACTCGGGTTATATTCCGAATGACGAACCCCGGTACCGGCGCTCATAATCTGAAATTCGCCCGCAGGAACCTGCTCTTTGTTGCCCATACTGTCCTGGTGTTCAACCGCACCTTCCAGAACATACGTCAAAATTTCCATATCTTTATGGGGATGGGTGCCGAAGCCCTGACCTGCGTCGATAACGTCATCGTTAATTACGCGCAGTGCCGAGAAGCCCATAAAATTCGGATCGTAATAATTGGCAAATGAGAAGGTGTGCCATGAGTCCAGCCAACCATGATTTGCGTGACCGCGGTCATTTGCTTTGCGTAAGAAGATCATTTGTTTACCCCCGTATGTTGTCGATGGAGTAAGTGTGGACGCAATCGGCCAACGATCATAGAGGGTGAAAATTGACTCCTCTGTTCAAAAAATATGAACAACTAACGAGGAGCCATTATCAGTTATTTGGCAAGGGTGATCGTGGCAGGTGAAGCCTGCTCAAAGGCGCGTTCGAGCAGCTCAAGGTTGGTAAGAACGTCAGATTCCTTGACGTAATTTGGCGCACCGGCGGTGAGGGTTGCGTACAGCGCATCATAGACGCGCCCATAGTCGCCCGTTTCCGGCAACATCGTTTCCCGCACCGTTTCACCCGCTGCGTTTATATACTCCAGCGTACCGACGCTTTCATCTGCGGCAAAACCCGGATCGCCCGGCATAATATTGGCTTTGAGGCTGGTTTCCTGTTGGTCAATGCCGTATTTGATAAACGATCCTTTGCTGCCATGGACAATAAATTTCGGATAATCCAGCTTTACCAGATGACTGGTTTTGACAATGGCTTTCAGATCCCCGTAAAACAGCTGTGCTTCAAAGGTGTCATCGGGGTTGGCTTTATTGCGCAAACTACGGATGTCGAAGGCGGCATGATCCGGGCGACCGAACAGCGAAATGATCTGATCCATTGTATGCACGCCCAGGCCATAGAACGAGCCATCCTGCGGCAGACCAGGAGCGGTTTCCGCAACCGGGCGGAAGTAGTCAAAATGGCTTTCTATTTCAACAATGTTGCCAAGCTTACCGCTTTCAATCACTTTTTTAGTGGTGAGAAAGCAAGCGTCGAAGCGACGATTCTGATACGGCGTTACCGTTAGCCCCTTGCGCTTTGCCAGCTCAAACAGCGTTATCGCTTCCGCCATTGTCGGTGTAAAGGGCTTTTCGACCAGCACATTTTTACCCGCTTCCAGCGCGCGCTTCGCATAATCAAAGTGGCTGTCCGCGTGGGTGCAGACGATAACCAGCTTAACGTTAGGATCGTTGAAGATATCGTCAATATCGCTGGTGAAATGGATATGCTGATACTGCGGTTCCTGCTCTTGCGGTTTCGCATGGCGGCGATAAATATGCGCGACGTTCCAGCTGGCTTTACGGTGCAGAACATAAGGAAGGTGATAACGGGTGGTGCTTTTACCAAAGCCGATAAAGGCGCAATCCAGAGTCATAATCGAGTCCTTATATTTAGCTTTCTGTATAAAAAAAGCTTAATTGTTTAAATAAAGCATAATTAATAAATTTTAGCATATCTATTGGCATTGAATCATATAAATTAAGGTTTAATCATTTTTACTGCCTCACCTAATATGATGAAATTTCGTCAATTTAATAAACACCCACTTATTAGACACATTGATTTCTTATTATTCCGCTTGCTAATTAATTCACCCACGGAGAAGATATGTTACCCACAGCAAAAATCAGCATAAAAAATAACGGTATTTATGACGCTTTAAAAACAAAAGAACACAGGGAGTTATTATCAGACAAAACAATGGTTAAATTATTACAAATTTTGCATGATGATCTTCTTGATATAAACAATATTGTCTATACTTCTCACGCCAAAAAAATCTTCGCTAATCCGGCATCGACATCGATAAGAAGTCTTGCCTTAAAATTTCTTGCTGAATTCGGATTAAAAGACGATCAGGGTCGGCTTATTCCCCCAGATGAGTATCGTTATGATGGTTTAATTCATTTTTCAGCGAAGTTAAATATCCTTACCGGCTATTATGCCTGTAGACGTTTAGTGAAAAAAATGTTGACCAAGCATCTTTTTGTCTATGAATTGTGCAAAGCAAAAGAGCTATTAACAGAGAGTCCCTGGCTACCGGGCGATCCAAACCGCAACGAGCTCAAGGAATTTATTGAAAGAGTTGAAAGCAAAGCACGACAGCAGAAAACTGAAGCGATAAATAATGTCATGCACCATATGAGCAGGATGCAGTTTTTCGCCAGTGCATCAGAAAGCCATTTTACAATGATAGTCGAAAAATTTATCACCGTAGAGTATGAAAAGAATAAAACACAATTAAGAGTTGTAAACAA
The DNA here is from genome assembly GCF_000814905.1 of Enterobacter sp. Bisph1. GTDB lineage: Bacteria > Pseudomonadota > Gammaproteobacteria > Enterobacterales > Enterobacteriaceae > Kosakonia. Next base: position 103,044 of record NZ_JXAG01000047.1, read on the forward strand.
CGGGCTAACGGTTAAGCGACGTGCAAAAGGATTAGGTTTCACCTTTAGAGATAAACACTATTTAAAAAACAAGATAGAAAGTATACTCGAAGGCAATACCGGCCTCGACTTATTACGCAAAGAAATGGAAATGTGGGAGAAATTAAATGAGATACAACGTCAGGATGCAGTTAAGTATCAGCAAGGAATACCCGTCACTCTTTATTACACCGGCGTAGCGGACTTTTTTGACTGGTATACAGAAGAAGAGTGTATCGATAATAATTACCCCCTTAAGAATCCGACTAAAAAAGAGATCCCGTCAGAGCAAGTGTATATAGAGGAAGTTGAAAGGCTCGAAAAAAGATATAAAAGAAATCACCAGGACAGGCGAGATGGATACGAAGGGGTGTTGTAGCAGGTAAAACCGTCAGTGAAAGATGCTGCGTTCGGTACAGCGTATTAGCTGCCCGTATTACAATCGTCCCGGTGCAGCATAAACAAAACAAGCCGTTATTTTTCGCGGCTTATCATAGAAATATGTATAACCCACGAGAGCCAGAAACTGACTTAAAATGACCCGACTCATGCTTAGCAGATCGTTGTAACCCCACTATCAAATACACCCTCTGGCCTTTTCACAAAGTCAATAAAAGCAAAACTAATAATAATGACACGTTAAATAATCCTTTAAATTAAGATTTCTTCATTTTCGTTAAATCAGCGCATATGGTTGAATGCGCAGAAATTAACATTCGCTTTTCGGTTTTAGGAAAACGATAAACTTTGTTATTCCCCTGTTTTTCTGGCTTAAAAAGGGAGTGAATATGTTATCCAGAGACACTATTAACGCACAGCGTCATGGTATTTATGACGCTTTGCTAATAGAAGAAAACACGGCGTTGTTGTCGGCAGAATCAGTCAATGATTTATTGCAAATCTTATATGATGATCTTAGGGATGCAAATAATATCGTCTTTACCAATCGAGCCAAAAAAGCCCACTTCAACCCTGCCGCCTCTGCTACCAGAGATATTGTTATCGAATTTATAAAACTCGTTGGAACAAGGGACAGTAATGGCGTACTAACACCACCGCATAACAGCTATCTCAACAGTAAAAGACTTTATCCTGTCGAGATGTGCAAACATCCTGGCTTTTCGTCATGTCAGGTTTTAGTCGGCAAGATGCTAACCAAACATCTTTTTTTATATGAACTGAATAAAGCGAAAGAGTTACTAAGACAAAGTCCATTTTTGCTGACCGATCCCAATCGCCAGGAAATCCTTAATTTTATTTTAAAAATCGAGACCAAAGCGCTGCGACTTAAGGAAAAACTGATCGGTGCCGCAATGTCTAAAATGCATATAATGGACTTTTTCCCTTGCCTATCGAAAGAGCATTTTCGTCGGGTAGTCGATAACTTCATTACCGCTGAGTATAAAAATAACAGGATACGGTTAACGGTTATTAACCCAACTTTAAAAGTGAAACGTTGGGCAAAACCTTTTGAACGGTTCGATTCCTTTGCGCTAAAAAATATGATTGAGGATCTTCTCAATGAGAATAGCGCGCTGAATAAATTTTATAAAGAAACAGCACTGTTGGAAAAATTAGTTGAGCTAAATCGTAGCGATACGGAGAAATATAAATATGATACAGAAATCACCCTCTATTACACCGGTCCAGATTTCGATCCAGACTGGTATACCCTGGAAGAGTGTATGGCGAAAGGGTATACCACGAAAGATCCGATAAAAAAGAAAATTCCGACTGAATTTGAGTATATTACGCAAATGAATGAGCTCCGCGATAAATATGACAACAGATAAGCGGATAAAAAGGGGTAACAAAGTGTTGTTTAGCCCTGTTGCTGCCGGGGAAATAATCTACTCTCTAGACAATGCGCCGCGTACGCCCACAATTTAGATCCTGTCGGGAGCCGCTCATCAACAGCGAAGCCGTCACTGAACACCGCTAACTGACAAAAGCTATGATGGGCATTACCTAAACAGCAGACAAAAAAAAGCCAGCACGCGGCTGGCTAAAAAATACTGGAAGCAATGTGAGCAATGTCGTGCTTTCAGGAGTACCGCAACGGTTTACCTGAACGCATGGCAATAATAATCATTATCATTCGCACTTGTCTACCCCTTTTTGCAAAAAATGGCAGTTGACGCTTCGCCGCAAAGACCGGAAGGTATTTACCTGTCCAAACAGCGAGGAGAAACAGGATGAGTGAGATAGTGATACGCCATGCCGAAGCGCGCGATGCAGAAGCTTTACGCCATTTTTATGCGCAGCCCGAGGTCTATCACCACCTGCTACAGCTCCCTCATCCCCCCGCTGATCTATGGCAAGATCGCCTCAAAACACAGCCGGGCCGTCGTCAACTGGTAGCAAGTATTGAGGAGCAGGTCGTCGGCAATTTGACACTAATGGTGGAACAAAACCCGCGACGCGGCCACGTCGCCAGCTTTGGTATCGCGGTTTCGCCGGACTTTCAAAACCGCGGCGTCTCCAGCGCCCTGATGCGCGAGATGATCAACCTGTGTGATAACTGGCTGCGTATCGAGCGTATTGAGCTCACCGTCTACGTAGACAATGCCCCGGCGCTGGCGGTATACCGTAAGTTTGGTTTTGACATTGAGGGTACCGCTAAACGCTTTGCGCTACGTAACGGCGAGTACGTTGATGCGTACTTTATGGCACGCCTGAAAGGCTAAGCATCCTCTCCCCGGTGGGGAGAGGAACGGTTTAGTACCCGGCGGTTAAATCATCCACCGAACGCGGATCCGATGCGCCATACAGCGTTCCGTCCGCGCCTACCATAATGCTTTGCGTACTGCCCATCGCTTCTTTGACTGCGACTTTTTGCCCTTTCTGCTCAAGGAGTTTTAAGGTATCTGGACTAAAGCCTTTCTCGACGCGCAGCTCATCCGGTAACCACTGGTGATGAAAACGCGGTGCATTGCTCGCCTCAGCAACGTTCATTCCAAAATCAATGCTATTGACGACCATCTGCAGCACCGTGGTGATAATGCGACTACCGCCAGGGCTGCCGGTGACCAGCCAGGTTTTGCCATCTTTTAGCACAATGGTAGGCGACATAGAGGAGAGTGGGCGCTTGCCCGGCCCAATGGCATTCGCGTCGCCGCCCACCAAACCGTAAACATTCGGTACGCCCGGCTTGGCAGAGAAATCATCCATTTGGTTATTCAGCAGAATGCCGGTATTACCCGCGACAATCCCGGTGCCAAACACCGTGTTAAGGGTATAGGTGACCGCGACCGCATTGCCCTCTTTATCCACCACTGAGAAATGGGTCGTTTGGTTGCTTTCATAAGGCTCAAGCTTGCCAGGGCGGATTTGGCTGGATGGACGCGCTTTATTGACATCAATCTGCGCGGCAATCGATTTGGCGTACTCTTTGCTGGTCAGCGCCTGCCACGGCACTTTAACGAAATCCGGATCGCCTAAATATTCAGAACGATCGGCATAGGCATATTTCTCCGCCTCGGCCATCACCTGCATTGCGTCGGCACTACCAAAGCCATATTTCGCCAGGTCAAAGTTTTCCAGGATATTGAGGATTTGCACTATATGAATCCCGCCGGAAGAGGGCGGCGGCATGGAGTAAATCTGGTACCCGCGATAGTCACCGCTTATCGGCGTGCGCTCCACCGCTTTATAATTGGCAAGATCGTCTTTAGTGATAAGCCCGCCGTTTTTGCTCATCTGCTGGGCTATCTGCTCGGCAATGGCACCTTTGTAAAAAGCGTCCGGGCCTTTTTCAGCAATCATCTCCAGGCTTTTACCAAGATTGCTTTGTACCAGTTTGTCGCCCTTTTTCAGCGGCTCGCCATCTTTCCAGAAAATGGCTTTACTGGTGTCATGATTGGGCAATACTTCGCTGCCATAGGTTTTGAGATCGTCGGCCAGCGCATCGTTTACCACAAAGCCCTGCTTCGCCAGCTTGATGGCGGGCTGCACCACTTTGTTAAGCGGCATCGTGCCGTACTTTTCCAGCGCCAGTGAGAAACCCGCTACGGTGCCGGGGGTGCCGGAGGCCAGATGGGAGGTGAGGGATTTTTTACTGTCCGGATTACCCTGCTCATCAAGGAACATATCGCGTGTTGCGCCAGCCGGGGCCATTTCGCGAAAATCGATCGCCGTCACCTTGCCATCTTTACCGCGAATCAGCATAAAACCGCCGCCGCCGATGTTACCCGCCTGCGGATGCGTTACCGCCAGCGCATAACCCACCGCCACGGCGGCATCTACGGCATTACCGCCCTGCTTTAAAATATCGACGCCAACCCGGGTCGCGGTTTCATCCACCGAGGCCACCATGCCCTGCTTTGCCACTACCGGATGAAAGACATCTGCTTCAACCCCGTATGATACCGGCGGTGGTGCGGCGGCATGGCTGTCAGGAGGCGCAGCGGCAACCCCAAAACATCCTCCGGCCATCAGTGCAACAATCGCCAGCCAACGCGTAAATTTTTGTTTCATCATCGTCGTTCTCCATAAAGGGGCTACAGTCCCCGATTAAGCTTGGTTCACAACTCCTAAAAAATCATTCTTACGCAGGAAAGGGAGTAAACTTAAAGCAAACCTCAATGGAGGAAAAGACGATGAAACGAGTAGCCCTTTTCGCATTGGTACTGCCGTTTAGCGTGCTGGCGCAGCCGTTAAATACCACCAACGATCCCCATCAGCCGGGGTATGTGATTCCCAGCCAGCAGCGGATGCAGACACAAATGCTGAATCAACAGCAGCAGCATCAAGGCATGCTGAAACAGCAAATGCAGACGCAAACACAGCTGCAACAGCAGCAATTGCAGACGCAGATTAACGATAATACGCAGCGGGTAAGGCAGCCGCAGCCGGGGGGCGTTCCTGTTCAACAGCAGGTACTACCCAATAACAGTGCCGGGATGCTCAACGGGGAAACGAGTAACAGCGGCGTGACGCAGCAGCATATGCTGCCGCAGACACAAAACGGCGGAATGCTGCAGAGCACAACGCCGTCGACAACGCCTTAATAACGAAAGTGCGGGCCAATCTCATCGATTTTATCGGTGCAGATGCTATCCACGCCCCAGCGTAATAGCTCCGCCGCGCGCGCAGGCTGGTTGACGGTATAAACCAGAATACGTAAACCCGCCTCGCGCAGCGTGCGCACCCGCACTTCATCCAACAATTTGTGATTCAAGTGGATAGAGACACAACCCAAACGTTCCGTGAGCGGTTGCCAGTCATCGCGCCACTCATCAAGGAGCAAACCGCGCGGCAATTCCGCTGCCGCCAGCTGTGCCGCTTCCAGCGCATCGATGTCAAATGACGACAGCAGCGGTGGGACCATTCCCGTCCATAATTCACGCGCCGCCAGCGCTACCGCTTTTCCCGTTAGCGAGCCGGTGCCGGTGGTCGGTTTAATTTCGATATTCGCCATCATGCCGTGCTGGCGACAGCGTTCCGCAACCTCTGAGAGCAGCGGCAACGGTTCGTTTTTGAATTCAGCGCTATACCAGCCGCCAGCATCCACTTTTAGTAACTCGCTCCATGTACGCTCGCCCGCCACGCCCCAGCCGTTGCTGGTTCGTTCGAGGTTATCGTCATGCAGCAAAAAAATGTGCCCATCTTTTGACAGCTTGGTATCGAATTCAATCATCGTATGCCCATAGCGCGCGCCAACGTCAATGGCGGCCAGCGTGTTTTCCGGTGCCAGTTTTCCGCCGCCGCGATGGGCGACAATGTGGGGATATGGCCAGTTGCTCATACTCGTTGTCCTGTTTCTCCATCAAAAAAGTGCAGGTGCTTTTCCGGCACATGGAGCCATAGCGTGCTGCCCGCTGTCGGGCGCTCCTGATGGGACAAACGCGCCACCATTTTTTGATCGCCCCAGCGGCCATGCGCCAGGTTATCCGCACCGAGGATCTCCAGCGTCTCCATCACCAGCGGCACGCCGCCTGCGGCCTGTGAGCTTAACGCAATATGTTCCGGACGGATACCCAGCGTCATTTTGCGCCCTGCATAAGCGCGATAGTTGCCATTAATGGGCAGCGCCATACCGTTACCGAGTTCAAAATGGCTTCCGGCATCGCTGATACGCCCATCCAGCAGGTTCATCGCCGGGCTGCCGATAAAGCTCGCCACGAAACGGCTGGCGGGCTTTTCATACACTTCGACCGGCGTACCGATTTGTTCGGCAACACCTTTATTCATTACCAGCACGCGCTGCGCCAGCGTCATCGCTTCAACCTGATCGTGGGTAACATACAGCGATGTGGTGTTAAGTCGGCGATGCAGTTGCTGCAGCTCAAGGCGCATTTGTACGCGCAGTTTGGCATCAAGGTTTGAGAGCGGTTCATCGAAGAGAAACACCGCCGGATCGCGCACAATGGCGCGCCCCATCGCTACACGCTGGCGCTGGCCACCGGAAAGTTCACGCGGGCGACGCTTTAACAGCCCATCTAATTCGAGAATACGTGCAGCTTCCGCTACGCGACCGGCGATATGCTCTTTACCCATGCCGCGAATTTTCAGGCCCCACGCCATGTTCTCTTCCACGCTCATATGCGGGTAGAGCGCATAGTTCTGAAACACCATCGCGATGCCGCGATCTTTTGGCTCCATCTCGGTCACGCGCCGGGCGTCAATCCAGATATCTCCGCTGGTGACGCGCTCAAGCCCGGCCACCATACGCAGCAGCGTTGATTTACCGCAGCCCGATGGGCCGACCATCACAATAAACTCGCCGTCGGCGACATCCAGCGTCAGCGGCTGAATCACCTGGCTTTTACCGCTATCCCAACTCTTGGTTACTGCCTGTAATTTTAATCCGGCCATCTTATTTCTCACTGTCCACTAACCCACGCACAAAGGCGCGCTGCATGGCTAAAACGATAATCACTGGTGGCAGCAGCGTCAGCAGCATGGCTGCCATCACCTGGTTCCACTGCGTGGTGCCTTCGCCGATGGCGATCATGCCCTTTACCCCCGCTACGGCGGTGCCGAGGTTGACGTCACTGATAATCAGCAACGGCCACAAATACTGGTTCCAGCCGTAAATAAAGGTGATGACGAACAGCGCCGCGAGATTGGTTTTTGACAGCGGCAGCACGATGTCGCGGAAAAAGCGCATCGGCGAGGCACCATCAATACGTGCGGCTTCCATCAGCTCATCCGGCAGGGTCATAAAGAACTGGCGGAACAGGAACGTGGCGGTCGCCGAGGCCATTAAAGGCAGCGTCAAACCGGTATAGCTGTCGAGCATCTTCAGGTTGGCGATCACTTCTACCGTCGGGAAAATACGCACCTCAACGGGCAGCATCAGCGTGCTAAAGATCATCCAGAAGAACAGGTTACGCAACGGAAAGCGAAACCAGACAATGGCGAAGGCGGAGAGTATCGACACGGAAATTTTGCCGACGGTTATCACCAACGCCATGATGAAGCTGTTGGTCAACATCAACCAAAACGGTGCGCTATTGACCCCAACGCCGCTGACCCAGATAGCGCGCAGGTTTTCCCATAGATGCGTACCGGGAATCAGCGTCATCGGCGTGTTATAAACGCCGTTGATGTCCAGCGTCGCCGCGACAAAGGCGACATACAGGGGAAACAGCACCACCGCGATCCCCAGAATCAGCATGATATGGCTGAACAACGTCAGCCCCGGGCGGTTCTCAATCATTGGTAGCGCACCTTGCTTTCAACATAGCGGAACTGGACCACCGTCAGCACAATCACCAGCACCATTAAAACGACCGACTGGGCGGCGGACGCAGAAAGATCCAGGCCGACAAACCCCTCGCGGTAAATTTTATAAATCAGCGTCGTGGTGGCCTGTACCGGCCCGCCGGCCGTCGCCGCATCGATAACCGGGAAGGTATCGAAGAAGGCATACACCAGGTTGACGACCAGCAGGAAAAAACTCACCGGCGCAATCAGCGGTAAGGAAAGCTTAAAGAAACGGCGGATTGGCCCGGCACCGTCAATCGCGGCAGCTTCCACCAGCGAGCGGGGAATAGACTGCAGCGCGGCAAAGAAAAAGAGGAAGTTGTAGCTTATCTGCTTCCAGACGGAAGCAAAAACCACCAGAAACATTGCCTGGCCGCTGTTTTGCGCATGGTTCCAGTCGTAACCGAACTGCGCCAGTAAATGGGTAATCAACCCGCGACCGGGGTTGAAAAGGAATATCCACAGCACGGCGGCCACGGCAGGCGCAACGGCATAGGGCAGCAGCATCAGCGTTTGATAAATTCGGCTGCCGCGCACCACGTTATCCACCAGTGCGGCGAAAAACAGCGATACCAGCAGGCCGCTCACCGTCACCAGCGTACTAAAGCGTATGGTGGTCCAGAAGGCATCCAGGTAATAGCTGTCGTGGAACAGTGCGACAAAGTTATCCAGCCCGACAAACTGGCTGGAAAGGCCGAAGGGATCGACGCTTTGCACTGAATACCACAGCGCTTCGGCCGCGGGCCAGATAAAGAAAATAAGGGTTATCGCCAGCTGCGGCGCGACCAACACGTAGGGGAGCCAGCGCGAACGAAACACCGGGCGGGATGAGGACATAGGCAACTCTTTTCGAAACGGGATGGAAAGCAACAGCCTGGCATTAACCAGGCCGAAGACATCTGCCGGATAAGGGGGCTTATCCGGCATACATTCACAAAATCAAGACTTGGTAGACTGCTCGAAGCGGCGCAGCAGCTGATTGCCACGCTCAACAGCGGAATCCAGCGCCTGCTGCGGCGTTTTCTTCCCGGTCCAGACGCTTTCCAGCTCTTCGTCAACAATGGTACGAATCTGCGGCATATTGCCCAGACGCAGCCCTTTGGTGAACGGCAACGGCGGCTTGTTCAGCATTTGACGCGTGGCGATATCGGCACCGGGGTTCTTCTCATAGAAACCCTGCTGGCGCGTCATATCGTAAGCGGCTTTGGTGATCGGCAAATAGCCTGTTTTCTGATGCCATTCGGCTGCGTTTTCCGGTTTCGCCAGGAAGTCGAGGAACTGGGCTACACCTTTGTAAGTCGCCTCGTCTTTGCCCTGCATAACCCACAGGCTGGCACCGCCGATAATGGCGTTCTGCGGCGCGCCTTTGACGTTAGCGTCGTACGGCATCATCCCTACGCCGTAGTTGAATTTGGCATACTGGCGGATAGAGGCCAACGAGCCGGAAGAGGCGGTGGTGATAGCGCAGTCGCCGTTATAGAACTTCTCGGTGGACTCATCTTTACGGCCGAAGTAGCTGAAATCGCCCTTCTTGTTGAGTTCTTGCAGCATGGCGATATGTTTCACCTGCTCCGGCTTATTAAATTCCAGTACCGCATCGGTACCGTCAAAGCCGTTGTTTTTCGTCGCTACCGGCAGACCGTGCCAGGCGCTAAAGTTTTCAATCTGGATCCAGCCCTGCCAGCCGCTGGCGTAACCGCATTTCATTCCGGCAGCTTTCAGCTTCGCGGTATATGCGGCCAGGTCCTGCCAGGTTTTTGGCGGTTGTTCCGGATCTAAACCGGCTTTTTTGAAGGCATCTTTGTTGTAATAGAGCACCGGCGTGGAGCTGTTAAAGGGCTGAGAGAGTAAATGGCCCGATTTAGCGTCGGTGTAGTAACCAGAGACGGTCGGCACAAACTGGCCTTCATCAAAGTTGATGCCCGCATCTTTAAATACCTGATAGACCGGTTTGATTGCCTTCGAGGCCATCATGGTAGCGGTGCCTACTTCATAAACCTGCAGAATAGCCGGTGCGTTACCGGTACGGAACGCGGCAATACCCGCGCTCAGGTTCTGCTCATAGTTACCTTTGTACACCGGTTCGATTTTGTAATCCGGGTGGGTTTCATTGAAACGTTGCGCCAGGGAGTCAACTTCTTTACCTAACTCCCCTTCCATCGAATGCCAGAACGGAATGGTGGTTGCGGCCATGGCGTTGCCTGCAAAGACTAACCCCATCGCCAGAGCCAAAGCTGTATGTCGTAACGTTGTCATTGTTCTCTCTCTTGTTATGCGGAATGCGCGTTTTCACGCTTTTTGTGCTCGCGAGGTAACATGACATGCGCGAATTACAGAAAAATAACTGTTTGATTACAAATAAATGACAGCCAGGCGTCAGGGATATGTCGGCAGGATGATAGAAGCGTGAAGGAAAGATGGCGGTATCTACAAAAAAGGAGCCAAAAGGCTCCTTCGTTTCGTTGAAAAAGAGTTAACCGCCTAAATAAGCGCTGCGTACCGCTTCATTAGCCAGCAAGGCGTCACCGGTGTCTTCCAGCACCACATGGCCGTTCTCCAGCACATAGCCGCGATCGGCGAGCTTCAGCGCCTGGTTGGCGTTTTGTTCCACCAGGAAGATGGTCATCCCCTCTTTGCGCAGCTGCTCGATGGTGTCGAAGATTTGCTGAATAATAATCGGTGCCAGGCCCAGCGACGGCTCATCGAGCAGTAATAAACGCGGCTGGCTCATTAAGGCACGGCCAATCGCCAGCATCTGCTGCTCACCGCCCGACATGGTACCTGCACGCTGGATACGACGTTCATGCAGACGCGGAAACAGTTCATACACTCTTTCGATGCGGGTTTGATACTGCGCGCGGTCGGCAAAAAATCCGCCCATCGCCAGGTTCTCTTCAACGGTCATACGCGAAAAGACGCGACGGCCTTCCGGTACAATCGCCACGGCTTCGCGCATGATCTTCGCCGTCTGCCAGTCGGTAATATCTTTGCCATCGAATACCACTCGCCCGCTGCTGGCACGCGGATCGCCGCACAGGGTGCCGAGCAGCGTGGTTTTCCCCGCGCCGTTGGCACCAATCAGGGTGACAATTTCACCCTGGTTAATATGCAGGCTGACATCATGCAGCGCCTGGATTTTGCCGTAGTGAGCGCTAACTTTGTCAAAAGATAACATCGCTTTTTCCATCTTATGCCTCACCCAGGTATGCACGGATCACGTCCGGGTTGTTACGAATCTCTTCCGGCGTACCGTTCGCCAGCGGCGTGCCCTGGTTCACCACGTAAATGCGGTCGGAAATGCCCATCACCAGTTTCATATCGTGCTCAATCAGCAAAATGGTGGTGTTGTGATGATTACGCAGTTCGACAATTAGCTCGTCGAGCTCTTTGGTCTCTTTCGGGTTAAGACCGGCGGCCGGTTCATCCAGCATCAGAATCTCCGGCTGCGTCACCATGCAGCGAACAATCTCCAGACGGCGCTGATCGCCATACGCCAGATTACTGGCCTGGCGGTTAGCGTGCGCTAACAAACCGATACGTTCCAGCCAGGTAGCGGCGCGATCCAGCGCTTCACTCTGCGCCCGGCGAAACGCCGGAGTTTTTAAAAGTCCGGAGAAAACACCGCTTTTCAACTGCTGATGTTGCGCCACCAGCAGGTTTTCGATCACCGTCATTTCGCGGAACAGACGCACGTGCTGAAAAGTACGCACCACGCCCATGCGCGCGATTTGCTGCCCCGGCAGCCCTTCCAGATGTTGGTCGCGCAGCATAATGGTGCCACCCGTCGGTTTATAAAAACCCGTCAGGCAGTTAAACACGGTGGTTTTGCCCGCACCGTTCGGACCAATCAGCGAGACAATTTCCTGAGGGCGCAGCTCCAGGGAGACATTATTTACCGCCAGCAGACCGCCAAAGCGCATCATCAGGCCGTTTACGGATAACAGTGGCTGACTCATGCCTGCTCTCCTTTCGCTTGCCCGTTTTTCAATTTCAACTGCGGACGGGTCATTGGCAGCAAGCCCTGCGGACGCCAGATCATCATCAGTACCATCAAACCACCCAGCATCAACATGCTGTATTCATTAAAGTCACGCATCAGCTCACGGGAGACCACCAGCAGGATAGCCGCGAGGATCACCGCAAACTGCGAACCCATTCCGCCCAGCACCACAATCGCCAGCACAAACGCCGATTCGGCGAAGGTAAAGGATTCCGGGCTAACAAAACCCTGGCGCGCGGCAAACAGCGTTCCGGCAAAGCCGGCAAAGGCGGCACTGATAGTAAACGCCGTCAGCTTAATACGCGTTGGGTTGAGACCCAGCGAGCGGCAGGCAATTTCATCTTCACGCAGCGCTTCCCACGCGCGCCCCAACGGCATACGCAGCAGGCGGTTGATCACAAATAGCGTCAGCACCACCAGCAGTAATGCCACCAGGTAGAGGAACACCACGCGGTCGCCAGGATCGTAAGCGACGTGGAAGAAGTTGCTGAAGGTATCCCAGCCCCCTTCACGGGCGGTACGGCTGAACTCCAGACCGAACAGCGTCGGTTTCGGGATCTGGCTAATGCCGTTCGGACCGCCGGTGATCTCGGTATTATTCAGCAGCAGGATGCGTACAATCTCACCGAAGCCCAGCGTCACAATCGCCAGATAGTCACCGCGCAGGCGCAGGACCGGAAAGCCGAGCAGGAAACCGGCGGCGGCGGAAACCAGCCCCGCCAGCGGCAGGCAGGTCCAGAAACCGAGGCCGTAATAGTGATTTAACAGTGCGAAAGTGTAAGCACCAATGGCGTAAAAACCGCCGTAGCCGAGCACCAGCAGACCCGAAAGCCCGACCACCACATTCAGCCCGAGGCCGAGAATGATATAAATCATCGTCATGGTGGCAATATCCACCGTGCCGCGCGACACAACAAACGGCCACGCCACGGCAATGACCAGCAGCGCCAGCAGAAAGAGCTTCTGCTTCAGGGTTGAACCATCAATCGCCGGCAGCACGAATTTTGGCCCGGAAACCCCTTTCAGGCTCTTCTGGAAAACAGGCCGCATCAGCTGGAAGAAGAACACCACCGCCGTACCGACATAGATCCACTGCCAGCGAATATCCGCCGCGGTATCGACCACCAGTTTGGTGCCGTTAAGCTGCAATTGAACGCCCATAAAGACGGCCGCCAGCACGAAGAACATCGCCGCAGACAGCAGCGCCATGGCAAAATGCATCGGTTTCATACTTTTTCAACCTCCGGACGGCCGAGAATGCCGGTCGGCATCACCAGCAGTACGCCAATCAACAGCGCGAACGACACCACATCTTTATATTCGGTGCTCAGGTACGCCGAAGAGAGGGATTCAGCCACGCCCAGAATCAGGCCGCCGATCATCGCGCCAGGAATGCTGCCGATACCGCCCAGCACCGCGGCGGTAAACGCCTTCATCCCGGCCATAAAACCGATATAGGGGTTAATAACGCCGTAGAACTGGCCGAGCAGCACGCCCGCCACCGCCGCCATCGCCGCGCCAATCACAAAGGTCAGAGCGATAACACGATCGGTATTGATGCCCAACAGGCTCGCCATTTTCAGATCTTCTGCGCAGGCGCGACAGGCGCGCCCCATGCGGGAGTACCGGATAAACAGCGTTAACGCCAGCATGGCCACCAGGGTCACAATCCAGATAACCAGCTGCATGGTAGTAATGGCGGCGGAGAAGTTTTCACTGCTGCCGACAGTCCATTGACCGTTAAACAGACTCGGCAACGCCACATCTCGCGACCCTTCCGTCAGGCTGACGTAGTTTTGCAGGAAGATAGACATACCGATGGCGGAAATCAGCGCAATCAGGCGCTTGGAGTTGCGTACCGGCCGATAAGCCACCCGCTCAATGCTCCAGCCGTAGGCGCTGGCAATAATTATGGCACCCACGAAACCGGCGGCGACCAGCAGCCAGCTTGAGTCGATGCCCATCATCATCAGGGCGGCGATAATCATAAAGGAGACATAGCTACCGATCATGTAGACCTCGCCGTGGGCGAAGTTGATCATGCCGATAATGCCGTAAACCATGGTGTAACCAATGGCGATCAAGGCGTAGGTGCTTCCCAGCGTGACGCCGTTAAACATCTGCTGCACAAAATAAAGAAACTGCTCGGACATAACGTAACCTTCTAAATTCTCTTTAAACTTTTCGCCCAAAGAGAGGGATGACAGTTATTTCGCCACGGACGACGAACCATCGGCGTGCCATTGAAAGACACCAAATTCAAATCCTTTCAGATCGCCTTTTTCATCCCAGTTCAGCGGCCCAATCACGGTTTTAGCCCCGTTGGCTTTTAAATCTTTTATCAGCGCCAGCGGTTCACGTTCACCAGTGCGTTCCAGCGCCGTCGCCAGCGACTGCACAGCAGCGTAGGTTATCCAGACATACGGGCCGCTCGGATCCTTTTTCTGCGCTTTCAGGGCGTTGACAATGCTCTGGTTCGCCGGATCCTGGTCATACCGTTTCGGTAACGTCACCAGCATGCCTTCCGCCGCATTGCCCGCAATGTTTGACAGCGACGCATTACCCACGCCTTCGGGTCCCATAAACTGGATTTTCAGGCCGATGGCGCGCGCCTGGCGCAGTAGCTGTCCCATTTCCGGGTAGTAACCCCCGTAGTAGACAAAGTCGATTTTCTCTTTTTGCAGACGTGATACCAGCGCAGCAAAGTCTTTCTCACCGGCGGTGATAGCGTTGAAGAAAACCACGTTTGCACCGCCCGCCTTCAGCCCTTCCTGCACGGCGCGGGCGAGACCTTCGCCGTACTGCTGCTTATCGTGAATGATGGCGATGCGCTGCGGTTTGACGTTGTTAAGGATGTATTTCGCGGCGGTCGGCCCTTGAGCAGAGTCCAGCCCGGCGGTACGCATAATGTACTGATAGCCGCGCTGGGTCAGTTCGGGGTTGGTGGCGCCAGGCGTTATCATCAGAACGCCTTCTTCTTCGTAGATATCGGATGCCGGCTGTGTCGATGATGAGCAAAGATGGCCAATCACATATTTCACGCCGTCATTGGCGATTTTGTTCGCCACCGCAACGGCCTGGTTGGGATCGCAGGCGTCGCCATACTCCACGGCGACCAGTTTGTCGCCCTTGATGCCGCCTTTCGCGTTGATATCCTGGATAGCCTGTCGCGCGCCGTTGAACTCCATATCACCCCAATGGGCAACCGGACCGGACATCGCACCGACAACCGCCACCTTAATATCCTTCGCCAGGGCCGCGTGAGACATCGCAAGGGCAACCATTCCCGCGATTAAGGTCTTCACGTTCCTTTTCATTGCTGTAGATCCCCATTCGTGATGTCGTGTTGATACTTTCTGCTTCAGGTAACAGATATCAAAGCATCATGTTCCCGAATTATTCATGTAATAATTTTGTTTTATAATGGTTAAAAAGCATTCTGTACTATTAATCGACAATGCTATTTTTACCAGTGCCTTTAAGGGCTTAGCGCGATTTTTTCGCAAAAACCATACTAAAACCTCTATTTTTCAGGCGATTAAGCAGAGATAATATTCTGTATTCTTGCCGAGATAAACAAATAAAAGCCCCGCCTGTAGCATAAAATCATGGCACATAAAGCGGAATAAATCCCTGGCAGTCAGGTTAAAATCCTGGGTGTTTTTCGATCTTCAATGTTTCCCGCTGCCCCAGCGACCTCGGCAAAATTATTCACCTGTTGAATGAAAAATAAAAATCCCTTGTTTGCTGGCAGGAGAAAGTGTTTACACTCACCCTACATTTTGCCTTTTGGACAAGCAGTACATGAAATTGACTATCATCCGACTGGAGACATTCACCGGGCAGGATCATATTGATTTAGCGAAAGTCTGGCCGGAATATTCGTCCGCTTCTCTCGAGGTGGATGAGACGCACCGTATCTATGCGGCGCGCTTTAACGATCGCTTGCTCGCCGCCGTGCGCGTCACGCTACGCGGTTGCGAAGGTGCGCTGGATTCTCTGCGCGTACGCGATATCACTCGCCGCCGCGGCGTAGGCCAATATCTGGTGGAAGAGGTGATGCGCGATAACCCCTCTGTCACCAGTTGGTGGATCAGCGATGTGGGTGTTGAAGACCGCAGCGTAATGGCCGCGTTTACCCAGGCGCTGGGTTTTACCGCCCAGCAAAACGGGTGGGAAAAACGCTAAAAAAATGCCGGATAGCGCGTGCGTATCCGGCAGAGAATGGGTGACTGGCTAACCTTTGTCGCCTCGCAGGGAGGCGACGGTCAGTTCAGGATCACTTGGCGTCGGTGGCTGTACCGTTGGCGTGCCAGGTAAAGACACCAAACTCAAAGCCTTTCAGATCGCCCTTCTCATCCCATGACAGCGGCCCCATAACGGTATCCACTGAGTGACCTTTCAGGTAAGTTGCGATCTCGGACGGCTCAGCCGACTGATTCAGGCCCGCAGCTAGTGATTGCAGCGCGGCATAAGTGGTCCAGACGAATGCGCCGCTTGGATCCTGTTTCTTGCCTTTGATCGCATCGACAATCGGTTTGTTCACTGGCAGCTGATCGTAGTTTTTCGGTTTAGTGACCAGCATACCTTCGGCGGAATCACCAGCGATGTTAGACAGCGAGACGTTCGCTACGCCTTCCGGCCCCATAAATTTGGTTTTCAGGCCAGCGGCGCGGGACTGACGCAGGATCTGCCCCATTTCCGGGTGGTAACCACCGTAATATACAAAATCGATATTCTCTTTTTTCAGGCGCGCAACCAGCGTGGAGAAGTCTTTCTCACCGGCGGTGATACCGTCAAAGAAGACCACGTTCGCGCCGCCTTTTTTCAGACCATCCTGCACCGCGCGCGCCAGACCTTCGCCATACTGCTGCTTATCATGAATCACGGCGATACGCTGCGGCTTCACTTTTTCCAGAATGTATTTTGCCGCCGTCGGGCCCTGATCGGAGTCCAGACCGGTTGTGCGCATCGTCAGTTTGTAGCCGCGCGCCGTCAGTTCAGGCGCCGTCGCCGCAGGCGTGATCATCAAAATGCCTTCGTCTTCATAGATATCAGACGCGGGCTGAGTCGAAGAGGAGCAGAGGTGACCGATAACGTATTTAATGCCGTCGTTGACCACTTTGTTGGCGACCGCTACCGCTTGTTTCGGGTCGCAGGCATCGTCATATTTTACCGCAACCAGTTTGTCGCCCTTAATTCCACCTTTGGCGTTGATATCGGCAATGGCCTGTTCCGCGCCGGTAAATTCCTGGTCGCCGTACTGCGCAACCGGACCGGACATCGCACCGACAACGGCAACTTTAATATCTTTGGCGAATGCCACGTTGCTCATTGCTAACGCAATACATCCTGCCAGTAACGCTTTGCCCTTCATTTTCATCCTGAGTTTCCCCATTGTTATGGTTATTGCATTTGTTGTGATGTTGTTATGTGGCACATTGTCTCGCTTATTAAGATAAGCAAAGAATATGATAGTCGTTTTTAGCGCTTTTGCCCGTGCCTGAGCAGCATACTCTGCTAAAACATACCCCATTTTTCACATTTGGGAATAACAATTTTGCAGGTTGTGTGTAAGCCGCCTATAAGGCGGCTGAATGATTAGCGGGTCAGCGACTGGGCGATAATGTCCAGCGCTTTACGGAACTGAACTTCTGGAATAGTCAGTGGATACAGAAAACGGATGACGTTACCGTAAACGCCGCAGCTCAATAACAGCAAACCGGCGGCCAGTGCTTTATCTTGAACCTGACGAGTAAACTCTGGCGAAGGGGCGCCGGTTTGCGGATCGGTAAACTCGACCGCCACCATCGAGCCCTGGGCGCGTATATCGGCGATCGCAGGGCACTGCGCTTTTGCGCGGTTCAGCACTTCCACCAGATGCTGACCCAGATGGTTGGCGCGTTCACAGAGATTTTCCTCTTCAATCACATCCAGCACCGCATGGGCGGCCGCGATCGCCAGCGGGTTACCCGCATAGGTTCCGCCTAAACCACCTGGCGCGGGGGCATCCATCACTTCCGCACGCCCGCTTACTGCAGAGAGCGGCAATCCACCGGCGAGGCTTTTCGCCATGGTGATAAGATCCGGTTTCGCATCGTAATATTCGCTGGCGAAGAGCTTACCGGTGCGGGCAAAACCACTCTGTACCTCATCGGCAATCAGCAAAATTCCGTGGTTATCACATAGCTTGCGCAGAGCCTGCATAAAATCATTCGGTGCGATATTAAAGCCGCCTTCGCCCTGCACCGGCTCCAGCAGGATCGCCGCGACCTGATCGGGGGCGATATCCGCTTTGAAGATGCGCTCGAGGCTTTTTAGCGCCTCTGCGGTGCTCACACCGTGCAGTTCATTCGGGTATTGCGCGTGATAGATCGAACCGGGGAACGGGCCAAAGCCAATTTTGTAGGGCGCGACTTTGCCGGTGAGGGCCATGGTCATATAAGTGCGGCCATGAAAACCGCCGCCAAAGGTGATAATTCCCGGCCGTTTGGTGTAAGCGCGGGCAATTTTAACGGCATTCTCTACCGCTTCCGCCCCCGTAGAGAAAAAGGCCGTTTTCGCCGGGCCAGCGATGGGCACGCGTTCATTGATGCGTTCCGCCAAAGCGACATAACTTTCATAAGGAACGATTTGATAAGCGGTGTGCGTAAATGCCTGCAGCTGTTTTTCTACCGCCGCCATCACTTTCGGATGACGATGACCGGTATTTAGCACCGCGATCCCGGCGGCAAAGTCGATCACTTCATTGCCTTCTACATCCCACAGCGTGGCGTTTTCTGCCTTTTCAGCGTAAAAATCGCACATGACGCCAATTCCGCGCGGCGTCGCCTGTAAACGGCGCTGATTTAATTCGTTATTCTTCACCTTGCTTGCCCCCTGTCAGTAAATGTCCGCTTACCAAGTATATAGCGCCTTTGATAAAGCGATGTTTTAACCGCTCTTGCGTAAGCGAAGGGAGAGCTTCCCGGCACGGATGGGAGAGACGTTGAGGGGGGGATAAAACCAGAGTAGGAAATTCAGACAGTAAAAAGCCGGGCGAGGCTTGCGCCGACCCGGCTTTTTCACTGCATTGCGCTTAGGCTTCGATAGCGGCGCGCAGTTTTTTCATCGCGTTCTTTTCAAGCTGACGCACGCGCTCTGCGGAAACGCCGTAACGATCGGCCAGTTCCTGCAGCGTGGTCTTATTATCTTCGTCCAGCCAGCGGGCACGAATAATGTGCTGGCTGCGCTCGTCAAGACCCTGCATCGCATCCGTCAGTTTGTTGGCGGCCTGCTCTTCCCAGTTATCATCTTCAATGCCGTCGGCAAAGTTAGACGATTTATCCTGCAGATAGAGCACCGGAGCCATCGGTTGGCTGTCCTGCGCATCATCATCCGACGTCATATCGAATGTCATATCCTGCGCCGCCATACGCGATTCCATTTCACGCACATCTTTGCTGGTTACGCCGAGTTCACGGGCCACCATTTCCACTTCGTCCTGGTTGAACCAACCCAGACGCTGTTTAGCTTTGCGCAGATTAAAGAACAGCTTGCGCTGAGCTTTGGTGGTCGCGACTTTCACGATGCGCCAGTTGCGCAGTACATACTCGTGGATCTCAGCTTTGATCCAGTGCACGGCGAAAGAGACCAGGCGAACACCGACTTCAGGGTTGAAGCGGCGTACGGCTTTCATCAGGCCGATATTACCTTCCTGGATAAGATCCGCCTGCGGCAGACCATAGCCCGAGTAGTTACGAGCAATATGAACAACAAAGCGCAGGTGAGACAGAATCAGCTTTTTCGCTGCTTCCAGATCGCCCTGGTAATGCAGCTTTTCAGCCAGTGCCCGCTCTTCATCAGCCGTCAACATCGGCCATGCGTTCGCAGCCCGGACGTAAGATTCCAGGTTACCAACAGGGGCTAAAGCTAAAGTTTGCATTTCTTTGGTCATTCAAATCCTCTCAATTCACTTTTCAGCTGGCGGCGGCTTGTCCCCATCAGGCAACAAACATGCCAGCGATTTTGAGCAACGAGAATAGCATCCACTCTTTTATCAGACAGTGATTTTATCCACAAGTTCCTTGCGGGTCTGTGAATAAATTACGCACAAAATGTGACACAAGAATGATAAACCGGCGCAAGGAGTGGCAGAAGTGATTTTATGCTTCCCTGCAGCGTGAATATTTCACGTGCAGGGAAGGATTATATCAGAGATTTTTTAGTCCGGAGTAAAGTGACGTAAATGTTGCACCGTCGCCAGCCAGGCGGCAAGCCAGCCAATCATCGAGCACACCAGCAGCAGTAACAGGCACTCATCAAAGGAGAGGCCGCTCAGCTCGAACTGTGTGCCGAAAACTTTCGCCACTTCGGTGACCGCCGAGGATAAACGCATCACTAAAATTTCAGATAAAATTAGCGATAAAAACGCGCCGGAAAAACCGAGCAGCGCGCCACCGTACAGGAAAGGTCGCAGGATAAAACCGTCCGTCGCGCCAATCAGTTTCTGTACGTTGATGGAATCACGGCGGGCGAAAATACTCAGCCTTACGCTGTTGCCAATCACCAGGAACACCGCTGCCACCATCAGCACGCCGATCATTGCCGCCACGCGCCCGACCAGCCCGGTCAGCGACGCCAGCCGCGCAAACCAGCTGTCATCCATTCGCACCTCATCAATGCCCTGCAGATGTGAGATGCGATCGCGCAAGGTATTCAGGGAATCGGTGCTCTGGAAATCCAGCTTCGGCACCACCACCGCCACGGCGGGCAGCGGGTTCTCTTCCAGCATATCCAGCGCGCCGCCAAAACCGGACCAGTTACGGAACTCGCCCAACGCATCCTCGCGCGACAGATAATTGACCTTTTCCACACCCTGTTCGGACTGCAGTTGTCCCACCACCTGTTGCGCGGCGTTGTCATCCAGCGCTTTGTCGAAATAGACGGTTATCTGCGGCGAAGGGTAATACTGCGACGCCGCCTGGTTAACGTTTTTGTAGACCATATAGCAGACGCTGGGCAGCGTCAGGGAGATGGCAATTACCATCACCGTCAGAAACGTCGCCAGCGGTTTGCTTTTCAGATCCTGCACCGCGCCGTGCCAGGCGTAGCGCACCTGTTCATTAAACACGTTGCTTTTACGCGAGGGTGCTTTCGCCGCCGCTTTACCGCGACGCGGCGCGCTGCGGTTACCGTCACCAGAAGGCGAAGAGGATTTACGAAAGCGATCCAGCCTGCTGCCAAACTGCCGAATATGATTCATTGCGTCGCGTTTATTCACCCGCCTGGCCTCCATACAAATGGCCGTCGCTCAGGGTCAGCATGCGGTACGAACGACGGGAAATCAGCCCTAAGTCGTGCGTTGCCATCAGCACCGTTACCCCCACGCGGTTAAATTCCTCAAACAGACGCAGAATCCCTTCAGACAGCGCTTCATCCAGATTCCCGGTCGGTTCATCTGCCAGCAGCACGGCGGGTTTGTTGACCACCGCACGGGCAATCCCCACACGCTGCTGTTCACCGCCGGAGAGCTGAATCGGGAAGCTTCTCGCTTTGTCGAGCAGCCCGACTTTATCCAGCGCCGCCGAAACACGACGGCGAATATCATCCCCGCTGGCTCCCGCAATGATCAGCGGGATCGCCACGTTATCGAACACGGTACGATCCATCAGCAGATGGTGATCCTGGAAAATCATGCCGATCTGACGGCGCAAAAACGGGACTTCCCGGTTTTTCAAACGGGAAATATCGTGGCCGCCGAAGTGGATTTTCCCGGCGCTCGGCCGCTCAATACCACAGATAAGCTTCAGCAGGGTACTTTTCCCCGCACCGGAATGCCCGGTCAGAAATGCCATCTCGCCCTGCCGCAGGTGAAACGTCACCCCCTGCAGCGCTTGTCTCCCACCGAGATAGGCTTTGCTGACGTGTTCAAAGCGAATCATTGTTAATCCTCTCGGGCAAAAAGTGCCTCTATAAAATCGCCCGCATTAAACGGACGTAAATCTTCTATACGTTCGCCGACGCCAATGTAGCGAATCGGAATACCAAACTGGTCCGCCACGGAGAATATCACGCCGCCTTTGGCGGTACCGTCAAGCTTGGTCAACGTAATCCCGGTGATGCCGACGGCTTCGTGGAACAATTTGGCCTGGCTGATGGCATTTTGCCCCGTGCTGGCGTCAATCGTCAGCATCACTTCATGAGGCGCATCTTCGTCGAGCTTCTTCATCACGCGGACAATTTTCTTCAGCTCTTCCATCAGGTGCGCTTTGTTCTGCAAGCGACCGGCGGTATCGGCGATCAGCACATCGATATTGCGCGCTTTCGCCGCCTGAATAGCGTCAAAAATCACCGACGCGGAGTCCGCACCGGTATGCTGGGCGATCACCGGAATATCGTTACGCTGGCCCCACACCTGCAGCTGTTCGACCGCAGCGGCGCGGAAGGTATCACCCGCCGCCAGCATCACCGATTTACCCTGCTGCTCGAACTGGCGCGCCAGCTTACCGATGGTGGTGGTTTTACCGACGCCGTTAACGCCAACCATCAAAATCACAAACGGCGTTTTGCCTTCGATATTTAACGGCTCATCCACGCGGGCGAGGATTTCGCTCATCTCATCTTTCAGCAGACCATACAGCGCTTCCGCATCACGCAGCTGCTTGCGGCTCGCACCTTCCGTCAGATTGGTGATGATTTTGCGCGTGGTTTCCACGCCAACATCGGCAATCAGCAGCTGCTCTTCCAGCTCTTCAAACAGATCATCGTCGATCTTCTTGCCGCGGAACAGACTGATAAATCCGGATCCGAGGTTTTCTTTGGTTTTAAGCAGGCTGCGTTTCAGCCGCGCGAAAAAGCCCTCTTTGGTCGGCTTCTCCTGCTCCTGCATGGGCTCTTCAACGGGTACAACAACAACGGCTTCTTCCGCGGCTTCGGCGGCAAGGGCTTGCGCATCAAGCTCTTCATCGCTTATTGGCGCGCCTTCTTCAAGGGGCTCGGCTTCCACCTGCCACTCTTCGGCATCAATCGCCTGCTGCGTAATCTCTTCCGGCAGCGGCAGCTCTTCATGTTCAATAACGGCCGGTTTCGGTTCCTCGACCGTCTGCTCAGGGGCATGCTCGTGTACCAGCTGTTCGCTGACTTCAACAACCTCTTCGGCGAATTTTTCGCTGTCGGCGGCAGGCTCAACAACCGGCGTCTCTTCTGGCGGCTGCGTTACTTCCTGCTGTTCGGTTTTTGGCTCTTCGGTTTTCGGCTCTTCAGCCTTCTCTTTCTGTCCAAGACCGAGCCAGGAAAAAAAGCCACGTTTCTTCTCATTTGCCATTGCCGACCACACTCCTCGCTGTTATTTCATGGCGCAGCCCGTCTGCACGGCAGGGACTGAAATCATTTGTTAATTAGCCGGATAGTCTACCACTTTCCTCAACGGGCATCACGGCCTGAGGATTAGGGTTTCACCTCTTTCGTCAGACCGCTAGAATAGCAGGCCGAAATGATGAGCAAAGCGATAACCATGAAGAAACCTACCCGTGCCGCCGCCGGCCAAATACGCATTATTGGCGGACAGTGGCGAGGCCGTAAATTACCGGTTCCGGATAGCCCCGGCCTGCGCCCGACCACCGATCGCGTACGTGAAACGTTATTCAACTGGCTGGCGCCGTCAATGGTTGACGCTCGCTGTCTCGACTGCTTCGCCGGCAGCGGCGCGCTGGGGCTGGAAGCGCTCTCCCGCTACGCCGCCAGCGCAACCTTACTGGAAATGGAGCGTAGCGTCGCCCAGCAGTTACAGCAAAATCTGGCAACCCTCAAAGCGATTAATGGGAAAGTGGTGAACACCAATACGCTGACCTTTTTAGCCAACCCCGGTACGCCACACACCATTGCGTTTATCGATCCGCCGTTTCGTAAAGGGATGCTGGAAGAAACCCTACATTTGCTGGAAAACAACGGCTGGCTCGCCGATGAGGCGCTAATCTATATCGAAAGCGAAGTTGAAAATGGCTTGCCCCCTGTGCCCACGCACTGGAAACTGCATCGGGAAAAAGTCGCCGGGCAGGTAGCGTATCGTCTGTATCATCGCGAAGCACAAGGAGAGAAGCATGCCGCTGTTAATTAATCTTGGACGCCTGATGATGCTCTGCATCTGGGCCTTTCTGATCCTTAATCTGATTAAGCCCTTTCCACGCCCGCTGAATATTTTTGTCAACGTCGCGCTGGTTTTCACCGTCTTTATGCATGCTTTGCAGGCCACGATGTTGAAAACAGCGTTGCCGAAAGATGGCCCACAGATGACCAAAGCGGAGCAGATCCGTATTTTCCTGTTTGGCGTCTTTGAACTGCTTATCTGGCAGAAGAAGTTAAAAGAGAAGAAATAGTGGCATGGTCCGGGAGCTGAACGCTTACCGGGCCGCTTCTGGTGTAAAGTCGACGAAACGCGTCCCTTTATAGTGCACTACCCCTTTATCGCCAACCGTCAGCTCATGGTACTGCTTTGCATCTACACGAAACGTCATCTCTGGCCCTCCCGTCAGGGGCTTAAAAACTGCCTCATAGCGTATATCAGTCCCTGCAGGCGTTACTTGTTGCTGCTGCGAAAGGCGCGGGTTCTGCGGAATTTCCCGCTTTGTACTCACCACCACCTCTTGTTGCTGCTGCACAACGCTATCGTTGTTGGTCTTTTCGCGCTGCTGTTGAACAAAGCGAAAAGAGGCAAAAATCACTATCAACCCGATGACGAGAAGGAAAAAAAGCGGAGGTTTGTTCATCGCGAATACCTGTCGGAAAAAGCGGAATTGAGCTTAGCGCGGCGCAAATAGCATTGTCATCATCCTTTTCCCACCACTACACTGAGTAGGAGTGTTTTACCAAAAATAACAGATACAGGGAGTTATTTATGCTGTGGTCATTTATCGCCGTCTGCCTGTCCGGCTGGTTATTTGTTGATGCTTCGTATCGCGGCCCGGTCTGGCAACGCTGGGTTTTTAAACCCGTTACGCTCTTACTCCTGCTGTTACTGGCCTGGCAAGCGCCCATGCTGGATGCCATCAGCTACCTGGTACTGGCGGGTCTGTGCGCCTCGCTGGTCGGTGATGCGCTCACGCTGCTGCCGCGACAAAAATTGCTCTACGCCATTGGCGCGTTCTTCCTCGCGCATCTGCTTTACACCATTTATTTCGCCAGCCAGATGACCTTCTCTTTCTTCTGGCCGCTGCCGCTGGTGCTGCTGGTCATCGGTGCGCTGCTGATAGCCGTAATATGGACACGGCTGGAAGAATTGCGCACGGCGGTATGTACCTTTATTGCCATGACGCTGGTGATGGTATGGCTGGCGGGCGAGCTGTGGTTCTTCCGCCCCACCAGCCCTGCTCTGTCGGCCTTTGTTGGTGCGTCGCTGCTGTTGATCGGCAATGTGGTATGGCTGGGTAGCCATTACCGCAGACGTTTTCGCGCCGACAACGCCATCTCTTCCGCCTGCTATTTTGCCGGGCACTTTTTGATTGTCCGTTCGCTCTATATTTAAAAGCCTTGACTCTGGAGTCGACTCCAGAGTGCATACTCCGGTTAATGAGAAAATTATCATTCACCGGAGGATGCAATGTCAGTCCCCTCAGCAGAATCGAAAAAAACGCCGCAATTCGCGGCGGTTAAACTGCGTCCCGTCGAAGAGAAGCCCGCATCGTGCTGCACCACTGGCGAATGTCAGCAACCTGAACCTGAACTTAATGCCAGCGGCGAACGTTACAGCTGGCGGGTAGCGGGAATGGACTGCGCCGCCTGCGCCCGCAAAGTGGAGAATGCGGTACGCCAGGTTAACGGTGTCAGCCAGGTGCAGGTTGCTTTTGCCACCGAAAAGCTAACGGTCATTGCGCAAGATGATGTGCGTAAGCGCGTCGAACAAGCCGTTGAGCAGGCCGGATATCAGCTACGCGGTGAAAATAGTGCGCCTGCGCCCGCTCCCTCGCCGCTGCGCGAGAACCTGGCGCTGATGGTTTTAATCGTCATGATGGCGTTGAGCTGGGGGCTGGAACAGTTCAATCATCCTCTCGGCCAGGCGGCGTTTATTGTCACAACGCTGGTCGGGCTGTGGTCCATTGCCCGTCAGGCGCTGCGCTTAATCAAAAGCGGCAGTTGGTTTGCCATCGAAACGTTAATGAGCGTAGCGGCCATCGGCGCACTGTTTATTGGTGCGACAGCGGAAGCAGCAATGGTGTTGGTGCTGTTTTTAATTGGCGAACGCCTTGAAGGTTGGGCCGCCAGCCGCGCCCGTCGCGGCGTCAGTGCGCTGATGGCGCTTAAACCGGATAGCGCCATTCGCCTGCGCGACGGCGAGCGCCAGCGCGTTGCCGCCAGCGACTTACAGCCGGGCGATGTGATTGAAGTCCCGGCTGGCGGACGTTTGCCGTCGGACGGGCGTCTTATCTCGCCCTTTGCCAGCTTTGACGAAAGCGCCTTGACGGGCGAATCGGTGCCCGTCGAACGCACTCAGGGCGAAAGCGTGCCCGCAGGGGCGACCAGCGTCGATCGTTTGGTGACGCTGGAGGTGGTTTCAAAGTCGGGTGAAAGCGCCATCGACCGCATTCTGAAATTGATTGAAGAGGCCGAAGAGCGCCGCGCGCCCATTGAGCGTTTTATCGATCGCTTCAGCCGCATTTATACCCCGGCCATTATGGTCGTGGCGCTGCTGGTGGCCATCATCCCGCCTCTGCTGTTTGCCCAGCCCTGGCTGGTGTGGATCTACAAAGGGCTGGCGCTGCTACTGATTGGCTGCCCGTGCGCGCTGGTGATCTCTACCCCGGCGGCGATCACTTCGGGGCTGGCGGCAGCGGCGCGGCACGGCGCGTTAATTAAAGGCGGCGCGGCGTTAGAGCAGCTTGGCAGCATTCGCCAGGTGGCGTTTGATAAAACCGGCACTCTCACTGTCGGCAAGCCGCAAGTGACGACAATCACGCCCCTCTCCGGTACGGACGAGAGTGAACTGCTGGCCCTGAGCGCCGCGGTGGAACAGGGTTCCACTCACCCGCTGGCGCAAGCCATTGTGCTGGAAGCCCAGCGCCGGAAGCTGCTTATTCCTCAGGCCCACGGGCAACGCGCGCTGGCGGGTCGCGGTATTGAAGCGACGGTTAACGGTCAGCAGATACTTATCAGCGCGCCGGACAAACTCGGGCAAGGCGCGGGGGATGAAAGCCTGCTGGCGCAGATTGCACAGCAGGAAAGTCGCGGTCAAACCGTAGTAGTGGTACAACGCGCCGGGGACGTTATCGGCACCATTGGTTTACAAGACACCTTGCGCGACGATGCCAAAGAGGCGGTTGCTGGCCTGCACGCCCTTGGTATCCAGGGCGTTATACTTACCGGCGATAACCCACGCGCCGCGGCGGCTATTGCTGCCGAATTAGGACTGGCGTTTCGCGCCGGGCTGTTGCCGGAAGATAAAGTGTCTGCGGTACGCGCGCTTAATCAGCAGGCCGCACTGGCGATGGTTGGCGACGGCATTAACGATGCGCCAGCGATGAAAGCCGCAACGATAGGCATCGCGATGGGCAGCGGAACGGACGTGGCGCTGGAAACCGCCGATGCGGCATTAACTCATAACCGGCTTACCGGCCTTGGGCAGATGATTCGCCTGGCGCGCGCCACGCACCGCAATATTCGCCAGAACATTGCTATGGCGCTTGGTTTGAAAGCCATTTTTCTGGTGACGACGCTTGTAGGCGTAACCGGGCTGTGGCTGGCGGTGATGGCGGATACGGGCGCAACGGTGCTGGTGACGGCGAACGCGCTGCGTCTGTTACGCAGTAAGGCTTAATGGCCTTTACGCAGCAGATAGCGATACGGTAACGACTCGGTATGACCGGCAATCAGCTCATGTTCCATAAAGCGGCAAAAGCCGGGAATATCGCGGGTGGTTGCCGGATCGTCGGCGATAATCAGCAACGTTTCGCCTGGCTGCATCGTGCGTACGGTTTTGCGCACCATCATCACCGGCTCCGGGCAGCGTAAGCCCTGAGCATCCAGCGTATGGTCGGCGGTGGAAAACGGATCGGTCATCTTCATCTCGCAATGGAAAAAACCGCATTAGTTTACGCCGCCTTTTTTGTGACGCAAGAGAGGTTAACGATTGCGTTAAAATTAACCATTGCATCCCGTTCCGATTGCAGTATCATGCGGCGGCTCTGCTTGTCAGAGCATAATACGTACTGGGTTCCCTCACCCCATTTACCAAAAAGGTCACAATATGACGCATTTTTCCGACGCTCAGCGCATGAAGGCGCTGTTCTGGCTTTCATTGTTTCATCTGCTGGTGATCATCTCCAGTAACTACCTCGTACAGCTGCCGATCACCGTTTTCGGTTTCCACACCACCTGGGGCGCGTTCAGCTTCCCGTTTATCTTCCTGGCGACGGATTTGACCGTGCGCATTTTCGGCGCGCCTCTGGCCCGGCGGATAATTTTTGCGGTGATGGTGCCTGCGCTGCTGGCTTCGTATGTTATCTCTTCGCTGTTTTACATGGGCAACTGGCAAGGTTTTGGCGCGCTGCTGCACTTCAATCTGTTTGTCGCCCGTATCGCCGCCGCCAGCTTTATGGCGTACGCGCTGGGGCAAATTCTCGATGTGCATGTCTTTAACCGGCTGCGTCAGAACCGTCGCTGGTGGCTTGCCCCTGCGGCCTCCACGGTATTCGGTAACGCCAGCGATACCGCCGCGTTTTTCTTTATTGCCTTCTGGCGCAGCCCCGATGCGTTTATGGCGCAGCACTGGACGGAAATCGCGCTGGTGGATTACAGCTTCAAAGTGTTTATCAGCATCGTTTTCTTCCTGCCGATGTACGGTGTGTTGTTGAATATGCTGCTAAAAAAGTTGGCAGACAAATCTGAAATTAGCGCGTTACAGGTGAGTTAAAGGTACGGCTTAGCAGATGTGATAAGATGCGCCGATAAGCCGTTATGGCTGTTAATCGAAAGGAAGAAGTTAATGCGCAATCTGGTGAAATATGTCGGTATCGGCCTGCTGGTTGTTGGGCTGGCCGCCTGTGATAACAGCGACAGCAAAAAGCCTGCTCAGGGCGCTGCCGCTGAAAGCAACGCCAATGGACAGCCGGTAACTCTGCTCGACGGCAAACTCAACTTCTCGCTGCCTGCGGATATGACCGATCAGAGCGGCAAGCTGGGCACCCAGGCGAATAATATGCACGTCTATTCCGATGCGACGGGGCAAAAAGCGGTGATTGTGATTGTTGGCGATAACACGCCAGACGATCTGAGCACGCTGGCGAAACGTCTGGAAGATCAGCAGCGCAGCCGCGATCCGCAGCTGCAGGTGGTTACCAATAAATCCATCGAACTGAAAGGCCAGACGCTGCAGCAGCTCGACAGCATTATCTCCGCTAAAGGCCAGACCGCGTGGTCCTCTGTTGTGCTGGGTAAAGTCGATAATAAACTGCTCACCTTCCAGGTGACGCTGCCGGCAGATAATCAGCAGCAGGCGCAAACCGCTGCGGAAAATATTATCAATACCCTCGAAGTGAAATAACATTCACGACGCGGTAAAAAGGGAACCTCAGGTTCCCTTTTATTAGTCGTAATACATAACGGCATTCGGGGCGCTTCCTAATGACATCAGCGGCCTCTTATCGATACACCGTGCCATTACAGTCATATCATCGAAGCACAACAGATTTGCATCCCCATCGGTGCCCTGCTCCCTGCGATAGCCTTCTCCGAAATCCAGTATATAAACAGTGTAGTAACCATTACGATCTTTATGTGGAATGCCATATTTTTTCTTAATCAACGACTTATTCGACTCCCACCAGGCGATCTGCTGGCTTTTGAAGAAGGGAAAATGCTTGACCAGTAGGGTATTTCCGTCATGCACAGCAACAATCTCCACTGGCGTCAGATAATGCCAGAGCAGATAGCCACAGGCAGTTGCTGTAATAATGCCTGTAATAAGTCTCTTATTCACCGCGCCTACCTGATATCTCCACGGTTGCATTCATCTCCGTGATAAACGGCCTAAACCCGTACTTCTGCCAGCGCTGCAGAACAAACCACAAGCGAAAAATACGGAACCGGCGGAACAGCTCATTCTGAACATCCGCTTCATCAAGTCCAAAGTGATCCTGAACGCGGTAATGCACTTTGGCCCGGTAGCTGTCACCCTTCACTTCCAGCGATTGCAGGGTAATATGCGTGGCCCATATATCATGCACAGTAATGACCAAGCCGTTTGTAAAATCGTTCAACCGGTTAAATTTCGGCAAAATAGAACGCTTACCTATTTCTTCTTTGAATTTGTCTTTATATTTTAATGGATAAAGCGAATATTCACTGCTCATGTAAAGGCTGATTACTCTTTTTATTCTCATTACAGTGCTTTGTTGAGTACGGTCATTAAGAATTTGCTCTTTCAATGCCTTGTCCAAAAGGAGGCTGCTGAAGGGCTTTCCGCTGTTTCCCTGCATATGGCTAATCATTTCTGCAATGACGTACCGGTATTCACCCTGAAAAGCAAACAGCTTCGCCAGTTCACGGAACTCATCGAATATCAACGCCGCTGCCTCGTTACTGTTGACCAATGGCCTCGGTTTTAGCTGAAATTTGGGACGGACGTGAGATAAGGAAAAAGCGAAAGGAGCTACAGGTTCTTTCACCTTAAGAGTGCGGGGGTTTACTTTCATGGAGACTTCATCGACGTCAATCCGGAAAACATTTCTTAATGTCAGTACATCCAGATCGCCGTAATGCATATCTTTGGCGTGATAATCATCCATCTGACGCACGGTCTGGTATATCAGAGCAGGAAACGGCAACGGAGCGGGACGACCATTTAACAATGCTCCCTGAACATGGCTGCAACTGGGTGTCCCTGCTGTTATTTTGTCCTTATAATGTCCTTGCTTAATGCCATCAATTTCATCCCGCCCCATATTGCCACCTCGATTCCTTTAGCATAAACGGGGGGATAATACCGATCCCATGTCTGAACGACGTGCGCCGTATCAAGCTTATGATCATCTGAAATTATCTTTGTCTCATTAAGGAGATAGAGAGATAATTTCATTTATGGGAACAGACTAAAACACGGAATCAGCAACACAATACTGAATATAAACGCAAAAAAGCCTTATAAAAATAACTGAGCGCCAGACACAAAGGCTAATTCCAACACACCATCGACTCAAAAAGAACCCCACCTACAACATGGGGTTCGTTATCGATGGTAAGCGTCAGGTTCCCTTTTTCGTTATTCACTCAGCAATACGGGCCGCTGTTTTAAACGCCAGGCCAGCAGCAAGGCGATCGTCACCAGCCCTGCGGCGGCGAAATAGATTGAGGAAACGCCCGCTCGTGCCATCAGCAGCCCCGCCAGCGGCCCGGTTATCCCCAGCGATAAATCCATAAATACCGTGTAGGTCGCCAGCGCAGATCCCTGGTTATGCTGCGGCACGGCTTTGACCGCCACTACGCCGAGCGCAGGAAACACCAGCGAGAAACCGGCTCCGGCAAGAAATACCCCCGTTTTCGCCATCCACGGTTCAACCGCCAGTCCTACCAGCACCAGCCCGATGGTTTCGACGACAAAGCAGAGCATCGCCACATTTATTCCGCCGACGCGTTGAATGCCGTTGGGGAATAACAAGCGGGTACCCACAAACGCACAGCTAAATAACGTCAGAGCCAAGGCCGCACCTTCCCAACCTTTTGCATCGTAATAGAGGGTGATAAACGTGGCGATCACGCCAAAACCGGCAGAACCGAGCGCCAGCGCCATACCGTAGAGCCAAACACGCCCCAGCACAGCGCGAAAAGGCAACGGTTTGCCTTTGCTGGCTTTCACCGCCGGACGCGGCAGCGCCAGTAGCACCGCCAGCAGCGCGACGCCCATAATCAGCAGTGCAAGCCCCTGTAGCCCCCCTGAGTGATAACAGAGTACGCCAAGGGGCGCGCCAAGGGCCATTGCGCCGTAGGTGGCAATACCGTTCCAGGATATCACCCGGCCAATATGTAGCGATCCGACGACGCCGACGCCCCAGAGCGTGGCACCCGTACCGGCAAAACTCTGGCCAATCCCCAAAATCACCCGACCCAGGCACAGCAGGAGTAAGCCAGCGACGCTTGCCGTACCGCCCAGCCCCGCCAGTAAATAGCTCAAACCGCTGAGAAACGCGCCGCACAGCCCGAAAATCACCACTTTTTTCGGCCCCAGCAGATCGGCATAGCGCCCGGCATACGGTCGGCTCAACAGCGTGGCGAAGTACTGCAGGCTGATCACCAGCCCCGCCCAGAAGGCGCTATAGCCCATCACATCATGGACATAGCCGGGCAGCACCGCCAGCGGCAGGCCAATGGTGAGATAGCTGGCAAAGTTAAACATAACGACGGAGAGAATCCGCAGATTGAGGCGCAATCCGCTAAGCGCCGGTTCGGCGGCGGGTACAACAGGCATGGCGTTTTACTCAGATTTTCACAACAGTGTTTCACTATTATCACGTCAGCAAACAGAAATCAGCACTCACTTTAAGATTAGCTCCAGCAAGCGAAGGCGCGGCGGCGCACTACAATTAACAGGCCGATGATTTAAGGAATTTACTATGACACTTCCTCAGCCCGATCGGGCGGGTCTACATATCTTGTTAAAACTGGCTTCGCTGGTGATTATTTTGGCCGGTATCCATGCCGCAGCCGATATTATCGTCCAGCTGTTGCTGGCGCTCTTTTTTGCCATTGTCCTCAATCCGCTGGTCACCTGGTTTTTGCGTCGCGGCGTATCGCGCCCCGTAGCGATAAGCATTGTGGTGCTGGTGATGCTGATTTTCCTCACCGCCCTGTTCGGTGTGCTCGCCGCGTCGATCAATGACTTTATGACCCTGATGCCGAAGTACAACCGCGAGCTCACGCGTAAATTTCTTCAGCTTCAGGATGCCATGCCGTTTCTTCATCTGCATATGTCGCCGGAACGAATGCTGCAACGGATGGACTCCGAGCGGCTGATGGGTTTTGCCACTACCATGGCGACCCAGCTTTCCAACGCCATGGCCAGCATCGTGCTGCTGGTAATGACGGTGGTGTTTATGCTGTTTGAAGTGCGCCATGTACCGTACAAACTGCGCTTCGCCCTTAACAATCCGCAGATTCATATCGCCGGATTGCACCGCGCGCTGAAAGGCGTGTCTCACTATCTGGCGCTGAAAACGTTACTTAGCGTATGGACCGGCGTGATTGTCTGGGTCGGACTGGTAATGCTGGGAGTGCAGTTCGCGTTGATGTGGGGTGTGCTGGCGTTTCTGCTGAATTACGTCCCCAATATTGGTTCCGTGATCTCCGCTATTCCGCCGATGATCCAGGCGCTGCTGTTTAACGGCACTTATGAGTGCGTGATGGTCGGCGTGCTGTTCCTGGTGGTGCATATGCTGATTGGCAATATTCTTGAGCCGCGGATGATGGGTCATCGGCTGGGCATGTCGACGCTGGTGGTGTTTTTATCGTTGCTGGTGTGGGGCTGGTTGCTTGGCCCGATAGGTATGCTGCTATCAGTGCCGCTGACCAGCGTATGTAAAATCTGGATGGAAACCACCACCGGCGGCAGCAAACTGGCGATTTTGCTTGGTCCAGGACGGCCGAAAAGCCGTCTGCCAGGGTAGATTTTATCGTTGACGGGCGGGCAGAAAAATAACCAGAACGCCCGCTATAATCACCAGCACGCCGATACCGCCGCGCAGAGAAAAAGGTTCGTGCCATCCGGGAAGCCAGATGGCCGCCGCCCACACAAGGATATAGCTCAGACTGAGTAGCGCGTAGGCTTTACTCAGCGGTAAACGGTGCAGGGCAAGATACCAACAGCCCATCGAAGCCAGATAACCGGCAAGCCCAAGCACCAGCGCCAGCGTACCTTTCTGCGGTTGCAGCAGCGCCCGGATAAAAGACTCGCTAAGCTCCACCGGCGGCAGCGATACCATGGCATAACGCAACAATAGTTGTGCGCCGCTTACCAGCAGCACGCTGAACAACGCCCAGTGCAGGCCTTTCATAACGAGCTCCCCAGCAAGATAATCCCGGCGATAATCAATGCCACGCCAATGCCATGACGGACGCTCACTGGCTCACGCCAGATAAAACGCGCCGCCAGCGTCACCCAGACAAAATTGAGGCTCAGCATCGGGTAGGCTACGCCGACAGGAATGCGTTGTAATATCAGCAGCCACAGCGCCATACCCGCGCCGAGCGCCGCCAGCGCTAACCCCAGCCACAGGCCAAGATGTCTGCCGCGCTGGCCGTTCGGCGCGGGACGCGTCGCCTGTTTCTGGCACAGCTGGCCTGCGCAGCTCAACAGGCTTGCCAGCGCAAGCCATAGCCAGTTGCTCATTGGGCTTCACTTATCATTGTGGCAAGTACTGAATAAAGACCATACGCCCTTGTACATAAATATTGTCCGGTTTCGGGAGCGACATGTGCATATAGTCGTCGGGTTTAGACTGGTGCAGGATAAGTGAAATCACCCCTTCCCGACGATGTAGCGCCAACCACCTGGCAAAATCCTCCTCGCTAACAAAACGCCCTTCGCCGTCAGGATAGGCCATACCGTAGGTTAACTCGCCGCGCGCATCAAACAGAATAATATCGGTTCGCTTCAGCTCCCAGGCAAGCCCGGCAGCTACACCAACATTATTGGTCAGCACATAGCGGCTCGGCATCAGCGGTTCGTTGATAAAGTTAATCAAGAACTGCGGTTGCTTGGAGTCCATCACTTTATCCGGGACAACGATCCCCACCAGCAGGGCAATCGCCAGCGGACACAGCGCGGCCCAGGACCAGCGCTTGTCGCTTGAGCGCAAGGTAAATAGCCCGACCAGCGCCCAGGCAAGGAAGGCAAAGGCCGCCAGCGCTGCTTTATAGACCTCTAACTCCGTCCAGACGGGATGTTTCAGGAATCCAAGGGGCGAGACAACCAACGCCGCAATAAACACCGTCAGGCCAAAAGCGATATTGATCCACGCATTGGCGCGCAGCACGCGGCTGCCGCTGTGGGCAATCTCCACGGCATAACGTGCCATCAGTATCGCTAGCGGGGCGAAACAGGGCAGAATATAGGTCGGCAGCTTGCCTTTGGCGATGCTGAAAAAGATAAGCGGCATGACCACCCATCCCAGCAGATAAAACGCATCCTGGTTCCCCACTTTTCGCGCCAGCCAGCCGCGCTTCAGCGCACCGGGTAACAGCGCCAGCCACGGCAACGAACCGGCGATTAAAAACGGGATGTAATACCAGAACGGCGCTTTATGTTGTGCATCCTGTTGGGCAAAGCGTTGAATATGTTCCACCCAGAAGAAGTAGCGCCAGAAATCAGGTTCCCGCGCCGCAATCGCCAGCCCCCAGGGCAGTACCGTCAGCACGCAGCAGATAACCGCCAGCCAGCCCCAGCTCAGCACCTCTTTCCAGCGTTTCGCGACAATAACCCACGGCAGTACGCCAATCACCGGCACCGCCAGCGCGAGAAACCCTTTGGTCATCACGCCCATGCCGCACGCCACGCCGAGCAGCAGATATCCGCCGAATTTACCCCGTGCCGTATTGGCCTGCGCCGCCTGCCAGAAGCTGAACATTGCCAGCGTCATCCACAGGGTGATCATCGGATCCAGTACCGCATAAGTACCGATGCCATACACCAGAAACGCTGTCAGGAAGATCACCGACGACAGCACGGCGGTGCGTTTATCGCGCCACATTTTCCACGCCAGCGCGCCCACCAGCAGCGCCGACAGGGTGATGGACAACACTGAACCAAAACGCACGGAGAAGTTGTTGTGACCAAATAGCCACTGGCCAAGGTTATTGATCCAGTACCCGGCTATTGGCTTTTCAAAATAACGCAGGCCGAGGAAGTGCGGCACAATCCAGTCGCCGCTGTTGAGCATTTCACGGCTGATCTCTGCGTAGCGAGTCTCATCGGGCTGCCACAGCAGGCGATACTCCAGCGGAACCAGATAGTAAAGCGCGAACAGCGCAATCAGCGCCAGTCCATAGCGAGTGGATTTCATAGTCCTAACCTAAAAGTTGTTGGCAACCCAGCCAGCCTTCACGGCCAACTACGCCTCCACGTACCACTTTACCTGGCGGTAGCGTGTCCAGCGACTCCGGCAGAAGCTGGCTTAACGGGCAAAAAGCGATGTTTTCGCGCTTCGCCATGGTTAACAGCTCGTCAAAACCCTCCGCGCCGATAATGCCCTCGACCTCGGCATGGATGGTATATACCGGCGTACCGGTATTGCGGTGCATACTGTCGAGAATAAAACGGTTGTAGTCTTGCGCCGTAACGGCAAT
The DNA here is from genome assembly GCF_000814905.1 of Enterobacter sp. Bisph1. Taxonomy (GTDB): domain Bacteria; phylum Pseudomonadota; class Gammaproteobacteria; order Enterobacterales; family Enterobacteriaceae; genus Kosakonia. Next base: position 139,075 of record NZ_JXAG01000047.1, read on the forward strand.
CCCCACGGCTTCATCCCATGTCGGTAGCGTGACCGGAATCTGCGGTGCGGCGAAAGTGTCTTCGGTGAGCAGCGGACGAAAGGGTTGCGTACCGCGACAGTCGCTGTTATAGCGGAAATTGAAATGAGATTTGGCTTGCACCACCCGCTGATCGGCGCGCCAGCCCGCCACGGCGGAACAGGTCACCGAACGGCCAATGATCTGCTCCAGCGCCAGTAATCCACGCTCGATCTCCGCCTCCAGGTGCGCCTGATCCCACGTGCCGCTCCAGCACTGCCAGCGATGATGATCCCAGGCATGCAGACCCACTTCGTGCGCCTGCGCGGTTTTGCGAATGATCTCCGCATTACCTTCACCAATCAGCCTGCCGGGCCAGGCGGTTCCCGCCAGTAAAATATCCCAGCCGTAGAGTGACGCTGCGCGCGAGCGCAGCATCTTCCAGAGAAATTTCGGCTTTAGCAGGCGCCAGATATGGCGCCCCATATTGTCAGGTCCAACGCTAAAGAAAAAGCTGGCCTGAATATTGTGCTTCTTTAAGATGTCCAGCAGGCGCGGCACGCCATCACGCGTACCGCGAAACGTATCGACATCAATCCGCAAGCCGATGTACTTCATGCTTATTTCTCATCCGTCAGTTCAACGGTACGCAGGAAGAAATCCAGCGTTTCGTCAATAGTCTGGCGCATATCCACGGTCGGCTCCCACTGCAGGCAGCGTTTGGCATTACGAATACTCGGTTTGCGGTGCTCCACATCCTGATAACCTTTGCCGTAATAGCTGCTGCTCTCCACTTCGCGGAAACCGGCGAAGGGCGGGAAACGGTCACGCAGCGGGTGTTTTTCGAAGCTGGCCAGCAGCATCTCCGCCAGCTCTTTAATACTGGCTTCGTTGTCCGGGTTGCCGATGTTAATGATCTGCCCGTCGCAGCGGCCATCTTTGTTCTCGATAATGCGGAACAGCGCTTCGATACCGTCGCTAATATCCGTAAAGCAGCGTTTCTGTTTGCCGCCCTCAATCAACTTAATTGGCGAACCTTCCACCAGGTTGAGGATCAGCTGAGTAATAGCGCGCGAGCTGCCGATACGTGCGGCGTTGAGGTTATCCAGACGCGGTCCCATCCAGTTAAACGGACGGAACAGGGTGAACTTCAGACCGTGCTTGTCGCCATAGGCCCAAAGTACCCGGTCAAGCAGCTGCTTGGACACGGAGTAGATCCAGCGCTGTTTATTGATAGGCCCAACCACCAGATTCGAGTTGTCCTCATCGAAGTTATCGTCAGTACACATACCGTACACTTCCGATGTCGACGGGAAAATGATGCGTTTGTTGTACTTCACGCAGTCGCGGATGATTTTCAGGTTCTCTTCGAAATCCAGTTCAAACACGCGCAGCGGGTTACGGGTGTACTCAATCGGTGTCGCGATCGCCACCAGCGGCAGTACCACGTCGCATTTCTTAATGTGGTACTCAATCCACTCGGAGTGAATGCTGATATCGCCTTCAACAAAATGGAAACGCGGGCAGTCCATGAAACGGCTGATAGCGTCAGAGCCAATATCGAGACCGTAAATCTCGTAGTTATCATCGCTCAGCAGGCGTTCGGTCAAATGGTTACCGATAAAGCCATTTACACCGAGGATCAGCACGCGAGTACGACGTTTTACCGCCACTACCGGTTTGCTGGTCAGCAGCGCGCCCGCCACCAGGCCTAAGGATTGCGCCAACTGTGCGCCCTGCATATACACGCCGTTTTCTACCTGGCCGGTAAGAATTTCCAGCGCGCCATCCGCGCAGGCGACCAGCAGCGGCGCAACGGAAAGCACCGTGCCGGCACGCGCCGGTGCGATGTCCTTACGCACACGAGATTTCCAGACAATAAACTTGTGCGTTCCGGCGAAGCTGTACGCACCCGGCCACGGATCGGAGACCGCTCGCACCAGATTTTGCAGCGTCTGCGCCGGTTTTTCCCAGTCCAGACGGCCATCTTCCGGCGTGCGGCGACCATAGTAGCTGGCCCGGCTCTCATCCTGCGCCGTTTCGCTAAAGGTGCCCGTTTTGATGGCGCTCAACGCGCTTCCCAGCATGCCTTTGGCCGCTTCCGCCAGTTTGCGATGCAGGGATAACGCTTCGTCATTCTCTTCAATCGCCACGCGCTGTTGCGCGATAATGGCACCTGCGTCCGCACGCGCAACCATGCGATGCAGCGTCACGCCGGTTTCGCTTTCGCCGTTTACCAGCACCCAGTTCAGCGGTGCGCGCCCACGGTAGGCAGGCAGCAGCGAGCCGTGCAGGTTAAACGCCCCGACACGCGCGGTTTCAAGAATGCTGTCGCACAGCAAGTTGCGGTAATAGAAGGAAAAAATCACATCCGCATTCAGTTCGCGAATGCGGTCAACCCACAAAGGGTGATTCACATCTTCCGGGGCATAGACTGGAATACCGCGCTCAGCGGCGATACGCGCCACCGAACCAAAAAAGTGGTTTTCGTTTGCACTGTCGGGATGGGTAAAAATCGCCGCAATCTCGAAACCTGCATCCAGTAACGCCTGTGTACCGACACAGCCCATATCGTGATAAGCAAAGACAACGGCTTTCATTGATTTTCTTCCTCTTGCGAAACTTGATGATCCTGACGGACAACACGTTGAATAAAGTAGCGGGGGCGCGCGCGCACATCGTTATAGATGCGCCCGATATACTCCCCAAGTAGCCCCATGCCGATAAACTGCGCGCCGATAAAGGTGAACAGGATGGCGAACAGCATAAACATCCCTTCTCCACCCCACTGCGCGCCAAACGCCAGACGCAGCAGCACCAGCAGCACCGATAGCGAGAAGCCGAGCACCGCGATCACGCTGCCGAATACGCTCAGCAAGCGCAGCGGCGTGGTCGTCAGGCAGGTCACCAGGTCGTACATCAGGTTTATCAGGCGCATAAAGCTGTATTTGGAATCGCCGAATTCACGCTCCGCGTGCTGCACGGGGATTTCTACCGCGCGGCGGGCAAAGGTATTGGCGAGGATCGGGATAAAGGTGCTGCGTTCATGGCAGTGCAGCATGGCATCGACAATATGGCGGCGGTAGGCGCGCAGCATACAGCCGTAATCGCCCATTGCTTTACCGGTGGCTCTTTGGATCAGGCGATTGACGTTGCGCGAGGCCATTTTACGAAACAGGCTGTCCTGGCGGTTTTGCCGCACCGTACCCACCACGTCATACCCTTCGTTGGCTTTCGCCACCAGCCGCGGGATCTCCTCCGGCGGGTTTTGCAAATCGGCATCCAGGGTGATGATTAAATCGCCGGTAACATGGCTGAAACCGGCCATGATCGCCGAGTGCTGACCGTAGTTGCGGTTCAGCAGTACCGCGACAATATGGCTGCCGGGCAGCTCAGCCGCTTCCGTTAACATCCTCGCTGAATCATCGCTGCTGCCGTCATCAACCAGCAAAATTTCATAATCAATGCCCAGCAGATCGCAGCTGTCAGTGGTGCGGCGAATTAACTCCGGCAAACTCTCCTGCTCGTTGTAGACCGGGATCACTACAGAGACTTTTTCTACTGGCGGTAAAGTAAACATATCAGCGCCCTGCAATGGTGCGGAGCGCGTGAATGACGCGGGTTGTGTCGTCATGGGTCATGTCCGGGAAAAGCGGCAGGGAACAGATGCGCGCACTGTTCCACTCCGTATTAGGTAAAGAAATGGGGAAACGTTCGCGGTAGTACTTCTGGGTATGCGCCGCGCGGAAATGCAGCCCGGTGCCGATACCCTGCGCTTTCAGGGTTTCCATCAGCGCGTCGCGGGAAATGCCGCACCGTTGCTCATCAACGCGGATAATAAACAGGTGCCAGGCGTGCAGATGGGGCCACGATGGCAGCGCAAGCGGCTGGAACGGCGTATCCGCCAGCTCCTGCAGATAACGTTGGGCTATCTCCTCGCGGCGGGCGTTGGCGGCGGGCAGTTTACCCAGTTGCACCAGCGCAATGGCGGCGTTGATATCGGCGAGGTTGTATTTAAAACCGGGGGAGATCACTTCCGCCTGCGGGGCGCGCCCGAGAGTTTGGCGGTCAAACGCATCGACGCCGAGACCGTGGAATTTCAGACTGCGAATACGCTGCGCCAGTTCTTCGTCATCGGTCACTACCAGCCCGCCTTCCGCACAGGTCATATTTTTTATCGCGTGGAAGGAGAAAATAGCGGTGCCGCGCCCACCCACGTGCTCCCCTTTGTAGTAGGTTCCGGCAGCATGTGCGGCGTCTTCAATCACTGGAATACCGTGCTTCTCGCCAATGGCGCGCAGAGCATCAATGTCCACCGGCGCGCCAGCGTAATGCACGGGAATTATCGCTTTGGTGCGCGGCGTAATCGCGGCCTCAACGGCTTCTGGCGTGACCATCAGCGTCTCTTTATCAACGTCAATCATCACCGGCGTCGCGCCGAGTAGCACAATCATATTGAGGGTCGAAACCCAGGTCAGCGAGGGAGTAATCACTTCATCCCCGGCGCCAATACCCAGCGCCATCAGGGTGACGTGCATACCGCCCGTCGCCGAACTGACGGCAATGGCGTGGCGGTTACCCGTTAACGTGCAAAAAGCTTCTTCCAGCGCCTGATTTTTGGGGCCTGTCGTGATCCAGCCGGATGCCAGCACTTGCTGAATGGCTGCGAACTCTTCCTCCCCCATTGACGGGCGCGAGAACGGTAAAAAATCACTCATCTCTTTTCCTTGGCGTCATCAACGCAAAAATAGACCGCCACAAAAAAACGTTGCGGCTGGGCAGTAAAATGGCGCATGAATGTTAAACCAAAATATAATGAACGCGTTTTTGAAGCATTTATTACGATTAGGGCTAGTGTATCAATCTTAGCAATTCAATATTAGGACAAGGTTAAGATAATGAAGAAGAGGGAAAGTTCAAAAATAACGATAAACGATAAAAAACAGAGAGTTAGATTTTAAAAAAGAAAATTCTTAATGAGATCGCCGTCAAAAAAATGAAATGTTTAACGCCCGTGCAATGTATACAAAGGCGTTAGCAAGTTTATTTAAACGGCACATCAACAATTTTCAAAAAAATAATATCAATGTGCAATTAATTATTTCAAACACCACGGTCTAAAATATATCAAATAGTGTGAAAATTTTATGACAAATTTTGTGGGAAACTGGTGGGTAATGCACTGGCTGCGCAGTTAATTACGCTGTCATTATTTTCCCCGCACTCCTGCACAAAGGTAATGGTGGCAAATTCATCAATCACTTCTGTCGGGTAAGCCGGGCCGGCAGCGCGATAAGACTCCATCAACGCAATATGATCGTTCTGGAAGCAGACAGTTTTTTCCGGGTTGTTGATCACCCAGCGTGGGAAAAAGATGGTGCCATGGAACAGGCGATCGCCGAGGTTCACTATCAGGCTGACATCGGTTCCGGTTGGCTCGGTCCAGGAAATTTTATAAATACTTTCGCCCACGCGAACGATATACGCATGCTGATCTTTCACCCACCGGTCTGCCACGATGCCGCTATGAATACGGTAATCCAGCGTTTCGCCGTTTTTCACATAAATCTCGTAGTTCCAGCCATTATCGTAGGTATAAACCAGATGTTTGCCGACGAAACCGCTCAAATCGTATTTATCAAAGGTGCTCATTTTTAATCTCCTTAGGGAATAAAATGAGCGTACACCTGCAAAAATCGAATGAATAACGCTATATTTGCATCAAATTCATTCACTTTTTAGATTGGTTATGCACAAGACGACGCTGGAACAATGGACGCTACTGCAAAAAGTGGTGGAACTGGGCAGCTTTGCTAAAGCGGCGGAAGAAACCCATCGCAGCCAGTCCTCGGTCAGTTACAACCTGGCGCTGTTGCAGGAGCGCCTCGGCGTAGCGCTGCTGATGCAGGAGGGTCGGCGCGCGGTACTCACCCCGGCGGGGGAACTGCTGCTCAACCAGGTGAAGCCGCTATTAAAAGCCTTTAACTGGGTAGAGACGCGAGCGGCAACCCTGCGTAACGGCATGCGGACGCGGCTGGATCTGGTGGTGGACACTATTTTCCCCCGCGCGCGGTTGTTTGCCATTTTGCGCCAGTTCCAGCAGCGCTATCCTCAAACTCAGGTCAGGCTTACGGAAGTGCTGGAGTCGGCCTCCAGCGAACTGCCCGCTTATGCCCAGGCCGATGTCATGGTTTTAACCCGCCGCATGGATATGACCGGACGCGGCGAATGGCTGATGAATGTTGATTTTGTCGCTGTCGCCCACCGCGATCATCCTTTGTGCGCCGCAGACCAGGTGAGTGAAACGATGCTCGCCGCCTGGCCGCTGATCCGTATTGCCGAGAGTGATAACCGGCAAAACCCGACGGCGCAAGAGTCGTGGACCTTCTCGACGATTGATGCGGCGATAGAAGCGGTGCAGTACCAGGTGGGCTACGGCTGGTTGCCAGAAGAGCGCATTCAACCGATGCTCGACAGCGGCGTACTTAAAATCTTGCCGCTGAACCATGGCGTTCGCCGCGCGACGCCGCTGCATCTGCTGGTAAAAAAAGACCTCGCGCCGCTGGATGAACAAGTCGAGCTACTGTTGCAGCTTTTTAAGGCGTAGCGCGCTGCGCCGTCAAACATACCATTATCGCCTTTCCGTTATCGCTGACCTGCGGCGAGCATGACGATAAATCCCTGTTAAAACCGGGGCTTTTGATCCAGAACATACTCTTCGTATGATGAATCTCTAAAATCGTCATACTTTCTCGCCACCGACTTTCGTCAGGAAACCGAACGTGTCTTTCTATCGTCAGGCTGGCGCTCTGCTTCTGCTCTGCGCATCCTTTGCCGCTCTCGCGGCGCAAAACACGCTGACTACCGCATGGCCGGTCAATGTGGGCCCACTTAACCCCCATCTCTATACGCCGAATCAGATGTTTGCCCAAAGCATGGTGTATGAACCGTTGGTAAAATATCAGGCCGACGGCAGCATCAAGCCCTGGCTGGCGACAAGCTGGACGCGCTCGGAGGATGGCAAAACCTGGGTCTTTACCCTGCGCGACGGGGTGACCTTTTCCAACGGCGAGCCGTTTAACGCCGAGGCGGCGGCGGAGAACTTCCGCGCGGTACTCGATAACCGCCCGCGCCATGCCTGGCTTGAACTGGCTAACCAAATCACCGACGTCAAAGCCCTTAGCCCCAATCAGTTACAAATCACCCTGAAAAGCGCCTACTATCCGTTCCTGCAAGAGCTCGCCCTGCCCCGTCCGTTTCGCTTTATCGCACCCTCGCAGTTTAAAAACCACGAAACCCTGAACGGCATTAACGCGCCGATTGGCACCGGGCCGTGGATGTTGCAGGAATCGAAGCTCAATCAGTATGACGTGCTGGTGCGCAATGAACATTACTGGGGGGCGAAACCGGCGCTGGAAAAAATCATTATCAAAGTGATCCCCGACCCGACCAGCCGCGCGGTCGCCTTTGAGACCGGCGATATCGATTTACTGTATGGCAACGAAGGGTTGCTGCCGCTGGATACGTTTGCGCGCTTTAGCCAGGATCCGGCCTGGCACACACAGCTCTCCGCGCCGATTGAAACGGTGATGCTGGCGCTCAATTCAACCCATACGCCAACCAATGAGTTAGCGGTGCGCGAAGCGCTGAACTATGCCGTCGATAAGCAAACCCTTATCACCGGCGCGCTGTACGGCACCCAGCAGGTTGCCGACACGCTGTTCGCCCCTTCCGTACCCTATGCCAATATCGGCCTTAAGCCGCGCCGGTACGATCCGGCGCAGGCTAACGCGCTGTTAGAAAAGGCGGGCTGGACGCTTCCCGCTGGCAAAAGTATCCGTGAAAAAGCCGGGCAGCCGCTGCATATCGAACTGGCGTATATCGGCACCGATGCCCTGAGCAAATCGATGGCGGAGATTATTCAGGCCAACTTGCGTCAGGTGGGCGTTGACGTCGGGCTGGTCGGTGAAGAAGAGAGCAGCATTTACGCCCGCCAGCGCGATGGCCGTTTCGGCATGATTTTTAACCGCACCTGGGGCGCGCCCTACGATCCCCATGCGTTTATGAGTTCGATGCGTGTGCCGTCCCACGCCGATTACCAGGCGCAACGCGGTCTGGCAGATAAAGCCATTATCGATAAAGAGATTGGCGAGGTGCTAACCACCAGCGACGAAACCGCGCGCCGGGCGCTGTACCGCGATATTCTTACCCGCCTGCATAACGATGCGGTGTATCTGCCCATTAGCTATATCTCAATGATGGTGGTAGCGAAACCGCAGCTTGGCACAATCCCGTTTGCCCCTATCGCCTCAGAGATCCCCTTTGAGCAGATAACCCCGGGTGATGCGCAATGATCCGCTATTTATGCCAGCGGCTACTGTTGCTGATCCCGATGATCTTTGCCGCATCGGTCGCGATCTTCCTGCTGCTGCGTCTTGGCGCGGGGGATCCGGCGATGGATTATTTGCGTCTCTCCAACCTGCCGCCGACGCCGGAGATGATCGCCGCCACCCGTTTACAACTGGGACTGGATCAGCCTCTTGTTAGCCAATATTTTCACTGGCTGTGGCGCGCGTTGCATCTCGATTTCGGCATCTCCTATGCCACCCAGCGCCCGGTGCTGGAGGATGTGTTGCACTTTCTGCCCGCCACCTTACAGCTTGCAGGCGCGGCGCTGGTGCTGATTTTTCTCACCTCTGTGCCCCTTGGTATCTGGGCGGCGCGGCATCGCGACGGGCTGCCGGATTATCTGGTGCGCGCGATAGCGTTTCTTGGCGTGTCGATGCCGAACTTCTGGCTCGCCTTCCTGCTGGTGATGTTCTTTTCCGTGCATCTGCGCTGGCTACCGGCGATGGGCTATGGCGGCTGGCAGCACCTTATTTTGCCTGCCATTTCCATCGCCTTTATGTCGCTTGCGATCAACGCTCGCCTGCTGCGCGCCAGCATGCTGGAAGCCGCCGGGCAGCGCCATGTCACCTGGGCGCGGCTGCGCGGATTAAACGATAAGCAGACCGAGCGGCGGCATATTTTGCGTAATGCGTCGCTGCCGGTGATCACCGCCATGGGCATGCATATTGGCGAATTGATTGGCGGCACGATGATTATTGAAAGCATCTTCGCCTGGCCCGGCATTGGCCGCTATGCGGTGTCGGCGATATTTAACCGCGACTATCCGGTAATTCAGTGCTTTACGCTGGTGATGGTGATCGTTTTCGTGGTGTGCAATCTGCTGGTTGACCTGCTGAGCGCCGCGCTGGATCCGCGTATTCGCCTTCATCAAGGAGCGCACTGATGCACTTTCTCAACACCGCCCGCTGGCCGGTGCGTTTTGCGCTGCTGATCCTGCTGTTGCTGCTGTTTATTGCCCTCACCTGCCAGTGGTGGACGCCGTACGATCCGCAAAGTATTGATTTACCCGCGCGCCTGCTGCCGCCGGGCAGCCAGCACTGGCTCGGCACCGATCATCTTGGGCGCGATATCTTCTCACGGTTAATGGCCGCCACCCGCGTTTCGCTGGGTTCGGTGATGCTCTGTCTGCTGCTGGTGCTGGCGCTCGGTTTAACCGCTGGCGGCTGCGCCGGGCTGCTTGGCGGGCGCATCGATCAGGCGGTGATGCGCGTGGCGGATATCTTTATGACCTTTCCGACGTCGATTCTGTCCTTTTTTATGGTCGGCGTGCTCGGCACCGGCTTAACCAACGTGATTATCGCCATCGCCCTTTCCCACTGGGCGTGGTACGCACGAATGGTACGCAGCCTGGTGATTTCTCTGCGCAGCCGCGAATATGTGCTGGCGGCGCGGTTAAGCGGCGCAGGCTACGGGCAGATTTTTCGCGATCACCTGGCGGGCGCGGTGGTTCCCTCGCTGCTGGTACTGGCGACGTTGGATATTGGTCATATGATGCTACATGTCGCCGGGATGTCATTCCTCGGTCTTGGCGTTACCGCGCCAACGCCGGAATGGGGGGTGATGATCAATGACGCTCGGCAGTATATCTGGACGCAGCCGCTGCAAATGGTGTGGCCGGGGCTGGCGCTGTTTATCAGCGTGATGGCCTTTAACCTGGTGGGCGACGCCCTGCGCGACCATCTCGATCCCCATCTGGAAACGGAGCATGCCCACTGATGCCTGCGCAACTGACGCTTGAGAATATCTCCCTGCAGGCGGAACGCCCACTGGTAGCGGATCTGTCATTAACCCTGCATCGTGGGCGCGTACTGGCGCTGGTAGGCGGCAGCGGCAGCGGTAAATCCCTGACCTGCGCGGCAGCGCTCGGCGTATTACCTGCGGGCGTGCGGCAAACTGCCGGACGGCTGCTGCTGGATGACCAACCCGTAACGCCACACTCTCTGCGCGGCGCGACCATCGCCACGATTATGCAAAACCCGCGCAGCGCCTTTAACCCGCTGCATACCATGGCCGCTCACGGGCTGGAAACCTGTCGCGCGTTGGGAAAACCCGCCGAGCGCGCGACGCTACTGGCGGCGCTGAATGCCGTCGGGCTTGAAGATGCCGAACGCGTATTGTCGCTCTATCCCTTCGAGATGAGCGGCGGCATGCTGCAACGCATGATGATCGCCATGGCGCTGCTGAGTGATGCGCCTTTTATTATCGCCGATGAACCGACCACCGATCTCGACGCCGTCGCCCAGGCACGCATTCTCGATCTGCTGGCGCGCATCATGGGCGAACGGCGACCCGGGATGTTGTTAGTAACCCACGATATGGGCGTTGTAGCACGCCTGGCGGATGATGTCGCAGTAATGAACAACGGGCGCATTATTGAACAGGGAAGCGTAGAAAGCCTGTTCAGCGCCCCACAGCACCCGCTTACCCGTGAATTGGTGGCGGCCCATCTGGCGCTGTATGGACTGGAGCTGACGGAATGAATCTTCTTGAGGTTTGCGGTGTTTCTCACGCGTATCACCAGCGCCCGGTGCTGGAGAATATCTCGTTGCAAATCAAAAGCGGTGAAACCGTGGCGCTGCTCGGGCGCAGCGGCTGTGGCAAAAGCACGCTGGCGCGGCTGCTGGTGGGGCTGGAATCCCCTGCGGAAGGTGACGTGCGCTGGCGAGGCACGCCTCTGCACACGCTTAATGCTCGCGCCCGTCAGGCGTTTCGCCGCGATATTCAGATGGTGTTTCAGGATCCCGTCAGCGCCGTCAACCCGCGCAAAACCGTGGGCGAGATTGTGCGCGAACCGCTGCGCCATCTGTTAACGCTCCCGAAGGCTGAACAGCAGGCGCGCGTGGCACACTTACTGGAAGAGGTGGAACTGGATCCATCCCTTGTCGATAAACGCCCGCCACAGCTCAGCGGCGGTCAGCTACAGCGCGTGTGTCTGGCACGGGCGCTGGCGGTAGAACCGACGCTGCTGATTCTTGATGAAGCCGTTTCCAGTCTCGATGTATTGCTGCAGGCCGGGGTTATCCGCCTGTTGCAGCGCTTACAGCAGCGTTCCGGCGTCGCCTGCCTGTTTATCACCCATGATTTACGTCTGGTCGAGCGTTTTTGCCAGCGGGTAATGGTGATGGAATCCGGCGCGCTGGTCGAAACCCTCGATGTCACTTCACCGCTGCGCTTTCACTCACCGGCCGGGCAAGCGCTGCAACAAGCGGTCCTGCCCGCCTTTCCCCTCTCCTTCAACAGGACGCCGCTATGCAACGCGTAACCATAACCCTTGATGATGATCTGCTCGATACGCTGGACAACCTGAGCGCGCGACGCGGCTACCATAATCGCTCGGAAGCGCTGCGGGATATTTTGCGCGGCGCGCTTGCGCAGGAATCCGTCGAAGATCAGCAGCAGCAGGGTTACGCCGTGCTGTCCTATGTTTATGAACATGAGAAGCGCGATCTGGCAAGCCGCATTGTCGCCACGCAGCACCATCACCACGACTTGTCCGTCGCTACGCTGCATGTGCATATCAGCCACGACGACTGCCTCGAAATCGCCGTGCTGAAAGGCAAAATGGGCGAGGTTCAGCACTTTGCCGATGATGTGATAGCCCAACGCGGCGTGCGTCACGGCCATTTGCAGTGTCTGGCAACCGAGAAATAACGCCCGCTATTGGCAAACCCCTTCGCGCCGCAGCTGCTAGCCTTAAATCATTTGTTCAATCCATTTAAGGAGCAGACGATGAAAATCTCACTCGACGGAAGCATAGCACTGGTCACGGCATCAACGGGCGGTATTGGTTTTGCCATTGCGAAAGGGCTGGCTGAGAGCGGCGCGGAAGTGATCCTTAACGGGCGCAGCGAAGGCTCGGTGAATAAGGCCCAGGCGGCGCTGGCGCAACAGGTCCCGGGGGCGAAAATCCGCACGGCGATCGCCGATCTTGGCTCGGCGCAGGGTGTAGAAAACCTGCTGAAAGCGAGCGGTGAGGTCGATATCCTGGTGAATAATGCCGGGATTTATGGCCAGCAGGATTTTTATGCCACCGACGACGCCACATGGGAAAGCTACTGGCAAACCAACGTGATGTCCGGCGTGCGTCTTTCCCGCGCGCTGCTGCCGACAATGGTGAAAAAGGGTTGGGGGCGCGTGGTGTTTATCTCTTCAGAATCCGCGCTGAATATCCCGGCGGACATGATTCATTACGGCGTGAGCAAAACCGCGCAGCTGTCGCTGGCGCGCGGGCTGGCGAAGTTTGTCGCCGGCAGCGGTGTGACGGTTAACAGCGTGCTGCCGGGGCCTACCCTTTCGGACGGCTTTGCCGGGATGATGCAAGAGGAGATGGAGAAAACCGGTAAGTCGCTGGAGACGCTGGCGAAAGAGTTTGTGATGGCTAACCGCCCAAGCTCGGTTATTCAGCGCGCCGCCACCGTTGAAGAGGTGGCGAACATGGTGGTGTATGTATGCTCGAAACAGGCTTCAGCCACCTCTGGCGCGGCGCTGCGCGTGGACGGCGGCGTAGTGGATGATATTGTCTAACGCCGTTCCGGCTGGCCTTAGGGCCAGTCGGGATAATAATGGGCCATTAAAATCATAAACAGCGGCGTGGTTACGGTAGATAGCAGCGTGGAAAGCAGCATGCTGGTCGCCGTCGCCCCCTGCAGCACCTGGAATTTTTGTGCCATCAGATAGACATTAATTCCCACCGCCATCGATCCCAGCAGTACCACGACCTGGCTCTCGGCCCGTGGCAGATGCAGCAGCCAGGCAATAAGCCAAATCAGCGCGGGCATTAAAATCAGTTTAAACAGGCAAATGGTCAAACTTTCCGGCAGCCCTTTACGGATTTGATAGCGCGAGAGGCTCATACCAAGGGTAATCAGCGTCAGCGGCGCGGCAACCTGCGCCACCATGCCCACCGGGCTGTCGAGGAATTGCGGCAGCGGGCGGTGAAACAAGAAGCTCCAGGCGAAGCCGCTAAAAATACCGATAATAATCGAGTTGCGCAGTACGCTGAGCAGCGTTTTGGCGATCCCTCTCACCGAGAAACTGCCGTTTTGCGCCCACTCCACCGACACGGTAACCAGCGTCCATAAAATCAGGCTATTAAAAACCAGTACCAGCGCGACGGATGAGAGGCTCGGCGTACCCAGCAGAATAATGGCGACCGGAATACCGAGCATGACGTTATTGGAGAAAATGCCCGCAAGGCTAAATACCGAGGCGGAAATGGCCTCCATGCGGAACAGACTTTTCGCGGCGATACGGCCAATCACATAGATAACAAAGCAGGTGCCGAAGTAAGCAATCAGCAGGCGCATATCCACCGGAGGGCTTTCAAAGAACTTGCTCATCACTTTGAACAGCATGCATGGGATAGCCACATTGAAACAGAAGCGGTTAAGCCCTTCATTGACCGACTCCGGCCAGCCCGCGAAGCGTCCCAGGCCATATCCCAGCGCAATCAATAAAAAGAGCGGTGCCGAGAGGAGCAATTGTTGCGCGAGCTGCGCGAAGAATTCAGCCGTTTCCATTCCATCCCCGGTAAGTATTGAAAAGAGGTTATTTTCTTTTGTTTTTCGCAGTATACGGGAAGGTTTTACGGGCGTCAGTCTGCCCGCTTCGGCTTTGGTGTTTTACCTAAAAAAAGCACGCAGCGTGAGCACTCTCGCCGCGCCTTTTTATCACCATCATCGCTGAGAAAAGGTGTTTTTCTGCGGGTTAAATGGCTTTGCGTTGTTGCCAGGAAAACGGTGTTGCGCAGTCTCCGCCGATGTTGGGCTTCACCATTAAGCAGGCGCAAACATCAGCAGAATAGCGCCGTTAGGCTTAACGCGGCTTCCAGGCGGAATGATCGCTTACATAAATTTGATTGAGTACGACATCATCGGGAATTTGCGCGAGTGAATCGGCGATTTCATCGTAGGGGGAAGGCAACGTAAAAGAGAGCCCGTAATCGTTATCAATAATCAGCGCGCCGTTAACAATACTCACATTTGTGCTGAGGTTAAGCAACTCCCCCATTGTCATCCCCGCCGATAATCGATTTTTATATTTTCCGCTATAATTTTCATTACAGCCCAGCGAAACAATAATATCGTCCGTGGTGGTGGCGATTGTTAAGGTGCCTTTATCAACTAAATAGGCATATCGCGTTTCAATAGATGGCGCAGGCAGAGAGTACTCTTTTATTTCCACATTAAATCGATTGAATATGTCATCCAGATAAAAATCAATTGAATCACCTAAACGTACGTTTCCAAGCGAGGTAAAGCTCACAATATCCGCGTTGAAGTCAACCATAACCATTCTTCCCTGGGCAAAACCCGTCTCTGATGCACGATATATAAACAAAAAGGCTGCTATATGCGAATAACTCTTTTTATCGTTTTCTTAAAGAGTCGAGCTGCCTTTGCAGTGTAGTGCACTTATTACCATTTATATTATGAATAATTTTAATCATGTTATACGACTAAATTTTAAACATTCGCGCAATGAGAAGGATTTTTAGGATATTCCTTATATAGCTCAAGCTTATAGACTAGTCAAAATTCGATTCGTTAATATATTCCCAAACCGCGATTTAATTGATGTGAGGTATATGTAGGTCAAGGAGGTGATATCGGACAAGTCGCTGAAACCCTACTTCCACAGGGTAACCGATTGAATTACATTATATATTTACAGCAGTCGCTTCAATTAAAAAGTTTCATGCTTCGTTAAATAAGCGGCTCTCTAGCGAGGAATTATTTGTATAATGCGGTAATTATTACGCATCGAAGTAAATAGTTTTCCGCTTTAAACGTTTCTATACCTCTTGCGCCAGATACCGAAGCGATAAGCTTATTTAGGGTAAATTTCATCCTGATAAAAATAAAAACATGAGTTCATTTCACTGCCAAAAGGGAAATTAGCGCTTTTTATAGTGAAGATTTTATTCGTGTTTAGCAAGGCTATTCAAACACTCTTGCGGACAAGGCGCTGCTATGAGTTCCTTCGTATCCACGTCGTTCATACTGACCCGCTGTCGATAATTAAGCCCTCTTTTGTGTGGACTTTTCACCGCTCCGGCTGGGGCAAAAAGCACGTCAGCCAGCTGCGGATCCTCACCGTTGATCTTAGTCTTGTGGAATTACGGCGAATAGTTAACCAGAGGATTTTGAGCGATCGCTGGCGTTTCTGCAGCAAAAAAGCCAGGTAACAAAATCAAAGCGGCGGAGGTGTGATTCAGGAGGAGCCGGAACGCGATATGCGTTTCAACCAGCCTGATACGGCACGATACAGCTCGGCTTGCCCAATCAAGTGGTTGCCGGTTGGTTGGAAGATTGCGGAGGTTACGAAGCTGGGGGAGAAGATGCAGCGGCGCTGGGTAATGTGCCTGGCGATATCGTACTGGGTTTCCAGCTTCAGCGCGTCCGGGGTAAAAATGGCGATCTGTTATGTTTTTTTATTTTGGAAAACAGTTCGCATATTTATCGGTGCCCGGTTGGGTATACGTGTTTTAACGATTAATATTGAATCATATCGAAGTAGACAAATTAATTTGTATCGTAAAGCTTAAACAGTCACGTTATATTCATGGAAGATTGATATATGACCATTATTTCGGCTCAGATGAAAAAATTGCGTGAAGCAAAAGGATTATCTCAAACAGAGCTGTCACAACTGCTAAACGTTTTACCCAGAGTTTATAATCGATGGGAGCGCGGGCATATGTGTCCACAACTATCAACCGTAATTAAGCTGGCCGACATATTTGATGTCTCTATCGACGAACTGGTTGGCAGGCCCGTTAAAGCGAAAGAAATCTTCTTCCATAACAAAGAACTGCACTTACTCTGCGCACTGGCTGGTACTTTATCCCATAAAGAGCAGAAAGCATTGAGCAGGGTGATGAAAAATTACTTTTTATATCTTCTGGTGAAGGATTTAGCAGAATCTAAAACGTAGGTATTCGTATTAACGCGATGGCAATGAGTTCGCAGCTCACTGCCACCGCTCACCACAATCAACTAAACGAGGTAGTTAATCATGGCTAAAACGCATTCTAAGGCAGAAAGCAAGATTTCCAAAGCACAGCGTCGCTATAAAGTCGGTTATGTGAGCAAACGACATCAGGATCCTAAGACACTGCATTCCAGATATTACTCGCGACATCCCAGCCTGCATCTCAAAGGTGACTGGCTCAAAGAAGCCGGTTTCGATACCGGAAGAGGCGTTACTGTAAGGATTTCACCGGGCTGTCTGAGCATTATTGCTGACAATAATGAAGTATATGAACTCAGAAAGCAGCTTCTGCAGGCGTTGCAGGTAGTAAAAGAGGTGAAGGCTGTGCTGGTTTGAAAGCATTTAGTCAAGAGCCGAAAATAGAGTGTTATTTCCGGCTCAACACTTTTATTTGTGAAACCTTTAATGTTATAAATATTTAATTTTTCCTGCCATTAGACAGCTTGAAATTTAACTATCTGAAAGCCTTGCGCCAATAAAGATGGATCCAGATATACCCCCCTAAAATTTATGTCATCAGATTTTCAGCTTTCAAAATAGAATGCATAAAAATTTTATTTTGCATGGTAGAAGTCCGTAAAATCACAATTGATAGATTTCATTTCACCAAAAAAGTTTTTGAGTTTACTCTTAACGGAAGTACATTTCCGGAAGTGCCATTTATACTTGTTAACTCAATAAATGTTTTATAGCATATACATTTTGTAAATTTTACAGAAAAATTTTCAAGCATGATAGATTCAGTGAAAGATCATAAACTTACTTAATTTGGTCAAAATTCGTTAATATATAAAAATATCACAAAAAAACCGGAAGTTTCATTTCCGGTCTCGTTATTACTATCCAATATGTCAAATATTCTTTAGAAAGTAATTAGGATTTTCTCTCAAGGTAGAATTTAAGATATTTTTTAGGGTATTCTTTAAATGGTCTTTCTTGACCATATTTATATGCCACGTCAAAATTTTTATATGCTTCATCAACTTCATTCATCTCAAAAGAAGCCATACCAATATTAATGTAAGGTGTAATATCAATATCAGAACTTCTGTGTTTTAATTCTAAATAAGCCCATTCTTTAGCTTTTAAATAATTCCCCATAGCAAAATAGGCATTAAAATAACACCCAACAAGCCATGCACTAATCATTTCCCATTCAAACTTTGGTTCGGGTAAGAGAGAAAAGGCTTCATCATATTTTTCTAGTGCCTCATCATATCTTTTATTATCATCAAGCTCATTCCCAAGAGAAATAGTCTCAATAATTTTATTTTCTAAAACCGTATCAATTTTTGAAAGCTCTTTCATTATTCCTCCTAAAAATATTGTGAAACCTCAGCGGGCCCAATAAAAGTCGCTGGATCTCTATAAGTTTCAAGTAGTTTCGTGCCTTGCGAACGGTTATATCCAAAATATTCAAGTTCATAATTATTTGGATCCCTGATCCAGGCTCTTACTTCTGATGCTTTAGCACCATAGAAACCACCTTTTTGATTCCAATATGAAACTGCATCAGTTAAATGTGCCATATCGGCCATTTTTACTGGATACCATTTCCCGTCCGTAGAGCTTTTAAATCGCATATTATTACCTGAACCAATAATTCTTCCTTCTTCACGCATCCGCTGAATAACGGCGCGGCCAGTACGGGAATTTTTGCTCGGTGTTCTTCCCATATACTGCAATCTACAGCTTTTCCAACCCAACGGATCCACCCAAACCAGCGGATCCACCACATAACTATATGTGTTCAGCCCACCGAGCAACCCAATCGGGTCCATCTGCGTGTAGCGCCCGCCGCAGGGGTCATAATAGCGAAAGGTGTTGTAATGCAGGCCCGTCTCCCGGTCCAGATACTGCCCCTGGAAACGCACAGGTTCTGTGGCACATCCCAGCCGACGCGCGCGGTTTCCCGCACGCTGCGTCCCCAGGTGGTGGACACGCCCTGCCACACCACATCGCCGCTGCTGTCGGTGACTTTTTCCGGCAGACCATTTAATTCTGTGTGATGCCAGTAGACTTCCGCATGCTGTTCAACGCTGTCGACACGGGCCAGCGGTTCGTGACTGTTCTCCGTGTAGATATACATCGGTTGAACATGTTCAACCACTCCAGGATATTTAGTCTGCATTTCTCGTCTGAACACAGGTTCGTTTAGCATTCTCTCATAAACAGATTGATTTCCACGTTTAAAATGCTCTCGGTCGGAAAGAGAATATTCAGAAGGATCTAAAGTATGTTCATGGAATAAATTATATTTACCAAGCTCACGTTGACCTTCACCTTTATATAAGCCTAAAGGATCGATCCAACTGAGAGGGTTCGGCGCATACTGATATAAATTAATGCCCCCCGCCAGCCCTATCGGATCAATTAAAATAACTCACCCGATGTTCGGTTCGTACTACCGGTTGTGGCTGTAAATTACCTTCATAACGTCGTCATTGTGTAAGAAATCGGTTACGCTACCGCCATATTTCTTTATGGCATCCGCATTAAACATTCCCGAAGGCGCTTAAGTAACTCAGGCTCATCAAGACAGTCTAATGGTCTGATATTGTCAAGCATAGGTACTTTCTGCTCTATCCACCATTCTCCTTCTTTTATCCCTCTTTTTCCGTAGATAACGATTGCCAAGTCAAGAGCGCCATTGAGCTTACTAGATAAAATACGTGCATTTTCATCTAGATAATCCTCAGCGTAGAGCCTTACAAAATCATTCCAGTCAGCATCACCAGAATAATACCTTTCTAATCTATGCATATTAAAATCCGAAGAAAGCAATCAAATTTGAACCAGTGGGATTTCGTGCTGAAGGAACAAATATTCCGTCATATCCTTGAGACTTAGCCCATGCGCCAATCTGGTGAGTAACATCATCAAATTTAAGTCAAAACAGTACGTTGAGCACATTTAGCCTTATATAGCACAGGGGTAATGATTGGTCAAAAACGTAGTCGCCATTTTTTTCAGGCCTGGCTATTTAATTGCCTTGCAGGATAAGAGAGTCAAGCTAGTGATATAAAGTACGCGAGTATCATACTGGTTACTATCATAATTGGTGGGGTAGAAAGGAAATAGAGAGGCGAAAGCTGCTTCGATGAGGTATTTTTATGCTACGCATTTTTTCTGCTGCTTCAAAAAAATTTTTTGTACAATAGAGTTATTATTATAAGATGAACTAAATCAACGACTTTAAGAATTGTTTTACTTCGTTCAGGTCGAATGATAAAAAGTGATATCAAGCGGTCATATTTAGGATAAATCACAGAATAATGAAGAGAGAAATACTCGCTAATACGCCTGGCGAAAGAGAGATCCGAGCGTTTTATAACCAAGATATTATACGCGTTTACCAGGCCTATTCTGACGCCATCGCCGATAGCGCCCTTGAGAACGGTACCTTTGTCTCTCCGCCGTTTAGTATGACCCGGATGACATGGATCAAGCCCTCTTTTATGTGGATGATGTACCGCTCTGGATGGGGCAAGAAAGATCACAACCAACAGCGGATCCTGGCTATCGATCTCACCCACGAGGGATTTCGTGAAATCCTTGAACAGGGGATTCTGAGTCATCATCAACAATCCGGCAGCGAAGAAGCTGAATGGCAAAAACGAATCAAATCTTCAGATGTGGTTATTCAATGGGATCCGGAGCGCGACATTCGGTTGAACAAACTTGAGCATCGTACTATCCAGATCGGCTTGCGCAATCAAGCGCTCAAAGATTACTGCCAGAAATGGATAGTTAACATCACGGATGTGACTGATCTGACGCAGGAGATATGTGCTCTGGTGGAAGCCGAACGCATTAGTGAAGCGCTGGAGATGCTGCCAAAAGAGCGGGTATATGGGGTTTGAGGGCATTTCTGAGCTGCAAACGTAGATATAAATATTCTCGTTTAGAGAATATAATTAGTAGCTAAAAATTTAGGTGACGGCCCTCAGCTAAAAAATTATCCTTTTAGTCGGTTTTTTTACAGCAAAACCACTCCGCTCGATATTAATTCTTATATACTTTTAACGATTATCGATACGGGAAGAAATTCTTTACTAATCTAATAACTTATAATGTTTTGGGCGTAAATGCTTCCATTTAACAACTAGTTTGCGCTTAAATTATCTTTTCCATCCAACGCCCGCAATATATTTTAAATTTTTCATCAAACGATGAAAAAATCACTAACTCCAAGACCAAATGTCTCTATAATTTTTTTTGGAATTAATAATTTCGACAACCCTTCGAAAAACATTCAATCTTTATTTATTGATTTTTTATAAAAGATTAAACCTATCAAATAATTATATTTCCTTGATTTATCATAAAATGAGATGCAAATCTGTATCTAAGAATGAGCGTCTGCTAACCAATCGATAATTAAACACCAGTTCATTCAAACGCTGCTCTTTTATCTAAAAAATAATTAGGTGAGATTTAATAACCTTAATCTCATTCATGCTCTAAATCTTACCTTAATTTAATTGAGATTTTCATCAGAAACAAAATCGATTGTTTACAAATAAAAACACTCCTATTAGCGCCCACGACAGTTCATAAATTTATTTTTCATTTTAATAATCATGCTTTTATTCAAAAAAGTGTATTTATTAAAACTATACCTTCTAATTAGATGAGCTTTTCTCAAAGAAAATAATTTTTAAAGACATGCCTACTTAAGATCGTAATTTCTCATAACATTGTCAACTTGTTCGCGTACTTCTTCCCATCTGCTTTCCATTAATAATTTTAGTTTATCAATTGCACAAGGCGTTCCAATTTTTGCTAAAGCATAAATACAGTCTGATGCAAGAGTAAATATCCCATCTTCTCTATCATCTTCGAGATAGTCGAAATCAGTGATCGCACAATGATAGATTGCATCGACTACTTCAGAAGAATGACTTTTCAAACCGACTAACGCTCTTAAAACATCAGCATGCTTTTCATGCCAATTTTCAGTCATCAGTGAAGCAAGCGTATTTACATCGTTTTCAGAGAATTCAAAGTGAAATCCCAAGTACATTGCAAGCTCGAGAGAAACTGGATCCTTTGTAACCAGTGAATTATTTAATTCTCTAGAAATCGCCTCATTGATATTAGCGGGTCCGTTTAAAAATTTTCTCAAAAACTCCTCATCAGTTATTTTACCCTTCCTTAGAGGGGTGTTGTTAATAACGGATAAGATCAAATCTTTTTTATCAATAATCATTTTGGTAAAACCTCAAATGAGTGTATTCCATCATTAAATATATTTAATGCATTCCCACCTTCTCTACCTAAAGCTATATTAATCTGGTCTCCTTCACCTTTGAACCTTGCATATTGGGTCCCCCAGCCCCTAGTCTTAGCGGGGCTGAGCATTTCAGGATAAGTATTTGCTGCTAATGAAGAGCTATCCCTTATGCCAATTCTTTCCAAAGCATCGGTAGTACCTGGTTTCATCGTGAATTTTACTAAAATACCGTCATAGTTTTGAGAAAATCCCCGTGTCGGCGAAATTGTGGTCTCTGTTGTACCTGGCATGCGTCCTGTTGCTTTCAAAACTTTATAATCCCGCTCAGACATAGATCGGTAGAATACATCTTTCTCAGGTGGTTGATAGCAACCAATTCTTGCCAGACCCAGCGGATCCATCCAAGTTAACGGATCCACCACATAACTATAAGTGTTCAGCCCACCGAGCAACCCTATCGGGTCCATCTGCGTGTAACGCCCACCACACGGATCATAATAGCGGAAAGTGTTGTAATGCAGCCCCGTTTCGCGGTCCAGATACTGCCCCTGGAAGCGCAGGTTCTGTGGTACATCCCAGCCGACGCGCGCGGTTTCCCGTTCGCTGCGTCCCCAGGTGGTGGACACGCCCTGCCACACCACGTCGCCGCTGCTGTCGGTGACTTTTTCTGGCAGACCGTTTAGTTCCGTGTGATACCAGTAGACTTCCGCATGCTGTTCAACGCTGTCGACGCGGGCCAGCGGTTCGTAGCTGTTCTCGGTGTAGATATACTGCACCGCCGCATCCGGGTTGCTTTCGCTGGTTTCGCCGACCATCTGCAATCCCGCCCAGGCGAAATGCGTGCATTCCGGCTGGCGGTCGCGCTTTTTCCACACCCGTTTTTCCGTGCGGCGACCGAGGGCATCGTAGCGATATTCGGCTTTAGTAAATTCAGAATTACCCTCGATAAGCACCTGGCTGATGCGATGCTCATCGTCATAGCTGAAGCGCTGCACCGTACCGCGCTGAGCATCGTGGCGTTCGGTCATGCGACCAAAACCGTCATACTCCCAGCGCACGCCTTCCAGGCGTTTCAGCAGGTTGTCCCACACCGGCGGTAAATCCGCCGTGGTGCGGTTATCCGCCGCGTCGTACCAGAAACGTTCTTCACCCGTCGGCTGGATGCTCTGGGTCATGCGCCCTGCGGCGTCGTAGCCCCACAGCGACTGACGGTATTTTTCCGCAGGCGTCGGCGGTGCGCCGTCGGTATACATCTGACGGATAATCTGGTCGGCGCGATCCCACTGGTAACGGCGCTCGAAGACCAGCCGGTCGCGCACATTGTCCATGCAGCGGCGCTGAGTGATCCGCCCGGCGATATCGTACTGGGTTTCCAGCTCCAGCGCGCCCTGCGTGCGGTGGGTTTCGCGGTGCAGTTTGTCGCGCCGGTAGCCGGTGATTGGCAGCGTTTTACCCGCGAAGGCGAGCTGCATCTCCAGCAGATGCCCGGTGCCGTAGCGCAGATACTGCATCTGGCGTCCGTCCGGGAAGGTGGTAGCGCTAAGGTTACTTAACGCATCATATTGATGCTGATAAATACCAGAATGGTTCTCTTCACTGACCAGATCCCCCAACTTGTTGCGGCGGAAAACAATCACCTCGGCGTTTTCCGGCTCGCGGGAATCAATCATCGCCTGCCGCCACTCGCTGTAAACATAGCGGCGCACTTCCGTCGCCAGCTCGCTGTAGCGGTATTCGGTGCGGTGCTGCTCGGTTTCCCGCGCCACCATGCGCCCGAGGGCGTCATATTCGTAGTTCATTACCTGCGGCGGCAGGTTGCTGCCGCTGGCGGGATGGCGTACCAGGGTTGCGACCTGTTGCGATGCGTTGTACTGGTACTCCGTTTGCCGCCCGGCGTAATCATGCTGGCGCATCAGCAGGCCGGTGGCGGTGTAATCGAAACGCCATTGCTGGTTATTGGCGTTGGTTAGCGTGACCAGCCGACCCGCGCGGTTAAAGCGGAAACGGGTGATATGCCCGGCGGGATCGACGGCTTCCGTGACCTGGCCGCGCGCGTTCAGGGTGACTTTACGCTCGCTGATACCGTCCACGCTCTGGCCGCACAGCAGCCCGGCTTTGTTGTATTTAAACAGGGTTTCGCGGCCATCGGCGCGAACAAAACTTTTCAGGCGGCCTGCGGCGCTCCAGATATAGCGCTCGCTATTGCCCAGCGGGTCCGTAGTGAGTTCCAGCCGACCGGCTTCATCGTACTGGCGACGGCTCTGGTAACCGGAGCAATCCTCTTCGCGGATCAGCTGCCCCAGCGCGTCCCACCAGAAGCGGTGGCTGTTATCCAGCGCATCGATGCGGCGGATCAAATCGCCCTGATCGTTCCACTCAAAGCGGGTGACGCCGCCTTCGGGATCCGTCAGCGTTACCACATCGCCCGCCAGATTGTATTCATAGCGCCAGGTTGCGCCGTCCGGCAGCACTTCCGTTACCGGGAAGTCATACAGCGGATGCCAGGTTTTCAGCGTCGCGCGATCCAGCGGGTCGCGCTCAAGGGCCATATTACCGCGCTCGTCCCAGGCATACTCCCAGCGGCCGCCATCCGGCTGGATCACGGCAAGGGGCTGTGCGGTTTTGCCCGCCCAGCTAAATTGCCATTTACCGCCGTGCACGTCGGTATATTCGGTAATACGGTAGAGCGCATCCCAATGGTGGTCGCTTACCACGCCTTCGTCATTGCTCACGCGGGCAACGCGTTTGGCTTCATCGGCGTCGATGCGCCAGTTTTCCAGCACCGTGCCCTGCTCGTCGCGCACCTGATACGCGCTAACGCGCCAGTGGCTGGAGTCGGCGGCGGGTCGCCACAGGTAGTGCACGGTTAAGCCAGTAGAAAAGCCGTGCCAGGCCAGCAGATCGCTGGCACGATCCCAGCCGAACTCGCGGGTAACAATGCCATCGGCATCGGTCACGGCGATCAGTTGCCCTTGTTCGTTGAAATCATAGGAAACCAGCTGATGGCGCGCGCCGCCGCACACCTGATACACCGCATGCAGCCTGCCGGATTCATCGTCATGCTCCAGTTCCACATCCAGCGCTTCGTTATCGCTGGAGATGCGCACCAGCTGGCCGCGTTCGTTCCAGCTAAAATAGTGGGCGTTTTCATGGCGATCGAACAGGCGGTGCATACGCCACTCGCCGGGGCGGGTCGGATCCGGTTCATAAACCTGATGTTCGCCATCGCCGGTCTGAATCACCATTGCGCCGTTCGGGCTGGAGAAGAGTTTTAGCCCCTCGTCCGGGTAGGTGATCATATCGCCTGGCAGCACTTCGCCAAGCCCCAGCTCGCGTCCGCTCATATCGCGGAAAATCAGCTGGTTGTCTGCCAGGCGAATCAGGCGGGTTTCAAAGGGCAGCATCCAGCCGGTGCCGAGCATGCCGGTGGCGCGATTGCGGCTGTGGTAGATACGCTGCCAGTAGAGCGGCATGCGGTCCGGCAGCACAAAGTCGAGATCCTCCTCTTTGGCGAGGAGTTTCGCCCCGGTCGGAATATTGACCGGGAAGGCGGTGTTCGCTGCGCTGATCGCTGCTGCGGAAACAATCTCCGATACGGCTAAGCCACCGAGGGGACAAACAATCTCTTTTAGCACGCCGCGGATCAGCTGGCGCTCGCAGGCCATTTTGATCAGGCGCGAAATCGCACCAATACCCAGGCTGCCCAGCAAGTTGCCCAGCAGGTACGCCAGCTGGTTTTTACCGCTGCGGATATCGCGCACGGTTATGGTATCGCCACCGATGCGCACGCGCGGATTTTCACTGACTTTGATTTCGGCTTCGCAGGTGCTTTTCTCGCCGTTGCGCGCCGCCGGTTGGTTGTTGATTAAGACGGTTCTGGAGCCTTGCGCGACAAAGTTGCTGCTGGTGACCATATGGCCTTTTTTGCAGTCAACGTTATCTTGCGGCATCGGGGTGGCATAGGGGTTGGCGCTCTCGACCGTCGGCTGAGTTAAATCATCCCACAGGTTCGAGCCCCACTTTTTCATGTCATCAAGTGTGAGATGGCTGGCGCGTTCGGCCACGGCGAGGATCGCCGCCGTTGGGTTCAACGCGGTTTTCAATACCGCCGCCGCCCCGGCCAGCGCCAACGAACCGATTGCTGCCCAGTCGATACTGTCATCGGCAGGCGCGGCGGCAAGGCTATTAAGATAGTCGCGATCTACCGTGCCGGCAGCGCGCGCGGCTTTCTTGCCCATGATATGGACATCATCAGAACCGGAAACAATATGCGCATCGGGAGGCCCGGGGTCGATAAGCGCATCCACCATTTTCCCGGCGGCATCGCCAATGCTCTCCAGCGTACCGCTGACCATTAGCGCGCCAATCGCCACGGCACCAATAACAGCGCCAATACCGGAACCGGCGGCGACGACAATACCGAGAACAATTGCCCCTTCCACCAGCCCGCCAACGAAGTCCGCCAGCGCAGAGCTATGGATCAGCGGGTCATCAATGCGGGCCGCGATGTAATCCGTCATCCTTAAGCCCCCAGTTGAAAGCCCGTTTTGATCGCCGCCCAAAACGCGTCGGCGTCGGTATCAAACGGCAGGGTACGGCTGAGGGTCA
Source organism: Enterobacter sp. Bisph1 (assembly GCF_000814905.1). Lineage (GTDB taxonomy): Bacteria > Pseudomonadota > Gammaproteobacteria > Enterobacterales > Enterobacteriaceae > Kosakonia. The sequence goes on from NZ_JXAG01000047.1 coordinate 165,317, forward strand.
GCACCAGCAGATGATCGTCAATGCGCGTGACGGCAAGCTTCTCATACACCATGGTGCTCTGATTTTCGAAGCGCAAAGACACTTCGCGAGCAGGCTGGCCTGCCACGCGGCTGTCCTCTATGGCGTCCATCACCACTTTGCGCATGCTGCGTTTCACTTTCGCCAACTGCTGGTTAAGGAAATTCTCTTCGTCGCCGGGCTCGATATCCCAGGCGCGGGTGATCACCAGCGTCGCGTTGTTCTCTTTGAACTTCAGCACGTTAATGCTGCGATCCTGATACGTATCCGGCACGTTCAGTGTGCCTTCAGTAAGGGCAAATTGTGCCGTCGCCATTATTTATCCGTTCCTTGATTAAACGCCGCTTTGACCGCCGCCTGGATCTGCGCAATGGTCGGCTGCGCATCTGCGCCTTTTTCCGGTTTCGACAGGTTGAGATCCAGCAGGCCAGCGGTGTTAATCGCCCCGGAGCCGGTGGCATCAATTTGAAAATTGACGCATTTCAACGTAACGGTGCCGTTTGCACCCAGCGTCAACACCGATTGTCCCGATACCAACTGGATTGCCGAGTCGGACGCCTGCACCAGCGCGCCTTGCACCATCTGCGTAAACCCGCCGCCAATCACCTCTTCATGAGCGAGCTGGGTGGCCTGGGTATGTTTACCCGCCACCGAACCGGTGTAATCGCGGGTGACGCTGACGGTTTGCGAGCCGCCAACGCTGTGGGTTTCGTCATTTTTAACGTGGGTATCCATATTGCGCTCGGCCTGGATCCACACCTGCTCTTCGCCGGCTTTATCTTCAAAGCGCAGGGCGTTAGCGTTGTCGACAGAGCCATCTTTCGAGCGGCTTAAAAAACCCATCTGCGTGGCGGCGGCAGGCAGCGCCCACGGCGGCATACTGGCTTCGTTATAGACGCGGCCGGTAATAATGGGCCTGTCGGGATCGCCGTTGATAAAGTCGATTACTACTTCGTCGCCCACGCGCGGGATTTGCACGCCGCCGAAGCCCTGCCCGGCCCACGCGCTGGAGACGCGCACCCAGCAGGAACTGGTATCATCGCCCTTCGCCAGCCGATCCCAGTGGAACTTTACTTTCACGCGGCCATATTTATCGGTCCAGATGCTTTCCCCCTGCGGCCCGACGACTTTTGCCGTTTGCGGGCCGTAGGTGCGCGGCCAGGCGGTTTGCTGCGCCGGGCGGAAGACAACCGATGAGGGAATCACGCTGAAATCAGTGCGGTGAACGGTGTCGTTGTCGGCACCGCTGGCGTAGCGGTTCTCTTCGAAAAAGTAGTTTGCCGCCGTCACCAGGTATTCGCCGTTGTCATTAAAGAAAGCGGCGTTAGTCAACTGGAAGGTGCTGCCCGGCACGATACCCATCGCCGTTGCCGTGCCTTCAATTTGCTGATGCTCTACCTGCCAGCGCTCCTGGCGGATGCGGGCGTAAAACTCACCGTGGCCGTGCTCAACAAAGCGTCCCGGCCAGTCATAAACATCGATGGTGCCCGGCGACGGCGAGCTTGGGTTCTGCCGCGCCTGGAACAGCCAGGCGTTGGGTTTGCGGAAGTCGTAATCATCCAGGCTGTAGAGCCCCGGCGTCACGCTGTCTTCCAGCGCCCACTGGCTAATGCCCTCTTCGGAGGTCGAACCGCCGGACGGCGTCTGGTGATAAGGAATAATTTCGTAACCGCTAAAGGGTTGATGCTGGGTGGCGGCATCCGTCAGCACCAGCGTGTGTTTATCCGCTTCGTGGCGGAAGTGGTAAGCAATGCCTTCCAGTTCCATTAAGCGGCTGATGAAGTCAAAGCTGCTCTCCTGGTACTGGACACAGTATTCCCAGCTGCGGTAGCTGCCGGTCAGTTTGTCTTCAATATTGACCTGATATTCGCCGAGCAGGGTTTTAACGATTTGCGGTACCGTCTGCCCCTGGAAGATGCGCAGGTTACGGTCGCGCTTCATCGGCCATACATCCGGCTCGACGGTCAGCTGATAGACGGCGTAACGCGTGCCGGTCAGCTCGACGGCGCTCACCGCAACGCGGGTAATTTTGCCGTTAAGGTAGCGCGGTGAGCCGGTCAGCGCTTGTGTTGGAAGGGTGACAGTCACCGATTTTCCAAGCAGCGTGCTGCGGTCCATTCGCGCGTCGGTACCCAGCAGCTGCAGGTTGAAGGTAAAAGCTTCAGACAACGCTTCACGCCCGGAGATTTTCCAGAAAAGCAGTCCTTCGACGGGTAATTGAACAGTAATACGATTGCTCATAAATCGGATCCTGACGTAGGGATGCGCCCCTGTCCGGGTGCGGTCCACAAGTTTAACGTTACGGGTGAGCGAAAACGCTACCGCACGATTGCTGTAAAAAGCTACCGCATGATTGCTGTAAACAAAAAGATCAATATTGTCTGGTTTTTTGCGACAAGAAATGCCAGGAATTATCCTAATCCACTTTTAACCTACTAAAAAAAAGGGGGGTTTTTAAACCAGCCCAACTTGATTAATCCCTAAAAATGGCTGTAAGGACCACACTTTCTTCCGCTAATGCGCCATTGTCCTTAAGTCACCGCTTTATTTACCGGCGCTAAGTTAAATTATCTGTTTAACCGTTCACCATTATTATCGCCGTTCAGACGAAAACGCCGACGCGCATGATGAAAGCAGGATTAGTTTTTAAAAACGTCGCCGTTATATTATTTGCGTAATTATATAAAGAGTTATTGTTTTATGCCGATAAAATTTACCTCTTAACCCTATTAATAATTAATACCCATTTAATAAAAGTTAAGCAGCAATACATTCGTCTTAATCAGGAGGGGATATGGAATTTTATAACCAGTATGGACAGCGTATCGGCCAGGAGATTGAAGGCTGGACAAAACGTCCGCTGCCGGAAAAAATTGTGCTTAAGGGCACTTATTGCGACGTTGTTCCGCTGGCGCTGGATCATGCTGAAGATCTTTTCCCCGAATGGCAAAGCATTGATGATGACCGCGACTGGACCTACCTTGAAGATCCCCGGCCAAGAGACTTAACCTCCTGTTACGCCTACCTACGCAATCTTACCGCTCGCCCCGATAGAATCTATTTTGTGGTACAAGATAAAACCGATAAACAAGTTAAAGGCATTTTTTACACCGGCAAATTCGATCAGGAAAACGGCTCTTTTGATATTGGCGACGTCAACTGGACGCCGTTAATGAAAAGAACCCGTATGAGCACCGAAAGTCTGTATCTTGTTTTGTCTTATTTTTTCGATCAGTTGAAATACCGCCGCTGCGAATGGCGAACCGCCAGCTATAACGCGGAAGCGATTCATTCGGCGGAGCGTATCGGCTTTGTCAAAGAGGGCATTTTGCGCGAGAAAAAAATCCGTAAAGGGCGGCTCAGCGATATTACGGTGTTCTCAATAACCGTGCGCGAATGGCCGGGCATCTCGTCAATGTTGACCGGCTGGCTGAACGAAAGCAATTTCGACGGCCGCGGCCGCCAGTTACATAAACTGTCGTCGTTTCGCCGCTATTAATGGCGTCATGCGTTGGCGACAAGCCCAACGCATGACATACCACCCTGAACCGTGCGTTCAGGGTGGCGATAACTTAACGCACAATCTCAACATCGGTGATTTTGGCCGCCACCTCTTTACCTTTTTGCCACTGCGTCAGCGGCATAAAGACATTCAGATCGGAAAGCCACGCCAGCGTCTGATGTTCAACACCATCGCTTTCAATCTCGCAAGCGACCTTCCAGTAACGTCCACTAAACGCGCTATTGATCTGACGCGCTTCATCGCTGCCGGTCACTTCGCAACGGCGTTTAATCACCGTCTGCTCATCTTTTTTGTCCGTTTTAGGCGCCACGGTATCAAAGGTGAATTTCTGCCCCTGGTGCAACGGGAAGCGCAGATCAGTATGCAGTTCGCTAATGACCGTAGGCGTGTAGCTAATGCTGATACCGCCTTTAAGCTGCCCAAGGTTGCCCATTGTCAGGCGCTGCGCGCTGAACATAGTGTAATTTTCCAGCAGTAACAGTAAGCCGTTGGGCTGCACATCCAGCCTCATCGGTACGGTGTCGTTGTCGCTCCAGTGCATATTCCAGCTCAGTTTCTTAAAGCGCGGCGTGGCCCACTGGTTAATCGTCTGTAGCGCCTGTTTTTCAATCTCTGCCGGGAGCGGGAACTGCGCCAGCCACTGCGGCCCGTTATTGCTCATATCCGGCAGCATCGGCCCAGACGTTGAAGAGACATTTTTCTTCTTCGTCGTCGCCACATAAGCCCCTTCACCTTTAAACGCGGACGGCGTGCTCATGGCGCAAAGCTGTTTCAGCGCGGCGCTGGTTGCCGGGGTGTTAGAAAAATCTTCATTGCGGCGCTGTGCCGCTTTGCCGGTCAGGCTATCGGAAACGTAGCCCTCCGGTGTGATATCCAGACCGGCGATCACATTATCATGCTGGGTTTCGCAGTTATAACCATGCACTTCAATCTTCATATCGTAGGGCGCGTCATAGGGCGGATCGAACTGGATTTCGCCGTATTCGAAGCCAATTTTCGCAATCAGCAGATCTTTTACCCGCAGCACAGAAGCGGTATCGACAAGAATGGGAGTGTCGTATTTGGATTTTTTCTCGATATAGACCCAGCTCGGATTCTTTAGATGCGGAGCACGACAGAGATTTGCCGCCACCTCGGCCAGCGAATTTTCCGGCTGCGGCGCGGCGTAACGGTCATAGCTGCCATTGTAAAAACGGCGCACCACCGCTTCGTTTTCATCAAGCATGTCCCAGTAAAGCCTTACCGCCTGGTTGGTGGAGCAATCGAAACCGTCCCAGCGATTAATGTGTTGCCCGTCTTCAAATACCAGCTGGTTCAAGGCAGAAATGCGATCGTTAATGCGCACCAGCACCAGCGGATTCACGGCGCTGCTCAGGACTTTCTTGCCCGCCGGGGCAGGCGCATCAGCGGCATGAGAACTCAGAGTGGCCGCCAGTAATGCGCATAAAAGGGTATTGCCGATTTTCATTATCATTCCTGTATCGGGGCGCGTAATAAATTGCGCCAGTGAGATCGCGTGAAGCGGTTATCGGCAGCGGAAATAAAATATCGAGGCCAAAAATCTTTCGGCCTAACCCGCCATGCCGCATTTATTTTTTATTACGCGACCTGCATCAACATTGTCAGCGGCTTTTGGGATTTTCCTGATGAAGGTCAATAGCGCGGCAAAGTGTAAAGTAGATAACCTGCACCCGCGTTGTTTAACACCGCCTTTTGGTGTTGCAGACGGATTTATTCATGGGTCACTGAAAGGGATATATTGGATATATTATGCATCAACATGGAGGTTATTATTTAAACATCACCACGACATCAAGTTAGGCTATTATTGCCCACTAAAATACGGCAAAGACGCCGTTAATTTATCGCCTCATTCAGGTGAGAATAAACGACGCGCATAGCGTATACGCCAGCGACAGACTGCGACGCATCACATTTTGCACAGCGAAACAGCAGGCTAGTGAGCCTGCGCTCAAAAAAAATAACAAAAACCTTTTAGCGCCGCGGGACATAACCTTTACGGCGCACTGGAGAAAAGATCGAAGTAACACGCCTGCTGATTACTTCATTTGGAATGGCTGTCATTAATATGAGGTACCGCTGATGCAAGGTAGAGAAATTAAGCAACTGGCGAAAGATCATCTTAAATCGCTGAAAAGAAAATTGATTAATCTACGCAAGAAATGGAAATATCGAAATAATTACTTGTCGCAAGTATTTTGGATTTCATTGGGTGAAAACTGTCTCGCTGACGATATTCTCCGACGTCATAATCGAAAATCTTTCAGTTCCGTTTTCTCCGCCGGGCGCTCGAATATCGAATATATCCTGCAAATGGAAAACGACAATTATCACCATTTGCTGGCAAAAGAGAATTTGCGACATTTCCCGGACGGTGAACATACGGTGGTGCGCTCGACCTACTACGATAAATGCACCGGTCATTACGCCACCCGACATATGTTGGGTTTTGAATTTACGCATCATGACCCACTGCGCATTAAAGAGGATCGCTGCGCCATGCAACGGCGTATTTCTCGCCAGCTAAGCTACCGGGGCACGAAGAATTTTGTCTTCCTCTATCATCACCGCATTACCGATCGCTCGAACCTTCCCCAGTTACGCGACCACTTAAATGCGTTGCTGGCGATGTACAACACACGCGGCTGCGACTGCAAAATGGTGCTCTTTTACCAACGGCTTATTGGCGAAAATGACCCTAAGCGTATCGACTTCACACCGCATGATAGCGGTTTGCTTGAGTTTGTCTGCCATACCCATGAGATATGGGAAGGTGACGATTTAGACGTCTTCTGGGCCAAAAAAGACGATCGGCTGTTTGCCGAAATGTTCGAAACGGTGGACCAATACAGTCTCAGCAAGCCATCGCTAATGACCGCACTCGCGTCCAGAGGGGTTCAGGCGTAGCGATGTACCAACCGGCGCAGGATAAATTTATCACTAAAAGCCCGCGCCGGGCTTTGCGTACTACTGGGTAAGAAAGGGTCAGGCGGAGGCGGTTTGCGCTAATGCTTGTGCACAGGCCCAGGCGCTCGACCATGCCCACTGGAAGTTGTACCCACCGAGCCAGCCGGTGACATCCATCACCTCACCAATAAAGTACAGCCCCGGTACATTGCGGGCTTCCATCGTGCGCGATGAGAGCTCATGGGTATCAACGCCGCCGAGGGTCACTTCCGCCGTACGATAGCCTTCCGTACCGTTCGGCTGCACGCGCCAGTGGGTCAGCAGTTCGACAAGATTTTCCTGTTCGCGCTGGTTCAGCTGTTTCAGCGTCACATCCGGGATCTGACCGAGCTGTTGCAGGCACTCCACCAGCCGTTTCGGTAGCTGCAGCGCCAGGGTATTTTTCAGGCTCTGATTCGGGTGTGCATCGCGCTGCTGATTGAGAAAAGAATCAAGATTGATATCCGGCAGCAAATTGATAGTGACATATTCACCCGGCTGCCAGTAGCTGGAAATTTGTAAAATGGCCGGCCCGGACAAACCCCGGTGGGTAAAGAGCAAATTCTCACGAAACAGCGTCCCATCCGCAGCGGTCACTACCGACGGTACCGAGACGCCGGAAAGGGTCTGCATCTGCTCCAGCAGCGGCTTGTGCAGGGTAAAGGGCACTAACCCGGCGCGCGTGGGCAAAACCTTTAAACCAAACTGCTCGGCGATTTTATAGCCAAACGGCGAAGCGCCCAGGCCCGGCATGGATAAGCCGCCGGATGCAATCACCAGATTCGTTGCCTGCACACTTTCGCCATTAAGTTGTAGGGTAAAACCGTCGTCACCGCGCGCCACGCTCAGTACTTCGCTGCGCAAGCGTTGGATTACGTTACCCTTTTCACACTCTGCCACCAGCATGTCGACAATCTGCTGCGCCGAATCATCACAAAAGAGTTGCCCCAGCGTCTTTTCATGCCAGGCAATGCCATGCTTGCCCACCAGCTCAATAAAGTCCCACTGGGTGTAGCGCGCCAGGGCAGATTTGCAAAAATGGGGGTTTTGGCTCAAATAAGCCGCCGGCTCGACATAAAGGTTAGTAAAGTTGCAGCGTCCGCCGCCGGACATCAAAATCTTGCGCCCGGGTTTTTTGCCATTATCCAGTAACAATACACGGCGACCCGCCTGCCCGGCTAACGCGGCACAGAACATGCCAGCGGCCCCTGCGCCGATAACAATGGCATCAAACTTTTCCACAACTGCACCCTCAATGACTGACCGTGGCGGATTGTAAAGAGTTCAAGCTGGTCACACCAGCGCGAATCACGGTGAAAAGTAACAGGACATTGAAAAATATAAATTAATTTTAAAAATACAGTCAATTTTGAGAAATTACGTCAAAAAAAATACATATTTCACTTTGCCCGCACTGCCAATGTCCCTGATAATGCGCCGCGTTCATGTCCTCAAAATGGCTTAACGACCTATGGAACATTTGTTTGCCGGCCTGGATCTGCATACCGGGCTATTACTTGTGCTTGCTCTGGTTTTTGTTCTGTTTTATGAAGCCATCAATGGCTTTCATGACACGGCAAATGCCGTAGCAACCGTCATTTATACACGTGCTATGCGCTCTCAGCTGGCGGTGGTGATGGCAGCGGTGTTTAACTTCTTCGGCGTGTTGCTGGGTGGGTTGAGCGTCGCGTATGCGATTGTGCATATGCTACCGACCGATCTGCTGTTGAATGTGAGCTCCGCGCATGGGCTGGCAATGGTCTTTTCCATGCTGCTGGCCGCCATTATCTGGAACCTTGGCACCTGGTATCTGGGCCTGCCAGCATCCAGTTCCCACACGCTGATTGGCGCGATTATCGGTATTGGTTTAACCAATGCGTTGATGACCGGCACCTCGGTGGTGGATGCGTTAAATATCCCGAAAGTGCTGAATATTTTCGGCTCGCTGATCATCTCGCCGATAGTCGGCCTGGTCTTCGCCGGCGGCCTGGTATTTGTTCTGCGCCGTTACTGGAGCAACACCAAAAAACGCGCGCGCATCCATATGACCCCGGCAGAACGCGAGAAGATTGACGGTAAGAAGAAGCCGCCGTTCTGGACGCGTATTGCGCTGATCCTCTCGGCGATTGGCGTGAGCTTCTCCCACGGAGCTAACGACGGTCAGAAAGGTATCGGCTTAATTATGCTGGTGCTGATTGGCGTTGCGCCTGCGGGCTTCGTAGTCAATATGAATGCCTCCGGCTATGACATCACCCGTACCCGTGATGCCGTCAACAACGTGGAAACGTATTTCCAGCAACATCCGGCGCTGCTGCAAAAAGCGACCGGTGTCGATCCGCTGATCCCAACGCCGGAAGAAGTTGCCGCCCAGCCGGGTGAATTCCACTGCCATCCTGGCCGTGCCATTATGGCGCTGGATCGCGCTAAATCGATGCTGACCAACATTGAGAGCTACGACAAGCTGCCGGTAGAACAGCGCGGTCAGCTGCGCCGTATTATGCTCTGCCTGTCTGATATTACCGACCAGGTGGCTAAGCTGCCGGAAGTCAGCCCCGACGATCAGCGTCTGCTGAAAAAGCTGAAAGGCGATATGCTGAGCACCATTGAGTACGCGCCGGTGTGGATTATCATGGCGGTTGCGTTGGCGCTGGGCCTCGGTACGATGATTGGCTGGCGTCGCGTGGCGACCACCATCGGTGAGAAGATTGGTAAGAAAGGCATGACCTATGCGCAGGGTATGTCGGCGCAGATGACGGCGGCTATCTCTATTGGTCTGGCGAGCTACACCGGGATGCCGGTCTCAACCACCCATGTGCTGTCATCGTCCGTTGCCGGGACAATGATTGTTGACGGCGGCGGTCTGCAGCGTAAAACCGTGACCAATATTCTGATGGCGTGGGTTTTCACCCTCCCGGCATCGGTTATTTTGTCCGGCGTGCTTTACTGGATAGCGCTGAAGCTGATTTAACGCCTTACGCGCGTCACGAAAACGGGCCAGCTTGCTGGCCCGTTTTTTATTGCCGTTCTTTAAGACCAAATCATCAACGCAATCAGGCTTACCACCACCAGACCACAGAGGGAGCTGGTTAAGATAAACTGACCGCGCACGCGTTCGCAGCGGCGGATAAATTCGTCATCATGATGATCGCGATAGCGCTGGGCGTAGATATACCACACCAGGCGCATCTGCTTGCTCGGCTGGCCGTGGGAAGTGAAAAAACCACCACCGTCCACGTATTGATAGAGTAACGGGTCGCATCCGCGAAGCACCACTAACAGCGCGCGCAGCGACGAGAAATAACGTGCCATGTTAACCACACACACCACACACAAAGCCCAAAACAGCGCAACAGTGCTGATCACCATATCCCCTCCCCGGCGAGCGCCCACAGAGCTTCGCTCCTGGACTCTCGCTCCTGGATACCCAACGGCCAAACAACGAAGAGTATTATCAACCCCCAAACGGACAGATTAGCCAGGCGGTGTTCCGCAATCGACTTCGCTTCCCTGCCCCGGACAACTGAGGTACACCGTCTCTTTTCCGTACGGTTTATTAATAGTGTAGGAGATCTGTTTATTTTTTTACCACCGGTAGAAATATCATCAATGCATATGCCTGTAAATATTGGTTAAGTGAATCTTGATCAAGGTTAATTGACGCTACGAAAAGGGCGTTATAAGGTAGAAACATCTTCACAATGAGATCCTTAAGGCCGGGCGCTACGCTCACGTGAAACGCAGGATGCGGGCGCAGTGCAACAGCATCAGGGGTTTCAGCCCCGATGGTCATCGACAACTTATGGAAGGAGTAACACTATGGCTTACAAACATATTCTTATCGCCGTCGATCTCTCTCCCGAAAGCAAATTACTGGTTGAGAAAGCAGTATCCATGGCGCGTCCCTACAACGCGAAGATTTCCCTGATTCATGTCGATGTAAATTATTCCGATCTTTATACCGGTCTTATCGACGTCAACCTGGGCGATATGCAAAAACGCATCTCCGACGAAACCCATCAGGCCCTGACGGAGCTCTCCACCAACGCGGGCTACCCAATCACGGAAACCCTGAGCGGCAGCGGTGATTTAGGCCAGGTGCTGGTGGATGCGATTAAAAAATACGATATGGATCTGGTGGTCTGCGGCCACCATCAGGATTTCTGGAGCAAGCTGATGTCATCCGCGCGCCAGCTTATCAACACCGTTCATGTCGATATGCTGATTGTCCCGCTGCGGGATGAAGAGGACGATTGATCTCTCGCAGGCATGATAACGCCTGACTGAATACCGCCCGGTGCGCGCAACGCGACCGGGCGTTTTTATTCCCCGGAGCCGGGGTAAATATCAAAACGGTGGCTTTTGGTGACCACCGCCGATTGCGTGGCGATGCCCGCCAGCGGCGGCGCATAATCCGGGCGTTTAACCACCACGCGTTTAATGGCGAGCCGTCGCGCAGGCTCCAGCAAACCATCGGCATCGAGATCCGGGCCGACCAGCGACTGAAACACCCGCATCTCCTTTTTCACCAGCGCGCTTTTCTGCTTATGCGGGAACATCGGATCGAGATAAACCACCTGCGGACGCGGCGTAATATCCGTAAGCGCCGTCAGGCTGGAAGCATGAATTAACTGCAACCGCTCGCGCAGCCAGGGGCCAATTTCGGCATCGGCATAGCCACGATGAAGGCCATCTTCCAGTAACGCGGCGACAACGGGATTACGCTCCAGCATACGTACCCGGCAGCCCACCGATGCCAGCACAAAGGCATCGCGTCCGAGGCCTGCTGTTGCATCGACCACGTCTGGCAGATAACTGCCTTTAATACCGACGGCTTTTGCCACTGCTTCACCGCGCCCGCCGCCGAATTTCCGCCGGTGCGCCATGCCGCCGCCAACAAAATCGACAAAGATGCCGCCAAGCTTTGGTTCATCGCGCTTACGTAGCTCCAGATGGGTTGGCGTGAGCACCAGCGCCATCAGATTGTCCTCATCCGCCTGCAGCCCAAAGCGGGCCGCAATAACGGATAAGGCGCCGTCTCCGGCGCCCGTTTCATCCAATAAACAGATCTTCAATGGAATTAGCCTTCAATCCCGTAATGCTCAAGCATCGCATCAATTTGTGGCTCGCGGCCGCGGAAGCGTTTAAACAGATCCATCGGCTCTTCCGAACCGCCGCGGGTAAGAATGTTATCGAGGAACGACTGCCCGGTTTCGCGGTTGAAAATCCCCTCTTCTTCGAAGCGGGAGAAAGCATCCGCCGCCAGCACATCGGCCCACAGATAGCTATAGTAACCCGCCGCATATCCCCCGGCGAAGATATGGCTGAAAGCATGAGGGAAACGTCCCCACGACGGACCCGGTATCAACGCGACCTGGCGTTTGATTTCTGCCAGAGTTTCGAGGATTTTCGCCCCTTGTTGCGGGCTAAACTCCGCATGCAGACGGAAGTCGAACAGGCCGAACTCCAGCTGGCGCAGGATAAACATCGCCGCCTGGTAGTTTTTTGCCGCCAGCATTTTATCTAACAGTTCCTGCGGCAGCGGCTCGCCGGTTTCATAATGACCGGAGATAAATGCCAGCGCTTCCGGCTCCCAGCACCAGTTCTCCATAAACTGGCTCGGCAGCTCGACCGCATCCCATGGCACACCGCTGATACCCGCCACACCGGCGGTTTCGATGCGGGTCAGCATATGATGCAAGCCGTGACCAAATTCATGGAACAGGGTGATCACTTCGTCGTGAGTAAACAGCGCCGGTTTGCCGCTGACCGGCCGGTTAAAGTTACAGGTGAGATAGGCCACCGGTTTTTGTAGCGAACCATCGGCGAGGCGCATTTGGCCCACGCAATCATCCATCCACGCGCCGCCGCGCTTGTTCTCACGGGCATAGAGATCGAGGTAGAAGCTGCCGCGCAGTTCGTTGTTTTCGTCATACAGTTCGAAGAAACGCACATCCGGGTGCCAGACATCGATATCTTTACGCTCTTTGGCGGTAATGCCATAAATGCGTTTAACCACTTCGAACAGGCCGTTTACCGCGCGATCTTCCGGGAAATAGGGGCGAAGCTGCTCATCGCTGATGCTGTAAAGATGCTGTTTCTGTTTTTCGCTGTAGTAGCCAATATCCCACGGCTGCAGCTCATCGACGCCACATTCCGCTTTCGCGAAGGCGCGCAGCTGCGCCAGCTCTTTTTCACCCTGCGGACGCGCACGTTTAGCGAGATCCGTTAAGAACTCCAGCACCTGCGACGGATTTTCCGCCATTTTGGTGGCGAGGGATTTATCGGCATAGCTTTCAAAGCCCAGCAGCTGCGCCAGTTCATGACGCAGGGCGAGGATTTCTGCCATTACCGGGCTGTTATCCCATTTCCCGGCGTTCGGGCCCTGATCAGAAGCGCGGGTGCTGTAAGCACGGTACATCTCTTCGCGCAGCGCCTGGTTGTCGCAATAGGTCATCACCGGCAGGTAGCTTGGGATATCCAGCGTCAGCAGCCAGCCCTGCATATCTTTGGCTTCAGCCTGCGCTTTCGCCGCCGCCAGCGCGCTTTCCGGCATACCGGCCAGCTCCGCCTCGTCGGTCACCAGCTTGGTCCAGCCCATCGTGGCATCAAGCACGTTATTGCTGTAGATATTGCCCAGTTCAGAAAGGCGCGCGGCAATTTCGCCATAACGCTGCTGTTTCTCTTTCGGCAGACCGATGCCCGACAGTTTAAAATCGCGCAGGGCGTTATCCACGGCCTTCTTCTCGGCGACGCTCAGGGAGGCGTAATGTTCGCCGTCGCGCAGATCGCGATAAGCGTTATATAACCCTTCATTCTGTCCGACCCAGGTGCTGTATTCAGACAGCAGCGGCAGCGTTTGTTCGTAGGCTTCACGCAGCTCCGTGCTGTTTTTTACCGAGTTCAGATGGCTCACCGGCGAAAAGAGGCGGCCGAGACGATCGTCCACTTCCGCCAGCGGCTGGCAAAGATTCGCCCAGGTATACGGGCCGCCCTGTGCGACCACGTTTTCCACCGCGCTCCGGCAATCTTCCAGCGCTTTAGTCACAGCGGGAACAACATGCTCAGGCAGGATTTGAGAAAACGGTGGCAGCTCAAAAGGCGTCAATAAAGGGTTGGTCATAGGGGCAGTCCTTGGAATGAGGTGAATCAAGCGCGTGAGCGCCTGGCAATGTGTTCTAGCATGGGGTTAAGTCCAGGAGATTTCAATCCCGGACGTGACGCTTAGCCGGGCTATCGCTGCAATAATCAGCGGCGCAGAAAACGCCCGCAGCATTGCGCCTGCGGGCGTAATGTAATGATAGCTTAGCGCGCTTTGTGCGCCATTTCGAATGCCGCAGGCAGGTTCAGACGTTGCCAGAAATTCTGCTCATCGGTGGTGCCGGAAAGCGGATAGCCCGCCGGTAACGCTGTTTTGCTCATTAGCGCGCGACGCTGGCTGGCGGAGAGGTTCGGCAGCGCCGTTTCCAGCAGCACTTCCGCACCCTGCGGCACGTTAACCGCCTTCGCCGCGCCTTTTTGCTGCGGCAAATCGTAGCTCAGGGTAAACCGGTAGAAATCCCGCATCGCCGGATCGCGATAAGGGTCGTCCTTCCCGGCGCTTTGCGCGCACTGCGCAAGCGTCGTGCCGCACTCTTTTTCCAGTGCGGTACGCAGCTGGTCGCGGGCTTCGTTGAACATCGCGCGGTAGGCCGCATCGTTGAGGAAATGGGCGACGTTACGCTGGGCTACCATGCGCGAGCCCATCACATCCAGCGGATAGTGCACACCGAGTACCACGCGGGAATAGCCGTAGCGTGCGCCGCGCGTGACCAGCGCCTCAAAGCGCTCCGGCACCATTTCCGCCATTAATAGCGCATCGGTATAGCCGGTATTGGTATGGCCGCTCGGGAACGCGCCGCCATCGGCGCTGTAGGGCTGGTTATCTTTTACCACTACATCATCCGGCACCAGATGAACGGTATTACCGGCGATCAGGAACGGGCGTTTGTAATTAAAATGCTTTTTCGCCGCGCCGGTACTGATTTCCGTGGCTTTGATCAGCGCCGCCGCTTTGCCCAACTCGCCTTTGTCATAAGCGGTCAAAAACGCGTTGCCCAGCTTTGGCCCCAGCGCATCGGCAAGAAAATAGAGGTGATTAATGCCTTCGGCGTCGGCCAGCGCCTGCTGGCGCAGGGCTTTTGTCGCGTTGAGGTTGATCTCTTCAACGGTTTGCAGACTGGCATCAAGGGTGGTTTTCGGCAGCGTGCTAAAGGCGGAAAGCAGCTCAATTCCCGCCTGCTGATTGGCTTTTACCTGGAAATCATATCCCCGGGCTTTTAACCATGCGCTGTCGGCTTGTTGCTGCTGGGCGGAATGCTCAAGCTGCTGGCGGCTAAGGGACGCGGCGTTACCCTGAATCGCCTTGCGTAACTGTGCCAGCGATTGCCCTTCCAGCGCGACAAAGGTCTGGCTTGTGGATGCGGGCGTGGTGGTGTTAGCGATGTCGCGCGCCTGCGTCAGAGAAATATCTTTCGCCGTTGCCTGATGAGCCAGCAGCAGCGCAGCGGTTAAAAACGTAAGACGTATTTTCATGTTTCATCCTTGTATTCAAACGATTACCTTGCCTGACAACGACGCTAGCGCCATCGTTTGACACTTTTATGACACCGTTATGTTTTGCAACCTTTCTCAGCACGCTGAAACAAGCCGGCGCGGGCTACGGTAATCTGCGGCAATCTACGGTAAACTGTGCGCAAACTCGTTTATATTCCGGAATCACAGTATCCATGCTCAGCTATCGCCACAGCTTCCACGCAGGCAACCATGCCGACGTCCTCAAACATACCGTTCAGAGCCTGATCATCGAAGCGCTGAAAGAGAAAGAGAAACCGTTTCTCTATCTCGACACCCACGCGGGCGCCGGGCGCTATCAGCTGTCTGGTGAACATGCGGAGCGCACCGGCGAATATCTGGAAGGTATTGCCCGTATCTGGCAGCAGGACGATTTGCCCGCAGAGCTGGAGCCCTATATGAACGTGGTACGCCATTTCAACCGTAGCGGGCAGCTGCGTTACTATCCGGGTTCGCCGCTGATTGCGCGCGAACTGCTGCGCGAACAGGACAGCCTGCAGTTAACGGAGCTGCATCCGAGCGACTATCCGCTGTTGCGCCAGGAGTTCCAAAAAGATAACCGTACCCGCGTGGAGCGCAGCGACGGCTATCAGCAGCTCAAAGCCAAACTGCCGCCCGTTTCCCGTCGCGGTCTGATCCTTATCGACCCGCCGTATGAAATTAAAACCGATTACCAGGCGGTGGTGAGCGGCATCAGCGAAGGCCATAAACGCTTTGCCACCGGCGTCTATGCCCTGTGGTATCCGGTGGTGCTGCGCCAGCAAATCAAACGTATGCTGCGCGAGCTGGAAGAGACCGGTATTCGCAACATTCTGCAAATCGAGCTCGGCGTGCGTCCGGACAGCGATCAGCGCGGGATGACGGCGTCCGGCATGATTGTGATCAACCCGCCGTGGAAGCTGGAAGCGCAAATGAACGCCCTGCTGCCGTGGCTGCATAACAAACTGGTTCCGGCCGGTACCGGCCACACGCTGGTTCATCAACTGGTTGCGGAGTAATCGCAGCCATTGGTGGAACCTTTTGGGCTGCGCGCTACAATCGCGAATATTTCGACTTCGTTCAGGATAAGGAAACAACCATGAGCAAACATTACGACTATCTCGCTATTGGCGGCGGCAGCGGCGGGATCGCCTCGATTAACCGTGCCGCTATGTACGGTCAAAAATGCGCCCTGATCGAAGCAAAAGAGCTGGGCGGCACCTGTGTGAACGTAGGTTGCGTACCGAAAAAAGTGATGTGGCACGCGGCGCAGATCGCCGAGGCGATTCATCTTTATGGCCCGGATTACGGCTTCGACACCACGGTGAACCACTTCGACTGGGGCAAGCTTGTTGCCAGCCGCAGCGCTTATATTGACCGCATTCATACTTCGTACGACAACGTGCTGGGTAAAAACAATGTCGATGTGATTCGCGGCTTTGCCCGCTTTATCGATGCTAAAACCGTCGAAGTGAACGGTGAGACGATTACCGCCGATCATATCCTGATTGCCACCGGCGGTCGCCCCAGCCATCCGCATATTCCGGGCGTTGAGTACGGTATTGATTCCGATGGCTTCTTCGAACTGCCCGCGTTGCCAAAACGCGTCGCGGTGGTCGGCGCAGGCTATATCGCCGTCGAACTGGCGGGCGTGATTAACGGTCTTGGCGCCGAAACCCATCTATTTGTGCGTAAACACGCGCCGCTGCGCAGTTTCGATCCGTTAATCACCGACACGCTGGTAGAAGTAATGGCGGCAGAAGGCCCGACGCTGCACACCCACGCGGTGCCAAAAGAGGTGGTTAAGCATGCCGACGGCAGCCTGACGCTGACGCTGGAAGATGGCCGCTCGCAAACCGTCGACTGCCTGATTTGGGCGATTGGCCGCGAACCTTCAACGGATAATTTCAACCTTGCGGTCACCGGTGTGAAAACCGACGACAAAGGGTATATCGAAGTCGATAAGTTCCAGAATACCAGCGTACCGGGCATCTACGCGGTGGGCGACAACACCGGCGCGGTGGAGCTAACCCCGGTTGCGGTTGCTGCCGGTCGTCGTCTCTCCGAGCGCCTGTTTAATAACAAGCCGGACGAGCATCTGGACTACAGCAATATCCCAACGGTGGTGTTCAGCCATCCGCCGATCGGCACCGTGGGTCTGACGGAACCGCAGGCGCGGGAACAGTACGGCGACGATCAGGTGAAAATCTATAAATCGTCCTTTACCGCGATGTATACCGCCGTTACTACGCACCGCCAGCCGTGCCGAATGAAGCTGGTTTGTGTCGGCCCGGACGAGAAGATTGTCGGTATTCACGGTATCGGATCGGGGATGGACGAGATGCTGCAGGGCTTCGCGGTGGCACTGAAAATGGGCGCGACCAAAAAAGACTTCGACAACACCGTGGCGATCCACCCAACGGCTGCGGAAGAGTTTGTGACCATGCGTTAATCAACGCCGTTCACGCAATTGATCACAGAAGCTCCGTCCGGAGCTTCTTTTTTTGCACGCGTTTAAACGTCTGGCAAACGCAGCAGATGGCTGGCAATCCCCCAGCGCGCCACCCGACAAGCATCCCCGTCAATGTCGAGCAGCGCATAGCTGGCGTTGGGATGACGGTAACGCGCCATATTCGCCAGTGAGTTATCCATAAGCTGCGCGATTATCCCCTGAATAATCTGCCCGTGGGAAACCAGCGCGACAGCCTCGTGCGTGCATTGCGTGGGTAAACGCTGCAAAAAAGCCTGTACCCGCGCGACGGCCTGCGCTAATGATTCGCCCAGCGGGGGTTGGAAGTGTTCATCTTCTGCAAAAAGCGGATATTCGCGGCGAATCTCATGCAGCACCCGCCCCTCAAATTCGCCGAAATCCTGCTCCTGCAGCGCCGCTTCCAGCTGTAGCGCACAGTGAAAACGTTCAGCAATCAGCAAAGCCGTCTGCTGCGCTCTGCCGAGCGGCGATGAGAAAACCCGTTCCGGCTTTAGCCCTGACGCCGCAATCGCAGTAATCAACGCATCGCACTCCGCCAGCCCGCGTGGCGTGATCGGGCTGTCGAGCCGCCCCTGCAGACGCCCGGCGCGGTTCCACTCGGTTTGGGGATGGCGAATCAGCAGTGCTTTCAAAACTCGTTATTATCCACTTTGATGGCGGTTGCGCGGCCATTATCAATCTCAAATGCCGCGTCGAAACGGCGGGTATTGAATTCGGTTGTTTGGGCTTTCTCTTTCGACGCCAGAGTGAAACTCGTTACAAACTGGCCTTTATCCGGGAATTTATACACCTGCGGCGGAATGCACATTTCGCCGTTAACGACGGATAAACGCGGCTGTTGTTGATACCAGCGCGCGCGATGTGGTGTATGACGCGGTGCCACTGAGATAAATACCGGCTGATAGTCGTCAGGTGATGGGATGGCGAAACAAACCTGATCCCCTTTTAGTACGACCGCGGCGGTTTCGGCGGGTTTATAACGCTGATCCAATCGATCGCCCATAGTGCACGCACTCAGCAGCGGCAGCACTAACAGAGGAAAATATTTCATGTGTTTTTTCATTTTTTATAATCCATTGGGGAAATAACGTAACGCATTATTATACAGCGCCGTTAACCCATCTTCACCCTGAACAATATTTTTAATAGTTATGGTCTTGGAAGTCTTTAGCTCGATCCATTTGCTTAAGCCATAATTTTTGAGAACAAAGCTATCAGCGACGATCTGGGCCTGCTGTTCAAGTGGATATTGCGACAGCTTACGTCCATCTAATCTATAACCATAATCAGCATTCCAGCTAAAGAGTCCCCTAAGTCTTACATGCATACCACGAGCACGTTGCCAAACGTGGGTCATCTCATGAATAAACAAATGCTGCAGGTCTATTTTTTCTTGTGAAAAATCCTTTCGATACCAATCTCGGAAATAAATTTCTCCGTTAGGTGACATAGCATATTCTTTGTTTTGCAGGCCAAAAGGTAAATAACTGTCATGATGAATCCAAACAGTATGATAATTTATTGAATTACCAAACACTGACTTTGCAAGACGTAATTCACCTGAAGTTAATAGCCTCGTTTCACCTTCATTATCCGCCATAATATCTGCCTAAATTAATACGTAAAAATGAATTAATAACTGCTATTTACCAGCGCAGTTTCCCGAGAAACTCTTAAAAACACTATTTATATAAATTTTGCTTCACACAGGCATTAAGAATATTCCTATTACATACACCCCCTACCAGAAATAACTGCTTAAAAGCATTAGCAAAAATTATAATTTCAGACCAGCGTAAAAATCGGCTTCAAAAGTACAACACAACGAACAGGCCGAGAAATGGAGATACCTTATCCTATTAAATCTTCGCCGCCTTCAGTTCATCAATCAGCCACCGCACCGCAGGTTGATAGTCAAATAACCGATGGGTGAGCAACAGCAAATTATATTCCGGCGCGCCTTCCGGCAACTGCATTATGCGCAACGGCAGCATCTGCGCCAGCTCCTGGGCAATACGAAACGGTACGCACATCAAATACCCTGTCGCCACCGCCACGCGCCCGCCGACGGCGTAGCTTTGCACCACCGTTGCCAGCGGGCGATAGAGATGCTGCTCCAGCAGCCAGCCGTCGATATGATCCGCGCCCGAACTCACCGCCGGTAAATGGATTTGCGCCTCGCTCACCAGGTGCCGCATCGTTAACTGTTCCGGCAAATCCGTGCGCTCAACGGAAGCGATAGCGACAAAGCGATCAGAAACCAGTTTGTGCTTATTAAAGTAGTGGGGAATATGCTGCACGTTATCGACGCCGATAAAGGCATCCAGCTGCCCCTGCTCCACCCGCTCGACCTTGATGGTTTCCGAGAGAATATCCACCGACAGGCGGACATTCGGCGCAACGGTTTTAAAGCGGGCGGTGAGCACCGGCATAAACATAAATTCGAAATAGTCTACCGCGCCGATATAGAAGGTATGCGCATCGCGCAGCGGATCGAAATGGCTCGGCCCGCGCGTGGCGGTATCCAGCTTACTCAGCGCACTCTCTATTACCGGAATCATCATTGCCGCATAGGGCGTTGGCTCCATGCCGTTGCGCGTGCGGATAAACATCTCATCTTTCAGCTGCTCGCGCAGGCGATTGAGCGCATGGCTAAAGGCGGATTGCGACAGATTGGCGCGCTGCGCCGCACGGGTCACGCTTTTCTCTTTCGCCAGAATCGGCACCAGCCGTAACAGATTAAGGTCAATCACCACTATGCATCCTGTTCATGTTTTCATGATAACAATACATTTTATGCATAACGCTTTTCGTTGCTATAGTTTGCAGCAAAATGAGTGCTGTTAATTTGCACTGCCTGAACCGCGAACCACGGGAGAGTTTGTTTATGAGAAATGTCACAGTCGCCGCAACGCAAATGGCCTGTAGCTGGGATCTGGAGAAAAACATTCAGAACGCTGAACGTCTGGTGCGTGAAGCCCATAGCAAAGGCGCGCAGGTGATCCTGATTCAGGAGCTGTTCGCCGCGCCTTACTTCTGCATCGATCAGAGCCCGGAACACTATGCGCTGGCGCAGGAAGTGGCAAATAGCCCGCTGATTAAACACTTCTCGGCGCTGGCCAAAGAATTGGAAGTGGTGCTGCCCCTGAGCCTGTTTGAAAAGGCCAACAACGCTTACTACAACTCGCTGGTGATGATTGATGCCGACGGCAGCGTGCTTGACACCTACCGTAAAACCCATATTCCGAACGGCCCGGCTTACCAGGAAAAACAGTTCTTTATCCCTGGCGACACCGGCTTCAAGGTATGGAACACCCGCTATGCGAAAATCGGTGTCGGCATCTGCTGGGATCAGTGGTTCCCGGAAACCGCCCGCGTGCTGGCGCTGCAGGGGGCAGAAATTCTGTTCTATCCGACCGCGATCGGGTCAGAACCGGCGTACCCGGATATCGACAGCCAGCCGCACTGGACCCGCGTACAGCAGGGCCATGCAGCAGCCAACCTGATCCCGGTGATTGCCTCTAACCGTATCGGCACCGAAGCCAGCAAATATATTGATGGCCTGGAGATGACCTTCTACGGTTCGTCGTTTATTGCCGATCAGACCGGTGCGCTGGTTGAGCAGGCGAACAAAACCGACGAAGCGGTGCTGGTGCACACCTTCGATCTGGACGCCATTGCTGCCCAGCGTGCTTCCTGGGGTCTGTTCCGCGATCGTCGCCCGAATATGTACGGCGCGCTTGCCACCTCCGACGGCAGCGTAAGGAGCTAAGGAATGGTACAGCTGACCACGCCGGTAAAAGACGGCTTCGCTATGCCGGCAGAGTGGGCACCGCATCAGGCGGTGTGGATGATTTGGCCCTACCGCACGGATAACTGGCGCGCCGACGCCGCACCGGCACAGCAGGCGTTTGCCGCTGTTGCCGGGGCTATTTCCCGTAATACGCCGGTGATTATGGGCGTGCCTGCCGCCGAAATGGCAAAAGCGCGCGCCGCCATGCCTGCGCAGGTGACGCTGGTGGAGATGGAAAGCGACGATGCCTGGATGCGCGACACCGGCCCGACGGTGGTTGTCAATCAGGCCGGTGAACAGCGTGGCATCAGCTGGACATTTAACGCCTGGGGCGGGCTGAACGGCGGGCTTTACGCCAGCTGGGATCGCGATCAGCTCGTTGCCGAACAGG
This sequence comes from Enterobacter sp. Bisph1, assembly GCF_000814905.1. GTDB lineage: Bacteria > Pseudomonadota > Gammaproteobacteria > Enterobacterales > Enterobacteriaceae > Kosakonia. The sequence goes on from NZ_JXAG01000047.1 coordinate 187,089, forward strand.
TGGCGAAATATCACCATCTGCCCTGCTATCACACCGATCTGGTGCTGGAAGGCGGTTCCATTCATGTCGATGGCGAAGGCACATTGCTGACCACCGCCGAATGTTTGCTGAACCCGAACCGCAATCCGCATTTAAACAAAGCGCAGATTGAGCAGCAGCTGCGTGATTACCTGGGCGTGTCGCAGATTATCTGGTTGGCGGAAGGAGTGTTTAATGACGAAACCGACGGTCACATCGATAACATGTGCTGTTTCGTCCGCCCCGGCGAAGTCGCGCTGCACTGGACGGACGATCAAAACGATCCGCAATATGCGCGCTCCGTTGCGGCATTAGCGGTGCTGGAAAACAGTAAAGACGCGCAGGGCCGCCCGCTGAAAGTGTGGAAAATGCCCTCGCCGCCGCCGCTGTTCGCCAGCGCCGAAGAGACCAGTGATGTTGAAAAAGGCACGGCGATTGAGCGTCAGGAAGGCAATCGCCTGGCCGGCTCCTATGTAAACTATCTGGTCAGCAATCAGCAGATTATCTATCCGCTGCTGGATGCCGCGACCGATGGCCTAGCCGAGGCGCTGTTTAAAGAGATGTACCCGGATTTCATTATCACCGGCGTTCCGGCGCGTGAAATTCTGCTGGGCGGCGGAAATATCCACTGCATTACCCAGCAAATTCCCCGCTAAATAATTACCGGCGGCTCGCGTCGCCGGTTTTTTCACAACGCAAATATATCGCGCGTCGCATTTAGATAAGACCGCACCCTGCGCGGTGGCCTTAAACGCTGTAGTTGAGGCCTGCTTAATCCCACTGCATCACCTTTTCCAGCACGCCGAAATGTGCGGTATTTTTATCAACGTTACCCCGTGAAACAGTGCGTACAAAATATGGCCGCAGTAGCGTATGGCGGATACCGAGACATTGCTCTAACGTAATAGAGACGCACGAAAATGGTTCATCTCAGTCGATACGGGAAAAGGAGGTTATTTTTCCACGTTGATGAGGTGCAGCCGGGGATTATTCACAAATCGTTGCAAACCGAATGCTCCTAAAGTTGCCGCTGCGTTACTATCGCAATTAAAGAACTTATACACTATTAATCAATAGGTTGTCGGTTTTCGCTTTGATCTTACCCAGCGTCAAAACGTGATCGACCGCACACTTTATCTTTCACGGATTGAAGCGAATGACTATGCTTAATAGATAGCCGGGCAATACCCGTCATTTTTTTCGACGACATCCGGAGGCCAAAGTCCCTATGTTCAACCAGAAACTACAAAGCGCTGAGTTCCTTAGAGAGGAAGAGATGCTCTACGAAACCGATCCGTGCGAGTTAAAACTGGATGAAATGATCGAGGCGGAACCGGAGCCGGAGATGATCGAGGGGCTGCCTGCGTCCGATGCGCTGACCCCTGCCGATCGTTATCTCGAACTGTTTGAACACGTGCAGTCATCGCGTATTTTTGCTGACAGTAAAACGTTCCCTGACTGTGCGCCGAAAATGGATCCCCTCGATATTCTGATTCGCTATCGGAAGATAAAACGCAAGCCGGAATTCGACCTGCGCCAGTTTATCAAGGCGCATTTCTGGATGCCGAAAGACTACTCCAAAGAGTATGTCTCTAACCCGGACAGCACTCTTAAAGAGCACATCGACCAGCTGTGGCCGATTCTCACCCGTGAGCCGCAGGATCATATCCCGTGGTCGTCTCTGCTGGCGCTGCCGCAGGCCTATATTGTGCCCGGTGGACGCTTTCGCGAGACTTACTATTGGGACTCCTACTTCACCATGTTGGGGCTGGCGGAGAGCGGACGCGACGATCTGCTGCGCTGTATGGCGGATAACTTCGCCTGGATGATTGAGCGTTACGGCCATATCCCGAACGGCAACCGTACTTATTATTTAAGCCGCTCGCAGCCGCCGGTGTTCGCACTGATGGTCGAGCTGTTTGAAGAGGATGGCGTGCGTGGCGCGCGGCGCTACCTCGATCACTTGCTGATGGAATACGCCTTCTGGATGGATGGCGCGGAATCCCTCTCCCTGAACCAGGCGTATCGTCACGTGGTGCGTATGCCGGACGGCTCGCTGCTCAACCGCTACTGGGACGATCGCGATACGCCGCGCGATGAATCCTGGCTTGAAGACGTGGAAACCGCCCGTCACTCCTCGCGCCCTGCCAGCGAAGTTTATCGTGATCTGCGCGCCGGTGCGGCGTCCGGCTGGGACTACTCATCGCGCTGGCTGCGCGATGCGCAGCGGCTGGCGAGTATTCGTACCACGCAGTTTATCCCCATCGATTTGAACGCGTTTCTGTTTAAACTGGAGTGCGCCATCGCCAATATTTCCGGGCTGAAGGGCGACCGGGAACGGGAAGCGCAGTTCCGCCAAAAATCGGGCGAGCGCCGCGCGGCAGTAAACCGCTATTTGTGGGATGAGGAAAATGGCTGTTTCCGCGATTACGACTGGCGTCGCGAACAGATGGCGCTGTTCTCCGCGGCCAGTATCGTGCCGCTGTATGTTGGTATGGCGACCCACGAACAGGCAGAACGGCTGGCGGAAGCGGTGAAAACGCGTCTGCTGACGCCCGGCGGTATTCTGGCAACGGAATATGAAACCAGCGAACAGTGGGATAAACCTAACGGCTGGGCACCGCTGCAGTGGATGGCGATTCAGGGCTTTAAAATGTACGGCAACGATTCGCTGGGCAATGAAATCGCCCACAGCTGGCTGCAAACGGTCAATCACTATTATCAGCAGCACCATAAGCTGATTGAGAAGTACCATATTGCCAGCAGTACGCCGCGTGAAGGGGGTGGGGGCGAATATCCGTTGCAGGATGGCTTCGGCTGGACCAACGGCGTTGTCCGTCGCTTAATCGGCCTCTACGGCGAACCCTAAGCGCAAAGCCGGTGGCTTATCCCACCGGCTACCTGACGCTTAATCGATAACGTCATAAATAGCGGTCTGAATATCCGACCACTTACGGTTTTCATCCGTAGGCTGGGCATCAAAACGCCGTTGCGCCTGTTCCATATCATAACGCTGACGCTCAACCACCGGCTGCCGGGCGCAAAACGCGCGCAGGTAATCTCTGGTAATAGAAGTAAGCTGCTTGTTGTTAGAGACCATTTCATGGGTCAGCGTGGAAATAAACCGGCGGCACGGACGGTTTTCATCCATCTGCAGGCGGTAACGCAGCAGCAGATCCAGCACATCGTTATGCTCTTCTACCAACGCTTTTTCCGTCCACGACAGCTTCCAACTCATGCCGGTGCGTAAAAACAGCGACACCACGCGGGTATCGTTACGATCGATAGCCGAGCGGAAATTGTTCTCATCACGCGCCAGCCCCATGCTGCTCAACTCTTCCTTGGGCGACGGTTTTTCACGATCTTCGGCAATCGGCACGTTAACCCCCGCTTGCCGCGAGACCGACGCTGCGCCGCCGCTGGTAAACATCCAGAACGCGCCAATCACCATCAGCAGCACCATCACGCCGACCGCGCTCCAGAGCGCGCCAGAGAGCATCTGGTCACGCTCCTCACGGCTGCGTACGTGGTGAGTGGTGGGTTTATCAATGCTTTCACCAATCGGCAGCGCATCCCCGCCGCCAGCCCGGTCTTTTTTACGCACCTGATCCCAGTAAGCGTCTAACTCCCCCCCGGCCTGCGTCAGCAGTTCATCGGGGTTTGTGCTGCTGCGTCCCTCTTCATAAGCACGCTGTACCGGCCCGCTGATTTGCGGATAGTAGCTGTCGAGCAGCGCCAGTTCATTGGAGGTCAGCGGCTTGCCAGCGACCACATTCAGGCGTATCTGGCGTATATCATCGAGGAAGGTTTGCAGCGTCTTACGCGTATCGACAAACATTGTCAGCCCCGACGTCTCATTAAACAGACGCGCATAGTGCTGACTGAACTCTTTTTTATCTACCAGCAGCAATGCCAGCTCGCTAAAGCGCATCCCGCTTAATACGTCATTGCGATCGCCCAGCCGCAGCCAGCGCCGCACACGATCGGCACCAAACTGCGTCTTCAGATGATTACGCAGCCGTTCCGTATCCGGCCAGGCCTGCATTACCAGCGCTTTAATCATCGACTCCATGGCGCGTAACTGCTGCAGCCCATGGCGCTGCTGCGCATCATTCGACGGCAGAACGGTATTGTAGGTCAGCAATTTTTGCTTCTGGCGCAGGTTCTCCAGCGCGCTGATAAAGCGTAGCGCGGCAATAAGCTGGTTTTCCGTCACGTTCTGCCCGCTCTCATAATGAGGAACGAGCTGCTGCAGGTGACGAAGCTGTAGGGTGAACTGGGTTAATTCCGCATCGTTGAGTTTGAGTCGTTTAGCCACCGCTCCCCAGCCACCCAGGCTAAGGCGCGCAACATCCAGTTGTTCCAAAAACCAGCGCGGGTCGTTACCTTCATCAAAATGCACATTCAGCAGCAATAAGATTTCGACGGACGCCTGGCGAATAATAGCAATGCTTTTTTCAAACTGTTCACCCGTGTTCAAGGGGGCAGAAAGTGTCATTATTTTCCTTAAAGTACAACTGAAGAAACAATTAACTGGCTAAGGGGAGAGCCGTATTTTTTCTTTATTTATGAGTCACTAAAAGATAGCGCAGTTAAAGATTATTATCAGTGATAGCCCTTTCAAGCCACAAAAAAACGCAGGAGAGATTCACTTTGTTAATGCTTACAACCCCGCGACTAACCTGCTCGCCAATAACGGAAGCGGCGTGGCCGTTTTTTCTCTCCCTGCAGCAGCATCCCGACGTGATGCGCTATGTAGCCGACGCCCGCAGCGAACAGCAGATTCGCGAGGCCTTCGATTCGCGCCTGCCGCCCTGGACGCCCGGCAGCGCGCACTGGCTTTGCCTGCTGGTATGCGACAGGGCGACAAACGAACCGCTGGGCGTGACCGGTTATATTCACCGCGAGGATGATTGCGCCGAGGTGGGCTTCCTCTTCGCTGCGGCGGCGCAGGGCAAAGGTTACGGACAGGAGTCCCTCAGCGCGCTGTGTGACTATGCCTTCGGTGATGGCGGGATCCGCAAACTGACCGCCACCGTGACGGCGGGCAATCTCGCGTCGAGAAACTTACTGGAAAAAACAGGGTTTATCCTTGAAGGCGAACTGCGTGAGGCTTATTGGCTGGGTGGACGCTGGCATAACGACTGGCTGTTTGGCTTACTGCACCAAGAATATGACGAAAAACGCTAATTCGTCAGCATACTTTGCTCTGCTCTGCCAGGCTTAAAGACGTGTTCCGGCAATCATTCAGGAGAAGTAATGAAGAAGATACTATTTGCCGCTGGCCTGGCGGCCCTGTTCTCCGTCACGGCATTTGCAGAGGATGCCCCGGGTCTGAAAGCAGACAAAGCCCCACCGCCGCCGCATAAAATGGATGATGGCTATCGCGGCATGGAAGATGCGCGCACCATGACCATTAAACAGGCGAAAGGGCTACATGATGGCGCGTCCGTCTCCCTGCGTGGCAACCTGGTAGAGAAAGAGAGTGGCGATCTGTATATGTTTCGCGACAAAACCGACCAGATTCAGGTCTATATCCCGATGGCGATGTTCGAAGGCAAATCCGTCTCGCCGGATGAACTGGTCGGGATTAGCGGCTCGCTGGATAAAAAACAGCAGCAGGCACGCGTGCGCGTCACCCATTTCCAGAAAGAGTAACGGCTTCGCGCCCGGGGTGAAACATCTGCCGGGCGCAGTAGGTTTTACAGAAACATCCCGCCTGACACCTCAACACGCTGTGCGTTCATCCATGCCAGCTCGTCGCTCAGCAGCGCGGCGATCGCATCGCCAATATCATCCGGCAGGCCAACGCGGCCCAGCGCCGTCTGTGCGGCAATATGCTGATTCACCTGCGCGTTATCACGCACCATGCCGCCGCCAAAATCCGTTTCAATTGCCCCAGGTGCAATAATATTGACCGAAATGCCCCGCGCCCCCAGCTCTTTTGCCTGGTAACGCGTTAACACTTCCATCGCCCCTTTCATCGAAGCGTAGGCCGAGTAACCCGGCTGGCTAAAGCGCGCCAGTCCGCTGGAGACATTAAGAATTCGCCCGCCATCTTGCAGCAGTGGCAACAGGCTTTGCGTCAGGAAAAACGGTCCTTTGAAATGGATATTAACCAGTTGATCAAACTGCGCTTCTTGCGTGTCGATGAAAGAGGCGTGAATACCGATCCCGGCATTGTTCAATAAATAATCAAAGGTCTCGCGTCCCCACACCGCATGCAGTTGTTCACGTACCTTATGGGTAAAATGTTCAAATTGCGCAATATCACCGACGTTGAGCTGCAATGCTGCTGCTTTCACCCCTTTTTGCTCAATTTCATGCACTACCTTCTGCGCTTCTTCAGCGTTGCTATTGTAGGTCAGGATAATTCCCGTTCCTTTCGCCGCCAGCTTCAGCGCCGCGTTTTTACCTAAACCGCGGCTGCCGCCAGTCACTAAAGCAATATGTTGTGTCATAAGAAACCTCGTTTTCGCTGTTGTGGGGAAGTGAGGAAAGCTTATTAGGTGATTAAATAACAATAAAGGTGCTAAATTACGCTTCACTGTTTCACTATCGTCAATAAACGGGTCTAACGTTGGATAAAATTCACGCAATGCAGTTGTTTATCCGCGTCGCGGAACTGGAGAGTTTTTCCCGCGCGGCGGACTCATTAGGGCTGCCAAAAGGCAGCGTCTCGCGCCAAATCCAGGCGCTGGAGACGCACCTCGGCACACAGCTACTGCACCGTACTACGCGCCGCGTACAGCTGACTCAGGACGGGATGGTTTATTACGAGCGGGCTAAAGACGTGCTGGCCAATATGGATGAACTCGACGGTATGTTCCTGCACGATCCATCGAGCATCAGTGGCCGCCTGCGTGTAGATATGCCGGTAGGGGTGGCGAAAAATCTGGTGATGCCGCGTCTGCCTGGCTTTTTACAACTCTATCCAGGCATCGAACTTGAACTCAGCAGTAGCGACCGGCGGGTAGATATTATTCGCGAAGGGTTCGACTGCGTGGTGCGCGTAGGCACCCTCAAAGATTCGGGATTTATTGCCCGCCAGCTTGGTCGGCTGTCGGTCATCAACTGCGCCAGCCCCGATTATCTGGCGCGTTTCGGCTACCCGGAGACTCTCGACGACTTATCCTCCCATGCGCTGGTGCACTATGCGCTGAATCTCGGTACGCGTCCGCAGGGCTTTGAAGTTTGGCTGGATAACCAAACCCGCTGGGTTAAGACCGGTGGGATCTTAACGGTAAATAGCACCGAAACTTATCGGGCTGCTTGCCTTGCCGGGCTGGGGATAATTCAGGTGCCGCGCGTGGGTGTACGCGAGGCGCTGCGCACCGGCAAACTGGTAGAAATCCTGCCGCAATACCGTGCGGAGCCAATGCCGGTATCGCTAATTTACCCGCACCGTCGCAACCTATCGCGCCGCGTGCATCTGTTTATGGAGTGGCTGGCGACGGTGCTAAAGGATTACGTCGACCACTAGCGGCTATAATTTCATTTACAATACACTCAGGGAAAGGAAAGGAGACCTGATGGCAGTGGATAATCACGAAAAACGCCCGACGCAAGACCTCGATTACGAACCCGTCAGAAAGATGGTGGAACAGCCCACAGAAACGCCGCGTTCCGCCCCTGCCTCGTCATCGTCATCGTCATCTTCAAACAAAACGCTGGCTACGCTGCGCAATATAGCGCAAAAGATCCAAAGCTGGCCGAAGGTCGCGCACCTGATCCGCGCCACCGAACGGTTTAATGACCGCATGGGTAACCAGTTTGGCGCGGCGATAACCTACTTCTCGTTTCTCTCGATGATCCCCATCATGATGGTATCGTTTGCCGCCGCGGGTTTTGTGCTGGCTTCGCATCCCACGCTGCTGCAGGACATCTTCAATAAAATCCTCACCAGCGTCAGCGATCCGACCATGGCGGCGACCCTGAAAAACACGCTAAATATCGCCATTCAGCAGCGTACCACCGTGGGGATTGTCGGGCTGGCGATCGCCCTTTACTCCGGCGTGAACTGGATGGGCAATCTGCGCGAGGCAATCCGTGCACAGTCGCGCGATGTCTGGGAGCGAAAGCCGCAGGATCAGGAGAAAATCTGGCTGAAATACTTCCGCGATTTCACCTCGTTAATTGGTCTGCTGGTGGCACTGGTCGTGACCCTCTCCATCACTTCGGTGGCGGGTGCCGCTCAGGAGTTGATTATCTCCGCGCTGCACCTCGATTACATTGAGTGGCTAAAACCGGCGTGGCGGCTGATTGGTCTGGCGATATCCATTTTTGCCAACTATCTGCTTTTCTTCTGGATCTTTTGGCGCTTGCCGCGTCACCGTCCCCGCAAGAAAGCGCTTATTCGCGGCACGCTAATCGCCGCTATTGGCTTTGAGGTGATTAAAATCATCATGACCTGGACGCTGCCATCGCTGGTACGATCGCCGTCCGGTGCGGCGTTTGGATCGGTGCTGGGCCTGATGGCGTTCTTCTATTTCTTTGCCCGCCTGATCTTGTTCTGCGCCGCATGGATAGCCACCGCCCAGTACAAAGACGACCCGCGTATGCCGGATAAAGACCACCGCTAACGGTGCTATCGGGCTGAAGGAAATGGAAAATTTCAGCCCGAACGGAGATTTCAGCATGAAAATCCAGAACGTAACTTTTATTTAACCGAAAACCAGTTTTATTCACTAATTATAAAAAATTGTGAAGCATTTCATAGATGCCAAATCGTAAGTCTGAAAATTATTCGCTTTTTGGCTGTTTTTTGACCTTCCCCCTGCCGTGTTACAGATTGAAATGTCGCTTTTGCTGTGGCTAATATGGTCGTTCGTTCGCACAAAAATAAGAAAATTCTATGCAAGCTACAGCTACCACCTTCGACAACGAGCAGGACATCCCGCCGGTAAATTCACGCAGTAAAGTCGTCGTGGCTTCTCTGATTGGCACCGCCATCGAGTTCTTCGACTTCTATATCTACGCGACCGCCGCGGTGATTGTGTTCCCGCATATCTTCTTCCCACAGGGCGACCCGACGGCGGCCACGCTACAATCGCTGGCGACCTTTGCCATTGCGTTTATTGCGCGCCCGATTGGTTCCGCCGTGTTTGGTCACTTCGGCGACCGCGTGGGCCGCAAAGTGACGCTGGTGGCATCGCTACTGACCATGGGTATCTCCACCGTGCTTATCGGCCTGCTGCCGGGGTACGAAACCATCGGCGTGATGGCACCGCTGTTGCTGGCGCTGGCGCGTTTCGGTCAGGGGCTGGGACTCGGTGGCGAATGGGGCGGCGCGGCACTGCTGGCGACGGAAAACGCCCCGCCGCGCAAACGCGCGCTGTACGGCTCGTTCCCCCAGTTGGGCGCACCGATTGGCTTCTTCTTCGCCAACGGCACTTTCCTGCTGCTGTCGTGGCTGCTGACGGATGAGCAGTTTATGGCGTGGGGCTGGCGCGTACCTTTTATTTTCTCCGCAGTGCTGGTGCTGATTGGCCTGTATGTGCGCGTTTCTCTGCATGAAACGCCGGTGTTCGCCAAAGTTGCCGCCGCGAAGAAACAGGTGAAAGTGCCGCTCGGTACGCTGTTGTCTAAACATATGCGCGTGACGGTGCTGGGCACCTTCATCATGCTGGCAACCTACACGCTGTTCTACATTATGACGGTCTATTCGATGACCTACAGTACCTCGCCGCAGGGGCTGGGCCTGCCGCGAAATGAAGTGCTGTGGATGCTGATGATGGCGGTGATCGGCTTTGGCGTGATGGTGCCGGTAGCGGGCCTGCTGGCGGACGCCTTTGGTCGTCGCAAAAGCATGATTGTTATTACTACCCTGATCATTCTGTTTGCGCTGTTTGTCTTTCCGCCGCTGCTCGGTTCCGGCAGCCCGGCGCTGGTGATGGCCTACCTGCTGATTGGCCTGAGCCTGATGGGGCTGACCTTCGGCCCGATGGGCGCGCTGCTGCCGGAGTTGTTCCCAACCGAAGTGCGTTATACCGGCGCGTCGTTCTCCTATAACGTCTCGTCGATCCTTGGTGCCTCTGTCGCGCCCTATATCGCCACCTGGCTACAGGCGAATTATGGTTTGATGTACGTGGGGATTTACCTGGCGGCAATGGCGGCGTTAACGCTGATTGCGCTGCTGCTGACCCATGAGACCAAACACCAGTCACTGTAAGCTATTGGCCCTCTCCGTACGGGAGAGGGCCCGCTTTTACTTTTTCATCTGCGATAAAATCGCTTTGCACTGATTCTGCTGCCCTTCTGAAGGCGAAATCAACGCCAGTAATGCCGCCGCCGGTGTGACCAGCGTGGCCAGCGCCGCCGCTACCGCACCACGCGCAATCAGCGGCCCGGGTTTCACTCCCGCCTGCGGATTTTTAAAGCTACCGCGCACGTACAGTGGTGAACGCAGCGTCACAATACGAATGCCTTTACTCTCCGGATTAACCGTTAAATCAAGCTGCTCCGACGCCAGACTGGCGGTGCCGGTGATATTAATCAGCGCGTTTTCCGTATCAAAAGCGAAGATTTGCGGACGCGCGACGCCGTTCACTAAATCGAGATTCGCCGCGGCGCAGTTCACCCGCACCTCATCATCGCCAAACAGCTGCCCGACGATATAATTACCGACGTTAAGGCCAAGGATCTCCATCAGGTTGCGGCTTACCAGCCCATCGCTCATCAGCAGTTTCAGGTTGCCGTTACTGGTGCCGAGCAGGGCGGCAACGGAGTTACCCACGCCGCGAATTTCCGCGTCACCGTTCATCTCACCGAGGGTTTTCTGCATCAATTCAACATTGGGCATCAGCTCTTTAAGCTTGAGGCGTCGCGCCTGTATATCCGCCCGTCCCTGCATCGGCTTTTTATCGCCTTCAAGGTGAATATTGGCTGAGATGGTGCCGCCGGCCATGCCGAATTTCAGCGGTTGCAGACGCAGGTCGGCATTTTTCAGCAGGATATGGGTCGACAGATCGCTAAGGGGCAGCGTCGAGCCATGTTCAATACGCCGGCCTTTAAAGCGCACGTCGGCATCCATCACATCCCATTTATCCGTTTCGAAGCGATCGTAGGGCAGCACTTTGTTCGCCGGTTGCACCGGCTTCTCACCTTTTTGCTGCTCGGCACGTTTCGACTGCTCAGCGCCTTTACCAGAATCGACGCCGATCAGCGGCCCTAAATCCGCCAGTCGAAGCTGGCGCGACTCGACATCACCGACAAGCTTCGGTCGCGGCTTGCCATTGGTATAACGCAGCGTGCCGTGAATATCGCTCTCGCCGATATGGCCATTAAAATCGCGGTAATCAAATACCGATCCGTTGTCGCCATTCAGCTTCGCAATCAGGTGCCCGTCGGTTTCGAAGGGCGGCGTATCGGGAAGCAGCACGCCGGTCAAGTCATAGAGCTGTCCGAGGGAATCACCGCCAAATTTTAATTGCAGGTCGGCACCGCCCATATTCATCGGATCGGTAATGGTGCCGACAAAAGCCACCCGCGTATTGCCGGAACGGAAATCAGCCTGCACCGGGAACGGTGTCCCTTCGCTACGTAGCGCCAGCATACCGCCGATTTTCCCCTTACCGGAGAGCGGCTGGTCGTTGTAACGCCCTTTCGCCGTCAGTCCAAAAACATAATCCCCGGCGTTGTTGTTGCCATCCTTTTTACCCGTCACTTCGCTAAACGGCAGCGGTTTACCTAACGGATCGACGAGGATCTCGATATCGGCATGGTTCAGCGCATCGTCAATATTAATGCGCCCGCGATCGAAAAGGATATTATCCAGCCGAAACGACCAGCTTGAGGGCTGCGCATTGGCCTCTTTGTCGTCATCACCGGCCAGGGTGAAAGTCCAGTTATTGAGTTTTTCAGAACGGCGAATCAGGCGCGCATCGGGCTGTTGCAGTTTTATCCACGGCAGATAAACGGTTTTAGTGAACAGCGCCAGCGGCGCAAGGGTGGCTTCTGCGCGGGGAAGATGCACCATGGTGATTTCGTCGATGCCCGGCGGGTTGCCAAGGATAATATCCTCGGCGTGAATATGCGGCCACGGCAGCCAGCTGCGCCAGCCGGGCTCCTCTTTTTGCCGCTCCCATACCACGCCCAAATCGCCGCGAATGGCGAACGGACGGTTCAATTCGGTGGAGACTTTCTCATTAATGGTGGGTTTGAGGCGGTTCCAGTCGAACGTGGCAATGATGATGATGGCGACCACAATCAGTAACAGCAGCGTCACGAAGACGGCAATGATCGCCTTACTCGTTTTGGTCATTGTTTTGCCTTTCCTTTAAAGCCTTACCTGTCATAAAGATAGTAGAGGCTCACGGAAAGAGCAGCGATTAGAGCTCGAGAATCACATGTTCAAGTTTGGCTAAGGGAACCGGGCGCGAGAGAAAATAGCCCTGTGCGGCATAGGCGGGCGACTGCTGGACATCGCGCCACTCTTCAAGGGTTTCAACCCCTTCGACAATCACGCCCTGGCAATAGCGGTTCATCAGTTGCAGCAGCAAAGTGAACAGATTCTGCCCTTCCGGCGTTTTACGCAGCATGATAAACAGGTCGCGCGCCACTTTAATGTAGTCGTAACGTACTTCACTCAGCGCCGAGAAGTTCGCCATCCCGGTACCAAAATCGTCCAGCCACAGCGGGCCTATTTCGCTGATCGAAGCAAAGGTGGAATCCTGGGGTAAGCGGATATGTTCCACTAGTTCAAAGCGGATCCACGGCAGCGTATTGACCAGCGCCATCAGCTCTTTATTTTCCCGCATGGCCAGCAGCGTTGGACCATCAACATTCACCGACGCCAGCACTTCATTACAGAGGAAAAACTCTTTTTGAGCCGCCAGTAACGCCACTTGTTCGTGTACGACATCAACCCGCTGGCGCACCGCCACTTCGCTAAAGTAGCGATCCGGCGCGATACGGGTTTCAGGCTGCGAGGGATGGGTCACAATGGTCAACACTTCAACCGCCATCAGTCGGCCATCGGTTTTATAGATGGGCTGATAAGTATAAGCACGTTCGCATTGCAGCCAGTAACGGCGCTCCTGCAAGCTTTCGATACTTGCCTCAGGAGTGCTGAGCTGCTGGATGACCTGCTTTAACTTCATTTCTGATGTCCTATCAAAGAGGATGAGCGGGTGAATTCGTCAATGAGTTATCGGCGCGTGTGGCGATAACTTTACGCCCTGGTGGCTGGCTAATTTAAAAACGTTTGACGGGAAATCTGCAGGGAACAGGCTTTAGCGCAAAAAATTACTGGAACGATGTTTTAATATAGTTGACCACGAATCACCCACAACGCACACTACCGTTAATTTAACTGATTCAGGTTACGAATATGGCCAGGAAAATTGCCGTCATCGGCGAATGCATGATTGAACTGTCACAAAAAGGCGCGGAAGTGAACCGTGGCTTCGGTGGCGACACGCTCAACACCTCCGTTTATATCGCCCGCCAGGTCGATCCTGCGGCGCTCTCCGTGCACTATGTCACCGCCCTTGGCAGCGATAATTTCAGTCAGCAGATGCTGGACGCCTGGGAAAGCGAAGCGGTCGATACCCGCCTGACGCAACGGATGGAAAACCGCCTGCCGGGGCTCTATTACATTGAGACCGACAGCACCGGCGAGCGCACCTTCTATTACTGGCGCAACGAAGCGGCGGCAAAATTCTGGCTGGAGAGCGAGCAATCGGCGGCCATCTGTGAAGAACTGGCGACATTCGATTATCTCTACCTGAGCGGTATTAGCCTGGCCATTCTGAGCCCGGAAAGCCGCAGCAAGCTGCTGACGCTGCTGCAGAAGTGCCGCGCCAACGGCGGCAAAGTGATTTTCGATAACAACTACCGTCCGCGCCTGTGGGCCAGCAAAGAAGAGACGCGTGAAGTGTATCAGCAGATGCTGGCCTGCACGGATATCGCTTTCCTGACGCTGGATGATGAAGATCTGCTGTGGGGCGAAAAACCGGTAGCAGAGGTTATCGAGCGCACGCAGCGCGCGGGCGTTAACGAAGTGGTGATCAAACGCGGCGCAGACTCCTGCCTGGTCGCCATTGCCGGTGAAGCGCTGGTGGACGTACCGGCGGTGAAACTGCCGAAAGAGAAAGTGGTGGATACTACCGCAGCCGGGGACTCCTTCAGCGCCGGTTACCTGTCGGTACGCCTGACGGGTGGCGACGCCGAAGCGTCGGCGAAACGCGGCCACTTAACCGCCAGCACCGTTATTCAGTACCGTGGCGCGATTATCCCGCGCGAAGCAATGCCGCAATAATGGCTTTTGGCCCTCTCCTGTAGGGGAGAGGGCTGATTCAAGCGCAGGTGGCGAGGCAGGGTAAACGAAATCGCGTACAGTTGAACCTATTTTTTGCCACTCCTTAAGCGCGTTCGTCAAAATCCAGTTTGTAGGCCATTAAAGATCATCCATGGTCACGCGCACCGGTTTAGGATCGCGAAGCCGCTGTTTTACGATCTCAACAAGTTCGGCATCTTCGTCGCTCAGAAGCGTTTGTTTGAAAGGCAGACGTTCATTTTCAGCAACATACTCAAGCATCAGGCGAAGCGCTTCGGAAGGCGAAATGCCCATTTTTTCCAGCGCAGCATAAGAGCGAGCTTTGAGTTCATCGTCAATTCGTAGATTAATACTCCCCATTTAATACACCTTTTGTATTTACAAACGTCATTACAAGCATTGCACTCGCAGATACGAATGACAAGCCCCGGGGCCGCCTGCAGACCGGGAAACCCTTACCAAACAGCGCTTGCTGGTGACGTCGCAACGAGGGATAGATTTCACACGACAAGTTAGCCCTCTTCCATCCGGGAAGAGGGCTAAACAAGTTTTATTGCTGCGGTGGGATATCCGAAACGTCAGAATGGGTATCGTCACTCGTGGTCGCAGGCGCGGCCGCGTTCTCCGTTGGCGGTGCCATCACTTCATCCCAGGTTGCCTGCAAATCCTTCATATTGAATTCCGGCTCGCCCTGCGGCTGCAGCAGCACCAGCGCCATATCCTGCGAAAGCTGCTGATGCAGATCCCGGTTAAGCATCTGCGGCGTCAGGTTAGTGAGAAAGTTCTGGCGCAGCTTCTGATACTGCTCTGGCGCAATATCCACCACCTGATTTTGCAACGAACGCATACGCTGATTAGTCAGGATATCGGTACTGGCACGCGCGTAAGTGGCGAACAGTTTTTGTAATTCGAGATTCTTCTGCGCAATTAGTGCCTTGAATTCCTCTTCCGGCAACCCTTTTTCACGCACTTTCGCCAGTTCGCGTGCAATCACCCCAACATTGCCGTTGAGCTTGTCATTAGGTGAATCCATGTTAATGGCGCACTGGGCGCGCTGGAACAGCACCCGGCAATCAAAGCTAAGACCTATCTCTTTAGCGCTGTTTTTACTCAAATTCTGCTGGATGTGCCAGAACAGGGCTTCGCGAGCCAAATCCGCGCGCCAGTAACGTTCAAGGGCGGCGGACTCGCGAATGGGCTGCCAGGGCGTATCCCACATAATCGACAAGCGATCCTGCGTCACCGCCTCGGTCATCAAACTTACCGGCTGACGCGGCAGCGGCGACAGGGTCGCTACCGGCGCAGGCGATTGCCGTTTACCTTTCAGTTCGCCAAAGGCTTTATTAATAAGCTCTGCAGTGGCACGGCTATCCACGTTGCCGACAACGATAAGCGTCATAGCGTCCGGGGTATGCCATTTTTGATAAAACGCGTTTAGCTTTGCCGCATCGACCGGCTCTTTCAGCGTCTCAGCGGGATCGTGGCCCAGCAGCGATGAGCCTTTCAGGCGATAGCGCCACCAGCTCTCTTTGGTATCCGCAGGCCAGGTCGCCACCATATCGTTGCTGGCAAGGGCATGATTTACCGTTTCCGGCGTAATGGTGAGATTGCCACCGGCATCCGCCAGGTAAACCAGCGCCTCTTTCAGCAAATCGCTGCGGTTGTTCGGCAAGCTGAGGTTGTATTGCGTGTATTCATAAGAGACCACCGCTGGCGGCAGCGGCCGTTTGGGATCGATAGCTTGTTGCCACATCGAGCGCACCTGCGAAGGCTCAAGGCGGCCGCTGTGGGTCAATGCGATACGGGGGATAAAGTGGCTGTAGCCGCTCTGTTGTGAGCCTTCGGTAAGTGAACCGGTATTAATAGACAGGCGAATTTCAATGCGATCGCTGGGGCGCTGGGGCGTGGCCAGAACCTGCCACTGAAAACCGTTTGCCAGCGTCCCTTGTTGCCAGGCCGGGTCGGGCTGGAGCGCATCAGCCTGCACATAACCGACAGCTGCCAGCATCAGCAAACCGCCCGTTATCAGTCGAATTTTTGTGCCCTGCATGTGAACCCCTAATCAACATTCCTGGTTAAAAAGTATGCCCGCCAAAAGGGCAGAAAGCGTCTTAAACACTCCGCTCTTTGACCACGGGAAATGCAAAATGTCTCACCGCGAGGTAAATTTTCGCGAATTTTCATTATCAAAGAGACAAATTCAGAGGGTAATTATGCGCAGCTACCCGCAGCCCGACAAGGGACTACGGGCACAAGTCACAAAGTCAGGAGGAAATTTCGGGATTTTTTGCCGCGCCGGAACGGTTATCCAGCGTGTCGACCAGCTGTTTTTGATCCAGCTCTTTCACCCACTTCGCCACCACGATAGTGGCGACACCATTACCCACCAGGTTAGTCAGCGCGCGCGCCTCGGACATAAAGCGGTCAATGCCGAGAATCAGCGCCAGACCGGCCACCGGCAGATGCCCGACGGCGGAAAGCGTCGCCGCCAGCACAATAAAGCCGCTGCCCGTTACCCCGGCCGCGCCTTTCGATGACAGCAGCAGCACCACCAGCAGGGTGATTTGATGGAAGATATCCATATGGGTGTTGGTGGCCTGAGCAATAAATACCGCCGCCATCGTCAAATAAATAGAGGTGCCATCAAGGTTAAACGAGTAGCCGGTGGGGATAACCAGCCCCACCACCGATTTGCGGCAGCCCAGGCGCTCCATCTTCTCCAGCATGCGCGGCAGCGCGGATTCAGATGAGGAAGTTCCCAGCACAATCAGCAACTCTTCGCGGATATAGCGGATAAATTTGAAGATGCTAAAACCGGTCACGCGAGCAATCGTTCCCAGCACCACCACGACAAACAGGATACAGGTGGCGTAGAAGCAGATAATCAGCTGGCCGAGCTGTACCAGCGTACCGACACCATATTTACCGATGGTGAAGGCCATCGCGCCGAACGCGCCGATCGGTGCCAGGCGCATGATCATATTGATGATGCCGAAGATCACCTGCGAGAAGCTTTCGATGACGTTAAAAATCAGTTGGCCTTTATGACCGAGACGATGCAGCGCGAAGCCGAACAGCACCGCAAATAACAGCACCTGCAGAATATTGCCGCTGGCGAACGCGCCGATAACGCTGCCCGGGATCACATCCAACAGGAAGGCGACTATCCCCTGCTGTTGCGCCTGTTCGGCGTATACCGCCACCGCTTTGGCATCAAGCGTAGCCGGGTCGACATTCATGCCCGCACCGGGTTGCACCACGTTCACAATAACAAGGCCGATAATCAGCGCCAGGGTACTGACAATTTCAAAGTAGAGCAGCGCAACCGCACCGGTGCGGCCGACCGCCTTCATGCTTTCCATACCGGCAATACCGGTAACAACGGTACAGAAAATCACCGGCGCGATGATCATCTTGATGAGCTTCACGAAGCCATCACCAAGAGGTTTCATCTGCGCACCGAGTTCAGGGTAGAAGTGGCCCAGCAATATACCGATGGCAATCGCGGTCAGAACCTGAAAGTAGAGACTTTTAAACAGGGAGGTTTTCATTGGGTGTCCTTGAGATTAAACCACAGGCTTTATAGGGTTTTCGTTTACCTGCGGTTTAAAAATAACACCCGTAATACATGACAGAAATGAACTTACATCATTTCCGAAACAATAATGTTAAAAACTTTGAGCTGGCTCGCACAACCCCGTAACAATTTACCCGTTTGCAGGCTGTTGCGCAGCGGCAAAAAAGCGTCCTGCAAACTCCTCTGCCGGAACCGCGTCGCCAAAGAGATCCCCTTGCGCAAGGTCCACGCCCGCCTCCGCCAGCCACCTCCGTTGCGCGTCGTTCTCCACACCGGCGGCCATCGTCTGCAGATCCAGGCTGTGCGCCAGCTGGATAACTGCCGCCAGCATGCGGCTATCGTCCGGCAGGCTTGCGACCAGGGTTTTACCGATGTTTAACAGGTCGACAGGCAGCGCGTTTCTCTGCTGCAGCTGGCCCAGCCCGGCATAACCCATGCCGAAATCGTCCAGCGCAACGCGCACGCCAGCCTCCCGCAGCGCGCGTACCAGGGTCATCTCGGGATCGGCAAACGTGCGACTGTCTGACACCGCCAGAATCAACGTTTGCGGCGCAATCTGGTAACGCTGCATCAGCTCAAGCAGATCGGCGACCATCGTGTGATGCAGAAGCTGCCCGGCAGAAAGATTCACCGTCAGCGGCAGCATTACGTCGCGGGATTGCCAGCCCGCCAGCAGGCGACAGGCCTCTTCCAGCGCCCAATAGCCGACGTTGGCCGTTAAACCGCAGGCAGCAATACGTTCATCAAGTCCTTCCGCTTCCCAACTGCCGTCTGACTGGCATAAACGTAGCAGCGCATGCGCGCTGACCACTTCATCGCGGGTGAGATCCACCTGCGGCTGCAACCAGAGCGCAAAACGTCCCTCATCCAGCGCGGTAAGCAAATCACTCTGCTGCGCCAGCCATTGCCGGGCCTGCTCCATCTGCTCCGGGTCGAAAAACTGAATCTGGTTTTTCCCTTTGCGCTGCGCGCTGGCGACAGCGGAAATCGCCCGCTGGTAAAGCTGGCCTGCCGAGAGCGTGTCGGTAAACATCGCCACACCGATGCTGGCCGTTGGACGCAGCTGAATGCCGTGCAGCGGCACGCGTTCATTTATTACAGTAAGTACTTGCTTACCGAGGGCCATGGCGTGCCACGGCGCGTTGATACCGTAAGCAATAATCGCGAATTCCCAGGCGCTCACCTGCGCCAGCACCATGGGCGGCGGTAAAACAGATTTCAGCTTCTCTACCAGCGTAAGCAGCAACATTTCGCGCTGGGCTTCCTGCAGCACACCGGCGGTATCGCGCAGCGTATCGCAGGCAATCACCAGTAACGTGGCGGGGTTGTCCCGGCTAACGGTCTGCTCCAGCAGCGCCATCAGGAACGCTTTATTTGGCAATTCAGACACCGGGAAATGCGTCGCCTGGGTACTCAGATCGTCCTGCAGGCGCAGCAGTTGTTGTTGGTTGCGGTTATAACTGCGTACCAGAATACCAATTTCATCATCGTGATGAAGGCGCGGCACGGGCAGCTGATGCCCGCTCAGTTCCTGCAGCGGCAGATCGTTAAGCTCGCGAGAGATTTTTCGCAGCGGATGAACCACCAGCCGGTTAATGCACCAGGTAAGGGCGACGGTGAGCATTAATGTCAACAGCAGGTAAGCGGTCACTAACGTTGAAAGGGTGCTGATAACGAATTTATACACCCGGTATGAATCCGCCTGTAGTACCAGATAGGCCAGCGGCTGCGGGTTTGCCGGGCGCTCAAGGGAATAAATGGGCAGCGAAATCTGTACCGGTAGCTCAAACATGCGGGTGATCATCACCGGCACCGGACGCTCGGGGATAAAGCTCATGCGCAGCGCCTGGAACTGATTCGGCAACACGACATCGGCGCGGCTGACCACGCCCGCCGGTTTAATCTGTTTAATAATCGCCGCGGCTTCGGGAATATCGGCTTTTAAAATCGCTGCTGACAGGGGTTCGCGCACGGAGCGGGCAATACTTTCCAGTTGTGTCGCCGTGTTATAGCGATTCTGCTGTAAGAAATGAAACAGCAAAATGACGCAGAAGATAAAAACAAACACCATAGAAACACCTGCAACCATGGCCATCTGTTTAATGGTTAAAGAACGGCTGACACGCAAAATCACTCTCCAGAAACACTATGAGCGCAGAACAGATAAAGGGAACTACGCGCCAGAGTATACTCTATCGCGGGGTTGAAGAGATAAACGGCTTTGCAGAATATCAGACTGTGTGTTAGCGGCAGAAAATCAGGCATTAACCCTTTGAATACACGGCGGTAAATAACGTCACGATACATAATCAGGGCCGTTATCTCCCGCCAGGAATAGTCCTTTTTTACCAGTCTGCGTGCGGCACCAGCGGCTGTAGCGGCATATCCATATCACCCTGCCAGCCGGCAGCGGAATAACGCACATAAATCAGCGCGTGGCTTGGGGTATAGTCTTTCGCCTGCTGAATATCGACTCCGGCACCGACAAACCAATTAGCGGTCACTCTGCGTTCAATCAGCGCGCGCGCGGTATAGCCGTATCCATTGCTGCTGCTGCCCGCTACTGGAATCCCCCTCACCCGCTCGCGATAATCGGCGGGAATCAGATCAGGTAACGGATAGCGCGGCATGGCTTTGGTACGCGAATGGGACCATGATACCGAACCGCCCAGCTCCCAGGACCAGTTTTCCGTCCGCTCCCGCCAAAGTACCGGCACTGAAAATGAGAGATACTCCTGCGGGCTGTAATAGCCGCCCTGGCCGAGGGTATAACCGCTCAAATCCCTGTCGTAGTGCCAGATCATATTGTTCAGGCCAACGGTAACGCGCCGGTTATTCTGATTGATAAGCTTGCGGTAATAACCCGTCATCCAGCGCACGCGCCAGTTGTCGTCAACATTCTTGCCTTCCAGCGTATCCGCCCCGAGGCTGGCCCACACGCCGTTCGCTTCGCCTTTATCGTAGCTGAGGCTTAACGTGCCGCCGTTAGCCCGTACGCCGCCCCAGGTTGTACCGGTTTTACCGGCGGGATCTTTTTGCCCGCCAAAGGCCAGCAACGAGCTGGAGATGGGACGACGATGAAGATCCACGGTATAGCCAATCGGCCCGACATCGCTGCTGTAGCTGAGCCCGCCAACCACATCAACAACGTTAAACCCCATCGGCGTAGTGCCGATATCCATCGACCAGGTTTTATTCCGCCAGCCGACCGCGATGCTGGCACCGCTGTCGGATTGATGGCGATCGCCGCCTACGCACGGATTATCACGGCAGGTGCCAAAACTCGGTCGATACGTCCCATCGTCACGCAGACTAAAGGTGCCGACATTCATATTCACCACATCGGTACGCCAGAACATCCGCCCGTCCGCCAGCGGTGCATCCACCTGCAACATGGTGTTATGGCCTTTTAAATTCGAATACCCGCCCGTGCCGCTGGAATCCGAATACTCATGCTGCAACGTAACGTTGATATCCTGCTGGCGGTAGAGATCGGCGGCATCGCTGCGCACGCCGCGTTTTAGCCAGTCATCTTTTTTATTATTGCGCGTCAGGCGCGTAAAGGTATCGTTATCCGCCGGGCGCACAGGCGCAATACCGGCGGCCACCATCGCATCTCTGTAGGTTGCCAGCGCCCGCTGCGGGTTGCCGTTTTGCGTATCGACACGCGCCGCATCACGCAGCACCAGCGCGCTCTCCATGGACGGCGGTTGGGATTTCGCTTTAGGTACAATATCCGCAAAGATCTGCCTGGCGCTCGCACTATCGCCTAGCTGGTTGTGAACCAGCGCCAGCCGCCGTTGGGTATTGATGGACGGCGGCTGTGCGGTCGATGGAGCAGGCAGCTTCGCCAGCGTCGCGCGCGCGGCCATCGGATCGCCATCGGCGGCATACAGCTCCGTCAGGCCAAGCAGCGCTTCCTCATTGGTGGGTTCTCTTTGCAGAACACGCTGGTAATAACGTTGCCCTTCGGCGCTGTCGCCGCGCTGCTGCGCCCAATCGGCAAGGGTTAAATCGATACGCGATGAGGCGGGTTGCTGTAGCAGCAGCGCCACGGCGCGATCCTCCTGACCGCTGTCGCGCAGGCGATTGGCGTTCTCCATTAGCTGGTTGGTCTGAAGCCTGTCCGCCAGTTCCTGAATATTGCTGTTCCACTGGCTTTTCGGCAGCCCATTCAGATGATTAAGCGCCGCAATCCCCTGATTATTGCCAGAAAGATAGAGGCTATAGGCGTAAACCTGCTCCGGGTCGTGCGGTTTCAGGGTCACCAGGCGGTTCATTTGCGAATCGGCTTCACCGCGCTGCCCCGCCTGGCGAAGATCGCTTGCCAGCCGGTAAGTTATCCATACGCTGGCGGGATCGAGGGCCAGACGTTTGCGCTGCACTTCCGCCGCCTGCGCCCATTGCCCCCGGTTTTCCAGCGCTTGTGCCTGCTGTGACAATCGATCGTTATTTAGCCCACGCTCAATATCGTCAATGCTACGCCGCTGGCTGGTGGACAGAGATTGAATAAAACGGTCCGCTTTCTCCGGCGACTGGGCACGGTAAATATTCGCCAGCCCGCGCACGGCGTTGCTGTTACCGGGGTCCATACGCAGCGCCTGGCGATAAAAGCCTTCTGCCGCCGCGTTATCTTTCCGCGCCATGGCTGCGTCGCCGAGACCCAGCACCGCGTAACTGTCGGTGTTATCGACATTGCGCGCCTGGCGATACAAGCGTTCCGCCTGCACCACATTGTTCGCTTTCAGCGCCGTGTCGCCTTGTTGAATCAACAACCAGTAACGGTTGGTTTTAAGCAAACTGTCCCACTTGCTGCGGTTGCTGCTGGTGGGATCGAGGGCGATGGCTTTTTCCAGCTGTGCGACGGCACGGGCGCGATCGCCTTTTTGCGAAAAGGCCTGCCCCAGCGCACCAACCGCTTCGCTGTCTGCACCGTTGGCATTAACGGCTTGCTGTAGCTGGCTCAGCGCTTTCGCGCCCTGCCCGGCATCCACCGCCGCCAGCCCGCTCGCCTTCGCGCGAAAGACCGGATCCGCCAGCTGTTTCTGCTGTGCGGCAAGCAGCGTATGGGCGCTGTCTACGCTATCACCGGAACTGAAAACCGACAGAAAACGTTGCAGAGCCTGCACGCTGGCGTCGCTGGTCGGCATCGCCTGAATCCGCTGATACCAGATACTCGCCGCCGCCTCCCGGCCATTGCTCGTTTTCGCCATCTGTTCCAGCAAGGCGTAACCTTCCGCGTTACGCCCGTCGGCAAAGAGCATTTGCGCCAGCGCCCCCTGCAACTGATCGTTGCCTGGGGTGGCGGCATTCAACGCTTGCAGGCGATTGACTGCTTCTGCGTGGCGCGCCGGGACTTTTGCCGCCAGCTGCCAGTATTCCACCGCCAGATCGCCCTCCGGCGGACTGCCTTTGAACAGGGCATCGTAGGCGGCAAGCGCTTCCTGCGTGTGTCCGGTAGTGGCCTGTAAACGCGCCTGCTGTAGCGCCTGGCGGCCTTCGGGCGATGACAGCGCCATCGTCGTTACCGCCGATTTATAGGCGCTGGAGTCGGGCGCCAGCTGTTTCATGCGTTCAAGCTGTTTTTGTGCGCCGGCGTGGTCGCCCTGGCGCAGCAAATAGCGCATTCGCGCGGCAATGACCTGCGGGTCGTCCGGCGCAATAAGCTCCAGCCTGTACAGCGACTGGCGCACCAGATCTTCTCGCTTAGTACTTTCACCAAGGCGCACCTGCTCCAGCAGCTGTTGCTGCGCGCCAGGTTCCGCCGCACGCGCGGCAGGCCCCAGCGCGAGGCCGAGTGAGAAACAGAGTAAACTTACTGTGAACTTGCGCATTGCTGGCCCCAGTCAGGTTGTAACTCACCGCGAGAGGTGAAGCGAAAACGATGCTGATCCCACCCCTGGCCGAAGAGGGTCAAAACATAGCTATAGTAGGCATCCTCGCCGGGAAAATGGTCGGCAACCCACTGGCGCTGTACGGCTTGCGCCTCCCTGTCCTGTAAAAAAGGCAGCAGCGCGGCGGCAAAGCCCACCGGGCCATCGCCATGAGTCTGTCCGGTTAAAACATCCACTTTTTCCGGCACGCGACCGTTTTTAATCGTTACGCTGGCCATCGGTTTGAATTTTTCCAGCAGCCGCGCTTTTTGCGTGTCGTCATCGTGCAGCATGCCAATCCACAGATAAACGCGAATGGCATCATAGCTGCCGACCAGCGCTTTCTCTGAGTGTAGTTGCCAGCCGCGCGCTTTTTGAAAACTTACCCAGTCCGGTGAAAAACCTTTCGGCGCGGTCTCCAGCAGCAGTCGCAGATTGGTTTCGCGCAGAGTTGACCACGGCGCGCCAAAACGGCTGAAGTAGCTCGCCAGCTGCGGCGGCAGGTAGCTGGGATTAAAACGCCAGGCATCCGGTTCAGCAAAACCGATTTTCCCCGGTAGTAGCATAAAGCCCAGCCCCGGCACCTTCACCACTTCTTCCTTGCTAATGCGTGCCAGCAGCCCTTTACCGAGGCGGCTGTACTCCTCGTTTTGCCATAATCGCCCCGCTTCCAGCAGCGACCAGGCTATCCACAGATCGGAATCTGAGGCCGAATTGCTATCCAGCACCGCCCAGCTATTGTCCTCTTTTTTACCCCACAGCCAGGCGGGAAGATGGGCAGTAAGATCGCCCTGCGCCAGGTTGTTTTGCGTCCACTGTAGCAGCCGGGCAAACCCGTCGCGGTCGTTGGCGGCGAGGGCGAAGAACAGCGCATAGCTCTGTCCTTCCGAGGTGGTGATTTTGCGCCGATCGCTCGGATCGATGACTCGTCCGCCGTCGCTGATATAGGCCTGCTGGAAATGGTTCCAGGCAGGCCAGCTGCAGGCGGCGCGTACATTCATGGCCGCCAGCATCAACGTGGCTATGACGACCCAGCGTAGCGTTTTCATCATCTGTTACTCGTTATCCGGGTCGAGACGGCGGCGGCTAATGATGCGCAGCAGACGCCACAATACCCAGGCCAGTAGCACAACGCTCAGGGCCGCCAGCACCGCCAGCAGCACCGGATGGTTAGAGAGCGCATACCAGACGCGTTCAAACCACGGCAGGTGCCCGACGTAGTAAATATCGCCCACCCGCAGGCCGTTAACGCCCGATTCGCGGATAACCGTCACCGAGCCAAAGATCGCCGCACGCTTACCGCTGTCGTTCATCGCGCCGTTGAGTAATTCATACCCGCGCGGGCTGTCGGCCAGCAGCGCTACGACGCTGCGCTGATCGTTATAAGGCGACTGGAAGCCGACAATCGCCGCCATCGGCCCATCGGAGGTGACGCCGGTTTGGGTTTCAGCCTGGCGGTCGGCCGCATCGGGCACGATTGACGGGAAAGCGGTCTGGCGCAGCGGTGTTTTCACCCAGCTCTGCGCCGCGTTCACCAGCAGATCGATATGTTTAGTGTCTTTCAGCTGTGGCGGAATTGCGCCAACGATCATGATGTCGGCGTCTTTGCCCTGAATCTGGCTGCCATCGTCAGTCAATTGCAGGTTAATCGCCGGGAAGCCAGTTTGCGCGCCTATCGCGCCTAATGAATCCAGCAGGGTGGTCATTTGCGCAGGATTGGGCTTCGGTGGCATAACGATAATGGTTTGCGACAGATCCGCCATGCGGCTAAACGGGAAGCCCGCGTTGGCAAAGGCGCGTAAATCCGGCATCGCAATAAAATGGTAATAGTTTGAGAAGTCGACGGTGGAATCATCACCAATCACCACGCGATTTGGCACCTGCTGGAAGGTGACGCAGTTTTCAATGGTGCCGCCCGGCATCGGGTTCATATACTGGAAATCAAAGCGCAGCTGGTTTACCGCGCCCAGCTTCAGCGCCGGAATAGAGACTTCGGTTTTACTGTCCAGCAGCCCTTGCAACACCGGCAGACGCAGCAGCAGGCGGTTGGTATCCTGGTCGCTGGTCAGGTTGAAATATTGCAGAAACTGGTTGTTAAGGCTGATATCCATGCGCGAACTGTCTTTGGTCGGCGGCGCGGTATAACGATAATTGAGATTCATATCGATACCGTTGCTGCGCAGCAAATAGAGATCCGGCGGCAGATTCAGCGAGACGTTGATAGACGACGGTTCCAGCCCCGTTGACTGCAACTGCTCTTCATAGGTTTTCAGCTCGCCAAAGGTGACCGGCCGATCGGTACGTATCCAGTTCGGCGCATCATACGGCTGGCGCGCCAGCAGCGGTTTCACCTCGTCAACGGTGACGCGTGAACCACGGAACAGCACGTTACCCTGCGCGATACCTTTCGCCGCCTGCAACAGATCCTTGTTATCACGGCCCATCACCACCAGCAGTTTCACATAGGGATCCGTTGGGTGATTGATCATGCTGATGGTTGGCCCTGTTACCGCCGGCGCATCGCGCAGGAAGTCGGGGCGCTGGTCATTGGTGGCGAACACAATGGCGTTACGATCTGGCACGCTGTTATAGCTGACGGGGAAGCTCTGCCCGCGCCAGCCGCTGCGCGAGCCAAACCAGGAGGCGATAATGGCGGCAGCTTGCTGCTGGGTACTATCCGGCGCGCCGGCGAAGACCATTGGCAGAGTAATTGCCCGGTTATCACGCGGGTCAAAGAACGGGATCGGGAAGTGCGACAGGTCGTTTTGGACCGCCAGCGTCTGGTAGGTTAAATCCAGCGAACTGCTGCGGCCAATATCCAGCCACAAGGTGCTGCTGGCCGGGTTTTCGCACACATCGCGATAGTGCCCGACAAACTCCAGCCGTACCCGGTTGAAATCCGTAATAAACAGCGGATTAATCGGCATCTGCGCCTGGGTTTTCTTACCGAGCTGCTCTTTGGTCACCGGCAAGACGCCCATCAGCTCATCATTAAGATAGACCTTTAACTGTGACTGCACCGGCAGCAGCGAGGGTGAAGGGGTGTATTCGAGATTAAGCACCGCTTTCGACACCAGCTCATCGCTGCGCATACCGAACTCAACGCCGCCGTTCGGATTAACGCCGCGCAGCACCATGCTGCCCGGCGGGGGGGCTATCTGGGCGAAAGTGAGTTTCACATCGCGCGACGGCGCATTGGAGGCCACCACCGGCGCGTTCGCGCCCGGTACGCCAGGCATCACCTGGCCGACCACGTTTTGTCCATCAACGGGCGTGGCGGGAGTCAATGTTTCCGTCGCTCCGGGCGCTGGGGTAACGGCGGGTTCGGTCGCCGGGGCGACGGTCGGTGTCGTCGGCGACGGGACCGCGGGCGCTGCATAGGTCATCAGCGGGGACAACACACTTGCCCCCATAGCCACTGCACAAATCCATGAAATTTTTCTGTTCATCGCGTATTCATCATTGTTAAGCCAATCACGTCATCGGTTGCTGC
The DNA here is from genome assembly GCF_000814905.1 of Enterobacter sp. Bisph1. Lineage (GTDB taxonomy): Bacteria > Pseudomonadota > Gammaproteobacteria > Enterobacterales > Enterobacteriaceae > Kosakonia. Next base: position 214,328 of record NZ_JXAG01000047.1, read on the forward strand.
ACCGTCACATTCCGTTCCGGGCGGCGCGGAATAAAAGAGACCACCCAGGACACCAGCGTGGTGAACGAGCGGAAAATCACTTTGACTGACGGGGGAGCAAATTCCGCGAGATGGCGGTAGCCGCGGAAACCCAGTTTCAAAATATCCATCAGACTTTGCAGAGGCTTGTCTTCCGGGAAGCTGTCCTGCCACAGCGCCCAGGTATCGGCGCGGGCAAAAGTACACTGTACAAAGTCGATATGCTGCTGGGTGGATAACGGCATCAGTTGCAAACCGACTTCGTTGCCGTTAACCCGCGCGACGGTTGTCGGGAAGGCATACTCCTGACGGCCGCGCTTCAGCAGCAAGCTCACTTTTTGGCCTTCGAGCACCTGCGCCTGGCCGTTAATCTTGATGCCGAGGCCGCCGTCTGAGAAGTCATGCACGGTACAGGAGAAGAGATAACCATCTTCGCGGGCAATTACTGCGGGCATGGTCATTTCAACGCGATGCGCGCGGCGCACCTGCTTACTCTCAACGGAGACCGCCACTGCACCGCCAAGAATAATCATGTTGTAAAACACCCACGCGATACTGACGAAAACCGTCAGCACTTCGTTATCCGGGCCGTAGAAATAACGCCAGATACCTACCAACACGCCCAAAAGGTTCAACAGCACCAGGTAGATGTAAGGGCGTGAAATCACCCAATCGACGTACTCTTCTTCCACCAGGCCGCCTTTGGCGGTGACGTTAAACTTCCCTTTATGCGGGTTGAACAGCGCCACCATGGTGGGCGGCGCTATGTACCAGGCCAGCACGGTCTCGTAGATCTCACTCCAGAACGAGTGGCGATACTTCCCCTGAATTTTCGAGTTGGTCAGACTGGCGTGGATCATGTGCGGCAGAACAAAGAGCGCAATCATAAGGGCGGGTGCATAAATGATATAAGCATGCAGCAGCAAGAACGCCAGCGGTGCGGTCAGGAAGATAAGCCGTGGGATGCCCGATAAGAAGTGGAACATGGCGTTGACATAGCACAGACGCTGGCCAAACTTCAGCCCTTTACCCAGCAGCGGGTTATCGAGGCGGAAAATCTGCACCATACCGCGCGCCCAGCGAATACGCTGGCCGATATGCGCCGAGAGGCTCTCGGTCGCCAGCCCCGCCGCCTGCGGAATACGCATATAGGCCGACGTGTGCCCCTTGCGGTGCAGGCGCAGCGAGGTATGGGCATCTTCGGTCACCGTTTCCACGGCGATACCGCCAATCTCATCCAGCGGCCCCCGGCGGATCACCGCGCAGGAGCCGCAGAAGAAGGTGGCGTCCCACATATCGTTGCCGTCCTGCACCAGTCCATAAAACAGCGTGCCTTCGTTCGGCGTTTTGCGAAAGCGGCCCAGGTTGCGCTCAAAGGGGTCCGGCGAGAAGAAGTGGTGCGGCGTCTGCATCATCGCCAGCTTTTTCTCTTTCAGGAACCAGCCCATGGTCATTTGCAGGAATGAACGCGTTGGCACATGGTCGCAGTCGAAAATCGAGACAAACTCACCCTTCGCGTACTTCAGCGCATTATTAATGTTGCCCGCTTTGGCATGTTCATGGGTGGGGCGGGCGATATACTCGACGCCGACGCTTCTGGCAAACTGGCGGAACTCTTCGCGCCCGCCGTCATCGAGGATCCAAATCTTGAGCTTGTCTTTTGGCCAGTCGATACCCAACGAGGCATAAATGGTGTTTTTCACCACGTTGAGATCTTCGTTATAGGTCGGCACGAAGATATCCACCGATGGCCATAACGACATATCTTTTGGCAGCGGCACCGGCTGGCGGTTAAGGGGCCAAACCACCTGAAAATAGCCCAGCACCAGCACAATCCACGCGTAGGTTTCGGCCAACAGCAGCACCAGGCCGCACACCAGGCTGACGGGATCGTTCCAGTTTAGCGTCGAGGTATAGCGCCACCAGATATAGCGGCAGGAAACCGTCAGCGAGAGCACAATCAGCATCAGGGCGGAGAAACGCCCCGGAATGCGGCGTACCAGCAGCGCCACGCCCCACAGCAGCATCAGGAAGACAAACTGTGAAAGGGGATTGAACGGCTGCGTAATGCAAACCACGGCAAGAAGCAGCGAGAACACCACAATGATGCCGAGAATAATACGCCGGGCGCGCGGGCTAATATGCGCCAGTTCCTTTTTATTATCGAGGTGACCGGTGCGGTGGGTAACGCGCTGCGGCAGCGTATCCAGCCAGTGATACCAGCGACCACGCAGTACGCGCATCCTGGCTAAATGTCGCCGCTTTGGCGATCTCCGATTGCCCCACGGTAAAGTCACCAGTAACCATAGCGTTTGCAGCAGGTAGCGCGCCGGGTCAAGGGGACGCGGGCGATTGGGATCGATATGCGGAAACCATTGATGCTGTTGCGCACGCAGCTGCTGCCAGCGCGGATGCTCCAGCGGAATCACTATCCAGGCGAGGATCGCCCAAAAACAGCCCATCGCCGCGCTAAAGCCGGAAGCCCCATGCTGACGGTAGCGCCAGTAGCGCTCACTTAAACGGGCGCTGACCGGCGGGGCAAGCCACCAGAGACGGCTCATTGCCCCGGCTCCCCGCTGGCGTCAGCGGGCTGCGTGCAGTGCAGCAGGCACCAGTTCGCCAGCGTCAGAATCTCTTCCGCCGCCAGCGAATCGGCGCGGTATTCACCCAGCGGCTGTTTCGACGCCTGGGATTCGGCCATCGCTTCATCACGGTGAATCAGCGTCGGCAGTATACGGCGCTGGCTTTGCAGCCATACCTGCCACAAATCATCCTGCAGCTGGCTACCAATGCGCAGATCGTTAAGCAAAATATGCGCGCCTGCCGGAAGCAGTTGCTGATGCAGGCGGATATGGCAGTTGGTATCGGGCTTAATCACCGTGAACAGATGGTCGCACTGCTCAACGACCTGACGCACCAGCGGGGAAACGCCGTGCGGTATATCAATCAATACCCACTGATAGTGGTGCTGTGTTTTTAGCGTCTGCAAAATGGCGGTTAACTGGCTGAGGGGTTCATGCAGTAGATGAAGGTTTTCCCATTCGCTATTGGTGAGACGACCAAAAGGCAGCAGATCGAGCTGAGAAGTATAGCGCATGCCTGCGTCGCGCCAGTCCTGGCCATCCAGCACCGCGCGCGCCCAGCCCTGCTGATGGACAAAGTCGACATTAAATGACAGGCGTAAGAGGTTATCAGGGCAGGCATCCACCACCAGCACCGATTCTCCTAAGAGTTGTAAAGACCAGGCCAGAGCCGCAGTTATTGACGTCGTACCCACGCCACCACGAATCCCCTGTAGTCCCAAGATGGCCATCCTGGATATCCCTTATTGTTGACGGGCTAACTCAGCCAGTAGCGGCCAGCGCTTAATAGCCGCCGCCAGCTGTTCACGCTGGGAAATATCGGCGTAGTCTATTTCGGGCAAGGAAAAGGCCTTACTTAACGCCAGGAAATCATTTTGGAATGTATAACCCAGAGCGGGGTCTGTTTGCTTTTGAGTGTCATTGTTATGCATACTGGCACGATCCCTTTGAATAAAAATACACATACAGATGTAGCAAGGCTTCGTGCCTGACAAAATTCATTTACATGCTAAATCGAATGTTCTTTAATTTCAATGTTAGGTTTATTTCTCGCCTTTCGCTAGTAAACTGAGAAACAGGCATTTTTTCATCAAGAGGGACATCGTGGAGCCCATATTTTCTATCGGTATTCAGTCATTATGGGACGAATTGCGTCATATGCCTGCGGGCGGCGTTTGGTGGGTCAATACCGATCGCGAGGAGGACGCATTAAGCCTGATAAATCAAACCATCGCGGCGCAGGATAGCGCCGCGAAAGTGGCGGCGATCGGCATGGGAATCAACCTGCGAGAGCATCTTAAAATAGCGCGCGATCACGGCCCGGAAAAAATTCAGCTATTCGCCATGCCAAATCAAGAAAATAGTCTACACTTTTTTACCCGCGATTTGCTGTGCTCGTTTGAGCCTAAGAATTATTTACTGATCCTGGTGTGTGCAAATAATGCCTGGCAAAATATATCCACCCCGCGTTTACAGCAATGGCTGGAAAAATCTCAGGCCTGGGCAAAATATCATAAATGCACCTTATTGGTTATTAACCCAGGAAACAATAACGATAAACAAGCCTCGATTCTGATGAGCGAATATCGTTCTTTATTTGGCCTGGCGAGTTTGCGTTTTCGAAATGAAATGCATCTTTATGATGTTGCCTGGTGGTGTAATGAAAAAGGTATTAGCGCCCGCCAGCAATTAGTCCTTCATCATGAAGATGGTCGCTGGCAACTCGCACAGCAGGAAGAGACATCGGTGCAGCCACGCAGCGATGAGAAACGCATTTTAAGCAATGTTACCGTGCTGGAAGGCGCGCCGCCGCTGTCGGAACACTGGACACTGTTTAAAACCAACGAAGCCTTATTTGAAGAAGCGCGCTCCAGCCAGGCGGCGACGCTGATTTTCGCCCTCACGCAAAATAACCAAATTGAGACCATCGCCCGTCAGGTTCATACCCTGCGCCGCCAGCGAGGCAGCGGGCTAAAAATTATTATTCGCGAAAGCCAGGCCAGCCTGCGCGCAACGGATGAACGCCTGCTGATAGGCTGCGGGGCAAATATGGTGATTCCGTGGAATGCGCCGCTTTCCCGCTGCCTGACCCTTATCGAAAGCGTGCAGGGCCAGCAGTTTAACCGCCTGGTGCCGGAAGATATCGCCACCCTGCTCTCGATGACCCAGCCGCTGAAGCTGCGCGGTTTTCAGCCGTGGGACCAGTTTTGCGACGCCGTCAGCAATATGATCAACAACCCGCTGCTGCCCGCCGACGGCAAAGGGGTGCTGGTCGCCCTGCGCCCGGTGCCCGGCATCCGCGTTGAACAAGCGCTGACGCTGTGTCGTCCGAATCGCGTCGGCGATATCATCAGCATCGGCGATAACCGCCTGGTGCTGTTTTTATCTTTTTGCCGGGTAAACGATCTGGATACGGCGCTAAACCATATCTTCCCTCTGCCGACGGCGGACGTTTTCTCTAACCGCGTAGTCTGGTTTGAAGATAATCAAATCGCCGCGGAGCTGGTGCAGATGCGCACCTTGTCGCCGGAAGCATGGGCGAAACCGCTGCCGGGCAGCCATACAGAGAAGAAAATCATTAACGCTGAGCACGACGGCGCAGTCTGGCGCAGGGTGCCGGAGCCGTTACGGTTATTCAATGACGCCACGGAGCGCGCCTCATGATGTCAATCAGCGATATTCTCCAGCTTGTGGCGCTTTGCGCGCTGATCTTTTTCCCGCTGGGCTACTTTGTCCGCCATTGGATCCGCCCTATTCGCAGCGCGTTTCGCATCCTTTTTATTAAACCCCGCTATGTAAAACCGGTCGGCGTTTTGCGCCGGGAATCGTTCGTCAAGGCAGACCGTAAACATGAGTAATCACACTATGACCACTTCAACGCCTTCGCCACTCTGGCAATACTGGCGGGGCCTGTCGGGCTGGAATTTCTATTTTCTGGTGAAATTCGGCCTGTTGTGGGCGGGCTACCTGAACTTTCATCCGCTGCTGAATCTGGTATTTATGGCATTTTTGCTGATGCCGCTGCCAAACCTTAAGCTGCATCGTCTACGTCACTGGATAGCCATTCCCATTGGTTTTGGCCTGTTCTGGCACGACACCTGGCTGCCGGGTCTTGAAAGTATGATGAGCCAGGGTTCGCAGGTGGCGGGCTTTAGCGCTAACTACCTACTGGATCTGGTGCTGCGTTTTATCAACTGGCAGATGATTGGCGCGATTTTCGTGCTGCTGATTGGCTGGATGTTTTTATCGCAATGGATCCGCGTCACGGTGTTTGTGGTGGCGATAATGATCTGGCTTAACGTGCTGACCCTCACCGGTCCGGCGTTCTCGCTATGGCCTGCCGGGCAGCCCGTCTCAACCGTGACCACCACCGGCGGCTCGGCGGCGGCAACGGTTGCCGCGACGGGGGATACGCCGGTAATTGGCGATATCCCGGCGCAAACCGCACCGCCAACCTCCGAAAATCTCAACGCCTGGCTGGCCAGTTTCTACGCGGCGGAAGGCAAGCGCCAGAGCACCTTCCCGGCGCAGCTTCCGGCCGATGCCCAGCCGTTCGAGCTGTTGTTTATTAATATCTGTTCTCTCTCCTGGGCCGATGTCGAAGCGGCCGGGCTGGCATCGCACCCGCTGTGGTCACACTTTGATATCGAATTTAAGAACTTCAATTCCGCCACCGCTTATAGCGGCCCGGCGGCGATTCGTCTGCTGCGCGCCAGCTGCGGTCAGACGTCGCATAAGAACCTTTATCAGCAGGCCAATGCCCAGTGCTACTTGTTTGATAACCTGGCAAAGCTCGGCTTTAACCAGCAGATGATGATGGACCATAACGGCGAGTTCGGCGGTTTCTTAAAAGAAGTGCGCGACAACGGCGGTATCCAGACGCCATTGATGAATCAGGCGGGGCTGCCGCCGGTGCTGCTCTCGTTTGATGGCTCGCCAATCTATGACGATACGGCGGTGCTGAACCGCTGGCTGGAGACGGAAAACGCAAAACAGGGCCAGCGCACCGCAACCTACTACAACCTGCTGCCGCTGCATGACGGTAACCACTATCCGGGCGATCGTAAGACCGCCGATTACAAACTACGCGCCCAGAAACTGTTTGATGAACTCGATGCGTTCTTCACCCAGCTCGAGAAATCCGGGCGCAAAGTGATGGTGGTGCTGATACCGGAACATGGCGCGGCGCTGCAGGGGGATAAAATGCAGGTCTCCGGTCTGCGCGATATCCCCAGCCCGTCAATAACCAGCGTGCCGACAGCGATTAAGTTCTTCGGTATGAAAGCGCCGCATCAGGGCGCGCCGATCACCATTACCCAGCCGAGCAGCTTCCTGGCTATTTCTGAGATTGTGACCCGCGTGCTGGATGGCAAAATCTTTACCGAGGAGAGTGTTGACTGGCAGCAGTTAACCAGCAAACTGCCGCAAACCGCGCCGGTTTCTGAGAATGCTAACGCCGTGGTGCTGCAGTACCAGAATAAACCCTATGTACGCCTGAACGGCGGTGACTGGGTGCCGTACCCGCAGTAAGCGGACAGGCCTCTCCCCCGGCGGGGAGAGGCTTTTTAGTTAGCGCTGCTGCGCTATCCAGACCAGCATTTTCAGGCTGGCGGAGTAGTACTCATCCTGCGCGGTGATATCGGGTTCCACCCGCGCCTCGCCCATCGTCAGATCCCGCACCGCTAACAGACCGCCGCTCATGTTGTACGGTGCGGTCTCGTTGGTCGCCACATTCACCCACGCCGGGCTCCGGGTGCGGTTAAATCCCTGCCACCTGTTACGCCACGGGGTTAACAGCGCGCTTTGCGGATCCTGCCAGGCGGGGAAAAGTAGGACGGATTAAGATTCACCTGGGTGTTAAGGTTAAAACCTTGCGCGCCGGGCAGCATCACGCGGTAACCGGCAAAGTTGATCACCGTGTGTTTTATCACCGCCTGGGTGATCGCGTCGGAAGCAGTGAGATAAGCGGCGTGATTCCAGCGCTCCCAAGCGTTTAGCAGCGCCCACGCCAGCAGGACGTCCGGACAAAGTGCGATGAAAGACGTTGAATTTTGGCTACGCTGTTTGGCGTGGATACGACGTTATTCTCGGCGATAATTCGCTTGATTCACATGCTATATTTTAGCGGGGCTTACACACGCTTTATTTGCAGCAAATATATAAATATTGTCTATGAAAGTGCTATCTTTTTTTGCATCTAATATATTAAAGCAGGAACATCCTGACGCGCTGGAATAATCCACATAAAAACCATGCCTTAAGAAAATTCGCGATTTTAAATGTCGCCATAAACAAAACATTTAGATTGAAATGTTAAATACAAATTATTGGGTCAGGAATATTTGAGGCAGATACAGGAAATAAAGCGTGACGGTATTTAAAAAGAATTATTCCTCTAATCCCTTATTATTCCGCACTTCTTTCACTCTCTTCGGGCAGGGCTTTGCCGGGGAAATTATATTAAACGCGGGGTGAAGATTTTAGGTGATAAATGGCAACAAATCGGGCCTGATGTCGCCACGTTTACCGAGCTTATAACAAAGTATAGACCCGATTCACGCCGCGCCATCAGGCAGAAAGAGCGAATCAGACGTGCGGTTTCTCGCCGTTTTCATCCTGATCGACGGCAAAGCAGGCAACCAGCTGGCCGCCGTACTCTTTCAGCTGCGGCTGCAGCTGCGTGCAGGGGCCGAAACGGCGGCTGCAGCGGGCGTTAAAGGCACAGCCCGGCGGCGGATTCAGCGGGCTGGGCAGCTCGCCGGTCAGTTTGATGCGCTCGCGACGATCGTCCGGGTTCAGGCGCGGCGTGGCCGAGAGCAGCGCCTGCGTATAGGGATGACGCGGGTTAGAGAAGATCTGCTCTTTGGTCCCTTTCTCAACGCAGCGGCCGAGATACATCACCATCACTTCATCCGCAATATGCTCAACCACCGACAAATCATGGGAGATAAAGACGTAGGAGAGCCCCAGATCCTGCTGTAAATCCATCATCAGGTTTAGCACCTGCGCCCGCACGGAAACGTCGAGGGCGGAAACCGGTTCGTCGGCAATCACCACATCCGGGTCCAGCATCAAACCGCGGGCGATAGCGATACGCTGGCGCTGACCGCCGGAGAACATATGCGGATAACGGTCGTAATGTTCGGTTTTCAGGCCGACTTTCGCCATCATCGCCAGCGCTTTTTCCCGACGCGCCTCTTTACCGAGGGACGAGTTGATATACAGCGGCTCTTCCAGAATTTGCCCCACTTTTTTACGCGGGTTCAGCGAACCGTACGGGTTCTGGAAAACGATCTGGATTTTCTGCCGACGCAGCTTCTGCGCCTGCGGGTCATGCTTGAGCAGATCTTGCCCCTGGTAGTAAAGTTCACCGCCGGTTGGGGTTTCAATCATCGTCAGCAGGCGACCAAGAGTGGATTTACCACAGCCGGACTCGCCCACCACCGCCAGGGTTTTACCGCGCTCGAGGTTAAATGAGACACCATCCAGCGCTTTTACCAGCCGTTCCGGGGCGAACATCCCCTTCTTCACCGGGTAATATTTTTTTAAGTCGATAGCCTGCAACAGCGGCTGTTGCACAGTGGCCTCATGCGTGCTCATAGGTCGGCCTCCCGGCGTCATCGAGTGGGTAGTGACATTTGGACTGACGGCCGTTATCGACGGTGTTCAGATCCGGTTCCTGCTCGCGGCACTTGTCCGTTGCGTACGGGCAGCGCGGATTCAGCAAGCAGCCCTGCGGACGGTCATATTTGCCCGGCACCACGCCCGACAGCGACGCCAGACGCGCTTTATCCTGAGCAAACTCCGGCAGCGCACGCAGCAGCGCCTGGGTATAAGGATGACGCGGCGCGCGGAAGATATCCTTCGCTTCGCCGGTTTCCACCACCTGGCCTGCGTACATGACAATGATTTTGTGCGCCGCTTCCGCTACTAACGCCAGATCGTGGGTGATCAGGATCAGCGCCATGTTCTCTCTTTGCTGTAGCTCCAGCAAAAGCTCGATGATCTGCGCCTGGATTGTCACATCCAGCGCGGTAGTCGGTTCGTCGGCGATCAGCAGTTTCGGCTGGCAGGCAATCGCCATCGCAATCATCACGCGTTGGCTCATACCGCCGGAGAGCTGATGCGGGTAAACGTCCAGACGCGACGCCGGATCGGGAATACCCACCTGCGTCAGCAGGTCAATGGCCCGCTGACGACGGGTTTTCTTATTACCGCCCTGATGAACTTTAATGGCTTCCATAATCTGGAAACCGACCGTGTAGCACGGGTTCAGGCTGGTCATCGGATCCTGGAAAATCATCGCCACTTCAGAGCCGACCAGACTGCGACGCTCTTTTTCCGAAATGCGTTTCAGATCCTGACCGTTAAACTCCAGTTTTTCTGCCATCACGCGGCCGGGGAAATCAATCAGCCCCATAATGGCCAGCGAACTAACGGATTTACCGGAACCGGATTCACCGACGATGCCGACCACTTCGCCCTGATTTACGCTATAACTCACGCGGTCTACGGCGCGGAATTCAGAACCTACGTCGCCGAAATGCACCGACAACTTATCTATATTTAATAACGCCATCTCGCGCCTCTTACTGCTTCAGTTTGGGGTCGAGCGCATCACGCAGGCCGTCACCCATCAGGTTAAATGCCAGCACCGTCAGCAGGATCGCGACACCGGGGAAGGTCACAACCCACCAGGCACTTTGTGCGAACTGCAAAACGTCGGAGAGCATGGTGCCCCACTCCGGCGTTGGCGGTTGCGCACCCATGCCAAGAAAGCCAAGGGCGGCCATATCGAGAATGGCGTTGGAGAAACCGAGCGACGCCTGAACGATCAGCGGCGCAAGGCAGTTTGGGAAAATATTGACGAACATCTGGCGCATTGCGCCTGCCCCCGCCACGCGGGAAGCGGTCACGTAATCGCGGTTCACTTCCACCAGCACCGCGGCGCGGGTCAGACGGACATAGTGCGGCAAGGCGACAAAGGTTAGCGCCAGCGAGGCATTGACGATGGAGGGGCCGAAAATCGCCACCAGCACCAGCGCCAGCAGCAGGCTCGGCAGCGCCAGCATGATATCGACGACACGCATAATAATGTTATCGATAAAGCCGCCGAAGTAACCGGCCACGAGGCCGAGGATAATCCCGGCGATCAGCGACAGCACCACCACCAGGCAGCCCACCAGCAGCGACAGACGCGCACCAAACATCAGGCGCGACAGGGTGTCGCGGCCAACATCATCGGTACCGAGAATGTGCGTCCAGGTGCCGCCATCCTGCCACACCGGCGGCGCCAGCAGCGCATCACGGAACTGATCCGCCGGGTTATGCGGGGCGAGGAAGTTGGCGAAGATGGCGATAATAAGCATCACCACCACATAAGCCAGCCCAACAACCGCGCCTTTATTGCGTTTGAAATAGTGCCAAAACTCCTGCATCGGCGTCATCGGCACCGGTGCGGAGACAACTTTATTTTCTGTAACCTGTGACATGATGGCCCCTTACTTCTTATGCCGAATACGCGGGTTCACCACGCCGTACAGCAGGTCGACCAGCAGGTTAACGAGAATAATCATCGTCGCAACCAGCAGGACCCCGCCCTGCACCACCGGATAGTCACGGCGTTGCAGCGCATCAATCAACCAGCGGCCAAGGCCCGGCCAGGAGAAGATAGTTTCCGTCAGGATCGCTCCCGCCAGCAGCGTACCGACCTGTAAGCCGATCACCGTTACCACCGGCAACATCGCGTTGCGCAGCGCGTGAACGATAATAACGCGCATGCGGGTCAGCCCCTTGGCGCGCGCGGTACGAATATAATCTTCGCCCAGCACTTCCAGCATTGAGGAGCGCGTCATACGCACAATGACCGCCAGCGGGATAGTGCCGAGTACGATCGCTGGCAGGATCATATGCGCAAGGGCGTCAATAAAGTTGCCCTCTTCGCCCCAGATAGCCGTATCAATCAGCATAAAACCGGTCAGCGGATTGCTGTCGTCAAGGAACACCATATCGCTGACGCGCCCCGATACCGGCGTCAGGTTAAGCTGCACCGAGACCAGCATAATCAGCATCATGCCCCACCAGAAGATAGGCATGGAGTAACCGGTCAACGCGAGGCTTACCGCGGTATGATCGAAGATAGAGCCGCGCTTCACCGCGGCCATGACGCCGACCGGAATACCCACGGCCACCGCAAAAATCATGGCGCAGAGACCGAGTTCCAGCGTGGCTTTAAAACGCGGTACGAACTCGTCCCACACCGGAAGACGGCTTTTCAGCGAGACGCCTAAATCGCCATGCAACACGCCCCAGACATAGTTGACGTATTGCTGCCACAGCGGCTTATTCAGGCCAAGCTCGGCCAGCAGCTGGGCATGACGCTCAGGAGAGATACCACGCTCACCTGCCATGATCATCACCGGGTCGCCGGGGATCATATGGACAAAGGCAAAGGTGAGAAGGGTGATACCGATAAACGTAGGGATAACCAACCCAAAACGTCGGAGAATGAACTGCAACATAACCCGTATTCTCAGTAGTGACGCAACGCCTGGCGACGGCACGTCTGTATTGCTCACAAATGTAAATTCCCTCCCCCCAACAGCAGGGGAAGGGAAAAGGCATCGTGCTTATTATTCAACAGACACGTTTTCGAAATGGTGTTTGCCTAACGGATCCACCAGGTAGCCTTTGACTTCTTTACGTACTGGCTCGTAAACGGTGGAGTGCGCAACAATCAGCGCCGGAGCCTGATCGTGCATAACTACCTGAGCCTGTTTGTAGAGTTCAATACGCTTGTTGTGGTCGTCGGTGGCGCGTGCCGGTTGAATCAGATCTTCAAACGGCTTGTAGCACCAGCGAGAGTAGTTAGAACCGTCTTTTGCCGCCGCGCAGCTAAACAGGGTGGCGAAGAAGTTATCCGGATCCCCGTTGTCGCCGGTCCAGCCCATCATCACCGCCTGGTGTTCGCCCGCTTTCGCGCGCTTCAGGTATTCACCCCACTCATAAGTGACGATTTTGGCCTGTACGCCCACTTTCGCCCAGTCAGCCTGAATCATCTCCGCCATGCGGCGTGCGTTCGGGTTGTAAGGACGCTGTACCGGCATTGCCCACAGCTCAACGGTAAAGCCTTTATCCTGGCCCGCTTCTTTCAGCAGCTGTTTCGCCTTCTCAGGATCGTAAGTGTAGTCTTTAACGTCGTCGTTATAGCCCCACATGGTTGGCGGGATCAGGTTTTTCGCCGCCACGCCCGCGCCCTGGTAAACCGCTTTGATAATCGCTTCTTTGTTTACCGCATAGGTCAGCGCCTGACGCACTTTGACGTCATCAAACGGTTTTTTCTCGGTGTTGAAGGACATGTAACCGACGTTCAGACCCGCCTGTTCCATCAGCGTAATGCTCTTGTCCTGCTTCATACGCGCGATGTCTGCCGGGTTCGGGTACGGCATAACCTGGCACTCGTTTTTCTGCAGTTTGGCATAGCGTACGGACGCATCCGGTGTGATGGAGAAGACCAGACGATCGATTTTCGGCTTGGTGCCCCAGAAACCTTCAAACGCTTTGTAGAGAATGCGGGAATCTTTTTGGTACTGCAGCAGCTGGAACGGACCGGTGCCGATCGGATCAAGATCCACTTTCTCCGGCTTGCCCGCTTTCAGCATGTTGTCGGCGTACTCTTTGGAGAGAATAGAGGCGAAATCCATCGCCAGGTCAGCCAGGAACGGTGATTCCGGGCGAGTCAGCACGAACTGAACGGTATGGTCGTCAACTTTCTTCACTTCGCTAATCAGGTCCGGCAGACCCATGCCTTCGAAGTATTCATAGCTGCCGCCAGAAACTTTGTGGTACGGGTTCTGGGCGTTTTTCTGACGATCGAAAGAGAAGACGACGTCATCGGCATTGAATTCACGCGTCGGTTTGAAATCTTTGTTGTCCTGCCACTTCACGCCTTTACGCAGGTGGAAAGTGTAGGTTTTGCCATCGGCGCTCACGTCCCACTTCTCTGCCAGACCCGGAACGACTTCCGTGGTGCCGATTTTGAATTCTACCAGGCGGTTATAGATTGGCACAGAGCTGGCATCGTACGTAGTACCGGAAGTGAAAAGCTGTGGGTTAAAGCCTTCAGGCGAGCCTTCAGAACAATAAACCAGGGTTTTAGCCTGCACGCTTGCCGCGACGGTCATAGCCACCAGGCTGAGACCGAGCTTCAGCATCCCTGACTTCTTCAAGGAAATACTCATTGATTCTGCTCCAATGTGATATGTGTTGTTACCCTTGCAGTGGGTATATCCGACAGACCTTTATTAGATTTTTACCCGGTCTGGTCGGTTGTGCCCGAAGGCGTTATGAGAGATGGGGATTCCTTTCACAAGGTTGACTGAGTTGCAGTGCAGATTCTCCTTGAAATGCCCCTCATGCCCTACAATCTGTCAACAGAATGTCAAAACGTCAATACAGGTAACCAGGATTTACAACCACGGTGAGAATCGGTAAACAAAGTTAAAAAAAACTTCAGGCGCCTGTTTTCAGCAGGGAAATTTGTGCTACTGGCGCGCAGCCAGAATAATGACCTTATTTCGCGACGGTAATCAGTGATTCACAATCATGGATATTATGAAAAAATTCTGCCGATTTGCTGAATATCTGAGCGATTAATACCGCGAACGTTAAAACGCACAGCTAAAAATGCTGCCGCTATCCATAAGCAACGCGAAAAAAGATCTAAACATACATATAAAAATACAATGGAATAGTGCACAAAACAGGGAACTGGCAGCGGGAAATCGCGATAAGGGATATTTCGAATGAAATTGTGCGGCGGGGTTAATTTCATGCCCCCGGAGGTTCTCATCCTCTTTTCGGGCGCAGAAAGCAAAAAACCCAACCTTACGGTTG